>CAVWXN010000006.1:0-2500 GCA_963759125.1 uncultured delta proteobacterium
ATCCAACTGCAACCTTCAATATCTTATCCATTCTGCTTGTGAATATGATCGTTTCCGAAACCCTCAGCGATCTTTGCGCAAATTGATTTGCTTGCATTCCTGATTTGTCGGCCTAATCCATACTGTTCGACAGATGGAAAGCTCAGACTTGTTGTATGAATTTCTAAAGAGATTTTGTAGGCTCGCTGGAACACCTCCAATTCTTCAAATGATGAGTGTCCCATCTTCTTGTCTTTCTCCTGATACTGTATTCTGTACCCTGAAATCTGATACCCGTAGCTTCGGTACTATGCTTAGCCCCGTTACATTTTCGGCGCAGATTCATTAGACCAGTGAGCTATTACGCTTTCTTTAAAGGGTTGCTGCTTCTAAGCCAACCTCCTGGTTGTATTCACAATTCCACCTCCTTTCCCACTGAGCATAGATTTAGGGACCTTAGCTGACGGTCTGGGCTGTTTCCCTTTCGACCATGGAACTTATCTCCCACAGTCTGACTCCCATACTTGAACTTAGCGGCATTCGGAGTTTGAAAAGGGTTGGTAATCCGGTGGGACCCCTAGCCTTGTCAGTGCTCTACCTCCGCCAGTCATCATATGAGGCTATACCTAAATATATTTCGGAGAAAACCAGCTATTACCGAGTTTGATTAGCCTTTCACTCCTATCCACAGCTCATCCGAACAGTTTTCAACCTATATCGGTTCGGGCCTCCATCTCGTGTTACCGAGACTTCACCCTGGCCATGGATAGATCACCCGGTTTCGGGTCTACCCCATACAACTCCGATTATTTCCAAAGGAAATTGTCGTCTGCGCCCTCTTAAGACTCGCTTTCGCTGCGGCTCCGCCTCGCGGCTTAACCTCGCTGCACAGGATAACTCGTTGACTCATTATGCAAAAGGCACGCGGTCACACCTGATATACATGGTGCTCCCACTGCTTGTAAGCTAACGGTTTCAGTTTCTATTTCACTCCCCTCCCGGGGTTCTTTTCACCTTTCCCTCACGGTACTCGTTCACTATCGGTCATCGGGTAGTATTTAGCCTTGGAAGATGGTCCTCCCATGTTCCCACAGGGTTTCACGTGTCCCGTGGTACTCGCTCGAGCTAGGTAGAAATAGATTTCACGTACCGGACTATCACCGTCTGTGGTCGGCCTTTCCATACCATTCCACTATCTATTTCATATCCATATCGCTCAGGTGGGCTGATCCGCGTTCGCTCGCCGCTACTGACGGAATCTCAATTGATTTCTTTTCCTGCAGGTACTTAGATGTTTCAGTTCCCCGCGTTCGCTTCCTTATCCTATGTATTCAGATGAGAATGACAGGATATGACTCCTGCCGGGTTGCCCCATTCGGAAATCTCCGGATCAAAGCTTGTTAACAGCTCCCCGAAGCTTATCGCAGCTTGCCGCGTCCTTCATCGCCTCCCGATGCCAAGGCATTCGCCGTTAGCCCTTAGTAGCTTATCCATAAAACCTGATAAAACTAACTTGATTACTCTTTGACTCGCGTCAAAGATAAACTCAGCTACTGTAACCCCCAGGTACCCGTGGAGCTCTTTAACGTGCGGTGGCCAGGATATAATAGACCGGTGCACACTCCACCCTGGAGGATTTGGGTTACTCTACTATTTGATTATCAAAGACCAATCGCTTCGTAAAAACTCTCTGCATCCGTCGTCAGGCTGCATCTTCAGTCGCTGCGGCGTATGACTTATACGCCTCGCTCCCTCAGACTTGCATTCCTCGACTGCAGAGCTTTTTACTCGCGCTATATAATTTCAGGCATGACGTCCTGAGGGCTGAATTAAGAACTATTCTCTTAACCCAACCATCAATACATAATCCTAGCCAGAAGCCTTCTACCAGAAGCAGGGTAGAGAACTATCTTTTTCTGTCCTCTGTCTTCTGATTTCTGGCTTCTGATAATGGTGGAGGTGAACGGGATCGAACCGATGACCTCCTGCGTGCAAGGCAGGCGCTCTCCCAGCTGAGCTACACCCCCATCCAGAGACTGAACAGGAATTCGAGGGCTGCTTTTCTTTCTTTCTGTCCTCTGTCCTCTGTCCTCTGATAATGGTGGGCCTAGGTGGACTTGAACCACCGACCTCACGCTTATCAGGCGTGCGCTCTAACCAGAACTGAGCTATAGGCCCCCTTTAAAATACCGTGCTTCTGGCTTTATGCTGCGTCGCTGCTCGTCGCGCTGTGCTCGGCGTACTAGCTTGTACGCCTGTGCGGCCGCTCTCGCGCGCCTTGCCTAAAACCAAAATCCCGGTTTTAAAGACTTTGTTAAAAGCCGATAGTCACGGTTTTGCTTCATTTCCACTTAGTCTTAAAAGATCAATGACGATCCTTCAAAACTGAATAACAGCGTAATCTTCTACTTTCTGTCTGCGGAGCAGCTGACTATTCTGTCTTCTGTCCTCTGACTTCGTCTTCTGATATGCAAACGGAGTTAATCCCCTGAGAAGCCTATTGGCTTCTACTTTCCTTGAA
>CAVWXN010000006.1:5000-112472 GCA_963759125.1 uncultured delta proteobacterium
TGTGAAAGTCCAGTCGATCGATGGAGGCGGTAACCACGGTGGTCCGGGCATGCTTCATGGCCACCACACCGGCCGCATCGTCTATGTATTTCATGATATCACCGCCATGAATATGCCCGAACGGGTTGGCGTTGGTGGGCAGCATCATGTGCGACATCAGCACCTGGCATTGATAGGAGGAATCTGACATTATTCACCTTAAGGCTGCAGGGCCGCTTTTGGCAGCCCATGCAACCATAAACAATAGAAAAGGTAAAGGGGAAAGGTACTACTCAACCAATTCCGCTTCGACCACCTCGGGTTCACGATTGGCAGCGGTAAAGACAATGCCGTTTTGGTCTGCATCGACGAGGATTACCGCATCTTCTTCGAATCTGTTCTCCAACAGTTCCATGGCCAGCGGATCCTCTATATATTTTCTGATCGCCCGTTTGAGCGGTCGAGCGCCGAAAAGTGGATCATAACCAACCGAAACGAGATACTTCTTGGCGTTCTGGCTGAAGCGCAGTTTCAATTTTCGGTCTTCCAGTCGCCGGGCCAGCCGCTCCAGCTGAATGGTCACTATGCTGGACATGTCTTCTCTGGACAGAGATCGGAAGATAATGGTTTCGTCGATCCGGTTGAGAAATTCAGGTTTGAACTGGCGATAGAGAAGTTCCTCTATCTGGCGTTTGATAATGTCCTTGTCGGCATTTTCTTCCGCCAGTCTCATGATCAGATCGCTTCCCAGGTTGGAGGTCATGATCAGGATGGTGTTTTTGAAGTCGACCGTTCTGCCTTTTCCGTCGGTCATTCTGCCGTCGTCGAGGACTTGAAGGAGGACGTTGAAGACATCACCATGGGCCTTTTCGATTTCGTCGAGCAGGATAACAGAATAGGGTCTACGACGCACCGCTTCAGTGAGATACCCGCCTTCATCATATCCGACATATCCGGGGGGAGCCCCGATCAGGCGTGCTACCGAGTGCTTCTCCATGAATTCGGACATATCGATCCTGATCATGGCCTGTTCGCTGTCGAACAGGAAATCAGCCAGCGATCTAGCCAGTTCGGTCTTTCCTACGCCCGTGGGTCCGAGAAAGATGAACGAGCCCAATGGTCGGTCGGGATCCTGGAGTCCGGCTCTGGCCCTGCGAACGGCATTGGCCACGGCAACTATAGCCTCCTGCTGCCCAATGACTCGCCTGCTGAGCATGGCTTCTGCCTGCAGCAGTTTTTCCTTTTCACCTTCAAGCAGTTTGTCCACCGGGATCGAGGTCCACTTGGCCACAACGGCTGCCACATCTTCGCTGCTTACTTCTTCCTTGAGCATATGATGGCGGCCCTGGATCTCCTGGAGTCTCAGATTTTCTTTGTCAAGTTGCTGCTCCAGAGTAACGATTGTTCCATAGCGGAGCTCGGCAACTTTGCTCAGATCTCCGATACGTTCCGCCTGTTGCGCTTCAACCTGTACCTTTTCAATGTCTTCTTTGATCTTGCGGATACTGCCAATGGTGTCACGCTCCAATGTCCACTGGGCCTTCATGCCGTTGAGCTTGTCACCGAGGTCGGCGAGTTTTTTCTGGACATCATCGAGCCGTTGCTTTGAGGCCTTATCCTGCTCTTTTTTCAGTGCTTCCTGCTCAATTTCCAGTTTGATCCGCTGCCGGTCCAGCTCGTCAATCTCGGTCGGCATGGAATCGATTTCAATGCGCAGCCGGGAGGCCGCCTCATCGATAAGGTCAATAGCCTTATCAGGAAGGAAACGGTCGGTGATATAGCGGTTGGAGAGCACCACCGCAGCCACGGTGGCCGCGTCCTGAATCCTGACGCCATGATGAAGCTCGTATTTCTCCTTGATACCACGCAGGATGGCAATGGAATCCTCTTCGCTGGGCTCCTGGACGAGGACCGGCTGGAACCGTCTTTCCAGGGCGCTGTCTTTTTCTATGTATTTTCTGTATTCATCGATCGTCGTGGCCCCAACACAGTGCAATTCGCCCCTGGCCAATGCCGGTTTCAGCATATTGGAGGCATCCATCGAGCCTTCGGCCGCACCGGCCCCAACAAGGGTGTGAATCTCGTCGATAAATAGAATGATTTCACCACTTCGTTTCTCAATTTCTTTAAGCACCGCTTTCAAGCGATCTTCAAATTCGCCGCGATATTTCGCTCCAGCAACCAACGAACCCAAATCGAGAGTGATAACCTGCCTATCTTTAAGAGTTGCCGGGATGTCGCCATTGACGATCCGCTGGGCAAGCCCCTCGACGATAGCTGTTTTACCGACGCCTGGTTCGCCGATCAAGACAGGATTGTTTTTGGTACGTCTGGAAAGCACCTGGACGATTCTGCGAATTTCCTCGTCACGGCCGATGACCGGGTCAAGTTTTCCCTGTTTGGCTATGTCGGTGAGGTTTTTGCCATATTTTTCCAGGGCCTGATACTTTTCTTCGGGATAGGGGTCGGTGACCCTCTGATTGCCTCTGATCGAAGTCAATGCCTGGAGAAAATTCTGCTCGCTGATGCCCATTTCACTAAGCTTCTCTGTCAGGCCCGATTTACGCTCTCGGAGCAGGGCCAGAAAGATATGCTCCTGACTTACGTATTCGTCCTGCATCTGAGAGGCGGTCGAAAAGGAGTTATCCAGAAGCCGCTTTAGCTCAGCCGACACATAGACCTGAGTTGCGCCGGAACCTGATACCGCCGGTAACGATTGTATCTGCTCATTGACCAGGGCCAGCACACGCGACGGTTCGATTCCCATTTTCTGCAGCGCCGGAACGACAACACCGTCTGGTTGCTCAAGGATGGCCTTGGTAAGATGAGCCGGAGTGATCTCCTGGTTGCCGTTTTGTTCGGCAAGATGCTGTGCACCCTGAATCGCTTCCTGCGATTTTAAGGTAAACTTATCGAATTGCATGATTTTTGTCCTCTATGTCTGAACTTTATCAATAGGGTTTGAGGTTTAATTCAGAACAGAAGATAAGAACGAACGGCGAGGGTGTCAAGTTTTTGACATTTATTATTGGGGCGGGCAGTTTATGAAAAAATAAAAGGTGGATTTACTGAGTAAATCCACCTTGTTGAGTATTGTGATTAGGTTTGTGTCAGAATCATCCGCAGCCGTTGGATCCGCAGGATCCGGACGAGCATCCACCTCCCCCGATGGGGTTGGTCGAAGAGATGCCAAAACCAGAGCGTGGTCCTGCCTCAATGTATTCTACATTAATCTCTCCGCATGTTTCCAGCAGGCTGTCTTCAACCAGAAAGGTCAATTCGTTCTGATCGTATACTTTGTCGTTTTCTTTCGGCTCATCCAGAGCCAGTCCCAGGGAGGGACCGGATCAGCCGCCCTGCATCAGGGCAACTCGCAATGCTGAGTCGATATTATTCTGGCTGAGATACTCCTTGAGTTTAGTCACCGCCAGGTCGGTTACGGATAGAGACATGTAAACCTCCTATAAGTTTTTAGTCCCGGTTGTTAGCACCTCAAATGCCCAAATGGCATGGGGTCTCCTCGTATTTGCCAACATCATAAGCCTGCACCTATAAGAAGTCAAATGATACATTTCAATAAATTATTAAACTGTTTCCTTGCTGTAGGTAAGGTACGGAAAAATAAAATAAATGTGAATAATTAGAGAAACGATCATCTATTCGAATAAATCATGGTGCTTGAATTGATTAATTGTTATCCTTATCATTGTACTAATTGAAATTCCTTGTCATACTCATAGGTTGGAGTGGATCAGATAGTTTGCATGTAGAGGGAAAAATGAAAAAAGTGGTTATATCTACCGGTGGCGGAGATGCCCCCGGTCTAAACGCCGTAATCTATGCGGTGGTGCATGCCTGCTATCGATTGGGCTGGGAAGTGTATGGCAGCAGGAGCGGCTATGCAGGGTTTCTGGATATCGATGAAATGATCAGGCTGACGCCCCGTGACGTCCAGGAAATTTATGCGATCGGCGGCACAATCCTGGGCTCGACCAATAAAGGCAGTCCTTTTGCCAGGCCGGTTGAGAATCTGGCCGGCGAAATCACAATGGTCGATATCAGTGATAAAATAATGAGAAATTACAAGCGCATGGGATTTGACTGTCATATCGCCATCGGCGGGGACGGAAGTCTGGAAATTGCCCATCGCTTTGCCAAACTGGGGATGAACGTGATCGGCGTACCCAAAACCATAGACAACGATCTGATGGCAACCGATCGAACGTTTGGTTTTGATACGGCCGTATCTACGGCCACCGAGGCTCTGGACAAACTTCACTCAACCGCGAAATCCCATGACCGGGTCATGGTGGTGGAAGTTATGGGGCGAGATTCGGGATGGATCGCTCTCTACTCAGGCATTTCGGGCGGTGCGGATGTCATCCTGATCCCGGAAATTCCATTCGATCTTGAACGGGTATCTGAGAAAATTGCTGACAATGAACTGCGTGAGAAGCATTATTCGATAGTGGTAGTAGCCGAGGGGGCCTTGGCCAAGGGGGGTGAAATCATATCAAAAGGCAAAGGAGAGCTGGGACGGGAAGAGGTGATCCTGGGGGGGATAGGCGAATGGGTCGCCACTGAAATCCGTAAGATGACGGGCAAAGACACCCGCTCGCTGACCCTGGGTCATTTGCAGCGCGGCGGCTCACCCACCACCTTCGATCGATTGCTGGCCTTGAGGTTCGGGGCGGCTGCCGTACGACTGGTTGAAACCGGGACCTTTGATCACATGGTGGCCCTGGATTCATCCCAAATGAAAGCGGTACCCATAGAGGAAGCGATCAAAAACAGGAAAAAGGTAGATCTGGCAAGTGATAAGATCACCACTGCACGAGACATCGGCATCTGTTTTGGAGACTGAGTCAAGCCACGCGCTATGGGATTTACCTCTGACCAACTTCTGGATATTTACCACCGGCTCGATGATTATTTCGGTCCACTGAACTGGTGGCCGGCCGAGAATCGTTTTGAAATGATTGTCGGGGCTGTGCTGACCCAGAATACCAACTGGAAAAATGTCGAGAAATCAATTGACTCGCTGAAGCTGCTCAACCTGCTGAACTTCGATGCCCTGCTGCACATGCCGGTGGAGCAGCTCGCCGATTTGATACGCTCTTCAGGCTACTACAATCTCAAGGCCCGGCGTTTGAAAAATCTCTTGGAGATGATAGCGAGAGAATATGGAGGCGACCTGTCACTGTTTTTTTCAGAAGATACCTTCACCGCCAGAGAAGCACTGCTGCAGGTAAAAGGGATTGGCCCTGAGACGGCTGATTCAATACTGCTCTATGCGGGTGGGCATGCGATCTTTGTAATCGATGCCTACACCCATCGGATTCTTTCCCGCCACAATTTGATTCCTGAATCATGTGATTACCAGACTATCCATGATTTGTTCATGGACAATCTCGATCACGATGCTGCCATGTTTAATCAGTATCATGCCTTGTTGGTCAGGACGGCCAAGCAGTTTTGCAAGAAGGGAACGCCACTCTGTGCCCAATGTCCGCTGGGGCCGCTGCTCTGATCAGCTCCGAAACGGTTTAAGGATGCAGCAGGGAATTAATCATATCTTCCGTCTCGTCTTCACTATAACCTAGACGCAGCAGTTCCTGCCGATACTTGGCGAGTAGTTTCTGGGCTTTGACCGGGTTCTTCTTCTCCATGTATAGTCTATGTTGAACCGCTACCCTGTCCTCGTCGGAGAGAAGCAGTTTGTCGGTCTTTTCCAACAGGGCAAGCGCTTCACCTGAACGATTGAAATTTGCCAGGGTCCCAGCCCAGGTCAAACAGACGCTGCGCAGGGCCTGAAGAATTTCATCGGTGTAGTCTGTGGCCTGATCACCCTGAAAGTGCTCGTTGTCGGTAAATGTATCCCAGAAACTGAGGGCGCTGTAGAAAGCATTTCCAGCCTGCCACCACAATTCACGTCTGCCAAGACTCACTCCAAGGCGGGCCATTTCGAGGAAATTTGCCGCATCAACGGTGGTGTTTTTAAGCTGGACGTAACTTTTTTCAACGCAGATGTAACGGGTGGGGTCATCTATCTTTTCTGCCAGAACTTTTCGTAATCTGCTGAGCAATGTGTAAAATGTTTTACTGGCTTTATCTGGTGGGCTGTCTTTCCAGAGGGCGAATTGCACCTGATCCTGGCTGATGCGAAAATCAGGGGAAGAGATAAGCAGCCCAAACAATTCACGCTGGTGCGTGCTGAAATCTTTTAGACCGAAAAGTTCTTCATCGCCCAGGCTTATTGAGAAGGTCCCCAATACCTTGATAACGAGCATTGGCAAAGGTTTACCGTCTTGGTCCAGTGACTGAAGCAGCCTCTGACGGGCAAGCTGTTTGGCAAAATCTGGCTCGATGTTATGTTTTACTGCGTGGGACAGCAGCAGGAACATACTGGCAGGCTCCCAGCCCCAGAAAAAATCGTAACCGGAATCGATCATTAACTCCAGCAGGGTTCGCAGGTGGGATTTTGCCTCAGCTTCACTGCCACTCTTCAACTCAATGTAGCAGAGATAGGACATCGCACAGGCCTGGATATAGGGCGAGGGAATCTGCTCAGCAATGGTCATTGCCTCTTCCAGACATTTTCGGGCTTCTTCGAATTGTTCGAGAAAGGCGAGGACAGCCCCCTTGACAGCAAAGTGGTATCCTGTAAAAAACGGCCCGCCGGCTCTCACGCGCATCTCGGTAGCCAGCTCTATATCGTCGATTGCGCTCTGCCGCCTTCCATGCAAGGCGTTGATAAACCCTCGCCATTGCAAAAGCTGGCTGGTCATGTGTTCGCTCGAGGCGGTTTTGGAGACAAACATTCCCTGTTCGATCAGATCAAGGGCATCGTTGAGTTTACCCGCCGAGATCAAACCTATGGCGGACCAGACATACAGGTAGGGGGCCGCCACTGTCTGCCTGACCACTTCCCGGTCGACACCTTCGAGGACCAGATCCTTGTGATATAAAAAGGCCTGAAAACGACCATACATTGAAAGTTCGCAAAGCTGCATAACATGCAGGGTTAAACGATTACTCATTCCGACCAGCGGGTCGCTGACCAGGGGGTAGGATTTTTCGATCTCCATTCTGGCCCTGCGGCCGTCGCCGCTGAGTAGACCGATATAGCCGAGAATGAATCTCGAGGCAGCCAGAAAGTTTTTGCTGCCGATCCGCTCAGCCAGCTCACATCCCCGCCTCGCGTAGTGGCGGGCAAGATCCATTTTACCATCGAAAAAGCAGTATCCGGCAGCCAGGTTTCTCACCACCATGATTGAAATATCGCGGGGCAACTCCTTGTGAATGGCTTCGAAAAGTACTCTTGTTCTGCCCAGCAGTTCGGAGCCCTCTCGGTAGCGGCCGGATATGACGAAGTGAAAATAGATGAGCTGAGACAGAGTCATCAGTTCACCAATTTCGTCATTATCAGCGCTGAACTTCTCAATACAGGCTTGAAAATAGGGGAGGGTGGTCTGGGGTTGAAAATCGGTGTTCAACAGGGCATGAAAGAAGCTCAACCAGCCGTATTCAAGAAGAGTTTTCTCAGGAATTGTCTGTAAAATACCCAAAATCGTGACGGTGCGATTTGCCGAGATGAGTTTGAGGCCTTGTTCTTTGAGCACCAGTTCCATTCTCTGATAATCCTCACCGAGTCTGAGCGATTTCAGTGCTCTCTCTATCAGATCATGCTGGAGATAATAATCCGCCGCCAGACGGTAGATGTCGGTGATAGTTTCAGAGGAGAGTAACTGTCGGCCTTTGGACTGCAGAAATTCCTGAAACAGGTGGTGAAAACGGAACATTCGTGACGAATCATCGAGATGATAGACGAAAAAGTTCTGATCGGCAATTTTACCCAGGTGCTCGTCAAGGTTTTCGATATCGATCAACTGCTGAGCAAAATCAATGTTGATTTCATCCAGAAAGCTGAGCTTGATGAATGCTTCGTGGAACATCTGAGGGATCTGGGTGAGGATCTCATCCTGAAAAAAGCTAAGCATAAAGCTGTCCAGCCCTTTACCGAACAGATCTTGTTTTCGGGTGATGACATTTTCAGGTTTGACCGATTTCACGCCGCCGGCAAGTGGACTCGCCGCTAGAACGATTCCCATGATCCAGCCGTTGGTGATTTCCAGAATATGCTCGGCCTCGCTGCGGGCGATTTCGGCACCCAGAACAGTGCTGTACAAACACTCGATATCTTTGAGTCCAAGGGCGAGGTCGTCACTGTCCAGATAGATCACATAAGGATTTTTGCGAATAGCCCTGGCCTCCAATCTGAGTGGGTGCCTGCTGATCAGGATGTAATGGAGGTTAGGCGGCGAGGTGTCGATCAGGTAATCAAACAGTTGATTGGTGAGTTGTGCCTCACTGGTCAGGTGAAGATCATCAAGCACCAGAAAGATGTCAGAGTCGAGAGCCGTATCGATGTCATTGAGCAGAATGTTGGCACAGCCCTGCAGATCCATCGGCCCGACCTGCCCGTTGTCCAGTATGGCTTCAAGCTGGGGCGAGGTGAAATTGTTAAATCTGCGAGAGAAAGCAAGATTCAAGGCGGCCAACAGGACCACCGGATCGCAGTCTTCGGTGCCGATCTGATACCAGATAAAGGGAGTTTCCGAGTGTTTCAGGTATTGATAAACAAGCGTCGTCTTTCCCTGTCCGGCCTGGGCCTCGACGATGATGATCCGACCGGCAAAAAGACCGTCACCGGTTCGATCGGTGATAATTGAGTGACGGTCTATGGACTGGGATGTGTTTATCCGGGGCGGGTAAAACTTGTTGGCTGCTATGGACTGCTGGATTGAGGCTGTGAGAGGTGTGGTCATAATGGATCGAACTCCCTTGGTTGAGTATCCCTATGATTTTTCTGATGCCAGAGAAACTGACGACATATGCCTCTGATTATATTGGCCTCCTTTGACGACAATCTTACACGGCCCAAAAATTGCCTGATATTTCTCATCCAGTAGTGCTGACTTTTTTCATCAAGAAAATCGATCCTCAACAATGCCTCCTGCACATGGCGGTACATTCCTTCAAGCTGAAACGTTGATGCATACTCGGGTTCTGCCGCCTCCTCTCTGCTCATTTCGACAATGGCGTAGTAGAGCTCATAGCAGTGAATCGCCACCGCCTGAGCGAGGTTGAGCGAGGCGAATTCTGCTGTTGGGATGCAGGAAGTGTACTGGCAGAATTTCAAATCATCGTTGGTCAAGCCCCGATCCTCAGGGCCGAACAGAAAGGCAATTTTGTTGTGAGCGAGTAGAGGAATTATCTCTCTGATAATGTCTCTCGGGGGCCGTTCCGTCGTTCTCTTCCTGCCCAGTCTGGCGGTTGTGCCAACCACAAAGCTGAATGGGGCAAGAGCCTCCTCAAGGTTGGTATGGCGCTCCATGGTATCAATAAGATGCACAGCTTTATGGGTGGCCATCTTGGCCATGTCTTCATAGGTTGGAGCTTCGTCTCTGACGAGAATAAGTTCTGAGATCCCCATATTGAAACACATCCGGGCGGCTGCCCCAATATTTTCGGCGTACTTGGGTTGCTTCAGGACAACGGCCAGGTTGGCCAGCATGGTTTTGGAATCGATCATGGTTATCGGCTAAAAAAGAAGGGGCTGCCAGATTCACTGACAACCCCTGCGGTGTTTATGCTTTATCTGTGGACGAGAGTCAGTTTTTCTGGCTGGTGTCCTCCAGTGATATCCGGCTTATCTTTTCGTATTCTTCTGCCTGCTTGTCGGGTGTCGTTGGCATCAAACGTTTGAGCAGCGGAACCACACCTTTTTCGGATTTTTCGAAGAGAGCCTCTGCTTCTTTTAGGGTAATTTGCCAAGCCGGAGCAAATCCCGGTGCTTTCTCGAACATAATATCCAGCGCAGTCTGGTAGATGAAATACTGGCGTATCTCCTTGCGGCCGGGCTTCTGGTTGAGTGACTGCACGGTTATGCGGAGGTTGTCGCGCTCCTGCTTGAGCCGTTCCAGTTCAGTTTTGCGACGCTCGTTTTCACTGGAATCGATTTCAAGCTTGGTATGCAGGTGAGAGCGCAGCCTGTTCACTTCCTTGGTCAGCTCGTTACGCCTGATAAAGCCGCGGATATAAATGATGATGCAGAATATAATGCCAAGCGCAAGCCCTTTGGCAAAAGGATTTGAGATTATAGCCATAAACCAGCTAGTGGTTTGTTCCATTATTATTCCTCCCGGTATCTGGGTGATGTAAGACGTCAAGACGGGTCAGCACGAATATAACTGACCTAAATATGCCAAAATTTGGTCCCAAGTCAAGAAACAAAAAACATAGAGTGTACTTTGCAGAATTAAATCCGGCCAGTGATCGTTTTGCTGCAATTTCTATAGTGGTGAAGAGGCGACCATTTCTTGCAATTCAGATCAATTTCTTTCTAGAAAATCAACTGGTAACCGTAAAGATTATTTTACGGGTGCTTATATCAACTTCGCTTAGCTCGACTTCGATGATCTGACCGACCTGAAAAATCTTTCCGGTAATGTCGCCAATCAGTCGGTGTCGCTTCCAGTCGTGCAGGTAATAGTCGTCGTTCAGACTGCTCAGGAACACAGTGCCGCTGACGAATTGATCGAGCAGTTCAACAAAGAACATGGTGTCGGAAAGGGATGAGATTATTGCTTTGAATCGCTCTCCGATACGTGGTTCCATATACCTGCACTTGAGTCGCTCTGCCATTTCTCTTTCGGCCGAGATGCTGTTGCGCTCCCGCTCCGATAAGTGCAGCCCGGCAGCTTTGAGCGAAGGGTAGGGAGCCGGGGGCAGATCTTTTTTCCCAGAGTCGATCTGTTGGGTTGATTAAATTGGCGAGCAGCCGGTGTACGATCAGGTCGGGATAGCGTCTGATCGGCGAAGTGAAATGGGTGTAATTGGTAGCGCCAATACCAAAATGTCCGGGGTTATCGTTGCTGTATCGGGCTTGTTGTAGAGTTCTGAGAAGCAGGCTGTTGATGATCAACTCACGGTCGGTTCCCTGCACCTGGGAGACAAGCCCATTGTACCATTGAGGGGTTGGTTCAGCGTTCCCGGGGTTGAGACCGAAGGCCTTGGCAATGGCGACGAAATCCTTGACTTTGTCAGGATCCGGCTGTTCATGAATGCGATAAAGTAATTCAACTCCACGGTCAGCAAAGGTCCCGGCTACCGCCTCGTTGGCCGCCAGCATGAATTCTTCGATGAGTTGATTGGCGAAGCTTCTCAGCTTGGTGTCAATGGCCACGACTCCGCCCTTTTCATCAAGCCTGATTTCCGCTTCGGGAATCGTGAGTGCGATGCTGCCCCGCTTTATTCTCTGACGTTGAAGTGCTTCACCAAGTTCTGTTGCCCACTTGAGCGGAGTCAGAAACGTTTTATAGCGACGCCGTGTCTCATCATCTTTATCAACTATAATCCGTTTTACAATCTCATAGGTAAACCGCATCTTGCTGCGGATGATTGATCTGGTAAATCGCTTTTTCAGCAGCAGCCCCTGCCGGTCGAAGTCGAGTACCGCCGTCATGGCGAGGCGGTCGACATCGGCCATCAGGCTGCAGAGGTTGTTGCTCAGGTTCTCCGGCAGCATGGGCAGCACAAAACCTGGAAAATAGGTGGAGGTGCCACGCTCGTAGGCCTCGATGTCGAGCCGGCTGCCCGGTATTACATAGGCGGCTACATCAGCGATCGAGACATAGAGTCGGTAACCGTGGCCCATCCTCAGGACAGCGATGGCATCGTCGAAATCCTTGGCGTCTTCACCGTCGATTGTATAGTGCAGAATCTCACGTAAATCTTCACGATCGGCAGGGTCCGGGGCTGTTTCAGCCTGGTTGGCGTCCTGGAGAGCTTCCGGGCTGAATTTTCGCCGGAAGGCCATATTTTTCGGCCACCATCCTTAGTTGAACTTCCGGTAGATCGGGACTGCCGAGAATCTCTATTATTTCGCCGCGTACCGAGGAGGGGGTAGATTTTTTTTCATCCAACCTGACAATAACAACATCACCGATTTCCGGTTTGTCGGCTGTTTTCGGGAGCTGGTCCAGGGTGATGATAAAAGGAAAGCGGGGATCCTCAGGATAAACCAAATAACGGTTGCGTTCGATATGGAAAAAACCTGTCAGATTTGAGGAGCCATGTTCCAGGCACCCCAGAACCTCCGCTTCGGGATTTTTTCTCCGGCTCTCCAGGTTAACCAGCATCAGGATTCTGTCCCCATGGCGGGCCGAGAACAGGGCTGGGCTGGGAATAAAAGGATCTTCAAGTCTGGTCTTACTTGTACCGACAGGGTGAAGATCGGTGGCAAACCCGAATCCGGCCGGCTTCATTACCAGGGTCCCGGTATAGAAAGGAGCAGCCCGGTTGAGCGTCAACTTGCTCTTGCCTTTGCTCTCCACCAGTCCGCGACGGACCAGTTGGGCAATTTCTTGTTTAGACTCAGTATTCGTATAGCCGCTATTCTCAATATTCTTGAGGAGGTCCCTTCGCTCCAGCGGTTGCTCCGCCAGAAAAAGTTTCAAGAGAAGAAGACGCGCGAGTGCTGAGGGACGGGGATCTTGTTCGGGCGCACGGCGGCGATCCCGGCGGTGTTTTTTATGGTGTCTGGCCATTTATCTGGTCTTGAGAAGCTTGGTTGGTGGGTAGTAAAACGCCACGAAATTTGGATCCCGTAAAGAGCCGGTGAGGATCGGATTAAACCCGCAGCAGAAGGTGGTGAAAACAGTCCGATTACTGAGGCGGGTCTGGAGAAGAGCAGCTGGTCCTCATTCCAGGTAAGAAAGAGGTTCTACCAGTCTTGTTTTACATCGAACCCTGTTGATTTTCCACATAAAACAGTGTATTGCCTTTATTGATCGGGGCCTTAATGTAACACAGATGAAACATTCCGAACATAAAAAGTGCAAGAGGGATCCGCATCGGCCCGCCAGGGTATAGTATCCATGACCAGAATTCCTTTCGATCTAGAGCTCTACCGCAATCAGATGCGGTCTTATATAGGCGGCAGGCCTTATGAAAAGGTGTTCTGGGACGCGCTGGATTTTGCCACCGAGGCGCACGATGACCAATGGCGTCGATCCGGTGACGCCTATATATTGCACCCCTGTTCTGTGGCCAAAATTCTGGCTGAGGAGATGGACATCACCGACCCGGAAATACTGGCGGCCGCACTCCTGCACGATACCATCGAAGATGTTGAAGAGGTCACCGCCGAGGTAGTCGGAGAAAGGTTCGGCAGTTATGTCCAGGCCATTGTCGAAGGCTGCACGAAAGTAACCCACCGTTCCGTGGATCGGCAGACCCAGAGAAATCTGGCCCATCGCAAGATATTTTCGGGAGCAGCTCTGCGCCCCGAGGTAATGCTGGTAAAACTGGCCGATCGGCTGCATAACCTAAGGACGCTGAAGTCCATGCCGAAGAACAAACGTCAGCGAATCGCCGATGAAACCCTCGACATCTACGCTCCGCTGGCCACTGTCTTCGGTCTGTTCAATATGAAACGGGAAATGTACAATCTGGCATTATCCTATAAATTTCCCAAGCAGGGTACCAAACTGAGTAATTTCATCAGGCAGCTCGCTGCTTCCCCGGAATCCCTGCAGATAGTCGAGCAGATTAGAATTGCCGCCAATGATGCCGACTTGAAATGTGATGTATCCCGCAGGATAAAAGATATATGGGCCTACTATGATACGGCCCATAAAATTTTGCTGCAGCAGATCGAGACCCCCATAGAAATAATTATTTTAGTCTCTTCGATCCCCGAATGCTACAGGGCCCTGGGCGTTGTCAATCAAACTTTCAGACCGATACCGAGAACCATCCGGGATTTCATTGCCAATCCGAAACCGACCGGCTACCAGGGGCTTCACGCCCGGGCAATTATCGGGGGCCAGCGCTTCCTGTTCAAAATCAGAACCAACCAGATGGCCCGCAAGGCACAACGCGGTGTATTCCGCAACTGGACTTCAAAAAGCGGAAAACAAGGGCAGTTCATTGTTGAACTCAAGGAGATGCTCGATATTATCGGCTCAGAGGAGATTGTAAGCTACCGTGATCTTATCGCTGCCGGTGGGAATAAAGAAATCTATACCTATACGCCCCAGGGGGACCTGATCTGTCTGCCTATAAAATCGACGGTACTGGACTTTGCCTTCCGGGTGCACACAGAGATTGGTCATACCTGTTACCAGGCCTTGATCCGCAACGAAAAAGTTGGCCCCGAATACCAGCTCAAAGACGGACAGATGGTGAAGATTATCAGGGCCAGGAATAATGTCGCCTTTCCCCAGGAGATGCTGCAGATCTGCCAGACCCCTAAAGCCAGGTCGGAACTGTCGAAGAGCTTCCGCCTGAGAGGGCAGCGGGTTGCCGAGGAGATCGGTCAAGCGACCCTGCAGCAGGAAATGCTGCGTTATGGGCTGCCCCGAGATCTGCTGGACAGTAAGGACATGTTCAAGGTCGTTGAATCTTTTTCGCTGAAGGACAAGAAGACGCTATTCAGTTATATCGGTTCCGGCAGGATCAGACTGCCCGAGGTTATCGAAAGTATCCGCCAGCATCTTTTCGACGGGGCCTCCTTTCTGGTTAAACCCACCGGTGAATTCAACAAAATAAAGCTCAACACCCTGGATCCGGTTTTTATTAAACTCTCCTCATGCTGCAAACCCAATCCGGCCGACAAGATGAACTGTGCACTGTTGACGGCCAAGGCGCTCTCGGTGCATAACAAGAACTGCGAACGGCTGCACCAGATAAAGTTTCAGAGAGAGGACGCGGTCGACATTTCCTGGGAGCGCTCCACGCCGATCACCAAGGTGCAATCCCTTCTCTTTGTCCAATGTACCAGAGAGGAGGCTCTGACGGCGGTTGCAACAGCACCGGGTCAGATGAGAATGATCGATATGTCACCCTTGGTGAATCACTCCTCGGACCGGCAGGAGTGGAATCTGAAATTCAAGGTCGAGGATCTTAGCGGCCTGCAGAAGGTATTGCGTCATTTCGACAAGACTAATCTCGACCATGAATTCTATCTGGATTTTTAACCGGCCGCCGATTGTCTGCTAACCACTCTTCTCCATTTCATTTCTGCGGTAATTGCTCAGTACCGAAGAGAGCATATCCGGCAGATCGTTTTTTTGCCTCGAGCTGCGGCGCAACTGTTTCAGGGTTTTATCCAGCGTCAGCACTTCGCCCAGAAATACATGCCTGAGAATCAGGGAGATCAGGCGGGTGATGGTCGTCAGATTGGAGATCCTCGACTGCAGGTGCTGGTCCCGGTCGAAGGCGGTAGAGGCGAATATCTCGACCGGATCTCCTTCCATTTCGCTGACCGATACATACCAGGTGTTCTGCTCCCGGTCCCGGGTTCGATACCTCACCGCGTCGAGCACGTCAGGTAAATCTCTGGGATCGCGTCCCCTGTGATCACCATGATCGATCTCGCTGCCGGTCAGCGCGCAGAGCTTCTTGACTAGGTCGGGTCTGGTGGTCAGTACTTCAGCCATCTTGCAGCAGGATGGGCAGAATTCATTGCCGTGTTTTTCGGTGAGCAGGTCAGATTGACCGCAGCCGTCGCAGAGTTCCGTATCAGCAGATTTTTTCATGGGGCCAGGCTCCAGTGTGAAGGTCTGAGGTAATATATTGTTCCAGCAAGCGCTGGAATTCTTCGCCTGATATTTCACGGGCACCCAGAGACAAGAGGTGATCGGTGGTCATCTGGCAATCGATCAGTCGATACCCCTGTGATTTAAGAAAATTCACCAGATGAATCAAGGCCAATTTTGAACAATTGGGTAGGGCTGAAAACATCGATTCACCGAAGAAGACCTTTCCCAGGGCGATTCCGTATAACCCACCGACCAGTTCGGGTCCTTGCCAGCACTCGACAGAATGGGCGTAGCCATATCGGTGAAGCTCCTCATAAGCAGTGATCATTTCCCTGGTGATCCAGGTCCCTTCGTTTTCTCTCCTGGGAATGGAGGCACATTTTTCTATGACCTCGCTGAAAGCTGCGTTTATGGTCAGAGTCATGGTGCTGTTCTTTTGATAGCGGCGAAGTCGCCTGGATATTTTCAAATCCTCGGGAGCCAGAATCAATCTGGGGGAGGTGAACCACCAGAGAATCGGGTCATCCTCTGAAAACCAGGGGAATATGCCGTTTCGGTAGGCGGCGATCAGACGGGACACACTAAGGTCCCCGCCGACGGCAAGCAGTCCGTTTGGTTCCGCCAGGTTCGGAGGCGGAAATATGATTTCATCAGGGAGTTGGAATATCGGCATGAACAAACAGCAGCGTCTGGATGGTGGTGAATTAGATTTAAAATCCTTTAAGCGCTATCTTAACTGATAATCCTTATTGCACGGAATGGGGAGATTTCAGTCTGGAATAATTAGCGAGACGTTGTGTTCGGTGATTAAATCGCAGAAGTGGGGAGGAGGCTTCTGATCGGTAACAAGGTAGGAGAGATCTCGCAGGTGCCCAACTTGTGCTGTTGCACTTTTGGTCGAATTTTGTGTGATCGGTCACTAAGATGGTCTCCCGGGCATTTTTCATCATCCTGTCCATGAGCATTGCTTCCTCGTAGTCGTAGTCGAGGAGGCGTCCTTCGGGAGAAATAGCTCCTATCCCCATGAAAAGGTAATCCGTCTGGAAATTAGCTATAAACTCCATGGTCGCCGGGCCAATGATGCAGCCGTTATGATGCCGCACCCGCCCGCAGGGCATCAGCAGTTCAATGTTCTTTTTGCTGTAGAGGTGCACAGCTGCATGAATATTATTGGTGATGATGCAGAGCGTGGGGATAACGGACAGTTCCTTGGCGACTATCTCCATGGTTGATCCACCGGTCATGAAGACGGAATGGCTTGAGCCGATCAAGGTCGCCGCAGCTGCTGCAATACGCTCTTTTTCCTCCAGCATAGAGATCCGGCGGGCATCATAGCTGACGTTAACCAGCGATGAGACCGAACCTGCACCACCGTGTAGACGGGTTACCAGATTTTCGACACTCAGGGCCTGGATATCGCGGCGAATCGTCTGGGTAGATACCCTGTATTTGTCGGCCAGAAATTCAATACTCGCATACCCCTGGGCATTAACCAGGTTAGCGATTTCTTCGCGGCGTCCGACAACCTTTGAGCTGGTATCTTTTTTCATTGCACTCCGTGGAAAATGTTATCTGTCGTTGTGCCGGCACTGTATACGATATTCTCTTTGAGAGCACCTCGAATTTGCAAGAATACCCTGATGTTGAGCGTCCTCTAAAAGTCTACAGATCTGCTATTTCAATAGCCCGATGCTCCCTGATCGACTGCTCTGCCGCCAGACCTATAAGAACCGCCTGCAGCCCATCATCAACGGTAACTTCAACCTTACCTTTGCCCTGCAGCACATCGTGGAATCTCTGGTGTTGATAGAAGGTAGAACCCTGATGGTCTCCCGCAAGCTGCAGGCTGGTATCCACTCTCACCGTCTCTCGGATTGGACCTTTCGGACTTCTCGGGCTAAATACAATTTCTGAATCACGATGTTCGCCGCTATAGCCGGTTGAGTGACCGAGATCATCAAGATTATCAATCGCCCACAATCTGTCTGGTCCGGGTACCAGGCATTCCAGTTTCCCTTTTGCCCCAAGTACGGATATCTCTTCCTGAAAGTAGGAGCCGTCGCAGAACATGCAGAGGCTGAGGGAGGCTCTTTTTCCGGAAGCAAAGTCGACAATAACAAAGGCGTTATCGATGATATCAGGGGTTTTGCCTTCGTAGCTTTCATCAAGAAAGTTCACATCCGGCGCCCCTGACGCGTATACCCTCACCGCGTTGTCGTCGGCAATAAGTCGCATCAGATCAAAGAAGTGACAGCATTTTTCCACCAGCGTGCCACCGGTGTTGATGTTAAATCTGTTCCAGTCACCGACTTTTTTTAGAAAAGGAAAGCGGTGTTCCTGCACGGCGATCATCTTGGGATCACCCACAGTTCCGGCTGCAACTTTATTTAGCAATTCAGTCACTGCAGGCATATAGCGATACTCCATGGCAACCCAGATCGGCGCCTTGTAGCTGTCTGCCAGCTCAGCAATCGTTCTGCAGTCCTCCACTGTTGTACAAAGCGGTTTTTCGGCCAGAATCGCGCGGGAGTCATTGGGCAGGATTTCTTTCAGGATCTCAACATGGGTATGGTTGGGTGAGGCAATAACAAAGGCATCCACCTTGGTATCTTTTATGAGATCACGAAAATCTTTGTAAATAGTGGCCTGTGGTGCAAGTGGCGCTGAAAGTGAAAGCTGTTGATCATCCGGGTCAAACAGGGCGGTTACCTCTGTATCACCAAGCAGGGAAATGTTCTGGATATGTTCCCGGCCCATCATGCCGGAGCCGATAATTGCATATTTGACTTTAGAGCTCATTTTTTTGCGGATCCATTTTCTTCGCTGCTAAATCGAAGAACGGGCGGCGGCATCAACTGCCAGACCGCCCGTCAATTAAGAGTAATTTACCTAAAACTTACATATTCAGCTTAAGTTCGGCATCAAGCTTTGCTTCCGCTTCGATGATTGCGGCTTCGTATGCTTTGAGCAGTTCAACACCCTCGGCGCCGTACTTGTCGGTGTACCATTGCTTCAGAGGTGCAGCCGCTTCACGGAATGCATCTTTTTCCTCAGCTGTCGGTACATAAATCGTTCCGCCTGCCTTTTTGAACTCTTCGTAAGCTTCAATGGAGCGGCGCTTCGGGAAGGCAAAGCAGACCTGGCCGAGACTTCTGAATCCGTCATTGACCAAACGTTTCTGTTCCGGTGTCAAGGCCTGGTAGGTATCTTCATTCATAATCCAGAGGCTCGCCATATACGCATGTCCATCAAGAGTCATATACTTGATATGCTCATGGAATTTCATGCCGACGATGTCGGTGATACCGTTTTTGGAACCGTCGATAACACCAGTAGCCAGAGAGGTGTAAACTTCCGGCCAGGCCACGGGAGTTGCCGAGGCGCCAAGATTTTTAACCAGGGTCTGCTGCAGCGGCGAATTGATGGTGCGGATACGCAACCCTTTCATATCGGCCGGCGACTTGATCTCCTTCTTGGTGTTGGCGATGTTTCTCCAGCCACCGGTGTTGGTCATGGTCATGATGCGGGGGCCGCCTTTGGCCAGGACATGCTGACGGAGAACGTTCAGAAACGGTCCGGTCAGAACTTCTTCAGCCACGGCATCGTTGTCCATCATATAGGGCAGATCCAGAACCTGCAGTTCCGGGAAGGCGACGGAAATGCCGCCGATGGTCATCTGATGTATCTGGATGATGTTGCCCTGAGTAGCTTCATAACATTCAGCGGCATTACCGCAGAGTTGGGCACCCGAGTAAATCTCAACGACGATTTTACCGTTGGAGCGGGCTTCCACATAATCCTTGAAGACCATCGCGCCGTCATAGTCTTCGTCGTTTTGGTTGGACAGATGAACTACCCGCAGGGTGTGGTCCGCTGCGTAGACAGCTGTCACGCTGAAAACGAACATGCATGCTGCTAGAATTACCAGTACCTTTTTCATTTGCTGCTCCTCCTCTGTTGATTGTTTACCGTGCTACATTAATTAACTATCCCCCGACACCGCCTAGAATCCAGCTGGCAGCAGCAGGAATGTCGAGGTAACCCAGCCAGTTGGGAATAGCCAGGGTCAGAATCGGGAAATAGGATATGAGGAAAATCACCAGAACTTCCACGATTAAAAACGGGATCATTTCTATGGCAATTTTCTCTAACGACTCGCGACTGAGGCCGGCTGCCACGAAGAGTACCAGGCCCATCGGCGGGGTTGCCAGTCCAACGGTAACGTTGACACACATGACCACCGCGAAATGAAGCGGATGAATGCCAACTTGCACCATGGCCGGTCCGAGGATCGGTCCGAGAATCAGAATAGCAGGCCCGGCATCAAGAAACATACCGACGATGAATAATAAGATGTTGACCATGAAGAAAACCGCATAGGGGTTTTCACTCACGGAAAGCACCAGTTTGGCCATCTTTTCCGGGGTGTGATAAAAGCTGACGATTGAGGCAAAACTGACCGCCGCACCTACCAGCATTAGAATGACGCCTGATGAAATGGCAGCAGAAGTAAAGACTCTGGGGATGTCGGTGATTTTCATCTGACGGGTTCCGAGCGCCACGATCAGCGCGTATCCGGCACCAACCGCAGCAGCTTCGGTCGGTGTGAATATTCCGGCCAGGATTCCGCCGAGCATAATTACCGGCGTCATCATTGGAATAATGCCATCCCAGAGTGCCTTCCCCCGCTCACTCCAGGGCATCGGTTCGTTAGCCACCGGGAAATTACGAACCTTGGCAAGGTAAGCGGTAAGGAGCATGAGGCCCATACCAATGGCGATGCCGGGAACAAGACCGGCGGCAAAAAGTCCGGCAACAGAAACATTCATAACAAAAGCGTAAAGAATCATCAGTCCGGAAGGCGGGATGATTGGGCCGATGACTGAGCTTGCGGCAGTGACTGCGGCAGCAAACCGCCTGGTATAGCCGTTTCTCTCCATAGCCGGGATCAGCATGGAGCCCAGAGCAGAGGTGTCGGCGACGGCAGACCCTGAGAGGCCGGCAAACAGCATTGACGAGGCGATATTGACCTGGGCCAGACCGCCGCGCCGGTGGCCCAGAAACGCCTGGGCAAGTTTCACCAGATTTTTGGTAATGCCTCCCTGGTTCATGATTTCACCGGCAACGATGAAAAAGGGCAGGGCCAGAAGCGGGGGACTATAGATGCCGTTGAAGAGACGGGAATACAGAAGCTTTAAAAACATCATCTTGCCGTCGATGACAAAGGCCAGGCCGGGACCGAAGAGCAGCGCAAAAACCACTGACAAGCCGCCGAACATTGTGATCAGGAAAATAATGAAGTACATCATGGCTGTACCCCTCCCTCGGCGACGGCATCATCTATTTCTTCGCTAGCTCGGGCCGCCTCCGGATCTAATATTCCAATGACATCTCTGATCATTGCCCCAAGGGCCGCAAGAATCAGGAAGATCCAGGCCGGAGGCATAACCGCGTACACCCAGGCCTTGCTGACTTCCAAGGCCGGTAGCTCTATCCGACTTCCGCCTTGGTACATCTGCCAGGCCTGAGCAAAACAGACAACGGAGATCAAAATAACAATGAGATGGAAGAAACAACGGATGATATATTCAACCCGGTTCTTCTTAAGCATGTCCCTGAAGAGCATCATGGAGATATTGAGACCCTTGTGGTAGGCGACGGGAAGAATAACAAAGGTGATCCAGACCATCATCCACAGAGATGCCTCTTCGGACCAGGAGAGGGCGTTGTTGAGAACATAGCGATAAAATACCTGGACAATATTGAGCAGTGTTATGGCCAGGAGCATGATCCAGGCGAGGTTGACGGCAATTTTCTCAAACCCGTCGTTAATCCTGCCCAGGATGATGCCAAGCTTTCTCAATGTTTCCATGCTGCCCCTCCCCAAACGAGTCTGTCTGTAAATCCTTCAGCTGGTCAATTCTATGACCTCGATATTTAATAAGTCGGCAAGTTTTCTCAAAGCCGGCCGGTGTTCTCCGTAAACAATAGCAGTGTGATGCTCAAGGCCTGCATTCATCAGATTGTCCAATACTTCACCAATCGGACTGTCGAGCCTGGCCACTCCTGAGGTGCCTGAAAAAGCAAGTGGGGCGCGTACCATTTCACCGCCGCCTATGACCATGGCGGCTCTATCATGCCCCTTGGAAAAGCGGGCCATGGTTATACGTCCCGGTTTGAGCGGAAATTCATTGAGCAGCGGCAGTTTACGATTCGAATGAATGGTGGCCCTGACCTCTACTTCGGGATCAGCCATCTGGACCGGTGCCTGGCCGCAGTGCCAGAACACGCAGGTATCAGATGCTCGATCGATATCGACCAAGTCGGTATTAAAGGCTGGCTCCCCAGCCAGACGCTGGAGGATGAGCGCAGTTATGACCCCATGCACATCAGCTTCACAGCCGCCGGGTATGAAATGTTCATTGAGCAGGGCAAGAGCACCGCAAGCGGCACCGCCGTAGTAGGTAAAGAAATCGGGCCAGCAGCGGACAGCCAGTCCAGCGTAGTCATTTTCTTCAACAAGCCGGCGCATTGCTTCATAAGCCTTCAGGCTTTTGATCGTGGCCTGATAGTCCATCTCTTCGAGATTGACCAGGACCTTTTTGCGGTCCTGATAATGGGCTAAAGCAGTATCGTCAGCAAGTGCTTTGACGCTGTCGAGAAAGCCAATCAGGTCATGTTGTTGAACCTCGATGCCGAATAAGTCCGCGCACTCTTGGTGACTGAACTTACAGGCATCAAAACCATCGGGATGCTGGCCGATGACGCCGATCCTGGTGCCTTCAAGGCTGCGCTTGACCGCGGCAACTCTGACCAGAACAGTGATTCGCTCTATTGCCTGTGAATCATCAGGCGCACCATGCACATAGTCATAGTCAAGCCCGGCCCTTGACAGGGCATGTGCGGCCAGGTTGATACCACAGAACGAATTGAGCCGCAGCCGCCCGCCGCTTCGCGGTTCTGGAAATGACCACAGGAGTAAGGGGGTGTCCATCTGTCTGGCAATCTCCAAGGTCATCGCCGCGTCGGTAAAGGTGACCTGGAGCAGAAGAATGATATCCGGTGACTGCTGTTTTAGAGAATCCAGGGCAGGAACAACTTCATCGGCGTCAAAGAGAAGGGTCTGCTCGCCACACAACTGGACATTCAGGTCCAGCAGCGTCTGCCATGCCGACTCCAGCATATTTTCGGCATAAGGAACATCAAACGTGTTGCGGCCCACAGCCAGCACACCTATGCGGGGGATGACAGCTTCCATGAGAGGGTTGCTCCTCTGGCAATGCTTTGGTAAAACCGGTCACGAACGTCAATATGTAAATTACATTACATGAAAACCAACTTGTGTCAATAAAATTTCATTTTATGCTTGATTTTTCTCGCAACATGACATTTTATCAACAATAATGTGTTAGATTTGTTTGTTTCTGGATAAAATTGATCGATAACCCACCTCAGCACAAAAGGTCTTAAGGAGGCCCTCCCATGAATCCTTGTAATCTCAATCAACTAGGTATTACCCGTGAAGCCCCCTGGGCTGTCGGTCATTTCAATATCCACAATCAGGAATTTATAAGAGCCGTGGTCCGGGCCGCCGAAAGCGAACGCTCACCTGCCATTCTGGCGGTAGGCATGATGTCTGTCAAATACATGGGGCTGCAGGAGCTTATCGCTGCCTGTCAGTCGATCAGCCGGGAAACCGAAGCGCCGATCGCCGTTCATCTCGACCACGCCAGAGATCTTGACATGGTCAGAAGAGCTTTGGATTTGGGTATCAACTCGGTAATGTTTGACGGCTCTTCTCTCGGTTTTGAAGAGAATGTCGAGAACACGACAAAAGTAGTACAAATGGCGCACGATTGCGGCGCCACCGCCGAGGGCGAAATCGGTATCGTACCGCACGGAACCGCATCTGTAAGTCAGGCCGAAATGACCGACCCCGCCCTGGCGGTCCAATTTGCCGAGCGAACCGGTGTTGATTTTCTGGCCGTCAGTCTGGGCAGCGTCCATGGTATGAAAACTGCCGGCACCTCACTCGATCAGAATCTTCTGCAGCAACTGCATGAGCAGGTCCCGGTCCCCTTGGTACTCCACGGTGCCTCCGGGGTCATAGACGAGCAGATCACCATGGCGATAGAACACGGTATTCGAAAGATAAATGTCAATACCGGACTGAAAGTGGTGCTCAAATCGTATCTGTCCACTCGCTTGATTGAAGACCCGGAAAGTGATCTGCTTGAGGATCTTCAGCGGGGTATCGAGTCAGTCAGTGATTCGGTGGCGGCACGGATGAGATTGTTTGGCTCGAGCAACAGGGCTTAACCTGTACCTAACGACATGAGTTCAAGACGCCCTCTCAGGCAAGGCACGAGCGAGGAGCCGGCGAGCAGCCTGGTAGTGCTGTGAGCAGGCACCACAGCGAGCAACGCAGCATGAGGGAATGGATTGGACTTATGTCGTTATGTATAGCTGCCTTTTTCAGAGATATATCTGTCAACGACAGCACGATCAGGCACCCCCAGACTGCCGCCGAAGGTCTGGCACTTGAGAGCCGCTACAACGCCGGCAAAGTGCATCGCCTCACCCAGAGATTTGTGCTCGGCCATTGCCGCCGCAAAGGCACCGTGAAAAACATCACCGGCCCCACAGGTGTCAACCGCTTCGACAGGTTCTGCAGGACATCTCTTTAGCTGCCCCTCCTCCAGCCAGAAACTTCCCTTTTCTCCTGAGGTTACCGCCGGCCAGGTGGGGCTGCGCTCGCTGATCTGGTGCAGGGATGCTTCAAGATTTTTCTGTTTGCTGACCATCTCCAAACCTTGTTCGCTGAATATGGCATAGGTGGCCAGATCGATCAGACCGCGGATATCAATGGGGGCAATGTCAGCGTCGATCAGGCTTGGGATAGCAAGCGCTCGGGCAAAAGTAAGAGCACGCTCGGCTCCTTCCGGCCAACGAACGTCGGTGAGCAGAAAGTCGGCGTTGTCAAAATGTCTCTCATCTATCCATTCAGGGTTTGGATCAAGTGTAGAACTCGAGTAATTGATGATCTGCCTTTCACCGGTATGGTCAATAATCACCGATGACACCTGGGATGGTTGATGGCCAATAAATCGAACCTGAGAAGCATCGACCCCTCGATTCTCCAGCTGACGGACCAAATCATGACCGACCTGATCATCGCCAAGACGCCCGATGAACAAAACCTCATGTCCGAGAGCAGCAGAGGCTATGCCTGCGGCCGCAGCAGGGCCGCCGGGGGCCGCCTGGTAATCTTCGGCGAAGAATTTACCACCGCCGTCCGGCAGGGTTGAAACTCTGAACAGGTAATCGAGGCAAGCCATGCCCACACAGACGATTTTCGCCATGGGACCTCCCGTAGAGTGGGGTTGGTGACAAAATGTAGAGTTTTGCTCAAATCTTGAGCCATTATGTAATTTTTTTAACAAAACAATGATGAATTGGCAAGTGGATCATTTGTTTGTATGAAGATTCTAGTCCAGATCCTCGTTGTTCAAATCTGCCTGTGGTGAAGCAAAATGTCTACCATTACCATTTCAATTGATGAAGCAGTTGAGCTCTGCGGCACTGCTTTAAGAAAATCCGGCACCTCTGAAGACAATGCTAGAATTACAGCTCAGGCGCTGGTGCGAGCCGAGTCGGACGGCCAGAAAGGGCATGGTTTTGCCAGGGTACCCTCCTACGCAGCCCAAGCCCGAAGCGGAAAGGTACGTGGTGGTGCCAAACCTGAAATTATTGATGTTAAACCGGGTCTTTTTCGGGTCGATGCCGGCTTTGGATTCGCCTATCCAGCTATCAATCTAGCCCTGTCCGAGCTGGCACCGAGGGTTAGGAAACTCGGTATAGCCGCCGCAGCGATTTATCAGTCACACCATTTTGGAGTGGCAGGGCATCCTTGCGAGGATCTCGCCAGACAGGGATTCGTCGCCTTTATCTATGGTAATACTCCCAAAGCAATGGCTCCGTTCGGTGCCAGCCAAAAGGTGCTCGGCACCAACCCGATCGCCTTTGCCGCCCCGTTCGAACAAGACCCATTGGTGATAGATTTCGCTTTATCGGTAGTTGCCAGGGGCAAAATCATGGCAGCACAGAAGGCGGGTACGCAGATACCGAAAGGCTGGGCCCTGTCGCCGGAGGGAGAGCCGACCACCGATCCCGATCCCGCTCTGGCCGGCTCCATGGTGCCGATTGGAGGGGTAAAAGGGGCAGCGCTGGCCCTGATGATCGAGATCATGTCGGCCTGTCTCGCAGGAGCGGCACTTGGTACCGAGGCAGGGTCTCTTTTGGAGGGTGAAGGCGACTCACCAAACCTGGGCCAGGTGATTCTTGCAATAGATGCGAGCTCACTCTCAGCAGGGAACTTCGCAGGAAGGATGAGAGATCTGGCAGCTGTCTATGAAACGCTGGAAGGAGCAAGATTCCCAGGTTTAAAACGGCTGGAAAATCGCGATAAAGCCAGAAGACGCGGCCTGCTGATAGCTGAACCGTTAATGGCCGAAATTAATCAATTGGCACAAGGTTAAGGGATTGAAAAGTGGGTCCATTCACCTCCCCCCCGCCGGTGGGTTAATCAATGCGGTCTGTTCCAGTCGATTTCAAGCGGATCTATATGCAGTTTCTTCATTCTGTATTGCAGGGTTGACCTCGGGATTCCCAGAAGCCTGGCAGCCCCGTCCTTGCCGCCGACCACCCCCCCGGTGGCGACCAGCGCCTCGATAATATGAGTCCGTTCGGCCTGATCGCGGGTGGCAAAGTCCTTGAACTGACTGACAGTGCTCATGGTAACCGGGAAGGTCCGTTTGATTTCAGACTCATTGATCAAGGCTCCCGGGTTCAGAATTATCAACCGTTTGACCATGTTCTTCAATTCCCTGACATTACCGGGCCAGTTGTAATGGCGCAGAAAAGCAATGGCGTCATCGGTATAGACCGGGGCCGGACGATTCATCCGCTCAGATTCGGCGACATTGATGAGGTTTATCAACAGGGGAATGTCTTCCAGCCGCTCACGTAGAGGCGGCACGTTGATGGTGACGGTTTCCAGCCGGTAAAAAAGATCCTGCCGGAACTGCCCGGCTTTTACGCTTTCGATCAAGTTTTTGTTGGTGGCGGCTATGATTCGGGCATCGATTTCAGTGGAGGTTGACTCTCCGACCCGCTCTATTCTTTTGTCCTGAAGTACCTGCAGAAGCTTGGCCTGCAGCCCCATTGGCAAATCTCCGATTTCATCCAGAAAAATAGTACCGCCGTCAGCGAGCTCAAAACGGCCGAGGCGCTGATGATCAGCACCGGTAAATGCTCCCTTGGCATGGCCGAAAAGTTCGCTTTCAAACAAAGAGGAAGTGAGCCCTGGGCAGTTTGTCTTGACAAACAGATTATGCCGCCGGCCACTTCTGTCGTGAATCAATCGGCTGAGAAAATCTTTTCCGGTACCTGTCTCCCCGGTGATCAGAATGGTTTCGTCGGTTCCAGCGACCTGGTCGACGATTTCCATAATCCGATTCATCTGGGAGGAGGCAAAAAAGAAGTCGTTTGTCTGATATTCTCTGCCGTGGGTGAGCAGATATTGCTTTTCCTCCTGAAGATGTTTGTTGGAATTCTGCAGCGAAGTATAGGCCAGCATATTTTCAACGGCAATGGCAATCTGCTGGGACAGGGCCTGGAGCAGTTCGGTCAATTCAGTGACTGCCTGCGGAGCATTGCGAAAGCTGAAATGGATAGTCCCGAGAAGCTGGTCCCTGACAATCATTGGGAAGACCATGGTCGACTTCAGCCCGGCTCTGACCAACTCGCCGACTGAGCTGAGATCGGTGTAGCGGGTAAGGTCGTCAAAGATTACCGGCTGTCCCGACTGGATAGCCATTCGGGCTATCGCCCCGTCTGCCAGTGGCCTCGATTTCCGGGCGACGACCCCGGTGGGCTGAATCCCGTCAGCAGCGGCAAAATAGGTGATCGTATGAAGTTTGGCATCATAAAGTATGATGCACAACCGGTCGTAGGCGAAATGACGCTGCAACTCTTTCGACAGAGCAGAGAAAAGAGCTTCTCTGCTTTTGCAGGTAACGATGGCGTTGTTTAGTTCAAGCAGAATTTTATAACGTGTCTCACTGCTCCAGCGGGACAAAGAACTCGCATTTTCGGTAAATGTATGAACCATGAGCTATGCATAGCCGGGGTCTGCCCAAAAAACAAGCCCAAAATTGGGCACGAGCGCCAACTATTGGGCGCAATTTTTCGGCTCCCATCTGTGATTTGAAAAATAAAACACTAAGTTTCAGAGTCTTACAAACGCACTCACGCCTGGCCCAGCAATTGCTTACAATATCTTTGGTAATCAGAAAAGGGGGAGCTCAATGGAATTGGATCTCAAATACGGCACTGGCACCATCAAGGTTCATATCCCAGAATCTGCGCAGGTCCAAATTCTGGAACCAAATCATCTGGATCCAGTTGATTCCGTCGAGCTGGAACTGACCAATGCCCTCTCAATTCTGCACTCTACCGAATCGACAATACTACAGAGGCTCAAAACAGCATCTACGGTGGCCATCGCCATCCCCGACGAAACCCGTCCTTTGCCGGTAAAAAAAATCCTTCCGCGTTTGCTCGACTGGCTTTTCGAAGCCTCACCCGATTTAGACCCGGCCGGGGTCAGTATAATTGTCGGCGGCGGTCTACACCCGCCGCTGGACAGAGAAACACTCGATCGCCTGGTGCCGCCCGACATAGCCCAGGGGGGTGCTGTGGCCGGTCACGATGCCAACCAGAGTCCTATGGTTGATTATGGTCACACCAGCCGGGGAACCCCTATTCAAATTAATGCCCGGATGGCCGAGGCCGATTTCAAAATTGTGGTCGGCCAGATTGATCCGCATCAATTCGTCGGTTTCACCGGCGGCTCCAAAGGCATCATAATCGGGTGCGGTAGTTCGGCAACCATAGAGCACAACCACTCCCTGATGTTTCACCATCTGGCCCAGGTCGGCATCCTGCACGGCAACCCTGTGCGCGAGGATCTCAACGAAGCTGGTGAAGTGGTTGGCATTGATCTGGCCGTCAATTTCATCATGGCGCCGACCAAGGAAGTGGTTCAGGTGTTGGCCGGTGATCCGCTGGAAATGCTGATTAAAGGTGCTGCCACCTGTGCGGCACTCTATGGAGTGGGAATCGACGAAAAGTTCGATATCGTCGTGGCCAGTTGCGGTGGCTATCCCAAGGATATCTGCCTCTACCAGGCGCAAAAGGGTCTTAATCTGGCTTCACAGGCCGTTAAGAAAGGCGGCCATATCCTTCTACTGGCTGCCTCGACCCAGGGGGTGGGTGATGATGTTTATTTCGATTACGTGTCACAATTCACCAGCCCGGAAGAAGTATTGACCGATTTTAAAAAGCAGGGCTTCAGGATGGGTGCTCACAAAGCGTATCTTTTCGGCCGCACACTGAGTGAGTTTGATGTGGCGGTGAGCAGTGAACTCGATGCCGGCGTTCTGCATACCTGTCACCTGCGTTCGGCGGATCCCTCGCGGGTGGTCGGTGAATGGGTGGAGAATTTTGCTGGAATGCCCCGAGTAGGGGTAATTCCCAACGCCAATACCACCTATTTTTACAGGACCGAAACTTAAAAGTATTTCAACCGGGCCGGCTTATTGTCCGTTCCGGAGTCAAGAGGAACGCTTTCACAATGAAAGCTCAAAAGCAGATGAACCGAGAGTGGAGTAAAGCCTTCCAGGCTGCCGTATTGCTCGATTCATAATTTTAACCAATGTAGGAGGATTACATGGCTATCGATTTTTTAGTACATGAGGCTGCCGACGGCGTTGGCGTCGCAGTTGTCGAGGGATTGTCAGCCGGGCAGGAAATCACCGGCTGGGTGATGAAAGAGGATGAAACGATCACGATAAAGCTTATCAGCGATATTCCGATTGGCCACAAGGTAGCCCTTCGGGACTACGCCGAAGGAGATACGGTGATCAAGTACAACACCGATATCGGCAAAGTCGTTGCACCGATCAAGAAAGGCGAACATCTTCACGTACATAACGTCAAAACTAAGAGGTGGTAAATCATGGAAAGTAAATTTATGGGATATCGTCGTGAAAACGGCCGAGTCGGTGTTCGCAACCATGTGATCATTCTGCCGCTGGATGACCTGTCAAATTCAGCTTGTGAAGCAGTGGCAAACAACGTCAAAGGTACGATGGCAATTCCGCATCCGTATGGTCGCCTGCAGTTTGGTGAAGACCTGGAGCTGCATTTTAGAACACTCATCGGCACCGGCTGCAACCCTAACGTTGCTGCGGTGATCGTGATCGGTATAGAACCGATCTGGACCGACCGCATCGTTCAGGGAATTGCCAAGACCGGTAAACCGGTTGCCGGTTTTGCCATTGAAAAAAATGGCGATTTCAACACCATCTGTGCGGCATCCAAGCAAGCAAAGGAATACATGCATCAGGTCAGCGAGTATCAGCGGGTCGAGTGCGATGTCAGTGAACTCTGGGTTTCCACCAAATGCGGTGAGTCCGACACCACCTCCGGTATCGCCACCAACCCGACGGTCGGCAATGCCTACGACAAGCTCTATGAGAACGGCAACACCATATTGTTCGGTGAGACCACTGAGCTAACCGGCGGGGAGCATCTCGTCCTGGAACGCTGCGCCAATGACCAGGTGCGCAGGGACTTCCAGTTCTACTTTGATCGTTACGCCAAACTTGTTGACGATCATAAGACCAACGATCTGTCCGACTCCCAGCCGACTAAAGGAAACATCGAAGGCGGGCTGACCACGATCGAGGAAAAAGCACTGGGCAACATCCAGAAGATAGGCACCAAAGCTCCCGTCGTGGGCGCTCTGGAGAAAGCCGTTGAACCGACTGGGCCAGGTCTCTGGTTCCAGGATTCCTCTTCTGCCGCCGCCGAGCAGGTTACCCTTTGTGCCGCCTCTGGTTTTGTCGTTCACTTCTTTCCGACCGGCCAGGGCAACATCATCGGCAACCCGATTCTGCCGGTTATCAAGCTCTGTTCCAATCCGCGAACCCTGCGAACCATGTCAGAGCATTTCGATGTAGATGTATCCGGGCTGCTGCGCCGTGATCTAAATATGGATCAGGCCGGCGACATGCTGCTTGAAATGATGGTGCGGACAGCGAACGGCAGAATGACGGCAGCTGAGGTACTCGGCCATCGTGAATTCGTGCTGACCAAGATCTACGAGAGTGCCTAAACAGGTTAATAGCGGTGAGCACCGAAGACCAGCTCGGCGGGTCTTCGGTGCGGAATTGAACAACAAACGATGTAAAGGGGAGGGACCCATGCAGGCGAAATTTAGAATTTTTACCGTTATGGCGCTGGTGGCGATTTTTTCCATGACTGGCTCGGTTGTGTTTGCTGATGATTACCCGAGCAAGGGCGTAAACTACATAATCCCCTTCGGGCCAGGCGGTGAGTCAGATATTACCGCCCGGCACCAGCAGCCCTTTTTCAAGAAGCTGTTCGGCCAGGATCTAATCATCTCCTACAAGCCCGGCGGCGGCGGTGCCGTGGGCTGGGCTCAGTTGAACAAGATGAAGGGCGACGGTTACAATATCATGGGCATCAATCTGCCCCATATCATTATTCAGCCGCAGCAGAAGGACGTGGGCTTCAAGACCGAGGATATCGTCGGTGTCTATATGTTCCACTACACGCCTGACGCGATTGTGGTGTCTAATGACAGTGATTTCAAAACCTTGAAAGACCTGGTGGATTACGCTGCCGCCAATCCGGGCCAGGTTACCTTTTCAGGGTCCGGCAAGGCTTCGGCTAATCACCTGGCCCAGCTCCGATTTGACAAGATGGCCGGCGTCCAGACCACCTATGTTCCATTCAAGGGAACCGGTGCGGCAGTGACTGCTCTGATGGGCGATCAGGTGAAAGCTGAATGGGGCTACACTTCGGTCGGAGCCTCGCATGCTGAAAAGGTGCGCATGCTGGCGGTGGCCATGGAACAGCGTCATCCGAAATTCCCGGATGTCCCGACCTTCAAGGAGCTTGGTTACGATCTGGTTTCCGGCGCCTATCGAGGTATTGGGGTTCCGGTATCAACCCCTGAGGACATTCGTCAGAAGTTGTCGGATATGATCGGCAAGATCAATGCCGATCCGGAATTTATCCAGCGTATGGAAAATGACGGCATGGCAATGCTCGACGTCGACTACAAGGCCTATCCGGACTTCATAAAAAAGATGGAAACCATTTATCTCGAGGCTGCCCGCGAGGCAAAAATCCTGGAATAAGTGGTGTCTGAGCAGCCGTGGGGCGCATCATTTTCGGCTGCTGCTTTTCTAATTGTATCTGAACTCGCTGCCGGACAGCAGGTGGCGTGTTCAGATACAGCAGACAGGCTGAAATTCCGGCGCCATGGCCGGGAAATTAGTTATTGGGCACTTTAGTGCTATCCGCACTGGTGTTAAGCAAGACAAGGTAATGCCTTATGCCAGGATTTGAGAATCTGATCGCGGCCTTAACGCCCATTAATATCATGCTGGCCTTTCTTGGTGTTGTTGCCGGCACGGTAATCGGATCTTTGCCCGGTCTCACCGCAACCATGGCCGTAGCTGTCCTGGTACCCATTACCTTTACGATGGAGCCCAGTTCCGCTCTGATAATGATGGGGGCCATCTACACAGGAGCCATCTATGGGGGCGCATATTCCGCCATTTTGCTCAACACTCCGGGAACCCCTTCAGCCATTGCCACCACCTTTGACGGGTTTCCGATGGCCAAGCAGGGCAAGGGTGACCTGGCCATTACCCTGGCCTGTATCGCCTCGGTCACCGGCGGCCTGGTCGGAGCCACTTTTCTGCTGTTGCTGGCCCCGCCTCTTGCCGAGATCGCCCTCGCCTTTGGCCCGGTCGAGTATTTCTGGCTGGCCATTTTCGGACTGACGCTGATTTCCGCACTGTCGGAAGGTAACCTGCTCAAAGGCCTCATCGGGGCCTGCTTTGGCTTGCTGCTCGCCTGTGTCGGGGTGGCGGAAATCAGTGCCGACATACGGTTCACCTTCGGCAACCAGGTTCTGATTGGCGGTATCGAGACGGTAACTGCGCTCATCGGGCTCTACTGCATACCGGTATTGATCGATCTGGTGGCAACGCCTGACCGGCATCTGAAGGTAACCCATGAGCCGCGTGGTTTCCGGTTTCTCGAAGCCCTGGCAATTTCGTGGAAGCATAAATTCAACCTGCTGCGCAGTTCCGTTATCGGTACCCTGGTCGGAATTCTGCCCGGCGCAGGGGGCTCGATTGCCGGCCTGGTTGCCTATTCGGAGGCACGGCGTTCCTCGTCTCGCAGTGAGCACTTCGGCCAAGGTGAACCCGAAGGAGTCATGGCCACAGAATCGGCCAATAACGCTACCGTCGGCGGCGGCTTTATCCCGACCCTGGTCCTGGGCATACCCGGAACCCCGCCGGACGCGGTTATCCTCGGGGCCCTGCTGATCCAGGGCATCCGTACCGGACCAAGTCTTTTTGCGGAAGGCGGTTCGATCGTCTACACCTTCATCTACGGACTGTTTCTGGCCACTGTTCTGATGCTGCCGGTGGGGCTCGTTATCGGGCGCTATGCCTACAAGGCTATCATCACCATACCCAAAGCAATGCTGGTGCCGACAGTGGCCTTTATGACGGTGATCGGAACCTATGCCATCCGTAACAGTATCTCCGATATCGTCATCATGATACTGCTCGGCGTTGTCGGTTGGATACTGAATCGCTACGGATTCAGCCCTTCTCCCATCGTTCTTGGTCTGATTTTGGGCAGTATCGCTGAACAGGGATTCGTGCAGGCCTGGACGATCGGGGCGGCAACCGGAGCCTTGCCGAAGATGTTTTTCGGCCGGCCCATCAGCCTGGTGATCATCGCCTTTATCCTGATATCACTATTCTATCCCCTGGTCCGTAAGCGCTGGCTAAAGCATAGATGGAGAGTCACCAATGATCATGAATAAAGCGGGTACGCCAGGAAGAGATATGGCAAGCGTGGTGATGGCCTGCCTGTTCATTATCATGGGATTGGTGGCTTTGTGGGACACCACCAACATGATGGACTCCGATTCTTATGTCTTTCCGCGTGCCATCGCCATCGCGATGATTCTGTTCAGCCTGGCCCTGATTGTCTGGAAACTTGCAAAACCTGCTGAAAAAACAGATGCAGCCGCTGCTGGAGCCTCGAATTTTCGTCGGATCGCTCTGGTCGGCACGATGCTTCTGAGCTGCTTACTGATGCCCTGGCTGGGATTTCTGATCTCAGGTTTTGCCACTTTTTTCCTGTTGATGCTGGTGGCGATGTACGACACCTGGACCCGCGCAAAAATAATTGTCTACCCCTTAATCGCGGTGGTGGTCGTCCTTGGCTTTTATGGACTTTTCGCTCATCTCCTGCAGGTCCCGCTACCTGTGGGAACTTTATTTGAATAACAGATTTGCATTGACGCAGAACGTTGATGGAGGAATTCAATGGCACATGGATATAACGGGAAAATTCTCGTTGTCAATTTAACTGACGGCACCCATGAAGTGAGAGAGCCGGAGGAGCGCTGGTACCGCACCTATTTCGGCGGCTCAGGCATCATTGCTGAGACCCTGCTAAAAGAAGATATTTCAGGGGTCGACCCCCTCGGTCCGGACAATGCCCTGATCTTCGCCTGCAGCGTGGTCACCGGCGCCCCTATTTCCGGCTTCAACCGCTATTCGGTCGGCGCCAAGTCACCACTTACAGGAGGCTTTGCCGAGACCGAAGCGGCAGGGTTTTGGGGACCGGAGCTGAAGTTCGCGGGTTTTGACGCGATCATAATCAACGGCGCCGCGGCTAAGCCTGTCTACCTGTGGATCAACGACGGTCAGGTTGAAGTCAGGGACGCTTCGGACCTCTGGGGTCTGGACAACTGGCAGACCCTTGGAAAACTGCAGGAGATAACCGGCGACAAAAAGGTGCGGGTGACGAGTATCGGTCCTGCCGGCGAAAAACTCATTCCCTATGCCTGCCTGCAGAACGATCTCGAACATTTCAACGGGCGCACCGGCATGGGGGCGGTGATGGGATCCAAAAATCTCAAAGCCATCGCGGTTCGGGGAACCGGCAAGCTCGAGTTTGCCAATCCTGACAAAGTCAAAGAAATTGGCAAGTGGCATAGAGAAAGAATAAAGGAACACCCACCCAATGTAGGCTTATCAAAATTCGGTACTCCGGTACTGATGGAAGGGGTAAATGCATCCGGATTCTTGCCCACCAGAAATTTCAAGGAGGGGCAGTTCGAGGGTGCCGACAAACTATCGGCAGGCCCCTACCATGAGACCATTTTTCACTCTCGTGGCACCTGCTGGAGTTGCAGTGTCGCCTGCAAACGCAGGGTTGAACTAAATGATCCCGACTATCCGCTGGACAAACACCTCGGCGGCTGTGAGTACGAAGCGCTTGCCGCGCTTGGCTCCATGTGCTCCATCGACAACCTGCCCGCCGTTGCCCATGGCACCCAGCTCTGCAACCTGCTGGGTCTTGATGTGGTTTCGGTGGGCGCGGTCATTGCCTTTGCCATGGAATGCTATGAAAAGGGTATTCTCACCGAGGAGGATACCGGGGGCAGGTCCATTGGCTTTGGTGATGCCGAAGCGATGGTCTGGCTGATCAAGCAGATTGCGGCCAAAGAAGGCATTGGTGAGGTGCTCAGCCTCGGCGTCAAGAAGGCGGCTGAGAAGATAGGCCGCGGTGCCGACCGTTACGCCTTTCACATCAAGGGGCAGGAACTGGCTTTCCATGACGGCCGGGGCAAGACCGGTATGGGACTCGGCTTTGCCCTGTCGCCAACTGGTGCTGATCATGTCGAGACTCCCCATGACGTTGCTTTTCAGGGTGACGGTATCAGCAAACTGTTTCCCATGGGATTGCTCGATCCGGTTGATCCAGTGAAAACCGATGCCGCCAAGGTGCGATTTTTCTGTATTGGCCAGAAAGCCTGGGGAATCAACAACCTGCTCGGTCTCTGCAACTTCTGCTCGGTGCCGATTCATGCTCTGACCTTCACCAAACTGGTTGAGGCGGTCCAGGCGATTACCGGCTGGGAGACAAGTCTTTATGAGATCGTGCTCGGTGTCGAGCGGGCCAACGTGATGGCCAGGGTTTTCAACAACCGCTGCGGATTTACCCCCGACGACGACACTGTAATCCGTCGCTGGTTCGAAAAAATGCCGGCCGGACCGCTGAAAGGGCTGCGCTTCGATCCCGATGAATTCAGGGGCTGGATAGAGCTGTATTACGAGATGTCAGGCTGGGACAAAGAAGGCAGACCGACCAGGGGAAAACTGGTCGAGCTGGGCCTTGACTGGCTGCAAGAGGCTTAAACGGGCGATGCACGCTGACATGTGTCTGCCATAAATCGCCAACAAACAAATTCGAGGAGGAGTAAAGATGTCAATAGGTTTCGTAGGAGTTGGCTTGATGGGAGGGCCGCTGGCCCGCAATCTCATCAGAGCCGGAAAAGAGGTCCTGGTTTTCGACCTCAGTGAAGAAGCCGTGCAGAAGACACTGGATGCCGGCGCCACAGGTAAGGCAGCTGGTTCGCTCGATGACCTTGCAAATTGCGAAATCGTATTCACCAGCTTACCGATGCCGCCGCATGTCGAAGGAGTGATGCTCGGTGATGACGGTCTGCTCGCCAAGATGAAGAAGGGGGCGGTTCATATTGAGCTGAGTACCATCGATCCGCAAACCTCGGTCAAATTAAGAGATGCAGCGTCAGACAAAGGAATCGGATTTATGCAGTGTACGCTGGGTAAAACCCCTGCCCATGCTGAAAAGGCTGAAGAGCCTCTTTTTATCGGTGGCGACAAAGCTCTGTACGAGCAGCTGTCCGATATCTGGCCGATCATCGGTTCCCCCGCCTATTACATGGGCGACGTTGAAGCATCCTGTGCGGTCAAGTTGATCAGCAACATGGTTGGCATGGCCAACCTCGCCGTTCTTGCCGAAGGTATGCGCGCCGGTGAAAAAGCCGGAATCGACAAGAAGGTGCTGGTCGAACTGCTGCAGGACACCGGAGCCAGGAGTTTCCAGATGGATGTCCGCGGCCCCTGGATCGCCGAGGGCGACTTCAACAACCGTTTTGGGCTTGATCTGGCCTTAAAGGATGTCAGGCTCGGCTGTGAAATGGCCAAGGCCTGGGGGCTTGACCTGAAGACCATGGAAGCGGTTCTCGATCTTTACAAACAGGCGTCTTCTGCCGGGCACGGGAAAGAGGACTGCAACGCCGTGTACAAAGTGGTCGGTTCCTGATGTGCAACGCGACCAGGAACTGACAAAAAATCAATAGTTGAGATCAGATATGACAAACGGACAAAAAAAGGCCGATCATAAATTGGGATCTCGGATCGCCATCATCGTGGCGACTGTATCGTTCAGTCTTTATGTGATTAACATGCTGATTGGCAAAGGAAACATCGTTTATGGATGGGAGATGTTTCACATCGGAGACATCGGTGAGTTTCTCATGATGTTTGTTGCATCAATCGCATTTATCGTGGCTGCTCTTTTTCGAGAGGCAGACTGGAAAGCAACCCCCGAAACAAACAACAACTAGAACAGGAGAAGAACATGGAAGAGCGCAATGAAATGCAGGACGTAAAAAACAAAGATCGTCGTCGTTTTATGGAAGTAAGTGCAAAATTCGGTTTCACTGCTGCGGTTGTGGCACTCGGCAACGGTTTTCTGTGGAATACGGAGGCCGTGGCCCAGACAGCCAATGAGGAGAAGGAGCGCCAGAAAAACGCCAAATTCACGATGAATCTGGCCACCGCTTATATCCTCGGGGCATCCAGGTCCTATCCGATCATGCAGTGGAATTTCAAGGATAATGTCGAGAATACCACCAACGGTCAGATCTACGTAAAACTCGCTCCGGGCGGGCAGCTCGGCGCCGGCAGCGCCCTGGTCCAAAAAGTTCAGGGAGGCACGATCCAGGTCGCCCAGCATTCGATTTCCAACTTCGCCCCGTTCGCCCCGGCTGCGGATGTCATCAACATCCCCTACATGTGCGGTGAAAACCAGCAGTTCATCAATCTGGTCACCTCCGAAGCCTGGAAGAAAGAGATCAACCCGAAGATCGAGGCCAAAGGTTTCAAGGCTCTCTGGTACGTCAACATCGATCCGCGCACCTGTGCCATTCGTAAAGGTGTCGATGGGCCGATCAAGACACCGGAGCAGCTCCAGGGAATCAAATTCCGCGTCCCGGGATCGAAGATCCTCCAGAAGTTCTACCAGCTGCTCGGTGCCAACCCGACCCCGGTTGCCTGGGGTGAGACCTCATCAGCTATTAAACAGGGTGTCGCAGACGCCTTGGATCCCGCAGTCGGGGCCCTGTATGTGTTCGGCTTCAAGGAAATCCTCTCCTGGGTCACCTTCAACGCCGCAGTCCCGGATGCCCAGGTCTATTCCTGCAACCTGGAGTGGTTCAACAGCCTGCCGAAGGATGTCCAGGAAGGCGTCGAGTTCGCCAGTGATATAACCTTTCGCCAGAACCTGGCCATGGTTCCGGCCGCCCGGGCCTACTCCATGGCTGAAATGACCAAGGCCGGAGTGCAGTTCTATGCGCCGACCCCGGCAGAGAAAGAGCAGTGGGTCGCCAAAGCCGGAGCCCAGTTGCCGGCTTGGGACGACATCAAGAAGGAACTGCTTGGCTCAGTCGATAAGTTCGACGCCCTGCAGGAAGCTGCCAATACATTCAACGGCTACTATGTTCATGATGTGTCATAGGCATTAGAAGAAGGGCGGACGGTTCGGCGCGGTTTTGCCGGTCCGTCCGCAATAGATTTAGGTTACCAATTTCCAATACGAGGATGACCTTATGAAGCTAAAAACCATACTTCGCGCTATTGATGAAAATGGTGAGAGATATCTCCTGTTGCCTTTGTATACGTTGATCGTAAGCACCATTTTTATTGAGGTGGTGAGGCGCAGCGTACTTTCCTATTCATCTGTCTGGACAGAGGAAATTGCCCGATACGCATTTATTTATATCGCCTATATCGGCGCCTCTGCAGCGATCAAAGAAAGAGCTCATATAAGGATAGATGTCATCCTCAACCTGTTACCCAATCGGATGAAATTGATCTTTTATATCTTTGGCGATATCGTCACGCTGATTCTTGCAGTCGTATCGATTTATATGTCCATGGAATCGGTTCTGGTCTCTTTACATTTCGATTCGGTCACCCATGGCTTAAGGGTAAGTCAAGCCTGGTTCCTTGCTGCGGTTCCAATCGGATTTTCAATGATGATAGTCCGCATTCTTCAGTCACTATGGCGAGATTGGAATGACTTGAGGGCCAACAGACCTGTGTTTGAAGGCAACCCACTTTTTGATTAATAGGAGAAAAAAATGTTTCCATCATTAGGGCAGCAGGCACAGGAATTAGTTCTCGGCTGGGATTTTTATGGACCGCTGATCGGCATGGTTGTAATGATCCTTCTCGGCGTCAGAATATGGGTTGTTATCGGGCTTGGATCAATGGCCATGCTCTATTTCACCGGGGTTTTGCCACTCACGCTTCTGGGCGAGGCACTGTTTGACGGCGTCGATTCATTTGCCCTGATTGCGGTACCGCTCTTTATCCTCACCGGTGACGTACTGGTGCGAACGGGTCTGTCGTTGAAACTGCTCCAGGTTGCGGAAGCGGCGATGGGCTGGCAGAAGGCCGGGTCAGGAACCTCAACAGTGCTCGGCTGTGGTTTCTTTGCCTGTATTTCAGGCTCTGACGCTGCCGACGCTGCTGCAATCAGCCGCATCACCATTGATCGCCTGATAGAGAAGGGCTACCCGAAAGGCTATGCCTGCGCGATGGTTGCTGCCGGAGCCTGTACCGGTATTTTGATTCCACCGTCGATTGCTTATATCATTATTGGCCTTGTGCTCGGAATTTCCGCTTCCACCTTGTTCCTGGCGGCGGCAGTACCTGGTGTGTTGATCCTGCTATCGGTTATGATTACCAACGTCGTTGTCAATAAATATAAAGGCTACGAGGATTCACGAATTGGCTTTGATTTAAAACATTTTGCCAAAACCGTTTATGAGGGCCGCTGGGCGCTTTTGATTCCGTTTATTATTTTAGGTGGGATCTATTCAGGTATATTCACCCCAACCGAATCTGCTGCAGTCGCGGTAATGACCACCATTATCATCGGTTTGTTTCAGGGAACACTGACATTGAAAGATTTTCCCGATATGCTCGAGACATCGGCGAAAGTGAACGGGGTCATCGTACCGATCATCGCGATGTCACTGCCTTTGGCACAAACGCTCGCATCACTGCAGGTTCCTCAATTTTTCGTGCAGAGTATCACTGATTATACGACGAATCAGTACCTCATCATATTCCTGATGCTGGCTATTCTGATGGTCGCCGGGTGCGTAATGGAAACCACTCCGAACATCGTTATACTCTCTCCCCTGCTCCTTCCACTTGCGCTCGAAATAGGGATGCATGAAATCCATTTCTGTATCTTTATGATTACCGCACTAGGCATCGGATTCATCACTCCGCCCCTGGGCCTCAACCTGTTCGTGGTGTCGGGGGTGACGGGTGCATCGGTTATGGAAATTTCAAGGTATGCAGTCACCTTCGTGTTTACCATGCTTATTGTTGTGCTGATTTTGGCTTTTGTTCCGGCACTGTCATTGTGGCTGCTCTGAGAGTGTTTACTATATTGTCTGATTCAATTTTCGGACGAACCTCAATGGAGTTTCCAAGATGGACAGCTACAAACTACTGCTCAATGGCGAGTGGCTCGACAGTGAAAAAAAACTTACCGTAACCAACCCCGCCGACGGTCGAGCCTTTGCCGAGGTGGCGACCGTCGACCGGCCAGGGGTTGCCAAAGCGATCGATGACGCTGCGGCCGCTTTTGAGGGGTGGAAAGCAACCACTGCGCTGGAGCGCGGCGACTATCTGCGCGCCATAGCAGCCGAAATGGAATCGAGAGCAAAGCGCTTCGCCGAGCTCATCACTAAAGAGAACGGCAAGCCGCTGGCTCAGGCCAAAGGTGAAGTGGCGATGTCCATCGATCATCTGCTCTGGTTCGCCGAGGAGGGGCGCCGGGCCTATGGCCGGGTCGTGCCCCCGCAGGCTGAAGGCAAGCGCCACCTGGTCATCCGCCAGCCGGTGGGAGTGGTGGGGGCCATTGCGCCTTGGAACTTTCCCCTGGTCCTGGCCATACGAAAAATCGCCCCTGCACTGGCGGCGGGCTGCACGGTCATTCTCAAACCGGCCAGTTCGACCCCCCTGTCCGCCTGTGAGTTGGCGCGCTGCATCGACGCGGTCGGCCTGCCCAAAGGCGTATTTCAACTGGTCACAGGCTCTGCCGCGGAGATAGGCATGGAGCTGCTGGAAAATCCCGTGTGCCGCAAAATCAGCTTCACCGGGTCCACCGAGGTCGGCCGCTCCCTGATCCGAGGGGCAGCCGACACCTGTACCGAGCTCTCGCTTGAGCTTGGCGGCAACGCCCCGGTGATCATCTTCGACGATGCCGATCTGGACCAGGCCGTCGAGGGCATTTTAGTGACCAAATTCCGCAACAACGGCCAATCCTGTATCGCCGCCAATCGAATTTATATTCAGGATGGCATTTACGACCGGCTCGTCCCTATCCTGTCCGACAGAATAAAAGACCTCAAGGTGGGTAACGGTCTCACCGACGGGGTCGACATCGGCCCGCTGATCGATGACCGCGCTCTGTCTACGGCCCTGGGCTTCATTAATGAAGCCGTCGATGCGGGAGCACGAATTATGGCGGGCGGCAGCCGATTCGGCGAGCAAGGCAATTTTCTGGCTCCGACCCTGCTGACCGATGTGCCCGAACACGTAAGCTGCCACCAGCAGGAGATCTTTGCCCCGATTGCAGCGCTCTACCGGTTCGAGGGCGAGGAACAGGTCCTGAAAACGGCCAACGATACCGAATTTGGCCTGGCCGCCTATGCCTTCACCTCTGACCTGAATCGAGCCTTTCGGGTAGCCGAAACCCTGGAGGCAGGCACGGTCGGTATAAACGACCCGGTACCGCCCACCAGCAACTGTCCGTTTGGGGGCTTCAAGCAGAGCGGCTGGGGAAGGGAATTAGGCAGCGAAGGGCTTGATGCCTACCTTGAGACCAAGCACGTGTCAATTGGAGGGATAGACTGAATATGTCCTTTGCCGGTTATAATCTCTCAAGACCCTGTATCTCACTCACGCTGAATGAATGTGAATGATGCTCCTTGCCTGATAAAGGTTACGGTAACCCTCTACCCACCTCTGCGGGAAAACAGATTCTCAAAGGCTGCCGTTGATATCGTTGGACCTGCAACGATAGGATCTTTGCTGCAGCATCTCGATATTAAAGAGACAGATGTTGAATCGGTCTACATTGATGGGAGAGAAGGCACCTTCAAGCAGGTGCTGAAGGGTGGAGAAAGAGTCGTATTTCTGCCACTCATAGGTGGGGGCTGAAAAACACGGTACCGCACGCCATGTAAGCGCCAGTTTCCCCACTTCTCTTTTCCTCTGCTTCTTGAAACTTGAGGCTGGCATGCTGATCTGAAATTATAGCTTATCAAGGAGTACGACCAAGAAAAGAGAAATGAATAGTAAGCCTGTGTAATCAAGGTTTACCAGTGCAATCAATCCGTGGGGCGGGTGATGACCCTAGAAATCATAGCGGTAGTTTTGTTTGCGGCGCTGCTCCATGCCACCTGGAATTTTTTTGTCAAACGATCTACCGATACCTTTCAAGGAATGGCCTCTGTCGTTCTTGGTCGCGGCTTTCTTGGTGCAGGCGCCCTTTATTTTTCTCCCGAGATTTCCATCGAGCTTCTCTTTTATATCGTAGTGGGTGTCTTCCTCCATCTGGGGTATCAGGTTTTACTGCTCAATTCATATCGATTGGGTGATCTCACCCAGGTCTATCCTATGGCTCGCGGCAGTTCACCTCTGATCATTGCCCTGATTTCGATTTTTTTAGGTGTACGCTATACGCCGCCTCAAATATTGGCACTTGTATTGATAGGGACTGGTCTCATGGGCATATCCATTGCCAGGTTTCATGAGAAAACGATGGGAGGATATAAAGCTGTTCTGTTGGCATTTACCACCGGAGGTTTTATCGCGGCATATTCATTGATTGATGGGTTAGGCGCGCGCGAAGCAGGAACCGCCGTCGGTTATTACGCTATTGTCACCACGATCAACGCTCTGGTTTTTGGCGCAGTGACTAGGATTGTCCGGCCTGGCTTGCTTGGTAAAATATTCAGCGTACACCTCGGTCAGACGATTTTGGGGGGAAGCGCTTCTTTTACTGCCTATGTGTTAGTTATATGGGCATTTACAAAAGCACCGATCGCTCTTGTTGCGTCGTTAAGGGAAACCAGTATTCTGTTTGCCTTGATAATGGGGATATATTTTTTACAGGAGCGAGTAACGCTTTTAAAATTGGTTGCAATTATATTGTCTACATGCGGGATTGTTTTTTTGCGACTAGAAAGTAGCTGACTGGGAGAAAAGCATTACTATGGCCTTTTACACTATACCCTTTTACGATTGTTGTTCTCCAGACTGTTTTTGCCGATCTGCCATTCGATTTGGAAGAACATATTAAGTGAAAGTGGTGTATTTTTAGTAAATTGAATTGTCCATCATGGTGGAAGCTTCTTTAAGTTTCACTGTTTTTATGCTATCAGAACGGGGAAAAAGAATAACCGTAGTCCAATTTAAGTTTATGAAAACCATATGAAATCAACCCGACAACCCTTTCAAGATATAGTGGACACCTCCATCTTCTTTGGTGGTGGTGCGCGAAGGGAGATTGTTGACGATATAAAGGCGGCACTCAATGATGAAGTGCCGTTGCTGACGCTGACGGGTACCGACGGCTCCGGCAAGACAATGCTCTGCCGGATGGTTGAGCAGGAGCTCAAAGATGATGCTGAAATACTTTTCTTTGATCAGGGCGCTGAATCGTTTGACGAGATAGTTAACCGCATTGCAGCCCAGGTGGAGCTGGAGGATACCGAAGAGGTGTCCGACAGAAACACCAGATTGGAGAAAGCAGTCGAGATCCTGAACCAGGAGAACCGCCGGTTGATCATTATCCTTGACGGTGCGGAAAACATATTTCTGGCGACGCTGGAAAGAATCCGGAGGATGATAGATCAGGTTAATACCGAGCGGCTTTCGGTACAACTGCTATTCAGTGGGAGGCCGCTATTTTCGCTGAATTTCAAACAGCTAGGAATCATCAGTTTCAAAATTGTCAAGGAAAAGCACTTCAGCCTCGACCCGCTCAATGGCAGGGATACGCATCTCTACCTTAACCACTGCCTCGACGTTTCAGACACGGACGAGCAGAAACGATTTTCTCTGGCCCAAGCGGTGGAGATAGCAGACATTGCCCGAGGCAATTTCAGGCTCATCAACCAACTGGCTGGAAAATTTCTCGATCTGAAACGGTTGGCCAGTGAGGATGGTGCGGCGTTGGAAGATGAGTATGAGTGACGGTTCCGACTCGTCCGGATTACATTCCAGACTTTCGACCGGATTGGGAAATGTCGATCTGGACTTTCTCAAAGTACCCAGGATTGGAGCCCGCTGGTATGCTGTCGGCGCCGTTATTGTCGCCTTAATTCTAATTAGGGTGCTGTTCTGGGGAGGAGATAATGATGAGTCAGAAAAGATCCCTGCAGCTGAAACTGTTCCCGAACTGACTCTTGAAAAGGTAGAGCCGGATCCAATTGAACTTCCTCCGCCGTCACGGCCAGTGGAACCGCTGCAACCCCCTTCGCCGGCAATAGTCCAGGAAGAGCCGCAACTCCTGGTTGAAAAAGCTGGTCCAGAGAATGCTGTCGTGGAGGAGGCTGAAGAGACAGCCAATCGAAGTGCTCCGGAAGTGACCGCCGAAGAGACTCGTTGAAGATCCGGGACCAGCTCGCCAGACAAGCGGAGCAATCAGTCCAGCAGGCCCCACCGATAGACGTAGCTCAGAGCCCAGTGAGGGCCGAGCAGGTAGAAAGCCAAGTAACTCAGGATGAGCCCCCAACTGAGCTGAAAGCGCCTGAGGAGCCTGCTGAAATTGTTGAATCAGCGCCAGCTCCTGTCCAGGAGGTCAGCACTGTGACCAAGACAGTTTCAGAGGAAACTGAGCCGGACGCCCCTTTGGAAACGGTCCCGGTTGAGGCTCCGGAAGAGCAGGAGCAAGAACCAGTGGCAGCGCAAAATCTTTCGGAAGAGCCAACACAAATTGAAAATTCCGTCTCGGCCGAATCGGCGACAATTCCAAAATTGACCGTTACGCCCAAGAAAAATACCACAACTGAATCGGTGCCTTTGGGTGTGGTCACTCTCCAAAGTGACAGCAAGAAAAAACCGGATCAGTTAGAGGCTGCTGCCTCTCCTGTCAAGCCAGAGACTGCTCCACGTCAGCCCGCTTCGAGTGCACCTCAAGAAGTGCAGCCTCCGGCTACGGTTGAAAAACAAGACGAACCAGCAGCGGTTGTTCGGGAACCGGAGCGCGTCGCCTCTATCGATGCGACGCTGGAAAATGATAGAGGCCCGCTGCCTACTGGGCCAAATCGGCAAGCTGAGACAAAGGATTCCGGAGCCTATTTTGCCCAGCGTCTGGCAGCCGGTTCCCGCTGGTTGGTTGGAGGAAGCAAAAATAAGTATACGGTTCAACTCATGGTCCTGGACTCGAAGGATGCCCAGCAAAATGTCCGATATATGCTCTCCGAAGAAGACTATCGGCCGATTATTGACAAGCTCTATATCCTCAGAAAATCCGGACAGCCCCAGACGGTGATGCTCTATTGGGGCGAGTTCGATTCTCCTGCCGAGGCCCGTCAGGCCAAAGATCAACTGCCGAATTTCTTAAGCCGGCTCGAACCGTTCGAGATTCCCGTCAAAGATGCGGTGGCCAAAGCCAGGGCCGGTCAGTAGAACCACAAATTCCCTGGACAGGAGCAGCTCGATGCAGAACCTATCGACCAATGACTCTACCTATCAGAGTGTAAGTTCTGGAACCGGCGGCTCCAAGCCTCTCTTTCCAAGCCTGAGCTTCTATCCCCGTTTTCTGAAGGTGGTCTACCAATCGGCTGTTCTTGCCAAACAGGGGCAGTATACCCCTGAAGTGTGGCAGGATTACTCTATCCAGGTCCTTCGGGCACTGGAATCAGTAGGTGTAGAGTTCGATGTGCGGGGGCTTGAACATCTAAAGGCGGTCGATGGTCCTGTCATTATTGTTGGCAATCACCTTAGCGTCCTGGAGACGGTCACTCTGCCTTCCTGGATTCTCCCCTACAAATCCTTCACCTACGTGATAAAACAGAGTCTGCTTGAGGTCCCGGTGTTCAAGCACGTGATGAGCTCACGGAGTCCAATCGCCGTGACTAGGACAAATCCGCGACAGGATCTGAAGACTGTGCTCGAACAAGGGGTTGAGCGAGTCTCTCGCAACCTGTCGATCATCGTCTTTCCTCAGACCACCAGGACAGCGTTTAACCCAGAACAGTTCAGCACCATCGGTGTCAAACTGGCTCGCAGAGCAGGAATTCCCATTATCCCGCTGGCACTGCTCACCGATGCCTGGGAGAATGGGAAAATTTCCAAGGATTTTGGTAAAATCGTACCTTCCAGAAAAGTGTTTTTTGCTTTCGGAGAACCAATTCTGGTCGAGGGCAAGGGCCATGAAGAACACCAGCAGATCATCGAGTTCATCGAGTCGAATCTGGCCGTCTGGGAGCGGGAAAGAAAATAGGAGCTGCTGCTCCGGCTTAAATGGTAAGTCCGAGGCGCCTGAGAAGAGAGCTCAGGTCACGCTGGTCGAGACGTTTCAGGCCGATTTTCTCCGCATATCCTAAGGCCTCACGATAATGTTCCGGGCTTATGCTCGTCTGCAGCTCCTTATGGGAGCCTATATTTCCGCAGGGGCGGTATTGGTCCATCACATTGACGTAGGTGTCTGCGGATATCTGCCGGACGATGAACTCTAAAATGGCCTTCGTTTCTTCAAGTCCACCGGGCATCAACAGATGCCTGATCAGCAGCCCATGGCTGGCGATTCCGTCCTGACCGATGTACAGATCACCTACCTGTCGATGCATTTCTTTGACGGCCTTCGAGGCTATCTCCGGATAGTCGGCAGCAGCGGCGTATTTCTCTGCACTCCGGCTTTCCCAGAACTTAAAATCCGGCATGTAAATATCGATCAGGCCATCGAGCAATAGTAGCGTCGATACAGAATCGTAGCCGCTGCTGTTGAATACCAGCGGCAGTTTCAGTCCGTTCTCGTAGGCCGGGATGAGCGCTTCGAGGATTTGGGGAACCACATGACCGGGAGTGACGAAATTTATGTTGTGGCAGCCTTGGGATTGGAGTTCCAGCATTATGGATGCGAATGTCTCGTCATCGACCTCGTTACCTGCGGATGGATTATGGCTGATATCAAAGTTCTGACAGAAGCTGCAGCCGAGGCTGCAGCCGGAGAGAAATATAGTGCCCGATCCATGGCTGCCGACCAGGGGCTGCTCCTCTCCGAAATGGCTGTTGTAACTGGCGATCACTGCCTTGTCCGCCGTCCCGCATACCCCGGTCTCGCCTTCGAGCCGGTTAACGCCGCATCGCCTCGGGCAGAGTGTGCAGTTGTGCAGCGCTTCGCTGGCCAACTGAGCCCGCTGCTTGAGAATGCCAGCTTCGTATAGTATCTGTCCTTTGCTCTGCATCGACAATCCGTTCAGGGGATGGTGATGGTGCCCTGGATGCGGTCAAGCTCTGCGAGGGATTGAGCATAGACCACTTTCGAACGGTTCTCATTTGACAGGGCCCGGGAAAAATCCTGCTGGGCGATAAGCACGTCGAGGGTGGTCGATCGTCCGGCTTCGAATTTTATCTGTTCCGCTTCCAGCCGCTTTTCCGTAGCAATCGAGGTTTTGCGGGTTGCTTCGACGGCCTTGAGGGCCAGCAGGACATCTCTGACAGTGCTCCTGACCGAACGTTTGATCTCCAGTTTCAACAACTCCATGCTGGTCTTGCTTTTGTTATGTGCCGCCAGAGCCTGGCGGTACTGGCCCTCGGCCTGGGAGTTGTTCAGGGGACGAGAAAAACTGAGTCCCACCTGCCAACGGGTATCGCCATCGGAGAAAGAGTCGCCCAATGCCGTCGAATAGTCCTCCGCCCTGGCTCCATAACCCAGTGTTCCGAGAATGTCGACTGAGGGTTTGCGATTGTTTTCAGCCTTGTTCTAATTGGTACTCTGCCGATTTGATCTGCAGCGTCGCCGCCTGCAGATCGGGACGGTTCTCCAGGGCACTTTCGTATACCTGGATGACGTCAGGCTGCACTGGCTCAGTGGATGGTTTGTCGAGAGGTCTCAGGGGAATGAGCCAGTCTTCACTGTTCATCAATAGTTTTAGGTTGTCCTCGGCAAAACCGACTTCCCTCTCGCCGGTTATCAGATCCTGTTCCCGCTGGGCGACTTCGGATTCGGGTTGAAACAGGTCGATGGCTGCCAGCTTGCCCGCATCGATCTTGGCAGCCGTGTCATCTCTCAATTTTTGAGCCAGCGTCAGTGAGAGATTCAGCACTTCAAGGTTCTGATGGGCGAAGACCAACTCCCAATAGGCCTGCTTGACCTGGGCTGCGAGATCGGCCGCATCGCTGTCCACCAGGTAGGAGGAGGCCTCGAGCTGGGTCTTGGCGCTGTTCAGATCAGCCATCTGTGCATCTCTGCCGAACCCCTTGAGCAGCGGCTGACGCAGTTCCAGGGTCAGATCGCTGTTATAGATAGGGTCAAAGAAGTAGAGATCCGAATCGGTGTCCAGGTTGCCGTTGTTCCAGGACAACCCCATCTCGGTACCTGGAGTGAACCGTTTTTGCACACCGGCGTTCCAAAGCGCACTGTTTTCATCGGTACCGACGAATTCACTTACCGGTGTCTCGCTCTTGCCGCCAGCACCGATCTCTCCGGTCAGCTGGTAATCGAATGTTCCTTCGGCGGCCTGGGCGGTGCCTTCGGCACTAACGACGTTTTCTTTGCTTAATCTCAAACCGAGGTTTTTAAGCAGTGCGGTCTGCACAGCCTCTCCCAGGCTGAGATTGATGCTCTGCTGTTCAGCGCCTGAGACGGAGGCGACTAAACAGAGCAATAAACAAAGACCAGGGATACGTAGGACAGATAAAGTGCGCATTATTTCGGTTCCTTAGGAAGAAGAGGTTCTCCGGCCAGATAGGGATACGGCTTCCAGTAGAAGTTTTTGACTCTATCAGCGAGGCGCTGCCTGAAATCAGAGGCCTGCTCCAAAAGATAATAGAGTGTCGGCACCACGATCAGGGTCAGAAAGGTCGCAACCATCAGACCAAAGATGACGACCACGGCCATCGAACGCCACCACTGGCTCGATTCGCTGACCCAGGAAATCGATAAGGTGTGAAAATCGAATGACACCCCGGTCACCATCGGGATCAGTCCCAAAATGGTGGTGACGGCAGTCAGCAGAACCGGCCGCAGCCGGGTCGCCCCGGCAGAAATAACCGCATCGCGCAGTTCATACCCCCGTGCCCTCAGTTTGTTGGTGTAGTCAATCAGTACAATCGCATTGTTGACGACGACTCCAGCCAGGGAGATGACACCGACACCGGTCATGATAATGCCGAACGGCTGGCGGAAGAGTGCCAGCCCCAGAAATGCACCTCCCAATGAGAGTATGACCGAGGTCATGATAATAAACGGCTGGCTTACCGAGTTAAACATTGAAACCAGGATCAAGAAGATCAACAGCAGGGCGACCAGAAATGCTTTGGTCAAGAAATCCTCCGACTCCTTCTGGAATTCAAATTCTCCGGTAAATTTGACCGAATAACCAGGAGGAAGAGGAAATTGGGCGAGGTATTTCTCTGCCTCGGCCCTGGCTACCGGTCCGGGGATTTTGGCCTCGTCTACATTGGCTTTGACGGTTACCACCCGCTCGTTATTGATTCGGTTAATGTTACCGATGGATCCGGCAAAGGTGACATCTGCTATGGTCGAGAGGGGAACCAGTTCGCCGGACGGTGTCGGCAGCATCAGTTCATGCAGCACGTTGACCACTTTGCGATCGGCTTCCTTGAGTTGCACGGTAATGTCGTAATCGTCGTCTCCTTCGCGAAAAGAGGAGACTTCCAGCCCGTTGTAAGCGCTTTTCAGCGCAAAACCAATCATGTTGGTGGTCATGCCGAACAGAGCGGCTTTCTGGCGGTCGATCACCACCTGCACCGACGGTATTCCCTCGACAAAATCATCCCGGACATCTTCCACGTGGGGAATTGTGACGAGAACATCTTTGATTTTTTTAGCGATTTCACCCAATACCGTAAAATTATCCCCGGCAATTTCTATGTTGATCGGAGCTCCGGTAGGCGGTCCGCCTGCTTCTTTGGCGATTGTGATCTTGCCGCCTGGAATATCTTTGACACGATCCCGGATATCTTCCACATCGATCTGGGAAGAACGATAGCGATCCTGCATTTCGATAAAGCGGACACCGATATGGTTCGGAGTATTGGCAGAGAAGGAAGAACCACCTCCGGAAACCACGGTGGCTCTGGAGTAGATGCTTTCTACATTTTTAAGCTCGCTGGGGCCAATAGTGGTTGACGGCCGTTCACCCATGTCATGCTGTTCTTGGTGATAAGGCGGTGAGCGGGGTTATGTCTGGGTCAATCGGACTGCCGTCTGTATGGGTCTCTACATCGCTTAGCGAAAACTCGACGCGCTTGGTTATCTGGTCAATGTAGTCAATGTCAGCACCTTCAGGCACATCGATATTTACATAAATGCCGGCCGGGTCAAGGTCGGGAAAAAACTCCACTGGTTTTTGCAAGCCGACCACCACGAGCCAGCCCTGAAACATTAGAATCAATACGCAGAAGGCGATGGCGATGATGGTAAACGGAGTGTTCAGCGCCTTCAATAACGTTCTGGTGTAACTGGTTAGTAATAGGCCTTTTATTTGAACAGGTTTTTCGATGGCTGTGGAAATCTGATCATAGTTTGTTGCCTGTGCCTGGGACGTTGGATTTTTCAGCTTCATGAAAAGCGAAACCATGGCGGGGTTGATGACCATGGCAACAAAGAGGCTGGACGAAAGCGTAACAATCAAAGTCAGCGGCAGATAACTCATGAATTCACCCATGATGCCCGGCCAGAAAAGCATGGGTGAGAAGGCGGCAAGTGTGGTCAGGGTGGACCCCATGACCGGATAGGCAACCTCTGCTGTCGCCTTCATGGCCGCGTCAACCCGGGACGCTCCCTGCTCCATGAAGCGATAGGAGTTTTCCACGATAACAATGGCATTATCAACAAGCATGCCCAGGGCCAGGGTCAGGCTGAACAGCGTGACCACGTTCAGCGTTATTCCCATGAATGTGCAGCACGCTGAAAGAGAGCAGCATCGAAAATGGAATGGCCAGGCTTACCAGCAGGGCATTGCGAATGCCCATGACCAGGAATATGACGATCAGCACCAGCACCAGGCCGGTGAGAATGTTGTTCTCCAGGTCTGCCACCATATTCTTTGATTTCCTTAGACTTATCCATAACTTTGGTAATCTCGGTGCCCTGGGGCCAGCTTATTCGCGATTCATCTATTATCTGATCGACTGCGTTGCTGATTTTGACAATATTTTCACCGGTACGCTTTTTCACTGCGATATTCACTGCATCCCTGCCATTTAGGCGGGCGCGTGAGGTCTCTTCTTTGAATCCGTCAATAACGTTGGCCACATCCTTCAGGTAGACGGGTTCACCATCGTGAACCGTGAGGACCAGACCGTAAATTTCTTCGGGTGATTTGAATTCTCCCGGTACCCTGAAGCTGAAAACGTCCATTGCCCAGACGAATGGCACCACCTGAGGTGTTCTGGTTTTCGCTGTAGACAACCGATTGAAAATCGTTGATTGACAAGCCGTAATGGGCAAGTTTCTCCGAATTCGACTTCAACCCTGATTTCCCTTTCAAGCCCGCCGGTGACATCAACTTCAAGTACACCGCTGATTGCCTCGATGTCATCTTCCAGATCGTCAGCGATCTTTTTCAGACAGGGGAGTCCGCAGGTGCCGGAAAGCGAAAAGACCACAATCGGCATCTCGGAGAAATTCACTTCAAATACTGTGGGGTCGTCCTCAAGGTCACTGGGTAGTTCGCCAATGGCTTCGTCTACTTTGTCCTTGACGTCCTGCAGAGCCTTGTCGATATCGGTTCCCGTGATAAATTCAACGTTGATGGAAGAAAGTCCTTCGGCACTGACCGATTGTATCTTTTTGAGACCGTCAAGGCCTTTAAGCTTTTTCTCGATCTCAATGGTAACTCCAGTTTCCATATCGGTAGGGGACACCCCGCGGTAGCTGGTCGAAACAAAGACATTGGGGATCGTGATATCAGGATCACTCTCCCGCGGCAGGACCAGGTAAGAATAAACGCCAACAATGATCAGCAGCAGGGCAAGGACAACGACGGTCGTGCTTTTTCTGACGGCGGTATCGGAAATAATCATAGCGAATATTCTCCCGGATCGGTGATCACTTTTACCACTTGTACCTTGCGGCCATCTTCAACGTCGCGGTGCCCCTCAACCACCACGTGCTCTCCGGGATCAAGCCCTTCTAAGATTTCGATCATCCAGCCTTCCATGATGCCGGTTTTGACATCGCGTTTTTCCACCACCCCATCATTTTCTACAAAGATGTATTGTTCATCGTTGCGGGAGATGATGGAGTAAAAGGGGATGGCAAGCGCTTCCTTACTGCTCTGCTTGACTATATCAGCTCTGACGAACATGCCTGGCAGAATGGTGTGATCTGGATTGTCCAACTCGAGCTCCAGACGGTAGAGTCGGGCAAGTGTTTCTGGTGATGATGATATAAAATGAATCTTGCCGCTTACTACGTATTCACCAAGGGCTTTGATTTCCACGTTCACCTCGCTGAGCTTACGCACTGCCGTGACATCCGACTCAGGAATGCCGATCACCGCTTTGACCCGGTCGAGCTGCAGTATCTCACCGATAGGGTCACCGACTCCGAGAAACATACCTGTTTTGGCATTCAGTCGTCGAACAACACCGTCAATCGGTGCCTTGACCATGCAGCGCTCATAGCGCAATTGAGCGTTGTCGAGATCGGCCTTGGCCGTCTGCATCCCGGTTTCACGCGCTTCAAGTTCTGCGGGAGGAATAACCCCTTTGGCGTATACTGATTTATCGCGTTCATAATCTGCCTTGGCCAGCTTATACGCGGCTTGAGCCCGTTCAAGTGCAATCCGATAATCGTCGGATTCGATTTTAAGCAGAATGTCGCCTTTCTTGACCGTGTCTCCTTCGTTGACCAGGACTTCTTCAACTGTTCCGGCTATTTTGGCGGTGAGATCCAGATAGGTCCAGGCTTCAATGGAACCGGGCAGGTTGAGGCGGTTGCTGATGGTGGTCGGTAAGGCCTGCATAACCACCGTATTGACCGGCGGCCGCTCCTGCTTGATCGCCGCTTCCTGTTCCGCCTGAATGGCGGCCTTTTTATCGCTGATAGTGTAAAAGAGCATGACGATCAATACGGCCATACCCAGAAGCACGAAACGGGGGAAGTTGTACCAGAAGAAAAAGACGATTTTCCCCCGCATTGATTTTGGCTTTTCATAGTCAGTTTTCATTATTATCACCGGATAAGAAATTATGGAGCAAGACCTTCTAAAGTCTGAGTAATCATGGTTTCCATGGCGTCGGGAATGTTTTCCGTGGGTACCATGCCGGTATACCAGCATGACAGCAGCAGAAGATAGATCGCATAAACATGGCCCGAGATGTGCAGCAGTTCAAGGTCCTGGCGCAGTTCACCGAGTTCCTGGGCCCGCTGATAAATGGGGTAGAGCATATCGAAATAGTCGTTCTGCACTTGAAAATCTTCCTCGGCCAGGGGGTCTTTGGGAAACACTTTCTCATGCAGATAGACCCTGCCGAATTCCTTGTGCTCGGTGACATAGTTGAAATCGGCCATGAAGATAATCATCAATTGTTCGATGAGCGGCGTATCGGGATTGGACTTAGCGGCCAGTTCACTTCTGGCAAAGTCGAGCTGGTCATCACAGAAAGCCTTGACTATGTCTCTCTTGGTCTCGAAGTAGCTGTAGATTGTCCCTTTGCCGATTCCCGCTTCTCTGGCCAGTTCTTCTATCGACGTCTGCTCGAACCCTTTTTGTGAAAAGAGCTTAACGGCTGAATCGAGGATGCATCGTCTGGTTTTGATCTTGTTTTGTTCCCTTATAGAGCTCATGAGGTTGCCAATGGTTGTGTTCTGGTAATGTGTGCTCGATTATCAGTAGTATTTTTCTATTTGTTTCAATATGTTTTATAGTTCCTGCCAAAAAAATGGTGCAGAAAAGTCGACTGCGGTCGGATTATTACCAAAAAGTCGACCGAAGTCAAGAAAAAATCGACTGCGGTCGGTTTTTTTATTTAAAAATTAAATATAACAAATTGTTACCTAATATTTATAGGCCTTGATTGTTGTTACCCATCGGTATATTTAATATCTGCTCAAACCGAATCTTGAGGCCTGCATTGCCAAGCCGGGCGGACAGACTTATGGTAGACCGGTTCGGTTAACAATATTGGGGCGGTTGAGATCTCACCAGGATGGGTGAGCAAGGAAAACAACTGAAATTTCGGATAGGAAATGGAAATTCAGGCATGGTTAAGTCAATCACTCGGTAATCTTGCCAGTGTATTGCAGCTCGGCTACGCCTTTGGGGCCGGTATGGTCTCGGCGGTAAATCCGTGCGGTTTCGCTATGCTGCCCATCTATCTTTCTCTCTACCTGGGTGCCGATGAGGAACGTTACAGCGAACGTCCATGGTATGTAAGGGTTGCCCGGGCCGCCGGGGTAGCCGCTGTGGTCACCGCCGGATTCGGATTGTTGTTTGGTGTGCTTGGTATCGTGGTGTCGGCGGGCGGGTCATTTCTGCTGGCTGCGATGCCCTGGCTTTCAGTGATCATCGGAGTCTGCCTGGTGCTGCTCGGCGTCTGGCTGATGCTGGGCAAACATGTATCACTCGATTTTATGTCCAGAATCTCAGCGAAGATCGGTGATCCGCGCCATATCAGTGTCAAAGGTTTTTTTCTCTTTGGCCTCGGATTTGGGGCCACATCGCTGGGCTGTACTTTGCCCATTTTTCTTGTAGTTGTGGGCGGTTCGCTCACTTCAGGTGATTTTCTCTCGGGACTTACACAGTTTATTCTCTATATCCTGGGCACCGGATCCGTATTGTTGATTCTGAGTGTCGGCATGGCGTTTATCAAAGGCGGCACCGTCCTCTCCTTTTTCAGGCGAATTGTTCCCTATGTAAACAAGATTTCGGCTGTGTTTCTGATTCTGGCGGGAAGCTACATCTGTTACTATTGGCTTAAAAGCGGTCTCCTGTTTGTCTCATGAACAAGCAGGTGAGCCGCGGTATGGTCGCAGCTTCGCTCTCCTATACGATATGGGGGATTCTGCCTGTTTACTGGAAAACGCTCGACCACGTACCTGCCTATGAAATACTGGGCCACCGTATGGCCTGGTCGCTTCCCTTTATTGTCCTGTTTCTTGTCATCACTGGTCAGGGAGCAATCCTGCACCAGCTTCGGGATAAGAGGTCCTTGATTATCTCAACTGCCAGCGCCGCTCTGTTGGCGATCAACTGGTTGATCTATATCTGGGCCGTCAACGCCGGCCATATCGTTGAGACCAGCCTGGGCTATTTTATCAATCCTCTGGTGACAGTCGGTTTTGGTGTCTTTTTTCTTAACGAGCGCTTGCGGGGTGGTCAAATTGCAGCCATGCTGCTGGCCGGCCTCGGGGTGGTCTATCTCACCCTGGTGTACGGGAGGTTTCCGTGGATTGCCCTGACCCTGGCGATTACCTTTGCCATATACGGACTGTTTCACAAGAAAATCGGCATCGTCCCGATGCAAAGCCTCTACCTGGAAACGCTGATATTCTTTCTGCCGGCGCTGGCACTTATTCTCTATCTCGGTAGAGACGGCAGTTCCGGGTTTTTACACGGGGATGCGGTGACCATGGGGCTGCTCGTCGGAACCGGTCTGGTCACCACCATCCCGCTCCTGTTGTTCGGTTATGCCGCCCAGAAGATTCCGCTGTTTTTACTGGGGATCCTACAGTATACGGCTCCGACCCTCAACCTGCTGATCGGTGTCTTTGTCTATGGCGAGGAGTTTCCCTTCAGCCGGATGATAGGCTTTCTGCTGGTCTGGAGTGCGCTGGTCCTTTTCGTGCTTGAAGGGATTACGCAGAGGGCCCGCCAGCAAAGGGCTCTGGCGGTCGGCAGGGATTAAAAGTCGGCGATCTTACCATAAAGAAAAACAGTGCTTATAGTTGTATCACAAGGGTCTTTGCATGATGTGACAGCAGGCCGACTCTTCTCTTCTTTCACTCCCTCTCTCCACCTGGCCTGGGGAAGCATCATGCTGAGGCCCGGTTTTCTTTTCAGGCCAGGCGGATGGCCCGGGCGACATCGAGTGCCTGCCTGGTTGCCGCCACATCGTGAACCCTGAATATCGAAACGTTCTTCTCAAGACTCAATGCCGATACTACACTGGTTATCGCGTCGCGCTGATCAGCCTCAAGACCGGTAAGATCTCCCAGAAACCGTTTCCGGGAATGGCCCAGCAGAACCGGGCGGCCAAGCTCTGAGAGTCGCTCCAGGTGATTGAGAAGCTGCAGGTTGTGCTCCAGCTTCTTGCCGAAGCCAATGCCCGGGTCGATAGTGACCCGATCGAGGTCGATCCCGGCTGCAGCGATGAAATCGAGCCGTTCTCTAAAGAAGGCATTACCTCCTCCACCACCTCATCATAGTGCGGGGCGTCCTGCATCGTGCCTGGTGTTCCCTGCATGTGCATGATGATCAGCTCACCGCTACTGTTCTTTACCAGCTCGATCATTGCCGGGTCTTTACGCAGGGCGGTGACGTCGTTGATGATATCGGCACCGGCTGCCAGCGCTTGCCTGGCAACCTCGGCTTTACTGGTGTCGATCGAGATGGGAATGTCAGATATGGACCGGATCGATTCGATTACCGGAATGACCCGGTGAAGTTCTTCATCGACTGAAACCTGCTCAGCATAAGGCCGGGTGGATTCACCACCCACATCGAGAATGTCGGCACCCTGGTCGATCAGTAAGCGGGCCTGGTCGAAGGCAGACCCGCGGTCGAAGAAACTGCCGCCGTCGGAGAAAGAATCAGGAGTTACGTTGATAATGCCCATGATCCTTACGGATCGGGCAATGGTCATGAACTGATGCCAGGCTCTTCCCGGCCTCCCGTTTCGCCTGCCGGAGGAACGTCGATCGGAGTTTCTGCCTTAATCTCACTGACGGGTTCTTCCTGCTTCGTGCTGTCAGATTGAGAAGAGGCCTCCCTGGGTTCCTTGGCTTCCTTTAAAGGGTGCTCATCGGGCCGAAGCTCAGCCAGCATACGCTGGACATCTTCGAGCACAATGGTCTCCTTTTCGAGCAGCTCATCGGCCATTCTCTTGAGAATATCGAGGTGGCCCTCCAAAAGCTCAGTTACCTTGTTACTGGCTTCGAGAATTATCTCTTTTACCGCCAGATCGATCTGCCGTGCTGTTTCCTCGCTGAAGTCGCGGTGCTGGGCAATCTCTCTGCCTAAAAAGATCTGCTCTTCCTTCTTGCCGTAAGTGAGGGGGCCGAGTTCATCGCTCATTCCCCATTCACAGACCATTTTTCTGGCCAGTGCAGTTGCCCTCTCCAGATCGTTGCCGGCCCCGGTGGTAATTTCGTTGAAAATGAGTTTCTCAGCGATGCGACCACCGAAAAGGATGGAGATGGAGTTTTTCAGATAGCTCTTGGAGTGGGTGTATTTCTCGTCTATGGGAAGCTGCATGGTCAATCCCAGGGCCCGGCCGCGTGGAATAATGGTGACCTTGTGAATCGGGTCGGTACCGGGCAGCAGATAGGCCACCAGGGCATGACCTGCCTCATGATAGGCGGTGACTTCCTTTTCCTTCTCAGTGATGATCATGGAGCGACGTTCGGCTCCCATCATGATTTTATCTTTGGCCTTTTCAAGCAGCTCCAGGGTGATTTCCTTGGCCCCCTCTCGGGCTGCCATGAGGGCTGCTTCGTTGATGAGATTCTCCAGGTCGGCGCCTGTGAAGCCCGGGGTACCCCTGGCCAGGATCTCGTAATCGACATTGGCTTCCATTTTGGTCTTTTTGCCGTAGATCTCCAGAATTTTCTGGCGGCCGCCGACATCGGGAATCGGGACTACTACCTGCCGATCGAAACGTCCCGGACGCAGCAGGGCCGGGTCGAGCACGTCGGGACGGTTGGTGGCGGCGACGATGATGACGCCCTCGTTGGATTCGAATCCATCCATCTCGACCAGAAGCTGGTTGAGGGTCTGCTCCCGTTCGTCATGACCGCCTCCGAGACCGGCGCCACGGTGACGACCGACCGCATCGATCTCATCGATGAAGATGATACAGGGGGCGTGTTTTTTCCCCTGGTTGAACAGATCTCTGACCCGAGAGGCGCCGACGCCGACAAACATCTCGACAAAATCGGAGCCGGAAATTGAGAAGAACGGCACATCGGCCTCACCGGCGATAGCCCGGGCCAAAAGAGTCTTGCCGGTACCCGGCGAGCCTGCCAGCAATACCCCTTTGGGAATTCTGCCGCCCAGTACGGTGAATTTATGCGGGTCTTTCAAAAAGTCGATAATTTCTTCGAGTTCCTCTTTGGCCTCATCGATACCGGCAACATCGGCAAAGGTGACCTTGTTGGTCCCCTGCTCCATCAGCCGGGCTCTGGTTTTGCCAAAAGATAAGGCGCCTCCTTTGCCGCCTCCCTGCATCTGGCGCATGAAAAAGATCCAGACACCGATAAGCAGCAGCATCGGGAACCAGGAAACGAAGATGGTCATCAGCCAGTTGTCTTTCTGGCCCTGCTTGACCGTGATGTCGACACCGGCTTCTCTGAGCAGGGGGATGAGTTCGGCATCGGTGACCGGATAAATGGTCCTGAACGGTCGTCCGTCCTGGAGCGTCCCGGAGATGGTATCGCCATCGATACGGACGCGGTTGATTGACTTGTTCTCGATCTTGGCCATGAACTCGCTGTAGGTCAGAGGCGAGATGTTGCCCTGCGGTTTGTTGAACAGGTTGAACAGCAGGATCATGGTCAGGCCGATCACCAGCCACATGCTCAGATTTTTGTAAAAGGTGTTCAAAAGAACCTCCCGATCTACTAAAAGCTATTGAAGATTAACTAATTAATAATAACAGCACCAATACTAAAGCATCTTTGCCTGATGTCGAGCGCTGTCCTCTAAATATTGTAGTCATCAGGCAAATTTTTGTACAGGCTTTACCCCTATCTGCTCTTCACCGAATGCTTTCATGGCACTGACGAAGGCCGCTGCGCCGTTGGTCGTGGTGGTGTAGGGGATGTGCAGATCGATGGCGGCCCGCCTGATCTGGTAGCTGTCCTCGGTGGTCCGCCTCCCCATGGAGGTGTTGATGATCCAGTTGATTTCACGGTTGCGGACCATGTCGAGAATGTGGGGGCGGCCCTGGGAAATCTTATTTATCCGATGACTGTCGATATCATTTTCCAGCAGGAATCCGTTGGTTCCATCGGTGGCGAAAATGGTGTAGCCCATTTTTTTAAGCTCAGCGGCGACCGGAACAATCGACGGCTTGTCGCTGTCCCGGACCGAGACAAAGACATTGCCCTTTTCCGGCAGGGTTGAGCCGGCAGCCAGTAGCGCCTTACCAATGGCCAGACCGAGATTGTCGTCGATTCCCATGACCTCGCCGGTTGATTTCATTTCAGGTCCGAGGAGGGTATCGACGCCTGCGAAACGATCAAAGGGGAAAACCGCTTCCTTAACCGCCCAGTGAGTGATCACCACTTCTTTGGTCAGGCCGAGATCGGCGAGACTCATACCCATCATGATCTTGGTGGCCAGTTTGGCCAGCGGTACACCGGTCGCCTTACTGACGAACGGCACGGTTCTGGAGGCCCGGGGATTGACTTCGAGCACATAGAGCGTTTCATCTTTAACCGCGAATTGCACGTTCATCAGGCCGATGACGCCGAGTTCGATGGCCATTGCCCTGCTGGCTTCCTCGATTTCCTCAATTATTTCTGCGGACAGGGAGTGCGGCGGCAGCACGCAGGCAGAGTCGCCGGAATGGATGCCCGCTTCTTCAATGTGCTCCATGATGCCGCCGATGACAGTGGCCTGGCCATCGCAGATGGCGTCGACATCAACTTCAGTGGCATCTTTGAGGAACTGATCGATGAGGATGGGGTGCTCCTGCACCGTCCCGCCGATGGACTTCATGAATTCTTTGATTGCCTCTTCGTTGTAGGCAATTCGCATGGCCCGGCCGCCGAGTACATAAGAGGGCCTGATGACCACCGGATAGCCGATGCGCTTGGCTGCCTCAAGGGCCTCTTCCTGGGTGAAGACGGTGTCATTTTCCGGCTGCCTGAGGTTGAGTTTCTTGAGAAACTTCTGAAATCGTTCACGATCCTCGGCCCGATCGATTGCATCGGGCGGGGTACCGATGATCTTGACCCCCGCTTCCTCCAGAGGTACCGCCAGATTAAGAGGGGTCTGGCCGCCAAACTGGACAATGACGCCGTCGGGCTGCTCCTGGTCGATGATGTTCAGCACATCTTCACGGGTCAGCGGTTCAAAGTAGAGTTTGTCGGAGGTATCGTAGTCGGTCGAAACGGTCTCCGGGTTGGAGTTGACCATAATCGATTCGACACCGATTTCCCGCAGGGCAAATGAGGCGTGCACACAGCAGTAGTCAAATTCAATTCCCTGGCCGATGCGGTTGGGGCCGCCGCCGAGGATGATGACTTTCTGGCGGTCGCTTCTGAAAGCCTCGTTCTCCTGCTCGTAGGTGGAGTAGCAATACGGGGTGTACGACTCAAACTCGGCCCCGCAGGTATCCACCAGCTTGTAGACCGGCACCACGCCGCTGTCTTTGCGCAGTGATCTTACGTCTTCCTCGGTGGTTCCAGTAAGGTAGCCAATCTGCTGGTCTGAAAAACCCTGCTGCTTGCAGTGCTGGAGAAAGTCCGAATCGAGGCCGCTGAATCCTTTCTGGCGTATCAACTGCTCGGTCTCGACAATCTGCTGGAGATTGTGCAGAAACCAGGGGTCGATTTTGGTCAGCTCGGCGATTTTCTCTGTCTCTATACCTCTTCTCATGGCCTCGTAGAGATGGGCAACACGTTTTGAGCTTGGGGTCACCAGTCCGCTCTCCAGATCTTCGAGGTCGAGGTGTTCGAGAAGTTCGCGGCCGTCGCCGCCAAAGCCGAATCGACCGATTTCCAGCGACCGCATCCCTTTTTGAAAGGCTTCTTTGAAGGTTCGTCCGATGGCCATGGTTTCACCCACCGATTTCATCGAGGTGGTGAGAAAATCTTCGGCGTCAGGAAACTTTTCGAAAGTCCAGCGGGGAATTTTTACCACACAATAGTCGATGGTGGGTTCGAACGATGCGTAGGTCTCCCGGGTGATATCGTTGGTAATTTCGTCAAGCGTATAGCCTACGGCAAGCTTGGCGGCAATCTTGGCGATGGGAAAACCGGTTGCCTTGGAGGCCAGCGCCGAACTTCTGGATACCCGGGGATTCATCTCGATGATCATCAGTTCCCCGTCTTCGGGATTGACCGCAAACTGGACATTGGAACCGCCCGTTTCGACTCCGATCTCCCGAATGATGGCAATGGCCGCATCCCGCATCTCCTGGTATTCGCGATCGGTAAGGGTCTGGGCCGGGGCCACGGTGATCGAGTCGCCGGTGTGAACACCCATGGCGTCGACATTTTCGATCGAGCAGATGATGACCACGTTGTCCTTGGAGTCGCGCATCACTTCCAACTCGTACTCCTTCCAACCCAGCAGACTGCGTTCGAGCATGATTTCGCTGGTCATGGAAAGGTCAAGACCCTGTTTGCAGAAGTCTTCGAGTTCTTGTCGATTGTAGGCCACACCACCACCGGTGCCGCCCAGGGTGAAGCTGGGCCTGACTATGATCGGGAAACCGATTTCGTCTGCGGCCTCGATAGCCTCCGCCAAGGTATGGACGATGGCCGACTCCGGGACCTTCAGATTTATGGCCCGCATCGCCTCCCTGAATTCATCACGGCCTTCGGCCTTGTGGATGACGTCGATCTTGGCGGCCAGCATTTCCACCCCATATTTTTCCAGCGCCCCCGTTTCGGCCACCTTGATGGCCGTGTTGAGCGCCGTCTGGCCGCCCAGGGTGGGAAGCAGCGCATCGGGACGTTCCTGCTCGATGACCTTGATCACCATTTCCGGGGTGATCGGCTCTATGTAAGTGGCATCAGCCAGTTCCGGGTCGGTCATGATGGTGGCCGGATTGGAGTTGATCAGCACGACCTCATAGCCTTCTTCTTTGAGAGCTTTGACGGCTTGGGCTCCGGAATAGTCAAATTCGCAGGCCTGGCTGATGATAATCGGACCCGAGCCAATGATGAGAATTTTGTGTATGTCGGTTCGTTTGGGCATGACGGGATAGTTGGTTAAGTGATTGCCTGAACTCTGGTTTGTTCGCCTCTGGTCTGGTTATGACTGTTCTTTGATCAGATCGATGAAACGGTCGAACAGATACTCGGCGTCGTGGGGCCCCGGTGCGTGCTCAGGATGATACTGCACCGAAAAAGCCGGATGGACCCGGTGTCTCATTCCTTCACAGCTGTTGTCATTGAGATTGATATGGGTCAATTCCACTTGGGTTGGATCAAGCGAAGTCATATCGACGCAGAAGCCATGGTTCTGAGAGGTGATTTCCACCTTGCCGGTCTGCAGATCTTTTACCGGCTGGTTACCGCCCCGGTGACCGAATTTCAATTTGTAGGTGGAGCCGCCGTAGGCCAGTCCCAGGATTTGATGGCCGAGACAGATGCCGAAAATCGGTTTTTTGCCAAGTAGTTCCCTTACGGTGTGGACCACCCCTTCGACTCCTTCGGGGTCGCCCGGACCGTTGGAGAGAAATATTCCATCAGGCTCAAGTCCCAGAACGGTCTGGGCATCTGTGGTTGCGGGCACGATCTGGACCCGGCAGCCGCGGTTTTCGAAAATCCTGATTTGATTGAATTTGATACCGAAATCGAAAGCGACGATTTTCAGCTCGGAATCTGACCGTTCGGGGGTGAAGGAAGTGCCGGCCAGGGGCTTGTCGTTACTCCAGGTATAAGGTTCGCTGCAACTCACCAGCTTGACCATGTCCTGGCCGACGAGCCCGGGCCATCTGCCTGGCCCGTTCTACGAGAGAATCGGGATCGAGGTCTTCGGTGGATACCACTCCTTTCAGGGCCCCGGCGGTGCGGATATGCCGAACCAGGGCCCGGGTATCGAATCCCTCAACGCCAAGGACATCGAACTCTTTGAGAAAATCGGCCAGCGGCCGGGTTGATCTGAAATTTGAGGGTTGGCCATGATATTCCTTGACCAGGAAGGCCTTCGGGTGGATAGACAGTGATTCCATATCTTCAGGATTCACCCCGTAATTGCCGATCAGAGGATAGGTCATGGTAACGATCTGACCGGTATAGGAGGGGTCGGTGAGTATCTCCTGATAGCCGCTCATCGAGGTGTTGAAAACGATCTCACCAACGGCTTCCCCGCGGCCGGTGAACGACCGTCCCGCAAAGATGGTGCCGTCTTCCAGGGCGATTAAAGCTTTCATATTATTACCTTTTGTCTCATGAATAACCGGCAGGCTGCAGGAACCTCAAGCGTCTGTATGGAGAATCGCCGGGCCTGTCCGGGGGTGAGGAAGTTAATTCCGTATATAGCCGACACAAAATATTAATAATTAACTCGGAAACGCAGTTGACGTCAACCGAATTCGCGGCCAGAAAATCAGACCGGCAGTGCGGCAGGTTAGTGCGGAGATCACTGCTCGCCACTTCATGTTGAACTGGCCGTAATCGCCTCTGGACCGTTTGAGACATTTTTCTGCAGCACGACTTTTGTGGCTGCGCAGACATCTTGAGTTTGGCGCTGACTCGTGGTAAAGCAGGGCCATGATAAAACAAAGTAAAGACACTACTGATCAAACCGTCTGGCTGGAGATGGAGGAGGTCGACGATGGCTATCTTCAGGTCGACCGCTTCGTCGCCCGGCCCGGAGAAACATGGTGTGTTTACGGCGGCAACCATTCCGGCATTGACCGGTTTGTGGAGCTTTTCCGCCGCCAGAAACAGGACGCGCTTTCCTTATCGAAAACTTACCATCCCCGCAGATCTGGGGGTTGTCAGTTTCAAAGACCAACAGGAACTTTTTGAGCAGGAAGTGCGCAACGATGAAAGTGATTTTCTTGATCGCATTGATCCCGGTACGTTGGCCGGGGAATTTCTCACCAATATCGAGGACAACCGCGCGCTGATCGACCAGTTCAGACTGAGTGGCGTGCTCAATAGCGGTTATCGACAACTGAGTTCCGGGGAAAGTCGTAAGCTGCTGATCTTAAAAGCCGTCACCGATGGTGCCAGCCATCTGCTCATCGAAAACCCTTATGACGGCCTTGATGTGGCATCTTGTGTTGAGTTTGATCGCATTATGGCACTGCTCATCGAGCGCCGATTCAAGGTGCTGCTCGTACTCTCCAGCCGCTCCGATATTCCCGACTGGTGCTCCCACCTGGCCTGGTTCGATAAAGGCAGGCTGGCTGGCTGTGGGGCGCGCGGTGAAATAGTCAGGCAGATCGAGGGCCGCGCCAACGGCGATGACTGGAACCAAATTCTGGAAAACCGAGAGCATACGACGGTGGACGACTCCGTCGAACTGGTCAGATTGGTAAACGGGCAGGCGCGCTATGGTGATCGAATCATATTTTCCAACTTCGACTTCAGGGTGGTCCGGGATCAGCATACCCTGGTAACCGGTCCCAACGGTGCTGGTAAGTCAACGCTGCTTGCTTTGGTAACCGGCGACCACCCTGACTGCTACACCAATGAGCTGTATCTGTTTGGCAAACGCCGCGGCAGCGGTGAGTCGATCTGGCAGATTAAAAAGGAGATGGGCATTGTCAGTCCGGCTCTGCACCGTGAACATTATATTCCCGGCAACTCGCTGCAGATTGTGGTTTCAGGCTTTTTCGACTCTATTGGTCTTTACAGCAGGCCCAGCGAACAACAGCGGCAAGTTGCCCGATCCTGGCTCAGAGTGATCGGGTTGAGCGGACTGGAGAAGACGCCGTTCCGCAATCTGGGCTATGGTGAGCAGCGGCTCGTACTGATCGCCAGGGCGTTGATTAAGACACCGAAGCTGCTTGTCCTCGATGAACCCACCCATGGCCTCGATGACGCCAACCGGGCTAATCTGCTTAACTTTCTGGAACTGGTGGTTGACAAGCAGATCAGCACCATCGTCTATGTCAGTCATCGGCGAGATGAGTTTCGCGGTTTTTTCCGGCAGCATATCAGCTTTGATCGTTGAAGCGAGCGCTGCAATTTCCCTGTCTTGAGATTTCCCTCCTCTTTTCATTGCAGAGGGTTCTGAAAGACCTACAACGAGAAATTGTAAACTGTCTCCCACCGAATTTTCAAAATGGGTCTATCTGATGGTATAATAAGATGAACAGACAGGGAACTGTCTGCTGCTGGTGACCGTAAGCAATTGATTGACCTCCCTGCCGGGAGGGCCAACCTCTCACTCTGGAGGAATTTGTGATGTCAGATTCCGGCCTGATCAAACGTTACCCAGAATTTTTTGTTTCCGAAATTCACGAGAAGGTGCTGTGGATGAGATTTTCCGGCAACTTCTTTCACAACCTGACCAGTTTTGATAAACGCGACTTCCTGGGTGATTATTTCCAGCGAATAAAAAAAAGTGAGCAAATCAATACAGTGATTTTCCAGACAAACTACAGAGATTCAGGTGTCGACGAGTATGTGGACTTCTTTCTCTCGCACACTGATGAAGCGAGTCTGTTTGGTGGGACAAGGCTTCTGGAGATAAACAAACTCAGTAACATCATCAACCAGACGATCATCAATGTGATGGAGTTAAATAAATTTACCATTCAGATATGTCAGGATGCCGCTCTGAGTATCTTCATGAATATTGGTTTTGCTTGTGATTATCGCATTCTCAGCGACAATACGGTCTTCTACAACGCTTTTAAAAAAATAGGAGGACTGCCGCTTGGCGGAGGCCCGTTTTTTCTGACTAAACTGCTGGGTAGAAGCCGGGCAAACCAGCTGCTTCTTCTTGAAGACGAGATCCCCGCTGAACAGGCTTTGAAGCTGGGAATAGTCGATACGGTCGTACCCCACACGGAACTGGAGACTACTGCTTTGAGAGCGGCGCAGAAGATCAGTCAAACCCAACCACGAACGCTGAGCGGCGTGAAACGATTGACCAATTATTCCCTGCAGGAGTTGAAAGTGTATCTGGCCCGTGAAACCGAAGAACTGCAGAGGGTATGCGTGCAGATGGGACACCAGAAGGTCTTCGCCTGATCCCGGACAACCCTCTCTGAACCGTAGACGGGATTAGATGCAGATAACAGTCGACCGTCGAGGATCTCAGGTATCTGCATCTATTATCAAGGTTGCTTTCTCAGGCGAAACTGTCCTCGAACAATTTCTCGATGGCGGCCCGTCCGGCGTCGTTCAAATATCTGGTACCGGAACCGACGAAGGTGTCGTATTCAATCCGGGGAGAGTCCTCCTGCCACCCTTCCTTCCAGGTAAACCATTTTCCCGAAGGCTGGTCGAATACATGCAGGGGGCGATTGAACATCTTGGCAAGTTGGACCGCCCAGCCGGTGCCGCCTTTCACTGAGCCGTCTTCCTGGATCGAGCCAATCACAAAAACCTGATAGCCGCTGTTAACCAGATGGAAGATGGTCTGCAGAACCTTGCGGATTTTTTCGGTTTCGTAGTAAGTGCGATGCAGCATCTTTGAGGCCAGTTCCATGCTGATATTGCCGCGTTCGAGGTCTTCCTTGGAGAGGACCCTGACGTTTTTTTCACGCGACAGTTTGTGGCCTTCGAAAGTATAGATCACTTCATTGACCGAATATTTCTCAGCTGTTTCTCCGAATACAGTTTCGGCACCCTTGAGGCCACCGCTGTACAAGGTGCATTGCGCTGCTTCCATTTTATTCCTCTTGTAATTTGTTAGTAGTGATAAATCCAGGTAACCCGAACAAATAACACAGCTCTATAGAAAGGCAACCGCTATTGGTCAACAATGACAATTTTTTATGGTTTTCGCGCCGATAAAAAGATTCGCCAGGGAGCGGGATAGCCCTCGACGGTCCTGGAGGCGTCGTCAGGGTCGATATAATCGAGGTAGGACTCGAACTCCATCCACTCGGTGCGTCGCTGTTCCTCCGAACTCATCGGGTGCGAGCAGAACAGTTCGACTTCATTGAACCCGGCGCGCAGCAGCCAGTTTTCAAGGGCCTTGCCGGTGGGAACGAAATAGGTGCCGGGAACTTTGGCATAGGTATGTTCTGGGAAAAGTGCAATCGGCTCACTGCCGGGAATGGCCTGGGATTCAATCAGCAGGGTTCCTCCGGGTTTAAGAGCCGCAATTATATCTTTGAGGAGCTCGACTGGAGAGATACGGTGATAGATAATGCCCATCAGAAAAATCACGTCGAACGACTGAGGAAACAGGGAAATGTGTTCAACCCCGAGCAGATCAATATCGAGATTTTCGAAGCCGGCCATGGCGTTAAGCGCCTTGAAGCAATAGTAGTGCTGGACCGAGGGTTCAAAGCCGAGCACAAAACGGGGCTTCAGGGGCACCATTCGAAACATGTAGTAGCCGTTGTTGCAGCCGATGTCGGCCACGATCTTTCCGTTCAGATCGGGAAGGCGCTCCCGCAGACGGTTCCATTTGCGTTCACTGCGCCACTCGGCGTCGACCTCGATGCCAAAGACGGAGAAGGGGCCTTTACGCCAGGGCATGAAGCATCTGAGCTGCTCCTTGATGTCCTGCCGGGTGCCGGCAGCTATCTCTTCGGCCAGGCCGATGGTAACCGTGTCTGTCCCGCATTCGCTATGAGCGGCCCGGTAGCTGCTGAGCTGCTCAAAGGGGGTGCGATACCTCAGGAACCCTTTTTTCTGCTGGTTGACCCAGCGCTGGCGTTGCTCGTGAGCTTCGGCTATGGCACGAAAATCGATGTCCGAGTGAAAATAGTTGAGATAGTGCATGTGAAAAGAGTTGGTCAACCCGGTTTGACAGCTACGAAGGACGAAAAGTTAAACCATTGAAAAAAGGTGGTGACCGGTCGGAAACCGGCCTGGGCAAGGAGTTCGATGTTCTCTTCGATGGAGAAGGGGATCAGAATGTTTTCCAGGGCTTCTCTTTTGCGGGCAATTTCCAGGTCTGAATAACCCTGTTCACGTTTGAAATCATGATAGATATCGATGAAAGTTCGATTGAGCCGCTTGTCACCCAGGATTGTCTTTTCGCTAAGGATGAGCAGGCCGCCGGGTCGAAGATTATCATAGAGTCGCCTGATTAGGGTAGGGCGATGTACAGGCCGGATAAACTGCAGTGTGTAGTTAAGAATAAAGGCGCCGGTCTCCGGCTGGTCGATTTCCCTGATGTCGGCCTGGGCGAAAGAGACGTCATCGTTTTCGACATAAAACTCGGCTTTAAGGCGAGCCTTGGTGAGCATTGCAGGAGAACTGTCGACCCCGAGGAAGCGGAACCGGTGGTCGGCCAGTTTTCTGGCAAAGTAGAGAAGGGCGGTGCCGGTGGCGCAGCCCAGGTCGCAGACCGTGTCCCCGGGCCGCAGATGGCTGGCGAGCAGTCGGCTCGTTTCCCCGATCACGTTTTGATAACAGGGAATTGATCGATCCAGCATATCGTCGAAAACTTCGACGACGCGCTCGTTGAAATCAAAATCTTCAGGAACTGTATCGACCTGATACAGCCTGTCTTTCAAGCTGGACATCCCGGGCTATTTTTTATGCCAGGCACCGTCTGGTTTTTGGAACCAGTGCCCTTTACTGCCTTTGGCGCTTATCTGTTTGGCTCTTCTTTGCCCGACCAGGGCAGCATCGACTTTCTCCTTGCTGGCGATGGCCGCATAGACACTCCTGCGGTCCTTATTTTCGTCGCTTATCAGTTGTTGCTGAGATTTGTCTCCGGTGCGGAATTCAAGAAAGCCTTTATTGTTCTCCCCGATAATTCCCTTATCCTTGAGAGCGTTAATTGCCGGAATCCTGGCCAGCATCCGCTCCTTGACCGAAGCCGCCTGTCCGTTAAGGGTGCTGCAAAGAAGAGTCGTTAATACAACAGCGATAACAAAAAAGAATTTCCGATTATACATTCTGAACCTCCACGAATTATAATAAGCGAAATCATTCATTCTGGGCCGCCTCGTCGATGTCGCCGAAGAAATCATCCAGGGCACGATCCACCTTGACGTTGACGTCGATGGTGATATGAATGGGTTTTATTTCAACAGGTTTGACATCCACTTCGTGCTTGGTACAGGCCGAACCTATCCCCAACAGCAGAGCCAAACACAACAAACGAGACAATAGATGCAATTTCATTGTCCACTCTCCATTATCGAATTGATTGACTGGCCAACCTGAAAAAGATCGGCCAGTGGTACTCGAAAATTGACGTCCAATCGGATTGGGTACTGCAGCCCTTGTCCCTGGTCCGACTCAACAAGCATGCCTTTCTTGTTGAACTTGAACGGCAGTGCAGTGCTGGGTTTGCCGTCCAGCTCAAGGGTTAACAGCAGGTCGTCTTCGGCGCTGTCAAAACTCAGTTTTGTCCAGTTATAGGTAAAATCTGCAAGCGACTGCAGCGTGTAGTTGAGAAAACCTGCCTCGCTTACCGCACCAACACCCTGCCGCAGCAAATCAGTGTCGGTGAAACGCACTATACCACCTGTACCTGGCGTCGAAAACAGAAATCCATCTTCGAAATCGATCCGTTCCCTGGAGAGTCTTATCGGCAGTTTTCCATTGAGCGAGCCCTCGCCTTCGGTGCCTTTGAAGCCAAATTGTTCGAGCAGTTCAGCCAGCCCGATACGGCTGCAGTAAAAGATTGTATCGATCTCGGATGTCTGGGTGGATAAACGCAGACTGCCAGATTCCAAAGTGCCCCCGCACCAGTTGAACCTGCTTTTCTCGATGAAGAGCGATTGAGGATTTTCCAGGCGGAAGGTAACCGAAGCATCGCTGAAATGAAGCGTCGAGATATCGACCGTTCCGGCTGAACAGCGCTGACTGGGACTCGATTGCAGCCTGGGCAGTTCGGGAAACTCGATGGCGCAGTTCAGATCGTCCAGGTTGACATTCTTGTCACTGAAATCCAGTCTTGCGTCCGAGATGGCAGCCTGCGCCCAGGCCGAGATCTCCTTGTCGTAAGTGATGCCTCCCTGAGCCTCAAGCCGGCCCGAGAAGTCGAGATCGGCAGGGAGGGAGAGAAAGGAAGGGAGGAGGGTTGGCTCCAGGTCGCTGGTTGCCAGACTCCAGGACAATGTTCCTTGCCTCGACTGCCAGGCCATCTGGCCGCTGAATGGGATATTGAAATCGACGTTGTTCAGCATTTCAATAGTTCCTGCGGTGTGGTATTCGGAATCGTGATAGGTTATGTCCGCGTTCATCGAAAATAGATGTTCATCCTCAAGTTCCACCGCTGCAACCGAAATTTCGCCGGCGCTCATGGCGCTGGTCAAGGTTGACCGAGAAAATGGCAGCGCAAGGCTGAGGTTCTTGAGGACCAGATTTTTCTCGGGCAGTTTCAATTCTTCCAGTCCCGCATTTATTTTGCCTTCAAGCTTATCTGCCGAGCGGCTCAGCTTGGCCTTGAAGTCAAATCCAGCCCCCTTCAGCTGGAGGGAATCGCGACGCAGCTCAAACGGCCCGTTCTCCAGTTCCAGGGCAGCCTGCTGCTGGCCATTGTTCAGCTCGAGCGTCGAGGCAAAGCGCAGGGTTTCAAGTCCGGATATGACCCAGTCACCGGACAGCAGCAGAGGTAGTTCGGTGGGGTACCCTCCTTTTATCTCAAATCTTGCTCCGCTGGATCTGGACCAGAGGCCATTGAATGTCAAAGAAAGGGGCAGCTTGGCTGTCTCCGCTCCCTCACCACTCAGCCAGACAGCTGAGGCGCTGCCTGAACTTTTCGCGTCTCCTTCTCTGTAAGAGGCTTCACCGGTGAGGTCGATTAAAGCGCTGACAGGTGATTCGATGGCGATGGAGGTTATCCGGAAGCTGTGCCTATCGAGGCTCCCGGATAAAGCAAATTCCAGATCGTTACGCTCCGATCCGCTCGAGAGAACGATCTTGTCATTAACATAGCGCAGCTCTTCAACGTTTCCTTCCAGCTCGTAGCGTTGCAGGGAGAAAGAACGAGCATCGAGGAGTACATCGAGATTGGCGGACAGGGTCTTGAAGGCAGGGGGGACGAACTGCTCCGAAAAAAACGTTTCGGGCAGCGCCAAGGAGCCATTATCAATGGCTAATTGCACACTGATATCGTTACCTTTGAGTGTTGCAGAAAGTGAGACCGCCGCAGACAGATCATCGGAGAGAAAGAGTGATCCGTTCAGCGCCTCGAGTCGGTGTTCGTCCTGAGTGGAATTGAAGGTCGGCACCAATTGACCGTTCACACTTGCATAGAGAGATGGCTTGCCGGGGGTGTGCACGATGATCCGGCACTGATCGAGAACCAGTGTCTCGAGTCCCAGGGGCAGGAGAAACAGGTTGCGCTGGGAGGCTGATTTTTTCCCGGCAGCCTGCGGCATAAGCCCGGGCATTATCAGGCGGCCGTTTTCCCTGTAGAAATGAAAGGTAGCGTGGTCCAACACCAGACTTCCAAGCCTTTTTTTCAGCAGTGATTGCGGGGTAAAGCGCATCTGGAAGCGGGGAATCGAGAGCACCGGGTTGTCGCCGTCCTTTAACTCGACGCTGCCCTCAATGAGGTATGGAGTGATTCTGCTCATGCTTGCCCGGCTGGATGAAAAGGGGGTTTGGGCAAGCAGCGAAGGGAGAAGGAAGTGATCAACGATATGGGGCAGGGCCAGGAACCCGACCAGCACGATAATGATCGTAATCAGCAGGAAAAGCGTTATTTTCTTCAGCAACGATCCGGCCATGGTGCGGAGTCCTTTTTCTGCTGGTGGCAGAGGTGCGCCGTGAGTTTCGGGTAAGGGTAAATGAATCGGCACGAAATATATAGGAAAATTTTCGCTGCATGTCAGCGGGATCAGGGTACCGTTGGCTTTTCACCAGGAAGGTGAGCGTTGACCATGGGCCTGGAAAATTGTGTTGCCTTAGGGTAGATATGAAAGTATAAACCTTTTTCCATCCTGAAACGGCCCTTTTGTCCATGCTTCAATGTGCCCGATATTTTATCCTCGAACGGAGTCATATGGCTGTGGTAAAATTTCCTGCACTCCTCTATTTTGGAGCAAAATGACTCATTTCATCGTGGAAACAAGATCAGTTTTTGCAAAAGGTCGAATTGTCCGATCAACAAGTGGATAAACCATGTCACAAGAAATAGATTTCGATGAGATTCTGGCAAAATATCGCTCGGATCCATACAACTATGTGGATATAACCGCGCCGCATACAGGTGTGGTCAATTTTCTGGTGGAGAAAGGTACCGGTGTCGATGCCCCGTCGGGCGAATGGAACCATATCCCCGGTACTCCCCTGTTCCAGATTACCCGGGAGAGAAACGAAAAGACGCTCAATGCACCGATCAACGGTATCGTCTCCGAGATCTGCATCGAATTCCAGGACCAGTTCGTTGAGGCCGGAGAAAAATTACTGACCATTAGGCATCCGCTGAAGAAGAAAGAAATAATCGAGGCAATTTTAAAAGAGGTGCTCTATCTCTTTCCGGCACCTGAAACTGCCAAATTTTTCTTTGCGATGGATATCCAGTCGAGAATCGATCAGAAGGGATCCGGGGGAGGCATAACCATCAGACCCGGTGATGAGGCCTTTACCATGTCGCTAATGAAGCGTGACACACCGGTATACTACTCGGGAGAAGAGGGCGTCATTCACTCGATTTATTTTAAGCCGGGCGTTTCCGTACCCCAGGGAGAACCGCTCATCGGCGTTTGTCGGGCTGATAAGCTGTCCCTGATCCAGAAGGTGATAACCAGGGTCAAGGCGGAGTGGGATGCAATCTGAATCTGCCTCCGCAGTTCTAACTTCCCTCAGGCCCTGAACGGCTTCGTTATGGCTTCCCAGCGCCCCGCTGCTCAGCTCAGAACCTACATAGAAGAGGTTGAACTGCCTGACAGGCTGGGGGGCTGGCATGAGGATCAGGCCAGACGAGTACTGCGCTACGGGTCTTTTGTCGGTTCTGTCGTCGAGCATCATCCCACGCTGGAACGAACCATGCCCCATGCCCGGGCCCATATTGAGGCGCTTGAGGAGAAGGGCGTTTCGGTGGCCAATGGCACGGTCTTTATGGCCGATACCCTGAGCGGCTCCAAAGGACGCTTTACCAGAGCCTGGTACGCGCCGCCCGGAGGCCTCTGGGGAAGTATCATCTACATCAGCACCTTGTTGCCCGGCTATCGGCTGCTGGCGCCTCTGGCGGTGGGGGTGGCCTGCTGCGAAGCGCTGCGGGTCAGTGGCGCCGAAGATGCAGTTATCCGTTGGATAAATGATGTTCTGGTAAACGGTCTTAAAGTGGGAGGCTTTCTGGCGGAAAACTTTAGTGGACGGGTCTCAGGGGAAGATTATTGTTTGCTCGGTTTCGGCATAAACGTCAACAATCAGGAGTTTCCCCAGGCTCTTGAACACATTGCCACTTCCCTGTCCCTCCAGACAGGCCAGCAGGTCGATCTGGCACGTTTCAGTACCTGTTTTCTGGCCAAACTGAGCTGGAATCTTGGACTGCTCTACTGGTGGGAAGAGCAGGAGTTACAGCGGTTTTCCGACGGCAGCGACGAGCCAGACCATCCATTGATCAGCCGCTTCAGAGAGCTTTCTGATGTGCTCGGGCGCCGGGTTGTTTTCGGGTTCGACGTGCAGAAAAAACCGCAGTATCGGGCAACGGTAATGGCCCTCACCAACGATGGCGGACTCAGGCTGCAGTTGGAGGATGGGACCGAGGTTGTCGAATACAGTGGTGAGATTCGCTATCTCGATTGAGCTACTATAGGTTTTTCCGGATGTCCAGCGCTCTCCAGGAATGAATGTCACGCTGGAACAGATGGCGACTGTAATTATAAGAGCAGTCGAGAATTTGTTCCAGTACCGTACCGCTCGGCTTGAAACGATTCAATCTGAATACCGGCTGCTGCTGCACCGCACTGATCATCATTGTGGTCCCCACTGCCAGCAACCGGCGTCCTTGATCATGACCGGTGCTGCATTTTTTACAGGTCATCGTGCCGCCCTGAACATTGAAGAGCACCTCTTCATGGCCGGCCGGTCTGGTTCCGCAGCTCTGACAGACAGAAAAATCGGGTCGATATCCCAGGACATCGAAAAGTTTGATCATAAACAGCGCCAGAATCTGCTTCTGGTCACTACCAGTATTCAGCGAGTGCAGAGCCCAGAGAGCGAGCTGGAAAAGCTGGTCGTCATCTGAGGTTTCCCTGGTTGCCAGGAGCATGTACTCTCTGATAATTGAGGCAACCCGGTAACAGGTCAAATCGGTCCGCAGGGAGATAAAACTGTTCACCAGCTCTGCCTCGTCGAGCATAAAGAGGCTGCCTGCTCTTGATTTCGAATAGGTGATCTGCAGAAAAGTGAAGATCTCGAGCTTGTTGACGAATCGTTTTTTACTGCGGTGGGCACCTCTGGCCAGGGCGCTTATCCTGCCGACGTCCTGACAAAAGAAAACGACGATCTTGTCCGCCTCACCGTAATCGTAGCTGTCGAGAACAAGGGCAGAAAGATCGGTGCGGATGACGGGCATTAGAAAACAGTGCCATTGACTACTGATTGGCCGGACTCGGTTGGGTCTGCTCGATGATCTCTACTTGCGGTTCCTGAAAACTTCTCAGCCATTGACTGATATGGTTGGCAGGGTTGTAGCCGGCATACCAGCTGATACCGGCAACGATCAGAATAATTGCCAGCACCGTGATGCCGATGGCCGTTCTCAGAAAGTGGGTGGGCCGTTCGGCCATGCTACCGATCTGTTTCCCTTTGAGGCTGGGGGCTGCTGCAGCCGCTTTTCCGGTGAATTCACCTTTGTGATACTCGGACAGGAAGCGTTCGACAATCTCATCCTGATCAAGGTTGAGCATCCCGCTGTAAATCGCATAGAAACCCCTGGCAAAGGCGAGGGCTGGAAGGGAGCTGAAATCGTCGGCTTCCATGGCTCTAATCGTTGCCGGCGGAATTTTTGTCTCTTCGGCAACATCGCTGATGTCCAGGGATCGTTCCAGCCTCAGTTTCCTGAGCAGCATGCCCAATGATTCGTTGTCCGGTGTGCTCAATTCCATGATCGTTGTCTGGCCAGGTTAAAGGCTCTTGTCATGAGTGACAGATTGAACCAGCTGTGTTGCAGCGAGTTACAATGAGGTGCGGATATAGGCCTCATTTCTGATTTCTTCAATCCACTCTTCGAATTCTTTTCTCAGTTCCTGATTGTATAATTTTTCCCTTATTTCCTCTTTTACCTGGGAGTAGGGTGCCTGCATTACAATTCCGCCCTCCTTGCTGGAGAGCAGTTTGAAGAACTGAAAACCGACTGGAGTCTCGATTACTGCACTGACTTCTCCCGGATTAAGAGAGGTGACCGCGGTGCGCATGTAACTGGCCATCTCATCCTCATCGAACACACCAATATCTCCACCCTCGGCGGCTGAAGGCAGATCCGAGAATTTTCGGGCCAGTTCCTTGAAATCGTTGCCGCTCAGTGCCAGCTTGTGGACCCGCTCAGCCCTCTGCCGGGCTGACTTTTTGCGCTCTTCGGCGATCGTCGGGTCAGGGTCCTCTCCCTCAGTTTCTCCCCAGCCGATACCGATCTGCAGCAGATAATAGCCTCCTTCAGGGATATGTTTGGTGTAGCTCGTGTCGTAATAGTCCAGGATGGCTTCTTCGGTAACGACAATCTTTGATCTGACGTCTCTATTAAGGAGTTTGTTCTGATAGATCTGGATTTCGATATTGGAGCGGTACATCGCTTCATCAGCTCCACTCTTCTCAAGCTCGGCAAGAAGCTGTTCTTTTGAGATGTTATTGGCCAGCAGCATCTGTTCGACCATATCGTCAATCTCCTCGCTGGTCACAATAATTCCCTGCTTGATCGCCTCCTGTTTGATGAGCTTCTTGTCGATCATGCTCCTGAGAATATCCTCGCGCACCTGCTCGATGGCACTGAGACGATCCTGGGCAGGTACCTCGAGAGCGATTTTTCTAAATAATTCACTTCCTTCTTCTTCTATCTCGGAAAGGGTAATGACCTCGTCGTTGACTTCGGCCACCACACGGTCGACCACTTCAGCAAAGGCCAGAGAGGAGAAAGTGAGTACACACCAGATACAGACCGGGATCACAAATGAGGAGAAATTTTGATCGTCACGCATGTTTTTGTCTATAGGATAATTATTGTTGCTGTCTCATCCGAGGAGTACAGGAAAAGCCAATCAAATTGCCTGTTCGAGGCCGTTTTCTTGCGTTCCATGAAAGTGAACAAATAGTATAGTAACGCCGCACTATAATACAGCCGGGTCAACAATTCTACCACTACCTTTAAGGATTTTGATCTACAATGGTGTGGCAAAAAACGGGCGGCACCAGTATCATTGTCGCATAGGAAGCAAACTCCATCAAGGAATGTATCATGGTTCGTCAGCTCCATTTGGCAATTTTTCTCACACTAATAATGTCCTTTTTTCCAATGGCCGGAGCAGAAGAGGCCGGAGCGGCAACCCAAATGCCTGCCTTCGAACTTGAAGAGGTGATTACCGGCAGCCCTATCGCTTCGAGTACTTTCAAAGGGAAAAGTTTGTTGGTTACCTTTTGGGCTACCTGGTGTCCTCCCTGCGTGCAGGAAATTCCAAGTCTCATCAAACTTCAGAATGAATACAGCGGCAACGGTTTCTCCGTGGTGGCGATTTCGGTCGACCAGGAAAAGGGCGTGGTTCAGAAAATGGTCAACAGGAAGGAAATCAACTATCCCGTGATGATGGCCGACAAGTCGGTCACCAGAGATTTCGGCGGGGTTTACGGCATACCGACTTCGTTTCTGGTGAGCAAAAACGGTACTGTGGTGAAAAGGTATTCCGGCTTTGTTCCGCATTCGGTGCTTGTTAAAGATCTGCAGCAGATAATCAATTGACAAATTTTCAGAATAGTGGTGGTCTCGAGTTCTTGACAATTGTCCATAAAGCAGGTACGTTAGCGTATGCTTAAATAGAGGCTCTGCAACCGACGATCAACCACCGTTGCAAAAATTGCTGAGTATCGTACACTCGTTTCGAATGCCGGAGAGGTTCTGGCGCATAGATAAATCGTTTAAAGGAGATCGATCATGAAGAAAGTTTGTGCTGCTGTATTTGTCCTGATGTTTGTTGCGACCACCGCGAGTATGAGTTTCGCCGCCAAGGTGAAGTGCGAGGTAACTGCTGTTGATGGCGATACCGTAACCTTGACCTGTGAGGGAAAAGGCGACCAATTTAAAGTTGAAGACAAACTGAGGATTACCCCGGCCAAGAAGGGTGCCGCGGTAGAAGGTTGCTAATTGACATAGAATCTGAATTTCATTAGTCTGTGGGGTCGGTTGACGCGAGTCAGCCGACCCTTTTTTATTTGATAAGGAAATTGAAACTCTGGACCAGGACAGATCGATGCCAGTCAGACAGAAACTGAATCAGGGGCCTCATGGAACTGATTAAGGCGCTTATCCTCGGGATAGTGCAGGGAGCCACCGAGTTTCTTCCCGTCTCCAGTTCCGGGCATCTGGTGCTGGGCTCCCATCTATTGGGATTCAGTGAGCAGGGTATTGTCTTCGGTGTCCTACTGCATCTCGGCACACTTGTGTCGGTCGTGGCGGTGTTCAGAAAAGAGCTGTTCGAGATGATCAGGGCCCCGTTATTGTGGATTTTCGGTAAACTGGAAGAAAATGGACGTCACTATCTGCTCTGGGATCTCTATGTGGTGGTTGCAACCATTCCCTCGGTGATCATCGGTTTGCTGTTCAAAGAGCAGATCCAAGGGTTGTTCACCTCGGTAACCGTCGTCTGTTTTATGCTGATTGTCACCGGTCTGATGATGATCACGGCCCAGTTTATTACTGACCGGGGACATCAGGTCAACAGCCCCAGAGCTTTTCTGATTGGCTGCGGGCAGGCCTTTGCCATAATCCCCGGTGTGTCCCGGTCGGGGACCACCATTTTCATAGCCATGCTGCTCGGTATCAACCGGGAGACCGCGGCACGCTTTTCCTTTATCATGTCCATACCGGCGATTCTGGGAGCAGCAGTACTTAATCTGGGCGAGGTGATAGCCGATCCGCCGACAGCGGAGGAGATGATCGTCTATGGCACAGGCACGGTGGCGGCGGCGATAACCGGCTATGCGGCAATCATACTACTGCTCGATATCATAAGGAAAAACAGATTGCAGTGGTTCGGCTATTATTGTCTGGCGGTGGCTCTGGCAGGGTTGATTTTTTTGCAGGCGTCGCCTTGATTTCAGCGAAAAGGTAAGGGCAGAAGTGACACAGGAGATTAAAAACAGCCATAACCCGCTTTATCCGGTTAACCTCGATATCGCCGGCAAGCGCTGTCTGGTGGTTGGTGGAGGGGCTGTAGCAACGCGTAAAATAAAGGCGCTGCTGCTCTGCGGAGGAGTGGTGCAGATCATCAGCCCTGAAGCATCCAGTGTAATCAACTGGTTGGCCGAATCGGGGGAGATCGAGTGGCTGCGACGAACGTATCGCCAAGGTGATGCAAAAGACGCCTTTCTGATTTTTGCTGCAACCAATGATCCGGCGGTGCAGAAGCAGATTGCCGAGGATGCAGCCCGCTATCACGTGTTGATAAACAGTGCCGGCGAGCCGGAGTTGTCCGATTTTCATGTGCCTGCTAAGATCAGGCGAGGAGATTTTGTCATTGCTGTATCTACCGGGGGCGGTAGTCCGGCCCTGGCCATGCTGCTCAAAGCCCAGCTTGCCAAAGAGTATGGTGAAGAATATGGTATCCTGGTGGATCTGATGGCTAAAATTCGCCGGCAGGTGGTGACCAGAACCAGCGTGGCCGAAGAGAACAAGTCATTGTTTCGGTCCATTCTGGAACTGCCGGTACTTGATTGCATCAAACGGAGTGACTGGATTGAACTGCGCCGTCTGCTGAGCCGGGTGCTGCCGGCCGAAATCGATGCTGGCCTGCTGCTTGAAGAGTTGCTCAGAGATATCGATAATCAGCTGCACAACGGGTAATCAGAGATGACACAAGAGACACTTATTCAGGAAATAAACTACCTGCTCTTTCTTGCTGTCCTGACGGTAACACTGCTTTCCTGTGCGGCCTACCTGGTATTTTTTCTGAGCCAGAAAAATCCCATCCGCAGATGGGCCCGATTTCTATTGATTGGCTCCTGGGTCCTGCAGTCCGGCTATATAGTTACCCGCTATATGACCGTGGGCAGCACACCTATCACCACCTATCACGAGGCGGTTTTCTTTTTCGCCTGGGCCACCACATCGGCCTATCTGAGTTTTCGCTGGCGCTATACGGTGCGAAATTTCGGCACCTTCGTGTCGATGCTCGTTCTCGGTCTGTTGCTCGGCTCCTCCTTGGCTTCCCGTGACATCATTCCGCTGGAGCCCGCCCTGCAGAGCCTGTGGCTGCCCGTGCATGCGGGAATTTCTCTGATCGCTTACGGTTTCCTGGGACTGGCATTCTGCGGGGGGCTCATGTACCTGCTGCAGGAACGGGAGTTGAAAAGCAGAAAACTCGGCTATTTTTTTTCCAGGCTTCCCTCGCTGGAAGCGCTGGATCAGCTCAACTCTCACTGTCTGGCAGTCGGTTTCGCCTTTCTGACTCTAGGCATGGTGACCGGCATCTTCTGGTCCAAACAGGCCTGGGGAACCTATTGGCGATGGAACCCCAAGGAGGTCTGTTCACTGATTATCTGGTTTATCTATCTGGTCCAGATACATCAACGCTTTACCGTTGGCTGGCGTGGCCGCCGCGGAGCCCAGATGATCGTCGGCGGTTTCGTCGTGGTACTAATAACGTTGTGGCTGGTGATAACCTGATCGGAAGTAGACATGTCGAAAAAGCATATCAGCCTCATCGGTGTCAATCATAAATCCACACCGCTGGAAGTCCGCGAAAAGGTGGCCTTGACCAGCGGTTACGAGGAGGCGCTGAACCGACTTAGAGACGAGGAGGCGCATGAGTACTATGTGCTTTCCACCTGCAACAGAGTCGAACTGATCTGGGTGTCGGAAGACACCGCTGAAAGTACCCCGAAAATGCTGAGATTTCTTTTCGGTGACGCGGTTGTCCCCGAAGAGTGGGACGGCTATTCCTATATCTACCACGACCAGGAGGCGGTTGCTCATCTGTTCAAGGTTTCAGCCTCACTGGATTCCATGGTAGTAGGGGAGGCGCAGATACTCGGACAGATCAAGGAGGCTTATCGCTATGCCTCCCAGTATGGCTGCACTGGACCGCTGCTCAACAAACTCCTGCATAAATCTTTCTCGGTCGCCAAACGGGTGCGAAGTGAGACGGGAATTGGCTCGGCCGCTGTGTCGATTAGTTCGGCCGCGGTTGAACTGGCGAGGAAAATTTTCGGCAATCTGGGTGATAAAAAAGTTCTGCTTATCGGGGCCGGCGAAATGGCCGAACTGGCCGCGGAACACCTGCTCGGTCAGGGAGTGGAAGGCATAACGGTGGCCAACAGAACTCTGTCGCGTGCCGTGGCTCTGGCTAAACGCTTTAACGGCAGCGCCTGCAGCCTGGAAGAATTGGCCGAGCAGATTGAAACCGTCGACATAATCGTCTCCTCGACCGGTTCGTCAGAGCTGATCATCAGAAGTGACGAGGTCAGACCGTTGATGAAGGTGAGAAAAAACCGGCCGCTGTTTTTCATCGATATCGCTGTTCCCCGGGACCTGGATCCGGAGCTCAACGAGATCGAGAATGTCTTCCTCTATGACATCGACGATCTCAGTCAGGTCGTCCAGATGAACCGCTCGGAAAGGGAAAAAGAGGCGGTCAAAGCAGAACGCATTGTCGAGGAGGAGACCCTCAAGTTTGCACAGTGGCAGGATGGCCTGACCATTACGCCGACCATTTCCGCATTAAGGAAAAAAGCCGATAGAATCTGCAGCAGTGAAGTATCAAAAACCCTGGCCAGGATGAACCTATCGGATTCCGAGCGCCAGAAAGTGGAAAAACTGGCCCAGTCAATTACTGCCAAAATGCTGCATGATCCGCTGCAGTTTCTAAAAAGCGAGAGCTGCCGCAAGGGAGATGATTCCAAAATCGACATGGTCAGGACGGTGTTCGGACTCGAAAATGATGACCCAGACAATTGATAGTGATGTCCTCGTAGAGAATGAGTGGTATGCGGTCCGCTACTCTGGGGAAATACCCGAGGTCGCCTATCACGGCGCCCTGTTCCATCTGACCGAGGAACACAACGGTCCGCAGATCGAGCTGAGTAAGGACCAGCAGGACAGGCTGCTCGAAGCCGTTGCCTTGCGCTATCTGGACATTACCTTGAGGGATCTGCTTCCGGAAAACAAAGACAGCGGCGGTTATCGCGGCTTAAAGCGCTCCTTTATTAACTGGCAGCGCTTTCTAATCTTTTGCGAACGCTATTCCATCGATGGTGAGGTCTATCGAAAAATGATTGCTGCCGCACTCGCCGATTTGTTACAGCATGAAAACCGTCTCCTGGAAAGGGGCGATTCCGCAGGTGAATTCAACTGCAGTCTTGACGAACTCCTCAGTTTCATGGAGCTTGTCGCCCTGAATCCAGCAGACCTGCCCGCCTCGCTGAAAAACTGCTGCCTGGGTTAAGGGGATTCGGGCGGGGCCGGATACTTCTTCTCATTGGCTTTCATCTTCTCCAGCGCCGCCTCGATTGGGTTTATGTCAAAAGTCGATGCAAGCAGGCTCAGATAGATCATTACATCGCCGATCTCTTCTTCAATGTGGTACCGAGTCGCCTGATCCGGATCGAAGCTCTGGGCTGGAGTCAGCCACTGGAATATTTCCACTAACTCCGAGCATTCGACCGAGAGGGCCATGGCCAGATTTTTAGGGCTGTGATACTGCTGCCAGTTCCTCTCAGCCCTGAATTCTTCTATGCGGCTCAGCAAATTTTCCAGCGTGGCGGTCTTTGTCATGGTATTTGTCGTAGTAATTGTCGATTTGTTCTGGTATGACTGCAGGCTATTCTGAAAAATGGTCTTTTCGCTCAATTTCTTCGTTGCCCGCGAAAATGTTATCCTCGGAATATTAACTCGGCCTGCGGTAAAATTTCCCCGCGCCCCTTGATATCGAGCCAAAACCCAAATTTTTCAAAGTAGCCTGGATGCTGTAACGACAACAATGCAGCATTGTGCACGGCTTGGTCATTATTTACGACATTATGAAAAACAGCAAACTACATTTTATTTTCGCCGTCTTCATCGGCTTACTTTTACTGGCGCCCTCAGACCCGGCAGCGCAGATTGATCCTGAGGTCGATGAGAAGCGCAACAAGCTGATCGGCTACATGCTCGGTAAGCAGCTTCCTTCTATCCACTACAGTGATAAGCAGGTTAACGATGAGCTGGCAGAAGCAGCCTTCGATCTCTACCTGAAGCAGCTTGATTTTCAGAAACGGTTTCTGCTCGAGGAAGATGTTGAGTATCTGCGCTCCTATGCCACCCTGATCGATGATAATCTACTGCGAGGCACCATCGCCCTGCCAAAAGCAGGGTACGACATCATGGCCTCTCGCATTGATCAGGTAGAACGGTTGGTTGATGTTCTGATGGATAGCGCCATCGATGCCAAGGACAGCGAGTCAATGGAGACCGACCCGGAAAAACTCGACTACGCGGTTGATGAAGCCGGGCTCAAGCAGCGTTGGCGAAAGATCCTCAAAGCGGAGATCATGAACCGCTATCTTGATCTGGAAGAGGAGTATCTGGCCGAGGACAAACCGGTCGATCAGGAAGTCATCTGGAACGAGGCCAGCGAGCGGGTCAGCAAACGGTTCAAGGATTTCTTTAACCGTCTGCACCAGGAAACCCTGCAGGATCATTACGACCGGTTCTTCAATGCCGTAGCCCGTGCTTTCGACCCTCACACCAACTATATGGCTCCGGACCGGAAGGAAGACTTCGACATCCATATGCGGGGCAGCCTTGAGGGAATCGGTGCGCTGCTGCGCGAAGAGGATGGTTATATCAAAGTAGTCAGGATTATACCGGGAAGTGCTTCGGCCCGTGAAGGCCGGCTGCAGGCCGAAGACATTATTCTGGCCGTGGCTGAAAAAGATGAGGAACCGGTGGAAATCACCGATATGCGCCTGCGCGATGCTGTCCGCCTCATCCGCGGGCCCAAGGGAACCGAAGTCCGCCTGACAGTCCGTAAGCCTGACGGCACGAAGGATATCATCCCCATTACCAGAGATGTGGTTCAGATCGAGGAGACCTTCGTCAAATACACGGTTCTCGAGGCCCAGGGGGCCAAATTCGGTTACATTAGAATTCCCAGTTTTTACCGTGATTTCGAAAAAAGTCGATACGGTGAGGGACGAAATTCCACCCAGGACACCCGGGATGCCATAATGGAACTGCGCAACCAGGGGATCGAGGGAATCATCCTCGATCTGAGAAACAACGGGGGCGGTTCCCTGGTCGATGCGGTCGATATCACCGGGTTGTTCATCGATGAGGGACCCGTGGTGCAAGTCAAGAACAGTCAGGGCATGAAACGGGTACTGCAGGACGACGATGACACCTTGGTCTACGATGGTCCACTGGTGGTTCTGGTGAACCGCTTTTCGGCCTCGGCCTCTGAGATCGTTGCCGCGGCTCTGCAGGACTATCGCCGGGCTGTCGTGGTCGGAGGCCAGCACACCCACGGTAAGGGGACTGTCCAAACCATCATCGATCTCAACGAAAACATCCCCCTGTTGCATCTCAGACGCTATGATGACCTGGGAGCACTGAAAGCGACCATCCAGAAATTCTATCGGATTGACGGCGGGTCGACTCAATACAAGGGCGTGGAGCCGGATGTCGTTCTGCCCAGCCTGTTTGAAAATCTCAAGTCGGGCGAGCAGTATCTCGATTATTCCCTGCCCTGGGACCAGGATGAAGCGGTTAACTATGACGCCTATTCCGACAAGATTACCGATCTGCAGTCCATAATCGATAGGAGCAAGGCCCGGATCAAGGAGTCCACCGATCTGCTGCTGATCAAAGAGGAGGCCGCCCGGGCCGGCAAGAGATCGGAGCAGACCGTAATCGAACTCGATCTAGATTCGATGCGCGCCAAGCGAGAGGAAGAAAAACAGGCGCGCGAGAAGGTAGGTGCCCATTACGGCAGACTAGAGGAAGGCGAACTCGAAGAGGCTGCCGTTGCCGATGAAATCCCCCAATCGCCCGATAGTGATCCGCAAGAAGACTGGCTTGCCGACCTGGCTGGCGATCCCTATGTCACCGAGTCGGAAATGATTATTAACGATCTGGTGCAATTGCTTCGAAAGTAGTTCCCCCCCTGTAAAACAACAAAGTGACGGTGGTTTCTGCCCCGTCACTTTGTAAAATATTCTTGAAAATAAACCACAAAGGTGATAGTAATTGGCCCTTGTGAATGGGCATTCATTCATATTTTGATGAATGGCCGGTATTATTGGAATAACAATTAGTTATCGCAAGGGCCGTGGCATGACCTTAGAGGAAGCACTGCACAATAATAGATATAAAATCGTTGACAAATGGGTGGAATACACGCTGTCAACGTATCAGGCTTCCGATTTCTTCAGAAAAGAGAAAGACTCCTTCGCCAATCCCGTCGGCGGCACCATTCGGGATTCACTCAAAAAGATCTTTTCCATGCTGACTAAAAACGAGGATGCATCATCGTTTCGGGAGCCGCTGTCCCGCATTATGCATCTGCGCTCGGTTCAGGAATTTACCCCATCTCAGGCTGTTGCACCGCTGAATGCGGTTAAACATATCACCCGGGACGTGCTGGCCTCGGATAAAGAGACCAAACCACTGGTGGCTGACTTATACGACTTCGAATTCAGCGTTGACTTGGCCTTGCTGGCTGCATTTGATCTCTATGTCGAGTGCCGGGAAAAGATCTACAAGATCAGGGTCGATGAAATAAGATCCGGCAAACAGATTCTGACAGACAGCGCTTGTCCCTCCAAAGCGCTTAATAATATAACGGCTATTAAAAGGTAGAAGTATGCAACCGGCTGCAGTTGAAGATGCTCCTTGAGCAGCTTCGCTTTGGAGCCAAAACAGTTCAAAGAAGCGAGGTTAAGAAATGAAGTATGCCTTCTCATTCCTGGCGGTCATTGCATTGATTCTGATTGCCTGGCTCGGTTCCCAGATACCGGGGATGCAGTACTTTTTTGGTGTTGCCATTCCTTATCTGGCGGTCATGGTTTTTCTGGGCGGTTTTATCTACCAGGTCGTTCAGTGGGCCAAATCACCGGTCCCCTTCTCCATCCAGACCACCTGCGGACAGGCAAAATCACTCGATTTCGTCAAGCATAACCGTCTGGAAAGTCCCCAAACGACTCCCGAGGTCGTGGCCAGGATGGCATTGGAGATTCTGACCTTCAGGTCACTGTTCCGGAACACCAAGTCCGAAATTCATGCCGGTCCTAAGATCACCTATGAATCGTCCAAGTGGCTCTGGCTTTTCGCCCTGATCTTTCATTATTCATTTCTGGTCATCGTTATCCGCCACATGCGGCTGTTCCTGAACCCGGTACCCGAAGTCATCGCCTGGCTCGACTGGGCCGATTCCATGTTCGAAATCGGCACCCCGGCCCTGTATATGACCGATGCCGGTCTGCTGATCGGTCTTCTGTTCCTGTTCAGTCGACGGCTGACCAACCGGCAGGTGCGCTACATCTCGCTGGCCAACGACTATTTCCCGCTGCTGCTGCTCATTGCCATCGGTGTCACCGGTGTGCTGATGAGAATGTTTCTCCGCGACGGTATCGACATTGCCGCCATCAAACAGCTCGGTGTCGGCCTGGTAACCTTCAGCCCGGTGATCACCGCCGATATCGGTTCGATCTTCTATATCCACCTGTTCCTGGTCTGTGCGCTGCTGGTCTACTTCCCATTTTCCAAGCTCATGCACCTGGGTGGCGTATTCCTCAGCCCGACGAGAAACATGAAGAACGATTCCAGGCAGGTACGTCATATCAACCCCTGGAATCCGGAAATCAAAGTACACGCCTACTCGGCCTATGAAGATGAATTCCGTGAGTTCATGGTGGACGCCGGTATTCCGGTAGAAAAAGAGCCGGAGCCCACAGAGGAGACACCGGCCGAGGCACCTGCTTAAGGATTACAGACTGTATTGACCAATATTAGCTTATAAGGATTAAAACGATGTCAGTTGCAAAATTAGAACAACTATCCCAAAGCGTCGTGCAGGATCCGTCCTTGGCTACTGGTGCCATACCAACCAAGGACTGGATGGACATCCCGGTGGTCTTCAAACCGGGGAATTACGCCTATCCTGCCAAACAAGACAAGGTGGAGTACCTCAACAGTCAGAAAGGGCTGAATTTCCCCAATGCGAGGGAATGGTCGCCCGAAGATGACGACTGGAAGCTCCCGGAAAACTGGAAGGAGATCATTATCGACGGGCTCGGTGAACGGCTCGAGAAATTCCGCTCGCTGAAAATCTTCATGGACTGCTGTGTGCGCTGTGGAGCCTGCGCCGATAAATGCCATTTCTTTCTCGGCACCGGCGACCCGAAGAACATGCCGGTGCTGCGGGCCGAGCTGCTGCGCTCGGTCTACCGTAACGACTTCACCCTGGCCGGCAGGATCCTCGGCAAAATGGCCGGCGGCCGGGAAATGACGGTTGGCGTACTGAAGGAATGGTTCATGTATTCCTATCAGTGTACCGAGTGCCGCCGCTGTTCGGTCTTCTGCCCCTACGGCATCGACACCGCAGAGGTGACGATGATGCTGCGCGAATTGCTGCACCTGGTCGGCATAGGCATCAACTGGATTCTGGAGCCCGCCTCCAACTCCAACCGAACCGGCAATCATATGGGGCTGCAGCCCCACACCTTCAAGGACAACGTCGATTTTCTGGCCGAGGATGTCGAGAACCTGACCGGCATCAAAATCGAGCCGACGTTCAACGGAAGGGGGCGGAAATTCTGTTTATCACTCCTTCGGCTGACGTTTTCGCCGAGCCCGGCCTCTATACCGCCATGGGCTACCTGATCCTGTTCGAGCATCTCGGTCTCGACTACACCTGGTCGACCTATGCCTCCGAAGGCGGCAACTTCGGCCTGTTCACCAATAACGAGACGATGAAGAAGCTCAACGCCAAAATGTACGCCGAGGCCGAACGCCTGGGTGTCAAGTTTATCGTTGGCGGCGAGTGCGGTCACATGTGGCGGGTACTGCACCAGTACATGGATACCATGAACGGCCCGGCCGATTTCCTGGAGGTTCCGAAATCACCGCTCACCGGCACCGTATTCGAGAACTCTGCTTCGACCAAAATGGTTCATATCAGCGAGTTCACCGCCGATCTGATCAAGCACGGCAAGCTCAAGCTCGACAAGAGCCGCAACAGCCATGTCAAGGCGACCTACCATGATTCCTGCAACCCGGCCCGGGCCATGGGACTGATGGATGAACCCCGCTATATTCTCGATCACGTTGTTGACTGGGTTGAGATGCCCGAGAACACCATTCGCGAGCAGACCTTCTGCTGCGGATCCGGTACCGGCCTGAACACCGATGAAATCATGGAACTGAGGATGCGATCAGGGCTGCCGCGGGCCAATGCGGTCAAATATGTGGAAGATAAGCATGGGGTCAACATGCTGTCCTGCGTCTGTGCCATCGACCGGGCGACACTGACCTCATTGATGGATTATTGGAATCCCAACGTCGGAGTTTGCGGTATCACTGAGCTGGTTGGCAACGCCATCGTCCTTGAAGGCGAAACCAGAGGCGAACTCGATGAAGGTCTGCGGACCATGGTTTTCTAACCCTGACCGGAATAGAGGAGAAACGAATAATGTATAACAAAGGATTAATAGTTTCGGGACTCGTTATTTTCGTCCTGTTAGTGACGTTTCCCATCTGGTTCAACGGTTTGGATGCCGGCCCGCTGCCTAAACCCGAACTGCCGCCTGGTGGTGAGAAGGAATGTGTGGCTCCCGCTGCTGAGATGAGAGACAGCCATATGCAGCTGTTGAATGAATGGCGCGACGACGTACTGCGCAACTCTGACCGGGTCACGGTTACGGTTGGCGGTAAGGAGTATCAGAAAGGGCTGCAGATCGCCTGTATGCAGTGCCATTCCAACAAAGAGAAGTTCTGCGATACCTGTCATGAGTACGCAGCTGTTTCGCCCACCTGTTGGGATTGTCATATAACGCCCACAGAGTTGGCAAAGAAGGAGGCTCAGTGATGGATAACAAGAGAAGAAAATTCCTGAAAATGGCAGGTGCTACAGTGCTTGCCGGTATCAGCGCCCCGGCGATCGTCAAGCTGTCTTCCACCAGTGCCGTTGCCTCCGGTGGGGGAGGGCACGAGGCTCCAGCAGCAAGTCCTGGCAATGCGGGTGGACACGGAGATGAGCAACCTTCTGGCGTCAGGCTCGGCATGGTTATCGACATGCGCAAATTCTACCAGGACCAGAGTATGCTCGATGAAGCCATCGCGGCCTGTATACAAGGTTCACAATGTTCCGCAGATTCCCAAGCAGGAAAAGCGAGATCAAGTGGATCTGGAAGACCGGTTTCGGCAACCTCTTTCCCGAACACAGCCAGAACCTGCTCTCCGCAACCGTCAAGAGCAACCAGTTTCCGGCACTCTGCAACCATTGCGACAATCCGTCCTGCGTCAAGGCCTGCCCCACCAAGGCAACCTTTGTGGTTGAGAAGAACGGTATCGTGGCCATGGATTTTCACCGCTGTATAGGCTGCCGTTTCTGTATGGCTGCCTGTCCCTACGGGGCGCGGAGCTTCAACTGGCAGGATCCCCGGCCGTTTATAAAAGAATACAATGCCGATTTTCCGACCAGAATGCGCGGTGTCGTCGAGAAGTGCAATTTCTGCGGCGAACGTCTGGCGCTTGGGCTGGAGCCCGCCTGTGTCGAAGCCTGCAGGGGAACCGGAGCCATGGTCTTCGGTGATCTCAACGATTCCCATTCGGAAATCAGGAAGGTGCTTGACCAGGAGTTCACCATTCAACGTAAACCATCTGCCGGCACCAGGCCGTCAGTCTTCTACATAGTGTGAGGTTGTCATGATAGAAAAAACACTTAAAGGAAAACCGGCCTACTGGATCTGGCTTGCCATTCTCGGCTCCCTTATCGCCATCGGCTGGGCCTGCTATTTCAGGCAGTACGCCTATGGTCTCGGCCTTACCGGTATGAGCCGCGACGTCTCCTGGGGGCTCTATATTTCCCAGTTTACCTTTCTGGTCGGGGTTGCCGCTGGAGGATTGATGCTGGTGCTGCCCTACTATATCCATAATTATAAAGTTTTTGGCCGGATCACCATTCTTGGTGAGTTCCTGGCCATTGCCGCCCTGGTCATGTGCCTGATGTTCATCATGGCCGATCTTGGTCAGCCCTTACGCGGCCTGAACGTGCTCTTCTACCCGACACCCCACTCCATGCTTTTCTGGGATATGTGCGTGCTCTGGGGCTACCTGCTGCTCAATTTACTCTGCGGCTGGGTGATTCTGACCGCCGAACGCAAGCAGGTGCCGCCGCCCAAATGGATCTACTTCTTCGTCTATCTGTCACTGCCGTTCGCAGTCTCGATCCACACCGTCACGGCGATGCTTTACTGCGGGTTGCCGGGTCGTCACTTCTGGCTCTCAGCCATCATCGCTCCGCGCTTTTTGGCCTCGGCCTTTGCCGCCGGGCCGTCCCTGATCCTGATCGCCTGTGCGGTAATGAAGAAATTCGCCAACTTCGACGTCGGAGAGGAAGCGGTCAAGAAGTTGACCACCATCATCATGTACGCGGTGATTATAAACACCTTTTTCTTCCTGCTTGAGTTCTTCGTTGGCTACTACTCAGAAGTTCCAGGCCATATGCACAGCCTTGAGTACCTGTTCTTCGGCCTCGAGCACCATGGTGAAGTCTACAACAACCTGGTTCCGTTCATGTGGACGGCAACACTGTTCAACTTTGCCGGTCTGGGTATTCTTGCCTATCTGAAAATCTCCAAGATTTTTGATTTCAGATTGGTGACCGTGGCTGCCGTGCTGATCTTCCTGGCCCTCTGGGCGGACAAGGGACTCGGTTTCGTATTTGCCGGTTTTGTACCCAATCCGCTGGAAGAGGTCACTGAGTATATTCCGACGCTGAATGAACTGGGAATCACCATCGGGGTCTGGGCCACGGGATTCTTCCTGCTGACTCTGCTCTACAAGATCGCTCTTGGGGTCGAGCACGAAGTAGAAGAATAGCTATAACCCCTACCGCTTCAGCTTAACGAACCCCCGGTTGCTTTGGCAGCCGGGGGCTTTTTTGTCGAACGGGGACACAATACCTATCGTGTCCCAAACTACATGAAAAGATTGTAGCCGCAGGGGTAAAGGGACACGATAGGTATTGTGTCCCTTTATCTGAAAAGATTGAGGTAGAGGTTGAACAACTCCTGCACCTGGGGGCGGAAGAACAGATAAAAAAGACCGGAAAGAGCCAGAAACGGTCCGAAAGGGATGCGGGTGGCGCCCCCCTTTTTCTGGCTGCGCATGGCGAACAGCCCGACTATGGTACCGGTCACCGAACTGGAGAAAATGATAAAGAGCAGTGACTGCCAGCCCAGAAACGCTCCCAGCATGGCCAGCAGTTTGATATCGCCGCCGCCGAGTCCTTCTTGTCTTCTGAGTAGATAATAGGAGTAGGATACGGCGTAGAAGATCCCCCCTCCGGCCAGTAGCCCGATCAGTGCATCCTGCCAGGTGACGAAGGTAGAGACAAATGAAAAAGCAAAACCGAAAATGATGCCGGGCAGACTGATGAAATCAGGTATTATCTGGTGATGAAGATCGATCCATATTATAGTGACCAGGGCGGCGCAGAAGAGAAAGAAACCAAGGGCCGTCAGACTCAGCCCGAAGTTGGCGACCACGGCGACCGCCAGCAGCCCGGTCAGCAGTTCGACGATCGGGTACTGCGCTGAAATCTCCACCTTGCAGTGACTGCATTTGCCGCGCAGTGCGAGGTAGCTTAAAATGGGAATGTTTTCATACCAGTTGAGTCGATTTTTGCATTTCGGGCAGTGAGAGGGGGGAAAGGCGATAGAGGCGTCGGGATCGGGCAGTCTGAGGATTACCACGTTGAGAAAACTGCCGATGATACTGCCAAACATGAACGCGGCCGCAAGAAGAAATAGTGAGATCTGCATAAACTCGACTTAACTGCATGATTAAATGGAATAACTTCTCTATCGATTCATTATGTCGCAACACCAGGAAAAAGCAAGAATTATCCGTTTTGAGCAGCTATCAGAGCTCAATGTAAGGATAACACTGGAAGCCCCTCTGATCGCTGGTTCGGCGGAAGCCGGTCAATTTGTCATGATACGCACCGGAACCGGCCAGGATCCGTTGCTTCGGCGCCCTTTTTCCCTGCACCAGACGAGCAGTGGCGGCCAGATTCAGATCTACTTCAAGAATGTCGGTCGGGGAACGGAGATTCTGGCCCATGTCAAGGTTGGGGAGATGCTGGATGTGTTCGGACCTCTGGGCCGGGGATTCAGCATAGCTGAAGACAAACCTGCCTGTCTGGTTGGCGGCGGCCTGGGCATCGCACCGATGCTTTTTCTGGCTAAAATGATAAGTTCGCTGGACCGGGATCACAGTCAAGACTTGATTATCCTGGGCGGCAGGACCAGAGAAGACGTGGAACCGGTGGTGGATGATTTTAAGCAGTTCGGATTGGCCCTGCACTGCGCTACCGATGACGGGTCTTACGGAATCAAGGGATTTGTAACCGATATTCTGCGCTCCGAGCAGCTGGCTGAGAACACCCAGATTTACGGCTGTGGGCCGGACAATATGCTCGAGGTCCTGCACCGGTTCAGCAGCAGCAGAAATCTGGACTGCCAGGTCTCGGTGGAAAGCGTCATGGCCTGCGGCATGGGAGCCTGCCTGGGCTGCAACATCGACTCCAGCGACGGCCACTACTTGCATGTCTGTGTCGACGGACCGGTTTTCGACACAGGGGATCTGGCATGGAATTCGTAAAAGATCATGATCCCTATCCGGATCTGCGGGTGAATATCGGGTCGCTCGAGCTGCAGAACCCGGTGATGACCGCTTCCGGAACTTTCGGCTATGCCCGGGAGTTTGAAGATCTGGTCAATCTGCACCGACTCGGTGGGATCATCGTCAAAGGTATTTCCCTGGAACCGCGAGCCGGAAATCCTCCCCAGCGCATTGTCGAGACCCCGTGCGGCATGCTCAACGCCATCGGCCTTCAGAATGTCGGAGTGGACCGTTTTATTGTTGATAAGATGGTTTACCTGAAAGGGATTGGAGTACCAGTCCTCGTCAATATCCTCGGCGATTCGGTTGAGGAATATCGGCAACTGACTGAACGTCTCCGGGGAGTCGAGGGAATAGCCGCACTGGAGGTCAACATTTCCTGTCCCAACGTTAAGAAGGGCGGCGTGGCTTTTGGAACGGTGCCGTCGACGGCGGCGGCGGTCACCGAGGCGGTGAAAAAAGCTGCCGACGTGCCGGTGATGGTGAAACTGTCTCCCAATGTCTCCGATATTGTAGAGATGGCAAAAGCCGTCGAAGGGGGCGGTGCCGACTCTATCTCATTGGTCAATACACTTATCGGCATGGCCATCGATCTGAAGCGCAGAAGGCCGGTGCTGGCCAACGTGATCGGTGGCTTATCCGGACCGGCGATCAAGCCGGTGGCGCTGCGTATGGTCTACCAGGCTGCCGCAGCGGTGAATATTCCGGTTATCGGGATTGGCGGTATTGAAAGTGCGGAAGATGCGCTGGAGTTCATTTTGGCCGGCGCGACCGCGGTTCAGATTGGCACAGCCAACTTCATCAATCCCCGGGTCAGTGAGGAAGTGGTGGACGGCATCGGCGACTATGTGAAGGCCAACAAACTGGCCTCGATCAGGGAATTGATAGGCGCCTTAGAGGTTTGACGGGTGTGATCCATGAGCAAACCTCTGAAAGTCCCGCTCTTTGGCAGGGTCATCGCCACCGCGACAGGCTATCTGAAACTGTTATTTCACAAAGATACCCCGTGGCAGGCAAAACTGGTTCTTGGCGCAGCACTTCTCTATCTTGTTTTACCCTTTGATCTTATACCGGACTGGCTGCTGGGTCTCGGTATTGTTGACGACCTGGGTGTGGTCACGCTTCTTGTGTGGCTGGCTCTGAAAATTCTGCGCCAAGATACAGTTCAAAAAGAGAATGGCACCGCGCCATGAAATAACCGGATTAGCACCGGGGATCCGGCAGAAAATGGTTGTATAATCAGGCTGTCGAGCGACGATCACATCATCGTAAAAAAGAAGCACTCATGCTGAGAAAAGGGGTTTCATGACAATCGACGGGAGAACCAGATTATACGGAATAATTGGCAATCCGGTGGCCCACTCGCTGAGCCCTGCGATGCACAACGCCGCTTTTGCCGCTCTGGGCGAAAACCGTGTGTACCTGCCGTTTCAGACCGATAATTTGCAGGAAGCGGTGGCTGGACTGAGCGGGCTTGGGGTTGAAGGGGTAAGCGTGACTATTCCATTTAAGGAAGATGTCATGAAATTCCTCGATGAGATCAATCCAGTAGCGGAAAAAATCGGCGCAGTTAATACCGTTCTGGTGAGGAACGAGAATGGGCGAAAAAGGCTCTATGGGTGTAATACCGACTGGCTGGGAGGAAATCTTGCTGTTGCTGAGCAGATCGAGCTTCGGGGCAGCAGCGCGGTTATTCTTGGGGCTGGCGGCGCAGCCCGGGCAATTGGTTTTGGGCTGCTCGAGGCTGGTTGCACAATTGAATTACGCAGCCGTACGGAGTCAAGGGGCAGAGAACTGGCCGGTCAACTTGGCTGCCAGTGGACTTCACTGGCCGATCGTCCCACGGCAGGGGCGGACATCTTGATAAACAGTACCTCGGTCGGGATGGAACCAGATGCTTGGAAAAGTCCGATCGATGCGGATCTGCTGAGCGACTTCAAGGTGGTGATGGACATCGTTTATGCCCCGCTTCAAACCAAACTATTAAAAGATGCCGGCGATGCAGGCTGCAGCTGTATAAGCGGTCTGGAAATGCTGCTTTATCAAGGGGTGGCCCAATTCGAGCTGTGGACCGGCCTGGACGCTCCGGTCCAGGTGATGCGTGAGGCACTCCAGCGGGGGGTAGCTGGGCGGCCCGAAAAATCTGCTTGAACGGGTAAGCCAATGATTGAAATCAGGCCAGCTCAGAACATAGAAACCACCGTAAGCGTACCCGGATCGAAAAGTATCACCCAGCGGGCCCTGATTGCCGCGGCGCTGGCAGATGGAAAGAGTATACTGCGCGGGCCGCTGGTGAGTGAAGATACCGACTACTCATCTGGAGCCCTCAGCTTGATGGGTGTCGATATCGACAAGGATGTCGATCAATGGATGATTTGCGGATCAGGCGGGACCATCAAAGCGCCGGAGGATGATATTTACCTTGGCAACAACGGCACGGCTACCCGTTTTCTAACCTCTTTTGCTGCACTCGGTAAGGGGGAATTCATTATCGATGGTGATGAGCGGATGCACGAGCGACCCATCGGGCCGCTTATAGAAGCGCTGCAGGGCTGGGGGGTGGACATCGAGTCGATCCATGGAACGGCTTGCCCGCCACTTAGTATTCTGGCAGCAGGTCTGGACGGCGGCAGAACCACACTGCCAGAGGGGAAAAGCAGTCAGTACCTGTCTTCTCTGCTGCTGGTGGCGCCCTATGCCAGGAGGCCTGCAGAGCTCGAGGTGAGCGGTGAAATTTTATCCAAACCCTACGTGGCCATGACGCTTGATATCATGGCCGAATTTGGCATAAGGGTTGAAGCAGCCGTCGATTTTTCCTCTTTTTCCATTCCCCGTGGTGTCTATCAGCCGCGTGAATATTGGATCGAGGGAGATGCTTCAAATGCGTCCTACTTCTGGGCGGCAGCTGCGGTTACCGGCGGCAGAGTTTGTGTGGATAACGTGCCGGTACCGTCACTGCAAGGTGATGCAATGCTGTTGCCCCTGCTGGCCCGGATGGGGTGCGAGGTTGAGCAGAGCGGTCATGGAATTGCCGTAACCGGCCCCAATAAGCTTGGGCCTATATCGGTTGATATGGGCGATATGCCTGACGTGGTGCCGACTCTGGCCGTGGTCGCAGCCTTTGCGGACGGGGTAACAGAAATCAGTAATATCGAGCACCTGCGCATCAAGGAGTGCGATCGATTGAGCGCCACTGCGACTGAGCTAAGCAGGATCGGTGTGCAGGTGGAGACATTTTCTGATCGCCTGGTCATCCATGGCCGAGGGGGTATCGGCTTGCATGGGGCGGAGATCGAGACCTACCAGGATCACCGTATGGCCATGAGTCTGGCCGTGGCCGGCCTGCGTGTTGAAGGGATCAGGATCAAGGGTGAGGAGTGTGTGGTCAAGTCCTTTCCTGATTTCTGGGATCGTTTCACCACTCTTTACTAAAAACTAGCTGCCGGTTACCAGGACTCGATCGCCGATCTGCGCGTCCAAATGATCGGAGGCGCTGCCGTTTTTGATACAGATCTCCAACAAATTACTGCTGTTGATCAGTGCTGCCGGCCTGTGGTCGGGCAGCTTTTCGTAACTGGAATGATGAAACCCTACCTCTGACGATTTTATCCTGATCGTCAGATCACGTTCCCGGGCGAGCCTGTCGAGATGGATTGTCTCGATGTTGGTGATAAGGTTGCCGAACCTGTCGATGGTAATGATCTCGCCACTTATTGCAGAATCGCTGCAGCGCGGTGCGGAGGCGGCGATGATGACGCATGACTCTTTAGAAATGGACGGGCCGGCTTGATCAACCGGGGCGCCGAGAGAGAGGTGGGCGGCGGCCGGCGCCATGATATCACGGCCGTGAAAGGTGTTACTTATGTCCTCGAGAAACCAGCTCTGGTTGGTCAGCTCATAGACCTTTGCCGTCTCGTCAGTCTCAAGGAGGCGTGAAAAAACACCGTTGTCGGGGCCGAGAAACAGCTGGCCGTTGGCGCTGACAACAATAATCCTACGCTCAGTGCCGACTCCTGGGTCGACGATGCAGAGATGGATTGAAGCGGCCGGAAAGTATTCGTGGTTTCTGAAAATCAGCTCCGCTGCGCGACCTATATCCTGCGGTGGCACCGCATGGCTAAGGTCAATGACTGCGGCCTCTGGATTGATCGACAGGATTACTCCTTTGAGAACTCCGACATATTCATCAATCTGGCCGAAATCGGTGGTAAGTACGATTGGGGGACCTTTCATTTAAATTACTTTCTTACTTAAAATGGGGCCACAATACTTATGGCTGCCCCTTATTGCCTGAATGATTGCGCGCCGCACTCAGAGGGGACACCATAAGTATTGTGGCCCCTCTAGTATCCAGTTGGCTGGATAGGGATAGATTAATTCATCTGCTCTACTGCGGTTCTGGGCAGCAGGAAGAAGAGGCTGCCCTTTTCTTTCATGGAACCAGCAGCTTTTTCGGCATAATAGTCATTTCCCAAAAAAAGATCGACCCGGCCTGGTCCTTTGATGGCGGCACCGCTGTCCTGGGGCAGCACGAAGCGGCCGAAGGTCTTCCAATGGTTGATAGTGCCGTCATCATTAAGCACGGGGCGCCTGGAAATGAGATAGCCGAGAGCACCGGTGGGAAAGATGCCATGATCCACAGCGACGGAACGATCTGCTGTCAATACCTGCCCTAGAGATCCTCGGGGCCCTTGATCATCACCCCAGTTGAAGAAGATGTAGCGTGGATTGTGGTGGAGCATGGGTTCAATCTCGTCCGGGTGGGAGTCAAAATAGGCTCTGATGGCGTCGATGCTGACTTCGTCTCTGGTCATGATTCGCTTATCGACGAATAGTTTGCCGAGACTGTTGTAGGTCAGGCCGTTTGAGGCAGCGTAGTGGAGTGCTCGCGTCGTGCCGTCGGGCAGGAGAATGCGGCCGGATCCCTGGACTTGAAGCAGATAGGCATCGACTCTGTCCTTGAGCCAGACCAGTTCGCTGCCGTCAAGCAAGTTACCTGTTTCGATCTCCCTGCGGCTCCAGTAAGGGACGTAATGGCCGTTTTCATCGAGTCGGCCAACCTTCTTGCTGCTCTTGCGATTGACGATCAATGAGCCTGGGACCCCATAGAGCGGATACCGATAAGTTGGAGTTTTTTCCAGGCTGCCCTCAAAAACAGGTTCGTAATAGCCGGTAACCAGCATCTCATGCTGCCCGTCTCGACCTGCAGCTCGGTAGAGCTGAAAATGCGTTCTGATGAGTTGGTTCAATTTGATGGGATCCGGGCTGCTGACGAGAAGCGCTTTGAACGCTGCCAGTGATTTGTAGTATTCATCCCGGGGTATTCCCGAGATCTGGTCGACCGAGTCGGCTTTGGAAGCTCTGCTAAGGTAGCTGAGGTGACGGTCGATAGCCTCGACAAGACTACCAGGGGAACTGTCGTCGATGAAGAACGGCGAGGTTCCGTAATCGACCTCGATCAGGCCGGGTTCGACATGGGCGCAGCTCGAAAGGAGCGGGTTGGCAAACACAAGCAGGAGAAGAAGTGTGGTTGCCAAACAGCCGTATCCGGGGGCAGGAGAGCCGGGGACCATAGGTTCAGGGGATTCTGATTGCTTCGGCCAGTTCGGTGACGGCCATGGCGTAGCGGTTGGAGTGATTCCACTCGGTGATGGCCTGGAAATTGGGATATCCGGCCAGGTAACGGTAGCCCCCTCCAAGAGCCGGATCTATTTCCAGACCGACAATGGTAAGCTCCCTGTTCTCAGGTGGCACCGGCAGGTCCAGCATCTGAGCTTCCGACACTGTCTGGTAGTCGACTTTGCCTTTTCTTCCTTTGAGGTGGGCGCTGATCAGTTCCTGGGTTTTCAACTCTGAGCCGATGTCGATATAAATCGGAGCTTTGAGTGTCCAGTGAAAGTGGCGCAGGTAGTTGGCAATCGAGGCGAGGACATCAGCAATGGAATTGAACACGTCTCGAATTGCATCGTTGTCGAAACTAACCGCATACTCATGAAAACTCGAAGGGATAAACTGGGTCTGCCCAAAAGCACCAGCGTAGGAACCCTTTATCTGCAAGGGGTCCATATTGTTTTCCCGGCACACGAGGAGGAAATAGATCAGTTCCTTCCTGAAGAAGGAAGATCGCCGCGGATAGGCGTCAAACAGCGTATTGAGTGTCTCGAATACATTAAAACTGCCGCGGTGGCTGCCGAAGCGTGATTCAATTCCCCATATGGCGATAATCACTTCCCTTTCCACCCCGAAGCGGGCCTCGATCCGGTCGAGCAGTTCCTGATGCTCGGAAAGCATTTTTTTGCCTTTGGAAATGGTCTTCCGGGTGATGAACAGCGGGCGGTATTGGTAATATGGTTTAGCCTCCCACTGACGATCCATCAGCTCGAGGACTTTTTTATCGATGCTGACGCCTGCAAACCAGCTGTCGAGCTCTTCACGGCTGAAATTGTGCTCCACCTGCAGCTCATCAAATAATATTGCATAGCGTTCGCTGTTGAGGTCTATGGCCTGGCCATCTTTCACCAGATCGGCAGCTTTTGGTTTTTCAGCACCACTGATGAAAAGTGGAGAACAAAAGAGAAAAATCATAAAAACACAGAAGGAGAGCGCTGATGATCGATGCAGCAGGGGTGAGCCGAAGGGGTGGGATAGCGCTGTCAAGAAGCTTGCACAGCGCTTTGAACTCGTCATGGGCTCGTTATCCATAGGTCACATTGAAACGGTCGATAAAATCACCCAGCATATTTTCCGGAAGGGCATTGATACCCGCCGCCGCGGCTCGTCCGCCGCCGCTCGGAAATGACAGGCAGAGGGTGTCGGCGCTGTGTTTAGCAGTTATCGGTGCCCGGACGCTGATTCGTAATGTCCCGTCACTGTTTTCGGTAATCATGGCATGAGCGCCGAGCTGGATTCTCCCTGGCTTTGAGATTGGCAAAGACCCCCGACACCCGTCTTGACCAGGGACTGTCAGGAAAACGATACACCCGGTTGTCGCCGGTACTGGCAAATACACTCTGAGCAAGAGCCAGACTCATGTCGTTTTCATACCCGGTCTTCAGCGTTTTCAAAGTATGTGATTCCTCTGAAAAGTCAAAAGGATCGCGATACTTTTTTATCGCGTTGTATAGATAATCCGGGCTGAAATAGAGATCTTCGAGCTGCGCTCCATAGCCGTTGTAGTTCAATAGTTCACCGATTTCTCTGAGTTTGATCGTCTTTTCCTCAGAGAGAGACAACTCTGAAGCGGCACTGGTCGCCACCGGATGCAGATTGTCGCCAAAGGCGGCGCAGATGGCCCAGAGTCTGTATTTACCGCCGAGCAGTGCGTCGACAATCAGAGCCGTACAACGGTCGGCCTGAGGTTCGATATGCGCTTGTAAAAGAGGAGATTCCGGAATATCTCCGGCAAAGTGATGATCGACGTAGACCACCTCGTTATTGCGGCTCAGAAGCTCGTGCAGGGACTCACTGTTGACATGCATCGAGATGTCCAGCACCGTGACGAGGCTGTTTTTGGCATCTCTGATTCTTTCCAGAAGAGCAATGTCGCGTTTTACTCCGGTCACCAGAACGGCATCAGGGGCTGGTTCGGCAAGCCGCAATTGATGCAGGCTGCATATCCCATCCGCATCGCCGTTGAATACATCATAGCGGGCAGAATGGGCGGTCTTCTCTCGAGCAACCATGAATCAGCTGAACTAAGCGTTAGTCATCTGTTAATAATAGAACTTCAGAGGACTGCCGAGGTTGGCCAGACTGAATATCAGCATGAACTTGGTTTCTTCAGGCGTGTATTGTGAACCCAGTTCAACCGACCAGCATAGGGCTTGGTAGAGCAAGGCCAGATTTGCCTCGTTGGTTTCGTCGTTGGCTATGGAATGTTCGATGCTGAATCTGGCCCTGAGGCTCGAAAATAGTGCGGCATCAATGACGCCATTGATCTGATTGGTGTCGTTTAGTTCCCCATTGTCCTTGAAATAGTATTCAAGTTTAAAGAAATCACCACGTCTGGTTCTATAGGTGCCTTCAAGGTCGTGAAGAGCAAAAATGTTTTCGTAGACATCATAATCGGTCTTGTACCAGAACTCGAGGAACTGAACAGGAATCCATTTAAGATCCAGATTGATGTCTGAGAACGGTTCATCGGAGCGCGTCGTCGATAAAACTGTAATCCTGCCTAATCTTGAACCAGCCGTAATCCCGATCGGTGTTGTTGCCTGAAAGGGCATTGAAGAAGTTGTCAATCCCATAGGCCAACTGATTCTGTTCAGCAACTCGGTCTACGCCATCGAAGCTGGGCAGGTCATCCTGGTCGACATCGGGGAGATAGTCATATTCGACATAGGGACGAACCTGATGGGTCAGACCGGTCATGCTTTTACCTGACATGGCGAAGGTACGCATCAGGGTGGTGCCTAATTCGGCTTTGACGTCAAAGAGCAGACGGTTTTGCGAATCACTTTCGTCCCATTGAGCGTCGCCGTACTCCTGGACAATATAATAGGTATCTCTGACACCAACTTCGGCCCGTGATTCAAGGTAGGGGCTGATCGGCAACGGGGCGCTCAGGGTGGGATAGAGGTCAAAGCGATGTCCTCCAATACCTTCTTCACGCCAGAAATTGGCATAATCCGTATCCCATTGCAGGGTCAGATCCCAAAAATTTTCGAAGGGGACGGTACCGGTGTAGTCAATGGCGGGCAGATTCCACAGCGGAGTTGGCAGCTCGTTGCCGTCCGCATCAAACTTGTCGTCATCCGAGCGGACATCGTTGATACCCAGCAACCTGGCCTCAAGAGAGGTGGATCCCCAGGACCGTTGAAGGCCAAACCGGTTGGTACGTTGATCATCCGTCTTGTTCTCCAGACTCCGCCCGAAGGTGTCTAAATATTGATCATTACTGTTTATGAAACCGGTGAGGCCGGTGTTGAATTCCCTTAGGTAGTCGCGGTCAGAGACTATGTCGAGATCAAGACGAGAGGTCCAGGAGGGGCCAAAATCCTGGTCCGCCTTACCGCGGAACCAGTAGCGATCCTTGTTATCGTGGGTATAGCCGGTTTCCTCGTAATATTCGGTTTCCGATGGATCGCTGAGATCATCATACAGATAGTTGGCCATCAACAGCCCCTTGTCGTTGGGGTCAGTAATGTAGCGGAACTCGACGCCCGGCATATAGCCGCGGTTGACGAAATACTGAGTGTAGATGGTGAGATCCGTGGAATCTGAGATATTCCAGAAGAATGGCAGGTTAAACCCGAAACCACTGTTCTCTGCCGTGCTCAACTCTGGTAGCAGAAAACCTGTCTCTCTCTTGTTTTTCGCCGGTATGTAAAGAAATGGCGAATAGAATACCGGCACATCTTTGATACGGAAACGGGCATGCTTGAGTTTCGCATAGCCGTCCTGTTCTATAATGACATCACTGGCGGCGAAACTCCATGGAGCTTTCTTGCCTTCCGGGATTTTACAGGTGATTATCCAGCCGTCTTCTATATGATAAGTTTTGAAACCGACTTTTTCGATAACTTCGGCTTCAAGGTGCAGATCCTTTTCGCTGCCGAGGATGGTCGCCTTCTTGAATGTCCCGGTCTCCTGTTCCAGGTTGACAACTGCCTGTTCTGCAATAATGGATTGATCGTCGGCTTCTACGGAGACGTTACCCCGTGCTTTTATGGTATTCAGGACGACGTCATAGGTCATCCAGTCTGCCTTGATGATGATTTGATCTTCGTAGACAGGTTCCTGTTCGGTATCCAGACTCTCTGGTGTCACTTCCACCTCGGGCTGCCCTTCTTCGAGCAGGACGTTCCAGTCTGTTACTCCTTCAACTCCATCTTCTGATCCCGGCGGTTTTGGGGGGATTTTCTTACGCTTGATCAGAACGATATTTCCTTCGGCCACGATACTTTCTGGATTTTCGTAACGAATGATCTTATCGGCGCTGATATCCCACTCTTCGGTGGCAACTTTCTGGGCGGCCGAGGACGATTCGTCGGCATTGCTGGCGACCGGCACAGAGATAATCAGAGAGGAAAAAATGCAGAAAAACAGGATCAAGACTGACAGACGTGGCACCAGCTTTGTCACGATACTCTCCTTTGAAACATGAAGTGGTAAACGACCACATGGCTTTTACCGGACACACTCCGAACCCGGTTTCCGTTCCGGCCCTTCAAGGTCCGAAATGTACGGTTCGAGCCCTTCGGTGTCAAGCCAAAAGTAACAGTTTTGCCTTGATAATAAAGGATATATGATATACTTTCCTGTCAGTTTACCGCGAATAAACGATAAAACCATCTTTTTTCGAAATGCTCGCTAAAAAGATGACTATATTCTGGTAGAACAGGGGGCACCTGTAAAAGCCATGCCAACGACCGGTAGCAGTAATGATGGCGGGGGTGGGTAGCGATACTTAACAGGACGGCCTCACAGACGACTGGGATCTTTTCAGTACAGGTTGGCAGAGTTACTGCCAACGAGTTGGATCCCGCGGAAATTGGAGGCATTGTCTGTCCGCAGTAAAAAATCTCGATATTTCCTGTACCGGTTAATCCGGGCAGAGCGGAACAGACGGTGCCGGTAAAACGGTAATAATTGGTTACCATGAAAATGAGTGGTGTTAAGGATTGTGCCACGGGCAACAATTCACCTGACACCCGGAAGGTGCAGGAGCCGATCTGGCTGATCGGTTTCTGCTGCAAGGAGTTGTATGTCACCATCGGAAAAAGACAGTAAATCGTCAGAAAAATCCAATCTCATATCCAAAATCAAAACCACCACCGGGGCCTGGTGGAAAAGCAGGGTTATTCACGAAAGTCATGAACCAGCTCCCTCGGAGTCTCCTGCCAGCTCGGATACTGAAGAATCTGAAAAAACGATCAAAAGAAGTGAGGCTGCCAGAGAAAGTGTTTCGAAGCCGACTTCTGCCGATCAGTCCTCAACAGATACACCCGTTGCCGATACGGTTTCGGCTCATTCTGGGGACGGGATAAGCGGCGAATCCACACACAGCGAATCCACCGAAGCCGAGGGTTCGTCGAATTTGGATCCAGAAGCCCCCGAGGAAAAATCTGCGCAGCAGGAGAAAAAAGCTCAGAAGCCCAGGAGAGGCCGAGGCAGAAGATCGCAAACCAAATCGCAGAAAAGTAAAGAGAAGAGCGATGCAGCGGAGTCACCAGACGACGAATCGCCTGTCGAGGCAAAAGAGAAGAGAGCTCAACCGCAGTCTGCCAAGGAGCATAAGCCGGTCATCAAGCTGTTGATAAATGCTGATGAACCGGAAGAATGCAGGCTGGCCCTGCTTGAGGATGGACGGCTTGAATCACTTCATGTGACGACCATCAGCCGGGTTCAGACAAGAAATAATATTTACAAGGCCCGGGTAGTCGCCGTCGAGCCCAACCTTCAGGCGGCGTTCGTCGATTATGGGACGGAGAAAAACGGCTTCCTGGCGTTTAGTGAAATTCACCCCGAGTATTACCGACAGGAACTACCGCGGGATATCCAGAAGCTGGTGGAAGCACAGCAATGGAAAAAGCTGAGCATCAGCGATGTTATCGCCAAAGGGCAGGAGATGCTCGTCCAGGTCGTTAAGGAGGAAGTTGGCAAGAAGGGCGCCAACCTCACTACTTATCTGTCGGTGCCGGGACGCTGTGTTGTGCTCATGCCCGGCTCGGATTCGGAAGGAATATCGCGCAAAATTTCCGGGGAGGAGCGGCGCGGCCGTTTGCGGGAGATTATGAACTCACTGTCGATTCCTGAAGGAATCGGCTGGATTGTAAGAACCGCCAGTGTCGATATCACCAAGACGGCGTTAACGAGGGATGTCCAGTTTCTGCTCAAGCTCTGGACAGAAATCAAGAGCAAAGGGCAGCATCTCGAAGGCGTCGGGCTGCTTTACCAGGATCACAACTGCGTGATGCGATTTCTGCGCGAACACTTTGATCCGACCACCCAGGAAATCCTGGTCGATGATGTGGCGGCACTCGAGAAGGTAAAGGATTTTACCGAAATGCTTCCGGCCAAGCAGCGCCAGGTAAAAGTCAAACTGCACCGTGGGGCGAGGCCGATTTTCAACCAGTACAGTGTCGAGGATCAGATCGAATCGATTTATCAGCCCACCGTTAATCTTCCGTCGGGGGGTTCGATTGTGATTGAGCCCACCGAGGCCCTGGTTTCGATAGATGTCAATTCGGGCTCGACCGGCAAGGGTAAGAACTTTGAGGAGACCATCTTCCAGGCTAACTCGGAGGCGGCCGCGGAATTGGCCAGACAGCTGCGGCTGCGTGATCTTGGTGGGTTGATCGTCGTTGATTTTATCGATATGCGCAGCAGCAAGAATATCAGGGAGGTGGAAAAGCAGGTCAAAACGGCTATGAAAAGAGACAAAGCCAAGGTCGACATCAGTCGGATATCGCGGTTCGGCCTTATGCAGATCTCAAGGCAGAAACTCGGCTCGCCGATCGAATCGAGCAATTATCGGGTCTGTGATCATTGCCGGGGCAGGGGTATGGTGAAGTCGGTGGAAATGCTGGCCCTATTTTATCTGCGCAGAATCCATACCGGCGCAAGCCGAAAGCCGATCGTCCGAGTCGACTGCAAGTTTCCGCTCGATGTCGCCCAATATCTGCTCAATAACAAGCGCCAGGAAATCATGGAGCTTGAGGAAAAATACTCGACGAAGGTCATCATCACCGCCGATCCGACCCTTAAGCCGAGTGAACACGAGATCGCCTTCCTCAAGGCTGAAAAAGAGGAGCCTGAAAAAAAAACGGGCTTGAGTTGAACCACAATCTGGAGTATAAAGACACTCCCGTGCACCAGTAGCTCAGCTGGATAGAGCAACGGACTACGAATCCGTAGGTCGGGCGTTCGAATCGCTCCTGGTGTACCAGTTAAATCAAGCGGTTAGGCCATTTTGGCTTAACCGCTTTTTTGTTTGGTTCTACGCCCGTTCTACGGAATCTATGAATTAACATAGATGGGGGTAGGGGGTACCCACCCCCAGGGTACCTCCCCTATATAGTTATAAAGGACTTACAAAATTACGGCGAAATGTTGATTACGCAGAATGCGTAGTATCGGTCTGGATAGAGGATTTATAAGAAACACGTCAACAATACCGAAAGTCTTTTCTTTGTGACGGTTGCCTTATCAAATCTCTCCTATTTAGATGAAATGCCTTCTCGAAAACTCAAAGGAACAAATTGGATTTGCAGATAATCATAAAAGGTTAACATTGCCGAAACGAATCTCTTCAATTGGAGGGATGGGTGACCGGTAACCTATCAGGAACAGTCCTAAGTTGCAGGTTTGCTTAAATGGTTAAAATTGCCATTTATAGCCTCCACCACTGCGATAACGTGTGTCTCTGCAGGCTACTCAGGAATCACTCTTAAGCTGTGCGTTTGACTCAAAAACTGAGGCTTGCCCATGAAGGAACATCTTTACATGCTGATGTCCGTATTGAGTCAAAATATTGTTCAACATACACTATTCTATCTTCTGAAAGAGATATCAGCGTCGAAAAATATTCCGATGATGTGAAATCCTCAAAAGCACATACGTTTTAAAATGTATTTGATTAATCGGTTCATTAAATTGGTCGGGAAAAATTTAATAAGAACAGTGAGACCAAATTGGAAGTTGCAAAGGGCCAGTATTAGAGACTAAATCAACACTATCTCTCTTGGCATTGCACTGGGAGATCATTTTTAAAAGCGAGATCTTAGCTGTTTCCCATATACGGACCCAAATCCATATCCTTATAGCCTAAGCCACCCGGAATTCGTGGATAAAGCGTTTCGTCCACATCACAAAGAACCTCCAAGAAAGAAGGCCCTACAGCATCTATCAGCTCAACCAAACTTTGTTTGAGATCACTCCTGTCTTCAACGCGCTTGTAAAATTTAAAATTTGCAACCCCTGCAAACTCTGCAAAATTAAAAGATGTAATCTTTTCAGTTCCGACATACCTACTCTCATAAACATAATCTTGATAATTCCTCACCATGCAGTCACCGTGGTTGTTTAATAGTAGAACCTTTACCGGTAACCCATATTTGCCAATGGTTAATAGTTCGCCCAAGTTCATTTGTAGACTTCCATCTCCATCAATGGCAATGATTGTCGCATCAGGATCAGCAAAATGTGCTCCGATTGCTGCCGGTAGGGCGAACCCCATTGTTCCATAACCACCTGACGTCAAAAATGATTTTGGCTTCAATGTCTTCAAGTACTGTGCCGCAAGCATCTGGTGATTACCGACCCCAGTAGTGATTTTCATATCCTCGGTAATATGATTACAAAACAGTTCCATTACCTCTGCCTGCTGGATGGATTGAGTACTCCTGTTGAAATCTAGTGGGAACCTCTTTTTCAGCTGCCTTGAATATTCTTGCCACTCTCCAATATCGAGACGGATATCATGCACCTCGGCATATTTGAGCAAATCATCAAGGGCTGTTTCGGCCTTGCCGATGAAAGAGAACTTCGGACTACGGGAAAAGCGTACCTCATGGACCTTCTTCGGGTTTATATCGAAGTAAGCAATGTCCGCCTCCAGACCGGCCTCTCCAACCTTCTGAGATACACGGTCATCCCAGCGAATTCCAAAAGCCACGAAGAGGTCCGTTTTCTGGATAGCCATATTTGCTGCAGGTACACCGAACATGCCCAGCATTCCCAAAGACCAGTCTGATTTCTCTTCAAGTACACCCTTTCCCATCAGGCTGTGGATTGACGGTACTTTGAAACGTCTGTTAAATTCTCTGATCCGTTCGCTTGCGTCATAAGAGTTCAAACCACCACCGACATAAAGAAGTGGTCTCCGCGCTTTCTTCAACAAATCGAAGAACTGGCGGCATTGATTTTCACCGAGGTGTCTTTCTTCGTCGTACTTGCTCAGGAACCGTTTAGGGTTGATTCCCTGGTATCTTCCCTCTAGTTTTTTGAATGTCAAATGGAAAATCAATAACAACAGGTCCGGGCTTCCCCGATCTGGCTAGAAAGTAGGCGTCCTTTACCACCTCTTCAACATCCTGCAGTTCATTTACCAGAATAACTTTCTTTGCAGCATCAGCAAATATGCTTTCAACATTGATGTGCTGAAACTCATCAGTGCCCATTTTAGTGCGAGCAACCTGGCCGGCGAAGACCATTAAGGGAATGGAATCAGCATTTGCATCAGCAACGGCTGTAAGTGTATTGGTAATAGCCGGTCCGGATGTCACGACAGCAATACCAACGTTACTTCCAGCCCTTGAATACCCTCCTGCTGCAAATGCGCAGGCTTGCTCATTTGCCCCTACGATGATCTCGATACCAACTTCATCAAGAGCA
>CAVWXN010000007.1:0-260268 GCA_963759125.1 uncultured delta proteobacterium
ACTCAACCGGATTATATGCAAAGAAAGCTTCAATATTGGCTTCCTTAATCAGCTTTAATTTGTATGCACTCGAGTGGCCATTCATCTCTTTATTGAATTTTTTCAATAATCGTCCCTGCATAGCCTTCAAGTATTGTTTGGCAGATTGTGGCTGCAGTATTGAATCTGTCCCATGAGTATGCCATTTTTTCTCGAACCGGCAGGAAGCTCAAATTTTCAAGCTCCAGACCAATTCTTTCTTGAGCCGGATACAAATCCGCTTAAAGAAAGTCAAATCCTTAATCTTTTCTTTCCAATGATAAGGATCAACGGTTGAAACCAACCCCAAAAAGGCAACTTCTTCCCCTTGCTCAACAAAATGCTGTGCCAACTCATAGGCAATGAGGCCACCCAGACAATAGCCACCCAGCAAGTAGGGGCCATTGCTCTGTACTTTCCTGATTTCTTGATGTACCGCTTCGCCATTTCTTCGATCTGTTATATTTTGTGATACCACTATCCAGCCCATGTGCTTGTAGAGCATAGAATGGTTGGTCTAAGCCAAGTTCACGGGATAAATGGTAATATTCAAGCACATTACCACCCTCTGAATGCATGAAAAAGAGTGGCCTTTTAGAACCTTGTGATTGTATGTCAACCATTGGGTCCCATGACACTTCATAGGCCTTATCTCGAGGAGCAGCGATAAATTTTCCACTGTGGGGAATTCGTATAGTGTTGCCAAAGGAAGCCGCTTGCCGAATCGACTCTCGATGGTTGAAAAAAACTTAACAGCAAGTATCGAGTGACCTCCCAAATGGAAGAAATTATCATTTCGGCCTACTCTGGCCAAATTTAGAACGGAAGCCATGATTTCGGCAAGAGCCTGCTCCGTTTCTCCTAAGGGTGCCAGATATGTCCTCTCTTTGCATCAGTTTGAGCCTCAGGCCTCGGCAAGGCTTTCCTGTCAATTTTGCCATTCGGCGTCAAAGGAAATTTTTCTAAAACTACAAAGGAGGAGGGAACCATATAGTCGGGAAGCTGCTGTCGCAGAAATTGACGTAATTCAGCTAAATCTGGTCGCTCTCTATCGACAGGACAAAATATGCAGACGAGCTGTTTTTCACCTGGTTCGTCTTCACGTGCAACAACCACCGAGCTTGCGACAAGATTGTGTTGCGCAAGAGTAGACTCAATCTCACCAAGTTCAATGCGAAAACCTCGAATCTTCACTTGATTGTCTATCCGTCCGAGGCAATCAATATTTCCATCAGCTCTATACCTTGCATGATCCCCTGTACGATGGATTTTCTTCCCTGGCTTAAAGGGATGGTCAACAAATTTTTCCTCTGTGAGCTCCGGGCGCTTATGGTAGCAATTTGCCAGGCCTTCCCCTCCAATGAGCAATTCGCCGACGGCTCCAATGGGCACAGCCTGCATGGCCTGGTCCACGATGTACACGTCCGTATTGTCCATGGGGCGCCCTATATGTATATCACTCTCATCAGTTATACTCACACATGTAGACCAGAGCGTGGTCTCAGTCGGGCCATACATGTTCCATAGCTCAGAACACCTTGGCAAGAGTTGTCTGGCAAGGTCCCGTGGTAAAGGTTCCCCACCAAAAAGGATTTTAAGCTCAGGACTGCCACTCCAACCTGCAGCCAACATAAGCCGAAACGAGGCTGGTGTCGCTTCCATGACGGTTACGTCATATTTTTCCATTGCCTCAACTAATGCCCTGCCATCAGTCGTGCTGACCTGAGGTGCAATAACGATACTCGCGCCAGTAATTAGCGGGAGAAAAATCTCCAGGGTGTGAAGATCAAATGATAAAGTGGTCACCGCAAGCAGGACATCATCTTGGCTAAGCCCTGGCTTTCGCCTCATGGAGCAGAGGCAATTGACGATTGCGCGATGTGGATCTGGACTCCTTTAGGTTTACCTGTTGAGCCTGAAGTATAAATAACATAAGCGAGGTCGCCGGGGCCTGCATCAGAATCCCTCATTTCTACATTTTGACCCTCAATTTTTTCTTTCTGTCGGTATCAAGATTTACGATAGCTGCAGAAATTTCTCCGAGGGAGACCAGTAGACTTTCCTGCGTCACAAGAACTACTGCGTCTGCATCTTCAAGCACATAAGAAATACGGTCTGCGGGATACGCCGGATCCAGCGGGACATACGCACCTCCGGCCTTGAGTATCCCCAGAACACTTATGAGCATCTCCGTTGATCGTTCCAGATAAACACCTACGAGTTTGTTTGGACCGACTCCCATGGAAGTTAGATAGTTCGCAAGTTTGTTTGATTTCTTTTCAAGCTGACTGTAAGTAAGTATCTGATCTTCGAACTGAACAGCTGTGGCGTGAGGATTTCGTTCAGCCTGATTCTTTATAAGCTCATGAAGGCATTTATCCAGTGGATTCTCTCTGAAAGTCGAATTCCAATCTATTAACAACCTTTGTCTTTCTTCTGCACCAAGAAGTGGAAGCTCCTCTATTTTTGCTTCCGGTTCGTTCAAACAGCCCTCTATAACGCGCTGCCACTGTTCCAGCCAGCGTTCAACAGTCTTGGAATCAAACAAGTCGGTACTGTAATCAAACTTAATTTGGATTTTTCCAGATGACGCCACGACGTTGATCATTTGATCAAAAAAGATAAACGGTTTGGGAGGGTACTCGACACCTGCGTGTAATGTTCCCCAGTCAAGCTCAGGGACGCTGCTGATAAGATTAAAACTTATGGAGACGAGCGGCAATTGGCTAGAATTTCGAGGGGGGTTCAGCCTTTCTATCAGCTTTCCGTAGGATAAGTTCTCATGGCGTCGAGCCTCCAGAATGTCCTGCTTCAACCTCTCTATCAGAAGGGAGAACGAAGTTTCCGGCTGAATCGTAGAACGAATTGGAAGCATATTGACACAGTGCCCAATAAGGTGAAAACTGTCAGGATTATCCGCGAGAGCAGATGAGATATGGCCTGCAACAGGTACTCCGACGACTATATTTTCAAGATTGGTAAGTCTATGAATCCATACATTGAAGGTGCAAAAAATGAAGTGAAACAAGGTACAGTTGAGTTCTGAACACGCCTTTTTGATAGCATCGCACACTTCAGCATCAAGGGATACGTGTACTTGTTCGGACCGATATGATCTTTGCGGCGGTCTCTGCCGATCCAGAGGCAATTCAACGGCAGCTGGGAGATCAGCAAATTTATCTACCCAATACTGCTCTGCTTTCTTACGCTCCGCTTTTGATTCAGGCTTGAGGTACCAATCAACATAATCCCGGTACTGCATTGCCTTAGGCGGGCTGGGTGTTCGATTCGAACTTTTGGCTGCGTATAGTTTGCTGAGTTCGACCAGGAAAACATGAGCCGACCATCCGTCCATAATAAGATGGTGGTAGGTCACATGGAGGACATGACTGGTCGGACCTAATGCGAGCAGTTGTGCTAATAATAATGGTCCATTCGCCAAGTCAAAGTGCGTTTGATTCTGCTCTGCAATCAGGGTAACTTGCTCCTCATTCTGCTCATCATCAGTCTTATGTGTTAAATCATGCACTGTCAGAGCTAGGTCAGCAGAACCACGAATTGACTGTTGTTCCCCTGTCTTAGAAAATACGGCCCTCAATGAATCGTGGCGATTAATAAGTTCTTGAATGGATACTTGCAGTATGTCGCGTTCCAGCTCACCTTTCAGAGTGATTAGTAATGATTCATTGTAAGCTCTAGTGGCATTCTCATCTAACTGACAGGAAAACCAAACTTCACGTTGAGCCTCAGATAAGGGTATAATGGTATTACCTTTTTCATCAAAATTTATAACGGGAGATTCACCCGCGTTGCCTTCTTTCGTTAAAACTTTGCTGGCGAGATTTTCAACTTGTCTGGTTAGACTTTGTATTTCTGATCTGAGCAGTTTGATGTCACTATCAGAGCTATATTCTTGTCTTTGCCCCGTGATTGAATTGTTTCCATACTTTTCTGGTGGAAAGTCATCGTTCCTTGTGCCGATCTCCACAGGCAGCTGCTGATCTAAATAGTAAGAAACCTTCTCGACTGTTGACAACTCTTCCATGAGTTGTGAAAAGGTCACCTGCATCTTTAGTTTCTTTCGGATAGTGCTCGAGACTTGAGTCAACGAAAGAGAGTCAAAACCCTGCTCCAGGAAGTTTACTGTCGCGCTTATTTTTTCTGGGTCGCAGCCCCATACCTGAGCTACTATTTTGAGCACCAGATCTTGAATCCGGGACAGACGTGACTCGCCCATATTTTGCTCAGCCTGTGACTCAACAGGTCCATCGACAGATTGTTTAGGTTCTGCGTTTTGTTCATGCGATAATCCATTACTGAATGATATTGCATCGTCTTTTGCTTGTCTGGAGGTTGGATCAAGCCAATGGCGTTCTCTTGCAAAAGGGTATGTTGGCAACGGAACCCGGTTACGTTTCTCTTCAGTGTACAGTTGATCCCATTCTACTTGTGCTCCGTTTTGCCAAAGCTGTCCTAAAGTGTTGAGAAATAATTGGACATCATCCTTCTCTTCAACTGGTCTTCTGGTCGATGCGAGAACGACGTGTTTTTGTGTCAATCTTGGATGTTGTTTCAACAAGCTAGATAAAACCTGTCCTGGGCCTACCTCAAGAAAAACGCCATCGGGGCATGTTGTTAACAGATGTTCGGCACAATGGTAAAATTTAACGGTCTGACGAAGATGATTAGCCCAGTATATCGGGTCAGTTGCCTGCTCGGACGTTATCCATTTCCCCGTTACATTTGAAACAAACGGGAGGTTAGGCGAATGTCTTCTGGTCTCATCAACAGACTTCGTAAACTCTTCAAGAATCGGGTCCATTAGCGCTGAATGGAACGCATGTGAAGTGCGTAGAACGGTACTTTCTATTCCTTTTTCCTGGAGGTTGTCGCCTAGTTGGGTAATTACCTCAACTTCTCCAGAAACCACTGAAATAGAGGCGCTATTAAGCACAGCAAGCGATATCTCTTGGGATAAATAAGGTTGTATATCTTTCTCGGAAAGTGGAACCGCAAGCATCGACCCGGGAGGTAGGGAATGCATCAGCCTGCCACGTGTAGCGACGAGTTGGAGTGCGTCATTTAGAGAAAACACTCCGGAAACACAAGCCGCAACATATTCTCCGATACTGTGTCCCACGAGCGCGGATGGCTTAATTCCCAAATTGGACCAAAATTTAGCCAAAGAATATTCTATAGTGAAGAGAGCAGGCTGGGTAATATTAGTTTGAGTGAGCTGTTGGGCAGCTGCCTCAGCTTGTGATTCAACAGGATAAAGCAACTCCCGGAGATCCAGCTCAAGATGGGGCTTGAGAATCTCGGAGCAAAGATCCACCTGCTCTTGGAATAGAGGTTCTTCGTCGTACAGATCCAGGCACATATTAACATATTGTGAGCCCTGACCTGAAAACATAAAAATAACATCCGGCCTCTCCCTGTTAGATAGGGATGAGAAAACACGTCCAGGTGGCAAGTCTGAAAGTGTTTCAATCGCATCCTGCCGATCCACGCAAACAAGTGTTCGACGATGTTCAAAATGTTTTCTACCATTTTGAAGTGTCGCTGCGGTGTCTTCAAGGGTGAGTTCAGGATGTTTCTCCAGGTACCTGGCAAGATCGGTCGTCAAAGCCTCTAAAGCCGTGGACGTTTTGGCGGATATGGGTAGAATGTGCCAAGACTTCATGGTTTCAGCCGATGTCGAAGGCGGTGCTTCCTCCACTACAACATGGGCGTTCGTGCCACCAACTCCCAATGAAGAAACACCAGCCCGCCTGAGGTAGCCTGAAACCTTCCACTCACGTAATTTGTCGTTTACAACAAACGGACTGTGTTCAAAATCAATTGTTGGATTCGGTGTTTGGAAAATGTAGACTTGGAGGGATCTTGCCGTATTTCAATGCCAGAACCACTTTAATCAAACCTGTTACACCTGCTGCGACATCGAGATGGCCTATATTAGATTTTACGGATCCAATCGCACAATAGCCTGATCTCTTTGTTTGGGTCCTGAAAGCTTGGGTCAATGCCTGAATTTCAATTGGATCACCGAGCGGAGTGGCTGTTCCATGCGCTTCAATGTAACCTATTGTTTCGGGATGCACTTCGGCCATTGCCAGTGCTGTTTTCACGACTTCAGCCTGTTTATTTACACTGGGGGCAGTAAAACCGGCTTTGAGGGAACCGTCATTATTGACAGCAGAACCTTTAATCACAGCCCATATCGTATCTCGGTCAGCAATAGCATCAACCAAGCGTTTAAGTACCACGACTCCAACGCCGCTGCCAAAAGTTGTCCCCTGAGCCCGCGCATCAAATGGTCTGCAATGTCCATCAGGTGATACCATTCCACCTTCGTGATAAAAGTATCCCATTGTCTGTGGAATACGCAGTGAAACGCCGCCGGCCAAAGCCATGTCACATTCATTGTTCAATAAGCTTTGACAGGCCATATGAACAGCAACAAGTGACGTCGAGCAGGCAGTTTGAACATTGACACTGGGCCCAGTCAGGTTGAGCTTGTAGGAAACACGTGTGGTCAGGAAATCTTTATCATTACCTATCAGCAAAGGTATTTGCTCATGATAAATTAAGGGCAAAGTCGCGCAAAAATAGAGGTACACACTCATAGAAGTTCCGCCGTAAACCCCTATGGTACCTTTATATGAATCTGCCTCGTATCCTGCATGCTCCAAAGCTGCCCAGGAGCACTCAAGAAAAAGCCGGTGCTGCGGGTCCATGTCTCGAGCCTCTCGAGGAGAGTAGCCAAAGAAGGAGGCATCAAACATATCGACCTGATCTAAGGTAGGTGATGCCTTTACATAATTCGGATCGTCAAGTGTCTCACTATCTACCCCACCCCTGCTTAATTCTTCATCAGAAAAAAATTCTACAGACTCAACGCCAAGACAAAGATTTTCCCAGAACTCTTCAATATTCTTCGAACCGGGGAAACGCCCTGACATGCCAATGATCGCTACATCAAAATTATCTTCATCAGTCGAAGTGTATATGTCATTCATAATTATTTCCTCTGCAGTTTCTCAACACTTGCCTATCTGAGAAAATTCCCACAGCTGGCAGACGACACGGCAATCAATTATCGACGGCTTGCCGTCTCCTCATAGTAATCGCGTTTCTCCGCATTTTTGCCCTGTCTTCAAAGTTTTCTGTTTTAGAGAGATCATTTGCGCCCTCTGTTAGGTCTGCCGCAAGCGAACTGATCGTTGGATACTGGAATAGTTGAGTTACAGAGATGTTCCCGGTAAGAACCTTTTTTATATCCTTTACAATTCGGACTGCCAAAAGTGAGTTACCGCCAAGTTCGAAGAAATTATCATTAATGCCAATATCACTAACCCCCAAAACATTGCACCATATTTCTGATATCTTTTTTTCACAATCAACCAATGTTGCTGGACTTAAAATTGTTGTTTCGAGCGCCCCTTCACTATTCCCTTCTGGAGAGACTATTCCTGTTGTTACGATGGAACTGGCAATATCTTCCTGAGAAATTTCCCCTGCTACTGAGTAATCCTCGGTTAAACTTTTTTCCCCTCCTGACAATGAATAACTGCCTGAACACTGCATGATTCTCTTCCTGTAGAATTTCGTACCATTTGCCAGTTAGGTTTTCTAGTATGTCTGCTGATAAATAGCCGTCTTCCACTAATTTTGCGGGGATACCTGACCCTTCTGATTTCAGAAATATCTCATCTCCGACGACTTCGCTATGAGCAATAATTGTCGCGATATCAACATTCAGAAACCTCGATTTTTTCAGAATGTAAGGTAATTCGCGACCAATTTTAGGATTTCCTCCTTCATTAATTCTTGCTCGGCAATAAGCATCATATAGTAAATCTAATTCAGGTATATACGGGATAGGTGTTGAGATGTACTTCAAAGTCATTATCTATGATTACCACTTTGCCACCAGGCTTTAGAACTCTGTGAATTTCCTTTGCCGCAATTTCTGGTTCGGGAAGATGCTCTAGCAGTAATCGGGCAATCACGAAATCAAATGACTCGTCGGGAAATTCCATTTCCAAAACTGAACCTTGAAAAAACTCATGCCTATCCAATCCCTTCTCCTCAGACTGCGTATTCGCCACTTCGATTAAAAAAGGATCGATTTCCAATCCAGTAATAAATATGTTGGGAAAACGGGATATAAGTCTCTCTGTCAGATATCCTGGACCACTGCCGCATTCCAGGATGTTCATTCCGTCTGTAAGCCCAAGATCACAATATGTTTTGATTTCCTTATCCCAAAACAGTTCTACCTGGGCTTTCAGACGGTTTAATTCAACTGCTTATATTGGTGGAGACCTCATCCACTTTATAGGATACTTGCTTCATTTAACTCGTTCATTTTTTGCACTCCCGGAAACGATTAATTACAAAAATTTCGTTAGAGTCTAAACCGGATTTCGGTGCACTATAAGTGAGATAGGCTCTCAAACAATAAACCGGTGACAAATTATACCCAACAGAAACAATCTTGACCTGTCACTGTTGTCCGACTGATTGTATTTAAAGCTCAATATATCCTATATCTCAGAGCTATGCCTAATATATCTGAATCTAAATTTGAAACAACATGCCGATAATTCATGCTGAGGATAACTCCCCAAATTATAGGCTTATCTATCGATCTTTTTTTATGAAAAAAATCTGGACCGATTGATTTTGGGAAGGTCATTTTGACACCAGAAAAATCTGGGATGTTCTTCTAAGATAATAGTTCTCCCTTGTCTAGTCTTGGCAGAATTGAATAGTTTAAATAGGGCTACAATCAATATAACCCTTGTATAGCAATTTATTGATTTCCTATATTGATATGTCTTTTCTATTTGTATGGATTGCTATGTTTTAATTCAAAAGCAATAGAATCAGAATTATCTATCTATTAAGCGCAACCCTGCCTCCGCTATTATGCAGTGAAATATCAGCAGCCTCAAGCACTTTGACTACATCCATTCCATTTTTTCCGTCTGTTTTGGGAGTTTTATTTGCAACAATGCAGTTTAGAAAACTTTGGCATTCAATTTTTAATGGTTCAGCAAGTTCCAACCATGGAATCCAGGTTCCTCCATATCTATTGCTGAATTGAAAATCAGCATAAGTACCATTGGTATAACTTTTACCATTATACAGATTTGTCGAATATTTTAATTTTCTCAAGTTGCTCATTATCGTCAAATACTGCCATTTTTTTATCACCAACAATCGTCATTAACCTTGTTTTGTTTGGATCAAGCCAACTGACATGAATTGTTGCCATACAGTTATCTTCGAAATGCATCGTCAGGGAACACACATCTTGTACACCAGGCTTCAAATACGCTAAACCTTGACAATTGACTGAAACTGGCAATTTGCCTAACAATTCAAGTACTATGGAAATATCATGAGGCGCCAGATCCCACAAAGCATTTACGTCCTGCCTTACAGGTCCAAGATTTAGACGACTGGCATTTATATGGATGATATTGCCCAACTCTCCATTATCTACCAATTCTTTCATCGTATTTACGGCATTATTGTACAGAAAAACGTGGCCAACAAACAAGATAGCTTTACTTTTATCGGCAAGATCAATTAATTCTTCACACTCGGCGGATTTTGTAGCCAAAGGTTTTTCAACAAAGGTATGGATACCATTTTCCAATGCTATTTTGGCCAATGTGTAATGTGTGTTAGTCGGAGTCGATATTACTACTGCATCAATTAACTTCTTGCTAAGTAATTCCCTTGCATCTCTTGGTTTTATAAACATTGGGATTGCTGGTATTGGCTCTTTCGAGACGAGCATCGTCTAAATCACAGACTGCCGTCAATTCTGTGTCCGGGAAGTTCAAGAAATTTCTTTCAAGATTTGGTCCCCAGTGCCCTAGACCTATAATTCCCATTCTAATCATTTATTCCTCGCATTAAATTGTTTCTATGTATTTAGTAAACTACCATTCGATATCAACCTAGTTTTCCAAATAAACACATACAATATTATCTAATTATTTTAGTAATAATTAATATACTAAAAATCTATTTGTTAATGGCACACTACGACACTTTTTGTTAACAGTTATAACAGTTGCAAATAGAGTGCCAAACCAAAAAAATGTTCTTGAATTCTATTGTTTAAAATTCTACAATTATTGCAATCAGTTATGGTATCAATTTTAATGCTATAAATAAGCGTGAATTTATTATTGTATGGCGAGTAGACAAATTTTACCCTAATATGACACTTTAGTGTCAGTGCGAAAAGTAAAAAGCTCTATTAAATTTTATTCATTGTTATTTTTGTTATTTATGAATAATTCCAAAGACTATATCCATAAAACATTTCGTTAATTCCTGAAAATTGTAAATAAACTATTTTGCAATGGCAGGCGTGCTACTAATCGATTTTCGATAAATAATTGACAGTCGCTAATTATTTATTTACTCCTTGATTACTTGCTTAATGATTGCCGGAATCGTTAATATTAATATTTTTATATCGAGGAGAATTGATCTTCGCCGAATGTAATTAATATCATATCGAATCATTTGTTCAAATGTTGTGCTGTTTTTACCATTTATTTGCCATAGTCCTGTTAATCCTGGCAAAACATTAAGTCGAGCACAATGCCAACATTTAAATTCGTTAACTGCATAAGGTAACTCCGGTCGCGGGCCGACCAAGACTCATATCTCCTTTTAATACATTTAATAGTTGGGGCAGCTCATCCAGGCAGCTTTGCCTTAAAAGACTGCCTAGTGGAAATATCCGTGAATCATTTTCGATCTTATTGAAGGTGAGATTGTTCTGAAATTTCATTACATATCTGATTTTTATGTGCACTTTCCGACGCATCTATTTTCATTGTGCGAAATTTGTACATGTTAAAAGATTTGCCAAGATACCCTACTCTTTCTTGCTTAAAGAATGCTGGCCCCGGGGAAGCAATCTTAATAGCTATGTATATAAGCAGCAAAACTGGCGCTAGGAAAATCAACATCAAGGTAGAGAAAACAATGTCCATTCCGCGCTTCCAAACTGGAGTTTTAGAAATTATAGAGCATTCCACACTTTCAACGTTATGGCTGAAATTGAGTCTAGTTTCTCTTACCAGTTTGGGCTTTCTCTGAATAACGTAAGTTGATGATTCGTACATACCTTCCATCTTTTTCTATATATGTTAATTTCCCTCTAAAATCTGTCTGAGGGACTTACTTTGTAATAGTTCTATTAGCTTCAGTTTATTTTCTTTGTTAAACTTCCGAATTTTGCTCCTACCATTATTAGAAACGGTTGATTGAATCTCTCATTTTCATATATCGATACCCAGATTTTTCTTACAGGTACTCCCTCGATAGGGATAACGGAATTGATGATGTCAGTTACCCAGTTATCAGAAATAGAAGTATGGGGAGGGCATTTAAATCGGAAACCACCTCTACTGATATCTACTATCTGAAAGACTCCTTCAGAATCTATTGATACCGCATTCTGTATTTCATACCTGATGTGTTTTCGACGTTCTTGATTCACTGTAAAATTAGACTCAGCAGTTTAATTTATCATTTACTTTGAGAATAAGACCTTTATCTATACCCCCCGTGTTGGGTCTTCTAATAATTCTGGTAGAGCATTCAAGGAATCAATTGTACTGAAGAGCAAAATGGGTATACGCTAATTTTACTCTCAGAGTTTTTAGCAATTGTCTATTGTTTCCTAACATGGTTTATCGACAATAATTAGCCAGACGATTTTTATCATTGCAATATTCATGCCCTTGGAATTTAAAAACTGGAAAAGTGACGGGTACAGACTTTAGCCTTTGAGCATAGTTTCAATTAAATGGTGAGGCTAACGAATTTCTTTTATAAAAGAATATTTTTCTTGATAATTAGATGAAACAGGATGCCATCCAAATAAAATTATGTGAAAGACGATATTATGTTCATAATATTGTGATATTTTCTTATATTCACTAAAGTGCAGATTCAGTTCAATTAAATTCTGTAATTTTGGAAATAAACCGTTTTCATTAATTTTTCGTATAATTATCAATATCTTACTAACTTCAAGGTACCCAGAAGGTTCAACCATAAAGGAAGCTTGTACCACATGGTTCCATTCTGAATCTGACCCAGATTTTTAATCTTGAGTACCAGTTTGTCTCCATCTGGACCAAAAATGAGAGGCGCATAATCAAATATATCAACACACTGCAGAGCAGATTGACCATGTTCAAAGACTAGCAGTAAATGGAGTGACGTTGATAGATTGAGCTGTGCCTTGAGGCAGCGAAAGCACTAAGCTCTCAAAAAATAAGGCTTTTGAAAAAAACAACATTGAAACAATCGCGATAGAGCTAATTCCCTTTCTGACTGGAGAAGACACAGCATATCTATGCCAACAATCATCCCTTAATTTAGCTGCCAGCAAAAAGTTGTGGGTACTCGCTCCTTGTTTTGACCTTCACAAAATCAATAAGTGATTTCACAAGTCTTGGTGCTATCAAAATATTGAAATTTCGTTGTTTTAGTCAAACAGAAGTCAAGACAAAAGCTCTTATATATTGTCAGGCATCTAACCAAAAGATTTCCGTTATTGAGGCATAGATGTTGCAATGTAATATTCATGCGGGTCAAATAGCTTATTAACTTGAAATCCAAACATATTCTTCAATGAAAAATATTTTTAAATCAAAATTCTTGCAGAAAGAGACCATATTTCAAAGTAAAGGGTCACAATTCGATGATAGACTCTTGACTGTCGAGAATATGCAAAAAACAATCCTACGTGAAAAAGCCAGATCAGATCGGCGCGACCATGATTTTTCTGTCATTGTTATTGATATCGAAAAACTAAATAATGGTAAAGATTTTGAGTATTTGGTAAATTTTTTAGGTTCACGGCTCCGATTGATCGATGAAATAGGGTGGTATGATGAAAATCAGGTCGGAATTATTTTGCCCTACACATCGTCTGAGAATGCGGTTCAAGTTGCCGAAGATTTAATGAAAATTAGCAAGAATGACAGGCCTATCAAATTAGCAAAGATATTAAGCTACCCATCTATGTGGCCCTTTAACAACAGGCAACTTTAAGAAAGTATTCAATACTCGAGAAATCTAGTTGTTTCTAACTATGTTCAATGCATTAAATAGAAGAAACAAGATCTTCCCGAATAACAGATCGCACAGGGAAGCAAAGCAACACTGAAGTAACTTGCGAAAAACTTCTTGGATAGAAATTTTTTCTGCTTATGTCAATACTCTTGAGTATTTTGATATCCCAACTTTCGAAATAAAATATCCTCTAGTTAAAATCTTGATATTTTTTCTATTTTTCACTCGCCAAAATTTTATTTTTAAGTTTTAAAAAACCAGTGCCCATTCGCTTTAAGAAAGGCTGAATATCTTGAACATCCAATACTGAAAAGATATGTGCTTCGTAGTACGGCTTAATATATTGAGAAAGTTTTACATTCCCTTTTGTAATTGATTTAAAAAAATAAATGAAATCCCAGATTTCATCAATCCAATACACATCAGTAGGATAATCATAATCATTAGTATAATTTTTAATAAAATCTTGATTTATCAGTCCTTGATACTCGATCCACGGAAAATTAATACCACACTTAACGGCCAGTAATCCCGATCGATTATGGCGACCATTCATTTCCATAAGCTTATAAGTGTTATCACGTAAATCTTTTTTAAATTCAGTACATGAATATCCATTGAACCGAAAAGCTTTAACCATCTTTCGGCCTGGAGCAATTATTTCGGGGACATACTTACTTTTGACCACCCGCGGAAGGCCAATATCCGGTGGAGCAAGTCTTTTTTTCTGAGCAGTAAATTCGACTATTGGTTCATTCCTGATAAAGTAGCTGTTATAGTTAACACCTTTATTGTCCTCTCCTGGAATGTACTCCTGAATCATAACATCAATATTAGCTTTTAGTGCTTCATTATATGCAAGTACTAACCCGTCAATATTATCTACTTTGACCATTTTTTTCTTAAAATGTTCATAATACTCATGGCTTCTACATGGTTTCACAAGGCATGGAAATTCTATTTTTTTCCCAAACTCAACAGCTTCGTCCATGCATGTTGGTGTCAAAGATTTTGGTGCCGGCACTCCAATCTTTTCAGCCAACTCATATGTATATGTTTTATCGATAAATTTTTTAGTTATCTCCCAACTTGGACAAGCTATTAAATAATATTCTTTTAATAGACTTTTGTTCTTTGAAACAGCAGTCAGGGTGGCATCATCAGCGGGAAAAAGCACACCACCATCTGATTTTTCTCCATAGCTTAATAGAGCATTGATAAATTCTTCTTCATTCTTTTCAGGGTGCGGAATAGAAAAACTATTTGAAACGTATTTGGAAGCACAACCAAACTGAGTGTCATAATAAAATACTGTAATGGGTACATCATGTATTCCGAGACTCCTAATTATTGCCAGACCAACTCCGCAGCCTGATAAAATTATCGCAGGTTTCACTTCAGTATTTCCTTGTTAATTAGAGTTAGTTTTTTTAGAAACTTGAGTACTCGCCGCTCTTTTCAACCCATTAGGGGTCCAAAATACTTCATTGATTAGCCTACTTAATGTAAACGCATGAAACTCATTTTTCGAAAGGCAATTTGGTCAAGCTTCACCCATTCCAGATCGAGACAAGCTCAGTTAATTCATGCAAAATATATCTTTATCAACAAACATATTATCCAAAAACAATAGCCATTCTGTTTTAAATATCCTAACCAAGCGATTAAATCACTCGGAGTTCTGGGCTTCATGTCCTATGCTGGTCATGGAGTGACTGTGTCGTCGCAAACACAATAATGTTTTTATATAACCTGCCGCTCTGAGAATCGAACTAGTAGGACTATAAACAATTTTAGCTCATTGATCCTTTGGCAGGTCGTTGAATACGATACCTAAAATTTTAGCTTTATCAACGACATCAACAAATCTTTGTACTTCGGTCCTTTTTGTCACTCCGTGTCGCACTACCATAATAATTGCATCAACCTTATCCGCAAGAATAACTAGACTCCTCTGCCTTAAGCAGTGGCGGACTGTCAAAAATAAAAGTGTAATCCTCATACATGCTTGAGAGATCTTGAATAACGCACTCACTCGAGACGAACTCAGAAGCTCTGCAGGATTATTTGGCACACAGCCGCTTGGGAGAACAGAGAGCTTTGGCACAGAGGTTTCTTTGATCAAATCGGCTAAATTTACTTGCTCCCTCAGAAAGTCAACAAGACCATATTTTCGATTTATCCCAAAAGATTGACCAAGGGTTGGTTTACGCAAATTGCAATCCACCAGTAAACAATGCCGGTTCAATCCACTGGCGAAAGAGACTCCAAGATTCGCAGCGATAAAACTCTTGCCTTCTTGGGCTATCGAGGAAGTAACCATGATTGCTTGGGGGATCTTTTTACCATCAGGAGGATGAATAATTGTTGATCTCAGTGTTTGAAATACTTCGGGCAGTTTCGATTTTCCATTAACCGCTTTGAAAAGACGATCGTCCCACTTACTACTCACTTCGTCTTGATTTTCAACCTTTTCGATAGTTATATCTGATACGGTCTCCAGTATTGTTGATTCTTCCTTCTTTCCCTGCCATTTCCCAGTGATCTCAATTGCTTCGACGATCTGTTCTTCATCGGTACCTGGGGCAACTCTCGAAGAAATTGGTTCTTTAAGATGTTCTCGCACATGCTTTAAACCTCCATTTTCGAAATCATCCGAAGATTCAATCTTGTCGAGTGCGTCTGATATCTTGCCCATGCTTAATTCGCCTCAGAAATCATAGTTAAATCCCGGTAGGAATAATGATCCCCATAACGATGATGACTGACATTAACGCGAGAGCAATCATGAAAAGAACCAATGGTTTTCCTGTTTTTCTCGGCAGGGACACAGCATCTGATGACTGCGGTCGCAACTCGTCCACTACCTCCTTTGGTTGCTGTATCGGCTGGCTGGCAACCTCTGTTGGCTGCGGGTCCGGCTGGCTGGCAACCTCTGCTGGCTGCGGGTCCGGTTGACTGGTAACCTTAGCTGGCTGCGGGTCCGGCTGGCTAACACCCCCTGAAGGCTGTGGGGGCGGCTGGCTGGCAACCTCAGCTGGCTGCGGGTCCGGCTGGCTGGCAACCTCAGCTGGCTGCGGGTCCGGCTGGCTGGTAACCTCTGTTGGCTGCGGTTCCGGCTGGCTGGCAACCTCAGCTGGCTGCGGCTCCGGCTGGCTGGCAACCTCAGCTGGCTGCGGCTCCGGCTGGCTGGCAACCTCAGCTGGCTGTGAACTGGTTTGGGTCGCAACCTCAGCCTGCTGCCGGCTCGACTTATTCTCAGCCTCATCGGGCTGCGATTCGGGCTCACTCACAAACTCAGTTGGCTGCGGACTCGGCTGTTTTATAAACTCTGATGGCTGTGGTCTCGGACGGCTCCTAACCTCTGAAGTCTGCAGTGTTGCTTCACCAGGAAGCCTTAATTCTTCAAGAGATTCAAGGATCAGTGCCTTATCGATCTTCTTCGAATCTTTGGCAAAACCACTCAGCATGGCGTGGTCGCACAGAATATTAATCAGGCGTGGATTCCCCTGACTGGCCTCATGAATCGTTGCAACAGCTTCCTCCGTAAAAATCTTAGTATTACGCCCACCAGCCCTGTGTAGTCTGAAGTGAATATATTGCTCTGTATCTCTGCTGGAAAGAGGTTCCAGGTGGTATCTGATTCCGATTCTCTGTCTTAGAGGAAGCAGTTTACTCGTTGCAAGCTGCTCCCGTATCTCAGGCTGGCCAACCAGAAATATGCCAAAAACGTTGCTTGTACCCGCCAGGTTTGAGAGCAATCTGATCTCCTCAAGAAGTTCAATAGAAAACGCCTGCGCTTCATCAATGATAAGAAGTATTTTTTCCCCTTTCTGGCCAGTGCGAACGAGAAGCTTCTCAAATTGGAGGATGAAACTGCTTTTATTATCTTCATAGGCTAGATCTAGCTTTGTGGATAAGTAATGATAAAATTCTTCCTTTTTTATAGTTGGGTTATTCAGCAGGCAGACACTCACCTTCTTTTCCAACATTTTGAGCAATGCATTCAGGATAGTAGTTTTACCAACTCCCACTCCACCGGTCAGAAGCAAAAATCCTTTATTGGCGATAACCCCATAGCGAAGCGTTGCCAACCCTTCTTTATGGGTCTCGCTCATATATACATACGAGCCATCAGGTGCGAGTTCGAAGGGGTTCTCTTTTAAACCGTAATAGGAAAAGTACATATGATCACTTGAGAAATTGAATATAGGGAGTAACGATATTTCCTTCCTTGCCCCAAAACACCAAGGCAACGCAGAGAGCAGAAAACCAAATCAGAAAAACACTTATTCTGACAAATGACCAGAATTGTTTTTTAATCGTTTCCCCAGCCAAGGGTAAACTCGGAACTGAGCAAATAACTGGCAGATCTAAAGTATTCTCCAGCTCAACCTTGCTCTTAAATGAAGTATCAAGCACATCTAGGCCAAGAGCAAGCAATCCTCCTGTCAATAACCCAGCCATTACCGACACGAACAGAATTTTAATAATATCTGGTTTCACGGGAGTTTCCGGCAAGCGGGCTGCATTTTCAACCCTGAAACGGCTTCCCTTTAGATCTCCTTCAAGGTTCAGCGCAGATGAAGCTTGGAGATTTTGAGCAATTAGAGAATCATAACGGGTTTTTAATTCACCATATTCCCGTTGCAATGATGACCATTCCTCTTCTCTAACCGGAGAAGTCGCAACCCACTCTTTATATTTCTTTATCAGTACCCGGAACTCTTCTTTTTCCTGTTCTAGTTTATCGATACTGAAACTGATATCCTTTAGCTGAGTTTCCAAGGAAAACAACTCTTCATTGAAGCTTTTCTGTGTTTCTGCTTGAGTGGCACTTTGCAATCTCTGCTGCTCTTCCTCCTCAATGATACGCTCCACGCTGGCGATCTGCTTTTTCAGTCGTTTTACCGTGGGATGCTGATCAGTGTGCCTGTCCTGTAACTCACTCAGGCTGCTTTTTAGCATAACCAGTGTTGTTCGCTGATCAATATTGATAGAAGTTCCCTGCTGTCGTTCACCTGCTTGTCGAACTTCTGCTTGTCGAACTTCTTCTTGTCTTCGATTTTCTTCAACATTTTTCCTTATCTGGTTGATCTGATCCTTGACTAATATCCTTGTTCGCTCCAGATCCTGAATCGATTTCTGTATTGCTTGATATTTATCCTCTGAGGCAGCCAATCTGGACATATTTTTGGCCAGTTGGGCTGGCATTTCATTGTAGTATTTGAGCTTGTAGTCACTCATCATCACCTCTTTTCTTTCTAACATCGCTTTTGCCACCTCAAGCTCATTTTGGGTGTAAGCATATGTTTCAGAGGCACGTTGCTTTTGGTATTTCAAGTCTTCATCAATAAATCTTTCTGCAAGCCCATTGGTGATACGGACGACTTCAGCCGGATCACTTCCTTCATATTCAAGCGCCAAGGTATCACCACTGCGAGACCTAACTATTTTAATGCGGTCGCGCATCACCTCAACAACATCCTCCATGGGAAGTTCTGCGCGCAAGTCTGCGTAGAGGTTCTCTTCGTTAATCATCTTCTCCAAACTGGAGCGACTGACAACGATTTGGGTGAGGGTGCTTATTATATCTCTGGTATTAGCCTGCTCATCAGGCGACATTTGAGAAGTGCTGATTTTTGGCTGCTGGTAACTCAACAAAGTTTCACATCTATAAACATTAGTTTGCTTTAGATAAAAAATCAGGCCACAGGTAATTCCAAGAAGAAGACAACCCAGAATCAACCATTTTCTTCGGGTTATCGTCTCCAGGTATCGTTTTTGCTGTAAGCCTGATTGTGATTGCATTGAGCCCACTTTATTTCTCAGTTGAGCATCTTATTAAAATCTGTATAACACTTCATCAGCAATATACATTCCACTTTTAAACCCTAAAATCGAGATCCATCAGATCGGATAGTCACAGGTTATTCTTTTCAAAAAAGAAACCAAATTCCCAGCCTTTTCAAAACATATATTTACTGATATTTAGATTTTTCTTCCAAAATTCTAGAAAATAAGTATACTTAGCTATGGTCACTCCACTTTTATGATAGATCTGTAAGACTTGTATAGATATATATTTATTTAACATTTTGATGCCTAACTATCAAAATTATTATGGAAAATGTTAAATCAGAAGAGCTTCGGCGTTTAGCGCTGAACCATCATTCTTTGCTCGACACAACACCTGAAATGGTGATGCTCCTGCTCGATGATGGTTCCATAGAATATATGAATCCTCAAAGCTCGGCTTTCATAAAAAAATTAAGCGAACGACAAAGCTTTGAAAAAATTCAACTCCAATTAAGTAAGGTCATTAAATCGCTTGTCTCAAAACCTGATGGGAAAAAAACATGCATCGGCAATATCAGCAATCTTTTGTTCGAGTGCAGAATCGCACCGTTCATCGGTTACAAGGGAGATAAGCTCTATTGGTGTATCTTAAGAGATGTAAAGAGAAGGGAAAAAGATTTAGATGATACTCCTGATCTGCCCACAAACATTCCAACAATAATTGGTGACAGCAATGAGATGGCCAATCTGCAATCGATAATATCGAGGGTAGCCAGCACCGATACCACTGTTTTGATATCGGGCGAATCCGGAACAGGTAAAGAACTAGTTGCCCAGCAACTTAAAGAAAAGAGCCTTAGAAAAAACAAACCTTTTCTTACCATCAACTGCAATACAATAAGTGATCTGCTGCTTGAAAGTGAATTGTTCGGCTACGAAAAAGGTTCGTTCACCGGAGCGGTTAAACAGCGTAAGGGTAAATTCGAGATTGTTGACGGAGGAACTATCTTTCTTGACGAGATAGGCGATATCAGTCCAAGAATGCAAGCGGCTCTGTTAAGGGTTTTACAAAATGGAGATATGACCAGAGTTGGCGGACACACGCCAATCAAGGTTAATGTGAGAATTATAGCTGCAACAAATCGTAATTTAGCAGAATTGGTAAAAAATGGAGATTTTCGGTTGGACCTGTTTTACAGACTCAACATAATAAATATAGTTCTCCCCCCTTTGCGAAACAGGAAAGATGATATTTCCGACTTGGCAACTTATTTTATTCAGAAGTATAGCCAGCTTTTTGATAAGCCTATTGACGTTAATCCGCATACAATATTGAGCAAATTACAGAAATACAATTGGCCGGGCAACGTCAGAGAATTGGAAAACGTGATTCATCGCGCAGTCTTGATGTGTAAAAATACTAACCTGAGCAACAAGGACATCAGCTTTGACATGGCTCCTGCTCAAGCTGAGGGATATGCATCTTCAGCAGATAATCAGCAAAACATATGACGACCTCCCCCTCAAATCTATCATCGGTCAACTGGAAAAAGAAGTTATTGAAACGAAACTTAAATCTGGCAGGGGAAATGTATCAAAAGCAGCTAAATCACTTGAAATCAGCAAAGCTGCTCTGTATGAAAAAATGAAGCGCTACGGTATCTCAGCAAAAACCCTGAGATAATCACACAATCAGATTACCCACTCCCGCACGTTCTCCTGACGATCAACTCCGGCTCGAGAAGGATTTTTCGAGGGGGAAGGCTTGGATCGGCCATTCTCTCAAGCAGCATCTCAGCTGCCCGCCTGCCTATTTCGGACTTCTGGATCCGGGCAGTGGTTAACTGCACATATCCTCGTGAAGCTTCTTCAATATCATCACAGCTCACCACCGCCAGATCTTTACCCGTAACTTGATTCAGGTGATGCAGGCCTGACAGGACGCCAAGTGCCACCAGATCGGCGAAACAGACCACCGCGGTGGGCGGATCAGAGTGCTTGAAAGCTCACATTACTGCCGTTACCGATATTTTTATCCTGCTCTGCCATCGGTTTCTGCGCTACCTTCCGGGAGGGTCCTCATCTTCTACGAATCCACCTTGTGCGGGGTCAGCTTCCCATAGTCGAATTCAACGCCGATACCCGGTCGATCAGGGGCCACCGCCCTAAAATCCTCAACCACGAGTGGGCGTGTCGTGTATTCATCAATCGGGAAACTGTGCACCTCGAGCCAGCCGCTGTGCGCTTGCGAGGCAAGCAGGCTGACATGCAACTCCTGCATACCGTGCGAGCAGACCGGGATGCCATATTTGGCAGCAAGCCTGGCTACGTTCAGCCAGCCGGTAATGCCGCCGCAATTGGAAGCATCGGGCTGGATGAAGGATAGTTTGGCCTGCTCAAAGGCATAACCGAACTCATAGATCGTGTGCAGGTTTTCCCCCATAGCCAAGGGCATGCCCGTCGCCTCGGCTATCCGGGCGTAACCCTGATAATCATCGGGAATCGTCGGTTCCTCGAACCAGTAGATGTCGCAGTCGCTGAAAGCCTTCGCAGCTTCAATGGCCTGCTCCACACTCATCGAATAGTTGGCATCGACCATAAAGGTGATATCAGGGCCGATCAGTTTGCGAACTTCTCTGATTCTCTCGAGATCAGTCTTCAGTTCAGGCTGCCCAATTTTTATCTTCACCCCGTTGAAACCGCCCTCCAGGTAACCGCTTATATTGCTGAGCAGTTTATCGAGGCTGAAATTAAGATCGATCCCGCCGCAATAGGCTTTAGTCGAATTATCATGGCCTCCGGCTACCTGATAAAGTGGTTTTCCCAGAGATCTGCATTTAATGTCCCATAGGGCGATATCGATGGCTGAAATTGCAAAAGAGGCGATGCCGCCGCGGCCGACATAGTGGATATAATACTCAATAAACTCAAACAGCTGATCTATCTGAGTACCGTCCCGGCCAACCAGAACCGGAGCCAGATCGTGATCGATCATGGCCTTGATCGCCCGACCACCTCGACCACCGGTATAGGTATAACCTTCCCCTCTGCTGCCGTCCTCAAGCTCGACGGTGACGATTATCAGCTCGAAATGGGTGTGGTCACCATGCTTTGCATCGGTCAGTACTTCGGCCAACGGAACCGCATAGCGGGCGGTTTGAACCCTTTTAATAGAATTGTTTGTCATAACTGTCTACTGTGGTCTACTGGTTTTAATGTCCAAATCTTATCACTGTAGGCTACCTTGAATAATTAAAATTTTCGTTCATAATCAAGGCGCGAATGAAAATTTTTCCGCAGGCCGAGTTGATATGTCGAGGATAAAATTTTCATGCGCAACGCGGAGTTTGGGCGAAAAAGCGATTTTTCAAGGTAGCCTGTAAATATGCCTTTCCGCAGTATTCATATTTACCAGGCCAAGAGATAAGATTTCTGTTATTTTGTTTCTTCGATTATCCAAGATTGTTGCCCAATCTTCCGCGCCTGGTAGTGGCTGCAAACACTTTCTGTAGCAGAATGAATTTGAACAAGGACATCACGACAATTATTGGTGTCCGATAAACGTGCAGGGTTCCCTGAAAGATAATGAATGTCAATGACAAAGAACTCGCCTGCTAGAGGCATGGCCGGGCAGAAACTACAGCAGGATGGTCAGTCACTGAAATGGCTTCTTTTAGAGCTTAAAACGACATGGCATTAAAGATGCCTTGAAAAATGCGGGAGTCAACTATGGATAGTATCATAAAACAACTGGAAAACTTCAGGGTCGTGCCTGTAGTCAATATAGACGATGCGAAGGATGCATTGTCATTAGGCAAAGCTCTGATCAAAGGCGGCCTGCCTATAATTGAGGTCACCTTCCGAACTGCCGCAGCCGCCGAGGCAATCGCCAGGCTCAGTTATGAACTTCCGGATATTTGTGTTGGTGCAGGTACGGTTCTGACCATCGATCAGGTCAATCAATCAATCGATGCCGGCGCCCGATTTATCGTTGCGCCGGGCTTTAATCCCCGGGTAGTGGATTACTGCATCGATCGCCACATCGCCGTTTTCCCGGGAGTAAATTCTCCCACCCAGGTAGAAATGGGGCTAGAACGAGATTTGAAGGTCTTAAAATTCTTCCCCGCTGAAGCTTCTGGAGGGTTGAAGATGCTTAAAGCAATGGCTGCCCCCTATGGCGATGTCAGATTCATGCCGACCGGGGGTATCAACATCGACAACCTGAAGGACTATCTCGCATTTGATCGAATAGTAGCCTGCGGCGGCACCTGGCTGGCAACGACAGCCCTTATTAATGACAACCGTTTCGATGAAATCACCAGGCTCGTCCAAGAAGTTGTCAAGACCACCCGGCAATTCTAAAAATTATCACCAACTACTCATTACATGGGAAGGAAACGAGCATTACAAAAATGGTATCAGTCTCAATGACTTAGACCAGCAGACAGGTCAAATCTAAGGCTTCCTAAAACATTAGAGATTTCCCCAATTATTTGTTGCGCACTGCAGTCCCGACTGTTTTCGCATCAAAGAGAAAATCGACTTTCGCCGCTCCCGGCGATGTTGTACATTTGGAAATTCATAATGGCTCGTTTGATCATCGGTTATACAACCTTCCGGGTAGGGTCTGATCGATTCTATCCGGCCGCGACACCTCTGCTGTTTCGTGTTGAATTGGCCTTCTTCCGGCAGCAGAGGTGCTTTTTTTAGGAGCGAACATGTCGAAAACAGACAAAGAACAAACCGTTTCAGCCGATACGGTTTTGAAAATAGCCAAGGAAATAAGCGTCAAATTCATCGAAGTTGGCCGTCTCACCCCGGCCACTTTTGACGCAACCTTTAAATCGATCTATCAGACCATCGAGGAAACGGTCACCATCGATGACTGAAGCGCTGCTTGATCTTGACCCGGATTTGAATTTCTGTCCCGACCGGGTCAGATCGATTCATATTCTTGGCATCTGCGGCACGGCCATGGCGGCGCTGGCAGGGATGCTCAGAGAAAGCGGCTACGCAGTCTCAGGCTCGGACGCAAACGTCTATCCGCCAATGTCCGATTTTCTCGAGCAGATCGATGTCACCGTCTTTTCCGGCTATAAACCTGAAAACCTCCATCCTCCGGCCGATCTGGTTATCGTCGGCAACGTGATCAGCAAACCCAACCCCGAAGCCCAGGAACTGGCCCGGCTCCGCCTCCCCTATCTGTCAATGCCTCAGGCGATTGGCAGCTTCTATATCAGCGGGAAGAGTTCTCTGGTTGTTACCGGCACCCACGGGAAAACCACCACCAGTTCAATGCTCGCTTCGGCGCTCTTCTCCGCCGGCGGTGATCCGGGATTTATGATCGGCGGCATTCTGCACCAGTTCGAATCAAATTACAGGATTGCCAAAGGAGCCTGTTTCGTCACCGAAGGTGATGAGTACGATACCGCCTTTTTCGACAAGGAATCGAAATTTTTTCACTACCGGCCAGATATTGCCATCATCACCTCACTCGAGTTCGATCATGCCGACATCTTTGACGATCTCGAACAGATAAAGCGATCTTTCAAGAAATTCGTCGGACTGCTGCCCGAAACCGGACTGATAATAGCCCACACCGAGGACGCCAACGTTGCCGAAGTGGTTGCTGGAGCACCCTGCCCGGTGGAGAGTTATGGATTAACGGAACACTCAGACTGGCGCATCATTGACCCGCAGTTCAGGCCCGGTCGTTCCACCTTTGAGATCAGCTATCGATCCAGGCCCTATTCAACTCTGTCAATCGGCCAATCAGGCTATTACAACTGTTTGAACAGCACCGCCGTCGCCGCAGTCATGCACCACCTCGGCTATGAAAAGCAGGTAATAGCTGACGGACTTGGGGAATTCAAAGGGGTAAAACGCAGACAGGAGATCCGCGGCCAAGTCAACAATATCACTATCATCGACGATTTCGCCCATCACCCGACAGCGGTTGGAGAAACCTTGAAAGGACTTAAAAAGGCATACCCAAGCAATCGCCTTATCGCCATTTTTGAGCCTCGTACTAACACTTCGAGGCGGTCAGTTTTTCAGCAGAAGTACGTAGCTTCGTTCGCCGATGCCGACCTGTCGATTATCAGGGAAGTGGGGTCCGACAAGCCGGTCGATGGAGCTGACAGGTTTTCCTCAGTCAGGCTGGCCGAAGATCTGCGAAAAAGAGGTCTCAGTGCCTGGGCTTTTGCTGATACCGATCAGATAATCGCCCATATCTCCGGAATTGCCCAACCCGGTGACATCATTGCTGTGCTCTCCAATGGCGGATTCGACAATATTCACGAGCGTTTGCTTGAAGCTCTTAAAAAGTCCGCTTAATCCAACAGCAGCTCCAGGCCGGCCTGCAAGCTCTTGAAGGTGGATTTCAACTCCATCAGCTTGTCACCGGCTCTGGTTCTCAGTTCTATGTCTTTTGCCAGGGCAGCCTGATCGTCCAACCCGAGGTTGAGCAACGCACCTTTCGTCGTATGGCTGACTCTGCCTACCGCTTCACGGTCGTCCGCCGCAAAGGCTGTTTCAAGCTCTTTAACATATCTCGACAGGGTGTCCAAAAAGGACGGCAGCATCTCCTCGATCTGTTCATCGGCCAGGCCGAACTGTCGTCTGATATGGTCCCTGATTTTTTCCCTGTTCTGTTCATCGACCATGATCCGCCCTGCTCCTGTTCTATTTCAATAAGGTACTGAAAAGTTGCCGAAAAGTGCTGATATTTATTATGGTATAGGAATCTGCCCCCAAATGGAAATAAAAGTGAAATTCTGAGTACCCATGCTAGCCCTTGAACAACACATACGAAAGAGCATCGACGATCAGTGCTTGATCAGTGCAGATCGGTCGGTGGTCATCGGTGTATCGGGCGGACCCGACTCCATCTGTCTGATGCATCTGCTCTGCAGCCTGGACAAGGATCTGCAACTCACCTGTGTATACGTCGATCATAACCTGCGCCCCGATGAGTCTGTCCGGGAATCCAAACTGGTTGAAAACCAATGCCGTCGATTAACGTTAGATTTTGTCGCTGTCCCGGTTGACGTTCCAGCTGAGGTGTCCGCCACGGGAGAGTCGATTGAGGCCTGTGCCCGCCGCCTGCGCTACGCTGCTCTGGAAGAAGTGCGCAGGTCCAAACAGGCAGATATCATCGCCGTGGGCCATACCGCCGATGATCAGGTGGAAGAGGTCCTGTTGCGGCTGATCCGCGGCAGCGGTTTAAAAGGGTTGTCCGGCATGCGCCCCAAAAATGGTCGGCTGATCAGGCCGCTGCTGGAAGTAACCCGTCAGGAAATACTCGCCTATCTTGACAGCACTGGCCATGAGTTCTGTCACGACTCGTCCAACGAATCAGTAAGGTTTTTACGGAACCGGATTAGAATCGAACTCCTCCCGCTTCTGGAACGGCGCTTTAATCCATCGATCAGAACCACCATTCTTAACACCGCGAAAATCCTGGAAATCGAAGACGATTTTTTGACCATCGAGAGTGATCGGCTGTTTGGCTCCATCGTCGAGGTAAATGAGTCCGATGACCCATGCGGTGGCCAACGCAACCTTTCCATTTCTGCCGAAAGGCTGGCCGGTTGCCATACGGCCCTGCGGCGCCGAATTTTAGAGCACGCCTGCTGGGAAACCGGGTGCCGACCGGATTTCAAGAAAATAATTAAGATCGAAGCACTGCTGGACTCGGCCGGCAGCGGAGCAGAACTCCACCTGCAGAACGGCGTCAGGATCATACGGCAGCATGACTCCCTGCTTTTCACTGCCCTGGCAGCGGATCAGCACCCCCGGGAGCGATTGGCGCAAGCAACCGAGCTTTGGCATGATATTCCCGGCCCCGGCACCTACCTTGTTGCTGAGCTTGACCGGCGACTCGAGATAGAACTCACCGACGACAATGTCCTCGACGAACACACCATGCGAGTGGACGCCGACTCGGTCGATTTTCCCTTGCGACTCCGTTCCGTGTTACCCGGAGATCGTTTCACCCCGCTCGGCGCGCCTGGTCGAAAAAAAGTTGCCCGCTTTCTAAGCGACAGAAAAGTTCCGCAACACATCCGTGCTCAACACCCGGTCCTGGAGTCTGACCAGGGGATTGTCTGCGTGCTTGGCCTGCAAATAGATGAGCGCTGTCGCAGCGCCGAGACCACCAGCCGCAGGCTGGTGATTCGCTGGGAACGAGGCTGAAGAGTTAGCGGTTCTTGCGGCGCAGCCGCTCTGCCGCTAAGCGGCCTTCCAGGTAGAGTGCCAGAGCCCGGACAGCACGATCCGAGGAGCGAAAGACGGGCATGTTCTTGTTCATCAACTCATCGACCAGCGGATCATAAAGCTTGCCGCCGTCCACCACTCCCACCACCGGTTTGTTCAGACCGCTGAGCAGCGCCGGCATGGTCACCGCAATACTGGAAGGGTTGTTGAAATCATACTTGCCGGCCTTACAGTCGGCCAACGTCCTCATAGCCGGAGACAAGGGATCGAGACCTACCACTACGGCATCCACCTCTGGATCTTCTGCGAGACATTTCACCGTCTCAACGTGCACCTCGTCATCGGCGCCGGGGTTGATGTCCAGCGGATTTTTAATGTCAACCAGGTTATCCAGCTGCTTGGCCGCCAGAATTTCTCTAATTTTCTCAGCGGTGTCTTTGGATAATTCTGCCATGGCCAGGGCAAAATCGTCTGATTGAATGTTATCAGCCATACCGACCGCTTCAAATCCTGCGCCGCTCAATGCTGCCAGCCGATCTCCATTGACCCGTTTGCCATGCAGACTCTGGGAGAGGACCAGCAGGTCTTCAAACTCTGAAAAGGTGTAAGCCACAATTCCACCGGCCTGGCGGATGCAGGATTCACAGACCATATAGTCGCCGGCAAGCGAGGCCGTGTGCCCGGAAGTGGCACTTTTACCCTCTTCCGTTCGACCGGCTTTATAAAAGATAACGTCTTTGCCGACCAGCACCGCACCCTTCACCGCCCTGCTGAACTCCAGTCCATCCAGATCGTTGAAGCCTTCTGCGTAGACGGCAATGGTATCAATTTCAGGATCGTCCTTGAGATAGCTGACCACATCCCCCAGGGTGAGATCATTCTGGTTGCCCACTGATATCATGTAGGCAGGGTCAAGCTCAGGCCGCTTACTCAGTCGGGTTATCATAAAGGCGCCGCTCTGGCTCACGAAGGCCGCATTGCGCCTTCGGTTTCCCCGCTGTTTCGGCAGTTTGGCATCAGGAATGAACAGGGTGTCGAACTTGCCAGGATGGGATACCACTCCAAGAGAGTTGGCCCCGAGAAAAACTGGCCCCCCATCACCTTCTCTGTGAGCCCGGGCGATCCGAGCGGTCACTCGAGCGGCCCGATCAACGGATTCAACCGTTTCACCCATGCCGCCTGGTATGAGCAGCACCGACTCGGCGCAGTCAAATTCCAGTATCTCATCCACCAGCTCGGGCACCCTCTCGGAAGCGACCGCGATAACGAGCAGGTCGAGTTTCAAATCGAGAGAGGCAAGATCGGCCACACACTGTATACCCTCAAATTCCTCGATTCCGGGCCGGATGATACGAATGTCGGTCCGCTCGAAGCCATTGGCGACAATGTTTTGTAAAATGATACGGCCAAAATTTATCCGCGAGATTGAGACGCCGACAATGCCAATGGTTTGAGGATGCAGCAGATTTTCTATCTTGTGGTAAGGCCGAGCCGAAGGAAGCGGTTTCGGTCTGGCAAAGCGGCACATACCGTCCAGTGGGACCATCAGATAATCGGTAAAGGCAAACGGATTGATCTCAAGCTCTTCGATCACATAGGGCGCGGCAGGATTGGCGGGTGAGTAGTAATTTGCCATGGCGATAAACGAAGACAGACATTCTATGAGCTGCTCGTCGGTGACGATGCGCCGCTGCCCGCGCGTGAGGCCGGCCAGCTTTTTATAGCTGATGGTCTGCCGAAAGAGATCAAAAAAATCAATTCCGCCTGTCATGGCAGTAGAGGCGGCGACGATGGCCTGCCCCTTTCTGAATCGCTCGGCATACAACTCCGTATCTGTGCCGCCAAGACCGGCACTGACGACCATGCCAAACTCCCTGGTGTTGCGTATTCCGACAATCATTTCGTTGCCGAACGCCTCCGAGTCCGGCGGCATGAACTGGACCATCAGAACTCCGCGGATATCGGCAGCAATCGCTCGCCGCAGAGCATCCCCCCGCAACTCGTGATAAGTCCCATGAACAGAGCCACGCTCGATCAGGTCAGCATATTGCTCCGGGACCTCGTACATCATCCGTCGCCAGCTGGAACGGATCCTCTCAGGTGAATTTTCAACGATCCTGACACCGCCCACCTCGGTTTTATGAATGATCGCAGGAGATACTATCTTGAGTACCACCTTATCCCCCGGCATAGCAGTCAGTTCTTCATCTGAAGGACGATAACCTTTTTCGAGGAGCACCGCTTTGGGCGGGGTTTCTGCGCCTGAATGACGCAAAAGGGCATAGCTCTCATGCTCGAACAGAAAATCCCTGCCCTGTTCCTCAGCCTGGTAAAAGAGCTCGGTAATCTTCTGAAAATCTATATTGAGATTGAATGCAGCACTGTGGGGGGATGCGGCAGCGTCCATGGTTGCTCAGCCTTGGCCGCGCAGCTTACGGCAGTCACCGACCCTTATGGTCAGTTTGATCCGGTCAAAATATTCGAGAATAGGTATCGAGAATTTTCTGGTAAGCCCGCTCAGCGTTTTGAACCGTGGGGCGTCAATCTCGCCTTCCCTCTTGATAAAGGCCACCATATCCTCCTGCAGCTGCTTGAGCGGCCCTTTGGAGAAATAGAGCGATTCACTGATTTTTACCAGTTCTCCTTCCTTGAGCAGGAGACCCAGCACTTCCTTGACCAGCCCGTCGGGATATTCACTGAATCGGTCAAAGGTTTCCTTGACAGTTGGGGCCGTCAATCCTTTGCCACGATACCATTCAGTCAGATCACGCTGGAGTTGCTGCTCGTCCGCTTTCAGCGCCACTTCATGACCCGCCAGACGGATGATAGATTCCTCCTGGATGACACTCTTCTTGCGCAGCAGATCATTGAGACAGTAATTGAACACCTTGGGCTCAACAAACTGCTTGAATCCGGACCTGACCTCTTCCTTGGAAAGCCCGTTTTTCAATGGGTTGGCCAGATGATAAGATTCAAGATAAGAAACGATACCAGCCACCACTTCTTCGGCAATCGCTTGATCGACATAGCGCTTACTGGCCGAATCCACCACCACCATCTGTTTGGTCGACAGAGGAATGTTGAGAATTTTATCCAGATGTTTGCCAAAAACGCCAAGCCTGATTCCCAAATCTGCAGCGGAGAGACCGGCCATGCCTGACTCTTTGAGATACAGCAGACATTTTTCCTCGGGACTGCCGTTCATCAGGGTGTCGAAGATCTCCCGGTTGTAGCTCTGGTCCTTGTCGGTAAGACGCTTGCGTTTGCGCGGTGAAACATTGCCCAGTACCAGTCCGCCACCGATGGTTGCCACCGGTGAATAACTCCTGATGACATATCTATCCGCTGCCCATACTGCCACTTCGGATTCGAGCAGCAGCTGCACAGGGGCTTGGTCTCCGGGCTGCAGTTCATTTCGGTCCAGCAGTGAGACACGGCCGATGAGTTCAGCTGTGCCCAGATGGACGCGAACACGGGCCCGGTGTTTCAGCGGTTTCGCCGCTGAGCTCAGATAGGATAGCGAACAATCCAGCATGTAAGAAGGCGCCAGGCAGTCAACAGAGGCCAGCACCATGCCCCGTTCGATATCCTCTTTTTCGGTTCCCTGAAGGTTGATCGCCGTCCGGTGGCCGGCTTCGACCATTTCCACGGATTCTGAGTGAACCTGGATGCCTCGCACCTTGGCCGTCTTCTCGGTGGGATAGAGACGCAGATCAGCACCGAGGGAGGTCCGTCCGGAGATTGAGGTACCGGTGACTACGGCGCCGAACCCTTTCATGGCAAAAACGCGATCGATGGGCAATCTGAAGGGGCCGAACACCTCGTCGAAATGATGTTCGGCAACCATGCGATCAATGGCCTGTACCACCTCATCCATCCCCTCACCGGTCTGCGAAGATACCGGCAGGATCGGCGCATCCTCGAGAAAACTGCCGGCGCAGAAGTCGCTGACCTCCTCGATTACCAGCTCCAGCCATTCCTCATCAACCAGATCTTTTTTGGTGATGACCAGAATACCGCGGTTTACCCCGAGCAGCCTGCAGATATCGAAATGTTCACGGGTCTGCGGCATGATCCCCTCATCGGCGGCGACAATGAAGGCCAGTAGATCCATCCCGGTGACGCCGGCTACCATATTCTTGACGAACTTCTCATGACCCGGTACATCGACGATCCCCAAACGATGGCCACTGGGAAGATCCAGATGAGCAAAGCCGAGCTCGATGGTGATGCCCCTCGTTTTTTCCTCTTTCAGCCGATCCGTCTCAATTCCGGTGAGAGCCCTGATGAAGCTTGTCTTACCGTGATCCACATGACCGGCAGTGCCGAGGACAATTTCACGCATCGAGGATCATCCTTATCTGAGGTAGGGGTTGGAGCGCCGTTCTTCTTCGATGGTGGAACGGCTGCCGCCGTAACCATGGCCCGGCCAGACCACGGTTTCAGGCGGTAATACCAGAAGTTTTTCCTGGATTGAAGAGATCAAATCCCGATGTGAACCACCGGGAAAATCGGTCCGCCCGATACCGCCGACAAACAGCGTATCCCCGGTAATCAGGTCGGGGTTGGTGTACAGGCACATGCCGCCGGGCGTATGGCCCGGGGTGTGGATCACCTGCAGCGACACCTCACCAAAGGTGATCAGGTCGCCCTCTTTGACCCTGACATCGGTGGGCGGCGACGCCTCCATTCCGAGCATGGAAAAATAGTTCTTCACCTGGCTCTGGGAGAAAAAATCATCGTCATCCTCATGCATGATGATGGCTGCTCCGGTCGCTTCCTTTATTCTTCGATTGCCGCAGACGTGATCGGGGTGTCCATGGGTGGCAATGATATATTCAACATCCAGTCCCGCCTCGACCACCCGGTCAAGGATACGTTGCTCATCGCCGCCTGGATCGACGATTGCTGCTTTGGCCGTAGTCTCGCAACTGAGGATATAGCAGCACACCCCCATCATGCCTACCATCTGCTGTTCAACTTTCATATCCGCCCATAGGATCAGTTTATCTGATGAAACAATCTCAGTTCTTGTTGGATTGGCAACCGCAGCCGCAGTCACCACTGTGGCCGGCCCCGGCCTTCTTGAACATCATCGGCGGAGCTACTGCAGGAAGCCGATTTTCCACCGCCGTGACGATTTTGGTAAAGGCACCAGTGGCCGGAGAGTCCTCGTCCGAGGAGAGGTAGGGCTTACCGTCATCGCCGGCCATCACTACCTTGGGGTCCATCGGCACCCGGCCCAGAAAGGGCAGATCGAACTCACGCGCCACCTGCTCACCGCCGCCGGACTTGAAGATATCGACAGTTTCGTTGCAATGCGGGCAGACAAAGCCTGACATGTTCTCCACCACACCGACGATACCGACATTGACCGTTTTGCAGAAGTTGATCGATTTCCTGACGTCGGCCAGAGCTACTTTCTGGGGAGTGGTGACGACCAGCGCTTTGACCAGCGGTATGGTCTGGGCCACCGACAGCGGCTCATCACCGGTACCCGGAGGAGCATCGATGATCAGATAGTCGAGCTCGCCCCAGTCAAAGTCGGCGACGAATTGCCTGATTGCCTGAATTTTTAAAGGTCCCCGCCAGATAATTGCCTCGTCACGGTCCTTCATCATGTACTCAAGTGATACCACTTTGAGATTATCGCTGTACTGGAGTGGTTTCACCAGGTCATTTTCCGAGGCGGGCGGCTCGATGGTGCCGGTGATGTTCAGCATTCTGATTACATCCGGACCGTGAATATCGACATCCATCAAACCAACCTGGTGGCCTTTCTTGGCCAGACTGAGCGCAAGATTAACAGAGACGGTTGACTTGCCGACACCGCCCTTGCCGCTCATAACCAGTATCTTATTCTTTATCTTCCCCAAAGAACGGGTGATTGCATTGTCCTGTTGGGCCAGCATGGCCTGCTGGGATTCGTTGGATCCGCGCGAACTGGATCCGCCACATGAGTGAGCCATTGTTACTTCCTCCTGATATCTAATTCTCTATTTGCAACTGGTGGAACTGCCCGACAGAAATTTCCTCAGGGTGACCGTGCCGAACACACCAACAGGCAAGGTATAAGGTATTCTGCAGCTATACTATTCACTCGCCTGGAAGGCGATTTTCACATTTACACAAATCAACCACATTAAAGTAATGCGACCAACACTAATTGCAATCATTTTCAGAGGACCAATTATCCTCCCAGCTCGGCTGGACGGGAAGCAGTCAAGTCAAGCGGTCACCTCTTTTTATTGCGTTCTCTGTTCAGACTACGTAATATGGAAGATTCACATAGAAAAATGCGACCTGTCCACTGGTTGTTCAGCGATCGTCTGGAAAATATGACTGGTTCAATAGACAGATAAAGGAATACATATGCTTGGCTGGTTCAGGAAGAAGAAAAAAAAGGTTGCTGTTGAAACCGATGCACCTTTACAGGTGCAGGCTCCCATCGATGGGTCGGCCGAAGCAAACCGTATTGCCCAGGAGCCACCTGCTCAGTCCAAAGAGGTAGCAGAACCAGTCGAACCAGTCGAGGAAGCAGCACCGGAAGCAGTGCCGAAAGAAATTCCTGAAATCGAGCAGGAAGCGCAGGCCGGGCAGCCATCTGTCGTTGAACAAGAAAAAGCAGAAAAAGTTGAAGCACCAGTAAAAGCTGAACCGGCGCCACAGGAAAAACCGGTCTCCATGCTCAAACGGTTGTCCGAACGTTTGAGCAGGACCAGGGAATCATTCACCATCAGGATGGATCAGCTCTTTCTCGGGAAAAAGGAGATCGATGCCGATCTGTTCGACGAGCTGGAAGAGATCCTGATCACCGCCGACCTGGGCGTCGGCACCACCCAGGAGTTGCTGGAACAGGCCAGAAAGCAGATAAAAAGAGACAACCTCTCCGATCCGCAGGCCCTTAAGCAGATAATAAAAGATCAGCTCAAGACCTACATCAGTGGAGACGGCAGACCGCAGGAGCTGTCTCTTCCAGAGAACGAACCTTTCGTGATCATGGTGGTCGGCGTCAACGGTGTGGGCAAGACCACAACGATAGGCAAAATCACCAGAAAATTCCTCCAGGCCGATCGTTCGGTTCTGTTGGTGGCCGCCGATACCTTCAGGGCCGCTGCCACCTCCCAGTTGAAGATATGGGGAGAACGAAACGAGGTCAGGGTCATTGCCCAGCAGGAAGGTGCCGACCCATCCGCCGTCGTCTATGACGCTATGAGCGTTGCCCGCAGCAAAGCGTATGATGTTGTGCTGGTGGATACCGCCGGACGTCTGCATACCAAGGTCAATCTTATGGAGGAGCTGAAGAAAATCAAAAGAGTCATGAACAAGCAACTCGAGGGTGCGCCCCACGAAATCCTGCTTGTCATCGATGCGACCACCGGTCAGAACGGTATCTCCCAGGCCAAATTATTCAATGAGGCAGTCGGGGTAACCGGAGTGGCACTGACCAAACTCGACGGCACCGCCAAGGGGGGCATTGTCGCCACCATCACCAGAGAACTGAACCTGCCAATCCGCTTTATCGGCGTCGGAGAACAGGTTGACGATTTGCGGGATTTCGACGCCGAGGAATTCATCGAAGCATTGTTCGTTACTGACTGAGGAGAAGTCAGGAATACACAACTCTACATCAAACCACTATGAGATATCAATATCAGCAACAGGGCCCCGGCTGCGGCGGCTGTCTGGTCATCGGCGCTCTTATCGCCCTGGTCACCGGGGGCTTCTCCGGGCTCGGCAATTTTCTTGGGTTTGTGTTCTATGCGGGTGCAATGTTCATCCTGGTCGCCCTGGCGATCTTTTTCGGCTTTCAGTTCTGGCTCCAGCGTCAGGTTGCCAGTTATGCCTCCACCCAGTCGGAAAGCCATAACCGTTTTGTCTGGCTGCTGGTTCACATCCTGGTAAAAATAGCCCAGCTCGATGACCACGTATCAAAAGACGAAGTCCAGACCATTCAACGCTTTTTCCAGTACAACCTGCATTACAACCAGACCAAGATGGCCTGGGTCAAGAATCTGATCAAAGAAGCCACCGAATCGACCGAGACCCTGGAGGCCATGCTCGATGAGTTTAAACGGACATTTGCCTATGAACCACGTCTGATTCTGCTGGAGCTTATTTATCAGATTGTCTATACCAAAGACCCGGTCCCCCAGAATGAATTGGAGAAGGCCAGGCAGATTGGTATTTTTCTCGATATTTCCCAGTACGATCTGCGCACCATAGAGGCCAAATACACCTATCATCGTCAGCGTCAGACCACCGAAGCGCGCGAGAACGATGTCCACTTCTATGCGGTGCTCGGACTCGAACCTGGGGCAGATATGGAGACGATCAAAAAATCATATCGGCAACTCAGCATGAAATACCACCCTGACAAGGTTAGCCACCTCGGTGATGAGTTCAAAAAGGTCGCAGAGGAAAAAATGAAAGAAATCAACGCAGCTTACGATTTCTTCAAAAGGAAGTACGGAGCCTAGCCGCCGCGGAAATAACTTCGCCGGTGCCGGCACGGAATCAAGCCTAATAAACTTATAAGAAACCACGATATAGAGGACGCAGACATGGCCGTTTCAGAAAAAATGAAAAATTTCAGTGAAAAATCTTCCTGGATCAGAAAAATGTTTGAGGAAGGGGCACGGTTGAAAGCCGAATACGGCAGCGATCAAGTTTTTGATTTCAGCATCGGCAATCCGGACATACCGCCGCCACATCAATTTCGAGAAACAATGATTGAAATCGCCTCCGAGGATACGCCTGGTCAGCATGGCTATATGCCCAATGGAGGCTGCCCTGGGTTCGGCAGGCCATTGCTGCGCGGATGTCGTCAGAACAGGAAGCTGTGGTTAATCAAGGAGATATATTGATGAGTTGCGGTGCTGCCGGGGCTATCAACGTTGCCATGAAAGCACTACTCAACCCGGGGGACGAAGTACTCTTCTGACTCCTTATTTCGTCGAATACAATTTTTACGTTGATAACCATGGTGGCGTCGGCCAAAGTTGTACAGACCGACGATCAATTCAATCTCGATCTTGCGGCGATCGAACAGGCTATCACCGATAAGACCAAGGCGATGATAATTAATTCTCCTAATAATCCAACCGGGCAGATCTACTCTCATGAATCAATTGCAGCTCTTGGTAAACTTTTGGAAAGTGCCTCAAAAAAATTGGGTCTATCAATTTATCTGATATCTGACGAGCCGTACCGTAAAATTATCTTTGAGGATTATTATGTGCCGCCGATATTTCAAACATGTTCGCAACAGCATCGTCCTCTCATCATTTTCGAAGGATCTGTCACTTCCCGGAGAACGTATCGGTTATCTAGCTGTACATCCTGAAGCTGATACAAAAACAGATCTCTTGAATGCGATGACGCTTGCCACCCGAATACTGGGATTCATCAACGCCCCGGCATTCATGCAGCGGGTTGTTGCCGAACTTCAGGGTGTTACGGTCGACAATTCCATTTATACAAGGAGAAGAGAGATTGTTCTGCAATATCCTTGAAGATGCCGGTTATGAGTTCATCAAACCTAAAGGCGCCTTCTACCTGTTTCCCAGATCGCCAATCGAAGATGATGTCGCCTTCTGTTCCCTGCTGCAGAAACAGAAAATCCTGGCCGTTCCCGGCCGCGGATTCGGTGCTCCCGGCCATTTCAGGCTGGCATTCTGCACCGATGAGGATTATATCGAACGATCGGCCGCCGGATTTAGAGCGGCGTTTGCTGAAGCCACAAGCTGATCATCGTCTCAGCCTGATCTTCGGCTGCGCTGTTCCTTCTTGTCCTTGAAAATGAGCCGGATCGGTACCCGGTCCAGGTCAAGACCGTCTCGATAGCGGTTGACCAGGTAGCGCTTATACGAGAAGTGTACGCCCTTGTAGCTGTTGGTCATGATGACGAAGGTGGGAGGAGCGGTACTGATTTGCGAGGTATAGTAGAGTTTCAGCCGTTTGTTCTTGTAGATCGGCGGTGAATGCTTGTCGGTGGCATCGGCCAGCAGACGGTTCAGAGCAGAGGTCGGAAAAGTGGCAGTGAACTGGCGGTAGACCGAACCCACTGCCGGGAAAAGCCGCTTGAAGCCGAAACCGGTCAGGGCCGACACCGTAATCAACGGTGCAAATCCCACAAAAGGCACGGCCCGGGCGATTTCCTCCATGAGCTGCTGCTGACGCTTCTTATCGTCTGCCACCAGATCCCATTTGTTGACCAACAGGATCAGCCCCCTGCCATGGTCCTGGGTATAGCCGATCACCGTGGCATCCTGCTCAGTGATACCTTCCTCTGCATCGAGCAGGACCACGGCTATATCGCAGCGCCCCAATGTGGCCAGCGCTTTGAGAATACTGAACTTTTCCAGCTTCTCCTTGGTTTTACCCTTGCGGCGGATACCGGCGGTGTCGATCAGCAGGTAGTTTCTATCCTTATGATTGAGAAGGGTATCCACCGAATCCCTGGTGGTTCCCGAGATCTCTGAGACGACCATTCTTTCTTCACCGACAATCCGGTTGATCATCGACGATTTACCGACGTTGGGACGGCCCAGAAAAGCCAATCTGATAGTATTATCTGGAATTTCGTCACCGGCGCTGTCATCGGGAAGCGCCTCGCAGAGACCATCCATCAGGGTGATAAAGCCGTAGCGGTGCTCAGCCGAGACACTCCAGAGCTCTTCGACGCCCAACTCGTAAAAAGGGATCAGCAGTTCATCCTCCTGCTCAGGACCATCGATCTTGTTGACTACAAAAAAGACTTTTTTGTCCACCTTTCTCAGATGACTGATCACTTCATAATCGGCGGGCATCAGCCCCTCTTTGCCGTCCATTATGAATAAAATGATGTCCGCTTCCTCGATGGCGGCCATGGCCTGGTTGCGAATGTCGCCAACCATCGCATCCTCGGGATTGTCATCGATGCCGCCCGTATCGACCAGCATGAAAAAGTGTTCCTTCCAGGTGACCCGATCGTATTGCCTGTCCCTGGTCACCCCGGGGGTCGGGTCGACAATGGCCTTGCGTGATCTGGTGATCCTGTTGAACAGGGTCGATTTGCCAACATTGGGCCGGCCAACCAGCGCCACTATTGCGGTTGTCCGGTTACGCATTGATGTTGCTCCTGTTCAGATGGGCTGTGAGCAGCTTCATTATTTTTCTGTGTGCGTGCTTTTCAGGCGCCAAAACGGCTCCGAAACAGCCTGATAGATTCGGCCGCGGTCTTTCGCAGCACGGGGAAATCGTCAAACAACTGGTCGGCCAGCCGATTCTGCAGCATGATCAAGGACGGCATCAGAAACTGACTGAAAAACTTTTTCCGCTTCTTTCCCGAGAGAAAGGCGAAGGCTCCGATAATCTGCAGATTTCTCTGCACGGCAAGGTAGGGATATGAGGTCTTGACCAGATTGACATCAAGTCCGTTGCGCTGCCCGAGTTTGTCAAGGTAATAGCTCAGTAACTCATCCTGCAGCCGACCGGAGAGACCGGCGTACGGATCGATCAGCAGTGAGGCGATATCATAGCCCGGTGGACCAATGCGTCCGGCCTGAAAATCTATGATCCGCACCCGGCCGTCTTTGAGCATGATATTGCGGGACTGAAAATCCCGGTGCAGAAAAAGCGGTTGGAAGTGATCCATGGCCCGACGCGCCAGCTGCTCAAACTCCGCCTGCAGCCCGTCCACCTCTTCGGCGAATAAAGTATCCTTCCAGAAGGCCTGGTAGAAATAGCCGGATTCGCGCTCGATCATCACCGATAGGTCATAGGTTTCGGTATCATAACACCAGTTCTGATCAAAATCCTCGGCGCCATCGATCTGCATGGTTATGAGCTCTTCGATAACCTTTTGGTAGAGCGTTCTGAGACTGCTTTGCGTTTCACCCTTGAGCTGGCCGTGCAGCCTGAGGTCGCCAAGGTCCTCGAACAGAATCAGGCTGAGCTGGCTGTTCGCCGCCAGCACTTCCGGCACCGAAACTCCTTTTCTATTCAGATGTCGGGCAATGGCCAGGGCTGAGCGGAACTCATCGAAGTCCTGGTCGGTGGATGAACCTGGAACCACACCCAGACAACATGGCAGCTGATCGCAGAAAACCCTGATGAACCGGCGCGAGGAGCCGTCCGCAACGAGCGGTTGAAAATCGACTCTCGGCTGGAAATTTTCCCTGCTCAACCCTTCGACAAGGCGACCGTCTGCAAGCAGGGCAATGATTGCCTGCTGAATTTCGTACTCAAGCATTTCTATCCATACAATTGCAGGAAACTGTGCGTATCTCTGTTTTCAATGGCGAGGGATGACGATTTCATCAGTTAGAACCCTGCCGGGGCCTATTACCGCTCCATCCCAGACAACACAACGGCACAGCTTCACCCGGGAGCCAATCCGGGCCTTGCCGATGCATCCCCAGTCCACGATTTCGAGATCATCGGCCGTCTCGGCTCCTGCATCTATGCAGAGTTCTTCTGCCTTACATCCCAGTTCGGGCCACCGTGGAACCTGCCCCGACAGCAGGGCTCCGTGAAGCTTCAAATAATCTTCGGGGGTTCCCATGTCGGTCCAGTTGCAGCGGTCGTAACGTCTGACATGAATAGCTCTGTTCTGTGCCAATAAACTACGATAATACTCAATGATGCATGATGCCGTTTCTTTTTTTATCCCCCGGAGAAGCTCAGGGTTGATTACCTGGATTCCGGTATAGGCCAGTAGCTCGCCGTCCTGACGCGAGCCGCCGAAATCCGTTATCTGCTGGCCTTTGACTGAGATCTTGTTAAACCGTGGGCAATCATGCACTGCCATGGTGACAGCGTGTTCTGCCTGCACATGGTAGCGGTAGAGCTCGCCGACATCGATGGAGTGGTAGATATCGCCGTTAACCACCAGCAAGGGTTCGTCGTCCAATTTATCGAGCGCTCGGCGCACCCCCCCTCCGGTTCCGAGTATCACTTCCTCCTGTTGAATAGCTTATACCGGGAATGTCTCGGAGACAGGTGACGATCTGTTCTCCAAGGTGATGACAATTGACGATGATTTTCGAAAAACCGCTGCTCTTGAGGCGGTTGACGGCAGCCAGCAACAGCGGCGTGTTGAGCACGGGGAAAAGTGGTTTCGGCAAATACTTCGTGTAGGGCAGGAGCCTGGTGCCGAACCCGGCGGCAAGGATCATGGCCTGCATGGATTTCGCCACCGGCTCAGAGGATCTGACCAGAGTCAGATTTAATAATCGAGACTGCCATCACCACGTTCCTCGACTCCAACCACCACTATACCATAGCGGTTAGCGGTCTCAATCATCTCGGCTGGGTCAAAGAGCAGGGACTGACCGGCTTCAACGGCGAGTACCGCCCCCTTCACCTGATGGATCGATTCTATGGTCTTGGTACCGGTGGCCGGCAGGTCGAACCTGAAATCCTGGTTGGGTTTACGCAGCTTGACGACCACTGCCTGCTCTTTGGCAAGTTTGCCGCCCCTCAGAATGGCCGCATCTGTCCCCTCGATAGCCTCGACCGCCATCACCGAGCAGTCCCTGACTACCACGCACTGACCGATATCCAGTTTACCGATGGCCCTGGCGTTGCGCCAGCCGAACTCGATATCCTGGCGCTGGCTCTTATTGGGCTTTCTACGGCTCAGCACTCCTTTGGGAAAGAGAAGGTGTTCCAGGTAGAGTGTCGATTCGAGGACCTTGATCCCCTCCTCTTCGAGAGCATCGGCAACGGATCTCAGAATCGCATCGTCCTGTCTGTTGTCAATCTTGTTCCACAAGGTCAGCCCTTTGAGGTCGGGCATTACATCTCGAAAAATCTGGGTTTTGGTAATGGTGCCCAGAAATACCGCCTCGGCAACCCTGTTCTGCTTGAAAAATTTTATGATCTTGCCGAGCTGACCGAGTTTCACCCAGCAGGCTTCATCCGCCGCCTGGGCGACCAACTCATCCGTTTCACTGCGATGGGCGGCAACATAGACTTTACGCCCTGCTTTCCGGGCTGCCTCGATGAACAGCAGCGGAAATTGTCCGCCGCCGGCTATTATTCCTATTCGATCTTTTACCATTTTTTGAAAAGAAGGCGGCTGATTACACTTCTGTGCGCCGTATGACACCGCGTTTAGAGGTTTCGAAGAATTCGATCATGTGCTGTACTTCAGTACAGGCGCCATATTCTTTTCTGGCCAGTTCAAGGGCATCTTTGAGCAGCAGATTGGGTGATCGATAGATAGTTCTGAATACCGAGTCCAGATTGCTGATCACCTCTCGGGAAAAGCCGCTTCGACGCAGCCCGACTTTGTTGATGCCCGACACCCTGGTCTGATCACGTATACCCGCTACGATGACATAAGGCGGGACATCAAGTCCGACACCGGAGACACCACCAATATAGGATAAGGTCCCGATTCTGCAGAACTGATGTACCGCCACCAGACCGCCGATGGCGGCCCGCTCTCCGACCTCTACATGCCCGGCGAGGGTGGCAACATTGGCCATCACCACGTGGTCTCCAATCTGGCAGTCGTGGGCGACATGAATATAGGCCATCAACAGACAGTGGCTGCCGATGACCGTCTTTTGCTTGCCTCCAGGCGTACCCCGGTGGATCGAGGCATATTCGCGTATCTGATTGTCATCACCGATAATCAGCTCGGTAGGTTCACCCTTGTAGTTCATGTCCTGGGGGGCGCCTCCCACCGCAGCAAAACTGCCGATCAGATTCCTCTCGCCGATGGTAGCCGGCCCGCTGACCACCGCATGTGCCTCCACTTTAGTTTGGGCACCGATCTTTACATCGGCGCCAATCACCGCGTAGGGTCCGATCTCAACACTCGAATCCAGTTCAGCCCTTTTATCAACCACTGCGGTTTCATGTATGGCCATCTTATCTCTCCTGAAAATTTACCAGCCAGCGTCAATCAGACAAAGCTGGCCATCAACTCGGCCTCGGTGACCAGCTGATCATCGACGAAAGCCTGCCCCTTCATTACCATTATCATCCGCTTGTGTTTGAGCAGTTCCATCCGATATTCAATCTGATCCCCTGGAATAACCGGCTTGCGGAAACGTGCCTTGTCGATGCCGGCAAAATAGACCAGCCTCTCACCGATCATTTCAGGAACCGAGCAGTAGGCCAGGCAACCACCGACCTGGGCCATACCTTCAAGGATCAAAACGCCTGGAAATACTGGTCGATCGGGGAAATGACCTTGAAAAAACGGCTCGTTTACTGTCACGTTTTTTATACCTTTGACACTTTGACGGGGAACCAGCGAGGTGATGCGATCAACCAACAGAAATGGATAGCGATGCGGCAGAAGTCGCATGATCTCCTGAATATCGATCTCCTTCTTCTTTACGATATCTTCCATCAATCAACCCTCCTTGGTGATGGATTCGTCTTGTTCGACAAGACGGGCAAGCTCTTTCTTGATCTTTCTGACATCCTTCAAAAGTTCCGGCAGCCTGGAAAATGCAGTTACAGATTTGAGCCATTGTTTGCCATCGATGGCCGGCACCCCGGCCAGCCGGGCACCGGCCGGCTGATCACCGTGAACAGCCGCCTTTCCGGCCACCATTGTCCCGTCTCCGATTGTGAGGTGACCAACTGTTCCAGCCTGGCCGCCTAAAAAAACGTTTCTTCCCAGGGTCGTAGACCCGGACAGTCCTACCTGGGCAACAAGCAGCGAATTTTCCCCAACTACCACATTGTGAGCAACCTGTACCAGATTATCTATTTTTGTGCCAGATTTGATCCAGGTTACCCCAAACGTGGCACGGTCGACACAGCAGTTGGCGCCGATCTCGACATCGTCGCCGATCCTCACGCTTCCGAGCTGCGGCCTCTTGACGTGGAAACCTCTTTTGTCAGTGGCATACCCATAGCCGTCGCTGCCTATGACGGTGCCGGCGTGAATTATCACCCGTTCGCCCAGTTCACAGCCCTGCTCGATGGTTACGTTGGGCCGTATGGTGCAGCCGTCGCCGATGACGACATCGGCCCCGATAACCACCCCGGCACAGATCTCCACCTGCTCACCAATGGTTGCCCGGTCGCCTATAACCACTTTGGCGCCAATGGTAATCTCTCTGCCCAGACTGCAGCCTCCCCCTATCACTGCACTGTCATGTATTCCGCCGGCTCTGAAGGGACCCCTAAGAAAATAGTTCTGAATTAATGCCGAGGCCAGATAGGCATCGTCTACCCTGACGACATTATCAACCTCTAGTTCTACGTCTTTCTCCACCAGAAACGCAGAGGCCCCTGAATGGGCGGCCTGGTCAAGATACTTGACGTTGACCAGAAAACTGATGTCTCCCGGACCGGCTGAATCGAGCGAACCAAATCCGGAAATCTCCAAGGTGGGATCTCCACTGATCTCCCCCTCGACCATTCGGGCCAGAGCTTCAAGCGTGATTGTTTTTTCCATGGTTCAGATGGGTGTTGAGAATTTTTAATCGTCGTACAACAGGTAAGGCGCACGCGTTTTCATGAATTCGTCCAGCCCTGCCTGCCACTGCTGTTCAAGCTCCGTGATCGATACTCCCGCCTCTATCTGTTCACGAAGCCACCGATCACCAAGAATAAGATCCATTGGCAGCTTCTCAAACTCATATTCGTAGGGAGGCTCTTTGTAGCTGAACTCCTCGGGATAAAGTTTGAATACCGTTTGGTAGAGGGCCAGACTGGTGCGATAGGGTTTGAACACGTGGTGATCCAGGACATGGATCTGGAAGCCACGGCAGGAACGGCCCGCCCATTTGCCTGAGGTCGGTTCAAACAGTGCCGGGCGCAGCAAACAGCCCTCGAGTTCATGATCGGCCAGGCAGCGGGCTATCGGTTCTACCTCCCAATAGGGCGCCCCCACCAGCTCAAACGGCAGTGTTGTCCCCCTGCCCTCCGAAATATTTGTGCCCTCCCAGATCACCTGACCTGGATAGACCTTTGCGGTTGACGGGGTCGGCATATTCGGGGAAGGAAACACCCAGGGAAGACAGGTATCCTCAAAATACATCGATCTCAGCCAGCCGTCCATTCTGACAATCTCCAGATCGGCACCGAGGCCGAACCCGTCATTGAACAGCAAGGCCAGCTCAGCGATGGTCATTCCATGCCTCATCGGCAATGGATATAGACCTACAAAGGAGCTAAACTCAGGCTGAACCAGGTTGCCTTCCACGGCCACACCGCCGATCGGATTGGGGCGATCGAGCACGATCACCTTGGTACCGAGTTCGGCCGCCTTCTCGAGGCAATAGGCCATGGTGTAAATAAAGGTGTAGACTCGGGTTCCCACATCGTTGAGATCGACAAACAACACATCAATCCCATCGAGCATCTGGCTTGTCGGCCGGCGCTGGTCACCGTAAAGGCTGAACACGGTGAGCCCGGTGGCACCGTCAATGGCATGGTCCGATTCAATCATGTTGTCCTGCTTTTCCGCCTCAAACCCGTGCTGGGGAGAAAACAGGCAAGTAAGATTGATGCCGCTGGCAGCAGACAGAATGAACCTGCTGTGCACAAGATCATGATTCACCGAAGCATGGTTGCAGAGCAGACCACAGCGCGAGCCCCTGAGGGGAGCAAGCGTTTCCTCGCTTAACGCGTCGATGCCTGTCAGAGTCATTTTCGCTTTTCCCACCACCACGGCCGCCGCCTATTCCACCGTAACGCTTTTTGCCAGATTGCGCGGCTGATCCACATCACAACCCAGGCGGGCGGCAATCTCATAGGAAAGAAGCTGCGCTGGGATGGTGTAAAGTATCGGGTTGATATCCTCATGGACGACCGGCAGATAGATGACATCGTCGGTTATGGTTTTAAGATGTTCGTCGCCTTCGCTGCCGAGCAGAATGATTCTCCCCTGCCTTGCCTTAATTTCTTCCACATTGGAAATGGTCTTCTGATAAACCGAATCCTGAGGGGTGATGGCAAATACCGGCATGTTCTTGTCGATCAGTGCAATCGGTCCATGTTTGAGCTCGCCGGCGGCATAGCCCTCGGCATGGATATAGGAGATCTCCTTGAGCTTCAAGGCGCCCTCCAGGGCAATGGGAAAATTAACCCCTCTGCCGATGAAAAGAAAATCTCTGCAGTCATAAAACGATTCGATCAAGGTGCGTATCTGCTCCTGAACGGTGGGCAGAATCTGCTCGACGACCCCGGCACTGTCGATCAGATGCTGCCCGAGTTGTTTACGTTCTTCTGGAGAAATGCTGTTTCTCATCTGGGCAAAATAGAGAGTAAAGAGAAACAGTGCCGCCAGCTGGGAAATAAAGGCCTTGGTAGAGGCCACACCTATTTCCGGCCCGGCGTGGGTGTAGATGGTGCCATGGGCCTCGCGGGTCATGGTGGAGCCGACCACGTTGCAGATGGTCAGTACTCGAGAGCCCATTTCTGCGGCCCGGCGGATGCCGGCCAAGGTATCGGCGGTTTCACCCGACTGCGAAATCGAAATGGTCAGAACCCGCTCGTCGATCAGCAGATGACGATACCTGAACTCAGAGGCAATATCGACCTCCACGGGGATCCTTACATATTTTTCGAGCCAGTACTTGGCCACCAGCGCCGCATGCCAGGAGGTGCCGCAGGCCACGAGAAAGATGCGCTCGATGCGCTCGAACTCATCACTGTCAAGATTGATTTCAGGCAGCACGATATTGCCGGTCTCCAGGTTGATCCTGCCCCTAACCGTATTGGTAATCGCCTGCGGCTGCTCGAAGATTTCCTTGAGCATGAAATGCTTGTAGCCGGCCTTTTCGGCCATCGCCGCATTCCATTCGATGGTGGTAATGTCCCTCTGAACCGTTTCACCGGTTTCAAGTGAGATCAGTTTGCGGTACCCATCGGAGAGTATTGCCATCTCCCTATCTTCGAGAAATATCACCTGATCGGTATAGGGCAGCAGGGCCGGGGTATCAGAGGCGAGGTAGGAGTTCCCCTGATCATCGGTACCCAGAACCAGCGGACTGTGGTTTCTGGCCGCCACCAGGATTCCGGGAAAATCGGCAGACATCACCCCCAGGGCGTAGGAACCCTCGACCCGCTCGAGAGACTTCTGGACAGCAGCCGCCAGATCACCGTTCAGATTCTCCTCGATCAGATGGGCCAGAACCTCGGTATCCGTCTCGGAGTTGAACTGGTGTCCCAGCTGTTTGAGTTCTTCACGGAGGCTGTGATAGTTCTCGATGATACCGTTGTGCACCACCACCAGTCTGCCACTGCAGTCTCTATGGGGATGGGCGTTCTGTTCGGTCGGTGCACCGTGGGTTGCCCACCTGGTATGGCCGAGTCCACAATAGGCCTGGACGCCGTAGGCTTCCTCGACAAGCGCTTCAAGCTTGGCTAATTTACCTTCACAACGATAGGTCTCCAATTCACCATTCTTGAGGTAGACGATCCCGGCCGAATCATAGCCCCGGTATTCAAGTTTTTTTAAACCTTCAATCAAGACTGGAACGACTCTTCTTTTTCCTGCATAGCCTACAATCCCGCACATAGTCCACTCCTGCTGATAGTCTGGTTCAGGGAAGTTTCAAGGTAGCCTTAAGATTACGAAAAATTCAATAATCATATAGCCTAACATTACTTTTCTAACTATTACGAGTTTTTTCTTTGCTCGCTTCCCAAAAATGGTTACCTTTGCACGAACCTAAAATATCATCAGAATACCCCAAAATCACGGACATTTTATGGACGACCCAAAACGTTTGAAAGAGATACTGCTGGCGAAATCTTACCGGAAAGGCACCTTCACCCTTACCTCGGGCAAAACCTCAGATTTTTATATTGACGGCAAACAGACTACTCTGCATGCTGAAGGCGCCTATCTATGCGGCAAGCTGCTGTTTGAACTGATAAAGAGCGAAGCAAAGCCAATAGATGCGGTGGGAGGTATGACCCTGGGTGCAGATCCGCTGGTCTCGGCCGTTTCAATCGTCAGCTACCTGGAACAGGCACCGATTCCAGCCTTTATTGTCCGCAAGGAAGCAAAAGGCCATGGGACCGGCAACTATATCGAAGGGTTAAAAAACCTGCCCGAGGGTGGCCGGGTTGCATTGGTCGAGGATGTGGTGACCACCGGAGGTACTCTGCTTAAAGTGATTGACAGGGTCGAGGCTGCAGGATTCGTGGTAGGGCTCGTGGTCACCGTGGTTGACCGTCAGGAAGGGGGAGCGGAAATTCTTGCCGACAAGGGCTATCCGCTTAAAGCGTTGTTTACCCGTGAATCATTGTTGAGCTGATTATGAAGTGCAAGAAATGCAGTGGTGCTCTCGAGGTATTGAGGTCATGCGGCTCGGTCAAAATGCGCTGTACCAGCTGTAACAGCCGCTTTGCCATCCATGAGGTAGCTGATCAGCTTGATGAAAAGACCGAGTCCCAACTCGCCCGCTATCCCGGTAATCATTTACGATTGACAGTGGTTGTTGGAGTCACTGGCGACTCACTTATTTTCCTAGCATTACAAGACCGTAGAATAATCTGTGACTTTTTCTCGTAAATGTTATATAATACTAGTATACAGTGAAAACTATACTCGGGGGAGAAGCGATGCGTTCTCAAGAAGCTTTTAAGGAACTGAGTTGACTTCGAACGAAAGCTTTTGTAACCGAAGAAGGCACTGCCGCCATCGTCTGCCCCAATTGCGAAATCACAAAAAATATTACCGGTGGCCGACTATCGTGGCAACAAACATTCGCATCAAAATCCGTTGCCGCTGTCAGCAGACCTTCACCATTGACCTCGAATTTCGTCAGTTCACACCGTAAGCCCACAGAACTGGTCGGATTTTACGAAATTTCTTCAGAGAGACGCGAGGCAGGGCTGGTAATTAAAGATCTTTCGAAGAATGGTCTCGGTTTCATGGTCTCAGGTGTTCACAATGTCAGAGTCGGTCAGAAAATTATGGTGAATTTTGACCTTGACGACCAGAAAGGCACGCCGCTTAAGAAGCAGACTGTCGTCCGTTCGGTGGACAGAACAGAATCGGGTGCGAATTCAAGAAAGACCAGGCCTTTGAGAAGGGCTTGGGTTTCTACCTGGGACCTGAGCAGAAAATTCCGCTCCATTTCACACCTAGCGGCATAGATTCAAGGCGCTCTGTCAGGCAAAAAACGAGCGAGGAGCCAGCGGAGCAGTTTGGTAACGCTGCGAGCAGGCACCGAAGCGAGTTACCCAGCCTGCGGGGATGGGTTGGACAAATGTTCTATGTAGAGCCTGCGATAAGTTTTTTCATTAATTGCTGGGCTTTGTCCAGAAAAGGGCCAAAGGTCTCCCGGTCCAGTGCGCTTATCCCCACACCCTCCCGTCCAATCACCTCTTCTCGGGTCTCGTCTATATCGATAAGATCAGTTTTGTTGAACACTTTCAAACAGGGAATCCGGCCCAGCCCGAGTTCCTCCAGAAGTCCCTCGACCACCTCAACCTGGTGACGAAATGAGGGGTTTGATATATCGATCACATGCACCAGCAAGTCCGCCTCCTCCAGCTCCTCTAAAGTTGCTTTGAAAGCCTGTAGAAGATCCTTTGGAAGATGGTTGATGAAGCCGACGGTGTCGGTGATGATCACTTCTATTTCCTGAGGAAACCTGAGTCGTCTGCTGGTTGGGTCCAGAGTCGCGAAGAGCTTATCTTCGGCGATGATGGCGCTATCGGTCAGCGAGTTCAAAAGCGTCGATTTGCCGGCATTGGTATAGCCGACCAGCGAGATGACCGGCAGATCTTTTTTCCTGCGCTTGGCCCGGCGGCGGTAGCGCTCTCTGCCCACGGCTTTGAGCTCTTTGGCCAGTTTCGCCAGACGGTCGTTAATCCGTCGCCGATCGATCTCCAGTTTGGTCTCACCCGGTCCTCGGGCACCGATTCCACCGGTCAATCGTGAGAGTGCGTCGTCTCTGGAACTGAGACGCGGCAGCATATACTTGAGCTGGGCCATTTCAACCTGCAGTTTCCCTTCCCTGCTCATCGCCCGATGGGCGAAAATATCGAGAATGAGCTGGGTACGATCTATTACCCTGAGATCGGTAAAATCAGTGATCGATCTGATCTGGGACGGATTGAGCTCCTGGTTGAAGATCAACAGGTTGGCATCCAAGCGCAGGGCGGCAATGACGATTTCGGTCAATTTGCCTCGCCCTAAAATAAAACGGGGATTGATTTTGTTGCGCCGCTGCAGCACTTCGTCGAGCACCAGAATATCATCGGATCGAGCCAGTTCTCTGAGTTCCTCCACGGAGGCTTCGGCCTGCAGCCTCGGTTCGGTGGAGACACTGATCAGGATTGCCCGATCCCGTTCCCGATCGAGATGGGCGGTCCGACGCTGACGGCTGAATTCCTCTTCGAGGGCCCGGACCAGTTCATCGAACCCCGCCGGCTGTCTGGCCGGGTGAACCGGATCGAGAAAACTCCACATCTGACCGTTTTCACCGATTGGCAGCAGATGGGCGGAATAGAGCTTGTCCGGCAAACCCTCCGGGGTGATCTTCAGGACCGACATCAAATCAAGCCTGAGAAAGAGCAGATCCATCAGATCGTCGTCGGTAAGGTCCTCTCCACCCGGATGGGTATGAACCAGTCTCAAGCCCCTGAGTCTGCCTCCGGCTGCACGTATCTGGCTCAATTTCGGGATCAACAGACCATTGTAATCACCGACGATCACCAGCTCAATTTTCCCGGATCGGTGGATCAGCACCCCGATCTGCCGATTCAGCTCATGGGAAAGTTCACAGAGAGTCCGGGCCATTTCGGGACCAATGATCAGGTCACGCTGAACCCGTCGGCTGCCCACTCGCTCCAGTACCCTGAGATGGTTTTTTTTCAGTCCCTGAGTATTTCCACAGACCCTGGCGATGATTAATCCTCCCTGCTCTCTGCCTGATCGCTGTGAGCCTTCTCGGGCCAGTCGGCCAGCGCCATCGTGTTGTCAGCATCTTTACGCGGGCAAAGGGTCTGCTGGTTGTAGGTCGTCCAGATCGGATCCTGGTAACTGTCGTGGCAGTCAACGCACAGCCCGACCCGGAGAATGGCCTTGAGTTCAGGGCCGTTGAAAGCTCTGAGGTCGGCCCTTGAACCATGTTGAAGCTGAGTGCCGTCTAAAGCAACAAAACTGTCCAGACCTACCGTTTCACCGGCTTCAGTCTGTATTCCCGTATCCAGAGGTTTGAACTTGACCTCATTATCTACCAGTGCCAGCGATCCTTCACCCAGACCTACTGTTTTGGTGGAGCCGTGACAGTCGATGCACGCCCGCCCTTTTTCCTGGGTTGTATGAGGGTTGATCGCCGCCATGGTAAAACGGTTGAAACTGCCTTCCAGCTCCCCTTCCTCATCAAACAGGGTAACTATATCCTGACAGCCGGGAGTGACGATAACCACCTCGTCTTTCCAGAGGCCGAGCATCGGTTTGCGATAGCGGATATAGGAACGCCCCTCTTCCCAGCGTCCTGCTGTCTGGGTAAGGCTCAATTTGTCCAGGTGGGTGGCAGATTTGTCGCGCTTGGCATGGCAGCCGTAACATTGGGGTACCCAGGTAGAGTGGCAGGCTTCACAGGTGACCCGTTTGTGTGGTTCAAAATCGCAGACTCCGGCTTTGGGCTGACGCAGCTCGTATTTTTTTTCGTCATTCTTGCCAAACAGATGATAATTCTCGTCTATCTTTTCAACATTGGTCAGCTCGTTGTTCTTCCGGGTTGTCCCCGGTTCAGCCTGATGACAGACTTCACAGGATATTTCGAGTTGATCTTCGTAGTGGGCGTAGCTGGTTCCATCACCCATAACCTCTTCTCTGGTGTGACAATCGATGCAGGACATGCCCCGCCGGTGGTGAATGTCATCGGCCAGTTTCAGATAGAAGCGCTCGCCAGGCATACGCTGGGAAGAGAGTTGACCGGCTTCGTAGGGAGTGCCGTACCCCTCCGATTCAAACACACCGATATAAGCGAGTCCGATGCGTCCCGAGCGGTTGTGACAGCGGATGCAGTTGTCGTCTATGACCTTGCTGGTGATCAGCGGATGAATTTTCTCCTTATCCTCTTCTTCCCAGGTATCATCATCGGATTCAGTGACTCCAGGACGTTCGGCTCCCGCCGGCATGATGAAATGACAGGCTGAGCAGCCGCCGCCTTTTTCGTTGAAAAAGGCCGGTGCATCGGGCAGATCGTTCTTCTGTTTCCAGAGATGACAGGTTGCGCACAGTTTGCGGTAGTAGTCAAGTGCCAGTGAGGTCTGACCGCTGTCCAGCAGTTGCTCGACCGTCATTTCGGTGTCCTGGCTGTCACTTTCACCCCAATAGTAGAGAAGGGTCCCCAGAATTCCCCGGTTGGTGGCCATCAATGAATTTTTCACCTTCTGTGCATCGGCAGGATGACACCCTTCGATGCTGCAGGTCTTTTCAACTACCCGCAGATCTCCGGGGTTGATAACCATATCTTGGTGAGCCAGATCTTTATCGATGGCAAGAGGGTCGCCAAGATGGCAAGGGGTGCAGCCGATGACCCTGACATCATGGGCAGGATCAAGCTTTTCCTTGGTATGGCACTCGAGGCACATATCAACCCGCCCCGAGGTGGTGATCTGAATCTGCTCAGGCCGCTCGAGTCGATATTCCCGATAGACGAGGATTACCACCAGAACCAGAATGATGACGAGCGCCAGCGCGGTCGACAACGTTTTTAGTGAGAAAAGGTGTTTCATGAGCAGCGCAACTCAACCATGATAGTTCTGAACGTTGGGCAGACGCCGGCCAATTCCAAAGGCCTTGCTGGTAACTTTCAGTCCCATCGGTGCCTGCTTGCGCTTATACTCGTTGATTCTGATCCGACGGACAATATCGTCGACCACGGTGGGATCGAAGCCCCGTTCCACTATTTCGTCCCTGCCATAGCCGTCTTCAAGATAAAGCTCCAGGATCTGGTCGAGCAGTTCATAGGGTGGCAGATCGTCCTGATCGCGCTGGTCCGGCTTCAACTCCGCTGACGGGGCTTTTTCTAGAATGCGGGCCGGGATGATGTCGCCGCTGCGGTTTATGAAGCGGGCCAGTTCGTAAACCAATTGCTTGGGAACATCTGATATCACCGCCAACCCCCCGCTCATGTCGCCGTAAAGAGTGCAGTAGCCGACCGCCATCTCGCTCTTATTGCCGGTGGTCAGGAGCAGATGATTGAACTTGTTGGACAGGGCCATCAAAAGATTCCCGCGAATCCTCGCCTGAATATTTTGTTCGGTGACATCTTCCTCGCAGTCGGCAAACATGGGTTCAAGGGATTTAAGATAGCCGTCGAAAAGATCGGAAATGGGCAGCACCTCAAAGCGACAGCCGCAACCCCGGGCCAGCCCCTCGGCGTCCTCCAGCGACTCCTTGGAACTGTAGGGGGACGGCAGGGCAATACCGAGCACATTCTCTGGTCCCAAAGCCCTCGCCGCCAGGGCAGCGGTCAGGGCCGAGTCGATACCGCCGGAAAGCCCGAGAACCGCCTTGCTGAAACCGCTTTTGGTGACATAATCGTGAATGCCCATGACCAGCGCATCATGTATCAGCTCCACTTCCTCAATTTCCTGTGGATTTCTGATCTCACCGCTCCAGTCGCCGGTGTCAACGACCACCATATCCTCTTCGAAGTGAGCCGCCCGGGCAATGGTTTCTCCGGATCCGTCCAGAGCCAGACTGGCGCCATCAAAGAGCAGGGAATCCTGGCCTCCCACCTGGTTCACATAGATGAACGGAGTCCGGTATTGATCGATCAGTGACGAAAATATCGACTGACGAATTCTACTTTTGCCCCGATGAAACGGTGAAGCGGAGACATTGATAAGTAGATCAAGGGAACAACCCTCCCGGTGGGCCAGATCAAAAAGCGCCTCCACCGGCCTGCTGCGGTAATCGTCAACGGCGTAGTGCCAGATGTCCTCACAGACGGTCACGCCGATGGTCAGTCCGCCACAGGAAAATAGCGTGGTGGGCTGACCCGGTTCAAAGTAGCGATTCTCATCGAACACATCATATTCGGGCAACAATTGTTTTCTGGTTTTGTGAACGATTTCCTTGTTTCTGGCCACAAAGACCGAGTTGTAGAGCGGCTTCCCGGTTGCTTCCAAACCTCTCTCAAAACAGCCAAACATCACTGAGATCGGCGGCAGCCCTAAAATCATGGCATTTACAGCTGCCTCATGGTCCTCTAAAAAGGATGATCTTTCGAGCAAATCGAGGGGCGGATAGCCGGATACGGCCAGTTCAGGGAAAACGGCGAGATCACATCCCAGGTCTGCAGCCTGGTGGGCAGAGAGGATGATCTTTGCACAATTGTTCTCAAAATCACCGATTACCGGATTCAACTGAATAAGAGCAATCTTCAATTGGCAAACTCCATTTTTTATAAACTACTTACGACGCCTGTGGCGCTTATCATCCGAATGAGTGCATAAAGGTGCCAGTCAAGATGATAATTGTCGATCAAAACCAAGACGCGTGGCTGAATTTTACCGCTGCCATAGTTACGTCCAGGGTAAAATTTTCACGCGCAACGCCGGGATTGAGCGAAAAGACAATTTTTAAGATAGCTATAAAAGATAGCAGAAGAAAAGAATATTTCCACTAATCCATTGCCATCGGGAAGATTTTATCGTTGATATTTTTGTACCGCCCGGTTGTGTTCGCGCAGGCTGGTGGAGAACTGGTGGGAACCGTCATTTTTGGAGACAAAATAAAGATACTTGGTGTCGACAGGAGTGAGTACAGCCTGAAGTGATTCGCTGCCCGGGCTGCAGATGGGGCCAGGTGGCAGACCGCCAATCTGGTAGGTGTTATAGGGAGTAGGCGTATTGAGATCCTTCTTTGTGAGCGTACCGTTAAAGTTTTCGATACCGTAAATTACCGTCGGATCAGACTGGATTTTCATGCCCCGCCTGAGCCGATTGTGAAACACCGAGGCAATCACCGGGCGCTCGTCCGCCTTACCAGTCTCCTTTTCGACGATCGAGGCCAGGGTAAACACCTGATGTCTGGTCAGCTCAGTGTCCCCCCTCTCAAGTGAGCCGTAGACCTCAAGTGCGCGCTTGACCAGCCGAGCGAGAATTTTCTCCTCACCCGGGGAAGGCTTGATCAGACTATAGGTGTCCGGGAAAAGATATCCTTCCAGGCTCGACCGGGGTTCAAGTCCCAATTCGGCAATGAAACCGGAATCCCGGGCCAGATCCAGAAAACGATCCCTGTCGATCCAATTGTCTGCGGCAAAGATGTCGGCGATCTCCTCCATCCTCAGCCCCTCGACCACGGTGAGCTGGTGTTGAACCGGATCGGCAGAGACAAGCTGCTTCAGGAGATCGACCGGGCTCTGGTTGGCATCGAGCCTGAATTCACCGGCCGGCAGTTTCGATGAGACCCCCAGAATCCTGGTTAACAGAAGAAAACGGAAATCCCCTTTCAGCAGATCAGCACTCTCGAGAAGGTCGCCAATCTGTTCTACGGAGGCACCTTTGGGGATAAATACGGTATTCTGGGAAAATGCTGCCTGCGGCCCCGGTGACAGGGCATAGTGGGCGAACCAGCCAATTAATGCGCCAGCCACCACCAAAAGAACAAGGGACGCTCCCAGGACGCCCCTCAGCAAAGAAATATTTTTTGATCTATTTGTTTTATCGGTTCGCTCGCCTGCTGACGAATCCTTACTTTCAGGCGGCTGCACGTCTGCTTTTGCGGCGCTTTACTTTATCAGGCTTCTTGAATGCGAGCCCGATCACTTCATCCATATCCTTGACCGGATGAAACTTCATCCGCTTCCTGATTTCTTCGGGAATTTCTACCAATTCTTTCTGATTCTGCTCGGGAATTATGACATTTAGTATACCAACCCGCAGGGCGGCCAGCGCTTTCTCTTTTAATCCGCCGATGGGAAGCACCCTGCCCCTGAGGGTCACCTCTCCCGTCATGGCCAGATCCCGTCTGACCTTCCTTCCGGAGATGACTGAGTAGAGTGCCGTTGCTATGGTAATACCGGCCGAAGGACCATCCTTGGGAATGGCACCGGCCGGCACATGGATGTGAATATCAGTCTGATCAAAGAAATCTTTCTGTACTTTCAGGTCTTCTGACCGGCTGCGGCAATAGGTCAACGCCGCCTGGGCAGATTCCTTCATCACCTCGCCCAGTTGGCCAGTGAGGATCAGTTTGCCCTTACCGGGCATCTGATTAATTTCGATATGAAGAATTTCTCCCCCCACTTCGGTCCAGGCCAGGCCGGTCACCAGTCCGGGCTGATCCAGCGTCTCAATCTCTGATTCCGGAATGATCTTTGGCGGTCCCAGATATTTGTCGAGGTTTCTGGTCGATACCGAATATGGTCCTTTGCCGCCTTCGGCTATCTTTCTTGCCACTTTGCGGCAGATCTTGGAAATCTCCCGCTCCAGGTTTCTGAGCCCGGCTTCCAGGGTATAATGGGTAATGATACGGGTGATGGTAGCGTCGGTAATCTTCAACTGGCTTTTCTTGATGCCGTTTTCGGATATCTGACGGGGCAGCAGATAGCGGTTGGCGATAACCAGCTTTTCTTCAAGCGTATAACCTGACAGCCTGATCACCTCCATCCGGTCCAGCAGCGGGCCGGGTATCGTATCAGACATGTTGGCCGTGGTGATAAACATCACCTTGGACAAATCCAAAGGCAGATTCAGGTAGTGATCGGAAAACTCGAAATTCTGTTCGGGATCGAGGACCTCGAGCAGTGCCGACGAAGGGTCGCCCCGGTAGTCGGCGCCAACTTTGTCGATCTCGTCCATCATGAATACCGGGTTATTTGACTTAACCGTCTTCAACCCTTGCACGATCCGGCCGGGCATCGCCCCGATGTAGGTGCGCCGGTGGCCGCGGATCTCCGCCTCGTCCTTCATACCGCCGAGCGATATGCGGTGGAATTTTCGCCCCATGGCCCGGGCAATGGATTGCCCCAGCGAGGTTTTCCCTACTCCCGGAGGACCGACGAAACAGAGAATAGGGCCTTTGGTCGACCGATTCAGCTTACGGACGGCAAGAAACTCGAGAATACGCTCCTTGACCCGATCGAGTCCGTAATGATCCTCATCGAGTACCTGCTTTGCCAGTTTCAGATCAAGAAGATCCTTGGTACCCTTTTTCCAGGGAACGTCAAGAATCCAGTCGATATAGGTGCGAATGATGGTCGCCTCAGATGAATCGGGGTGCATCATTTCCATGCGCCGAAGCTGTTTGCGGGCTTCCTTGCGAATGGGCTTCGGCATCTTGGTCTTTTTCAGCTTCTTTTCAAGGTCGTCAAGTTCCTGGCTGCGCTCGTCACCGTCCCCGAGTTCCTTCTGCAGCGCATGAAGCTGCTCCCTGAGGATGTATTCCCGCTGAGACCTGCTCATCTCCTCCTTGGCTTCATTCTGGATCTTGGCCTGGACGGTAGAGACTTCGAGTTCCTTGCTGAGCAGCGTGTTGACCAACCTCAGCCGCTTTATAGGATTGACTTCTTCGAGAATAGCCTGGGATTCGGGAATCTTGAGTCGCAGGTTCGAGCCGATCAGATCAGCCAAGCGGCCTGGATCTTCAATATTGTTGATAATCATCATCAGGTCCGCGGAGAGGATACCGCGCAGCGACATGATTTTTTCGGTCTGCTCCCGGACGGTTCTCATCAGGGCTTCGACCTCAACGTCTATCTCGCCGGTTTCCTCATCTTCGACAACCTCGACGGTCACCTGGTAGCTCGGTTCGGTGCGGACATACTTGGTCACCCTGGCTTTGGACATGGCCTGGACCAGTACCTTGAGACGCCCGTCAGGAAGTTTCAGGGTCCTCATGATCATACAGACCATACCGACGGAGTAGAGATCTTCGGGACCGGGGTCGTCCTTGGTGGCATCCCGCTGGGTGACCAGCATCAGCAGTTTATCGCTGTTCAGGGCCTCATTTACCGCTTCCACCGAGCCAGGCCGGCCGACGAACAACGGGATAATCATATAGTTAAATATGACAACATCCCTGACTGCCATCATCGGCAGTTCTTCGGGGATATCGATATCTTCGGTTTTGGAGAGATCATCCATACCGATACTGAGCGAATCGTTGAACTCCACACATACCTCCAGAATCGCCGGCGAAGATCACTGTCACCCTGCCGGCCGATCAAAATTTTGCCGAGCCGGCACTCGTACTTATCAGTAAATACCGGTTTAAACGCACCCTTAAAAGCCGGTCAAAAGCTAAACATTTGAGCTGGTGAAGTCAAGCAGGATCAGTGGGGTGCAAACCGACCGCAGGAAAAATCTTGAACAATTCACCCATTTCAACAATAGTGGTTTGTTTCCCAGGATTTTTTTAATTTTCCACCATCGCTTCATCTCGAGGGAGTCCATGCTCATTGCTGAAATTCTTTTTGATCTCAAAAACTTTTCCCATGCCGCACTTTTCAGCCCCGACCGACCCGTCTGGTCAGCCCTGCAGGACCTGAAAACGTATATGGACAAGTTCAGCTACCCGGCAGATCTGTTCGACTGCCTGGCCGATGGGATAGCCGCCAGGGAACATCTTGTTGTGTATCGCGGTGAACTGATCGACGGCGGTCAATGTCATATAGAGTATGGCGACACCCTGCGGGGCGAGCTGCTAATCAGCCGTGCCGGCAAAGTGCTTGACGGGGCCTCGCTGATCATGGCCGGTGCCGTTTTCCAGGGCAGCAGGATCGCTATCGGGGAGGGGGTTCTGATCGAGGGAGGTTCAACCATCAAGTCGCCAACAATTATCGGCAACAGAACAGAGGTGCGCCAGAGTGCCTACCTGAGGGGCTACTGCCTGATCGGCGACCGGTGTGTCGTGGGCCACACCACCGAGGTGAAACATTCCGTCTTCCTCGATGATGCCAAAGCCGGCCATTTTGCCTACCTCGGTGACAGCATCATCGGCAGCAATGGGAACCTCGGCGCCGGCACCAAATGCGCCAATCTCAGATTCATACCCGGCAACGTCCAGGTCAGCTATGAAGGCAAATTGTTCAATACCGGTATGCGCAAATTCGGTGCCATTCTTGGTGACAGGGCCCAAACCGGCTGCAACTCTGTTACCAGTCCCGGAACCATTATTGCCAAGGGGTCCTTTCTGATGCCCAATAGCACAGCCGCATCGGGTTTCCACTCGGCAAGAAAGATTGGTTAAAGATAGGCCAACCAGATCAGGTAAGTTTTAGAGGAGCTCTGGGAGCACGGTAAGAAGGCGCCCCAGTAAGCTAGGCTGCATGGTGAGAAAGATGGGGCGTATCTTGCCAACGCTAAAGGCCGGTGTCAAAAGACACCGGCCTTTACATTTAACCAACTGCCGCGGTCTAAAACCTGCCGTCGGACAGTCTCATTTACATATTGATCTTATTTGACCGTGCAGCTCATATCCTGGCCGCAGCACATCGGCGATTTGATCTTGCCGTGTCCATTAGGACACTTTGAAATCTGGACTTCATTACCGTCGTCGAGTTTCAGTGTATCGTCAACAAGTGGGGCATCGCACTTTGCACAGGTCGCATTTACTCCCATCCCGCATTTGGAACACTCATAAGTTGCCATATCGCTCTCCTCTGTAGCTCTGCTTATTGATGTTGCCCTGTCTGAGGGTCAATCTCTGACAGGGGGATGACCTTTTCAAGCACCATAGGTTGCAACCACCAGAAGTCAAGTTGTCAGCTGCTGCCGGCCGCTGATTTCTTCCTTCTGAACATAGCATTGACCAAAAATTCCCGACGGACGCCTTTGAGCTGCCAGCATAGACGGTCTCCCGGATTACCTCGTTCGACTCTGTTGCCCTCGGCATCGTGCATGGCAGCGAGTTCCAGACAATCGGCTTCGATCCCGCCTGCCATATATTCCACCCGCTCACCGCTATAGCAGACGTTTCGAAGTTCTACTTCGAGTCGCTCACCAGAGATCCCTTTCACCACCGCCACAGGTTCATAATCCTGATCAACTCGCGACGAATGGTAGAGCATATCATCGGGACCCGGCTGTTGGTGGGCGAAATTAAGGCTCATCCCCCTGGTGCCGGTCTTCTCGATCTCCTCCAGCAAGGCTGGGGGCATCTCGATCTTCTCCGGCGTCTGCCATAGTTTCGGGTCCACCTCACGCAGATAATCAAGAGCCGCCCGATAGACCCTTACCACTCCGCCGACATAGAAAATTGACTTCATTCTGCCCTCGATCTTCAGAGAGTCGACGCCAACAGCAATCAGCTCCGGGAGGTTTTTCAACAGACAGAGATCTTTGGAATTGAAAATGTAGGTGCCGCGCTCGTCTTCGTATACCGGAAAGTACTCTCCCGGCCGTTTTTCCTCGACCAGGGCATAGCTGTAGCGGCATGGGTGGGCGCATTTGCCCTGGTTGGCGTCCCTGCCGGTCATATAGATCGACAGCATGCATCTGCCCGAATAGGAAATACATAAAGCACCGTGGGCAAACACCTCGATTTCTGCACTCACCTTCTGCCGGATTAGTCCAATTTCTGCAAAACTCAGTTCCCTCGCAAGATTGAGCCGTGCCGCCCCCTGTTCGACCCAAAATGACGCAGAGCGGCTGTTGGTGACATTGGCCTGGGTGGATAAATGGATGGGCAGCGATGGCACCAGGCCCCGGGCCAGCTGCAGGATGCCGGCGTCGGAAACGATGATCGCGTCGACGCCAATCTCTTCCAGTTTTATCAGATAGGCTTCAAGCCCCTCAAAATCTTCGTGGTGGGCGATGATATTGACGGTGACATAAACCTTCACACCCCGCCGATGAGCATAGTCGACCGCCCTGACCATGCCCTGCTCGTCGAAATTGGCGGCTTTGGCGCGTAGTCCGTACTTTTTTCCGCTCAGATATACCGCATCTGCCCCATAGTGTATGGCGGTGATCAGCTTTTCGAAACTCCCAGCCGGAGCAAGCAGTTCTGGGATCCCAGGAGCGGAAGAATTCATACCTTGTATTTCCTCGACGGCAGGTTATCGTGTTTATCTGCTGAAAACGTGTTGCGCAACTGATCCAACCTTGTTGATCAGACTACAATAACGGCGATTGAACCATTGGCAAGCACTTCACTCAAACAGATCGGCCTGGCCATGAGCGGCGGGGTCGACTCGACTGCCAGCGCTCTGCTGCTGAAAGAACATTATCAGGTGCACGGCTTTCTGATGGACATCGGTCAGGCGGGCTTTGCTGAACAGGCCGCAGAGGTTGAAACGATTGCCGACCGTCTGGGCATTGAACTCAGCATAGTTGACCTCAAGGACCGCTTCAACGATCTTGTCCTTGACTATTTCATCGACAGCTATCGGCGAGGCAAAACGCCAAACCCCTGCATGGTCTGCAACCGGGAAATCAAATGCGGTCTGTTTCTTGAACACATCGTCTCCACCGGTCTGGAAACCATGGCCACGGGACACTATGTCCGCCGTGAGGAGATCGATGGAATTGTCTGCCTTTTCGAGGGAGAAGATCGACACAAGGATCAATCCTACTTCCTGGCCCGGCTCGCCATACCGCAGCTGAAGCGGATGCTTTTTCCCCTCGGCTCAATGCGCAAGGAGCAGACCTACCGGTTCATGGAAGCCCGGGGATTCAACGATTTCAGAGGCAAGGAGAGCCAGGATGTCTGTTTTCTCAAAGACACCAGCGTGGCTGAATTCCTGGACTCTCATCTTGCCCGTCAGATGAAACCGGGCCCCATCGTCACTACTGCCGGTGAACAAATCGGCAGTCACCAAGGGCTGCACCGCTACACGGTCGGTCAGCGCCGGGGGCTAGGGCTTGCCGATCACTCTCCCTGGTATGTCTGCGGTCTTGATCCCGTCTCGAACCGGATCATCGTCGGCAAAAACGAGGAGCTGAACTCCATGGCTTTGAAGGCGGTATTTCCCCACTGGCTGGCCTCCTCTCCTCCCGGAATCGGCGACAGATTCAGAGTAAAGATCCGCTCCACTCACCAAGGCGCCCTGGCGACCATCAAGGAGTCGGACGACACGCATCTCCTTATTGAATTCGACCAGCCGCAGCGCGCCATAAGCCCCGGTCAGTATGCAGTGCTCTACGACGAATCTAGAGTCATTGGCTCTGCTGAAATTATCGCTCCATGAGTCCGGTCCAAGTGATGAAAAAGGCCTACCTGAGTACCTTGGGCTGTAAGGTCAACCAGTTTGAGACAGCTGCTTTCAAAAGTCAGCTGGAACAACGTGGCGTTGTCGTTACTTCAAACCTTGAAGAGGCGGACTTCATCATCATCAACACCTGCACTGTCACCGCCAAAGCCGGCAGCGAGTCGCGGCGGGAGGTCAGGAAAGCACTGCGACTCAACGATCAGGCCAGGGTCGTGGTCACGGGTTGTCACGCCCAACTTGAACATGACGAACTAACTTGCCTCCCGGATATCGATCCGGCCCGGCTCCTGGTCGCCGGCAACGACACCAAAGACAGTCTTGTCGACAAACTGCTGGCAGGTGAGCCGCAGCCCGCTCCCCTCCCGCCTGGTGACTTTGGTCAACACCAAAGGATCGCGCCGCTGCAGGTTGCTAAGTTCGAAGGCAGGACAAGAGCCTATCTGCGCGTTCAGGACGGCTGCGAAAGTTTCTGCAGTTACTGTATTGTGCCTTATGCCCGGGGACGAAGCAGGAGTCTGCCGATCGCAGAAGTGGAGCGCCAGGTCTCGATTTACCAGCAGGCAGGGCATCGAGAGATCGTGGTTACCGGCATTCATGTCGGACGTTACGGGTTGGACCTGTCAGAGGATTGTAATATTGCCGGGTTACTTGATAGATTGTGTTACGGCTTTCCTTCAATTCGGTTCAGACTATCCTCGATTGAACCGCTGGAAATCACCGCTACTCTTCTGAGCTTGATGGCAGAAGCCGACAACCTGATGCCGCATTTTCATATACCGCTGCAAAGCGGTGACAGCGAAGTGCTGAAAAGGATGAACAGGAGCTACACAAGAGAGCAGTTCAAAGAGATTGTAAACAAGTGCCGGGCTGCCGTACCTGATGCGGCAATAGGTTTCGATGTCATGGTCGGGTTTCCCGGAGAAACCGAGGCCATGTTCGAGAACAGCAGAAATCTCATTGAGACGACCGACTGCACCTACCTCCATGTATTCCCGTTCTCAAAGCGGCCGGGCACCAGAGCTGCAGACTTTGACGAGCAGATCGACAGCGCTGTCAAACAACAGCGGGTTGCAATATTGCGCCGCCTGGGCCGAAAAAAAAGTCGAGCATTTTACCGCCGTTTCATTAATTCTAGAAGAGAGGCACTTCTGGAAACTGAAAAACTTTCCGGTGACCACTTAAAAGGGTTTACTGACAATTACATTCCCGTCACGACGCCCAGACCTGAAAAGCTTCCTATGCAGCCTGTTAGCGTAAAGCTTGTTGAAATCATGGATAAATCAGTTCTAGCCAGGATTGTTTAGGAGATGATTGGCGAAATCATTGCAATCGGTGACGAACTCACCTCCGGCAGAATTATGAACACCACCAGCGGCTATGCCGCTAGAAAACTGTTCGATGCCGGCCACACCATCCACGCCATGAGTACCATAGGTGATTCTCCGGAACTTATCGGGGAGGCATTGATCCAGGCCATTGGCAGAGCTGACTTCATCGTGGTCACCGGCGGCCTCGGTTCCACCGACGACGATATCACCAACGAAGCAGTATCCCAGGCCCTCAACCGTCCGACCATGCCGGATCTGGCCATCCTCGCCTGGATCAGAGAACATCTCTCCAGCCGCCAAGTTTCCCCCAATAACCCGCTGGAAAAACTGGCCTGGCTCCCCGGCGGAGCTGAATCGTTTGATCCCGAATCCAGAGTGGCCGGCTACCAGCTCATCCACGACGATACGCCCATTTTCTTTCTGCCCGGTGTACCTGAGGAAATGAAGGATCTGATGACCCGGATTGTGCTTCCCAAACTCATGGCCTGGCAGGAAGGATCGGTGCTGCAGACAACACATCGCATTTACAAGGTTTTCGGCCTGGCCGAGTCGGAGATCAACCGCCGAATCAAAGGGCTGGATCTACCTTCTGAAATCAAGATCGGCTATTACCCGGTCTACCCTGATGTTCACGTCAGCGTGATGATCAGAACCACCAGGCACAAGGTGGGCAGAGAGCAGATCGATGGTGCCTGCCGCGGGACTCGAAAAGATCTTGGGTGATGCAATATATGGACTTGATGGGGAGGAACTCGAATCCATAGTCGGTGAGCTGCTGCTCCAGGCAGGACTGCATCTTGGGGTGGCCGAATCATGCACCGGCGGACTCCTCGCCCATCGGATCACAAGAGTTCCCGGCAGTTCAAGATACTTTCTCGGAGGAGCCGTCGCCTATGCCAACGAACTTAAAGTGGCTCTGCTCGGTGTCGAATCGGAGAAACTCGACCGCTATGGCGCGGTCAGCAGGGAAACGGCTGAAGCCATGGCCGTAGGAGCAAGACAGCAGTTCGGTGCTGAGCTAGGTCTCTCCATTACCGGCATTGCCGGACCGGACGGCGGGACCGAAGAAAAGCCGGTCGGCACCGTCTTTATCGGCATAAGCAGCGAAAAATCACTGGAGGTTAACAAATTAACGCTCTCAGGCGATCGAACCCGAGTCCAGACCACGGCTGCCCAGGCCGGACTCAATATGCTCAGACTGTTTCTGAGAAATAATCGTTCAGCCTGATGGCAGATCAGGTAATCGACCTTGATGTTTCCGCCACTTCTATTTATATCTTTACGCTTGTTCTCGACAGCGAATACAATTCGAAAAATCAGCGATCAGGAGTATCCATGAAAGAGAGACAAGAATAAAATAGCACCAGACAAGAATAAAGTAAGCAGTGTGGAAAACGCAGTTAATCAGATCCATCGGCAGTTCGGCAAAGGCTCGATCATGAGGCTTGGGTCCCAGGAAGCTGAGTTGGTACCGGCTATCCCCACCGGAGCCCTGAGCCTTGACATTGCCCTGGGCGTCGGCGGCCTGCCCCGCGGCAGAGTTACCGAAATCTACGGGCCAGAATCGAGCGGCAAGACCACCCTGGCCCTTCATGTCATAGCCGAAGCCCAGAAGCGTGGCGGCCAGGCTGCTTTCATCGACGCCGAACATGCCCTGGATACGAGCTATGCTGAAAGGCTCGGTGTCAATATCGACGATTTACTGGTTTCGCAGCCCGATTTCGGTGAACAGGCCCTGGAGATTGCCGAAATCCTGATTCGCTCCGGCGGGGTTGACGTCATCGTCATCGACTCGGTCGCGGCCCTGGTGCCCAGAGCCGAAATAGACGGCAACGTGGGGGATTCCCACGTCGGCCTTCAGGCCCGGCTGATGTCTCAAGCCATGCGTAAATTCACCGGCGTGCTGAGCCGTTCAAACACGATCCTCATCTTCATCAACCAGATCAGAATGAAAATCGGCGTCATGTTTGGGAATCCTGAAACGACCACCGGCGGTAACGCCCTTAAATTTTACTCCTCCGTACGTCTTGATATAAGAAAGATAGGTCAGATCAAGGACGGCCAGGAAGCCATTGGCAACCGAACCAGGGTTAAAGTGGTAAAGAACAAGGTTGCCCCCCCGTTCAAAACCTCTGAATTCGATATCATCTTTGGCGAAGGTATATCCACCACTGGCGATATTTTGGATCTCGCCGTCGAACAGGAAATCGTTGACAAGAGCGGTGCCTGGTACTCCTATCTGGATGAACGCATAGGTCAGGGAAGGGAGAATGCCAAACAGTTTCTCCTCGACCACCCCGAGATGATGGCCGAAATCGAATCCAAGGTGCGCATGGGATTTGGTCTACCGGTTGAGAAAGCAGCGACTGAAGAGGATTCAGACGTTTAGGAAATTTCCCCAAGCGAACCCATCTTTATCCATGGCACAAACAGAACCAACAGCATTCGACGTCATTATCGTCGGCGGAGGGCCAGCAGGGCTCTTCGGGGCCTATTATCTGGCTGAAAATTCGAAACTTAGCGTGCTGCTGCTCGATAAAGGCAATTCGCCGCTGAAGCGTAAGTGTCCTATAAAGGAGAACGGCTGCATGAAGTGTAAACCGTGCAATATTTTGTGCGGCATCGGCGGAGCCGGTCTCTTCTCAGATGGCAAACTCAACTTCATCCACAAACTCGGCAAGACTGATCTGACCCAGTTTCTCCCTGAAGCCGAAGCCAGGCTGCTGATCGATGAAACCGAGGAGATATTCAACCGGTTCGGAATGGATGGCAAGGTGTTTCCCACCGATATGGAGCGCGCCAATCAGATCCGAAAAGAGGCTCGAAAGAGCGGCATTGACCTGCTGATCATCAAGCAGAAACATCTTGGCAGTGACAACCTGCCTTCCCATATTGCGGGGATGGCCGACTACATCGAGAACAGCGGTGTCGTCTTTCACTATCTCGAGGAAGCCCATGATATAATCGTTGAAAACGGTGAAGTTGCCGGCCTGATCACCGACAGAGCTACCTACCGTTCCAAGAACATCATCATGGCTCCCGGCAGAGTCGGCGCTGAATGGGTCGGCCAACTGGCCAAAAAGAACAAAATCGATGTCTCCCAGCGCGGTATCGAAGTGGGCGTCCGGGTTGAGGTACACAATGAGATCATGGAGGATCTCTGTTCGGTGATTTACGACCCTACCTTTTTTATCAGAACCAGCAGATATGATGATCAGACCCGTACATTCTGTACAAATTTCGGCGGCTTTGTCGCCCTGGAAAACTACCAGGATTTTGTGTGTGTAAACGGTCATGCCTATATGGACCGCAAAAGCGACAACGCCAATTTCGCTTTTCTGTCCAAGGTTGTCCTCAATGACCCGGTAGAGGACAACCAGGCTTATGGCGAATCGATCGGCAAACTGGCCACCCTCATAGGCGGTGGAAAACCGATTTTGCAACGCTATGGCGACCTTAAAAGGGGACGGCGATCGACCTGGAACCGAGTACGCAACAGCTATATAGATCCCACCCTCAAAAACGTCACCTGTGGGGACATTGCCATGGCCCTGCCGGAACGAATTCTGTCCAATATAATCGATGGTCTCCAGCAGCTCAACCAGGTCGTGCCCGGTGTGGCCAACGATGAGACCATGCTCTATGCCCCGGAAATCAAGTTCTTCGCCACCCAGGTCGAGACTGACGACAACCTGGAAACTGCCATCAAGGGATTGTTCATGGCCGGAGACGGGCCCGGGGTTGCCGGCAATATTGTGTCTGCCACTGCAACGGCATTAATACCTGCTAAGGAAATTATCTCCCGCATCGGCTAACAGATTGTTTTAATTTTCTATTCTTCACGAAAAACGGAAACTGGAAAGGCGCTTATTTCCACTTTGTAGTAGTTGACTCCGGTTAAATATACGGTATATTCGATTTCACATGAGAATGACTATCGATAGTACCAGATAAACTCAATAGTGGAGGCAGTTATGCAGAAATGGGAATGTCCTTGCGGCTACGTATACGATCCGGCTGAAGGCGATATTGCAAATGGAGTGGATCCCGATACCCCCTGGGAAGATCTTCCCGAGGACTGGGTATGCCCGGTATGTGGCGCTGATCAGGACGCTTTCTGGAAATATGACGATTAGTCGGCTAGACCCGACAGTTACGGAGCCGGAACCGAAGACAACGGTTCCGGCTTTTTTTTTCACCACGCCCCTGGTAACGTGGGCAGAAACACAGCGGGTCGCACCCGGTCGGCTATGGTCGATTGTTATGATCACCCATGCTCTGGTGTATACCCATTAACTGCAAAGCCTCCGCCTAACGGATTCGAGGTCCGCCTCGGCCCATTGCCGAGGGATACAGCAGCAGCTCTTGACAAGGTCGCTGAGCATCACCTCTCGTTCAGCAGCAGTATTTCAGAAGAGATGGCCATTTGACTATGCACAACCATCGTGCCCCACGAGTCTGCATCATCTATTTTAGCCTCAGCGGTCAGAGCCGAGGCCTGATCAATTTGCTCGCCGCCGGACTGCGCAGCCAGGGAGTCGAGGTCTTCATCGAACAGATTGTGGCGCGCCAGCGGATCGGTTTCCCCTTCTATTCCGTGTTCAAGACCTTGATAATGATGCTCCTGACCTTTTTCAGAAAACGAATCGCAATCCTGCCGCTATCTGAGAGATGTTTTGAAGCCTATGATTTGATTATTCTGGCGGGACCGACCTGGTCTTACAATCCAAGCGGACCGATACTTGATCTTCTCGACCGTTATGGGGAGCGTCTATTTAAGGGCAGGCAGGTAACCCCGCTGATTTCCTGCCGGGGTTACTATAGGATGCATGAGCGGGGATTGCAAAAGAGACTTCAACGCTGCGGCGCCCAGGTTATGGACAGCATCATTTTCCGCCATCCTGTCCCGGAACCATGGAGTACGATCGGAGTGTTTCTGAGATCGGCCGGCTACCATCCGGAACAGATTTCCTTCTTAGCTAAACGCTACAGCCACTTCGGCCACAGCGTTGATCAGCTTCTCGAGATGAAATTCACAGGCCGCCGCCTGGGCGCGCAACTCCAGAAACAGGCAGTCGCTCTGGAGAATTAAGCGCCAAGCCCCTCATACATGGCTGCATTATAACCGATATAAAGATCGTTCCCGATACGCAGTGCCGGGGCTCTGAGGTTACCGGTTCTGCCGGTGGCTTTGTTGATAAGTTCTTCCTTAGTGGACGAAGCCGGTTTGAAGCTCAGCGTTTTCTGCCCACTGGCTACGTATACGTTGTCGGCAGTTGCTAAGAAGTCCCAGACCTGACCGGGGCCGATCACCTCTTTTTTGGCGTCCACCACCTCTTTAATTTCCTGTTTCTTGGTCTCGAAGGCCTCACGGGCTTTGGAGCAGGAAACTCAGCCCTTCCTCATGTATGCCCAATCGATTGTCATGGTGCTACTCCTGAAATTAAGCGTGCCAGGGGATGCTACTTCTTCTTTTTTTTGCCCTCTTTCTTTACCTTACAGTCTTTGCAATATTCCTTGTCCGGCTTGCACTCTTTACCTGAATCGGAGAGGGGGCAGCTCGAGCAATGCTTGCCTTTCTTTTTAAATTTTCCGCAACACTTTTTCTTTGTTTTCTTTTTCCCGCCCATAATGGAATCTCTTCAGATCGTTTAGTTGCCAGGTTAATAGTGATATGACCGTGTCAATGCCTGTATCCGATAGGATATATTAGACGACCACTGCTCCGACCGTGAGCAGCGCCATCGTTAAGAGCATGAAGGAGTTCAAAAGCATAAACAAAAACCGGTAAGGAGGTTGTTTTCTTAAACACATCTGCAGGCTGAAGACAACCATTACGACCAGGCTGACAAAACTGATCATGATCCTGATGGTCACCGGCATGGTCGTAAACATGGCCAGCAGGGTATGAAGCACCGTAATCAGGGAACCTACCCAGAGCACTGAGAGCAGCTGCAGTTTCGATTCAGAGAACAAATTAGAGAGATTGGGCAGCGGTGATTCTTTATAATCCGGCTTGTTACTCAGCATCACCAGCCAGAAATGAGGTATTTGCCATACCACCAACAGCAGCACACCACCCAGAATTGTCGGTGAAAACAGGGGGCCGCCGCCGGCAAGCCAACCGATATAGGGAGGAAGTGCCCCGCAGAGTGCTCCCGGAATGATGGCCCAGATCGATCTATACTTCAGAGGGGTATAGACGAAATTGTAGACAATCAGAGCCAAGGCCCCGGCTATAACCGCCATCGGCTGTGAGGTTCCAATAAAGAGCAGGGTCAAGCCCATACCCACCAGAAGCTGCCCTTGCCTTCTGGCCTGCTGCGGAGCCACATACCCCGCTGCCACCGGCCGTCTTCTGGTTCGCTGCATCAGCCGATCCCAGCGATATTCCTGATAGGAGTTCAGAGAAGCACCGCCGCAGGCAAGAAGCAGAATCGCCCCAAACACAAGCCAGGCCTGCCAACCCAGATGATGGGCGCTCAGGGAAAAACCGAAAAATGAAGAGAAGGCAACCAGCAGGCAGAGGGGTAATTTCGCAACCTGTAGATGGTGCCTGACGATTCCGGCCGCGGTGGCACTCAACTCGGCCGATATGGGTTCAGTTCTTCTATTCACTCCTCTGTCTCAAGCCAGGCCAGATATTCCTGTTCAGGTACAATTCTCAGCTTGGCCAGCATGTCGGCATGGGCGACGCCACAGTATTCGGTGCAGAAAATATCATACTCCCCTACTTTGTCGGCCATGAACCAGGCATAGGTGGGCATCCCCGGCACCGCATCAACCTTGATACGGAAAGAGGGAATAGAAAAACTGTGCAGCACATCCCACGATTCGATATTGAATTTGATCGCTTTGCCCAACGGCACCACCACCTCGTTTTCTGTCTCCTTATCGTTGGGATACATGAACACCCAGGAATACATCTGCCCTGCTACATTTATCTCGAGTGCATCTTCGGGTACATTGCGCAGGCCGATATATGATTGCCAGCCGACCCAGAACATGGTCAACGCTATCAAGGTCGGCAGCACTGTCCAGACCACTTCCAGGTTCAGGTTGTCCCTGATGTCGACCGGATCAGGATGCTTGCTGCGCCGATATCTGATGACGAAATAAATCATCACTGCCGTAATGCCGACCAGCAGCAGCACAGATATGCCCAGGATATACCAGAAGGCCAGATCTACTCCTCTTACAGGATCCATAAATCCCTACTCTCCGTTATTGATTAACGAAATGCCACATCCCAGAATGTGAAGCTGATCAAGAATGCCAGGACCAGCATGGTACTGATAAACGAGACCTTGATGACCATGCCTTCATATTTTATGTGCATGAAAAACAGCAGTACCAGGGTCGCCTTACTCGAGGCGACGAACAGAGCGATCGGCACGTTCAGAAACCCCCAGTCAATGTATGATACACCGACTGTCACAGCCGTCAGCAGGACCAGACCGCCAAGTATCTGAGCCAGGAACCCATACGACAAAATGTGCTCACTTTCATGTTCATTCACGGACAACCCTCCATCTCCTAGAGAACCAGATAAAATAGCGGAAATACAAAGATCCAGATCAGATCGACCAGATGCCAGTAAAGGCCGCTGTTTTCAAGCATCGCATAGCGCTCAGCACTGATTTTGTTGCGTGCCACAAGCACCAGCGATATTGCCAGCAGCACCATACCAATAATGACGTGCAGGCCGTGCAGGCCGGTTATGGTGTAGTAGAGCCCGAAGAAGATGTTGAAGCCTGGATCGGAGTCGAGCAATCGATCCGAGTTGGGGTAGAGGTCATGGTGAAACTTGGCCCCCCATTCAAAATACTTATTGATGAGAAAGGTCAGACCGCAGAGCAGGGAAAAGACCAGTAAGCCGATTGCCAGCCCTTTTCTTCTTTGCTGAATTGCAGTAATCGAAGCCGCCACCGTAAAACTGCTGATCAGCAGCACCAGCGTGTTGGCGGTTCCGAATATTCTGTTCAACTCCTCGCCGCCGAGGGCGAAATCTTCAGGGAAGGCATGAAAGTAGACGGCATAGAGAACAAACAGCCCGCCAAACAGGATTACCTCCGAGTAGAGGAAAATCCACATGCCAATTTTCACACCGGTTTTATCAATGGCCTTTTCCATACCTATCCTTTGTTTTTTGCGGCACGTGCAAGCACCCCGGAGAAATCGTACGGATATTCGAGGACTTTCGGCTCCTCAACGAAATTATGCAGTGGCGGCGGCGAGGGCACTGACCATTCGAGCGTGGTGCCGCCCCACGGGTCTGCGCTAGCGGGTTCCCTAACCCTGAATGACGCCCAGAGATTTATGAACATTAGCATGATGCCGATCACCATGAGGATGCCTCCGAACCCTGCCAGGAAGTTGCCTGTTTCAAAATGCGGCAGATAATCATAATAGCGTCTCGGCATGCCCTGCATTCCGAGGATGAACATCGGAATGTAGTGGAAGATGAATCCCACCGTTACCAGCACCGAACCAATATAGGCCTTCTTGAAGTCGTACATGATGCCGAACATTTTCGGCCACCAATAGTGGAGACCGGCGAAGAAGGCAAAGCCGGTCCCGCCGAACATGGTAAAATGGAAATGGGCGACCACAAACTGCGTGTCATGCACATGGATGTCGGTGCCGGCAGCGCCGAGCACCAGTCCGGTCAGGCCTCCTACCGTAAACAGATAGATGAATATCAACGCCAATAGCAGCGGCGGTGTCATCAAAATCGAGCCTTTGTACAGCGTCGAAACCCAGGAAAACACCTTTACCGCCGTGGGAATGGCCACCAGATAGGTGAGCAGCGAAAAGACAAAGACTGAAACATCGCTCATGCCGCTGGTGTACATGTGATGTGCCCAGACCAGCGAACCGGCCACGGCAATAGCCATTGAAGAAATGACGATGCCTTTATAGCCGAAAATTGCCTTCCTCGAAAACACCGGTATGATCTCTGAAATAATCCCCATGCCTGGAAGAATCATGATGTAGACGGCCGGGTGCGAGTACATCCAGAAAAGGTGCTGGTAGAGCAGTGGATCACCGCCTTTGGCCGGGTCGAAGAGGCCAATGTTAAGAAATCTTTCCAGAACCACCAGAACCAGAGTAATTGAGACCACCGGGGTAGCCAGAATCTGGACCCAGGCGGTGGCATAGATTGACCAGGTAAATAGAGGGATCTGCAGCCAACCCATATTCTTGACCCGCATTCTATGAACGGTGGTAACGAAATTGAGTCCAGTGAGCATCGACGACATGCCCAGAATAAATGCCGCCGTTACCGTCAGTGAGACATTGGTTTCTGTGGTAACCGAAAAGGGAACGTAGAAAGTCCAGCCGGTATCGGCAAAACCATCTCCTGTGAACAGTGAGATCACCGCCAGCAGGCCGCCGAACATGTAGAGATACCAGGAAAACAGATTGAGCCGGGGAAAGAAGACGTCGTCTGCGCCAATCTGAATGGGCAGAAAAAAGTTGCCGAATATTGCCGGAATAGCTGGTATCACGAAAAGAAAGATCATGATCACCCCATGCAGGGTGAAAAAAGAGTTGTAGATCTCCGGCGGCATGATCGTCTCGCCAATGAACATCAATTCCAGGCGCAGCGCCATGCCGAGGAAGACGGCCAGCACCAGCCAGAAGAAGACAGCCCAGAGATACATCAGGGCCAGCCGTTTATGATCGTGGGTGAGCAGCCAGGCTTTGATTCCGGTCAGCCCGGCCGGCGATGGTGTTTCATAAAATGATTTTACCTGTTCCATATCACTTATCCATGGTGCGATGAGGCGTGGTCCGGATCGTCGGGATTTTTTCTCCAGATGAAGCGGACGAGAAATAATAATCCGAGACCGCCAAACAGAGCTAAAGCAGCTATTTTAACTCCTTGAAAAAACGACTTGTTGGTATCGGGATCATAGTTAAAGCAATAATTCAGCAGCCGTTTGATCGAAGTGGCAGGTATACCCTTTGCCGCTTCGGCCAGGGCGATTTCAACATCGCCGGGTATGAATGTCCCATACACATATTTGATCACTTTTCCATCAGGGGCCACGGTGACCAGAGCTGAAGGGTGTATAAAAGTGCCGTCCTCCAGGGGCTTGAAAGAAAAGCCGATGGTGTCAAGCACGGCCGAAATGTTCTCCTGGCTGCCGGTTAAAAATCGCCATTGCTCTTCCGGAAACCCTTCATAGAGCAGTTTCAAATAGTTATTTTTAGCAGTCCTGGCATTTTCGGCCGTCTCGAGATGATTAAAACTCAGGGCAATTACCTGGTAGTCGTCCCCCACCTCCATCTTCATGCGATTGATTGCCAGCGCCAGGTTGGCCAGGTTGGTGGGACAGGAATTGGGGCAATAAAAATATATGGGGAGGAGAATCGTGGGTTTCTCTATAAGTCCTCCCAGGGTCACCACCGAGTCGTTTTCATCGACAAACTCTCTGTCCAGGGGTAGGAAAGCACCGGTCTTTTCATCAACCTCTATCTTGCCTTGCTCTGCAGAAAGAGTAGGCGTCGTGCCCGACTGAGCAGCAACCATGCCAGACGGCAAGAGCCCCCAGAGCATGAGCAGCACGAGTATTGAAAGAAGTGGTTTCACCTCAAACGCCGAAAACCGCTATTTTACCGCACCTGTTGACAGGTTAACAGTTTTAGTAATTTTGTTCTTATGCCGAGGTTTCAGGCTGTCACGATCGGGGCCGAAGGCTAGCAGAACAACCGTATCACCATCTGCGGAGAGAGCCGAATCGTACTTGTCTCCAGAGTCGACTGGAATGGTAAATTCAATCGTAGTGATTCCCCCTTCCTCGGATCCACCAACCACGGTGACATCAGATGTGCCCCCCAACTTCTCGTCCGGGGAGTGGCCCGTGGCCTTGTCGCCGAAGTGATCAGCCACCTCTGCCTGACCGTCTTTCACAAAGCCAATAATATAATTGGCATCTTTCATCTTGCTGGACGGATTGAAACCAACAGCAACCCATCCTTTTGTTTTGGCGCTTACCTTGGCATGCAGGGTATCACCGTCAACTTTCCAGGCAAAAGTAACCCCCTTTGCCTCCATTTCATGATCGTAGGAAGCACTCTGCGCTGAGTTCACCCCCACGATACAGACAAGCACCACAACCAGACTGAACAATGTTTTTTTCATGATTCCTCCTCCTCTTCTGATATAGCTCACAATCTGCTGTTTACACTGGAAACACTAGATACTTTAGTAATACTTATTACCCTAATTACAATACCAAATTCTAAATATCGACGAGTTCAATAATCAGTTGACAAACTGTTTTCGACTGATAAACTGACATCAGTAATAATAACCATTACTATTTGGATCAAGTATTTTGTCAATGAAGCGTTTCGGGCTTGCGACCACTATTCCAATTGTGTTTTACTCTACTTGTTTGTTACTCGATTACCTCAGTCAAATTATGATAGTTCAATTAACTTTTAGTCCACCTTTCCATCAATAATTTCAGGCGGACTGCTAAAAACTAAAGGAGGATCAAAGATGCCACAAAAACTCGAAGTGTATAAGTGCAATCTATGCGGGAATATCGTAGAAGTATTGGCCGGCGGATCAGGAGCTCTTGTCTGCTGTGGTCAGGACATGGTTCTGATGTCTGAGAACACGGTGGACGCCGCTCAGGAGAAGCATGTACCGGTAGCCACCAGGGTCGACGGCGGCTGGGAAGTCGCGGTCGGGTCAGTGGCCCACCCGATGGAAGAGAAGCATTGGATAGAATGGATCGAATTGAACGCCAACGGGACAAGCTACAAAGAGTTCTTAGACCCCGGACAGGAACCCAAGGCATTTTTCCCGGTCGACGCGGCCGAGGTCGAAGTTCGGGCCTACTGCAATCTGCACGGACTCTGGAAAGCGTAGTAGTATCCTCACCTCTATTCCAAGGGGACTGCCGGCAACGCGGGCAGTCCCCTTTTCTCGTTCTGAAAGACTTCTTTGCCCACCTCAATTCTCCTTCACATCTTGTTATCCGGCTTGTCCTGCAACAAATCGACAAGCAATGACCAGGCTTCAGTTTTTTGGGCCAGGTTAAGCATCGCCATGGCCGGACTGGTTGACGGCAGCCGGTACGTCGCCATTTTTCTCGCCTGAGGCGGCCTGTTTTTCAACACCTTTCTATTGAATTCAGTCTCTGCCAGAGAGCCGTTAAAAAGTATGGTATGTATAAATCGGTTATTTTCAAAAAAACCTTCGAAATCATTAACCACCATGGAGTCTCTTTCAATTGAAGAATCAAGGCTGCCGGTCCTGCTGCAACTGGTCAGCACATCCCACAGAGCAACTCGATTTAGCTTCAATCGCTCCAGACGCTCCGGGTAGCTAATTCGAGGATCAAACCCGAGAAGTCGCCCCATGATCGGCCAGAATCCGTTAGTACGGTGGCCATAATACTCTCTCTTTTCCAGTGACGACCGCCCCGGAAATGAGCCAAGTATCAACACCAGATCAGAACCCGTGCAGACAGGAGGAAATCCCGTAGCCTGGTTGTCTGAGGCAACCATATTCGAGTCCATTGCTTTCACAGTGCCTGGATATTCCTCAACACTATCCAAAATTTCAAGCGGAGTAAATTCACTTCAATTTGAGTCCGTTTTGCTTACACTTGTCAATAAAGGAATTATTCTTTACTGGGCGTCATAAATTCGAGGTGCCCTGTCAGGCAAGGCGCGAGTGAGGAGCCGGCGGAGGCTGTGAGCAACCACCGCAGCGAACAACACCGCCTGATGGGATGGATCGGGCCTATGACGCTTTGTATAGTCCTATGACCTGTAAAAATTAAATTTAACTCAAGTAGACATCAATGAAAAGACGAACCAGGATTGAACATGACTCCATGGGCGAAGTCGTCCTGCCTGAATCAGCACTCTACGGCCCCCAAACTCAGCGTGCTTTGAATAATTTCACCATCTCAGATCAGAAAATGGACATACGCTTTATCCATTCCCTTTTGCTGATCAAAAGGGGTGCCGCCGAAGCCAACCTCAAGCTTGGTCTCCTCGCCCCGGAGAAGGCCGCAGCCATCATAAAAGCCATCGACCGGCTCGAAAAAGATGACATTATGGTCCATTTTCCTGTCCCCGTGTTGCAGACAGGATCGGGTACCAGCACCAATATGAATGCCAACGAGGTAATTGCCCGGTCTGCCACCCTGGAGGGGATCTCCCTGTCGGCCAATGATGAAGTAAACATGGGGCAGAGCTCCAACGATGTTATCCCTTCGGCACTGCACATATCTTCTGCCATTCAGATAAGCACCGAAGTAGTTCCAGCCCTCGGGATGTTGATCGAGACAATAGAAGCGACGGCTGAGAACTACAACCAAGTTGTGAAAACCGGCAGAACTCACCTGATGGACGCTCTGCCCATCAGACTCAAACACGAACTCAAGGCCTGGAGTTCACAGCTTGAAGACAATATCAACAGATTGAAGTCCTCCCTGACCCGTCTGCAGAAATTACCGCTCGGTGGCACTGCGGTCGGCAGCGGCGTCAATTGTGCCCCGGGATTCGTTGAGAATACACTGGCAGCATTAAACAAACGTAGCGCAGTGGATTTTGAGCAGATGGATTCCGCCTACAAAGGACTGAGCAGCATCGATACCGTGTTGGAAACCTCCGGTCATCTGAAAACCTGTGCGGTGACCCTGATGAAAATCGCCAATGACCTGCGCTGGATGAACTCAGGTCCGCTCAGCGGATTAGGTGAGATCAGGCTGAAGCCTCTGCAGCCGGGCTCATCAATCATGGTCGACAAGGTCAATCCGGTAATTCCCGAAGCTGTCTGCATGGCTGCCGCCCGAGTAATCGGGAACGATTTGTCGATAACCATAGCGGCACAATCCGGAAATTTTCAACTCAACACCATGTTGCCGCTGGCTGCCTCAGATCTGCTGAACAGCGGAGAGCTAATTGCCAATGCTTCTCTGTCTCTCGGCGAAAAGGCGATCGGATCCATGGAAGTGCTCAGTGAGCGCATGGAAGAGCCGCTGTCCAAGAACCCGGTTCTGATCACTTCACTGTCCCCTTATATTGGGTATATGAAAGCCGCGGTCATCGCCAAAAAGGCAAGAAAGGAGAACCGTTCTCTGCTCGAGGTAGCGCAGCAGGAGACTAATTTGGACCATGAGCTACTGTCGAAGTTGCTGGATCCGCGCTATCTGGCGGATGGGGGCAAGGGCATATCTGAATAGCAGTCTTCAGTTTCGAGCCGGACGATAATTTCGTATGACTCGAGAATAATACCGGTGGACGAACTTACCATTTTTGGTGACATCGATCGGGTGGATATTATTCATCAGCAGGAATCGGTTCTGGAAGTAGGGATGCTCAACCCTGATCCTGCTTGAGGCAATGGCTATCACATCCCGGCCGTAATGATCTTCAGGTACGGCCCACTGTTCGTACATGAGCCCTTTCCAGCCAAACAGATGCCAGCCCATGGTCTCCTCAATCGCCAACCGCCGTTTCTCCCTGTCGCCGCGATAGAGTTTGGCCCGATAAAAAGCCAGACCACTGCTTATCTGGTAAGGGTCCATGCCCACCACCAGCGGCCGGTTGCCGGTGTACTCCTCGACTTTATCGGCGAGCGACTCCACCTCTGCGGCCAAGTTTTCCCAGCCCATGAGGAACACATCGGCGTTAAAGGGTAGCGAAGGTAATCCCAGTGTCGCGTAGTGCAGGAAACCACAATAACCTATCACCAGAACGGCCGCGCTCAGTTTCCAGAGCCAATGCAGAAAGCAGAGAAAGGTTGATTTCAGTTCAGCACAGGATAGGGTGACGGTACAGCCTGAAAATGGCAGCAGCGCAAGCCAGATGGGGCTGGTCCAGTTCAACTTAACTTCTTTGGAAAGACTGAAGAAGAGAAAGACCATAAAAGGCGAAATTATCAGCAGCAGCAGCAGCAGGAAACTGCGCTGGGAATCTCCCTTGGCACCCTCACTCTCAATACCTGCCTGGGCTTTGAAAAATCCATTACCGCCCAAAAGAAAATAAACCAGGCCAAGTAGTCCGGCTGGGGTCAGGAGCATGGTCAGGTAAGCGATCAGTCGGTGAGTGGTAAAAAGATCTCTACCGCTGACCCGCTGTTCACCCTGGAAAAGAAAAGAAATCCAGTCATGCTGGTAGTTCCAGATCAGCACCGGGGAAAACATCAGCAGTCCCAGCACCACGGCACCGTAGGGTTCCGGGCGTAAAAACCAGGATCTAGCCCGTTTATCTATCAACAGAAAACAGACAATTCCGGGAGCCAGCAGAACAATTGTGTATTTGGACAGAAGTCCCAGGCCCAGGCTTATTCCGACTCCAAGCCAGGCTTTCGACGACCCTTTTATCAGGCTTCGATAGAGAAAATAGATAAACGCAGCCCAGGCAGCATGCAGGGTACTGTCAGGCGTGATTACGAATCCGGTACCAAAATAGAGAGGCAGAAGGGAAACCAGAAGTACGCTTCCCCAGGCGGCCGTTCTGTGGAAGATATCTGCCGTCAGTCTATAGGCGAAATAGGCGGTGGCGAACCAGCTCAGAAAAGCACCGATCCGGACTCCGAATTCTGTGGTGCCGAAAAGTCCAGTTCCCAGCCATATCAACAGTGCTACCAAAGGGGGGTGATCAAGGTAGCTCAGATCAGGATGCTGGGCATAGTTCCAGTAGTAGGCCTCCTGCTCCATCAGCTCGGGCAGACCAAGATAGAGCAGCTTAAGAACTATAAGCGCAGCCACACTGCCGATGACGACTGATTTGGCCTGTGCCCTTTTGGGTAAGGTAGTAAGCCCGGAGAAGAGATATACCACGCTGAACAAAGTGAAGCTGGCTGTCCCGGCCAGAGCCCCTGGCATGAATACAGCAAGGCGATGGAAGGAAAACAGCCTGTCAGTCAGATAGAATACACCAGCCTGCATGCTGATCGAAAAAACCAGGACCACGATGCAACCTGCTGCCAGATCAAGATTCAGTCGATGACTGGGATCTGTTTTTCGCCACACCAGCATCATGGTGACAAACAGGAACACGCCGGCGGACGTCATGGCGCTCAGATGTGCCATGAGGGGGCTCAGCCCGAATTTCTGTACCGCCCAGAACACCAGGACGTTCAGGATCGTTCCGGCTACAACCAGGGTGATTACGACGGCGGGAGTAAACAGTTCGGTACCAATCCTGCTCAGTTGCACGACCTGTTTGAGATATTCGAGAATGATCCGCTTGTTCATTTTCGAAAATCCTTCGAAGCGGTCGTGGAACACGATCGGCACCTCCAGCACCCGCAGCTGATCGCCACCGACCGCCAAAACCTCGAGGCCGATCTTAAAGCCAGGCACATCTGGTCTCAGCGCTTGCAAACGTGCGGTGGAAGTGGCAAAAAAGCCGGCCATGGGATCGTTTACATCGGTAAACAGTCGGGCCGGGATGGTTGCGAGTTTTGAGGCGATCTTTCGTGACCTTGGCCACTCAGGTGTGGCTCCGCCATCCACATAGCGGCTGCCGATAACCATGTCACACCGGTCGGCCAACAAAGGCTCGATCATTTCCGGGATTTTCTCGGGGGGATGGCTGAGGTCGGCATCCATGACCAGCGCCGTATCGAATGCAGCCTGTCCGGCACCGGCAATCACGGCACTGGCCAGACCCTCGCCATAGTCGCGCTCGATGAGATGGACAGGTTTTCTGGCGCACCACTCTCTGATCTTCTCTCTGGTCGAATCGGTCGAACTGTCGTCGACGAAAATGACTTCATGATCAACCGATCGAAGAGACTCAACAGCAAAAATCCGCTCGAGGAGAAGATCGATATTATCTGCTTCGTTCCTGGTCGGAACGATGATGGAGACACCGGGCATATTTTACCTCTGCGCCCGACAGCCGGGTACAGTTTTGTACTAATTCGCGCGAATGGACGTCCGGAAAGTATGGTTCAGACTGGTTTCGCTTATTTATGATAAACCGTGAGTCGATCGAACAAGAGCTGCACCATACCACTTGCCGTGTCAGATTCGACATGCGATCAATACCAAAAACCCGTTGAAGAATCAAGTATTGCAATGGGTTCAACCGACAAAATGCTTGTCTTATCGAGCGCCAGAAATTAAGATGATACCTCATTTTATACGACAAAGTCGGCACCCTTTCTCTCGCGGCACAATGCCCCGATTCAAGTCGACGATGAGCAACTGAAATTGCCGTCATCAACTCCTTCGGGGCTGGGTATAAACGATGTATCAGGCTGTAGCGAATATTAACCTAAGCAGAGGAGGTAGTGAATGAAGAAAAGTCTGGTTCTGACAGTGATGCTTTTGCTCGCCTGGACAGTTTCAAGCGCAGTGGCAGCAGAGGCGACCTGTGAATCCTGTCACAAGGAGAAAAATCCAGGGCTCTATAGGCAATGGAAAAATTCGGCGCATGGTGCAAACGACATTGGCTGTCTCGATTGCCACGAAGCCGACGCCGCTGATCTTGATGCTTTCGAGCACAACGGCGCAACCATCGCCACCCTGGTAACACCAAAAGATTGCGGCACCTGCCACGAGCAGCAAGCCCAGGAAACCACCGATTCCTATCATGCCCATGCCGGCGAGATTCTGGAATCAAACGATGCCTACCTTGCCCATGCGGCGGGTGGTTACCCTATCGTCATCACCGGTTGTGAATCCTGTCATGGCGCCAAGGTCAAGATCGACGAGAATGCCCCCAACAAACTGTCGCCAGAAACCTGGCCGAACAGCGGTATAGGACGCCTCAACCCGGATGGCTCGAAGGGCGCCTGCAACGCCTGCCATTCCCGCCATTCCTTCTCCAAATACCAGGCCCGCCAGCCCGAGAACTGCGGCAAATGCCACTTGGGTCCGGATCACCCGCAAAAGGAGATTTATGAGGAATCCAAGCACGGTATCGCCTATTTCGGCTACAAGGATAAGCTGAACCTCGACAAAGATGAATGGATTGTCGGCAAAGATTATTATGAGGCACCCACCTGCGCAACCTGCCATATGTCGGCAACCGCAAACCAAGGGGTCACCCATGACGTGGGCGATCGTATCTCCTGGACCCTGCGTCCACCGATCTCCAAGTATAAAGAAGATGCTGGCACTAAAAGAAAGGCCATGCAGGATGTCTGTCTGAACTGTCATCAGCAGGCCTTTGTAGACGGTCACTATTTCCAGTATGACGCGCTGGTCAAGCTCTACAACGAGAAGTTCGCCAAACCGGCGACTGAAATCATCAAAATGATTAAAACCAAGGGTCTACTGGAGAACAAAGCCGCCTTTTCCAATGATCTCGAATGGGAATACTGGGAGCTCTGGCATCACGAAGGCCGACGCGCCCGTATGGGAGCTGCAATGATGGGCCCCGATTATGCCTGGTGGCACGGAATCTACGATGTGGCTCACAACTTCTACTTCAAATTCATCCCCGAAGCCCGCCACGTGGGTGATGATGAGGTAAATGCCTACATCGACAAACTGTTTGCCGCCGATCCGATGCATACCTGGTTCAATACCAACACGGCAGACATCAAAGCGGCAATCAATTCTGGAGAATTCCAGAAAATCTATTCAGAACTATTCACCCAGGATATCGACTAACCATTATCACCTAAGGCAGGGGATGCACCGTTTGCGTCCCCTGCCCCTTGCCACGCCGCTACCCCCGTATCTCCAAAACACCGACCAGTTCGCAGACGTGCTCCGAAAATCCGGCACCACCAAAGATCAAAAGTGCTTCCATCGGCTAGACCCTGTAACGGTTGACGATAATGGTTGCGGTTCGGCCCTTGATCCTCATTTTACTGCCGCTCCAGAAGATCTGAAGACGAATACAACTCTAGCGCCGGGCAACCTGTTTTTCAACTGGGTATACTTGCTATTTAGGGAAATGATACAGATAGTTGGAGGTACTTTAATTGTCTGATTACAAACCCTTGAATCCAGGAATCACTATGTGTGCCTATTATAAAGACCCAGATCCCCAGGAAACCAGAGAATGGCTCGAAGCACTCGACGGAGTGATCAAACATGAAGGTGGTGAAAAGGCCGACTATCTTCTGCGCGTCCTGACCGATCGGGCGCGTACCCAGGGCGTAGCCACCTCGCCGGGCATACTCACCCCCTACTGCAACACCATCTCGCCCGAACATGAGGATAAGATCCCCGGAGATTCCTATATTGCCAGAAATGTGGCCGCCTATGTACGCTGGAACGCGATGGCCATGGTGGCCAGGGCCAACAAAGGAGGCCTCAGTCTGGGTGGTCATATAGCCACTTACACCTCGGTGTCGGCAATCTATGAGGTCGGATTCAACTGGTTCTTCAGGGGTCCGGAAGCACCAGATGGAGCCGACATGGTCTTCTTTCAGGGCCACAGTTCACCGGGTATTTATGCCAGGGCCTTCGTTGAGGGTCGGCTGACCGAAGAACAGCTCAGCAACTTCAGACGCGAAATTGGCGGCAAAGGCCTGTCTTCCTACCCTCATCCCTGGTTGATGCCGGATTTCTGGGAATACCCGACCGTATCGATGGGATTGGGACCGATGATGGCCATATATCAGTCCCGCTTCATGAAATACATGGACAGCCGCGGGCTGAAAAAAGCCGGCGACAGAAAAGTCTGGTTCTTTATGGGAGACGGTGAATCAGACGAACCCGAATCGCTCGGTGCCCTTACCCTTGCTGCTCGAGAGCAGCTTGACAATCTTATTTTCGTGGTCAACTGCAACCTCCAGCGTCTCGACGGTCCGGTCCGAGGCAACGGCAAGATCATCCAGGAACTTGAAGGAAGATTCCGCGGTGCCGGGTGGAACGTTATCAAAGTACTCTGGGGCAGCGAGTGGGACAAAATACTGTCCAGGGACAAAGACGGACTGCTGATTAAAAAATTCAGTGAAATGGTCGACGGTGATTTTCAGACAATCAGGGCCCGGGGACCTGAATACCTGCGCCAGAAGGTATTTGGCGACGATCCCGAATTAATGGCGCTGGTTGACGATATCCCTGACGAAGAACTCTGGCAGATGACCAGGGGCGGACACGACCCCCGCAAGGTTTATGCCGCCTTCGCCCAGGCCTCCCGCTTCAAAGGCAAGCCCACTGTAATCCTCACTAAAACCATTAAGGGATTTGGCATGGGTCAGGCGGGGGAATCGGTAATGGTTGCCCACAACGTCAAGAAGATGGACGTCGAGTCGCTTAAATTTTTCAGGGACCGATTCCATGTACCGCTCGAAGACGATGCACTGGAAGCGCTGCCCTTCATCAAGCCGCCAGAGGGAAGCCCGGAACAGAAGTTTCTGGAGGAACGCCGTAAAGCACAGGGAGGACCGGTGCCGTTCAGAAGCCAAGAACAGATCCCGCTGAAAATACCGCCGCTCGAAACTTTCAAAACGCTGCTCGAATCTTCAGGTAAACGTGAGATTTCGACCACCATGGCCTTTGTCAGAATGTTGAGCTCACTGGTGAAGGATAAGAACATCGGTAAGCAGATCGTGCCGATCATCCCGGACGAGGCCCGGACCTTCGGTATGGAAGGACTGTTCAGGCAGCTTGGCATCTATGCGCCCACCGGGCAGCTCTACGAACCCCAGGATTCCGAAACCATCGCCTGGTACCGGGAGGATCCCAAAGGGCAGATCCTCGAAGAAGGGATCACCGAGGCCGGTTCTATCTCCTCCTGGCTGGCAGCCGGCACTGCCCATGTCAATTACGGCATACCCATGATTCCCTTCTACACCTTCTACTCGATCTTCGGTTTCCAGCGCATTGGCGATCAACTCTGGGCTGCCGGGGACAGTAAGGCCAAAGGATTTCTGATGGGCGCCACCTCGGGAAGAACTACCCTGAATGGAGAAGGATTGCAGCATCAGGACGGGCACAGCCTGCTGTTCGCCTCCGCCTACCCATCCTGTCGAGCCTATGATCCGACCTTTGCCTACGAAGTTGCAGTACTGGTGCAAAACGGCCTGGAATTGATGTATGGCCAGGGAGATGATGTCTTTTATTATATCACTCTTCTGAATGAGAATTACCCACAGCCGCCCATGCCCAAGGGTGTTGAAGAGGGTATTCAGCGTGGCATGTACCGTTTTTCCAGTCCTGAATCGGGTGAAGCGGATATTCAGCTTATGGGCAGTGGTTCGATCCTTCGCGAGGTAATTGCCGCCGCCGAGTTGTTGAAGGAGGAATATGACATAAAAGCCAATGTCTGGAGTGTGCTGGGCATTAACCAGCTCCACCGGGAAGCAATGATGATCTCCGAGTGGAACAGGCTGCATCCCGATCAACCGAAGCAAAGGAGCTACATCGAGACCCTGCTGCAGGATGCCAAGGGGCCTGCCGTCATCAGCACCGACTATGTCTGCGCCTATGCCGAGCAGATCAGAAGCCAGATAGATCTACCCCTGACCATACTTGGTACAGATGGGTACGGCCGCAGCGACACCAGAGAATTACTCAGGCATTTTTTCAAGGTCGATCGCTATCACATTGTCGTTTCTGCGTTGAAAGCGCTGGCCGATGAGGAAAAAATATCGTTAAATAGTGTTTCAGAAGCCTTCGATAAGTTTGGTATCGATCCAAACTCACCTCATCCCCTCACCTGTTGACAGGAGAACCCTCTATGGCAATCGAACAGATCACCGTACCCGATTTTGGCGATGTTCAGGAAATCACCGTTGTCGATGTCTATGTCAAGCCCGGAGACAAGGTCGAGGTCGAAGACCCGCTGGTCGCCCTGGAGAGTGAAAAGGCGGTCATGGACATACCCAGTCCATTCGCAGGTACGATCACCGAGGTAAAACTGAAAGAGGGCGATACCGTAGGCAACAACGATCTGATCGTCCTGCTCGAGACTGCCGGAGATACGGCTCAACCGGCAAAGGTGGAAGAGTCCCAGCCTGCACCGGCAGCACCGGTGTCAGCGGAACCTGCAGAAGCTGCGGTGGCTGAGGCCGAAGAACAGCCAGCGGCAGAGGAAGGTGGAGAAGACACACCCGCAGCCCAAGAGCCAGGCACGGATTTCCACGCCACCCCTTCCGTCCGCAGTTACGCCAGAGAACTCGGCGTCGATCTTGGATCGCTCTCCGCCACCGGACCCAAAGGTCGTATCCTCAAGGAGGATGTACAGAAGTTCGTCAAGCAGCGGGTCCAGGCGGGTCCTGCTGCAGGCGCTGCCCCAACAGAAGGGCTGCCCCTGGTCGACACCCCGCTCGAAGATTTCAGTAAATTCGGCAAGATAGAGGAACAGGAACTGGGTAGAATCAAGAAAATTTCTGGTCCGCACCTGCATCGAAGCTGGATTACCGTTCCCCACGTCACCCACTTCGACGAGGCCGACATCACCGAGCTTGAAAAGTTCAGAAAACAGATGAACCAGGAAGTTCAGAAGGACGACCTGAAATTCAGTCCACTGGTATTCGTCATCAAAGGGGTGGTTGCCACCCTCAAGGAATATCCTCTGTTTAACAGCTCACTCGATTCAGCCAATAATAAAATTGTGCTCAAACACTATTACCATGTGGGCATCGCCGTCGACACCCCGAACGGTCTTGTGGTTCCGGTGGTAAAAGACGCTGATCGCAAGGGAATCAAGGAAATTGCCAGCGAACTCGGTTCCCTGAGCGTCGCGGCTCGAGACGGAAAACTGTCAATCGCCGATCTCCAGGGCGCCACCTTCACCATATCCAGCCTGGGCGGAATTGGCGGCAGCGGCTTTACCCCCATTGTCAATGCCCCGCAGGTGGCAATTCTCGGCTTGTCACGAAGCTATATGAAACCGGTCTGGAATGGTGAAATATTCGAACCGAGATTGACCCTGCCGTTCTCGCTGTCGTACGACCATCGCGTCATCGACGGTGCCGAAGCCGCCCGTTTCTGTCGTTCACTGGGCAGCAATATAGAAGATCTTCGGCGTGCACTTCTTTAATTCTCAAAACTTCGGATAACGATCATGACTGAAGAAACTCGTTTCGATATAGTTGTTCTTGGCGGAGGTCCCGGTGGTTATACCGCAGCCTTTAGAGCCGCCGACCTCGGTCTTTCGGTCTGCCTGGTTGAATCACGAAAACGGCTTGGCGGCGTCTGCCTCAACGTCGGTTGCATACCATCGAAAACATTACTGCATGCAGCTGCGGTGATAGAGGAGGCGGCCGAGGCTGAGGATTTCGGTGTGTCCTTTGGTCAGCCCCAGATCGATCTTGACCGGCTGCGCGCCAAGAAAACGCAGGTCATCGAGCAGCTCACCGGCGGTCTTGACAAGCTCTGCAGTGCTCGCGGCGTTACCCGTCTTGAGGGCACCGGCTCTTTCACTGACAGCCACAGCCTGGCGGTCAAAAATGGTGAACAAGAAACAATTGTCACCTTTGACAAGGCGGTGATCGCCACCGGATCACGACCATTCTCCCTGCCTTTTGCCCCCGACGACAAGAGAATCTGGGACTCGACCGATGCCCTCACCCTGGATTCGATTCCAGATCGGCTGCTGATCATCGGCGGCGGTATTATCGGCTTGGAGATGGCCCAGGTCTATAAGGCACTTGGGGCGGACATTACCATCATCGAAATGGAGAGCCAGATAATTCCTCCGGCTGACAAGGATCTGGTTCAACCGCTGTTTTTAAAACTGAAAAAACGTTACACCATCCTTACCGATACCAAAGTAACCTCGATCGAGGCCGGCGAGAAGGCAGTACAGATCAGCTTCGAGGGTAAGAAAGAAGCGGTAGCGAAGAGTTCGACGCAGTGCTGGTGGCTGTGGGCCGCCGCCCGAACAGCGAGTCCCTAGGCCTTGAGAATATTGGAGTAGCGGCCGACGAAAGAGGATTTATTCCGGTTGATGAACAGCAGCGCACCACCGTTGACCACGTGTTTGCCATAGGTGACGTGGTCGGAGATCCGATGCTGGCCCATAAAGCGACCCACCAGGCGAAGGTGGCGGCAGAAGTGATTGCCGGACACAAATCGGCCTTCACCCCGCTGACTATTCCCTCTGTCGCCTATACCAACCCGGAGGTTGCCTGGATGGGGATCACCGAAAAAGAAGCCAAGGACAAAGGTATAGCGATTGAAAAAGGTAAGTTTAGCTGGGGGGCAAGCGGCCGGGCCCTTACTTCCGGCACCACAGTCGGCGCCAGCAAGGTAATGTTCGACAAGACAAACAGGAAGGATCATCGGTGCCGGCATCTGCGGGTCAAGCGCCGGAGAACTTATCCATGAAGCGATTCTTGCTCTGGAGATGGGTGCCGATGCTGAAGACATCTCCAAGACAATTCACGCCCACCCGACCCTGGCCGAAACCTTTGCCTTTGCAGCTGAAATCGTCGACGGCTCGATTACCGACGCGCTGCCTGCCAAGAAGAAATAGAAATTCTATCATCATTTTGGCTTCTCAGCTGGAAGATCATTATCTTCCCAGATCAGTGAACAGCTGCACGCTTACCAGCCGATCATCTTCTGCCCCGGTCTGCCTTGCCCCGAAGCCCATGGATAATTATCTTCCACCAGCTGGCACAGGAACCGAACCTGATGGTGCACGGACCACTGCCGATTTAGCCATATTTCCCCTAAACTAAGCATTCTTATTCTTGACATTTTGTATTAATGGAGAATATTATTCTCCAAACAACAATATAAAACAGAACCGCTTGGGCGTAATGGATAAGACCAATTTAAAAATACTTCGGATACTGCAAAAAAAAGCCCGCATTCCCAATGTCGAAGTCTCGAGGTTAATCAATCTGGCTCCATCCGCCGTCCTGGAACGCATCAGAAAAATGGAGAAACAGGGAATCATCGATGGCTACGAGGTGAGGCTCAACCCGGAACGTTTCGGTTACTCACAGGTTTCATTTATACAGATCCACTTGGCCCCGGAATGCGACCACCAGCAGGCCGCCGATCTCCTCACCGCCAGGCCGGAAATTCTGGAAGTTCACTTTGTTGCCGGCGAGGATTGTTTTCTGATTAAGACCAGAACTGCAAACACCGAGCAGCTCTCCACCCTGCTGCAGGAACTGGCCACAACTATTAACGGAATAAAGACTACCAGGACCTTCGTGGTTCTCTCAACCCATAAAGAAACAGCACAAATACCCCTCGACTGATCACAAGGAGTCACCCATGCCCCTCTCAGAATCTTATAAAAATCGTCTCTATCCACTGCTGCCTCAGTTAAAGGAGCATTTCAGCACGCCTTTTCATATCTATGATGAAGTGGGTATCAAGCAGACCTGCAATGAGCTGAACAGCGCCTTTTCGAAGGTGAAGAGTTTCAGAGAATATTATGCGGTAAAAGCCCTGCCCAATCCTGCCATATTGAAAATTATGGCTGATCTAGGTTTCGGTTTCGACTGCAGTTCGATCACCGAACTCATCCTCAGCAGGCGAATCGGTGCCGGGCCTGAGGATTTGATGTTTACTTCCAACAACACCAGTCCAGAAGAATTTGCGGTCGCTGAAGCCGACGGCGGCTGTATCCTGAACCTCGACGACATAAATTTGATCGACAAGGTTCCCCACATGCCTGAAACAATCTGCTTCCGATATAATCCGGGCGCCGAAAGGGAAGGTAACCACATAATCGGGACCCCGCTTGAAGCCAAGTACGGAGTTGCCAAGAATCAGATTGTCGAAGCTTATGCCAAAGCCCGGCTCGAGGGGAGCCAAAAGATTCGGGCTGCACACCATGCTGGCCTCCAACGAATTGAATTACACCTACATGGTGGCCACCGCTAAAATGCTTCTTGAAGTAGCTGAACAAATCCAGCAGGAACTAGACCTCAGCTTCGACTTTATCAACATCGGCGGAGGGTTAGGCATTCCTTATCAGCCGGACGACGAGCCTCTGGACCTCGGAGCCATGGCTGATGAAATCACCGGGCTGTTCCAGGATTTTGAACGAAGACACGGTTATATGCCGGCGCTCTCCATGGAAAGCGGCCGTTATATCACCGGACCACACGGTGCTCTGGTAGTTTCGGCCATAAACCGCAAGGACATTTACCGCACCTATATCGGCGTTGACGCCTGCATGTCGGCTCTGATGCGGCCAGCCATGTATGACGCCTATCACCATATCGAGGTTCTAGGCAAAAATGGAGTAACGGATCTGAAACGGTCGATGTGGTCGGTTCTCTATGCGAAAACAACGACAAATTCGCCATCCAGCGGGAACTGCCGGTGATAGAGGATGGCGATCTGCTGATCATCCATGACACCGGTGCCCACGGCCAGGCGATGGGTTTCAATTACAACGGCAAATTACGACCCCAGGAACTGCTGCTCAGAGAAGACGGCAGCGTGGAGTTGATCAGGCGAGCCGAGACCAATGAAGATTATTTCGCCACCTTGGATTTCGAGCCCAATGTCTTCCGCACCTAGCTCGCCTGTCGGTTGCCAGAGAAGAGTCGTGGTAAGAGACTGCCTGGATCTGATTATTCCACGGCGGCCTTTTCTTCGGCAAGCCGCTCCGGTGACAGCGTCCAGAAAGGAGTACCGTCACTGGTGAGCCGGACTTTAAAGGCATACTCATTGTCCTTGCGGATCTTGGCCGCCATAAAGATCGCTTCACCATCGACATCGGCCCACACTCCTTTTACCTTGACCCAGTCCCCCCGGCGCAGGCCTGTTTCACGCGCCGTCGCAAAGGCTTCAGGACAGAGGTGGACAACCACCTGGTCGCCGCCTCCCTCGTCCAGAATAAAGGCAATACCGGGAGCCATGCCTTTCATCGGCGTGACGGTGATGAATTTGGCAATGTCTCCTTTGATCGAATCACGTTCTTTGGGGTCGTAGAGCTTGTTGTAGTCTGAACCTAATTCCCAGCCGGTAAGATCGCCGGCTCCATTCACCAGCGCAGGAATTAATAGAAAAACAGCACATAAAAGTGTCAAAGTCTTTCGACTAAAAGATTGCAGTTTCATAGTTCTCTCCCTGACTTAATGCTCATTGGCAGAAGTTTTATTCACCCAGCATCTACACCATAAAACAGTACGGCTAATCTTCAAGCATCATCGCTACCGCCTGCTGGGCATGAATTTCAGTGGTATCATAGAGGTGAAGGTCGGTATCATCGGGTTTCAGGAGCAATGCTATTTCGGTGCAGCCAAGGATTATTGCCCCGCACCCCTGAGCTGACAGGGTCTCGGCGATACGCAGATACTCCAGTTTTGAGTGTTCTGCAATGACGCCTCGACACAATTCATTGAAGATCACCTCATCGACCAGCCGTCTATCCTCCTTGGCCGGCACCGCCACTCGAAGCCCGTAGTGATTTTCAAGGACGATTACGGTAAAAGTCCTCTTCCATTGTAAAGCGCGTGCCCAGCAGCCCGACCGCTTGGATCCCGTCAGCGGCTAGTTGCGCACCAGTCGCCTCAGCAATATGGATCAAAGGTATGGAAACGGCAGCTGCTACCTGGTCAGCGACCTTGTGCATGGTATTGGTGCAGATCATCAACAGCTCTGCCCCGCCCCGCTCAAGTGTGGCTGCTGCCTCGGCAAGCAGCACCCCGGCTTGGTGCCAGCGGCCGCTCGACTGAAGTTCTTCGATTTCGGCAAAGTCAACACTGTAAAGGAGTATCTTAGCCGAATGAAGACCGCCGCAGCGCTGGCGGATGCCCTGGTTGATCAATCGGTAGTAGGTCGCGGTTGATTCCCAGCTCATTCCCCCGAACAGGCCAACTGTCTTCATCCCCTACATCCGTTCGTAGAGTTTGCGGGCCCGTTCCGGCGTCATGAACTCGCGCCAGTTGCTGCCCAGACAGTTTTCCCAGAGTGGTTCCAGGCCAAGGGCGACGCCGATCATCCTTTCCATCTCACTGTCGCTGAGTGAGGCGGTTATATTCTTCGGCAGGGAGATCTGATGGCGTTCCATCATCCGTTTGAACTCAGCCACTCCCTCAGGATAGAACTCTTCGAGCTGGTCGAAGGCAATGCAGCAGCCGATGCCGTGGTGCACGTCGAGAATGAAGGACAATCCATACGACAGGGCATGACAGGCACCAACCTGCGAATAGGCGATCGACATGCCGCCGAAATAGGAGGCCATCATCAGCTTGTCGGCCGCATCGTCATGTTCTTCTAAAAAAACCTGGCGGCACATCTCCAGTGATTTTTCTCCGTAGGCCCGGCTGAACTGATTGATAAAGGTACCGGCCAGGGATTCGACGTCATGAATATAGCAGTCCATGCCGGTATAAAACCACTGGTCCTTAGGGGCGCCAGTGACCAACTCGGGATCAAGCAGGATCTGATCGTAGAGGGTATAGTCTGAGTTAATACCCAATTTTTTCTCGGGTCCGGTTAAGATCGTCGTTCTGGAAATCTCGGCCCCGGTACCGGACAGAGTTGGGATTCCAACCTTGTAGACCCCGGGGATTTCGATCAGGTCCCAGCCCTGGTAATCGGCCGATGATCCCGGATTGGTCAGCAACAGAGACACCGCCTTGGCGATATCGAGGGTCGAACCGCCGCCTATGCCAATGATACCGTCCGGACTCCCCTCGGAAAATCCGTTTATCTGCTCGACCAGGGCATCGATATAACCAGTCTTCGGTTCATGATTGACGTTGACATGGACGAGCTTGTCATTGCCCCGCAGCGGCAGTCGCCCTTCGAGGGGCTTGGCTTTGAAGACATCATCGAGGATGAAGACCATAAAACCACCGGTGGTTCTTTTCTCCTGTAAGATCTCGTCTAATTGGTTAAAACTGCCCCTTCCGAAAATGATACGTGGTACAATGGCGAAGTTGCGAAACATGGATTATTGCTCCTTAGATCTGTATTCCATCATTGACAGCTACAACTTGACTATCTGCAGATGGGGATTTTGCTGTTTAAAACATCTGCTTGTCATTAGCAGATGACCGGATAAATCTCAAGCGCTTTACTGGTGGAGAAATCCTTTGGCGTGCAAGATTCTGCTGCTTTATGTATAACAGACCGGTCAAGAAATTGTGTACCCCCTGATATAAAGATGTCGGTTCTCAACGAAAAATCAGTTTTCACTTCGCTCAACCAGCGTGGTCCGCTTGCGGTTCGCGATCTGGTCGAGCTCGATAGACGCTTCAGTCCCCAGTGCCGAGAGTGGGTGAAAAATCTCAAACTCAGTGAACTCAACGTCACCAAATACCGAGCCCTGAGAAGACAGGTATTCGAATTCCTTGACATCAGCAGTTTCCAGGAAATCAACCAGCTGCTGGCCGATAGGGAGGCCAGAGAGAGATGCAGCCGCCGGGCCTGCATACTGCTCGGCAACATGTTCGGAATCAGCGGCTCCGAGCAGGAGATCTCTTTCCGGGTGAGTGAATATGCCCGCACTGCCGACGGGGTGATCAAGTCATTACAGAACAAATTGTTCGCCCCCTATGCCTCCCATATCAACATCACCAACGAGGTTGAAATAGCCGCCGACCCGGTGGATCTGCTGCTCATGACTTTCGGCGACCGTTATCACAAGAAGGCCCGCTTTGAAGCACACCGCAAACTCTCATTGATGAGTCTGGCCGGCAGCATTGACCAGCGTGAACGGGAGACTCGGATAGAAGACAAGTTTGCCCAGTTCCTGGCCTTTATGAATGATTATGTCTGGAGCACCAATCTGAAAATAGGTGAACACGACATCGTCTATCTGCTGTCCCGCCACGACAACGAAGATTTCAGCTGCTCAGACGTCCGGGTAATAAAAAAGGAAGAGGCTCCCACAATTGCTCTTTCAAAAGGAATGAAACTGACCCTGCTGAAGCGACGGCGTTTTCAAGTCGGAAATCTTGAACTGCCGATTTATGTATCGATAAGGAAAAAGCCGCCCGAAGCCAAGGTGCTCAAACTGCTGAGGAAAAACGAGAAGAATCCTGCCGTGGCAGTGGACGATGAGCTTGGCTTGATGGCCGTGCTCAACTCCGAGGCCGATGTGAAAATCTTTCAGAACCATCTGACTCAAAGTGCCAGTAAGGCCGATTCCTTTATGATCCTCGAAGATATCTCAGATACCCTCACCGGCGGAACTCACAAAGGCACTTCGAAGGGGTCCAGTGCCAAAACGCCAATGCTTAAATTCTTCGCCCGGCTTGGCGGAATGCGGGTCGAATTCATCATTCATACCAACCAATCCTGGGTTAACTATATGTACCAGCGCGACGTTGCCCACGACGAATATGAAGTCAAAAGGATTTTTGACTCAGGTGTCGCTGAACTTCTGTTTCCGCAGGAAATATATTTTCTCAACCATCAGACGGTCAGGAACAATATGATCGGGTTGTTCAGACAACAAATCGAAGAAGCCTGGCTCTGGTCTGAAAACGGAAGCAACTGATACCCTTCAGGCCAAACGCTCGGCCAGACCGCTGTAACGCACGGTTTTTCTCTCCACCGCCGCCCTGAAGATCTGCTCGCTTGCAACCAGTGATATCTTTGTACGAGCTCTGGTGATCGCCGTATAGAGCAGCTCCCGGCAAAGAACGGGGTTGTCGATTTCCGGCAGCACGACTACCACCTCCTCAAATTCAGACCCCTGGGATTTATGGACTGTCAGCGCCCAGGCCGGCTCATGGAGTGGTAATTGCGCCGGCAGATATTTTTTCAGGGAGCCAGCGGCCGCCTCGAACCAGATTCGCAGACCACCTCCCGCCTCGGGGTCCGGCAGGCAGATACCAATGTCACCGTTGTAGAGTCCAAGGTTGTAATCGTTTCTGGCGATAATCACCGGACTGCCGGGATACCAGCGTTCGGCAAAGTTTGAGGGCCGAATTCCATGGAGGGATCGCTCGATTCTGCGATTTAATTCTTCGACTCCAAACACTCCTTTTCTGAAGGCACAGAGCAGTCTGAACCGATCGAACTGGGCAAAAACCGCTGGGTAGGCTGCCGGATCGGGTGCCTCCTCAGCTGCACTTATATATGCACGATAACCTTCGACACATCTGTCCAGCCAGTCAGATGACACTATCGAAACCGACGCCTGGGTTGCAGCAAAACCAACGGACCAGGCGTCAGCCGCCTGCCCTGATTTGACCGACTCGGTGAAACGGGCGATCTCTTCATTGAAGCGGTAACTTTTTTTCAGCACGGCCACATTCTCCGGCAAACTGTCGATACAATCAGCCAACACGGCGCCGGATTCTACCGAGGCAAGCTGATCCCTGTCACCAAGCAGGATAAGTCTTGCACCACTCTTCAAAGCCTTGACCAACCGCCACATCATGGCCAAATCGACCATCGAGGCCTCATCCACCACCACCACATCATAAGCCAGCGATTCATCGAGTTGCTCGCTCGACCTGCCGGATCGTCTGCCGAGCCCAAGCAGCCGATGCAGAGTCATTGCCTGGTCCGGAAATTGTGCAGTCAGTGAAGTTTTCAGCCCAGTCTCTTCAAGCTGTCTCTTGACGGATTCCTGCATCCGTATGGCCGCTTTGCCAGTCGGGGCCGTCAGGGCTATCCGAAGGTCCGGACCTTGACGGGCCAGAAGTTGTGAGATAATTGAGACGATCAGAGTGGTTTTTCCAGTACCTGGTCCACCGCTGATTATGCAGAATCTATTATTCAGGGCGAGGGTTATAGCTCGCTGCTGACAGGGGTCTTCCATGAGCGCAGCAGGCCAGACCTCTTTTTCCACCGAGCTGTCTGCTGCCGATCCGCCGGTATCGGTTGCCAGCTTCTTCAGGGCCTCGCTCAACTCATATTCATAACCGAAATAACGCCCGAAATAGAGGCGCTTGCCAGAGAGTACGAGGGGTGCCCGGCCGGCTGCCGCGACCACGGTGCTGCGGCTCATTATCAGGCGTTGTTCCTCAGTTAGTTCGATACAGATATGTCCCTGTTGCAGCGCTGCGGTCAACTCTGCTACGATTCGCTGGAACAGCTCTGCCTCGTCTCCATCAAGGCCACTATGACGAGCAAGGGCTGCCGCCATAAACCGGCTGATCGGTTGGCTTACAGGGTCTCTGATCTGGTCAGCCATGACCACCTCCACTGCCGATCCCGAAATAGCTGTCGAGGGCCATCAAGGTCTCTTCTGTGGGTCGATCGAAAAAAACTCCGCTCCCTGGCTGCTCGGGCCTCATGCCCCTGACGAACAGATACATCACTCCGCCAAAATGATCCTCGTAGCGATAGCCCTCAACCCAGTTGTGCAGGAATCGATGGACCACCAGCGTGTAGAGCCAGTACTGCAAACCGTAGTTGTGAACCTGCATCGCCTCGACCAGCCCCTCATGCCGATAGGCTGACTCCGGCCCGAGATTGTTGGTCTTATAGTCAACGACATAATAACGACCCTGATGTTTGAAAACCAGGTCCACAAAGCCGCTCAGATAGCCTTCCAAATCACGGCGGCCCAGGACTGAAACGCTAGACTCCTGGCCCAGGATTCGATTCAGTTCCGTGGTGGAAATCGGATCAAGATGAAGAGTGAATTCCATTTCTTTGACCGCACACTCATCTGCGATCAGCGCCAGTGAAAGTTCTTGCTCTGCACCCCTGGTCTGCATAAGAGGCGTGCAGACTGCATTGCGGAGGAGATTTCGCACCGGCTCGGGATCGATATCATAGCGATATTTCCGCATCAGCTTGTCCAGTTGCTCGCTGCTGACTGCACCGTCGCCGAGATCTTTGAACTTGAACAGCTCCAGTGCATCGTGAATAAGATTGCCGAAGCGTACCCCCCCCGGCAGTATAGTATCATAAGGCTGTATCTCGCCGCTGCTCTCATCCCCAGCCTTGTGGTGATCATCGCCATGGGGCAGCGAGAGCATGGTCAATCCGGAAAAACTGGTACGAATTCTGTTTGTCTGCAGCCGCCTGCCGGAGGATTCTATTGCCTTCAATGCTCCAGTACTGGAAGCTAGGGGAGCATAACGAATCGGTGCCTGATCGGGTTCAATCAATCTATACTGACAATGTTCTGCCGAACCTAGTTCCTGCAGACGCTCCTTTTGCAGCTCAAAGGAACACGATCCCCAAGGAAACAGCATCCGGCCCAGCGGCGACTCAAAAGACGAACCCGTCTTCAACTCTGCCCAGATCAGATAAGAGCGGAGCCTGGCCCTGGTGAGCGCCACATAGGCCAACCGCATCTCCTCTTCAACCTCCTCCTGCAGGGACAGCTGGGCGTGCTGGGCAAACCTCTCGGACCCCAGATCGCTGATCCTGCCCTCTTCGGGATCAATACAATTGACCGCCCCCTTTGTTTTGGCAGACACCGTGGAACGGAACAGGAAGGGGCAGAAAACGATCTCATATTCCAGCCCTTTGGCGCTGTGCATGGTGATTACATTAACCGCATCGCTGTCGCTTTCCAGCCGCAATTCAGCCTCCTGAGCGTCGGCTGGATCTTTCTGTTTTTCCTGGCACCAGATCAGCGTCCGGGAGATACTGAGCCGACGCTGATTCTGCTGCTGATGAATTAACTCCACCAGATGCTGAATATTGGTTATACGTCGCTCAGCCTGTGGTTTTCTGCTCAGATGCAAAAAGACCTCTTCATCCTCCAGCAGACTGTTCATCATCAGCAACAACCCGGATTCGTTCCACTGGCGGTGATATTCGTAGAATCTTTCGCGGTAGTGGTTGAAACGTTCCTCATCGCTGCAGACCTGGAAATAGCTGTCGCCGCTCAGGCCAAACCAGTCCAGCCCCAGTACGGTTCTCTGTAACCCAGTGTTCGAGGGAGTAGCCACCGCCCTCAGAAGGAGCAGTAAATCACTGCTTTCCCGGGTTTGAAACACATCTTTGCTGCTCGACAGCACGGCGGGAATGCCCCGTTTGCTGAATTCCGAGAAAAAATCTTCGGCCTGCCGGTTGGTCCTCACCAGGATACCGATGTCGCAGGGTTTTATCGCCATCAGAGAATCCCGCTTCCCGTCAATCGGGCCTGAAATGGCAGGAGGTGTCCCAGAATCAATCAGGCGCACTACCTCATTGACCACCCATAAGCGAATCTGTTCTTCAGCCGCCCCTGCAGACCAGCCTTTTTTTTCAGAGTTTCCGTCGAGCTGGCAATAGATCAGACCGGGTTGTTCAGTCTCAGCTTCAACCAGCCGATGATAATCGATGTTCTCGGGAGAACGGACAGGCTGATAGAGTGTTCCACCGATCTCGTTGCCTTCCAGCAAATGGTTTAGAGCCCCAACCAGGCCAGGGTTAGAGCGAAAATTGCAATCGAGAGTCAGCCTTCGGTCAACCAGTTCACGGGCCTGAAGGTAGGAATCAATGTCAGCGCCGCGAAAACGATATATTGCCTGTTTGGGATCGCCAATCAAATACAGGTGATGCGTCCCCTGACCGAAAAGTCGGGAAAATATTTCATGCTGGGCCGAATCGGTATCCTGAAATTCATCGATAAGCGCCACTCTGTACCTGCCGCCAACCTGACGAACCAACCTCTCCCCGGCTGCCGATCCGAGCGCCTGGGCCAGGTCGATGATCAGCTCATCAAAACTGACCAGCCCCTGCTCGTGCAATCGATGGGTCAGTTCTCTGCGCAACTCTTTAGCCAGTTCCAAGCGCACAGCCAGCAGCAGCTGTCCGCTCCCTTCAAGGTAGCTCTCTGCAGCCTCTCCCGGCAGGGTCCAGCCGGCCACGAGCGCCCGTTTTTTGGCTTCTCCCCTGATTTTCCTGCCGTTGACCGCGCCGACCAGATTCTCTTCCAGAAGCTTTGCGACTATCGCGGGATCGGGCGAGCCACCCTGGTTAAAGCTCGATTCAATCAGATCCAGCCAGCCTTGATAGTGCTGCGATGCTTCGCTCTTTAACAGGCCTTCCTGATCAGCGCTGAAGAGTTCATCTCTTAACCGTTGTCCGTTTTTACCCCACCAGTTTTTCAGCCGCTCCCAGCCACTGTCTAGCATATGGCAGGCGTTCTTGAAGGTAAGTTCTTCCGGGACAATCTTGCTCAGGGGATTTTCCGCGCCTCTGATGCTTTGATACAAAGCCAGGGGTGTGGGAAAACAGGCGACGATCAGACTGCCATAGCGTTTCTCGACCGGGTAGAGACGTCTACGCCAGAAATCGCGGATCAGATCGTTGCGAACCGCACTGGTGTCTGAAATCAGTTCGGTATCAAAAAAATGACCGCTCTCCAGCACCTGCTCGGCCAGAATCCGCTGGCAAAACCCATGTATAGTGTGGATTCCCATGGAGTCGATATCGAGCAGCGCAAGATCAAGTCGACGTTCTGCCTCACTTCTATCTCTCACCCGGGCGAGCCATTGTTTCAGCACTGGATCAGCCTGGCTCTGGGTTCCGCGCAGTATCTTTCTGGCCTGTACCAGACGGCTGCGGATGCGCCCTCGAAGCTCTTCGGTGGCGGCGACTGTGTAGGTGACCACGAGAATTTCTTTGAGGTCGACCCCCAGTTCAACCACCGCCCGCAGTACCAGCATGCTTATGGCGAAGGTCTTACCGGTTCCCGCACTCGCTTCAATAAGGGTTATCCCTTTCTCTAGCGGCGTTGCAGCGCCGTCGAATATGTGCGTTTTATCAACCATGTAAGACGTTGGTGTCTATCTCCACCCGCTCCATGATCGGCAGAAATAACTCATCGCAAAGATTCTGGAATTCGCTGTCCAGCAGAGACTCGCCACGAGGATCGGCGAACAGGATCGCCAGCTCATCCACGTAGCCGCTGCCGATCTGCTTGTCCAGGCTTTTAATAGCTGCTGTCAGCGGCTCGGTCCTGCCTCTGGCTCGATTTGAAATAACCTGTCGGCAGTAGACGAAGGCGGCTTCCGTGTATAGTTTGGATGGCTTCCTGCAGCCCAGCTGATAAAGTTCGATCAGCCCCTGCAGGTCATCGACACTGCCACTGTCTGCATCAATGGTAACGGTAGCATCCTTGAGCACGATTCTGGTCGGCCCGGTTCTCTCACCTGCGGCACCCGCCGCCAGATGGAGAAGCCAGCCCTGGAGAAGATCTCGCCCCTTCAGGGCGCCATACCTATACACCAGCTGCCCGCCCTTGCAGCGATCGCTGAGAACTCCGGACAGCACGGTGCGGCCGATATCGAACTCGAAATCAAGATTTTCCAGACGATCCCCCGACGCCGCACTTTTTACCCTGGTTGAAAAATTTTCCAGCTCGCCGCAGAGTTTATCAAATTTTACCCTGCCCGGGTAGCCAAGCGGCCAGGCCTGTTTCTGCAGCAGTTCATCAAAAAGACGATCCGTGGAGCCGTCACCCATCAGCACCTCCAGCAGCTCCTGGCTGACCAGGTAGCGTTCCAGAGCTTCGAGGCTGAAAGGCTCATTGTCTTCGAGAAGTTCCTCTTCGGTCCTAAGCGTCATCTTCAGAATGTGGCGAACAAAAAATCGCTGCGGGTTGCCGACAAAGCTCAGCAGATCAGTAAAGCTAAGATGATCATCCACCATCACGTCGAGACGATCACTGAACCACGGTCCGCAGAGTTCGTCTGGTGGTGAGCGAAAGGACTGAGCAATGCGGCAATAATAACGGTGGTGGCTGAACAGATCCGTCTCAGCTGAGAAGTAAGAGGCAGCGAATGGCTGCAGGGGATGGCTGCGGACAGTGATCGAGCCACCGCCTTGCTCTAGAGCTTCTATCAGTTCCGAAACCACCGGCGCTGGCGGAATCGGCTCATTGGTTCGGATCGACTGGCCGATATAGCTGAGATACAGCCGCTGTCGGGCGGCCAGAATCGCCTCCAGAAACTGGTAGCGGTCATCGGCCCGCTGGGAGCGATCGCCTTTTTCATAGGTCTGGGCGAGCAGATTAAACGGCAGAAACCGATCCTGTTTGGGAAACTCTCCATCATTGAGGCCAAGCAGACAGATGACCTTGAAAGGTATCGAGCGCATCGGCAGCATCGAACAGAATGTCAGGCGGCCCCTCAAAAAATCCAGTGAAGAGGTAGCCTCAGCCTCATACTCGAACCATTGCTGGATCACCTCAAAACTAAGCCGCCGATTATGATAGCCGCCAGACTGCTCAGCCAGATCGGCGAGCATTTCCTGCAATTTGAGCAAATCGGCCGAATCGTTAACGCCGAACAGCAGGCCAGATATGGTATGCAGCAGCGTGGACCAGTCGAGCAGGGTTTGGTTTTTTTTTATTTTTCTGCGGGTTTCATCGATCAGTTCGATAAATGAACAGAGGCTGCCGAGCAGTTCAGCATCGCCGCCTTCTATATCGATATAGGGAACCAAGGAGTCGATGGGTTCCTTCGACCCGGCGGCCAGACCAAGCAGCATCCGCTCCAGTCCATGCAGCCAGGTACCCATCTGAAAATCAGCAAAACCATCCTGATCACGCTGCTCTGTCGACAATCCCCAGCGAATGCCGACATCCCCGAGCCAGTATTTTATCGTCTCCAGATCGGCAGAGGAAATCGAAAAGGTGGTTCTTACTTCCGGCTGGTCGAGCAGACTTACAATCTCCGGCCCGGAGAACCGTCCCGAAAACAGATCCAGGAACTGGGAAAAGATTTCTACATAGCGATTGTCCCGCCTTTTCCGGCAGTCACTGATATCATGGGCCACATCTTTAAAAACGGCGGGTATCAAATCGGCATAAAGCTGGATATCGGGAGCCATGACGACGATGTCGTGCAACCGGAGTTGAGGATCATCGCTCAACCATTTGAGAATATAGTCCTTGAGTACCGAGACTTCGCGCATGCGGCCGTGGCACGAAACGATAACCACCGAATCATCACCCGCCAGACTTGATGCGGGCAATTCTGTCTCATCCCAGCGGCCAGTGAGCAAATCGTTCTGCAGACGATGCAGAACCGAGAGGTCAACCTTATCGTCATGGCCGATGAACAGGTCCGGTCCGTCAATTATTTCTTCCACCTGATCCAGCAGCAGATCCTGAAAATCGGCACCCTGACGACCCAACCCGGCAAGCAGCGGATGAAAGGTTCCCGATCCGAAATATCCCACCTCGTCTGGGTCACGGCCAACCCGGGTTCTGCGGGTCTCCATGTCTCCCCAATAAAGTGCACAGGGCGTAAGAAGAAACAGGTGGATGTGAGTGGCCCCGGCCAGGGCTTTGAGAATAGTCAGGAACAATGGCGGCAGGGTGTGCAGACCGAAGACGAAGACCCGCCCAAGTTCTGGGGGGATATCCTGGGGGGACTCTTGAAGACGATCTATCAGTCCCGCGATCACTTCACCTCGATGGTTGCCCGAACTCTGTTCCCTGAGTTTTCCCCAAAGATGCAGTTGCCAACCCTCTGAGTCGTTGGTGGTAAAACATCGTCCCCGGTCCCACGAGCGGATCAGCTCCGGGCGCATGATCTGATACTGGTCAAATAAATGGGCTATCTGCCGGGCGAACTGATAGCGTTTCAGATCGGACCGGTCACCTGAAAGATAGGAGTTGAGCGGCTGCATGGCCGGATCTTCCAGATCCTGGAGCAGCAGTTCCAGGCGCCAGGTAAGAATCGATCGGTCAAAGGCAGCACTGTCGAGATCCGCTCCAAGGGTCTGACAGATGTGCTCGATGAACTGCATGGGCAGCAGGTATCTGCTGTTCCCCCAGACACCGAAGCGGTCTGCCAGAAACTGGCTGAGCATCCGCTCCATTTCTCGGCTCTGGACCAGAAAAAGGGTTTTGGCGAAGAGCGTATGACCGCCTGTTTCACTGATAACCCTGGCTAATTGCTCGGCAAGTGCCTCGGTTCGGTTTGAATTATAGAGAACAAACATGAGCTGCTGTCTCTTGTCCGGGATGATGATGGTGGTTGGTGCTGCCGTTTGAGAATTACCGGACTGACAATAACACAGGCGATTGACAACAACAATGGCGGCCTTTACTATGGTCAGAGATCGGGGTCAACGACCCAGAACCGGTTGGCACAGGATCTACCTCACCGGGAAAGCTTATCTGGAGATAATGAAACATCGGGGAGAGCTCAGCCGAGTCGGAAACCGCCATATTCCCAGATGGCGAGGATCAGCCCGGCCATGATACCGATGGCGAAGAAGAGACGCAGTCTCCGATCCCAGGGCAGTTTCGAACCGTCGCCCATGTACTGCAGCACTGAGACGATCAGGTAGGTTAAGCCGGCGACATACGGTGCCGTCTGCAGAATCTGCCAGCCCGTGGCCTTGACTGTAGTTGACAGATCGGAACCGATGCGCAGATTAAACAATAGATAGAGCAGCGCCGAAGCCGTAAATCGAAATTTTTCCTTGATATCCTGCATATGAAACCAATATACCCGAGCCTCGTTTTTCCGGACACCGATATTTTCAACTACCGCCAATTTCCGCTACTGCTGTTCGCCTGCCCGCTTTATTACCTGCAGCCGGTTGAACCGGATCCGGACGCTCCCGACAACGACCGCGATATGTTCATCGACAGCGGTCTCTGCCGAGCCCACATTCCGGCTCCACTGGAGGACGATCGGCAACGATTTACCAGACTGATACGTGACATCGGGGAACGGAAGGACGATTACGCTGCTCAGCTCTCGGCCCTGACCATGGCGGCGATGTCTTCAAAAAGAGATAAATTCAGTGGTGAAAAGCGCTATCGGATCATCTCTTCATTGATCGGCAACACCGCGGCCGCCCCAGCGCAGGAGAACGATAAGCAACTCGATCTCTGGCAGGCCCGGTTGGTTCTGGCCATATCGGAAATATTAAAAAAAGAGAAAGAGGATTTACACCAGGAATTGCAGCTTCTCGACGCCCAGGAGATGGAGATGTTCCGCTCACTCCAGGGAGAAACAGGACCCGAGGAAACGGACCCGTTCAGAGAACTGGAGCGGATAAAAGCGGACCTGGAGGACGCTCGCCCGCGAGAGATGAAAATGCGCTTTCGGTCATGGCTGACCCTGATGAAAAACGCGCCTCTGCCCGATGCTGCACTCTGGGTGGCCTCCTCGCCCGAGGCAGGAGACGAACTGTTCAACGAGTTTGAAAAAAACAGTGAAGAGCTGCCTGTGCCAATCCTCGAACTGTCCATTCCGGACCACATCGAGGCCGGGCCGAGCCACGTGGTTTCTCAAGTATCGAGTTTCCTCAAAGACAGTGCTCTAATCAGGACAAAAATCATCTCCGATCTTGATTCACTGATCAACGCCCCTGCCTTGTCTTCAGATTCGGCTGACAATCTGCTTCCCTCAGGCGGCAACTATCCGGCTCAGTGGGCCGAGCTGGTCGAAGATCATTTTCCGGCAGGATCGCACGGCAGATCCGCCCTGATCTTCTACCTGCTGCCTAACTGCGATATCGCCTCCCTGCTGGGGATTGTGCCAACCACGGGCAGACCACTGCCGGTCCATGGTCTGCTGGCAGTGTTTAAAAGGTAAAAAAGACTTTTATATTTCGTGATCCCAGAAATGACAGGCTACCTGATGGGTATCCCCGACCTGCGTCATTTCCGGTTTCTCGGCTGCACATATATCCTGGGCCAATGGGCAGCGTGTTCTGAACACGCAACCCGACGGAGGTGAAAGCGGCGACGGCAGATCCCCGTGCAGCACCAGTCTCTTCTTGCTCTTTTCCAGTTCCGGATCAGGCAGCGGCACCGCCGAAATCAGGGCTTTGGTATACGGATGTTTCGGATTTTGATAGAGGCTCTGCTCGGTCAGCGACTTCCACTGTATTGCCCAGATAGAGCACCATGATCCGGTGGGAGATGTGCCGCACAATCGAGAGATCGTGGCTGATGAAAATCAGCGACAATCCGAAAGTGTCCTGCAACCCCTTGATGAGATTGATGATCTGGGCCTGGATCGAGACGTCAAGCGCCGATACCGGCTCATCGCAGACGATCAGCTTGGGCCTTAGAATCATCGCCCGGGCCACCCCGATCCGCTGGCACTGCCCTCCCGAAAACTCGTGGGGATAACGGTTGATCATCAAAGGAAGCAGGCCGACCTGCTCCATTATTTCACGGACCTTCTGTTTACGCTCCTCGACTGACAGTTCCGGAAAATGTACCGTCAGGGGTTCGGCGATGATGTCGCCTATGGTCATCCTGGGATTCAGTGAGGCCAGAGGATCCTGGAAGATGATCTGCATTTCCTTACGGTAGTGCTTCATCTCTGCCGCCGGCAATCCCTCGATATGATTGCCAAGCCAGACTACCGACCCTCCGCTTGGTTCGAGAAGTTGCAGTATTCCCCGCCCAAGTGTCGACTTGCCGCAACCGGACTCGCCCACCACCCCAAGGGTTTCACCGGGGTAGAGATCGAAGCTCACTTCGTCCACGGCTTTGAGCGGGACGGTGGTGCGGATCAGACCGCCGGTTATGATAGGAAAATAGACCTTAAGCCCGCGCACACTGAGAATCGGCTCCGGCCTTGGTGCTCCCGAGTCTGATCCAGGTCCGCTCATAGTATCTTCTCCAGATGACAGGCTTTAACCCGGTTCTCACCGCTGGCTCTGAGGTCCGGTATTTCTCTGCGGCAGCGCTCAAACGCGTAGATACAGCGAGGCTCGAAACTACAGCCGGCCGGCAGTGCCTGCAGATCCGGCGGCTGCCCGGCAATCGCATGCAGGGCGACTTCAGAGCTGGTGTCCAGACGAGGCATCGACTCGAGCAGCCCTTTGCTGTAGGGGTGGTGCGGGGATTTGAAAAGCTCGATAACGGAGGCTTCTTCCACTACCCTGCCGCCGTACATCACCGCCACCCGATCACTCAATCCGGCGATTACCCCCAGATCGTGGGTGATCAGTACGGTAGCCATATTCATTTTTTTACCAAGCCCGGCGATCAACTCCAGAATCTGGGCCTGCACGGTCACATCGAGGGCGGTGGTCGGTTCATCGGCGATCAGCAGTTTGGGCTCACAGAGCAGGGCCATGGCAATCATCGCCCGCTGCCGCATTCCCCCTGAAAACTCATGTGGATACATCCTGAACCTCTTCTCCGGCTCCGGGATACCAACCAGGTTGAGCATCTCGATGGATGTAGCAATCGCCTGCTTATGACTGGTTCCACGATGTTCCATCAGCACCTCGGTCATCTGCCGGGAAATCCTCAAATAGGGATTCAGCGAGGTCATCGGATCCTGAAAAATCATCGAAAACTCAACCCCGCGCAATTGGTTGAGCTCGGAAGTCTCGAGACCAAGAATCTGACGGCCTTCGAAATAGACAGCCCCCTCCGATTTTCCGTTCTTGGCCAGCAGCCCCATCATCGACATGAAGACCTGAGTCTTGCCCGACCCGGACTCTCCCACCACGCCGAGACACTGCCCCGGGTCAATCTGCAGGCTGACATCGTTGACCGCGCAGACTTCTCCCTCCGGGGTGTCGAAACTGGTGGTTAGATGCTGAATGTCTAAGAGCATGATGGTGGTAATAGTCTCATCAACATTTCGGGTTATCGGTCCTTCGGATCCAGGGCATCGCGCAGGCCATCACCGATGAAGTTAAAGCAGAACAGGGTAACGGCTAAAAAAAGAGCTGGAAAAATCAACATCCAGGGGGCCGATTCCATCTGCTTGGCCCCTTCAGAAATCAACACCCCCCAACTGGTCAGCGGCTCCTGTACACCGAGTCCAAGAAAGGAGAGAAAGCTCTCGGTGAGAATCACCTGGGGAATGGTCAGGGTCATGTAAACAATAACCGGTCCGAGTACGTTGGGTATAATGTGCCTGGTGATGATCTTACCGCCCGACACCCCAACCGCATGGGCTGCTTCGATAAATTCCTTCTTCTTGACCGACAAGGCCTGGCCCCTGACGATCCTGGCCATAGTCAACCATTCCACGGCCCCAAGCGCCACGAAAATAAGGAAGATATTGCGGCCAAAAATAACCATCAGCAGGATGACGAAAAACATGAACGGCAGGGAATAGAGAATGTCGACGATGCGCATCATGATGTTGTCGGTCCGGCCGCCGATAAACCCTGCGGTAGCCCCATAGGTGACCCCGATCAGCAGACTGACACTGGTGGCAATGATGCCGACCAGCAGAGAAATCCTGGCACCGTAGAGGGTCCTGACAAAGAGGTCGCGGCCGTTGCCGTCGGTTCCAAACCAGTGTTTGAGCTCTGCATTGGGCGGCCCCGGAAAATCATACCCCCAGTCGGGATCGTCAAAGGCCCACGGGCTGAGAAGCGGCGCCAAGACTGCCATAAGGACCACGATTGCCAGAAAGATCATCGAAGCGACAGCCGCCTTGTTGTTGAACAGTCGCCTCCTGGCATCCTGCCAGAGACTTCGCCCCTTGACGAATTCGGCTTCCTCCAGCCCGGCCAGACCATCCCTCTTAAACGGTTCGGCCGTCATTATTCCACCTTTACTCTCGGATCGAGGAACCCGTAGACCAGGTCCACCAGAAGGTTGAGGACAATGATCAGCACCGCATAAAAAATTACCACTCCCATGACCACCGGATAATCTCGATTCAGGGCGCCGTTGACGAAATAACGACCGATACCGGGAACGTCGAAGATCGATTCGATGACCACCGAACCGGTGATCACCGCTGCGGTGGCAGGTCCCAGGTAGGAAACCACCGGCAGCAGCCCGCCCCGCAGCGCATGCCGAACCACGACGATTCTCTCGGCCAGCCCTTTGGCTCGGGCGGTACGAATAAAATTGGAATTCATCACTTCCACCATGCTTCCCCTGGTCAGCCTGGCGATATAGGCGATCTGAGGCAGAGCCAGGGTAATCACCGGCAGGATCTGATACTTCAACGCTCCGCCACCCCAACCTGCCACCGGAAGCATGGAAAGATATACTCCAAAAATCAAAGCCAGCAGCGGTGCCATGACAAAATTCGGGATGACGATGCCGGTCATCGCAAACCCCATCACCAGGTAATCAAAAGTGGAATTCTGTTTGAGGGCGGCGATGGTCCCCGCACTGACCCCGAAAATGACGGCCAGCACTATCGCATAAAGACCGAGCCTGAGACTGACCGGAAAACCGGTCATAATCAGATCTGTCACAGTGAAGTCAAGGTACTTGTAGGATGGTCCGAAATCTCCCTTGAGGATGTTTTTCAGGTAGTCGAAGTACTGCTCATGGACCGGCTTATCAAGATTGTAGGCCCGAAGTATATTGGCCTCGATTTCTGGTGGAAGTTGTTTCTCGCGATCGAAAGGCCCGCCTGGAGCCAGTCGCATCATGAAAAAGGCCAGGGTGATGATGATAAAAAGTGTCGGGATGGCGCTGAGCAAACGGCGAATCGCGTAAGCGAGCATAATATCCGCTGTCGGTTATGGCTGCATGGGCAGCAGGTAGAAGAAAATTGGGGTGTGGAGAATGCGTTCTTCACACCCCACTGAATTACTTCAGACTGACATAGCGCCAGCGATGGATATCCTGTGGATTATCCTCGAAGCCGACGACCTTCTGGGATACCAGGTTTTTCGACACGTAGTGATAGATGGGAATAACCGGCTGATCACGCATGGCCAGCATCTCCGCTTTGCGCATCATCTCACTGCGCTTCTGCAGATCAGAAGTAACTTCGGCCTCACGCATCAAATTGTCGAATTCCGGGTTGGAATAGCGGCCGTAGTTATTGGCGCCGGTCCGGGTCTCGAGCAGATAGAGAAAGTTCTGGGCGTCGTTATAGTCGGCAATCCAAGCGGCACGGGCAACCTGGAAATCACCCTGCTTCAGGTCGGCATAATGGACCTTGACCTCTGAGTTGAACAACTCCGCCTTGACACCAATGGCTTTCCACATCGAGACCACCGCCACGGCAATGCGCTTGTGGTTTTCTGAGGTGTTGTACCTGAGGGTGAACTCCAGCGGATTGTCTGGGCCATACCCGGCTTCGGCCAGGAGTTCTTTGGCCATTTTCTGACGCTCACCAAACGGCACGTCTTTCCAGTCCACTTCGGACGGCTTATCGTAATAGGCGACTCCTGGAGGAACAAATGAATAGGCAGCCAGTTCTCCGGTTTTCAGCACTTTGTCAACGATTGCCTCACGATTGATCGCCATCGACAGCGCCTTTCTGATCCTCACGTCGGTAAACGGTTCGACAGCCGAGTTGATCGGATAGTAATAGATCCCCATATAGGGCGCGATCCTGGTCTCAGCGGGCATGTTCTTGCGCAGCCAGTCGATCTGGTCGGAAGCAAAATCCATGGCCACATCGATCTCGCCGGCTCGAAAACGTTTCTGGACTGCGGCTCGGTCTTCCTGGGTGTAGAAGGTCAGGTTGTCGAGCGACAAACTGGCGGCGTCCCAATATTTGTCATTCTTGGTCAGCTTCACGTGAGTGTTGGGAATCCACTCGACCAGCTTGTAGGGTCCGTTCACTACCATGTTCTGGGGTTTGGTCCACTCCTTGCCGACTTTTTCGATCACGTGCTTGGGAACCGGATAGGCCGTGTAATGAGTGAGCAAGGCCAGGAAATAGGGCGCTGGTCCCACCAGTTTTATCTCCAGGGTCTGGTCGTCCAGCGCCTTGACGGAGAGACTTTCAGGCTTGGCCTCACCCTTGTTTACCGCTTCAGCTCCTTCGATGATATAAAGAAGGGAGGCGTATTCTGCTGCAGTTTGCGGATCGAGGATGCGCTGCATTGAAAAGACAAAATCATTGGCGGTCATCGGTGTGCCGTCGGACCAGGAACATTCCCGCAGCTTGAACGTGTAGGTCTTGCCGTCCTCACTTACGGTCCACGACTCAGCCACTCCCGGAATGGGTTCAGCTTTGGGATTTTCAGTGGTCAAACCGACGAACATGTCGCCGACCACGTAATTTTCCCAGGTGCCGCTCACCTTGTGCGGATCCAGTGAAGCCGGTTCGCCCATCGAGGCAACTCGCAGGGTGCCGCCGGCCAGTGCTGTACCGGCCGCTGCTGTGATTGCAACGGTTACAAGAGCCGTGAGAAAAAACCGGCGCCACGACAGTCTGATCAGTCTTTTCATAATCTCCTCCCAGTGAAATTAATCGATTCTCAAACTGAAAATGTATTTCCCCACTCCAATATCATTATTCTGCCTGGTCCACACCTTTGCTGAAATCGACCGGAATACTGGCCGCGCGTCCCCCCAGTTCCCGGTCCATCATAAGCAGCGCATGGGGATCTTCGCCAATCATCTTCAATTGGGCAATCATATCGCCGGCGGTATCCTCCTCCTCAACCTGCTCGGTGACATACCATTCCAGAAAGATCTTGGTGGCGTGATCCCTGTGTTCGATGGCAAGATCCACCAGATCGTTGATCGACTGGGTGACAATCTGCTCATGGGCCAGCGTTTTCTCGAATGCATCCAAAGGCGATGCAAAGGTGGAGGGCGGCGCCTCGATGGTTTTGAGAACCACGGACTCACCCTGACTTTGGATATACTCATACATCTTCATTGCATGAAACATTTCTTCGTGATACTGGACCATGAACCAATTGGAAAACCCTTTCAGAACAAGGTCATTGGTGTAGGCCGACATCGACATGTAGAGGTAGGCGGAGTAAATCTCCTTATTGATCTGCTCGTTCAGTGCATCGGTGATTTCTTTCTTCAACATTGTTTTCTCCTTATGAGGTAGATAATGGTGCCTGGAAGATCCGACCGTTGCCTGCCCCGGCTCTCAGCCTGCAGATATCGGCGGAAGGTATTGAAACATCATTGAAAACAGTAGGGAGCAGAAAAGAAAAGTCAAGCGGAATTTCAGCGAAAATGGCCTCTTTCAGGGAGGGTTCAACCGCTGTTTCCGGCCGGAAACAGCGGCTCGAAACCACCCCCTGCTGAGCGCGGCCGGCCGAGCCGTTGATTCGGTCTATACAGTGGAAAATTGAGACAGTTTTATTCGTCCCAGTGGCAACAGGTATAAGGATTGATCGTAGTTACCGGACACAGGGCAGAACGGACCACCTTGTCGGCGACACTGCCGAACATGATCTTCTCGAGCCCTTTGTAGCCATGCGTACCCATGATGATCAGGTCGGCCCTGATTTCAGTGGCATAATCGACAATCTGCTCAGCCACATCACCCATCAGGACCTTGTGGGTTACTTCCTTTACCTTGAACTGAGTGGTTGCCTTGTGCATCTCCTCGAGAAACGATTCCATCCGTTCTTCAGCACCGGTCAGCAGTTCCTCTTCCAGATTTGGAACATGCATTTGAGGTACGAAAAAACCTGAATAATCCTCAAAATTCTGAACAACAAAGACAAAATGAAGCGAGGCTTCATATTTACTGGCCATGAACATGGATGAGTCGGCAATAAGGCGGGAATTATCCGAAAAGTCAATCGGGGTTACTATACGTCTGATATCTCGAATCTGTTTCATGGTCACCTCCGCATTTTAGCTTGTCTTGGTTGCAACATCAAACATACTGCCTTTATTACTAATTTTCTCATATCATTGACACGCTTGCAAGGCTATTCGCTGCGCCTCTCTGACCATCGAGTTCGGAATTCTCACTGAAATAGCTGATTAATCTTCTGGCGATAGTTACGCTCGATGATATGGCGCTTTTTCTTCAGAGTGTTGGTTAACTCTTCCCCGCTTTTCAATCCTTTCTCAAGAAAGGTGATACTTAACAGTCTTTCGTGGGCCTTGAATCCTCTCTTGGGTTTGAGAAGCAGATTGATCTCGTTGCGAATCTTATCGTGAATTCGGTTGTCGTTCAGCAGTTCCTCGGTTTCCTTGCGAAGATTGCTAAAAGTCTTCTCCGCCCACCCTTTGAATTCTTCGTGATTGGGCACCAGCAAGGCCGCCAGCCCTTTTCTGTCTTGGCCGACCAGAATCGCATCCTCGATGAACGGGAACATGGTAATAGTGCTTTCGATCCTGGTGGGATCGACGTTCTCGCCGCTGGACAGCACGATTATGTCCTTTGCCCGGCCGGTGATCATCAGCTCGTTGTTGACGGTCAACTTGCCGAGATCCCCCGTCTTGAGATAGCCATCTTCAGTGAACGACTGCCTGGTTTCGACTTCGTTATTGTCGTAGCCGATGGTGACCTGGGGTCCGCGAACTTCGATCAGCCCTTCCTCACCAGCTGGCAGCTCCGCCCCGTCTTCCGAAACGATGCGCAGCTCGGTATGAATCACCGCTCGGCCCAGAGTCCCGTAAGTTTGGCAGTCCAGTCCCCGACCGGCGATCGCTGGAGAACATTCGGTCATGCCATAAGCATTGACAATGCGGATGCCGACGGCATCTATCCAGTCTTCGAGGAAATCGGCCAGGCTACCGCCTCCGCTCACCGCCAGTCGCAGTCTGCCACCGAACCGCTCTTGCACCAGCTTGAGTTTATGCCTGGCCAGCAGATAGAACGGTCCAATCAGAAGGCAGATAATGGCCGCCTTCACTTTGCTCATCATCCGGTTCAGTGACGAAGCTTGAGGAAACTGGGGAACCTGATCGTTCAAGATTCTTCTGTTGCGGCGAAACTTTATCGATACCCTGACCAGCATATCGAATACCGAGAAGGCCATGGCTCCTTTTTTTCTTAGGGTTGCCAGCACCCTGTTATGCAGCGATTCCCATATCCGGGGAACGGTGGCTACCACAGTGGGGCGATAATCGACCAGATCCTGGGCAAAAGTCTTGATCGATGAATAGACCATACAGCAGCCTCCAGCCAGAGCAACGTACTCGGCGGTGCGCTCGAAGATATGCCAGGTGGGTAGAATGGACAACCAGCGGTCCTCCGGTTCCAGCTCGATGATATCCGGAATGCACCTGACATTATGCATGATGTTGCTGTGGGTAAGCATCACCCCCTTGGGCATACCGGTGGTGCCAGAAGTGTAGATCACGGTGAGCAGATCATCCGGAGCAATCTCCAGGCCTCGTTTCAGGAATCGTTCCACGTCCTGACCGCTGAAGGTTCTGTCTTTGAGCAAATCCTGATAGGTGTAAGTCTTTCCAAAAATCGAGTGGATTGACGGGCCGGTCATGATGAAGATATTCTTCAGCCCACTTATTTTTTTAAGGTTCGGTTGGTGCTGCTCGAACAGCTCCTGGCTCTCCACAACCAGATGGGTGCATTTGCTGTTCTCCATAATGAAGATGAGTTCCTGAGCCGGGGTATCGCTGCCCCGCGGCACGCCAACGGCACCGATCGACATGATCGCCAGATCGGTTACTATCCAGCCATAGCGATTATCGGCCAGGAACATGACCCGGTCCCCTTTGGTGACTCCTTTTCGACTGAACGCACCGGCCAGCAGCAGAACGTCTTCGAACAGTTTCCGATAGGTGACTTCTACTTCCTGATTTCCAGCCCGATAGATATACCCACATTTATCACCGTGAAGCCTGCAGCTTCTGCAGAACACCTCGAACAGGGTGAGAGGATCTTCGACGGCCGGAATCAGCAGGGCGGCTTGGCTCATTTTCGTCCCCAGTGTACGGCGATGGTGCCGAACATGAATTTTTTGAATGAAACTTCACTGAAGCCCGCCTTCCTGAAGAGGCCGGCCAGGGTTTCGGCGTCGTGAAAATCCATCGTCGAGCCGGTGAGATACGCATAGGCCGACTGATCCCGGGCGATGAGTCGGCCCAGGAGCGGTATGACAACTGCCAGGTAGATCCTAATGAAAGGGTAAAGCAGATTTCTGGCCGGTGGTGTGGTATCGAGGCAGATGACCCGCCCGCCAGTGGACAGCACTCGGTATACCTCCTTGAGGACAGTCAGAGAATCGTCCACATTGCGCAGCAAATAACCGAAGCTGACAGCTTGAAACACTCCGCCACGATAGGGCAGCTGATTGGCATCACAGGCCTGAAAACGTATATCAACAGCTGACAGATCTGCGGCTGCACGGGCCAGCATGTTTCGTGAGAAATCTGCACCGACAACCCTTGCTTCAGGATTACTTTTTTGGAACTGTGCCGCAATTTCCCCGGTGCCGCAGGCCAGATCGAGCACCCAGCCGGGGCCGATCTGGCCGCCACGGCCCACCACAAATTCCCGCCAGTGGCGATCCTGACCAAAGGTCATCACCCTGTTCATCAGGTCATAGCGGTCAGCTATGGCGTCGAACATTTTTTCAACACCAGGCCCTTTACTCAAGAAGCTACCTCACTGGCAAATCTTTTTGCTATCAGCGAATCGCCGGTCATGCGCAGGTTAACAGGGGGCAAAACCGGGAGTACGCGGAAACGGAATGGTCTCACGGATATTAGGCATACCGGTGACGAACTGTACCAGACGCTCGAAGCCGAGTCCAAATCCGGAGTGGGGGGTTGTCCCATACCTGCGCAAATCGAGGTACCATTGATATTCCTCTTCATCGATACCCACTTCCTGCATCCTGCCGAGCAGCACATCATAGCGCTCCTCCCTCTGGCTGCCGCCGACAATTTCTCCAATTCCGGCAACCAGAATGTCCATGGCCGCAACCGTGGTGGAGTCATCATTGACCCTCATATAAAAGGGTTTTATGGAAGCCGGGTAATCGGTAACTATAAGAGGCAGCCGATAGGCTTCTTCAGTCAGATAGCGCTCGTGTTCGGATTGCAGATCGACCCCCCAGCTCACAGGAAATTCGAAGCGGCGGCCGGATTTCAAAAGCTCTTCGACGGCATCAGAATAGCTGACTCTGACAAAGTCGTTGTCAGTGACATGGCGCAACTTATCGATCAATCCTTTTTCGATAAATTTGTCGAACAACGCCATATCTTCCTGGCAGTGTTCCAATATATCGTTGAGAAGATACTTCAGCATCTCTTCCGCCAGATCCATATTACAGTCGAGATTGCAGAAAGCCATCTCCGGTTCCAGCATCCAGAATTCTGCCAGGTGCCTGCTGGTGTGCGAATTCTCAGCCCTGAAAGTCGGACCGAAAGTATAGACCGAGCCAAGCGCCTGGGCAAACACCTCGGCCTGCAGCTGACCACTTACCGTCAACCCGGCTCGCCTGCCAAAAAAACTATTGATCCCATCGCTGTGTCGGCTGCCTTCTTTCAGTTCCTGTTCGGTGACCACCCGGAACATCTCCCCTGCCCCTTCACAATCACTGGTGGTGATGACAGGGGTATGGATCTGATGGAAACCTTTGCGCTGGAAAAATTCGTGAATGGCATAACTCAGTCGTGAGCGCACCCTGGCAACCCCGCCCAGAGCGTTGGTCCGCGGCCTCAGGTGGGCAATTTCGCGGAGGAATTCAAATGAATGGCGCTTTTTCTGCAGAGGATAGAGCTCAGGATCAGCCCAGCCAACCACCTCTATCGATTCGGCTAAGATCTCTACCCTCTGGCCTTTGGCTGGCGATTCTTTCAGCTCGCCCCTGATCACTACACTGCAGCCGGTGGTGAGCTTTTTAATCTCACTTTCGTAGTTGGCCAGATTTTTGTCGGCAATCACCTGAATGTTGGCCAGACAGGAACCGTCATTCACTTCAAGAAAGGAGAATCCCGAACTGTCCCTCCTCGTCCTGAGCCAGCCGGTAATAGTCACCCTGCTGCCCACCGCAGAGTCCTGCACCAAAGTCTTTATATGGTCTGATTTCATTGAGTCTCCCGGCCCTCGAATCAATTCTTGTTGGTTGTGGATTAGTCTCTATAACATATATCCCTCTCGGACGTTGCCAAGAGCTGAAAAAATCGAATTTCTGGCATCAGGAACCTGTTTGCAGATGTGATCCAGCAGCGAGCGAACTGTTTCACGCCTCGAATCATCACCGATCGGACAGTAACTATCAACCGGAATCAGATCCACAAGCCGGCTGATTTCAATGATCTCGTTTTTCTCCAGATAAGACAGAACCCTGATCAGCGAGAGTCTGCCCTCGAAAAGATCCTGCCGCGGCAACATGGTCGAAACGTTGCCGCTGTAAAGGACATTTATCATAAATGTTTCAATGAGATCATCTTTATGGTGGCCGAGAGCAACTTTGTTGAACCCTTTCTGCCTGGCCAATTCGAAGAGCTGGCTGCGCCTGTTTCTGGCACATACAAAACAGCTGCGCTCCCCCTCCACGGCCCAGCCCTGGACGGCGGAAAACGGCAGCCCAAATCCTTTGAGCTGCTCGCCGATTCGTTCAACCGGAGGCCGTCCGCCGTGCCCGGGGGTCCAGAAGCCATTGTCCACATAAACTGCCTCGAGCTGATAATCGATCGGGGCTTTGAAGCGCCACAGATGCAGTACCCAGGCGGCAACCAGACTATCGACGCCTCCCGACACCGCGACAAGCACACGATCACCGTCCTCGAGCATCTGCCAGTCGATCATGGCCCTGCCAATTTTTCTATTGAATTTAGGAGGCAGTGGAGACGGCTTCATCTGGTCCTGGTCAGCCACGAATGCAAACACCCGCCTGGCAGCGAACCAGACGGGTGTTCATCTTTGGTGGGTGGTCTAGGCTTAGAAATAGGGACATTGCGCTACTTTTTCGTCGATACCGAGGGCCACAAGTTCTTCGACAGTAAGCCATTTCAGACCGTATTTATGAGCTGACATCACATTGCTCATGAACGACGCTTGAGTTTCATCGAAGGTGGCCGACCAGATGACGCTGGCATCGGAGGTATCGAAAAGTTTCATTGAAAAGGTCACCGAGGCGGGAGAGTCTACCCCGTAATTGCCACCGATCCTCTGAACATATCGAGACAAGGTAGTCACCAGAACGGCGTTGCATTTCAGTTTCGAACGAATTGACCTGAGCAGGGCTGCCTGGCCTATCTCAGTTTCAGGCAGCATCGAAGTCAATTGCCGCTGGGACAGAAACCTCAAATTGTTACTTCCATTCAAAGCTTCCTGGAGCAACTGGTCCATATACGCCGCACCCTTCTCAAGATTCGCAGCAGTCTTAAAAGAGAGATCATCGCTTGACTGTGGATCGGTTCCTAGCGGAAACCCACCGCTGTCATTTCTTCTCATGTTTTGCTGGAGTTCCAGCTCCATCTGTAAGGCATTGTTCTCGCCCTTTGCAGCACTCAGGTCGCTGTTGGTTTTATCCGCTTTAAGATCAACCATCACCGGCAGCGCGATGATACAGGGAACCTGCGTTTTGGCGGCCTGCTTCTCTTCTTCGGTGGGCAGCGGTTGTTTGCTGCTGCAGGAAGCGAGCAGAACGACAGCTGCCGTGAAAATCAACATCAACAACTTGTTCCATCTATTCACCATACACCTCGATTGCAAAGGTTTCGGTTTTCATCAGCTATAATGAACCTTTTGAGGACAGGACGGCGGTGGTTCCTACCCTTCTTGCGGTCGCTTCATTGACCGCCCGTCCCAGCGCCTTGAACGCGGCTTCGATAATATGATGCGCATTCTCGCCGTGGATCAGGTCCACATGGAGGGTCAATCCGGCATGCAGAGCCAGCGCCCGCATGAATTCCTTGGCTAAAATGGTATCGAAAGTGCCCACCTTCTGATCGGATAGATCGACACCATAATGCAGATAGGGCCGGTTGGAAAAGTCAACCACGACCCTGGCCAGGGTTTCGTCCATTGGCACATAGCTGAACCCATAGCGGTTAATGCCTCCCTTGTCGCCCAGGGCATTAAAGAAAGCCTGGCCAAGGCAGATGCCGATGTCCTCGACCGTGTGGTGATCATCAACATCCAGGTCACCACTGGCCTCAATCTTGAGATCAAACGAGCCATGAACGCAGAAAAGGGTGAGCATGTGATCGAGAAAACCGACCCCGGTGCTAATCGAGGTCATACCCGAGCCATCTACGGTCAGGCTGAGCGCTATGTCTGTTTCGGCTGTTTTTCTTTGTATATCGGCCGTTCGGGACCGCTGTTCTTGTCTCATTAGGATGCCTGAAATAATTAACTGCTATTGAAAACCACTCGATTTAATTACTAATAAACATTTTTAAGCATTGTTCATATTTATCATCATCGGCAGATCATAACCATCTTTTTTTCGCGATCCTATCGATTTGAAAATCTTGCATTAAATCGAAGATGTACTATTTTTTCTGTTGACAATTAGCCTATCCTTTATTAAATGTCCTCCTGTTTTGATGAGCTAACTGAGCGGGAATAACTCAGTGGTAGAGTGCAACCTTGCCAAGGTTGAAGTCGCGAGTTCGAATCTCGTTTCCCGCTCCAGATAAACAGACCAAGGTTCGGCTTAGTTCGAGCCTTTTTTTATTAATTTGAGGTACCGCATGAAAACCTATCTTGCTCCGGTGAACGAGATCGAGAAAAAATGGTATGTGGTTGATGCCAAGGACAAGGTCCTGGGACGTCTGGCGACCGAGATCGCCTCCCGTCTGCGTGGCAAACACAAGCCGACATTTTCTCCTTTCATCGACAATGGTGACTTTATCATCGTCACCAACGCCGACAAAGTGCAGCTGACCGGGAAGAAATGGGATGACAAAAAGTATTATCGTCATACCGGCTACATGGGAGGCATCAAGGAAACCACGGCCAAGGATCTTCTGGTAAAGCATCCTACGGATCTGGTCACCAATGCCGTCAAGGGAATGCTGCCGAAGAACAAGATCGGCCGGGCCCAGTTGAAAAAACTTAAAGTCTACGCCGGTGCTGATCACCCACACAAGGCCCAGCAACCAGAAGCACTGGAAATTTAAATACGGAGTTCGAATAATGGCCGATCGTTTCTACGCAACCGGAAAAAGGAAAAAAGCTGTTGCCCGTGTCTGGATCAGTCCTGGATCTGGGAAAGTACAGGTCAACAAGATGTCAGCAGAAGACTATTTCGGCGGCACCTTTCAGACCCACAAACTTGACAAGCCCTTTGAAGTAACTGAAACAAAGGAACAATTCGATGTCATGGCCACCCTGACCGGCGGCGGCAAGTCCGCCCAGGTCGACGCCCTGGCACACGGCATTTCCAAGGCACTGCTGGAAGCCGATGCGGAACTCAGAATCCCGCTTAAGCGTTCGGGTCTGCTTACCCGCGACCCGCGTAACAAAGAACGAAAAAAATATGGACAGAAAGGCGCCCGCGCCAAGTTCCAGTTCTCAAAGCGTTAGATACAGCGCACCATATATGGTTTGCTGCTCTGTATCACGCGATACGGCAGCAGAACCCATCGCAAGGGGATGGCAGATGTTCTGTTATCCCCTTTTGTGTTTTAAATTTATGGGAACAATTTAGAATTAGGATTTTCATATTTACTTCCCCCCTGAGGATTAGCAATGTTGCGAGCAGCCATTGTCGGAGCATCTGGATACACGGGCGCTGAACTGGCCCGCCTGCTCTGTATTCATCCATCGGTCACCATAACCGCCGCCTCCTCCCGGCAGTATGACGGACAGCCGCTGGCCCACATCTTTCCCCATCTCAGAGACAGGACTGATCTCATCTGCCGGAACCTTGGTGTCGACGAGATTAGCGATCTGGCCGACCTGATCTTTTGTGCCGTTCCCCACAAAACAGCAATGGATATTGTCCCCTCATTCTTGAAAGCAGGGAAAAAGGTCGTCGACCTGTCGGCCGATTTCAGGATTAAGGACGTTGCCGTCTATGAGCAATGGTACCAGCCGCACAGCGCCGCCGGTCTGGTCGAGGAGGCTGTCTACGGCCTGCCGGAGATTTACAGAGAAGAGATTCGCACGGCCCGGCTGGTTGCCAACCCGGGCTGTTACCCTACCTCTATAACCCTGGGGCTGGCGCCGCTGATGAAAACCGGGCTGATCGATCCGGCCACGATTATCATCGACTCCAAGTCCGGCACTTCAGGCGCCGGTAGAGCAGCTCAAGTCGGAACCCTGTTCTGTGAGGTGACAGATGGATTCCGGCCATACAAAGTCGGTGGAGTGCATCGTCATATCCCGGAAATAGAACAGAATCTTTCCGCTCTGGCCGGCAAGCCCATAACGGTGTCCTTCACTCCGCATCTGCTGCCGATCTCCAGGGGAATCCTGTCCACTATCTATACCGATCTCAAGGGTCAGGCTGGCCTGGCCGAAATTTATGCGCTCTACGAGCAGCTGTATGGCGAGGAACATTTCGTCAGACTGCTGGAGCCGGGGTCACTGCCCGCCACCCAACACGTCAGAGGATCGAATTATTGTGACATCGCGCTGAGCCTGGATGAGCGTACCGGCAGATTGATCATTGTTTCGGCACTAGACAATATCGTCAAAGGTGCCTCTGGCCAGGCAGTCCAGAACATGAACCTGATGTGCGGCTTCGACGAAGATGCGGGACTGCAGCAGGCACCACTGTTTCCCTGAAGGCTGCAAAGCGCCGGCCAATCCCATCTGCAGCGATGAGAACAGTAAAACTTTTGATATCCTTCGATGGCACCGGTTACTGCGGCTGGCAGAGACAGAAGAACGGTCTCTCTATCCAGGAGGAAATCGAGCGGGCACTGTCGATCATCTGCAATGGCGACATCATTCTGCACGGCGCCGGCAGAACCGATGCGGGAGTGCACGCGCGGGGCATGGCCGCCCACTTCGTCACCGCCAGCAGGGTTGGCTGTGCACAACTGCAGAAAGGGCTTAACTCACTGCTTCCTGGAGCTATCCGCATTATTGAGGCAAGCGATCAACCGACCGATTTCCATGCCCGTTTCTCCGCCCTGGCCAAGACCTACCATTACACGATCTTCAGCGGCGAGGTGCTGCCTCCAGACCGGCGACTCTACACCCACCATCTCCGTTATGAACTGAATCTCAGAGCAGTGAAACTCTGCCTGGCCGAATTGGTCGGTACCCATGATTTCAGCAGTTTCGAAACAGCAGGCTCACGCGACAGGAACAACACCAATGGACGCGGCGCGGTGCGGACCATTTACCAGGCCAAGCTTATCGAGCCGGAGGATTCTTACCTGCAAGTGGTCCTCACCGGTGACGGATTTCTGCGCCATATGGTCAGAAACATTACCGGTACTGTTCTTGAAGTGGGCATGGGAAAACGCAGTATTGAGGAGTTCGTCGAGATCCTGCGCTGCAGAGACCGCAACCAGGCGGGTGCCACCGCACCATCATGCGGCTTAAGTCTGATAAAGGTGCATTATCAGAGAGACTGGTGAGATAAGCTGAGATGTTAGCCTGTTTCCATTTCAAACTGGCTGTTTTACATCAATACCTTGTGGAAACTGGTCAGCGTTTCTTGCCGGTAGAGTGGCGGGCCAGCAGCGACTGCAGTTTCCAGGGCGACGAGAGGCAGACGTTCTCTTCGTCGCAGACCGACATCACATCACAGAAAGCTAGAAACTCGGCCAGAACGTCATCCACCTGGGTCCCCTTGCGGCTTATAATCCTGAGTTGCCGCTTCATGTCCAGGCCTTCGAATTTCAGGCTCTTGAGCCAGCCATTCTCGACTTCACGGCAAATAGTCAGCGCGGACAGGCAGGCAATGCCGACACCAGACTCAACTGCTCTTTTAACCGACTCGGGATGCCCCATTTCCATGACGATGTTGACGTCTTCCATATGTTCTTTGAGTTTTTCCCGAAATATAGCCGCGGTTCCTGAGCCCCTCTCCCGCATGATCCAGCGGCTGTTGGGCAGATCTCGTTCGAGAACAAAAGATTCGTTGTTGGCCAGCGGATCAGCCGGGGCAGTAAGAACCACAAGTTCGTCCATGAACCAGGGACGGGCCAGGATATCGTCACTTTCGCCGACGTTTCCTTCGACGAAACCGATGTCTACCGTACCATCGTTTACCATCCCTTCGACGATTTTGGTATTGTAGACCAGCATATTGATCAAGACTTTTGGATGTGCCTTTTTGAATGCACCTATTAGATAGGGTAGAATGTAGTTACCCACCGACGAACTGGCGGCGATGTTAATCGATCCGCTCAACTTGTCGTTGCGCTCGGACATTATGGTTTCGATATTGGCGACCTGGGCAATGATATCCTTGCCCAGGGGCAGAAGATACCTGCCTCTGGCGTTGAGTACCAGACTTCTGCCGTGGCGATCGAACAGGGAGCCGCCCAGCTGGTTCTCCAGTTCAGCCAAAGCCATGCTGACGGCGGATTGAGTCACAAAAAGCTTCTTGCTGGCCTTGGTCACCTGGGCAGTCTCGGCAACAGCAATGAATATTTCCAATTGTCTCAAAGTAATAGACATACGTTACGCCCGTATTCAGTTTTTTTGATAGTTTACATCTTTTTTACTGACAATGCACACTAAATCATTGTTTGCAAAAAAAAAGGTAACAAACAACGTATAGTGAAAAAATGCAAAATATTTATTCAATCCAGATAATTACACACACATAACACCACTTTGTGGCTGTAAAAAAAAATTGACACTATCAAAACAGCCCTATATGATGGCAGGAATTTTGCCGAACTAGGAATTACCTAAACGGCTGTTTTCATACACGATAACGGAGACCTTTGCATGGATTTTTCCGTTTTTCTCTATCGGGACGATATTCTCTGGATCACCGCCTTTACTCTCGGTGGTCTTGACTTTTGCTCTAGGTCCGATCGTTATCGTCCAGCTTTTCATGCCCCGAAAAACCAGGCAGATCGGTAACAACACCGATCAATTCATCGAATGCGGAATGGACCCGATCGGTGACAGCTGGATTCGCTACGGGGTTGTCTTTTACCTTTATGCCTTGATCTTTCTCGCCTTTGACGTCGATGTCCTTTTTCTCTTCCCCGTCGCTCTCGCCTACAATGATGATATGTTCGTAATCAGGGATTTCATCGAAATCATCCTGTTTGTTGGTATTTTATCACTGGCAGTCGTTTATGCCTGGATCAAGGGAGTATTTAATTGGGAACGAAAGACGTACCTCCGTCATTAGACACTATTCCATCATCGTTTGTTCAGTTTGCCGTTGCCGACAAGGTTATTGCCCTGGGCAGGGCTAACTCGCTCTGGCCTCTGACTTTTGGTATTGCCTGCTGCGCCATTGAAATGATGTGCACCGGGGCCGCCCGGTTCGATCTCTCTAGATTTGGGGCTGAGGTGTTCAGGCCGTCGCCCCGGCAGAGCGACCTGATGATTGTGGCCGGTACCATCTCGAATAAAATGGCCCCCGGAATTAAAACCCTCTACGACCAGATGCCCGAGCCAAAGTGGGTCATCGCCCTGGGCAATTGTGCAATCTCAGGCGGACCGTTTGTGTTTGAGGGACAGTACGGCATCGTCGAAGGGGCAGACAAATTCCTGCCGGTGGATGTCTATGTTCCGGGGTGTCCACCACGACCGGAAGCTCTCATAGAAGGAATCATTGAACTCGAACACAAGATAACCGGCTGGCGGCGATGGCCGAAAGTCAAGCCGGAGTGGCGCGAATCCGGTTCAGACAAGAGCTGAGCGTTTCGGGAACTCTAGCTATGAAAATTCAGGAAAAGACCAAAGAAGCCCTTTCCACGCTGTTTGCTGACCTGCCTCCATCCGAACCGGAAGCCGATGACGCGGAGGAAGGTGAAAAGAAGCCGGTGCCCAGGGGCAACGGTATCATTGAACAGGACTATCTCCTCAAAGGTTTTCATCTCGACGTTCAGTTAGAGTCCGAGCAGTTGCTCACAGCCGTGCAGCTCATTTTTGATCTGGGTTACTACCTGGAATCGGTTACCGGCGTCGACTGGATTAAAGATGACCAGCTCGAGGTTGTCTACGATTTCAGCCGCTACGATTTCGATCTTTGCCGCACGGTAATACGCACCAGACTCCCCCGTTCTGCACCCCAGTTGCCAAGTATCACCCCCATCTATAGCGGCGCCTCCTGGCATGAAAGGGAAACCCACGACTTTTTCGGCATCATTTTTGAGGGACACCCGCATCTCGTTCCCCTGCTGCTCCCGGAAGATGCCGATTTTCATCCTCTTCTGAAGGACTTCAAAGCATGACCGAGCCTATTAGCCTGCAGCCGGATGAAACCTTCGTACTGAACGTCGGGCCCCAGCACCCGGCCACCCATGGGGTGCTGCGGGTAAAAATGACCATGGACGGCGAATACATATACAATGCCGAAACGGTACTTGGCTACATCCACCGGATGCACGAAAAAATGGCCGAGAATCGAACTTATCCGCAGTTCATGCCCAACATGGGCCGGCTGGATTACCTCTCCGCCATGGCATTTAATCACGGCTACGCGCTGGTTGTCGAACGGGCCTGTGGCATCGAGGTCCCCGAGCGGGCCGAGTACATAAGGGTCATTACGGTTGAACTCAACCGGATCTCGTCCCATTTGGTCTGGCTGGGTGCCTATGTCCTCGATCTCGGTGGGTTCACCCCCCTCATGTACTGCTTCGACGACCGGGAGCAGATCCTCGACCTGCTCGAGTCCGTCACCGGTTCACGGCTCACCTACTGCTACTTCAGATTCGGCGGACTTTACAACGACATAGACGACGAATTTATCGCCGGGACCCGGGCCTTCATCAAACGGATGCGCAAAGAATTAAAAATGTACGCCAAGCTGGTCACCGGCAATATCATCCTTATGAGACGCTTGAAAGGCCACGGGCCGGTCGATCAGGACATGTGCCAGCGCTATGGCGCCACCGGTCCGGTGGCGCGCGGCTCGGGCATCAACTACGACGTGCGCCGCAACGAACCCTACTCGGTCTACCCGGAGTTCGACTTCGAAGTACCGGTCTACTCGGAATGCGACAGCTACGCCCGTTACCTGGTGCGCATGGACGAAATGGAACAGAGCTTGCGCATCGTGGAACAGGCCCTGGACAAGCTGCCGGACGGTCCAGTAAACCCCAAGAAGAAGCCGAAACTCATCAAGCCGCCGCCGGGAGACTATTATGCCGCGGTTGAAACGGCGCGGGGAAATTTCGGCATCCGACTGGTGAGCGACGGTAGTAAAAATGCCTACCGGCTGAAGCTGCGATCACCAACCTATTCAAACATGCACCTGTTCGATGAGGCCTGCAGGGGCATGCTGATCGCTGATGCCTTGGCATTTATGGGAAGCCTCGACCTGGTCATTCCGGAAATGGATCGGTAACGGAGACAAGCATGAGTCTGACACTGTTCAACGTGGTTCTCGCGGTTTTCATAGCGATCTGCTTCGTCGGGGCCAACGCGGCCTACCTGGTGTGGTGCGAACGCAAGGGAGCCGGATTCTTCCAGCGTCGCCCCGGACCGATGGAAAATGGACCTTGGGGATTACTGCAACCGCCAATCGACGGCTTGAAGCTGATGACCAAACAATTGCTCATTCCAGGCGGCGTCGATAAGGCTATTTTCATGGTCGCCCCGGTGCTGGCCATGTTTCCGGCCCTGATCAGCTTTGTCACCATCCCATTCAGCAGCAGCATCGTCGCCCATCCCATAGATGTCGGCGTACTGATGATATTCGCCTTCGCTGCCCTTGGAGGCATGTCGCTTCTGGTAGCAGGCTGGGGCTCGAGAAACAAGTACTCGATGATCTCCTCGGTGCGGGCGGTTTCCCAAACCGTAGCTTATGAAATCCCGCTGATGATCACCACCATCACCATCGTGATGATTTCCGGTTCACTCAACTTGGGCGACATCGTCCAGAGCCAACTCGGCGGTTTCTGGCATTGGAACATCTGGCCGCTGCAGAAGCAGGTCGGCTTCAACCTGCTGATGCCCGTATCCTTTTTGATTCTTTTCGTCTGTTCAGTGGCTGAGACCAACCGGGCGCCCTTCGACCTGGGCGAAGCTGAGAGCGAACTGGTTGCTGGTTTCCACACCGAATACTCATCCATGGGCTTTGGGCTGTTCTTCATGGGCGAGTATGCCAACATCGTCATCGGCGCCTGTCTGACCGTGATTCTTTTTCTCGGAGGCTGGTCCTGCCCATTCGGAGATCTCGGTTTTTTCCCGTTTACTCACAACGTGGGCTGGTTTCTGCTGAAGATCTATCTGATCATCTTCGTTTTTATCTGGATCCGCTGGACCTTTCCGCGAACGACAATTTACGGGCTTTTGAATCTATCCTGGAAGTATTTGATACCAATCTCGCTTTTTAACCTGCTGTTGACCGCAGGATTGCTCAAGGTGTTCTGATATGGGCGGTTATTTTACAGACCTTCTTAGTGGTACCAAATCACTGCTCGACGGCATGTGGGTGACGCTGAAAGAATTTCCCCGTCGGCCGGTCACCCTCAACTACCCCCACGAATCGGTAAAGATGTACCGCCGGTTTCGGGGTCATATCGAACTCATCGGCAATGAAGAGGGGAAACCCAACTGCATCGTCTGTTCGATGTGTCAGCGAGCCTGCCCTTCAGGGTGCATTAGTCTTGGCGGAGAGAAACCTGAAGGATCAAAAAAGAAGGTATTGACCAGCTATATCCTCGATTTCACCACCTGCTCGCTCTGCGGCTCCTGTGTGGAATCTTGCAATTTCAACGCCTTGCAGTTCTCAAACGAATACAATCTGGCCTCCACCAGAAAAGAGGATTTCATTATGGATCTCCTCAAACGACTAGAGGAACAAAACCAATGACCCCCGTCCCGCCCCCCACCCTTTTCAGCGCCGACGGTATGGTAGGTCTGGTATTTCTGATCATGATCGGCGTCACCCTGACCGGCGGTTTCATAGCCGCCACCGCCGAGCGTTTGATCAGGGCCCTGTCCGGCATTGTTATCTGTTTCACAGGAGTGGCGGGGTTCTATTATTTCCTTAACTCGCCGTTCATGGCGATGATGCAGATCCTGATTTATGTAGGGGCCATCTGCGTCACCATCTCTTTCGCGATCATGCTGGCGGCTCCCGAGGAAAAACTCAAAAAAAGCCCCTCCAATTTGTTCTCCGGCCCCATCGGCTTCATGATCGCCGCTCTCATCTTTGCTGCGATGACCATGCTCGCCCTGAAAACAGACTGGCAGGCCAGTGCAAAGACTGCCTCCGGCTCGGTGAGGGAGATTGGTATTCATCTTCTGACCACCTATTCGATGGTTTTCGAACTGATATCGATCGTCTTGCTGATCGCCATCATTGGGTCGATCGTCATTGCCAGGGGAGGGAGGAACTAATATGGCACTGCTCTCGATCCATCAATACCTGACTACCTACCTGGTTTTCGGCGCCATGCTCTTCAGTCTCGGGGTCTACGGTCTGGTAACCAGAAAAACCCTCATCGGCATGCTCATCGCCGCTGAACTTATGCTGGCCGGAGTATCGATAAACTTCATGTCATTTAATCGATTTCTGGCCCCGGATCCTTCAGTGGGACAGATATTCACTCTGTTTATCATGGCCATTGCCGCTGCCGAGGCAGCCATCGGCCTATCAATCGTCGTTGCCGTGTATCGTCAATATAAAACGGTAGATGCTGAAGAACTGGTCAACCTCAAAGGCTAGAAGAAATCATGGACGACACCATCATCACCACGTCGAAACTGCTCCTGGCCTTACTCATTCCCTTGATCGGCTCGATCTTGGTGATGCTTCTTGACAAAGATGAAAACCTCAGGGAAACGATCTCTTCTGTCGCATCGATCGCCCTTTTCGTCGTGGTCTGCTCTATGGTCCCTGCGATATTTGCAGGCAAGACGCTCTATTACAACCTGTTCACAATCCTGCCTGGCGTTACCATATCGCTGAGAGCTGACCCGATGTCGATGATTTTCGCCATGGTCGCCTCATCGTTGTGGACCATTGCTGTGTTTTACTCGATGGGCTACATGCGCGGTCTCAATGAACATGCCCAGACCAGGTTCAACGCCTGCTTTGCCATCGCTATTTTCGGGGCCATCGGTGTGGCCTTCTCAGACAACCTGTTCACCATGTATCTGTTTTACGAGATCGTTTCGGTCTGCACCTACCCGCTGGTAGCTCACCATCAGGATCAGGAAGGCTATGACGGTGGACGCAAATACCTGGTATATCTCACCGCCACCGCCAAGGCCTTTTTGCTACCGGCCATGATTCTGATCTACGTGCTCACCGGAACGCTCGACTTTGCCACCGATATTTCCACCGGCATCTTCCCCGACGGGGTCAATAAAGGGCTGGTGGTAATGCTCTATATCTTCTGTTTGTTCGGTTTTGCCAAAAACGGGGTGATGCCTTTCCATCACTGGCTGCCCGGCGCAATGGTGGCACCGACTCCTGTATCCGCACTGCTCCATGCCGTGGCCGTCGTCAAGGTCGGAGTCTTCTGTACCACCAGGGTGATGCTTTATGTCTTCGGCGTCGATCTGATGGATGCCTTCAACCTCGGGGTGCCCACCGCCTACTTCGTCGGTTTCACCATAATTGCTGCCTCGGTGATCGCCTTATCCAAAGATAATTTGAAAGCCCGGCTGGCCTATTCCACGGTCAGTCAGCTCAGCTATATCATCCTCGGCGTTGCCCTGCTCACTCCGGCAGCCATTGAAGGCGGGCTGATCCATATCGTCAACCACGCCTTTTCCAAGATCACCCTGTTCTTCTGTGCCGGAGCCATTTATGTGGCGGCTCACAAAAAGGAAATCTCTGAAATGGAGGGGCTGGGCAAAGTCATGCCGTTTACTTTCGGCGCCTTTGCGATCGCTTCCCTGTCCATGATCGGCGCCCCGCCGGTGGCAGGTTTTGTTTCCAAGTGGAATCTGCTGGTTGGCTCAGTGCAGGCTCATCAGATCGGTATCCTCCTGATCCTGCTGGCCTCGACCCTGCTCAACGCTGCCTATTTCCTGCCGGTGAGCTATCGAGCCTTTTTCGGCAAGCTACCGCCCGGCGAGCCCTACACGGGGATCAAGGAAGCGCCGCTGTCCATGCTCATCCCGATTCTGATTGCCTGTTTCATCTCAGTGATAATCGGAATCTTCCCCAATTTCATGATGACCTTCGTCAAGGCGGTGACCGGATGATACAGTTTATCGACTTTCTGAAAGAACGGGGACGGGAAGTACGCTATATCCTCTACGGCACCATGGCTGCCATAGTGATCTGGAGTATGACGGTGGACACCTCACACGCCCACACCTGGGTCGAAAAACATATACCCGGATTCTGGTCCATATTCGGTCTCGTTTCCTGCATAGTCCTGATCTTTTTTGCCCGCTGGCTAGCTCCGGCAGGCATCGAACGGGAGGAAGACTATTATGACGTCTAGCTACTTCCTTCATCCGGCCCTGCTACTCATCATAGGAGCGCTGATACTGCCGTTTATCAGGGAACCGTTTCGCAAGCCCTACCTGCTGCTGGTGCCGATTTTCACTTTTGTCGATGTGGTTTATCTCGGTTTCAACCAGGGAATATACGGCCAGGTCAGCTTTCTTGACTGGCAGTTGACATTCGGTCGCATCGACGCTTTGTCAAATGTCTTTGCCTTCATCATGGCTCTGATGGCCATCATCGCCACCCTTTACAGTCTGCAGGTCAAAGACTGCTGGCAGCAGATGGCAGCCTGGTTCTATGTGGCGGGTTCCATCGGGGCTATTTACGCCGGCGATTACCTCAGTCTCTTCCTGTTCTGGGAGATTATGGCCTTTGCCTCGACCTTTCTGGTCTGGTGCAACAAAGATCAAAAAGATGCCACTGCGGCAGGTTTCAGGTATCTGCTGGTTCACACCTTCGGGGGCCTTCTGCTGCTGATGGGATTCGTGCTGCGCTATCAGGCTACTGGCAGCATTGCCTTCGAATTACTCGACTACGATGCCCACAGCCTCTATACCTGGCTGATAATGTCGGGCCTGATGCTCAACGCCGCCGTCGTGCCACTCCATTCATGGCTGCCTGACGCTTACAGCAAAGCTACTATCGGGGGCGCGGTGTTCATGTGCGCCTTTACGACCAAAACGGCGGTCTATACCCTGGCCCGAGCCTGTGCCGGATTCGACATCCTGATAGTGCTCGGGGTGGTCATGGCTATCTACGGAATTGTCTACGCCATTAACGAAAATGACGTACGGAGGCTGTTGGGTTGGGAAATCATCAGTCAGGTCGGCTACATGGTCGCCGGAGTCGGAATAGGTACGGCGCTGGCAATCAACGGTGCCGCTGCTCATGCTTTTGCTCACATCCTCTACAAAGGGTTGCTGTTCATGGGCGCCGGAGCAATCATTCAGATGACCGGCAAGAGCCGCTTCACCGAGCTTGGCGGACTCTATAAAAAAATGCCTGTGACCATGTTTTTCATGATAGTCGGCGGAGTCTCGGTATCCGCTTTCCCATTCTTTTCGGGCTTTGTCTCCAAATCAATGATCATTGCCGCCAGCTATGAAGAACATCTGCTCTGGGCCGGGTTTCTGCTGACCATGGTTTCAGCCGGTACCTTCCTGGTTGCCGGCCTGCGCTTGCCCTATCTGCTCTTCTTCTGTGAACCAAAGTCGGCTGAAGTTGTCGAGCGGGCCGCCGATCCGCCCTGGAACATGCAGGCAGCGATGATATTTGCCGGACTGCTCTGTTTCGTGCTCGGCACCTTTTATCCGCTGCTCTACTCCATGCTGCCCTATCAGGATGCACTGTATCATCCCTACAGCGGTTATCACCTCAGCGAAACCTTACAGATTCTGGCCTTTACCGCCTTGGGATTCATGCTCTTTAAAGACCGGATTTTGGCTCGACCCACTATCAGCCTTGATCTCGACTGGTTCTACCGACGCGGTGGACAGCTGGTTCTCTGGCTGGCCAGAAACCCGATTCAGTGGATAGACACCATGTGGGGTGAGGCCTATCGGGTTGTCGGCCTTTTTCCATTGATGACCACTGCCCGATTCTGGGCCTGGTTCGACTGGCACGGTATCGATGGGCTGCTGGATGGCTCTGCCCGGGGGGTGAGGTCATTGGGCCGCCTGCTGGCCAGAGTAATGCAGCGGGGACAGATTCAACAGACCCTTGCTTATACGGTAACTTTTGTGGCGCTGGTACTGATCGCCTTCATCTGGATGTAATGCGAAGAATCAAGGACTAACCAAGATGGATCAACTTTTGATAAACCAGGGCTTCCCGCTCCTCAGCGCCTTGATCTTCCTGCCGATGGCAGGTGCCTTTGTCCTGCTGCCATTCAAGAGCGAGGAAACGTGCAGATATATTTCTCTTATTGTCACCACCCTGGTGGCCCTGCTCAGTTTTGTCTTGGTGGCTGGTTTTGACACGTCCACTGCAGCATTTCAGTTTGCTGAGACCCACACCTGGATCAAACCGCTCAATATCAACTATACCGTTGGGGTAGATGGTATATCGATCCTGCTGGTGGCAATGACGGCGCTTATCATGCCGTTCTGTGTCCTGGCTTCCTGGTCCTACATCAAGGTTCGGGTTAAACCGTTCATGATCTGCCTGCTGGTCATGGAGACGGCGATGGTAGGGGTCTTCGTCGCCCTCGATTTCGTACTTTTCTACATCCTCTGGGAGGCAATGCTTATCCCGATGTATCTCATCATCGGTATCTGGGGCGGCCCGAGAAAGATCTATGCGTCGATCAAATTCTTCCTCTACACACTTGCAGGTTCCATCCTCCTGCTGGTGGCTATCATCTGGCTCTACTGGAAGAACTCCTACTCGTTCTATATCCCGGATATGATGTGGCAGCCTTACGGCATCACCCCCCAGGTCCTGGTATTCATCGCCTTTTTCATTGCCTTTGCGGTCAAGGTACCGATGTTTCCGTTTCACACCTGGCTTCCCGCCGCCCATGTTGAAGCACCCACGGCCGGATCGGTAATCCTGGCTTCGATTCTTTTGAAAATGGGTACCTACGGGTTTGTCCGCTTTGCCCTGCCCATCGTCCCGGACGCCACCTTGCTGCTGATGCCATACGTACTCTGGCTCTCCATCGCCGGCATCATCTACGGTGGTTTCACCGCCCTGGCCCAGCAGGACATGAAAAAACTGATCGCCTATTCTTCGGTCGGCCATATGGGCTTCGTCACGCTTGGCATCTTCGTCCTTAATAAGCAAGGAATTGAAGGGGCCATCCTGCAGATGATCAATCACGGCGTCACCACCGGTGCTCTTTTTCTCTGCGTTGGTATGATCTATGAACGAACCCACTCCCGCGAGCTCTCGGCAGCAACGGGTGTGGGCAAATATATGCCTGTTTTCGTTACCTTCCTTGCTTTCTTCTCCCTGTCCTCATTCGGTTTTCCCGGAACCAACAGTTTCGTCGGAGAATTCCTGATCCTGGCTGGGACCTTTGAGTTTGACGTAACCCTTGGGTTGGCAGCGATTCCCGGTGCTGTGCTTGCCGCTGCCTATATGTTGAGAATGCTGCAGAAGGTTATCTGGGGAGGTCCCGATAACCCGGACCAGTCTTGGATAACCGATCTGAACAGCCGAGAAATTATCACTCTGGCCCCATTTCTACTATTTGTTTTGTGGATCGGACTGAGTCCGGGGCCTTTTATGGAAATGATGGACATGAGCGTCACCGAGCTGCTCAACCAGTTCAATGCCTATAAGGCACAATCGGTGGCCGCGGTCGAGATGCTGGTCACCCAATAATGCCAATGGTAAAGGATTAAAGGAATATTATGCTCTTTCTACCTGAACTGATTCTGCTTCTGGGAACACTCTCCCTGTTTCTGGTGAGCCTTGGCACCCCGGCAATCGAGACTCTCCGCAAGCTGACCATCACCGTTTCGGCCCTGGTGCTCATTGCCACACTGGTCTGCCTGAAGCAGAACGGTTCACTCTTTTTCGATTCCTACCGGATCGACTTTTTCTCTCAATTGTTCAAGTTTCTCATCGCTGCTGCAACCCTGGTCGTGTTGATTTTTTCAGAACAATCCCCGGGTATCAAGAGTGAAGTTAAAGCCGAGTACTATGTGTTTCTATTTACTGGTGTCCTCGGTCTGATGATGCTTACCTCAAGCGTCGAACTTCTGGCCATACTTGTCGCTTTGGAACTGTCCAGTTTTTCGGTCTATATCATGGTGCCGATGCGGTCTACGAACAACGCTGGTACCCAGCAGATGGAATCGGGCATCAAATATCTGCTTTTCGGCGTCATGTCCACCAGCTTCATGCTGTTTGGTATGAGCTATATTTTCGGCCTCTGCGGTTCAACCTACCTCTACGATATCGCCGGCCGCATCGAGCCGCTCTACTATCAGCCGGCAGCGATCGTCGCCATTATCATGATAATGGCCGGCTTCTTTTATAAACTTGCTATCTTCCCATTTCATTTCTGGGTACCCGATGTCTATGAGGGTGCGGCCAACGAAACCACCGCCTTTATCGCCGCAGTGCCCAAAATCGCCGCCGTGGCGGTCATGATAAGAATTGTTTCCTTGCTCAGTGCTGAGGGCCAGACCGTAGTAAACCTGCTGCTTGTCTGTGCCATTTGCTCAATGTTTTACGGGAATCTCTCGGCCCTCGTCCAAAAAGATTTTAAGCGCCTGCTCGGTTTTTCAGGAATCTCCCATGCCGGTTTCGTTCTTTTCGGTCTACTTACCCTCAGCAGTCAGGGGTATGCGACCTCGATCTACTATATCATCGGCTATGCTGCCATGAATCTGGCCTGCTTCCTGGTCGTCTGCACCATTGCCTCGTCAGGTGAGAACCTGGCCATAGAGGATTTTACTGGACTTCATCAACGCTCCCCTTTTCTTGCCATCATCCTCGCCGTCGGTCTCTTTGCTCTGGCAGGCATTCCGCCGTTCGTTGGCTTCACCGGAAAATTCATGCTGCTGGTCAACGCCTTCAAACAAGGACATGTGCTGGCCGTTGTCCTGGCGGCCATTAACACCGCCATTGCCATTTATTATTATCTCTCAGTAGTGAGGGTTGCCTACTGCAGTGACCCCGAAGGGATCCCCAGGAAAGGTTGTTCCCGGTGCTATGACCACTGCGGTCTCAGTCCTGCTGCTAATCGTTATCGTAGCCATGGGCATTCTGCCGGGCGCCTTTTTGCACATCACCTCCACCGCGGTTGGGACAATCCTATAAACTGATAGCTAGGCCCCATTCTGGTCACCACTACATCGCCAGATACGTCGTTTCTCAGATCCAGGGACTTGCGACTGTGGTAATCTGCACTATCGTGCCTGAATACTCCTCAAACAATTCCACGAAAGATTAATACTATCATGAATCCCTGGCTGATTTTCATTCTGGCTGTCATAGTCATAAATTTTCTTCTGAACAGCACCATCTCCCTGCTCAACCTCAAAGCGCTCTCCCCTGATCTGCCGGAAGAATTCGCCGACATCTACGACCGGCAAAAGTATCGTCAATCACAGGATTACACGCGCGTACAGACGATTTTCTCGCTTTTTGAGAACTCAATAATCACGGCCATCACTGTGCTCTTTCTGCTCGGCGGCGGCTTCAATCTGGTTGATCAATTTGTTCGAGGCTTCAACTTAGGCTCCATCACTACCGGTATCGTCTATACCGGAGTGATAACCATGCTTTCCTTTGTTGTCGGATTGCCTTTCTCGATCTACTCCACATTCAAGATCGAAGCCCGCTTCGGCTTTAACCGCACCACTGCAAGGACATTCGTTGCCGATATCCTCAAATCAATCTTGCTGACCATTGTACTTGGGGCTCCCATCCTGGCGGCAATCCTCTGGTTTTTCGAAAATACTGGATCTTACGGCTGGTTACTTTGTTGGCTGGGCACCGTCGCTTTCGGCTTCATTGTTCAATTCCTGGCGCCGGTGCTTATAATGCCTCTGTTCAACAAATTCACCCCGCTTGATGACGGACCGCTGAAAGATAAAATTTTAAGTTATGCAAAGTTTCAGAATTTCAAACTCAGCGGCATCTTCACCATGGATGGATCGAAGAGATCCACTAAGCTAAACGCCTTTTTTACTGGATTTGGTAAATTCAGGAAGATCGTTTTTTTTGACACCCTGCTTGAGAAAATCGAGGATGATGAGGTCGTCACTGTCCTTGCTCACGAAATGGGCCACTTCAAGAAACGCCATATCTGGAAAATGATGGCCATCTCGATTCTGCAGACCGGTCTGGTATTTTTCCTCTTGTCGCTGTTTCTCAATAATCCTGGTTTATTCGAAGCATTCCAGATGGAGCATCTGTCGATCTATGCGAGTCTGTTTTTCTTTGCCTTTCTTTACTCGCCGATCAGTACCCTGCTGTCTGTAATCTTTAATATAATGCTCAGAGCCCATGAATATGAAGCTGACGATTATGCCGCAGAAACCACCGGTGCACCGGAGGTCCTGATTCAGGCCCTGAAAAAGCTGAGCCTGGCAAACCTGTCCAATCTCACCCCTCACCCGGCTATGGTGTTTTTCAGTTACAGCCACCCCCCGGTCCTGGATCGGATACGGGCTCTGAGAAAGGAAAAAAGCTAAACAAATCTGGAAGAACTCTCTTGCACCCGGGCACGGTGACGATTAAGATATTATCTGAATATCTCGTACCATTTTCTTGGACCTTACCTTTTTTCACCACGCTTGGGAGCATATCATGAATAAAAAAGACTTCAAAAATCCACTTATTCAATCAGGCGCCATACTCCTTCTGGTCTTTCTGCTCATTTCCATCGTTGCCGGTTCCGGGTCCCAAGGGATATTGGGCTCGGTCGGTGCACTGATCTCTGGTATTTTTTCCACCGTCATTTTTATAATTGGCCTCTGCATAGCAATCGTCTTCTCGATCGCCATTTTAGTCGGGGTTTATCTTGCCGCGGTTTACTTCTACTCAGCCGACAAAGGACGCAATCTGTTTGCACAATTGAAGGCAGCCCTTTGTTCACTTTATAGCAAAGTAAAAGGTACCCAGGTGAAAGCATATTTCAGCGCTCCCCAAACTGCTGAATCGGAACCTGAACCAAAGGCAGCGGTTGCCGCCAGGCAATCGGTCGAACCTGCGCCTGTGAACCAATCGTCGGTGATAGAAGCGGCTGCTGAACCAATTGCCTACAATTGGACGATATTGGAGTCCAAGATAGACAGTATGGATTCCAGACTTAGCGAATTAGCAAAAAGTTCATCAGCCAACACCGAATGGATTTCGTCACTACAGAAACGGTTGGATGAACTGTCCGTCAATGCTGCTGGGGTAGAGAAGCTTGCAGCGATTGAGGAGACTCAGCAAAAGCTCAGCGAGCAGTTCCAGACAATTGTTACTGAAGTCGAAGCGAGTTCAGCAACCATGCAGAAGTTCGAACAGCAGTTTGGCGAAGACTTGCACGGGATCAAAGAAGAGCTGACTGCATTGCACGACAAAACTTCAGTTCCTGAGGTGGTTTCAGGGATTCTGTCTTACATAGACTCAGAGGAGGACCGAGACAAGATCACAGACAAGGCAAAGGAGGCTATCGCCAGGGGTATGACCTACGCTCAAATAGACGATTTTTTCAAAGCTTCGCTGTCTGCTGAAGTTTACCAGGAATTGGCTGCACATCCGCGGCTGACCAAGGATTTTCTGCGCTCGATCAAGAAAAAATTCTAGTTCAGTCCATTATTACGGCATAGGGACCTAATCTCAAGTTGCCCTCTCAACCAAGGCGCCAGCGACGAGCCGGCTCAACAGCTTTGGCAATGCAGGGAGCAGGCGCCAAAGCGAGCAACGCTTTATGAGGGTATGAATTGGATTCATGTTGCTATCTATTTTTTTGCGGCAGCTATACACCTGATCTTGCAAACCTCTTCTCTGATCAAGCTCCTCTCTCGTCGGTTTTGAGATCATCTGATCCTTGCCTGATATTCAATCGTTATTATTTTTATCATTAGCGACAAACGTATTGACAAAGTGAGTGGCAGGGTATAGTTTGTCGCGGCTTTTGCGGTGGCAGTAGCGGCGGTAAAAGTGTCTTAGGGAGATAGAATCTAGTTGACATTCAGCAGTGGTTACATTAGATTGGTGTTCTTCCGCACTCGTTATGAGTGGGCAGCTTCTGGCTGTCTTGACGATCCTTGACAACTGAATAACAGCAAATACGCAAACGGGCCCGACCGTGTCTTTTTAGCGAGACACACTTGGGTTCTGTCAAACAGCAGAGCCTTATTGTTTATAATAAGGGCAGAGAGATCTGTTCAGGATATAAACTGGAGAGTTTGATCCTGGCTCAGAACGAACGCTGGCGGCGTGCTTAACACATGCAAGTCGAACGCGAACGAGTTCTTCGGAACTTTAGTAGAGTGGCGCACGGGTGAGTAACGCGTAAGTAATCTACCCTCGCATCTGGGATAACCCACCGAAAGGTGTGCTAATACCGGATACGTCTAAGTTAATATCTTTTTTTTAGAGAAAGGTGGCCTCTTCATGAAAGCTACTGTGCGGGGAGGAGCTTGCGTACCATTAGCTAGTTGGTAGGGTAACGGCCTACCAAGGCGACGATGGTTAGCGGGTCTGAGAGGATGATCCGCCACACTGGAACTGAAACACGGACCAGACTCCTACGGGAGGCAGCAGTGAGGAATATTGCGCAATGGGGGCAACCCTGACGCAGCGACGCCGCGTGGATGATGAAGGCCTTCGGGTTGTAAAATCCTGTCAGATGGGAAGAAGTGTATGGTAGTTAATACCTGCCATATTTGACGGTACCATCAAAGGAAGCACCGGCTAACTCCGTGCCAGCAGCCGCGGTAATACGGAGGGTGCAAGCGTTGTTCGGAATTACTGGGCGTAAAGCGCGCGTAGGCGGCTAGATAAGTCAGATGTGAAAGCCCGCGGCTCAACCGTGGAAGTGCATTTGAAACTGTCTAGCTTGAGTACTGGAGGGGGTAGTGGAATTCCCGGTGTAGAGGTGAAATTCGTAGATATCGGGAGGAATACCGGTGGCGAAGGCGACTACCTGGCCAGATACTGACGCTGAGGTGCGAAAGCGTGGGGAGCAAACAGGATTAGATACCCTGGTAGTCCACGCCGTAAACGATGTCAACTAGGTGTTGGAGTGGTTAATCGCTTCATTGCCGGAGCTAACGCATTAAGTTGACCGCCTGGGGAGTACGGTCGCAAGATTAAAACTCAAAGGAATTGACGGGGGCCCGCACAAGCGGTGGAGTATGTGGTTTAATTCGACGCAACGCGCAGAACCTTACCTGGTCTTGACATCCCGAGAATCTGAGTGAAAGCTCAGAGTGCCTCTTTGAGGAGCTTGGTGACAGGTGCTGCATGGCTGTCGTCAGCTCGTGTCGTGAGATGTTGGGTTAAGTCCCGCAACGAGCGCAACCCTTATCTTTAGTTGCCATCATTAAGTTGGGCACTCTAGAGAGACTGCCGGTGTCAAACCGGAGGAAGGTGGGGATGACGTCAAGTCCTCATGGCCTTTATGATCAGGGCTACACACGTACTACAATGGCCGGTACAGTGGGCAGCGACATCGCGAGATGAAGCGAATCTCTCAAAGCCGGTCTCAGTCCGGATTGGAGTCTGCAACTCGACTCCATGAAGTTGGAATCGCTAGTAATCGTGGATCAGCATGCCACGGTGAATACGTTCCCGGGCCTTGTACACACCGCCCGTCACACCACGGGAGTTGGTTGTACCAGAAGCAGTTGAGCGAACTATTCGTAGACGCAGGCTGCCAAGGTATGATTGGTAACTGGGGTGAAGTCGTAACAAGGTAGCCCTAGGGGAACCTGGGGCTGGATCACCTCCTTTTCAAGGAAAGTAGAAGCCAATAGGCTTCTCAGGGGATTAACTCCGTTTGCATATCAGAAGACAGAAGTCAGAGGACAGAAGACAGAATAGTCAGCTGCTCCGCAGACAGAAAGTCAGAAGATTACGCTGTTATTCAGTTTTGAAGGATCGTCAGTTGATCTTTACAAGCTAAGTGGAAATGAAGCAAAACCGTGACTATCGGCTTTTAACAAAGTCTTTAAAACCGGGATTTTGGTTTTAGGCAAGGCGCGCGAGAGATGCCGCACAGGCGTACAAGCTAGTACGCCGAGCACAGCCACGAAGAGCAGCGCCGCAGCATAAAGCCAGAAGCACGTATTTTAAAGGGGGCCTATAGCTCAGTTCTGGTTAGAGCGCACGCCTGATAAGCGTGAGGTCGGTGGTTCAAGTCCACCTAGGCCCACCACGTTTATGGATGGGGGTGTAGCTCAGTTGGGAGAGCGCCTGCCTTGCACGCAGGAGGTCATCGGTTCGATCCCGTTCACCTCCACCATTATCAGAAGCCAGAAATCAGAAGCCAGAGGACAGAAAAAGATGTTCTCTACCCTGCTTCTGGTAGAAGGCTTCTGGCCAGGTGTACGTATTGATGGTTGGGTTAAGTGCTTAGTTCTTATTCAACCCTCAGGACGTCACGCCTGAAATTATAAGCGCGAGTAAAAAGCTCTGCAGTCGAGGAATGCAAGTCTGAGGGAGCGCGAGGCCTATAAGTCATACGCCGCAGCGACTGAAGATGCAGCCTGACGACGGATGCAGAGAGTTTTTACGAAGCGATTGGTCTTTGATAATCAAATAGTAGAGTAACCCAAATCCTCCAGGGTGGAGTGTGCCCCGGTCAATTATATCCTGGCCACCGCACGTTAAAGACTCCACGGGTACCTGGGGGTTACAGTAGCTGAGTTTATCTTTGACGCGAGTCAAAGAGTAATCAAGTTAGTTTTATCAGGTTTTATGGATAAGCTACTAAGGGCTAACGGCGAATGCCTTGGCATCGGGAGGCGATGAAGGACGCGGCAAGCTGCGATAAGCTTCGGGGAGCTGTTAACACGCTTTGATCCGGAGGTTTCCGAATGGGGCAACCCGGCAGGAGTCATATCCTGTCATTCTTATCTGAATACATAGGATAAGGAAGCGAACGCGGGGAACTGAAACATCTAAGTACCTGCAGGAAAAGAAATCAATTGAGATTCCGTCAGTAGCGGCGAGCGAACGCGGATCAGCCCACCTGAGCGATATGGAGATGAAATAGATAGTGGAACGGTATGGAAAGGCCGACCAGAGACGGTGATAGTCCGGTACGTGAAATCTATTTCTCCCTAGCTCGAGCGAGTACCACGGGACACGTGAAACCCTGTGGGAACATGGGAGGACCATCTTCCAAGGCTAAATACTACCCGATGACCGATAGTGAACGAGTACCGTGAGGGAAAGGTGAAAAGAACCCCGGGAGGGGAGTGAAATAGAAACTGAAACCGTTAGCTTACAAGCAGTGGGAGCACCATGTATATCAGGTGTGACCGCGTGCCTTTTGCATAATGAGTCAACGAGTTATCCTGTGCAGCGAGGTTAAGCCGGGAGGCGGAGCCGCAGCGAAAGCGAGTCTTAAGAGGGCGCAGACGACAATTTCCTTTGGAAATAATCGGAGTTGTATGGGGTAGACCCGAAACCGGGTGATCTATCCATGGCCAGGGTGAAGTCTCGGTAACACGAGATGGAGGCCCGAACCGATATAGGTTGAAAACTGTTCGGATGAGCTGTGGATAGGAGTGAAAGGCTAATCAAACTCGGTAATAGCTGGTTTTCTCCGAAATATATTTAGGTATAGCCTCATATGATGACTGGCGGAGGTAGAGCACTGACAAGGCTAGGGGTCCCACCGGATTACCAACCCTTTTCAAACTCCGAATGCCGCCAAGCTCAAGTATGGGAGTCAGACTGTGGGAGATAAGTTCCATGGTCGAAAGGGAAACAGCCCAGACCGTCAGCTAAGGTCCCTAAATCTATGCTCAGTGGGAAAGGAGGTGGAATTGTGAATACAACCAGGAGGTTGGCTTAGAAGCAGCAACCCTTTAAAGAAAGCGTAATAGCTCACTGGTCTAATGAATCTGCGCCGAAAATGTAACGGGGCTAAGCATAGTACCGAAGCTACGGGTATCAGAAGACAGAATACAGAGGACAGAGGACAGATGATTACCTCATTTGAGGAATTGGAGGTGTTTCAGCGAGCCTACAAGATCTCTTTAGAAATTCACAAGTGCAGCATGGAATTTCCTAAAAGGGAACAATATGGGTTGGCTGATCAGATACGACGAGCAAGCAAATCCATTTGCGCGAACATCGCAGAAGGGTTTGGCAAGCAACACCATTCAAAAGCGGAATTCAAGCGTTATATAATAATGGCGATTGGTTCCAGCGATGAGATGAGAGTCTGGCTTCGCTACTGCCTGGATTTGTCTTTGATAGAAGCAGAAAACTGGAGTAAATGGCGAGATGAGTATCAAGAGATCTCCAAAATGCTCCAGGGGATGTACAAGAGTTGGAAATAGTAGGTTTTTCTAATGAGGCGCGCAGGCGCCAAACTATTCTGACTTCTGTCTTCTGTCTTCTGTCTTCTGATACGGTAGGAGAACATTGTAGTTGCCTGAGAAGGTGTACCGTAAGGAGCGCTGGAGGTTCTACAAGAGCTTATGTTGACACGAGTAGCGATAATGAGGGTGAGAAACCCTCACGCCGAAAGCCTAAGGTTTCCTGTAGTCAAGTTAATCTGCTCAGGGTTAGTCGGCTCCTAAGGCGAGGCCGAGAGGCGTAGTCGATGGGAAACAGGTTAATATTCCTGTACCACTGCTATGATGTTTGATGATAAGGGAGGACGGAGAAGGATAGGCCATCCGGCTGTTGGACTAGCCGGTTCAAGCGTGTAGGTGGAGGACTTAGGTAAATCCGGGTCCTTGGTCAACACTGAGGCGTGATGACGATGTCTTAAATGACAACAAAGTGGTTGATTCCCTGCTTCCAGGAAAAGTCTCGTATCTAGTCATAGTGGTGACCGTACCGTAAACCGACACAGGTAGGCAGGTAGAGTATACCAAGGCGCTTGAGAGAACTCTGGTTAAGGAACTCGGCAAAATAGCACCGTAACTTCGGGAGAAGGTGTGCCCTCATGGTGAATTTGTACACATGAATGAGCTTACGAGGGTTGCAGTGAAATGGGGGGAGCGACTGTTTACTAAAAACACAGGACTCTGCGAAGTCGAAAGACGAGGTATAGGGTCTGACGCCTGCCCGGTGCCGGAAGGTTAAGGGGACCTGTCAGCTCACGCGAAGCAGTGAACCGAAGCCCCGGTAAACGGCGGCCGTAACTATAACGGTCCTAAGGTAGCGAAATTCCTTGTCGGGTAAGTTCCGACCTGCACGAATGGCGTAACGATTTCCCCACTGTCTCAACCAGAGACTCAGCGAAACTGTAGTACCGGTGAAGATGCCGGTTACCCGCAACAAGACAGAAAGACCCCGTGAACCTTTACTACAGCTTGGCATTGGTTTTTGAGGTAGCATGTGTAGGATAGGTGGGAGACTTTGAAATGGGCACGCCAGTGTTCATGGAGTCGCCCTTGAAATACCACCCTTGCTATCTTAGGAATCTAACCGTGATCCGTTACCCGGATCCGGGACATTGTCTGGTGGGTAGTTTGACTGGGGCGGTCGCCTCCTAAAGCGTAACGGAGGCGCGCGATGGTTCCCTCAGGCTGATTGGAAACCAGCCGTAGAGTGTAAAGGCATAAGGGAGCTTGACTGCGAGAGAGACATTTCGAGCAGGTAGGAAACTAGGTCTTAGTGATCCGGCGATTCCGCATGGAAGGGTCGTCGCTCAACGGATAAAAGGTACTCCGGGGATAACAGGCTTATCTCCCCCAAGAGTCCATATCGACGGGGAGGTTTGGCACCTCGATGTCGGCTCATCACATCCTGGGGCTGAAGCAGGTCCCAAGGGTTTGGCTGTTCGCCAATTAAAGTGGTACGCGAGCTGGGTTTAAAACGTCGTGAGACAGTTTGGTCCTTATCTGTTGCGGGCGCAGGATATTTGAGGAGATCTTCCCCTAGTACGAGAGGACCGGGGTGGACGAACCGATGGTGTACCAGTTGTTCCGCCAGGGGCATTGCTGGGTAGCTATGTTCGGCAGGGATAACCGCTGAAAGCATCTAAGCGGGAAGCCCACTCCAAGATAAGATATCCCATGGCTTAGTCGCCATCTGAAGGCACGTCGTAGACGACGACGTCGATAGGTCGGGTGTGGAAGTGTGGTAACACATGGAGCTTACCGATACTAATGTGCCGTGCGGCTTATCCATATTTACTTGATAGCTACGGCTACTGACTTACTCTACTGTTTGATTATCGATTTATTTATAGAGCTACACCCTTTTTCGGTGGTCATAGCGAAGAGGCTCCACCCGTTCCCTTTCCGAACACGGAAGTTAAGCTCTTCAGCGCCGATGGTACTGCATGGGCAACTGTGTGGGAGAGTAGGTCGCCGCCGAATTCTTTGTCACCAAACCCCCCGTACCTTTCACAGGTATGGGGGGTTTGGCGTTGGGGGGGATTCTTTCTCAGAGCCAGGCACGGCCGTCTCTTTCCAGCAGCTGGTCTGCTTCCCGGGGACCTGATGAACCTGCCTCGTAATGGACAACCGGGTTGGCAACTGCCCGGAGGCGGTCAATGTAGCTCCAACTCTGCTGAAGCCAGTCCCAGCGGGTAAAAAGCAGAGGATCGCCGCGTATGACGCTGGCCAGAATAGCCTCATAAGCCTCCGGCGTATTGGGGCCGAAATGGCAGTGGTGACAGAAGTCCATCAACACCGTTTCGGAGGTATGGCCTTCACCGGGCTTCCTTACATTGAAAGCGATGGCTATTCCCTCGTCCGGCTGAATGCGAATGATGATCAGGTTGGGCGTATCCAGGGTTGCCAGCCCCTCTATCAGCTGCTCTTTAAATATCACTTTGATTTCTGCATATCTGCGATCCAGCCGCTTACCTGTTCTCAGGTAGAAAGGTGTACCGGACCAACGGGGTGTATCGACGAACACGCGGACGGCGACATAGGTTTCGGTCATCGAGTCCGGTGGAACACCCTGCTCCTGCCGATAAGCCGGCAACGACCCACTCTCTGAGGTAGTGGAAAGGTACTGACCGGTGACCACATCCTCTGAAGTAGGGGGGCGCAGTGCCGCCATCACCCGAGCCGCCTCATCGCGAACAGCATTACCGTAACCCGAAACCGGCTGCTCCATTGCCGTGAAACAGAGCAGCTGAAGCAGATGGTTCTGCAGCATATCGCGAATGGCCCCAGACTTGTCATAATATGAAGCACGCTCTTCGACCCCGAGAGATTCACTGACGGTGATCTGCACGCTGTCAACGGCGTTACCATTCCAGCCGCAGGAAAATATTTCATTGGCGAAGCGCAGAAACAATATGTTCTGCACCAGCTCCTTGCCAAGATAATGATCGACCCGGTAAATCTGGTCCTCATCGAGAACAGCCGATATCTGCTGATTCAATTTAGTAGCTGTACCCAAATCGGAACCGAAAGGCTTTTCAAAAACGACACGCTTCCAGCCCTGCTCATCGATAAGTGGCTCAATGATAGCTGCGACGGTAGCAAAGACTGAGGTGGGCAAGGCCAGATAAAACAGCAGATTAGCGCCGCAGCTGGTCAGGTTCCTGACCTCGTCTACAATCGACTGCAGGTCTGCGGCACTACCGTCGTCCAGGTCAAAACTACGGTAATGTATCATTGCGGTGAGCTGCTTTAGCAGGACTTTATCGGGCTGCTCGATAAAATTCTCGAGCTCCAGGCGCTCTAGGTATTGACTCTGTGAATAGGGCTTGCGCCCCAGGCAGACAATGGCCGTCCCCTCGCTTAATTCACCGCGTTCGAGCAGTCTGTAGAATGAGGGGATCAGTTTTCTCCTGGCCAGGTCGCCGGTGGCCCCAAAAATGATGGCCATATGTGAATCAAGACTCACGATTACCCTCCTTCACTGTCTCTGAGAATGAAATGATTTTCTATGGTTCTTACAATAGCCGCCGGGCATTCTCTAACCGGGACAGCATCGTCAAGACAGTTTTTAAACGCCTGCTGCTTGCCCTTGCCGAAAAACAGCAACACCGCGCTGGAGGCTCTGGAAATCAGTCTCGGTGACGCACTCATCCTCAGCGGCGGTGGCTTGGGAGCGGATCTGGTAACCAGGAAATAATCATCCGGGCTGTCTATGGTTTCATGCTCGGGAAAGAGTGAACCGATATGGCCGTCCTCACCGCTGGACAGGAGCAGCACTTCCAGCCGCCCGCCATGCGGATCCAGCTTCCGACGATAGCGCTCAAGTGCCGCTTGCTCTTGCCCCGGTTCCTGTAAAAACGGATGCAGATTGGCAGAAACCATATAAGAAGAGACAACCGGAAACACGAGATTGTAATTGGAATCAGGATGATCTGAAGGTACCAGGCGCTCGTCCACCATAAAGAGATGAACGCGCGACCAGTCAACTTGCTCGCTGCCCAGAAGCTTAAGAACATTTTCGACACTGCGGCCGCCAACGACGCCAAAACTAACCTGCGGCTGCCGTGCCAAGGCTGCCTTGAGCGATTGGGCCAGAAGATTGGCAGCCTGCTGATCGAGGTCCTGTCGTCTACCCTTGATAATCATTTGAGTCCAGACCCAGGAACATTGAATGCTGCCCGGCTTCGACAACCTTTTAGTCCTGAGATTCCCTTCTGTTGGTGGTGCAAAAGCTTACCTTTCCTGCTGGTTTACAACAGCTTCTTATCCTGCAAATCTTTGGCAAAAACATTAACAAGGCCGTCAAAATAGGACTTGCTCATTTTGGGGTCCACCGATTTAGACTGGGCCGACCAGATCAGCTTCTCGGTCTGGGCGTCGTAAAGATTCGATTCAATCGATACCGTGGTAACCGTATAGGTATAACCCGGACTGTAGCGAACCTCGCGGTAAGCCATTGGGTAGTAGCGGTGCACGCTGGAATAATAGGGGTCGACATAAAGCGCTTGCGGCGGGCTGTAATGTTGTTTCTTATCGGTGGTGAGGTGCCTGGTTATCAGGACAAAACGTGCGTTTGCCATGGCAACGGCCGTTTGTACCGCCTGCTTGGTCGGCTCGATATCTGATATCTGCAGGCTGTAACTCGGTACTCCCCTCACTCCGGATTCTGCTAATTTAGCAACAAAGCCATCTTCGTAGAGCCTGCGGCTGGTTTCCTCCTCGGTGACTGCAATCACCAGTACATCGTCAAGTGAGTTAGTGCCGGAATAACTCTGATCATGCCAGGCGTTAGTAAGGCTGGTCGAGGCACAGGAAGACAAGAGAATTGCTACGGAAAGATACAGAATTAAAAGGTACAGCCTGGGGTGAGATCGACCGATTATCATGTTGTCTCCTTCTCAAATGGGTAAATTATTTTGCCAAATTCCTCATTCGACCCCCAAACCGTCAATCACCCAGACAGGTGCCGACGTTGCGGGCGCTCCCCAACCAACAATGGTCGAGGGGAACCACTTTTCTTTTATCGACCACATCTTTTAGGGGTACCGCTTCGGTGTTATCCCCTCTGACGGCAATCATAACACTGGAGACCCCTTCCTCTATATAATTGACACAGGCGCTGCCAAGTTTGGTCGCCAGGATACGGTCGGTGGCCGAGGGTGTCCCTCCCCGCTGGAGATGTCCGAGGATAGTCAGCCGAGATTCCAGTCCGGTCATTTCTTCGAGCTGTTGTGAAAGCCGCAAGGTATGTTCAGAACGTTTTTTTGAAAAACGATTGTAAGCTTCGCCCGCCCTCTTTTTCTCTTTGAGATGACCTTTTTGCTTGGCTTTGAGTTTTTTTGAGCGCAGTTTATCGCGTTTCTTCATCTCCTCGATCGACAAGGCTCCCTCAGCAACGACTACAATGCTGAAGTTGTTTCCCCGTTGCTGACGATGCCTTATGGCCTTGGCCACTTTCTCGAGGTTATAGGGAATCTCTGGAATGAGTATCACATCGGCTCCGCTTGCCACCCCGGCTCCAAGCGCCAACCAGCCGGCATTGTGCCCCATCACCTCGACCACGATGATACGGTGATGACTATGGGCCGTTGAATGCAGCCGGTCTATGGCTTCAGTGGCAATTTCCACCGCTGTGTCGAAGCCAAAGGTCACATCTGTTCCGTAGACATCGTTGTCAATGGTCTTAGGAAGTGTCAGGATGTTGAGTCCGCGCTGGGCCAGACGGTGGGCATTCTTCTGAGTTCCACCGCCGCCGATACATACCAGTGCGTCGAGATTGTGCCGATAGTAATTGTCACAGATCACCTCACTCATATCCATCAACTCGCCGCCCACCGGCATCTTGTGCGGCTTATCTCTGCTGGTGCCGAGAATCGTGCCCCCCAGGGTCAGTATCGAAGAGAGCATGGACCGTTCCAACCTCATGATCCTGTTCTCCATCAGGCCGCGGAATCCGTCCCTGAAACCGACAACCTCCATATGTCCTGTATCGATGGCTGTTTTACCGATCGCCCTGATGGCCGCGTTCAGACCGGGACTGTCACCGCCGGCGGTAAGAATACCTATATGTTTGTTCATTAATTGTTCCTGTTAAATTCTGAGCTTACTGAAATCAGTCCATCTGTACGACTATAATCAGCAGGTAGACCTTTTGCATGGAATAGAGCCCAATTATTCTTTTTGAGCCTTCGACTTGGTGCTGGACTGAACGAAAACAGGTATCTTGCTGCTTCCCTGCTTGGTTTTGAGAGATGAATCAAGAGCCGGAAAATCGGCAATGAACTGATTCTTTCTTCGCTTGAGCTGCCGCAATCGAAACTGCTCCAGGAGGTGATGAAGAAAAAGCATAATCAGGATTAGGGCGGAGCCTAACTTCAACCAGTAAGGTATTGTCTCCCGTACTTCAGAAATCACCGCCCGAGCTTCAATATCAAGATAGTGATAGACGCCATCAAGACCAAGACCAAACATGATTGACACTACTGCAATTACAACCAGATAGCGGATCGTGCCCATCTTGCCTAGAATCCTGATCAGCACCGAAAGGGAGGTCATGTTGGTGGCCGGCCCAACCAGCAGAAAGACAAGCACGGCGCCTGGGCTTGCCCCTTTGAGCAGAAAAGCAGCGGCAATAGGAGTCGACGCGGTTGCACAGATATAGATGGGCATGCCCATTAAGAGCATGGCCAGCATTGCCACAATACCGCCGCCAAGTATCATCTGCGACAAGCTTTCAGGCATATAGACAGTGATGATGCCGGCAAGAAAGAGCCCAACAAAAAACCACAAGGCTATATCTGCCCAGATCTCCCTGAATCCATATCTGAGGCCATGGATAATCCTCGCCACAAGGGGCTTGTCGTGATCTTCAGATGCATCTTCTGCCCCAGCTGCTGATACTGGCGTTGGCGAATCCAGTTCCGCCTCTGATTTCCAGCTCACACTGTTCTCCAGAATGCCTGCGGTGATACCGGTTACGAAGGCGGCAAGCGGCCTGGCCACGGTCATGATGGGATCAAGCAGCGCATAGGTAATGGCGATGGAGTCGACCCCGGATTCCGGAGTCGAAACAAGAAATGACGCTAGCGCTCCCTTATTTGCACCCTGCTTCTTGAACGATGCTGCCGCCGGCAGCACACCACATGATCAGAGCGGCAAGGGGATGCCAAACAAAGACGCCTTGATCACCGAACGATATCTGCCGTGCCGAAGATGGCGGCTGATAAAATTCTGATTTATAAAAACTTTGATGCAGCCAGCCACTACTATGCCAATGATTATATAGGGAGAGGAATCGAGCAGAATTCTCCACATTTCCAGACCGACTTCTGTTATTTCTGACATGGTTACCTGCCTTGAGCCAGCTCGGCGACATGATCACGGGCCACCCGGGCCAGTTGCATAACGTGATCATCGACCAACCTATAATAGAGTACCTGGCCGTCTCGTCTATTTTTTACCAGATTCATGGTGCGCAATATCCGTATCTGATGGCTTGCGGCCGATTCGCTTACCTCAAGCAGTGCTGCCAGATCACAGACGCACATTTCCTGCCCATCCAGAGCCAGGAGAATCTTCAATCTGCCTGGATCGGCCATGGCCTTGAACAGCTCGCTCATTGATTCAAGCTTGGCGTAGCGATCCAGATAATCGCGGGCAATTTGAAGCCTATCTTCGTGTATGATTCTTCGTTCGCAGAGTTCCGAATTCACTTCTACCACCTTATATGAATATGTGCTCATATACTAAAACATCTGGCCTTATATTGCAATAAAGAAGATGCATTTTTTACCGCCATTGACCATAATGGCGGAGACCTGAAACAAATTTTTCATCATCGGCTCAACACCCATGCCCGGAAACCTCTACATTGTCGCCACTCCGATCGGCAACCTGGAAGACATGACCCACCGGGCCGTTCGAATCCTCGGAGAAGTTGACCTGATTGCCGCCGAGGATACGCGCCATACCAGGAAGCTCCTCACCCATTTCGGAATTCACACCCCACTGACGAGCTATTATCGTGAAAAAGAGACCAGTCGAGCAAACGAGTTGATCGATCAACTTCTCGAGGGTGCTGATGTCGCCCTGGTCAGCGACGCAGGAACTCCAGGCATCTCGGACCCTGGAGCGATCCTGGTGAAACGGGCTCGCCAGGCAGGCATACTCATTATCCCCATCCCTGGGGCGTCGGCCTTGAGCGCGGCACTGAGCTGCGCCGGCCTTGAATCAGGGACTTTTCTTTTCGCCGGTTTTGCCCCGCCGAAATCCTCACAGAGAAAGAAACAATTGGAATCGCTTTCGACCTCGGTGCATCCTCTGGTTTTCTATGAGTCTCCCCACCGAATCGGCGGGTTCATCAGAGACGCCCATGAGACTCTGGGCGACCGCACGGTATTGTGGGCCCGGGAGATAAGCAAGAAATTCGAAGAGATCGAGGAGACCACCCTGGGGCAGCTGCTGACAAGAATCACGGCAGAGAAAATCAGGGGTGAGCTGGTGGTTATCATTCATCCCGGAGAAGAGGAAAGCCCCCAGGCACAATCGCTTGAAGAGATACTCATCTGGTATCGTGACAACAGTAGCCTGTCGCTGAAGGACGTCTGCAGGAGGGTGGCCGCCGACATGGGCACCGGGCGCTCGGAAATTTATCGTCAGGCCCTGGAAATCTGGAACAAACAGCAGTGATGAGACCCATGAGAACCTGTATATCCCCTGGCGGTAAATTTGTCATCGGCATCCACAAACCTGCCTATTCGGTACGCAACCTGCGCAGCCGCACCAGAATCGAAAAATTGGGCAGTGATCGGCAGGGAGCCCCGGTTGTCAATGAGGTAAACTATCCGACCGACGACGTCGAGGTCGAACAGGCTGACTGGGTTTATGAAATTGCCAACCCCCTGCCGTTTCGGGGCACCACCTTCATAGGTAAAGGGTGGGCCGACCGCAGTGCGAAACATCCTGAGCGCATCAAAATTGATGACCAGGCGGAAGTCTCCCTGCACCGCTGGTTCGAGAACCAGAGATTCGATCCAACCCTAATCGACAGCCTCCCCCGTCCGCTGCTGCTTAGTCTGGCGGTCACCTCAACTGATCCGGCCGATCTGGTCCGGCTGGCTCGCACAAGCTGCCGCTTCGAGTTCGGCGATAATGAGCGACCCATCGGGCTCTGCTACCCCGATGGAACAACAGGAAAACCCGAGATCCTGGATTTCGACCTTTTTGAGACGGTGGCCAACAATGGACACCTTCCCGACGACTATAAAATAGCCATGGTAATCCGCCCGGGTGCGCAGGGCGGCAGCGAGATAGTCGGCGATTATCATGACGCTGATGCAACCCATATCTACGAGTATCTGAGAACAAATTCTTACATTGGCGGCGGCCATTATGCGGCAAATATGGCCGACGATGCCATCAGATATCGTATCGACCTCCTTAGCGGAACCGATATCACGGGCCTGAGACATCTCTACTACCAGCGGAGTTATACCCGTCTTGCCGATTTCCTGGCCATCGAGCTGCCGGGTCAGTCGATGACAGCGGCCCAGCTAGAAGATCTCCGGCAGAGCATAGTCAGCCACCGCAATTACCGGCAGACCGATATGGCCGCCACCCTGTGGGGATGGAATTTCGGATTTGATTTCAGTCCCTCGGGATATCGGCTGCACGCCTCCCACCAGCAGATTCATCAACAATATGCGATGATTCCCGCCAGAATCGAAGGATTTGCAGGTGCCTCCAAGGACGGGTTCGCCGATTATCGGCCCTTTTCTTCCGGCGACATGATAGAAGAAGTCATCGCAGCCTACCGGGACGTTTATGAAACCAGTTTTTTCCACGACTATCTCCGGGCTATCTTTGCCAACACCCGGATGGATGGTCGCAGTGACCTGGACAGCGACCTGATCGTCTGGCAGGATGAACAGGTAATGCTTTTCGTCCCGAAAGCCCAGACTTCGCAATGGGAACTGCAATTGCTGACCAAAGCGGATCAGAACGGCAACTTTGCCGGAAATATCGTCGAAGCCTCCCTCCAAATGCGGCGGTCGCTCGATCTGGGACTTCTGAAGGCCCAGCAAGCACTGGCCGGTCTGGGTGCTTCAATGGTGTCTACAATTGAGTATTCGAAACGATTCTCCTCGATGCTGACCGACCAGCCGCTTATCTACTGCCTCATGCCTAAACTGCCGCAGTCCATGGGCGCTTTCAGCGAAGCCCAGCTCCGTTTCATCAACGGCCACTACCCCGAAGATTTCGCCGCAGTCTGCAGGCAAAGCCTTGGTGAACTGTGAATTTAATTGGCCAAACGCGGGCGACACCCTTATTTTCCTTATTGAGAAAAGAGCCGCTGTTGGTGTAGTGTGCAGTGCTAACTGTCCGTAACAACTTTATCCGCAATCTGGAGTAAAAGATGAGTACCAAGAAGTATTTCGGCAACTGGGGAGGAAGCTTTATTCCCGAAGCTTTATACGACACTTTTCAGCAGCTCAATACCGCCTATCAGCAGATCAGAAACGATCCCGCCTTCTGGGAAGAATATATTTCCCTGATGTCGACCTATTCGTGCCGGCCGACCCCTTTGACCCACGCCGAAAACCTCTCCAACCACTTCGGCGGAGCTCAGATCTACATCAAGCGCGAGGACCTCAACCACACCGGCGCCCACAAGGCCAACAATGTCATGGGTCAGGGATTGCTGGTCAAGCGCATGGGCAAGACCAGGGTAATTGCCGAAACCGGAGCCGGGCAGCACGGAGTGGCAACCGCGACCATGGCGGCCAAATTCGGCTTTGAATGCACCGTCTACATGGGCGAGGAAGATGTTCTGCGCCAGCGGCCGAACGTCTTCTGGATGGAGAAGATGGGAGCCACTGTGGTTACCGTGAAAGATGGTTCGAAAACACTTAAGGACGCAATCAACGAAGCCTTCCGGGACTGGGTCACCAATATGGATGACACCCACTACGTGTTCGGCACCGCCTGTGGGCCGGCACCGTTTCCTGAAATGGTTTCCTGGCTGCAGTCTATTATCGGGCAGGAAGCGGCCGAACAGATCGTCAAGCAGCATGGAAAGCTGCCGAAACGGATATATGCCTGCGTCGGCGGCGGCTCGAATTCACTGGGCATCTTCCAGAGATTCCTGGAGGAAGAGCAGACCGAGCTGGTCGGGGTAGAAGCGGGAGGTCACGGGCTCGACAGCGGCCAGCACGCCTCGCGACTGTGTGGCAACGATGCCTCCGCCGGAGTCGCCCAGGGCTACAAAACCATGTTCCTGCAAAATGATGACGGCCAGATGCTCGACACCCATTCAGTATCGGCCGGGCTCGACTATATCGGGGTGTCCCCTATTCTCGCCGATCTTTGGGAGAAAAAAGCGGTCCGCTTTGAAGCCGCCACCGATGACGAAGTCATCGAGGCACTGGATCTTACCATGAAGAAAGAAGGTATCATCCCGGCACTGGAATCGGCCCATGCCTTCGTGCAGGCCTTCAAAGAAGCTCCTGAACTGTCCAGCGAGGATGCCATCATCATTAACAATTCCGGCCGCGGCGACAAGGATATCTTCACCATAGCCCATGCCTACGATGATCCCTCCTGGAAAGAATTCATCATCGACCGTGCCGGGCAGTACAAGAAATAATTATCTGACGTTGCAAATCTGGTGCACTTATGAAATTGGAACAAATTATCCGCGAAAGAAAGGCGAGCAAGGATATCCTGCTGATGACCCACATCGTTCTGGGATATCCCTCTTTTGAGACCAACCGGGAGGTCATCAAAGAGATGGTGGAGAACGGTGTGGACTGCATCGAGATGCAGATTCCGTTTTCCGAACCGATGGCTGACGGTCCAGTCATTCTAAAAGCCAACCAGGACAGTCTGGCACGAGGTACCACCATTGAGGAGTGTCTGAATTTTGGAGCCGAAATGTGTGCCACCTACGACATTCCGTTTCTCTACATGACCTATTACAACATCATTTATAAATATGGTGAACAGCGCTTTCTCGACCGGGCTGCCAAAGCCGGTATTAAGGGCTTGATCCTGCCCGATCTGCCTCCGGAAGAAGGAGGGACGCTGTGCACTGGTGCAAAAGAGTTTGGGATGGCACCCATAATGATCTATTCGCCCACCAGCACGGTGGAGCGAATGGAAGAATTGTCCGGCTACGGAGCCGGATTTATCTATTGCACGGCACGAAGAGGGGTAACCGGCAGCCACAGCGACCTGGACTCCGGGTTCCAGGCCTACCTCAATCGCTGCCGCCAGGCAACTGCACTGCCTCTGGCAGTTGGCTTCGGCATCCAGAACCGAGCGGACATCGAAGCATTGATAGGCGCTGCCGATATCGGAGTGGTAGGCTCACAAACCATCAAGCTGGTCGACGAACAGGGCAGCGCAGCTGTCGGGCCGTTTATCAGTCAGTTGTTCGGAAATACCTGAATACCGCTAATCTTCATTTTAAAATGAACTTCAGCCGGGACGACATCAACTGGATGGAACAGGCGCTGAAGCTGGCCGCACATGCAGCTGCAGTGGGTGAGGTCCCGGTCGGCGCAGTCCTGGTGAGAAACGGTACCATCCTAGGCAGCGGCGGCAACAATCCAATTTCGAACAATGATCCCACCGCTCATGCCGAGATCAATGCCATTCGGCAAGCTGCCGGAAAACTGAACAATTATCGACTGGGCGGTACCCTTTATGTGACCCTGGAGCCCTGCCTCATGTGCATGGGGGCGCTCATCCACAGTCGCATAGAGCGACTGGTGTTCGGGGCCCGCGACCCTAAAACGGGAGCGGCGGAATCGGTCTATCAGATCGGTGCCGACAGGCTGCTGAACCATACCCTGAATATTCAGGGCGGGCTGCTGGAGGAGCGTTGCAGCCATCTGCTCAAAGATTTTTTCAAAGAGCGGCGGCGGGATTGATGTTTTTATACAGGCGGTTCCCTTTTTGACCTGACAAAGTGTTTTTTGATTGATAAATTGCACCTGACCGTTTAAGTAGTAGCACTCATCGCAGCCCAGCCCAGCGGAGAGGTGACCGAGTGGCTTAAGGTGCACGCCTGGAACGCGTGTGTACGCAAGTACCGTGAGTTCGAATCTCACCCTCTCCGCCAGTCTTCACACCCTGTAATTTCAAATGATTACAGGGTTTTTTTATATGGTCGATAGGCGGCAGGAAATTGACGCTGACTTTCGTGCACCCATATTAAATCAAAGGTCTACGGGACATATATTAATTTCTGATTTTTTTCTAATGAATGTCACGGGAAGTAATACCAGATCAGGGCTTGAGATTGAATACTGACTGTTATAAAGATAGATAAAATGGATCGGTTAAACGGTCAGGTCACCACAATTAAAATTATCCTTTTCAGATTTAAACGATCTGCTACAGTTATCTTTCAATTTCTAGCCGACTATTGTACACGTTCGTTTTCAAAGGTGTATGGTGCAATACCGGCAGATTTCATAAATACACTGATGATTATGAACCAATTACACCTTCAGGGCACACACGAATATCTGCGAAAAGTAGAGTATCATCGAATCTGGTTGGAGCCATACGGCTGAGTTGTGACAATCGGAGCACGAGCGCATATCGTCATCATCCCCGACAGCATTGTTTCGAAGCGGATCAGCGCGGTCGAAATGGCCCGCCGGCTGCGCCTGAGTGGATACCGAATCACGCTGCTAGGTCCGGGCGGAGACTATGATGAGATTGATGGATTCGACTACATCCGAGTCGATCTGAAATTGAAACGTTCGAGTGCCTGTTTCACTGGCAAGCTGCCGGGGCCCGGAGCGCTGCGATCATGCCTGGCGGCATATGCCGATAGGCACCACCGGCGAGATGCCATTGTCAAGGCCGTCGACTTACAAGCGTATCGGGTGCTTCTCAAGGAGCTGTCGCCCGACCTGCTGCTAATTGATATAGAAGCGCACAGCTATATTATTCCCACAATCACTCTGCCCACGCCAGTTGCCTTGTTCAGCGTTTTTTTCAACCTTTTTAAAAGTTCTGAGGTCCCCCCGCTGCACACCAACATTATCCCAGGTGGGGGATGGCGGGGACGAAGTCTAGCGATCTCTTGGCTCTGGCTTCGGTTTCTCTTCTGGAAATGGCTGCGTTACCAGGTAGAATCATTCCGCTACTGCGGTGCAGATCAGTTGTCACTGTTTAAGCACTATGCCCGCCAGTGCGGGATCCGCTGGCAGGATCAGCTTGACTGCTATCAATGGCTTATACCCTTCGTGTACCGGCGTCTTCCGATGCTGGTTCTGAACCCTTTGGAGATGGAGTTTACCACTAGCCCGCCGGCGTCAACCGCTTATGTCGGACCTATGATCTGCACCAACCGCAATCAGCTGCCATTCTTACCGGATCGGGGTCCAGTGCCGCTGGAGCTAAAGTCGCTACTCGAGACACATCGCCGGGTGACTCGCACTCGACGCCTCGTTTACTGCGGGTTCGGTTCCTTCTTCGGTGGTGATGATACTGAATTCCTGAAAAAAGTGATTGCCGCCTCAGCAGGCCGTAAATGGGACATGGTAATCGGTCTCGGAGATCGGATAAAGCCCGAAACGCTCGGTCCCTTGCCTGCAAATGTAACTTGTCTTTGCTTCGCTCCCCAGATGGAGTTGCTCTCGACCGCCGATGCTGCGGTGATCCATGGCGGAATGACCACCGTCTATGAATGCATCCATCACTCCGTACCCATGGTTGTGTACCCATTTACAACAAATGATCAGCTTGGCACAGCGGCTCGGGTCGCTAAATTCGGTCTCGGAATTGTCGGCAGCCGCAGTGATGATAATATCACGGCTATTCGCAATCGGATCGAGCGGATTCTCGACGATGAGGCGATACACAAGCGAGTTGTCCGCATGCGCAGGCACCTGGCCCGTTATGACCAAGAGAACACGGTTGCAGAAGAGGTAAGCCAGCTCATTTCACAAAGAGGAGAAGTCACCGGCATCAATTGTGGTCACAATCCTTCTGTATCTTGACCTTATTGTTTAAAAACAAACACTGGTTAATAATTACCAGTGCCCTTTTGGGCTTACCTCTGCCCCCTCTCTCTCAAGGATATGGATCGCAATTTTTAAGGCGCGCTGTCGGGAAAGTGACCAGGCTTAACCTCTGAGTTATTCTCCATAACGATTATCTACATATGGCATCTACGGATCAAACATCACCACAGTGATTTATTTATCGGATATGATCAGTTATGCTGGACTCTGCTCCCATGGGAGAGATTGATCTCATTTTTTGAGGGCACGAAGACCAACCATCTGATTGGCACCACTCGGGCAACACCAAGACAAACCACGAATCTCGATAATTGTTCGCTAGGAGGAATCCATGTCACGTGGTCCGACATCCCTGCTTCTGTTAATCATCCCCACCATCATTTTGGGCTTTTCCAGTCCAGCCCAAGTTGCCGAAAATCAGGGAGCCACAGAGTTTGATAAGGTGGTGGTCGATTGGCTGCGGCCGCTGTTCGAGACTGTCTCGGCGAATCCCTGGATCCAGAGCTTCATCGTCATCCTCATCACCTTTACCTGCGCATCGCTGCTCACCTGGTTGATCTTTCGGATTATTCTAGCGATTACCAGACGCACTGCCTTTGCATTCGATGAACAAATAGCCCTGCTCCTGCGCCCGCCGGTCTATTTTTCACTCGTGGTCATTGGTCTGACCGCCGGTATCGAACTGATGCCGCTAGAAGCCTGGAAACTTTATCTGATCAGGGGAATGCGAACCATAGGGATAATTATCTGGGTAGTCTTTTGCATCAGATTGGCCTCTCTTCTTTTGATGCGCGTCGCCGGACTATCCAATAAGTTTACCTTTATCCAGCATCGCACCGTCACCCTGTTTGACAACCTGGCCAAGATCGCTATTTTCGGTGCCGGGGTCTACGCCTTTTTCGTCGTCTGGAACATAGACATGACCGCCTGGCTGGCCTCTGCTGGTATTGCTGGTATTGCCATTGGCTTTGCTGCCAAAGACTCCCTTTCCAACCTCTTTTCAGGGGTCTTCATCATCGCCGACGCACCTTACAAGGTCGGCGACTATATCGTCCTGGACAAAGGCGGCCGCGGCAAGGTGGTTAACATCGGTCTGCGCAGCACGCGTATCCTGACACGAGACGATATCGAGGTAACGATCCCGAACTCGATTATCGGGAATTCGACGATCATCAACCAATCCGGCGGGCCTCACGAAAAAATGAGGGTCCGTTTGAAGATCGGAGTGGCTTATGGCTCCGATGTCGATCGAGTCAAAGAAATTCTGGTCGAGACTGCTAAGGCCGATCCCCTGGTCTGCACCACGCCGGAACCGCGCATCAGATTTCGGCAGTTCGGCGCCTCAAGCCTTGATTTTGAACTGCTTTTCTGGGTGGAGAACCCCGAATTCAGAGGCAGAGTGCTTGACTCCATGAATACTGCGGTCTACAAGCGTTTAAGGGAAGAACTTATCGAGATTCCGTACGCAAAACAGGATCTGTACATAAAAGGACTTCCGGAAACGCTCTCATCTATCGCTGCAAACGAATCCAAGAAAACTGCTACCAATAGTTCATCATAGAAATCAATGCCCGCTCGCGCCGATTTCAATTATCGACAAGCTACTTTGGATATTGCTTTTTATGGGTGTTGAGCAGATGATACCACCAGGTGCACTCAGATGTGCCAGAAGGCTGTGAACACCTGCCAATGACAATACCGATAGGTTTCACTATTATTGATCAGCCTATATATCGCCATTGTACTCAACAGCAAGAAGTACGATATTGGGTAGGTAGCTGAATTTTAAGAATTTTGTATTTGCATTTAGACGCCCTAAAGTGTTGTTTTTCATTTACAGAACACTTCAGCAATTAAAAGGTGCTAGTATCTGCAATCACTGTAGCTTTAGAACCCTCTGATTCACCCCAGAACTCAGGTTCATCGGTGTCAGAAGGAAAAGGTGATAAGTTGGCCAGATTAGGATGAAATTGTCTCCCGCCACAGTGTACCTCTGGTTTACCTTTGTCGAGGAAATTCAAGATGAGAAACTCATGGCGGAGTACCGGCGTCTTTTGCCCGCATCAGAACTGGAAAAACTGGAGCGATATCGTTTTGACAGGCACAAAAAACGTTACCTGGTGGGACGCGCCCTGATCCGCACCATTCTCTCCCGCTGCACTGGCGTGGCGCCTGCTCAGATCATGCTTGCCAGGGAAGCCCACGGCCGGCCCTACCTGCCACCATCCGGGCAGGAGCCACCGCTGCAGTTCAACCTCTCTTACACCGATGGCCTTGTGGCGGCAGCCCTGGTTGCTGAAGGACGAGTGGGAATTGATGTCGAATATACAAGCCGGAACACCGATTGTCTGGAAATCGCCCACAGATATTTTTCACCATCCGAATACACGGAACTCCAGCAGCTTCCGGAAATCCAGATGAAAGAGCGGTTCTTTGAGCTTTGGACACTCAAAGAGGCATATGTAAAAGCCCGAGGGCTTGGTCTGAATCTGTCTTTGGATGAAGTCAACTTCAACTTCAGCGATAACAGCTCCTCTCAAATAACAGTGGCATCGGCAATGATGTCCGAGGGAAAATATTGGCGCGTGAGGCTGCTTAACCCTAGCCCTGAGCACAAAGCGGCACTCTGTCTTGGTCAGGAGACCGATGCTCCATTAAGATTGATAAGCAAAAAAACTATTCCTCTCGTAGCCGAGGATGATTTCACGGCGTATAAAGATTAATAATAACCATAAGAGGAGCATTTGGGTTGCCCTTATCGATTAAGTTTTCATTATCTTCATCACATGGTGAGATCAGACAAATAGATTTAGATCACAGATACTTGAAATAAATGTGCTGACACAAAGAAATAAGTTAGGCTTTATATTTCATCTTGCACGCGCACGTGACTTCACGGGCTGCGATTTTCACCAACCTTAGGAGGATACGAGAACTGCCTTGGAAATCAAGATGGGCCAAGGTCTTTTCAACCCACTCGAGCATCATGGTAAAAGATAAGATAAAAAATTACATCATTGACACTTTCATGAACGGAGACGGCTCAATTGGAGACGATGATCAGCTCTTCGAAAGCGGAGTCATAGACTCAATTGGCTTTATCAAACTGCTTGCCTATATCGAGTCCAGCTTTAACATCCCCCTGGATATTAGTGAATTCACCATCGATTCAGGTTCGATCAACGGCATAATGCAACTGGTCAATGACAAGATGAAATAACCCTTCAAGCAATAGAATTATGAATCTCTCATATACTGCCCGCCAGCAAGAGTTCAAGACATCGGCAATGGAATTTGCCCAGGCCGAGCTTAACGACTCTATTCTTGAAAGGGACAGGAACGGTGAGTTCTCTTCTAAAGGCTGGAAGGCATGCGCTGATTTCGGTCTGCAGGGGATTCTCGTTCCTGAAGAACTCGGTGGTCTTGGCCTAGACCCCCTCTACTATGCAGCCATTATGGAAGGCATCGGCCAGGGATGTAAGGATAATGGGCTGATATTTTCAATCAACGCCCACATCCTCACCTGCATTGTTCCCATCCTGCTCCATGGTTCCAAAGAACAGAAAAACCGCTATCTGGGGGGAATGGTTTCAGGCAAATTCATTGCAGCGAATGCAATGACAGAGGCAGACAGCGGCTCAGATGCTTATGGGCTGCGAACGACCGCAGTCAAAGAAAATGGCCACTACGTGCTAAACGGGAGTAAAACGTTCGTCACCAATGCTCCCGTTGCTGATATCTTCATCGTCTATGCCACCACTAATAAAGCCGGCGGATTTTTCGGTCTTTCCTGCTTCATTGTTGATAAAAATACCCCTGGATTGTTCGTGGGGGCAAAAATCGAGAAAATGGGCCTGCGAACCAGCCCCATGTCAGAGCTTGGATTTAACAACTGCAGGATACCTGCAGGCAATCTCATTGGCGAGGAAGGGGCTGGCGGCATATTGTTCAGCAGCAGTATGGAATGGGAGCGAGGCCTGATCCTGGCCAGTTGTATTGGCATCATGGACCGCTTGCTCAGCGATTGCCTGAATTATGCGAACAACAGAAAAATTGGTAACCAGACCATTGCTGCGCATCAGTCGATTGCCCATAAAATTGCTCAGATGAAAGTGCGACTGGAAACCAGCCGCCTGATGCTCTACAGAGCGGCCTGGCTTAAATCGCTGAAAAAGTCTGCCGCGCTTGACACCTCCCTGGCCAAGCTGAGCATTAGCGAGGCATATATCGAGAACTGCCGTGATGCCCTGCAGATATTTGGGGGCTATGGCTACATGGTTGAATATGAGATTGAACGGGAACTCAGGGACGCTCTTGCCAGTTCCCTCTACTCAGGAACATCGGAAGTACAGAAAAATATCATCTCCTCACTTTTGCTGTAAGTAAAGCCGCCGTGAAACGGTCATTAGTCACATACCTCTCCCAGAGCTGCCGGACACAGGCCGACAATGTTGCAGTGAAGTTCAAAGGAGTGACCCTTTCTTACCGGGATCTTGATCGAAAAAGCAGTCAACTAGGCACCATGCTCCAGAAAAGGGGGCTGAGCGCAGGCGAACGTGTCGGCATCTTTCTGGATAAATCGCCGGAGGCAATTGTGGCCATTTTCAGTGTTTTAAAGGCCGGCTCATGCTATGTCCCACTGGATCCATCGGCTCCCGAGCAGCGACTGAGCAGAATAATAAATGACTGCAGCCTTAAATGGCTGATCACGAGTTACGCAAAACTTGCTGTCGTGCACTCAATTGTATCCCGGACAAAGACATTGAGGCACATAGCGATTGTTGATGCAAGCAAGCAACACTCCAAAACTGAACTGACTGGCATCCAGGTTTATTTCAAAGACGACGTGGAAGACACCCCCATTCCCGTTGTTGAACCTGTCCCGCCAGCTTCTGGTGATGACCTTGCTTACATTCTCTATACTTCAGGATCGACGGGACAGCCTAAAGGCGTCATGATTAGTCACCGCGCCGCCTGCTCGTTTGTCGACTGGGCCCAAACGACTTTTGAAATAGACAGCGGCGAGATCCTCTCCTCACACGCTCCCCTGCATTTCGATCTTTCCATATTCGACATCTTCGCAGCCATAGCTGCCGGCGCCACCATCTGCTTGATTCCCCAAGGGTGGTCGGCATTTCCCCAATCGATCGCTGATTTTATCGGTCAGAACAAGATTTCCACCTGGTACTCGGTACCCACCGCACTGATACAACTGGTTCTGCACGGCGGTCTTGAAGACAGAAACTTTCCGGAGCTAAAGCGAATCCTTTTTGCCGGCGAAGTTTTCCCGTCCAAGTACCTCAGAAGACTTATGCTAATGATGCCGGAGGTCAAATACTACAATCTCTATGGGCCGACTGAAACCAACGTGATTTCCTACCATCAAGTCAAGGACCCCCCTGCGGCCGGGATGGATATTCCCATCGGCTCATTGTGTGACGGCGTCACCGGTTATGTGGTTTCCGACTCCGGCGGCCTGACACCCCGTGGTGACATTGGAGAGTTGTACGTAAAAGGTCCGACTTTAATGAACGGCTATTGGCAGGACGAACATAAAACCGGCGAAGTTCTCAGCGAAAATGTGTTTGACCCCGATGAACAGGGACTTGTCTACAAAACTGGAGATATGGTTCACCTGGACGAAAACGGACTGCTTATCTACCATGGCCGATGTGATACCATGATAAAAAGCAGGGGATATCGTATCGAACTTGGCGAGATAGAGACAATTTTGTCAGCCCATTTCGAAATCAAGGAAAATGCAGTATATGTGAGACCTTCAGAAGAGTTTGGTTCGACCATATCGGCTGTTTTGGTTGCTGAACTCAATACCGACCTGGATGAGGAAGAGGTCCGCCGTTTCTGCAGCGAAAACCTGCCAGTCTACATGGTGCCCGAGGACATTCATTTTGTCAGTGCGCTTCCTCGAACTTCTACGGGAAAGATAGATCGAACGGCAGTTGCCGAATTAATCCCATGAACTATCTTATGGTCAGTTCAATACTCCTGATAGACAGCTTTCAGCTTGATCATCCTGACATCCGACAAGGAGGGGATTAGCTTCATGAACCATCGGGAAATGCTCGAATGGGAGCGGCTTTCCATGCGCTACAATGAAAACGCCATCCCCCTCTATCTGAGTTATCCAGTTGAGTCATTCTGGAAGCAGCGGAGCTCTGTGGAGCAGCATAATCAGAGCCTTGGCTCTTCTGATATATCTTTTCTCTATTTTCATTTTCCCTATTGCAAAGAGATCTGCCACTATTGCATGTGTTACAAGGAACCGCTGAAGGACGACAGCGAACTCGACCTCTATCTAGACTACCTTGTCAGAGATATGGACATCAGACTCGAGATTCTTAAAGGCAGCGGCTGGCGGGGGGCCACACACATGCATTGGGGAGGGGGAACCCCCACCCTTCTAAGTCTGAACCAGCTCGAGACCATTCATCGGGCAATATCAGCTCGTCTGGAATTCAATCTAGCTGGCAGCCACGAGCACTCCATCGAGGCCTTCCCTGACCCACAGATCGTCACACCGGCAAAATTGGAGTTACTAAAGGCACTTGGTTTTAATGTGATCAGTTTTGGAATCCAGGACTTTGACGGGCGAATCCAGAAAGTGATCAACAGAAAACACGATCCGGGGGCGGTACGTGAGCTTATAAGCATGGCCAGGCAACTGGGTTTCAGGGTCCACGTCGATCTCTGCTATGGACTACCGTATCAGGGGATTAATGAACTGGTGCTGACCATAAAGGAAGTGTTGCCTGCCGCTCCAGGCAGAATCTGCATTTTCCCATACGCCCACGCGCCCATGGTATTTCCGCGGCAGAATATAATTCCCCGATCATCCATACCAAATTCCTTTATAAAGGTATTAATGGCCGAGAAGGCAGACAGGCTGCTTGTCGCCGAAGGCTACACCCGCCTCGGACTTGATCACTATCTCAGCGCTGACGATCCCTTCCTTGAAGACCTGAAAACTTGCGGAAGCAAGACTCTGATGGGCTATTCCCAGGATGACAAGCTGAACTATCTCGGCTTTGGTGCCACGGCGATAAGCTTCTTCGATAAGACTTTTTACCGCAGCGTGGCGAGCATCAAAGACTATTACCATCTGATCGATGCAGACCAGCTTCCCGTTGATTTGGAAAGATCATACCGCCATAACGACGATGATCATTTGCGAAACAAGCTCATCCAGGACCTGGTTCTCACCCGGTTTGAAATTGACCGGGAAGCTTTCGAAGACGAATTCGATATTGATTTCAGCAGCTATTTTAAAGAGGAACTGAAAAGCCTCGAAGAATTTGAATGTGAGGGACTTGTCGACCTGAGTGATCCGCAGGCAATTCGGATCACCCGCACAGGACAGTTTTTCAGTCGTCACATCGCCCATCGGTTTGACCGGTTTTACAAACAACCATCCTTACAATGATGGGCGCTGGCAGGCTTTTTGGGGGTAGATAGGGACATAGGGAAGCCCCATAAATTTATAGAGAATCAATCAACATGGACCTAGCCGAAACTAATCTGATATCTGTTCGTCTCTCCTTGATTATGACCTTTTTGTGTGTGCTGACCGTCCTGTTGCAATCACCAGTTTACGGTCATAATCCCGGGCAGAGCTATACCTACCTGAAGATCTATGATGACAAAATCACCGGGCGTTTCGAAATAATTCTGGAGGACCTGAACCGGGCATTGTCAAAAGACACCACCGAGCCCTCATCACCGAGGATAGCCTATCAGAGCATCTGGACCAAATCCATGATTATGTTAGTACCCATGTAAGGTTTTCTATTGATGGCAAACAATTATCTCCTCAATTCACCGGGGTCGATACCCTCCATGCAAAAGCGCTTTTCGTACTGCTTGATTTCAAGCTATTAGAGAATCACACCACCCCGGATTTTATTGATATTGGCTATTCTAGTAATTTTTGATGTAGATCCCACTCATACCGGCATGGTGCTGATCGAGCAGTACTGGCGGGGCAATATTTTCAACAACGAGCGCCGCCCGTCCCTGGTGTTTTCCAGTTCCAACCAGAACCAGCGGCTGGATCTTTCGAACTACACCATGTTCTCGGGGTTTACGGGAATCGTAAAACTGGGGGTCAAACACATATGGCTGGGCATCGATCACGTCCTTTTTCTGATTGCGCTAATCCTGCCCGCCGCCATGATCAGAAGGGAGCGTTACTGGAAACCAGTTACCGAGTTCAAGTCCGCACTTTTCTATGTGGTTAAAATCGTCACTCTGTTCACCATTGCCCACACCATGACACTGAGCCTGGCCGCGTTCAAGGTGGTTGATCTTCCTGCGAAGGCTGGTGGAATCGGTAATAGCGATATCAATAGCAGCAGCCGCCCTTGATATCCTTTTCCCGGTCTTCAAGAAAAAAATAGCCTGGGTGGTATTCATCTTCGGGTTATTCCATGGATTCGGCTTTGCCAGCGTGCTTGCCCACCTCGGCGTTTTGGGTGAGCATATGGCGCTTTCGCTTTTCGGTTTCAACCTGGGAGTAGAGATTGGCCAGATTGCGGTTATCCTGGTCATCTTCCCGGTCCTTTACATGATCAGGAATTATGCCTTTTTTCCCAAAATCATCCTCAGGTTCGGAGCGGTCTCCCTCATCATGCTGTCGGCTGTCTGGTTCGTTGAGAGAGCTTTTCTTGATTCACCGGTTCAAAAATATGTCATGGCGTCCCTGAACCAGCTTTTCAGCTAATCAGGCCCAGAGGCCTAAATATATTTTCGCAAATTGACTTCTATAATATCGAGCAGTGTATAAAGTGAACCCCAAATCGAGCATGGCATCTTCTAAAAATTCAGCGACAGGGTTAACGGTCAGCCAGTCTCGTATCTGGACTGGACAGATGCTCAGTCCGGACAAGCCGCTCTATAATATGGCCATGGAATTTCTTATCGAAGGCGCTGTCCTGCCCTCGATTTTCAGCACCGCCTTCCAGAAAGTAATTGATGAGAGTGACGCCCTGCGCACCATCTTCAGAGAGCAGCACGGGGTTCCCTCCCAACACATTGTCGATGAACTTCGTTTCGAACCGGAATTGATCGATCTCTCAGACTTCGCTTCCCCCGGTGAAGCCGCTGATAAGCTTCTGAATCTCAGAGCCAAGGAACAGTTTACGCTGACTGAACGGCTATTTGACAGTGCCCTGGTAAAACTTGGGAGCAACCGTTTTATCTGGTTCATCAACCAGCACCACTTGATCTGCGATGCCTGGTCGTGCACAATTCTGCAGCAGCGCTTGGCCCACTTTTACCGGCTGGCCCTCGAAAATCGGCTCGACGAGGCACCACCATCACCTCAATTCCAGGATTACAGGAGCGCTGAAAGAAAGGTGAGGAATCTGGCTGAGGGCCATGACGCCGCCAAGTACTGGACGGAAAAATTCATACACGAGCGCCCCGTGCTTGAACTCTATGGGCAAAGGGCTGATTCCCCGTCCACGGCATCCCGCAGACTTTCCTGGGACATTGGACAGGAAAGATCGGAAAAGCTGCGGGCGCTCACCAAGGTTGCTCCAATCAGATCGATCAGCCAGGATCTCTCGCTCTATTATATGTTCTCTGCGCTCTTATTTGCCTACATGCACCGGGTGAGCGGGCAAAGCGACCTGGTAATAGGCAGCCCCAGCCACAACCGTTCGACCTTTGCACACAAAGAGACGTTGGGACTCTTTGTCGAACTTTTTCCACTGCGGCTCACCATCGGGCCCGAAGACACCTTCCGTTCCCTGATCGAATCAGTGATCCCGGAGGCTAATCAGCTGCTGCGCCACGCGCTGCCTGGTGCAAGCAGCGGGATTCCCGGTGACTGCTATGCGGTCGTCCTCAACTATCTGAATGTAGCCTTTGATGATTTTAACAACATGCCGACCCACTGTTCCTGGATTCACTCAGGCTTTGGTGACCGGGGGCATGCCCTGCGGCTGCAGGTACACGATTTCGACCGGACCGGCTCATACACACTGCTGTTTGATGTAAATAAAGAGACAGTTCCCGTTTCAGTTCGGGAGCATCTCGTGGACCATTTTCTCAATCTTGTGGATGCGCTTCTTAATGATCTCGACACCCGCATAGATCACGTCTCTCTGCTCAGCAGAGAGGAAACCGAGCTCTTGGCGCACTCTTACAACGATACCACCGCCGCTCTTCCGCAAGTGTCCAGCATCCTCGAGTTATTCGAGGAACAGGTCAGTGCAGTCCCCGAGGCGACAGCAGTAGCTCAAGACAAGGCGGAATTATCGTACCGGCAGCTCGACCAGACCTCGGGAATAATCGCTTCAAACCTGAAACGAATGGGGATCGGCAGCGGAGATATCGTGGCCGTCTATATGGACAGATCGATATCACTGGTCGTTTCACTTCTGGCCATCATCAAAGCCGGGGCAGCCTTTGTGCCCATTGACACCACCTTCCCCGAGCAGCGCCTCGCCTATGTGCTGGATGACAGCGGCTGCACTCTCTTACTGACCAGCGGTGAACTCAAATCGGCGTTGCCCGAGGTAAACGCGAAAATTATCGAATACGGTGCAATCAGCGGGAAATTCCCGGCAGATGGTGCGCCCCCTCCCCAGTTGCAAGAGCCAGGCAGCCGGTCACTTGCTTACATGATCTACACCTCAGGGTCCACCGGCCGTCCGAAAGGGGTGATGATCGAACACCGCTCGCTCTTGAACTATCTATGCTGGGCCCGCAAGGAATACATGACGGATGGACCCCATGATTTGCCTCTGTTTTCGAGCGTAGCCGCCGACCTGACCATCACTTCCATATTCCTGCCCCTTATTTCAGGCAGCACGGTGGTGGTCTATCCCGAGAGCAAGGACGGGCTGGATCTTTCGATTATGGAGGTCTACAGAGATGACAGAGTCGATATAATCAAGCTTACCCCTTCCCACCTCGCCCTGCTCGACGGCTCGAAAACACTCCCTGCGAGGCTGAAAAAACTGATTGTCGGCGGGGAAGACTTCAAAGCAAGCCTGGCCCGCAGGGTAGCGAGTCTCTATGGCGGGAAGATCGCCATATACAACGAATACGGCCCCACAGAAGCGACCGTAGGCTGCATGATCTACCGGTTTGACCCGGCGCGGGACACCCAGGCCTCTGTTGCCATTGGCAGGCCCATAGACAATCTTCGCATCTACCTTCTTGACGGAGCCCTTAATCCCGTCCCCGTTGGGGTCAAGGGGCACCTCTACATAGCCGGCACAGGACTGGCCCGGGGATATCACCACCAGGACGAGATGACCGCAGAGAAATTCATCGAGGACCCGTTTCATCCCGGGGAGATGATGTATTGCAGCGGCGACATCGGCCGCTGGCGGTCCGCTGGGGTGATGGATTATCTGGGCCGCAGCGATGACCAGGTGAAAGTCAGGGGCTTCAGGATCGAACGGGGCGAGATCGAGGGCGCCCTTTGCGAGATCGACGGCATCAATGAATCGTTTACCCAAATCATCGAGCATGGCGGACCAGGCGCTGAAGATAATCTAGTCCGTTGCCGCTCCTGCGGACTGCCTGCCAACGTCCCCAAAGCCGACCTCGACGACAAGGAGATCTGCGCGCCGTGCCGGAATTTCGACGAGCAACGGTATCTGGCTGAGCAGTATTTCAAATCGGAAGGCGATCTCCGACAGATCCTTGAGCGGGCCAAGCAAAACCGCCGGGGTCGCTATGACTGCCTGATGCAGTACAGCGGCGGCAAAGACAGCACCTTTGCCCTTTACAAGCTGGTTGAGATGGGGATGCATCCGCTGGTGTTCAGTTTCGACAACGGCTTCATTCCGGAAAGCGCCAAGGACAATGTCCGGCGGATCGTCGAAGACCTGAGGCTCGATCTCCACTGGGGCGAAACGCCGGCAATGAACGAAATCTTCGTCGACAGTCTCCGCCGCTTCAGCAATGTCTGTAACGGCTGCCAGAAGGTAATCAATACCATGAGCGTTTCCCTGGCCCAGGAGTACGACATTGACTATATCTTTACGGGTCTTTCACGAGGTCAGAGCTTTGCTACACGGGTTGCCGAGCTACTCAATATCGGGGTGGCAGACATCGAAGAAGTGGACGAAGCTGTACTGGCAGCCCGCAAAGCCTACCATCAGATGGATGACGCGGTGAATCGCCATCTTGACGTGAGCGTCTTTGACGACGAAACGGTCTTTGAAAGAATCCAGTTTATAGATTTTTATCGTTACTATGATGTACCGCTCTCGGAAGTTCTCCAATTCCTCAACACCAGGACACCCTGGACCCGTCCCCCGGACACCGGCAGATCAACCAACTGTTTGATCAACGAAGCGGGGATCTTTATCCATAAAAAGGAGTACGGGTATCATAACTATGCCGTGCCCTACAGCTGGGATGTGCGACTGGGACACAAACAGCGGGACAGTGCCCTGAAAGAGCTCGAAGATGACATCGATGAGGCGCGTGTCCACAGGATGCTCAAGGAGATCGGCTACGATCCTGATGAAAAAGTCTCGAGTACTGTTGATAAGCGTATCGTGGCCTACTACGTGGGAGAAAGAGACTTTGCCCCCGATGAGTTGCGCGCATCTCTTTCTCTCACGCTTCCTCCCAATATGATCCCGGCATATTTTCTCCGGCTGCAGTCTTTCCCACTCAATCCGACCGGCAAAATCGATCACCGTGCCCTGCCGCTCCCAGGTGACAATGAGCTGCCCCGGGTAGCCGAGTTTAAACCTCCTCGGAACAAGACAGAAGAAACCCTTACAGAGATATGGGAGCGTGTCCTGGGAGTAGAGCGTATCGGAATTTTAGATAACTTTTTCGACCTGGGTGGGGATTCCATTCTCAATATCCAGATCGTCTCACGGGCAGTCAAAGCCGGGGTCCAGATCACGCCGGCCCTGCTCTTTCAAAATCAGACCATTGCCGACCTGGCGGAGGCAGCCTCCAGCGCTGAGGTTGAGAACGTCATTGAAGCAGGAAGCTCCGAAGTTTCGAAAGATTATTACAGTCCCTATCCCTTGACGCCGCTGCAGGAGGGTATGCTGTTTCATACCCTGAAAGAGCCGAACTCTGGGATCTATGTTGAACAATACTGCTGCACCCTATCGGGTTCTCTTGACCTGGAAATTCTACAGAAGAGCTGGGAATCACTCGTCCAATATCATCCTGTGCTGCGTACTTCATTTATCTGGGATGAGCTGGAGCAGCCACTTCAGCAAATCAACGAACAGGTCCCCATCGAATGGCATGTGGAACAAACCGGGCACAGAAGCAAGGATGATATTTCCCAGAGGATCGAGACCTATCTACACGAGGATAGAATAAGGGGCTTTCAGCTCAATAAGCCGCCATTGCTGCGCGTTGGGTTATTTGAACTGGATGATAGCAGGTATCGTTTTATCTGGTCGTTTCATCATATTATCTGTGACGGCTGGTCTTCCACTCAGATTATCCAGGAATTGGTGGCGGAGTATCATTCTCTCAATCAAGGAAAAACCATCTTCGAGCGACAGGAGCGCCCCTTTCGGGATTTTGTCAGCTGGATTCATGGTCAGGATTTCTCCAGTGCCAAACGTTTTTGGAAAGAGGAGCTTTCGGGCGCCACCAGTCCTACTCCGCTTCCGACCTACCAAGTTGACTCACAGCGACAGGGCTACGGAAGACATGCGTTGCCCCTGTCAACCGAATTTACCGCCACGCTCAACGCCGCTGCGAGATCCAGACGTTTGACTGTCAACACCATCATCCAGGGAGCCTGGGCGCTTCTCCTGCACTTCTACAGCGGTGAGAATGAAATTATCTTCGGATCCACCTTGTCAGGCAGACCGCCATATTTTGAAGATGCGCAGACCATGGTCGGACTGTTTATCAATACCCTACCAATAAGGGTAGGAATAGAGCTGGATAGACCCTTTTCAGATTGGCTCGCCGCACTGCTTGAGAAGCAGGTTAGAATAAGGGATTTTGAAACTAGCTCTCTGGTGGACATACAGGAATGGAGTGAATTCCAACCAGGTGTGCCGCTGTTTGATTCAATTGTAGTTTTCGAAAATGTTCCCACCAGTCGAACGGGATCTGACAACCCGACTGAAATTACCATTGATCAGGTTGAATATCACGAGCAGAGCAATTTCCCCATATCGATAATTGCATTGCCGGGAGAGCAGCTGACTCTCGTTGCATTTTATGAGAGGACCTTTTTTGCCGATGACCACATATCACGTCTTTTGGGTCATGTGAGAACCATAGTTGAGCAGTTTATTGATAAGCCGGATCAGCACCTTGGATCGCTCTCACTGCTCTCGCCGCAAGAGCAGGAGCAACTCGCCTTATGGCAGGGCCAAACCTCGTCTCACCACTTACAAGGGAACGTTCTGCAATTGTTTGAAGAGCAGGCATCACTTCATCCTGAAAAGGATGCTGTTTGTTATGGCCTGGAAACACTGAGCTATCGCGAAATCAACCGAAGAGCCAATCGCCTCACCCACTACCTGGGCAAACAGGATCTCCAGAAGGGTTCCTATATCGGCATTTACATGGACCGCTCCATGGAGATGATTGTTGCCCTGCTGGCAGTCTTAAAGTCCGGCTTGGCATATGTCCCGCTGGACCCCGATTACCCTGAGAGCCGAATAGGCTATATGCTCGCTGATGCAAAGCCCGCAGCTGTTCTCACTCTTGAACGATGGTCTGCCACGCTCGTGGGGCATGAGGTCCGGTCCATATCCACTGACAGTAACGATCTGGGAATCGAGCACTGCAGCGAAGTAAATCCCGACATTTGTCCGGGGCCTGAAGATCTCGCTTACATAATTTATACCTCCGGCTCCACCGGAACCCCAAAAGGGGTAATGATCACCCATGGGAATCTTTATAACTCGACCAACCAGAGGCTTGTCTATTATGGCGTGAAACCAGAACGGTTTCTGCTGCTGTCGAGCATTTCGTTCGACAGCTCGGTTGCAGGTATATTCGGTACCCTCTGCTCAGGGGGATGTCTACATATCCCGGATCGGCACAAATTCAGGGAAGTCGATCATCTGGCCGCGCTGATTGAGCGCCACCAGATTTCGTGTATTCTGGCGATTCCCTCACTCTATGAGCATTTATTGAAGTATCATGCGGAGGAGATCACTTCGCTGAAATCGGTTATCGTCGCAGGCGAACCCTGCGGGCATGATCTGGTTGAAAGCCATCGATTCACCCTCCCACACGCTGGACTATTCAATGAATATGGACCAACCGAAGCCACTGTCTGGAGCACTGTATTTGACTGCAGCAACAGTTATAAAGACAGTAACGTACCCATCGGCAAACCGATTGGCACCATGCAGACATTCGTCCTGGATGATTGGCGGCGTCAGCTGCCCCCTGGTCTGGCCGGTGAGTTGTATCTGGGCGGCGTCAGTATTTCTCCTGGTTATTTGAATCGTCCGGACCTCACCTCCGAACGTTTCCTGCAACTTAAATTTTCTGGGTCTGTTGAACATCGAATTTATAAAACCGGCGACATTGTCCGCTTTCTGGAAGATGGATCGCTCCAGTATCTGGGACGAAACGACGAACAAATCAAGATGCGGGGATTCCGTATCGAGCTGGGTGAAATCGAGTCTGCCTTGAGGAAACTGCCGGCCATACAGCAGGCAGCGGTTGTGCCGAAAAGAGCCGGGGACAATCCGGCCCGGCAATCGACCAGATTCGCCCGCTTGGGTCAGACTCAGATAGTCGGCCTGGTTGCCTACGTCGAACCAGAATTAGAAGAGCAGCCCAATACCAGCGAGTTAAAGGCAGCACTGGCAGACCATCTACCGGGTTACATGATTCCAAGTGATGTCATTGTAGTGGAATCAATCCCGTTGAATCCAAATGGCAAAATAGATCGTGCCCGCCTGCCCGCCCCCTCCTCAATCGCTAATCGCATGAATGAGGATGGAGTTTTACCCGTTACGGAGTTGGAAAAAAATGTCGCAGCCGTCTGGCGTGACGTTCTAGACCGGGAAGAAATCTTTATGTTCGACAACTTCTTCGAGCTTGGCGGGCATTCCTTGCTAATGGTTCAACTTGCATCTAAGTTGAATAATGTTGCGAAAAAGACGATTACCATCTCAGACCTATATCAAGTACAAACACTCAAAGATCAAGTGAGACTGTTACATGAGCCGAATAGTAACAAAAACTTCAGCTCAGATTCTGATGGCACTGCAACTTTCTTCTGGATTCATGGTGAAAGAAGTAACCGCCTCCTATCAAAATACTTAGATCCTGGACAGAGATTACATTTTATTTTTCACCAGAGTAGTGATGGTAAAGCCGCCAAATTTAAAACAATAGAAGATATTTCAAAATATTATCTCACGGAAATTCGTCGAATCCAAAAACAAGGACCATATTCTCTGGGTGGATATTGTGTGGGAGGAGTTTTAGCCTTTGAAATCGCTCAAATATTGATAAGTGAGGGTGAGGAGGTTTCAATCTTGTTTATGCTTGATCCTTCTGAGCCTAAAGGGAAATCTAAAAGGCCAGACCTTTCAAATGGAGAACCTTCCTCGACAAACTATAGTTCGTCAGACTCAAGAAATAGATTGAGAAATTCTATCGAATATTCAATCTCCAGAAGGTTTGAGGACATAAAAATAATTTTTTACAGTAGAGCCTTAAGAAGACAGCTAGTTAAGGAAGGAACTGAAAAAATCAGACTCTTATTCGCTAAGTTTCGTTTATTTCTTGGTTTTCGTTTACCTGAAGATCTTAGGACTAACTACATATTAAAGGTTTATGAAGGTGCTTTGAAAAACTATTCACCCCAAGAATATCCAGGCAAAATTGTTCTATATTTTTCTGGGAAAATTCATTCCATGAGGAGCTATTATTCTCGAGTAAGTAAATTCAGTTGGTATGATATTGAAGCAAAAAATAAAGTTGTTTTTAAGGATGATGACGCTGATCACCTAGGTTTGGTGCTTGAACCTCATATTTCAAAGTGGGCCGAAAAGTTGAACAATTATCTACAAGAAAACAAAAAAACTAGCTGACCTTCCCACTAACAGCAACCAGACAAAAGTCTATTATTTTTATATATTTAAAGTATCAATTCTAAATTTTAATCAAATGGAGATTGGCTGCTCTATACAATTTTGATCTGAAAAAAATTGCATGATTGTCTCACTATTGACCAGGTTTTTGCTTTAGATGAGTAATTAAACTATCAACCACCTTCGCCGTCGAACGTGCAAGCCCCAAAGATATGCTGGAATCTATGATCTGGCCACGGGTCATCGCGCCAACCGCAAAAAGCTGAAGATGTTGATTGAGCGGATTATTTGAGGCCGATTGCATCACCAGGTGGGTTTCAGGATCGATAAGGATAGAACCGCCCAGCTGTGTCTTGCTGCGCTCCCCTCCTCCCGGCTGACTTCGTTTAATCTGAACAACACCACTCTTCAATAAATTCCGGGTCAGTTCCGAGCTGTCCGTTTCAACCGAACGCGGTTGGCCGCGAGCGTCCACGCAGTAGGAAAAGCTATCCAAACGAGCTTCTCCATCGGCACTGTGATAACAAAAGTCAAACTCGCGGGTCAATTCGTTGTACTCAAACTGATAATCATTTCCAAGTTTTGTGATTTCAACGATACCAGCCTCCAGCAAAGCCAAAAGTTTCTCTGCGTTGATCGCCGGCTGGGTCGCAGCGTGAATGAAAAATAGGGTATTGAACTCCCGGTCAAACCGGTTCTTTTCGGCCCGGCTCAGATGCAGATAGAGTTCCCTCACTATGGGGAAAATCTGCACAAGTACTGTTTGCCAGACGAGCTCACCATCCGGACCATCGCCTTCCAGGGCCCGGTTGAGATCTTCCCGGAGAAGGTGTGGCGTCGTTCCGCTTGGCTCAACTATTTCCTGCCAGTCAATGGTGGTCCCATAGGCCTCGGACAATTCCCGGTCAAGCAATAGAAAAAGCTCAGACAGGGCGATTCGGTGAGGACTATCCACCAGGAGTTGGCGCAGTTTTTCGCAGGTAAAATAGCGATTTTGACGCGCCCCTATGCGTCCGCGCACACGGGGTATGAGCCCCCGCCGGGAGAAAAATGTGAGTTTTCGCGGCAAAGGGGGCGGTACATATTCCAGCCGCCCGGAACGGGAGCGACGAAACTGCCCTTCAGAAGTCAGGGTCAGGGCCGTTTCAATGGCACTCAGACTCGATCCGATGACCCCGACTTCAGCTCCGGGAGGGATGGCAGCGAGCAGTTTCGAGGCAGGCCAGGGCGAGGCGAAATATTTATCAAACTGGCTTGACTCAGACCAGTGACCGGTGGCCAGCAGCGCCCCTTGAAACGGCCCCTCAGTTTGGGTGAGCATTCTCTTCCTGCTTGTCAGGTAGAGAAACGAGTCTTCCGGCCATAGATCAAGGACCTCGCAATTGGTCCTGATGTGAAGGCTGATACCCAGTTCCTTCGCCCTTGAGACCGTTTCATCAAACTGACTCTTGAGGTACTCGCCCATCACTTCACGAGGATAATGACTGCATTGATCAGCCTCAATGTCCGTTGCCGATAACTCTATATTCTGTTCGCAAAAATCCTGGTTCAAAACAGCTATGTTCTGACAAACCCAGCTCTGAAAGTCATCCGGCCTGGAAAACCGCACGGTCATGTCCTTGGCGCACATGTTGGTGATATGAAAGGGCAATACACAGGCACCGTTATGCGGTAGCCCGGGCCCCACAACGCCATGTTTTTCAAAAAGATCGATACCGAGCCGAGCACCAAGCGCCCGTCCCTCTTCTCCAATGCGCTCCAATTTGTCAACCAGCTGGCAGAGCATGGAGACGGCGGTAAATCCTCCTCCAATGATGGCAAATCTGTAGATCACAGATCCCTCCGGATTGTGAGCGGCGGATCAACCCGCTGCGACGTCCACTATCTGATTCCTCAGATTTGTAGTTTAGCATAAAAACCTTATCGGTCCGCTGTCTTTTCTTTGTCGCTGATTATAGTAGCCCAAGGAGGTGTGCATCCATGTTCGACTATCCATACATCATTGAACTGCTGACGCCCAGAAAATCGGCCGAGGGCTATTCCGAACAACTGCTGAATAGATTTGGAGAGCGATTCATCCGGGTTATACGGGCGGGATGCGGAGTTTCGATCCCCGACAACCCCATGGGCAATCTGCGCCTGGGAGCACTGGAGGCAATAGAACTTCTGGATCTGTCGTTTGATCCCGAACGGGTGGTAATCAATCTGAACACCTTTCATACCAAAGAAGAGCTTGATGAAATGCTCGACCGGGCACTGCGTATGGGAATTCGATTCCTGCTTGTAGTGCGAGGCGACGGCGGCACGTCCCTGCCGAGGCTTGACCCCGCGAGCATCGGGGGTAAATTCAACGTTGCCTCAAGCGCCGACCTGATTGGCTTTATCAACCGAACCCATCCAGGTAAATTCTTAACCGGGGCTGCTTTCAACCACTACAATCCCATTGACGTCGAGTTGATGAGATTGAATAAAAAAATCGCTGCCGGGGCCCGATTTGTCGTAACGCAGCCGGTAATCGGTGCGGAGCCGAGACTCGACCAGCTCAAAACTCCCGATGTACCACTTGTCGTTGAGGCCTGGATGTCCAACAATATCGAGCTCTTCAGCCGGAGCGTCGGGGACGACACGCTCAAGGTGTCGAATTATGATCCAATTGCCAACCTGCAGCTGCTCCACGAGAGTTTTCCTGGGAACTGCATGTATCTTTCCATGCTCAATTTCAACGATGAATTTGAAAAAGTTCTGCCGGTGCTCAGCACGGGACAATGACGGCAGGAGACATTGAGGCCGCCATGAAGAGAAAACCCTGCAAAGTACTCATACTAGTTGGGTGTCTGTCACTTGCCATTGCAATCATATCGCAATCTGGGGCAGCCGCTGGAAAAGAGGACGAGAACAAATTACTGGCTGACTTCAAAGCGGGCAACCAAATTGCCCTGCTACGCCATGCACTGGCGCCCGGGACTGGTGATCCAGAAAATTTCATGCTCGGTGACTGCACTACCCAGCGAAATTTGTCGCAGGCAGGCCGCGACCAGGCGATAAGGATCGGCGACAGATTCAAGCAGGCCGGCATCACCGTCGCCGACGTCTATACCAGTGAGTGGTGCCGCTGTCGGGAAACAGCCGAGCTTCTTGGACTTGGCATCCCCGTGCCGCTGCCGTCGCTCAATTCGTTTTTTAGAAATTATGAGAGAGAAGATCCTCAGACCGAAGCGCTGTACACCTGGCTCGGTAGCCAGCAGCTCAGCAGACCACTGATCCTGGTAACCCACCAGGTGAACATTACCGCTTTCAGCTCCATCTATCCGGCGTCCGGCGAAGTTGTGCTGATGCGCAGAAATCCTGATGGCCTATTCGAAGTGACCGGGTCGATCCGCACCGAATGACCAGGAAGTGCTGTCGTTACTCATCAACTCCGGCAATTCCAAAATTCTTGCCGCCGCCAGATCACTTGCTTATTGGAGCAACTTCATCAATTTGTCGGCTGACGACCTATCCAGCAGGTTGTTCCACGGCGCATTTTCCTCAGCCAGCAGTGCCCTGGCATTGCGAAACGGATGCCCGATGGTGCCGAACAGTTTTGCAAAACTGTCCAGTTCAGCATCCGAGAAAGCTCCCGCGCTGTTGATGTCCAGTACCGAATCAGACCTGTTGCCAAGCTCAGCATAGGACAGCCCCCTGATAAGATGGGCGATCCCCCTATTATTGTTGCGACTCAAACAAGCCGTGAGATCGCTAATTGCTTTCTGATGACGTCCCTGGGCGGCGCGGGCAATACCGCGATAGTAATAGGCCCTCTCGTTGTCCTGCTGGACTTGAAGCACGTTGCTGAAATCCGTTTCAGCCGCTTTATAATGCCCCAGGGCGAGCAATGCAGCTCCCCGGCTCAGCCAGATGTCAAGGAGTTCATAACCCTCCTTCTCCGCCAGGGTAAACTGCTTTATGCTTTCTCGTATCTGCCCTGAAGCGAACAGAAGTTTTGCTTTCCGTATCTGATCCTGTGTCGGATTTTGTTTCGATGTCATGGTGGTCTTCCATCTTTTAACTAAACAGTTTTTTATCTCTGCAGGTTCGTCAAGATCTTCGAGAACCATTCGCACTTAAGCTTATGCCGCAGTCTCACTGCTCAACCGACGGCTGCAGAAAAGGTCCTGATATTCTCGTCCTGTCTCTGCACCGTGCAGATGCCAAGGTAGCCGTCAACGGTTATCCTGTCGCCGGTAGTGATATAGTCTGTCGCCCCGGCTACTCCGGTAATGCAGGGAATACCATATTCCCTCGCAATTATTGCCCCATGGATGAGCATTCCGCCCCGACGCTCGATTATGGCTGCAGCCAGCGGGGCAAAAAAGGTCATTGTCGGATCGATCGCATCGATGACCAACACCTCACCTTTTCTGAATCCGGACAGATCTTTCATCTGCCCGATGACCCTCGCCGTGCCGGTCGCCACCCCTCTGCTTGCGGGTTGCCCCTGCAACTGCCTTGCTCGTACACGCCTCTGGTCGGCGCTCTCAAGCTTCCCGGCCTCTGCCGCAGGAACATCTTCGGTAATTATCTTGCCATCGAGCAGCAGGCATAGGTTGACAGCAGACATTACTGGCTGGACGGCTTTTCCTTTGCTTTGAAGCAGGGTTTTGGCATATTCGCAGGCCCTCTCAAGCTCCTGACCAATTCTGCCGATATGAATATTGTCGTCGTCGCGAATTCGATAGCTTGCCCTCGCCATGTTCAGAAGTTCAGCAGGGTCGATGTCGATGTTTTGTGCTGCTTGTTCAAAAAACAGCCGCTCGAGCCGCTCAGCCTCCTTTGGGCCAGGTGCGGCCGAATCGCTGTCCAAAAGCGTATATTGGAGAATCATGGCAGAGATAATCTGATCAACCACCGACAGGTCGCCAACCCCGACGAAGTCAACCGAGAAGTGTGATCTGAGACGGCTGATTTTTGCCTGGAAGTCCTGTCCGCCAACATCCTTGAGTACTCCCCGCTTCAGATTCTTCTGCAGTGAGTGGTCAGCGGCTGCCAGCTTTGCACAGTCCAGCAGCAGACCATTTCTCTCGGTGCTCAGCATCTTCTGGCCGGTGAGCAGGGCAACGAATTCGAAGGGATCATCAGGTTCGATCAGGTCATTGTAGACTTCACCAAACAACCTGACCCCATGGGCAAACGGTATAAAGTCGCTCCAATAAGTCGCCGTCCACCTTTCATTCAATTCAATGCGCCGGCGCAATTCAACTGCCAACTCGGCCGCTGACAGTTCACCTAAATCTACCGCTTTCAGTCGATCATAATCTTCGTCCATCTCCGGCAGCAGGATCTGCGTAATTCGCCGCCATAACTGTAGCAGATTGTCATAACTTCGAGTCAGGCTGAGATACCAGGCACGTTTATCCCCCGACGTCGCTTCACTGCCTGCCGTAATCGGGCGAGCCTGAAGAAGGTAACTTTCCCCATCTGCCAGGGTCCATTCAATATCCTGGGGTGCCTGGAAGTGCTCCTCAACTTTCAGGCCCAATCGTACAATCCTTTCAACGCCTGGCTCATCCAACGGTGGGCGTTCACCCCTCTCGCTTTCTATGACATCACAAATTACCCCGTCTGCTGCTGAACGGACAAACCATCTGTCTCTTTTTTCCGGCTTATGATGGAGTTCGATTGTGCAGTTTTCCCGGGTGATCATCCAGCGGTCGGGAGCAATCGCGCCATCCACCAGTCCTTGGTTGAGGCCATGAACGGCCTCAACAACCATCTGCCCGTCATCAAGAGGATTCCTGGTAAACATTATCCCGGAAACATCGCCTTCTATAAACGGCTGCACCACAACCGCCATCCGGCTCTTAACGACCTCAAGTCCAAGCTCCTGTCTGTATAAGACGGCGCGGTCGGACCACAGTGAGGCCCACACCATTTTTATTTTCTTTACTATCTCCTGAGGACCGGCAACGTTGATGTATGATTCGTGCAAACCGGCGAAGGAGCCGCCCGCACCATCCTCCTCCGGGGCAGAAGATCTGATCGCCAGGGGACCATCCCCAAAATGGTCGCGAATTGTGTCGAGAATATTCGTTTCCAACTCTCTGCCAATCTTTGCTTTCATAAACAGAAGCTTTATGCGAAGACTGGCATCCCATATCTCTTCCCAGCGCATATCCCTGATGCTTTTTCGATAAAGCTCCAGGCCTATTTTCTCCCTCAGGTGATTGTGATCGACAAACAGATCGTAGGCGCTCGTGCCTATGCAGATAGGCTTTGGCACCGGCAGGCCTGCAGCAGACATCTGAAATAACGCCAGTCCCTTGCCGCCTAGAACCGAAGCATCCGGATGCGGCAGATCTTCAACCGAATAGATCCACTTCATCACTGATCCGATACTCCATAACATTTTGAAAACGGGATACCAGCAGGTAATGCTTTACCGCTATCTTGATAAAAGTGGTGGCTGGTGAGCGAAGAAATTTCTCGAGATAGGGGTGCCGGTTCAGATAGATGGCTTCATAGACAGGCCGCTCATCGGTGTCAATGGGCTTGGCCACACCCAGAATGGTGAGCGCCACCGCTGAGTGGAAGTCTTCTTCACTGTTGGAGCGATTGTCAACCAGCAGGGAAACCCTCGAATCCATTATGATATTCTGGTGTTTTCGGGTTGATTTACCGGTGGCCACCGCGATCACCTGGAGATCTTCGCTGTGAGCAAACGCCATCAGGCTGGAGTAGGGTTGACCATGTCGCTGCGTAGACAGAACCGCAAGAGGCTGTTCCGAAAGAAGCGCCTTGATTCGTTCCTGCATCAGCCGTTCATTTTTGTCCATACTGCCTCCCCGTCAGCCTTTTGGCCGCTCGTAATAATTTGATTCTGTCAATCTCCCAACCTTTCAGCGACGCTTCTGCCGGCCATTGCACCAGACATGATGGCCCACTGCAATCCAGGCAGACTGGTCTGTTCCCCACAGATCGTTATTCCTGGAGAGAATTGCTCAACGCCCTCATAGGGATTACTGGTGGGTGGTGACTGATCCGGCAAAGCGTGGTGGATGCGGTGAGTCTTGATATGTTCCCACTGGTCAACCTCAACCCCAAACCATCCCGCACACTGCTCTCGCACCAGATATTCCAGATCATCTCTATGCAAAAATTGGGTGCCTAGAACCACCGCGGCTATAAGGGTCTTTCCGGGCGGCGCGTAAGTGGGTGCTACCAGGCTTGGGAAAGCGATGTTGTTCACCGGACCCGTCCCTTCACCATTGAGCACCAGAAAAGGTTCCGGCAGGGGTGGCCGCCATTCCGAGGAGAAATAGACACAAGCCTCTCCTACCGAGCTCACCGGAGTGCCGACCTTTAAAAGTCTGGCACAGGCCGGTTGGGAAATGGCAACTACAATTTGGTTTGCTCTGACCACACTGCCGTCGGCCAGAGTAACGGCACCGTCCTCCACCTTGATCACCTCCTGCCCGTAGACAAGCGAATCAGTCGGGAGGGATGCGGCAATCTGCTGGGGAATCGCCGCCATGCCGCCAGCCGGTAATGCTGCATCGCCTGTGGAGAACAGACGGGTGACGTATTTCAACACCCGGCTGGACCCCTTCATGCTGGGATCGAGGCACGCTCCGGCAAAGAAAGGGGTGAAAAAACTCTGGATGAAGCGCTTTGAGAAACCCCACTGTTGGAGAAATTGTAGTGCTGGCTCCTCCGGATCTTCAAAAATATCCGCCATGGGACGCCGCACCAGCGACCCCACAAGTTTCAGCAGTTTAAAACGGTCACCCATTGAGCCAATTGGTGAGGCGATGGTGCTGTAGAAATTTTTCAGATGACGGCGCGGGTCAGCAACGATATGAAATCGCTCGTCATATCTTACTGCCACTCCTGAGGGAAAGGAGGCCAGATCGAGACTTTCAAGGTCAAGATAGCGGTCAATATCGGGATACCCCGTCTGCAGAACCTGAAATCCGTGATCCAGTTGGTAACCGCCCAGATGATCGGTTTTTATCCTGCCACCCGGACTATCCGTTTTTTCCAGGACGATGAAACTGATATTATTTTCCTGAAGTACCCTTGCACAAGCGAGTCCAGCTACCCCTGCTCCGATTATCGCTACTTCACAAGGTGTTTCATCTCGCATAGTCTCACCCACAAAGGTTTTCTGAAATCAATTTATAAATGGTACCCGATATCTCTGTGTAACACAGCAAGCTAAAAAAAATCACCGATCATGTTCCGGTTTGACATGATCGGTGAGGAGGACGACGGCACCAGATGGGTAGGTGCCGATCGTTATCGGGGATGGTGTCTTGATTCAGTCTCACCAGTTCGGTCCCAGGACCAGGCTGGTGTCGAGACAATGCTCTTTTTCGTTTTCCGAGACGTGATCGTCTGATTTCAGATCTTTAGCGTAACAGACATACTCACCACCCTTATCGTCGCGAACCCAGACCATGTTCTGATATTCTTCCGAAATTATTTCTCCTCGCATACTCATGATTAACTCCCTTACTAGTGGTTTTCAGTTTTGATGATTTACGAATCTACTCTATCGTTTCATGCTTCTGTTCAGATACTTTGTTCTATTCCCCTGATCGGGTGAACCATTTTACGGTTAAGCTTGGTGTCGATCAGTGGTGTGGCTTAAAAGATATGATCATCTCAACCAAATACAATAGGTGCGAAACAATTGATTAATGATAGTCACAACTATTGTAATTATCTTTCATTTCTGCCGTTAAAATACTGGTGATAGGCCTCTTCTAATGGGGTTTCCAATACTCTTGCCAACTGATTGCGGGAATAAAGCCAAAAGAGACACTTCCCAATTCATCACTGCATACCTATCGTGTCAAAGGGTGGCACATAGCGGAGTTAAACAGAAGCTGGAGTAACGAGACCAAGGAGAAGGCCCATGCACAGGCTGATTTATAAAAGTAGAAGTATCCTTGTCGAAGTAGATTCAGTGATGATTAAGGATATCCTGGAGCGAAGTAAGGACCTCAATCGCAAGTTCAATATCAGCGGGGCGTTGATTGCTACCAGAACTCATTTTTTACAGAGTCTTGAAGGTGCGTGGGAAGATGTCAACAGCACCTTCTTCCGCATCGTCGCAGACCCCCGGCATGAGGAAATTGAGCTGGTTTCTTTCGGCCCTGTGAGTGGACGGCTTTTTGAGGGGTGGGTGATGAAAGGGTTTGGCATCTTCGATCTCAATATCGATCTGGAGACATCTCTGAAGAAAAAATTCGGCGTCGAGGAGGGAGGGGTGAAACTTCCCACCGAGGAATGGGCGGCCCTTTCTCTCATGCATGATATCAAGCTCATCAATCAGTGAGAGACGTCCACACCTTTCGATTCCTGCAGATTCATTTACGAACCCTCCTGACTCAAGCGAATGAGCTGCACTTCCAATTGAGCGCGTTGCAGATCGTTGATGGTTGTTTCTTTGAACCGACAAAACAACTGTCTGGATGAAAAGATCGCCCGCTCATGAAGCTGAATGAGCGGTTGTTTGATTTCATCCAGTTGATTTCCGTTTTGTCCATTGACCCGTGTGTTCCAATCCCTTATATTTTTTACAGGCGGCGTATCCAGAACTATCCGGCCGGGATTTGCTTGACGCGTTGAAGAAAAGCATGTATAAATCCGGCCTGAGTTTGCAATGATCATGCAACGATTGTAGTTTATTGCAATGATTTCAGGATACTAATTGATTTCGGCTTGATAGCCGGGTCCTGCGCAACAGAGGATCACGAACCCCGCCAGGTCCGGGAGGAAGCAACGGTAGTGAACCCCTTTGTGTGATGCAGGGTGCCCGGCTATCATTTTTTTCAGCGCTCGCCGGCATCTATTAATTCAGACTGGTATCCCATGTCCTATCTGGTTTTTGCGAGAAAATATCGTCCCCAGAAATTTGAGCAGGTTGTCGGTCAGAAACCGGTGGTCAAGACCCTCCAGAACAGCCTCAAGCGCGAGCGGGTTGCCCATGCCATACTTTTCTCGGGCGTTCGCGGTGTCGGCAAAACGACTCTGGCCCGGCTGATGGCCAAGTCGCTGAACTGCCAGGAAGGACCAGCGGCAGAGCCCTGCAACAAGTGCCGTTCCTGCACCGAGATCAGTGCAGGTTCAGCCCTGGATCTCTTGGAAATAGATGGCGCCTCCAACAGGGGCATCCAGGAAGTCAGGGAGCTCAAAGACAAGATAAAGTTCATGCCGACCTCGTCGCGTTACAAGATCATCATCATTGACGAGGTCCACATGCTGACCAACGAGGCTTTCAACGCTCTGCTGAAGACATTGGAAGAACCTCCCGCTCACGTTTACTTCATGTTCGCCACCACCGAGCTTCATAAAATTCCGGTAACCATTCTGTCGCGCTGCCAGCGATTTGAACTGCGCCGCGTCAGTTCAGAAGAGTTGAGCCATCATTTCGCCAAACTGGCACAGAACGAAAAGGTAGAAATTAATAAAACGGCGCTCTCCCTTATCGTCAGAGAGGCCGACGGTTCGGTCCGTGACGGACTCAGCCTGCTGGATCAGGTCCTCTCCTATGGCGAATCACCCATAGACGAGAACGATGTAGTCGAAGTGCTTGGCCTGGTCAGACGGGAGTTGGTAATGGGTATCGCCGAGGCCCTGCTGACCGGCGAGCGGTCGCAAGCACTCACCATGCTGGCAGAGGCTTTCGATTTCGGCATGGATGTAAAACGCTTCATCACCGACTTGCTGGAATGTTTCAGATCGCTGCTGCTGATCAATATCGGCGGTTGCGATCAACTGATGGAGCAAAGCGACGACGACGCAGCTTTCCTTCGCAGTTTGGCGCAAGCTCACCCGGTGGAGTCAATCCATCAAAAACTCAACCTGCTGATGCAGACCGCCGATGATCTGCGCTTTTCATTTCAGCCGAGGCTGACCCTTGAAACCTCTTTTTTGTCGATTATCGCTGCTGGAGATGTGGTTGGAGTCGAAACACTGCTAAGCAAGATCGACACCGTGCTCAGCTCTCTGCCCGACCAACTCACGGAGGAACACACAACAACGGTCAAGCAACCCGCCGCTTCCAGTTCCACTAGAGCTGAGGCAGCGCCCCAGGAGGAAAAAAAAACGGCAGCCGCCCCCCCTCCTGAACAAGTTCCAGAAGAAATCTCACCCCTGAAACCAACCTTCACTCTGGAGCCTGCCGGAATAAATGAACTCGAATCCGAGCCCCGGATAGATAATGAACCCCTCTCCCGTCGCGACGTCAGAAAAGACTGGCTTGACTTCATTGCCTTTCTCAAGAACGAAAAGGAGTGGATGGCCCAGAGTCTGCAGCAGACTGCATCGGTAAAAGAACAAGACAAGGAATTGCTGCTCGAATTCGATGACCCCAATGACTGTTTTGTACTGCGCTCCAAGGAAAACAGGCAGATTCTGACCGAATATGTGCTCGATTTTTTTCAGCAGGATCTAAGCGTCCGGATCATCAGCCCCGATAACAGCAACGGCACAGGTGTAAAGAATTCGGAGGAACCGAAGCGGCGCCGCAAACTGCTAGCCAGCCATCAGGTAGTCAGAATGGCTGAGGAAATCTTCAATGGCCGGGTCGGCGATATCCGCATCTCCGACCCCAATAAATAGCCTATTCCACAGTAACCCCAGAGATCAGGATCAGCGTATGGATATAACTTCTATCATGCAGCAGGCTCGAGAGATGCAGGAGAAAATGGCTAAAGTGCAAAACGAGCTTGCCTCTAAAACCGTAACCGGCAGCGCCGGAGGCGGCATGGTGACAGTTCAGGCCACCGGAAAAGGAGAAATCCTTTCCATATCGATCGAGGACGAGGTGATCGATCAATCCGAGAAAGAACTGCTCCAGGACCTGGTTGGCGGCGCCGTCAACGATGCCCTGCGCAAAGCGCGCGAGCTGGCCAAATCAGAGATGGCCGGCCTGGCCGGCGGCCTTCAGATTCCCGGCCTCACCAATATGTTTTAAACATCATGGGCGAAATTCAGGTAATCCCCCCGGCTCTCGAACGGCTGGTAAGAAGCTTTTCGTCGCTCCCCGGTATCGGAGCAAAAACTGCTACCAGGCTGGCTTTGACCATTCTTCGAAGACCGGCCTCCGAGGCCCGTGAAATGGCCGCCGCGCTCGGTGAACTGCACAGCTCCATCAGGCTCTGTTCGAACTGCATGGCCTTTTCCGAAACCGACCCCTGCAACGTCTGCGGCGATCCGCGTCGAGACCAGACGCTGATCTGCGTAGTCGAGCAACCAGCGGATCTGCTGGCAATTGAAAAAACAGATCACTACCGCGGCCATTATCACATCCTGCACGGAGTTCTCTCCCCTGTGGATGGGGTCGGCCCGGCGGAGCTGAAGGTTAAAGAACTCATCTCCCGTCTGCAGACAGGCAGCGTCAAAGAAGTGCTGATCGCTACTTCCTCGACCGTGCCCGGCGAAGCCACTGCATCCTATCTGATCGATGCGCTGGGCCGCTTTTCCATTCGGTTGACCAGACTGGCCTGCGGTATACCCATGGGAATGGACATAAAATACGCCGATCAGCACACCCTGACCCGAGCCATCGAAAGCCGCTCTGAGGCCCTATAAAGCCCAATAACTTTAGTGAGCACCTCAATTAATCTTGACAGTTCAACCCAATATTGGTAATTGATGAAGGTTCTTTACTTGAAGGATTGCCCGATCATAACTATACTTCATGGCATTCCTGAAGAAATTGAATTATCTGTCTTTTGACTGGTTCGAATCAGGTAATTTCAGGCGCGTAGCTCAGTGGGAGAGCGCTACCTTGACGTGGTAGATGTCGGCGGTTCGATCCCGCCCGCGCCTACCAGATACGAAGGCTAAAGGAAGAACGGGGTTGCGGACCGTTTGCTCTTTAGCCTTTGTTTTTCTATGTAAAATGACGAAGAAATGGCAGAAATCGCAATAACACTAGATAACCAGCAAGAGCGGCTGCCCAGGGCCATAACCGTAGCCGAGGCGCTCAAGTCTCTGATGTCCGGGAAACAGCGCAAGCAGACCATAGCTGTTTACGCCAACGACAAGGCGGTCGATCTCGACGCCGAGTTGGACGATGACAGTGTCATCGTGCCGATAAAAAAAGACAGCCCCGAAGGGCTCGAAATTTTGCGCCATTCGACGTCTCATATAATGGCCCAGGCGGTCCGGGAACTGTTTGGTGATGATGTGAAAATCGCCATAGGGCCGGCCATCGAAAACGGCTTTTATTACGATTTCCTGCGCGATACTCCATTCAGCCCTGAAGATTTCGAAAAAATCGAACAAAAGATGGCCGAAATTGCCGGCCAGGCCCTGCCCTTTTCCCACAGAACCATATCCCGGCAGGAAGCAATTGAAATGTTTCGCGAACAGGGCGAGAAGTACAAAGTCGAGCTGCTCGAGGAAATCGAGGATGACACGGTATCGATCTACCAGCAGGGCAGCTTTGTGGACCTCTGCCGCGGACCTCATATACCAAATACTTCCTGGGTCAGAGATTTCAAACTGCTGCGGGTTGCCGGCGCCTATTGGCGTGGGCGACGAAAATAACGACGTGCTGCAGCGAATCTACGGCACTGCCTTTTTTGACCAAAAGGCACTGAAGAAGCATCTCAATGACCTGGAAGAAGCAAAGAAGCGAGACCACCGCAGACTCGGCAAGGATCTCCAGCTCTTTACCATCAATGATCAGATCGGTCCCGGCCTGATTCTCTGGCAGCCCAAAGGATCGCAGCTAAGAAGGCTGATCGAGGACTACTGGAAAGACGAACACTACCGGCACGACTACGAACTGCTCTACACCCCGCATATCGCCCGTCAGGATCTCTGGAACACATCCGGGCATCTAGATTTCTATTCTGAGAATATGTATGCCTCGATGGAAATCGATGAAGTAAAGTATCAGCTCAAACCGATGAACTGTCCTTTTCACATCGGTGTTTATAAGAGCAATAAGAGAAGCTACCGCGAGTTTCCGATCCGCTGGGCCGAACTCGGCACCGTCTACCGCTACGAACGGGCCGGCGCCCTGCACGGCTTACTGCGAGTGCGTGGTTTCACCCAGGATGACGCCCATATTTTCTGTCGGAAAGATCAGCTCGAAGAAGAAATTTTCAACATTCTCGAACTCAACCTTCTGATTCTCAAGCGCTTCGGGTTTGAGGATTATGATGTCTATCTGAGCACCAGACCCGAAAAATCGGTAGGCTCCGACGAAATCTGGGAGAAGTCCACGGAAGCCTTGAAGCAGGCTCTGGAGAAGAAAGGCCTCGGGTTCGAGATCGATCCCGGCGAAGGCGTCTTTTATGGTCCCAAGATCGATATCAAGATCAAGGATCAGCTCGGCCGCTCCTGGCAGTGTTCCACCATTCAGGTGGATTTCAATCTGCCGGATAGATTTGATATGACCTACACTGGATCGGATAATCGCGACCACCAGCCCATTATGATTCATCGCGCCCTGATGGGTTCGCTGGAACGGTTCGTCGGCGTGCTGATCGAGCATTATGCCGGAGTCTTTCCTATCTGGTTTGCACCGGTTCAGGCCCGGATACTCAACATTACCGACGATCAGTCGGCTTATTGCGAAAAGGTCTACAGCCAGTTGAGAAAAGCTGGAGTCAGAATCGAAAAAGATTTGCGCAATGAAAAATTGAACTATAAAATCCGAGAAGCACAAATGGCGAAAATCCCCTATATGCTGATCATCGGAGAAAAAGAAAAGGTGGACGGAACCGTTACGGTCCGAATGAGAGACGGTAAGAACCTTCCCCCGATGAGCATCGACGAGTTCGCCGAAAAAATAGCAGAGGAAAGCCGCCAGGGTAGAGGTATTTGAGAAAGTGAGCTGGAAGGTGCCGGATACCGTGGACAAAATAACTTACACCACGGCAGGCGGCAAAGATGTCAGAACATTAGAGGAGGCCCAACATTAAAAGAAGAGGAAAACCCAGCCCGGGACAGCGAGAGGAGAAAGCAGTCATCAACGATGCCATCCGGCACGATCAGGTCAGACTGATTGGGGCGGACGGTTCGCAACTCGGTGTCATGAGTACTGAAGAAGCCCGGGAGCGGGCCTACGATGATGGTCTGGACCTCGTTGAGGTTTCGGCAACTGCCTCACCGCCGGTATGCCGGATAATGAATTACGACAAGTTCCGCTACGAACAGAAGAAAAAGCTTCAGGAAGCCAAGAAAAAACAGACAACGATCGAGACCAAAGAGGTCAAGTTCCGTCCCAAGACTGAGGAACACGATCTGAACTTCAAGATCAAGCATATCAGAAAGTTTCTTGGCCAGAAAAATAAAGTGAAGATTACCATGCGTTTCCGCGGCCGTGAGATCGTTTATTCACAGACAATAGGCCTGGAAGCGATGAACAGGATCGCCGAGAAACTGGAAGACGAGGCGATGATCCTGCAGCCGCCGATGATGGAAGGACGCCAGATGGTCATGTTCGTCGGCCCCAAGTTACAAAAATAACAGAGGTTTCCCACCGGAGACAAACGCCGTCCGCCCTCCCAACCCACGGACCGGCACTGAGTCACGGTTTTATTTTGCTTGTTAAGGAGTAGGTATCATGCCCAAGATGAAGACAAACAGAGGCGCTGCCAAACGTTTTAAGACGACCGGTACCGGTAAAATTAAACGCAACAAGGCGTTCAGCAGCCATATTCTGACTAAAAAATCGACGAAAAGAAAACGTAACCTCAGGCAATCGGGCCTGGTCGACAGTTCCAACGTTAAGGCGATCAAAAAGATTCTGCCTTATATGTAACGTTGTCGTCCTGCGTCGAAACAATCTGAGATTTCGTTAATGCAGCATTAAAAGGAGTTAGCAATGCCACGAGTAACAAGAGGCTTTAAAGCCCGCAGAAGAAGAAACCGCGTTCTGAAACTGGCGAAAGGCTTCCGCGGCGGCCGGCACAAGCTTTATCGTACCGCCACCGAAGCGGTCGACCGGGCGCTGGTCTATGCCTATCGGGACAGACGGACCAAGAAGAGAGATTTCAGACGCCTGTGGATCACCCGCATAAGTGCTGCGGCCAAGATGAACGGCACCAGCTACAGCAAGCTCATGGGTGGTCTGAACAAGGCCGGTGTCGAGCTCGATCGCAAGGTTCTCGCCAACATGGCAATCCTCGATCCCAGTGCTTTTTCAGAAGTGGTCAAAACAGCAGCCGAAGCAAACGCCTAGCCTCGACCCCTTCTGTTTTGCTTTCGATGCCGGTTGCGATTTGCACTAATCGTAACCGGCATACTGTTTTATTGACCTCTACCTTCATGAAATCATGGAACAAGAGTTAGAAAAACTGCGCCGCGACGCCGCCGCTGAACTTGAGCAGATAAGCAGTTCCGGCCAGCTCGAGGATTTTCGCATCAAATACCTGGGGCGCAACGGCCAGCTCAGTGGACTGATGAAACTGCTCGGCTCGGTCACCAAAGAGGATCGGCCAAGACTTGGTAAACTGGCCAATTCGGTGCGGGGTGAGCTGGAAGAATTCTTCTCCGGGAAGAGTGCGGTGCTGCTCAAGCAGCACGATCACTCGGAAAAACCCGACCTCAGTCTGCCCGGCCGCCGGACAACAAACGGCAGGCTGCACCCGGTCACCCAGTGCATGGAAGAAATCTGCTCGATCTTTGCTTCCATGGGGTTTTCCATTGCCGAAGGCCCTGATATCGAACTGGACCACTACAATTTCGAAGCCCTCAACATTCCCGAACATCATCCTGCCCGCGATATGCACGACACCTTCTACATCGGCGACTCGGTTCTTCTCAGGACCCATACTTCACCGATGCAGGCCAGGATCATGGAGAAAAAGCCTCCACCGATTCGGGTCATCGCCCCCGGCAAGGTCTACCGCTGTGACTCGGATATTACCCATACGCCCATGTTTCAGCAGGTAGAAGGGTTTCTGGTTGACCGCAACATATCTTTTGCTGATCTCAAAGGTGTGCTGACCGTCTCGCTGCAGAAAATATTCGAAAAAGATCTCGACGTTCGCTTCCGGCCCAGCTTCTTTCCCTTTACCGAACCTAGCGCTGAGGTTGATATCGCCTGCGTCATCTGCGGTGGTGACGGCTGCAGAGTCTGTAAAAAGACGGGTTGGATCGAGATTCTCGGATCAGGCATGATCGATCCTGAAGTTTTCAAAATGGTTGGCTACGACCCGGAAATCTACAGCGGTTTCGCCTTTGGACTTGGGGTCGAGCGCATCGCCATGCTCAAGTACGGTATAGATGATATAAGGCTTTACTACGAAAACGATCTGCGTTTTCTCTCTCAGTTCTAGATTTCTTAAGAGTCTATTATGAAGTTTACACGCGACTGGCTACAGAATTACGTCGATCTCGACGGGGTGGCTCCGGAAAAACTGGCAGACGACTTGACCATGATCGGCCTCGAGGTCGATAGTGTCACTGAGCTTTACGAGAAGCTCAGCAGCCTGAAGACAGGCAGAGTGCTCAGCGTCGAACTACACCCCAACGCCGACAAGCTCACCCTCTGCCAGGTGTCGGTCGGTTCGGAGACTTTGCAGATCATCTGCGGTGCCCCCAATGTGCGTGAAGGGCTCGGGGTGGTCGTCGCCCAGCCTGGAACGACACTGCCCGGTGATTTCAAGATCAAAAAAACCAAGGTCAGGGGCGTCGAATCACAGGGAATGCTCTGCTCTGAGAGGGAACTCGGTCTCAGCGAAGATCACCAGGGTATCATGGAGCTGCCCGATGACATTGAACCCGGGCACTCTTTTATTGAGTGCACCGGGCTGAAGGACACCCAGATCGAGGTGGACCTGACCCCAAATCGACCGGACTGTGCCTCGGTGATCGGCATTGCCAGGGAGACCGCTGGTATTCTCCGAAAAAAAATCGAGGTACCATTTAAAAATACCCGGATGACAGCCGTCAGCAGCTCGTTTGCAGTCGAAGTCGAGAATCCGGAATTGTGCCCCCGCTACGCAGCCAGATTGATTTCCGGTATCACCATTGGAGCAAGCCCATGGTGGTTGAGAAAACGACTCTTGTCGGTCGGCTTGCGGCCGATCAACAATGTGGTCGACATCACCAACTTTGTGATGCTCGAATATGGTCAGCCGCTGCATGCTTTTGATTTCGATACCCTGGCAGATAAAAAGATCGTGGTAAGGACACCCCGGCCCGAGGAAAAGACCTTCACCACGCTCGATAAAGTGGAACGCAAGCTCGATGACGATATGCTCATGATCTGTGACGGCAAGGAACCGGTAGCCATCGGTGGTGTCATGGGCGGGCTTTACAGCGAAGTCACTGAGAAGACCGTCAACGTGCTTCTTGAGAGCGCCTGCTTCAATGACGTGTCAATCAGAAAAACGGCCCGGAAACTGAACTTATCCACTGATGCCTCCTATCGCTTCGAACGCGGCGTCGACCCGCAGGGAACCATTGATGCGATGGAAAGGGCCGTGACCCTGATGGGCGAGATTGCCGGAGGAACTGCCGAACCCGGAGGAATCGACGTCAATGTCGGTCATCAACCCGTTGTTCTGTCCCTGCGGGCCTCCAAATCCGCTGAGTTGCTCGGGGTGGACTTGAGCCTGGATGAACTTGCCGAACTGCTCGGTTCCATCGAGATCGACTGCCAAAAAGAAACCGATGATACGCTCATCGTCCAAGTACCCAGTTTCAGGGTCGATCTTCAGAGGGAGGCTGACCTGATCGAGGAGATCGCCAGACTCTATGGCTACAACCGGATACCGACCACCTTGCCGGGGGTCGACCTGAGCTTCCCGGAACAGGACGAGGAACGTCTGAAAAGAACCCAGGCCAGTCAGATCATGACCGGGGCAGGATTCAGTGAGGCTATCAATTACAGCTTTGTCTCGAGCGCCTATGACGACACCCTGCAGTTAGCGGAGTCAGACACCCGACGCAACCATATACGGCTTCTCAATCCGCTGACCGAAGACCAGGATGTGATGCGCACCAGCCTGCTGCCGGGTCTGCTTGAAAATGCCAGGCGGAATCTGAATTTTCAGCAGACTTCCTGTTATTTATTTGAAATAGGGAAGATTTTCCTGCCTAATGGTGATGCTCCGCTCCCCAATGAACCGATGCGTCTTGCCGGGATTCTGATTGGCAACCGCAATGGCGCGCATTCACCGCTCTATTTTAAAGCCGAGGAAACTGATATCAGCGATGCCAGGGGAGCGGTCGAAACCCTGCTGTCTCAGATGCGTTTGTATGGACAGACCCCTGATCAGCTGATACGATTCAGCGCTGCCGATGAGCACTCGGCTGAACCCTTCTGCGAAGAAGGCTGCTGCATCAATGTGGTCTCCGGAGCCACAATTGTCGGCTCACTTGGTAAACTGAAGAACGAAATCCTGCTCGAGCTGGGCATAAAACGCGATGCCTATTATTTCGATCTCGATTTTTCTGCGCTTGCCGCTGTCATACCCGCGGCCAAGACTTTCTCGTCACTGCCCGTCTACCCGTCGGTCAAGTGGGACATCGCCCTGGTAGTGCCTGCCTCAGTACCTGCCGGCGACCTTGTCCAAACTGTATTAGCAAGCGGCGAAAAACTTGTTGAATATTGTGAGCTGTTTGACGTATATCAAGGTGACAAAATCGGTAGCGGAATGAAGAGTGTGGCGCTGAGCATCACCTATCGTTCGGCTACCAGGACCCTTACCGAAAAGAATGTCGAGAAGACCCATGTCAAGTTGGTGAAACTGCTCACCGACACTTATAGCGGGTCTCTTCGTGAGGAATAACGCATGAAAAAGAATAACGTAACCCGTAAGGAACTGGCCGAGGAGGTCTCTGAAAAACTCGGCTACCCATTGAGCACCTGTTCCGACATCATCGACAGTTTTTTTGACTCGCTGAAATCGTCAATGCTTGACGGAACCTCAGTTAAGTTAGTACACTTCGGTACATTCTCCATCCGCGACAAAAATCCAAGAAAAGGACGTAATCCCAGGACTGGAGAGACCATCACTATTCAAGAACGGCAGATCGTCAGCTTCAGACCGAGCAAAAAGTTACGGGCAAAAATCAACGACTCGTGATGAGCACCGGTCATCTGCCGGAACGAGATACCCGTTTATATGCCCAGCCAACTTCCGGACAAACTCTATTTCAAGATCGGCGAGGTCAGTAAACTGGCGGACGTCGCACCTCATGTCCTGAGATACTGGGAAAGTGAGTTCCCCACAATCAAACCGAAGCGGGCCGGCTCCAAACAACGTCTTTACCGACGCAAGGATGTGGAACTCATCCTGGCCATCAAGAACCTGCTGCATCGTCAGGGCTACACCATCGCCGGCGCCAAGAAGTTGATCAGTGAAGCCGAAGACATCGGGTCGATACAGATCGAAGAAGACAAATCAAAGATTCATTCGGACCGACTCGGCACTATCAAGGATGAACTGCTGGAGATCAGAAATCTGCTCAACGGAGATAAATAGAGGAGAAGCACGTACAAGCTCGACTCAAGATTGACACCACCCACCCAGCGTGGTAGAAAGACCATCTACAAAATATCGGGATGTAGCGCAGTCTGGTAGCGCACCTGAATGGGGTTCAGGGGGCCGGAGGTTCAAATCCTCTCATCCCGACCAGATAAAAAAGGGTTTCGGCAATTAAGCTGAAACCCTTTTTTGTTTATAAGAGCAAGTGCAGCAACCTAACCTTTTTCACCCTTGCTATAAAGTGGTTGGCTCACCTGGTTCTTGCTCTAGCTGTCTTCTGAAAAGCGATAGGAATATAGCCAAATCCCGGCGACACTCAATAAAAAGGCAATAATAAAAGGGAACAAGGTTTCTTTAAATGACGGATTATTCGATAACCCTTCAATGCCGGCTGTTTGTTCCACAGCAACCGCCGCGATGACTTCTTCTTCGTTAAATATCGGCATGAGAGCGGCAATCACTTCACCTGCAACGCTTTCGTCAAAATAATATAGTATAGTGCTCTCACCACTTAATACCGCAGCGATTTCATCGGGTGCGATCTCACTCGGTAGAGAAGCGGATTGCTCACTTCTTCTGTAAGTGGTATTTGACTTCGACTGCAAATCCCCTATTTCGGCCTTAAACTGCTTATTTTTATCAATGATGCGAACCCGTGTGTTGGGGAGATCGAGTGATTCAAGGATATCGGTAAGAATCTCTTTATCTTCGTTCGGCTTGTCCGGCTCTTTTCCTTCTTCGATTTTGACAGTACCAATCAGTGTTTTTACTATACCAGTCTCACCATCATCCACATCGGCAATGGCAAAAGTCAGTTTTTCGCCCAGCAGTTCCTTTTGAATTCGAAGCTCCAGTCTATACCCCCTGCCCGTTTGCTTCCACTTACCATGAATACGTCTTTCGTGAACAGCAAACTCATCGGGGTCATCTGGAATATAAAACCCTGTAACCCAGCCGGGTTCAAAGGTTGCTACGATGTAGTTACGCTGTTCGTTATCCTTGTCAATAATGATCTTCAGGTGGTCAGAGCGGTCTAACTTCAATGTATTTCTCTGCCGGTACACCAGTTGATCATCATAGACATCGAAAATAAGGTAAAGGTATTTCCCCTGGGTCCCTGCGAGGTGACGGAAGCTCAAACTCTCGGGCCGATATTCTGGATTCGGGATGAGCAGGTGGTTTTCAGCAAATATCTCTGAATTCTTTATTGCGGGTTGCCAGTCGTCAAGCTCTCCGTTGAGCCGAATAGGAGTAGTTAACTCAATTATTTTAGTCTCCGTCACGTCAGTTTCTACTTTCGTCTTTTCTACATTGTCCTGCTGGAAAAGGTCTGATCGATCTTTAAAGACAGCAGACACTGATTGTGCGGTAAGGAGAAGAGCTTCTTTTTGATTTGCTCTCAGTATTTCCTCAAAATCACTATTATGGCGTAAGCCAAGCAGAGGTATGCTGAGCAGTGAAACAGAGAGAATAACAAGGGGAATCGAGAGCAGTTTAAATCTGAGCGCTATAGGCATATTCACATTTTGTCGCCAACAGCATTGGCAATTAAGCGATTTTAAGGACTCTTCTGCAACGAAGAATTATATTCAGGCAAAATAAAAAGTATCTAGTTATTGATATACTAACTAAAATTTGGATTAAAATCATACTGATATTGAGCTTAATCTCGCTGAACTACCATTAACGAGGAAATTTTCCAGAACTCATATTAATCAAATAGAATCGAGCACCGCAACATGGAATCACCATAGAACCAGGCATATTTTTGACCAGCAACACTGCCAGAGAGGATATGGTACTGCTGCAAAGTCCTTACAAGTCAGGCGCAGAAAATTGCAGCATCAACCCTGGCAATGAAGTCTGACCAGCCTTTTTAGGTTATAATTACATTTCTCAGTCTAGAGGAGCGCTTGATCTCAAATTTCAAAAACTTTATACATTCGCATCCGGGTCATCAGAAGACCGGGGAAGAAAACAGCGTAATTATGGCGGTAATGCATGCTGGGAGAATGTTCGACAATTAGTCTCACGGTGTTCTCCATGGTGAGAATCGAGAACTATCCTGATCATTTCGAGGATGATTGAATTTGGACAAAAACATTGGACGATCGTGGTATTGCGTCTGAATTAACTCTTGTCTATAGTGATCATCAGAAATTTTAAACGACTAATATCTCACTGGTAAATGGTATCGCACTGAACAATTTTTGGGGGAAAGCTAAATGAAAATAAGCAAGATAACGGTCCTGACATGTGCTGTGTTATCTATCTCCTCTGTTGCCTACGGTCATGAAGGCGGAGGAATTACCGGAGGCTTTATTTCCGGGTTTGTTCATCCCATATTGGGCTGGGATCATGTGGCCGCCATGGTGGCGGTGGGCCTCTGGGGTGCCTTTCTGGGCAACCCGGCAATCTGGATTCTGCCTGTGGTCTTTCCTCTGGTCATGGCCTTTGGAGGAGCGCTTGGGGTAATGGGCATCCCCATACCCTCCATTGAGACCGGCATAGCCGTATCGGCAATAGTATTGGGTGCCATGGTCGCCTTTGCGGTTCGACCGCCACTCTGGGTCGCCGCCATTCTCGTTGGTGTGTTTGCAATCTTTCACGGCCATGCCCATGGTACCGAACTGCCGAACGCCGCCAACCCCCTTGCTTACAGCGCCGGTTTTGTAATTTCCACAGGTCTGCTGCATCTGTCCGGCATCGCCATCGGTCTGCTGGTGCGCTGGCCGGCCGGAAAGATCGCCGTACGCACCTGCGGAGTGATCATATCGCTTGCCGGTGTTGGTTTTCTTAGCGGAATTATATGAGACGGTTTCTCTCTGTTTTTTTATCCTGGCAATTTTATGCATGGTCCCCACGCCTGGCCTCGCCCACGTACCTTTTGAGGGACTGAACGACCTCTATAACGGCCTGCTGCACCCCGTGGTTGTGCCGGCCCACCTGCTGCTTATTATCGGCGCCGGGCTCTTTCTGGGAAAACAAGGCTCCGGAATTGTTCCACCTTCGCTGCTGATATTTTCCCTGTTCACTGGCGCTGGACTCCTTGCCACCCTCTTTTCCATTAAAGGCGGCGGAGAAAAATCTTTGCTGGCCCTGGCAGCGATCACCGGTCTTCTGACTGCAGTCAATTTCAAGATTCCCATGGTCCTCTGTCTGCTTGTAGCAGCCCTGACAGGTTTTCTTATCGGGCTCGACTCGGCCCAGGACGTGTTGGTTGGCAGAGCTAAATGGTTCTCGTTGCTTGGCAGCGGTCTGGGCATCTGCTTTCTGTTTTTATACCCACTGGCCTTTACCGATTATTTCGGCGATAAAAATTGGCAGCAAATTGGGGTAAGAATAGTCGGGTCTTGGGTAGCCGCCAGCGCAATATTGGTACTGGCCTTAGCCCTGCAGCCAGCACTGAGTTAGCAACCCATTGAATATTGTCCAGCCTCTTCAGCCATTTCCTTTATCCTGGCCAACGGCGAAAACACCGCGGGAGTAAATAAAAATTGGTTGCTCAATATGGAAGAACGAGCCGATATGTCGAGGTTTTTATCACCTCTGTTCTGCGTTTTCGCCTTCCTGTACTTGTGGGGATTCTGCTCTGCACAACCTTGCTGGGCTGGCAGCTCCAACACCTTAAATTCGACACCTCAAACGAAGGTTTTCTTCATGAAGACGACCCCTACTTGAAAACCTACAACCAGTTCAGGGAGGAATTCGGCAGGGACGATTTTCTTGTATTGGCCGTTTACAGCGAAGAACTCTTTTCCTCCGAGGCACTGGATAAGTTGAGAGCACTGCATGAGGATCTGCTCGGATCCGTTCCCTTTCTCGAAGACATCACTTCCTTGATTAACATCAGAGATGTCCGGGGAGAGGATGACACCCTGCTGGTCGACGAGCTGCTGCTCCAAACCCCAACCACGCCTGGCGAGTTGGCAGAACTACGCGAGCGCGTGCTGGGCAATCCGCTTTATATCAACAATCTGGTATCTGAAAATGGCAAGTACACGGCGATTCTTCTCCAGAGTCAGGTATATGGCGGCGATCCTGATGGTGATCTTTTTTCGGGATTCGATGAGCCAAGCGAAGAAGATGAGAGTGGTGACTCACCCGAGCAACGCTATCTCTCTGATCTGGAAAACGATATTTTTGTGGAAGCCGTCCATGAGGTGGTGGCCCGTCATCAGGACCCTTCCTTCCTGATATCTGCCGCAGGGCCTCCGGTCAATCTGCATGCAATCAAGTATTACATGCAGCAGGATGCCTTCACCTTCATGAAACTGGCACTGCTGGTCATTGGCAGCTGCCTGTTTCTGATGTTTCGCCGCGCCAGCGGGGTGATACTGCCGCTTATGCTCGTTGGGCTGTCGCTGGTCTCCACGGTGGGGCTGATGACTATGCTCGGCGTCTCATTCAAACTGCCGACCACCATGCTCCCCTCCTTTATCCTCACCGTCGGCGTCGGTGCCTCGATTCATGTCCTGTCCCTCACTTATCAAAACATCCGCCACGGAAAGGATCGGCACGCTGCCATAGTTTCAGCCTATGGGCACTCTGGGCTGGCCCTGATGATGACCTCGCTGACCACCTCGGCCGGCCTGGCATCTTTTTCCATGGCCAAGGTTGCGCCCATCGCTGATCTCGGCATTTTTTCAGCAATCGGGGTTGGAATTTCACTGATTTACACCTTTACCTTTTTACCCGCGACGCTCTCCCTTCTGCCCCTAAAGCCAATGGTCCCGGAAAAACCAATAAGACCTGGCCTCATGGATCGTTTTTTGAGAGCTGTCGCCGCTTTCAGCATTCGCCGTTATAGACTGGTTCTCGCCTTTGCTGCGGTGGTGGTACTCCTCGGTCTGGCAGGGGTCTCAAGGGTACTTTTTTCCCATGACGGGCTCGAATGGCTGCCCGAGGAGTTAGGCGTTCGCCAGGCGACACAGGTGCTGGATCGGGAATTGAAGGGAACCGTGGTGCTGGAAATGGTGCTCGACACCGGCAGGGAAAACGGACTCTACGATCGCGCCACCCTGCTTGACATCGAGCGTCTCATGGCTGAATTGGTGGACGACTACGCCGACCATGAAGTACCCATAGGCAAAGCGCTGGCCATCACCACGCTGCTCAAGGAGATCCACCAGGCCCTGCACGGCAACGATCCCGCCTTCTACAAGATACCTGACAACGAGAAGCTGATCCCCCAGGAATTCCTGTTGTTTACCAATACCGGCTCAGACGATATCGACAATCTCACCGACAGCCAATATCGTTATGCCCGCATAACGCTCAAAGTCCCCTGGCAGGACGCTCTTCTCTATATACCTTTCATCAGGGATGTGACCGAGAGGTTTTCTGACACTTTTACAAAAAGAAGGCTGGAAGGCGGCGACCCCATGCAGGTAACGGCCACCGGCATCATGTCGCTGTTCGGCAGGATTATCCACGCGGCGATGTACTCTGCAGCCCAGAGCTATGCTATTGCCCTGGTGGTCATCACCTTCATGATGATTGTTTTAATCGGCAATCTGAAGCTGGGTCTGATCAGCATGATTCCCAACCTCGCCCCCATCATTACTGTGCTTGGACTGATGGGCTGGCTGTCCATCAACCTCGATATGTTTACCATGCTCATCGCCTCGATCGTCATTGGTCTCGCCGTCGACGATACCATCCACTTCATGTACAATTTCAAGCGCTATTACACTCAGACCGGGGATCTGCATGAGGCGGTGGAAAACACCCTGCTAACGGCCGGCAGGGCGATGCTGACCACCAGTGTGGTGCTCTCCATTGGTTTTTTCATCTTCATGTTCGCCGCCATGAACAATCTTTTTTACTTCGGGCTGCTGGCCGGCAGCGCCGTACTTCTGGCCCTGGGGGCCGATCTTCTGCTGGCCCCGGCATTGATGACGCTCGTAATCCATAAGAAAGATAAGAGACAGGTGTCCGAGCCATCCTGAGGGGAGCGGTGAATTAATTTTTCAAGAATGTTGTCCTTCCTCGCTGAGCAGACCTGCGGATCCGACCGAGTGCAATGCGGCAGACAATCAGATAGGGCAGCGCCCACCAGGGCATGTCAAAGGCCACCAGACAGGTGCGGTCATCTTCAATCTTCAGCCGGTGACCTGTTGCCGCAAACCTGCCGATACGCCAACTCCAGAACTCGTGGTCTCGGTATTCGGTAATAGTGAAGGGGACCCAGAAACCAAGAGCAGTCTTTACTCTGCCCTTCGAATCGGGACCGATGTAACGCTGCTCGCAGCTAACCCGGACGACGGAAGGGCCCCAGCGCGGCCATTGCTGAGTATCTGTGAGCAGTCGCCAGGCGTCCTCCGCGGTGCAGTCAATGGTTAGGCCTATTACGATTCTATCGTGCTCTAAACGAACCATTAATCTCTAACAAATTATTCACGATTCATTATGTTAAGGGGTACTCAAAGTGAGTGATCGAAAAATTATCCCCTGACAAAACAGTAAATTTCGATTTTATTTATACCATGGGTATACCGGTGGGACTTGTCCAGCAGGGTGAAGCTGAGGACTCATCGGTACGAGGCACCAAAGTCGTGAAAGCCAGAATTCGAGGAGTCTACTGATGGATACGGTCATTTTATTGTCCGGCTGCAGTTTGCCTTTACCATAATGTTCCACTACATTTTTCCGCCCCTTACCATCGGCCTCGGAGTCATCCTCGCCTATCTGGAAACGCGCTACTATCTGACCAGAAAACCGATCTTCGCGCCGCCTGCCAGTTCTGGATGAAAATCTTCGTGCTCAACTTCGGTATCGGCGTGGCCAGCGGAATCGTCATGGAATTCCAGTTCGGTACCAACTGGGCGACTTACTCCCGCTTCGTCGGCGACGTCTTCGGCAGCGCCCTGGCCGCCGAGGGTATTTTTGCCTTCTTCCTGGAATCAGGGTTTCTCGCGGTGGTCGCCTTCGGCCGCCAGCGGGTGAGCCGGGGCTTTTACCTTTTCAGTGTCTACATGGTGGCCCTTGGATCGGTATTCTCGTCGGTCTGGATCGTCGTGGCCAACAGCTGGCAGCAGACCCCGGCTGGGCATCATGTCGTCGACATCATGCGCCAGACTGCGCCCTGATGGCGGTTCCAGCCATGGTTCCCTGGGTTATCGACGGGGTCGTGCAGCGCCGGGCTGAAATCGTCAATTTTCTCGACCTGGTGTTCAACCCCTCGACCGTGCAGCGCTTGAGCCATGTGCTGCTGGGCTGTTTCGCGGTCGGCGCCTTCTTCGTGCTCAGCGTATCGGCCTATTTCGTGCTCAAAGCGAGCACCGGGAATTTGCCCGCCATTCGATCAACGGCGCTCTGGTTCTGGGTCTGATATCTTCGCTCGGCCTGGCCCTGAACGGTCATACCCAGGCCCAGAATGTCTATCGCTATCAGCCTGCAAAACTGGCCAGCTTCGAAGCCCATTTCGACACCGGCCGGGCTGATCTCAATCTGATCGGCTGGCCCAATGCCGAAGGAGGAGCGCATCGATTTCGATATCAGTATCCCCGGTGGTTTGAGCTTCATGGTGTTTGATGACTTGACCTTCCAGAAGCCGGTCGTCGGCCTCGACCGCTTCAAGCCGGAAGACCGCCCGCCCCTGCTGCTTTCCTATCTGAGCTGGCGTGTCATGGTCGGCATCGGCGGGTTGATGATCATCGCCTGTGTCCTGGGCCTCTATTACAACTGGCGCCGAACCCTGGCGACAAACGCTGGCTGCTGTGGTGCTTCGTCTTTGGCATCGGTCTGGTGATGGCCTCCAATCAGGCCGGCTGGGTTGGCGCCGAAGTCGGCCGCCAGCCCTGGATCGTGCATCCGCCGGTGGAGTGGAACGAGGACGGCAGCGATCTGGTGGTCGGTGCGGACGGTTTATATGAGTATGAGGAACGTGAAGGGTTGCGCACCGTGCAATGCGGTGAGTCCCGCGGTCAATGCCCAGGAAGCCGCCACCTCTCTGATTCTGTTCACGATTCTCTACCTCAGCCTGGCCGCGGTCTGGATCATGGTGCTCGACCGCAAGATCCGCCAGGGTCCGGAGAAGATCGAGGTAGCAGAAGAGGAGACGGAGCATGGCTTTCAGGATGCCTCGTCCGAGCGGCAGCACGCCCGGCTCAGCCAGTCTTAGCATGGGAAAGGGGGAGAGAAATGAGTTACGAATTATTGTGCATCATCTGGTTTATCCTGCTCAATGTCCTGCTGATCGGCTATGCGATTCTGGACGGCTTTGATCTGGGGGTCGGATTCCTGCATCCCTTTGTGGCCAAAGACGATACCGAGAGGCGCCTGGTGATGAACAGCATCGGCCCGCTCTGGGATGGCAACGAAGTCTGGCTGGTCACTTTCGGCGGCGCACTTTTCGCCATGTTTCCCGAAGCCTATGCCTCGATTTTCAGTACCTTCTACCTGCCCTTCGTACTGCTGCTCTTCGCCCTGATTTTCCGGGCCGTCTCGCTTGAGTTCAGATCGAAGCGGACGAGTCCGGCCTGGCGCTCGTTCTGGGATATCCTCTTTTTCGTCGGATCGACCCTGGCAGCCCTGCTGTTCGGCGTTGCCGTGGGGGCCCTGATGCAGGGCGTGGCAATTTCGGAACGGGGTGATTTCCTTGGCTCGATGCTCGATCTGGTCAGCGGCTTCAGTCTCGCAGTGGGGCTCTTTACCGTCGCCCTGCTGGCCATGCACGGCTCGATCTATCTTTACATGAAGACCGAGGGTGCGCTGCAGCAGCGGCTTTACGGCTGGATGAAAGGTACCTGGTACGTTTACGTCTTTTTTTTCATGGTCGTCACCATCTGGTCGACCATGTTTGTCCCTGCCTCACTGCAGCACTTCCGCGACACCCCAGTGCTCTGGGTCGTGCCGCTGATCAACGTGCTGGCCATTGCCAACATCATGCGGGCGATCCGGCAGGAGCGGCCCTTTTATGCATTCATCAGCAGTTGCCTGGTGATTGCCGCCCTGGTCATCCTGTTCAGCGCCAACCTGTTCCCGAACCTGGTGCCGGCCGTCAACAATGCCGCCTACAACATCACCATTATCAACGGCGCCTCGAGCCGCCTGACACTGACGATCGGTTTGATCATCGTGGCCATCGGCATGCCGCTGGTGCTGTCCTATACCTCGCTGATCTACTGGACCTTCAGGGGAAAAGTGACTCTTGGGCCTGACAGCTACTGAGAGGCGGGCTCGAACCATCTATAGCCCGGCGACGCCTCAGATTCGCCGGGCAGTTTTCTTCCTGGTATCGTTTGTAGAAAACCCGCAGCCTTTTGCCTTACCCTCTCTCGCGCACAAAGATCGATTCCATGCGCTGAAATCGTGTTTATTGTCTGGTTGAGTGGCAGAGAATCTGCCTTACATCCATCATTTTAGTATGAGGTCAGCTTATGAAAAAAAATCTCACCGGGCTTTGCCTGGCATTAATTCTCTGCCTGTTTCTGATGCCGGCATCATCTTTTGCGCTCAGCGTCGGCGACCAAGCCCCCGCCTTTACTACCCCTTCTTCCCAGGGCGAAATCTCCCTGGCCGACTATGCCGGTAAAAAACATGTCGTGCTGGCTCTCTATTTTGCCGTTTTCAGCTCTGTCTGAGCAAGCGAACTGGGAAACTTCCAGCGTGACCTGGAAGAATACAGAAAGCTCGATGCGGAAATTATCGGGGTCAGCGATGACGATATGGAGACCTTAGAGGAATTCATCAAGGAAAACGGCATAGAATTTCCGCTGGTCTCAGACTCTGAGAAAGAATTCAGGAAAAATTATGGCAGAGGCCGTCTGACCTATCTGATCGACAAGCAGGGTATCATCAAGTTCATCCAGAAAGGCGTACCCAGCAATGCAGATTTTCTCGAACAGTTGAAAATGCTTCCGTAGTATGACAGGGAACAGACCATGGTTTAAAAACCGTGGTCTGTTCCCTGTTTTTTTAACGGCCGGTCTGCAGCGAGGAACGGCCGCCGTCAACGGAAAGTATCTGGCCGGTAATCCAGGTAGATTCAGGCGATAGCAGAAACACCGCCAGGCGAGCTGCATCCTCAGGTGTGCCGAGCCGTTTCAACGGGTGCTGGGCGGCCAGTGCTCCGGCAGCGTCCGGATTGGTTAGCAGCTGCTCTGAAAGCGGTGTTTTGGTCAATGAGGGTGCCAGTGCATTGACCCGTATCCTGGGGGCGAGTTCGGCCGCCAGCGCCAAGGTAAGGCCAGAAACGGCGCCCTTGGCCATGCTCACCGAGGCGTGCAGCGGAAACCCGTGAAGTGCGGCCACGCTGGAAAAGAAGACTATCGACGCTGCCTCGCCGCCTTTTTTCAGCGCTGTCAATGCGGCTTTGACCGCCAGAGCCGCGCCCATGGCATTGAGTTCAAAGTCCCTGCTGTAATCCTCGGCCCCAAGCCGCCGTAGACTGCCAAGATTTATTGAGCCAACTGCATAGACGAGGCCATCTAACTCGGGGCCAACCTCCTCCATAACCTGGTCGAAGACGCCTGCACTGGTGACATCGGCAGCAATGAAATGAACGCCTTCCAGAGATATAAGATCTTGCTGCTTATCAGCCTTACGACCCACCAGATATACTTCATTTCCCTGGCTCTGCAGCGATCTGCCGATTGCCGAGCCAATCCCTCCGGTACCGCCATAGATCAATATTTTTCGTGACATAGTTAATGCTCCCTCCGGCTGCAGTGTTGAACTCACACAGAAGTGGCGCTCATCCCAGTCAATAGTTCGTACACTATAATCAGTGATCGCCCTGATGTGTTGTCTAAGCAAACAATCCCGGCGAAAATCTTCACCTGCGGTTGCACAGGAAGATAACTTACGCCGGCAATTAATTTCTTTGAGACAGATGGGTCTTCAGTGCCCTCTCCTCTTCAGGTATCCTGACCAGCAGCAGCAACGCTGCATTGGCTATGGAAAAGATCAGGGCCGTATACCAGGCTCCAAGAAACGCTGGAAAGGCAAATATCTCGATGGCGACTGCGAGGTAGTTGGGATGTTTGAAATAACGGTAGGGCCCCGACGTCATTCTGCTCATCTCTGCAAAGATGACGATGCGCGTGTTCCAGCAGCGTCCCAGGGTTCCTATCGCCCAGTAGCGAAGAATCTGTGCCGCGGCAATCAGGCCGAGAAAAAGCGGCCACCAATTTGACCAGGCGAGGTTGCAGAAACAGATATTCAATGATCATGGCGATCATCCAGAGCGAGTGCAGGGCGATGAACAGCCAGTAGTGGTCAGCGCCGTATTCCCTGCCGCCATGACGCATGGCCCAGCGATAATTTCTTTTGGCCAGCGCCAGCTCAGTCAACCGCTGGCCGATGAGAATGGTCAGAAGGAGAGTGAGAATTATCATTGGTTATGCAGGAGAAGTTGATCGGAGCTGAATCCGGGACCGAGCGCCGACATCAGTCCGTACCCATGTTCCAGCTCCCCATTAGCCAGCATATGTTCGAGTACGAAGAGTATAGAAGCGGAAGACATATTGCCGTAGCGTCTGAGAATCTCATGTGAGGCAGCAAGCGTACGTCTGTCCCGGCGAATGACTTCGGCAAAGGAGTCAAGCACTTTGGCGCCGCCGGGGTGGGTGATGTAGGAGACTATGTCGTCCTGCGTAATTCCCCAGGCAGAACACGCTTCTTCCAGCACCATCGGCAGATGGGTTCTGACGAAATTGGGGATATCCCGGGAAAAGCGGACCTTCATGCCGCTGTCGATGACATCCCAACCCATGATATCGTATGTCTCTGGAAACAGCCGGTGATAGGAACCAAGGATTTCAGGCCCGCTTTCGGCCCGGCCGACCACCACGGCCGCCGCACCGTCGCCAAAGATCGATGTACCGATCAGATTGGATTTAGACAGATCATTGCGCTGAAAGGTCGCGCTGCAGATTTCCACCGCCACGAAAAGCACCGGTGCCCCATCTCGACCACTGCTCAGTTCAGCCGCCCTGGCCAGACCGGCGACGCCACCGGCGCAGCCAAGACCAAACAGCGGCAGTCGAACCGAGTGCAGAGGCAGCCCCAGATCCTGCACTAGATGGGCCTCAAGACTTGGCGTCATCACACCGGTGGTGCTAGCCACCACGATGCCGGCGAAGTCTTCTGGCGCAGCGTCAGCAATATCGATCGCCTCCTGCGCAGCCTTGGCGGAGAGCTTCAATGCCGTCTCTATGAACAGATCGTTGGCTTCGCCAAAACCCCGATCCTTTCGATACCACTCGGGATCCCGGGCAAAATAGCGCTTTTCGATATGCAGGTGATCGAATACCTTCAAGAGCCGCTCCAGGTTCTCCACCCGCTCGCCGAACAGATTCTCGACCACTCTGCGCACATAGGCCTGGTCGCAGACATGCTCGGGTAGCGCCGTACCGACACCCTGAATTCTTATTCCGGTCATGGATCCAACTCCGAAGAAACACACATAAGTTCAAAGGTAAACACCGATGCATCATTAATAAAGAAATCAATCATCCTGAGCCCACACTGGTTACTTTGATCTGGACTGGCGGCTGGAATAATGGGTTCTCCCCCTTGCGGTGGTGTTCGAACGATCTATCGTTGTATGATGAGCAGCGAAATTTCATTTTCAGAGCGGGTTAGCGGGGCACTCCATGGCCTTTTCATCGCCGATGCACTGGCCATGCCGGTGCACTGGTACTACGATACTGATGCGCTGCGTCGCGATTATGGCCAGGTCCGTGATTTCCTGGCTCCCAGAAATCCGCACCCTGACTCTATCCTCTGGCGCTCTTCCTACGCACCGACCAGCCCCGCAGCAGATATCCTGCACGATCAGGCCCGCTACTGGGGAGAAAAGGGTGTTCATTACCATCAGTTTCTCGAAGCCGGGGAAAACACGCTGAACGCACAGCTGGCGGCGGAAGTTCTGGAGTTTGTCATTTCCAAAGGCAGCTATTCCCGGGGACCGTGGCTTGAGCATTTCATTGCTTATCTTACCACCCCAGGCAAGCACAGGGACACCTATGTGGAGGAGTATCTCAGGCATTTTTTCGTTAATTACGGCCGTGGCCTCGATCCGGAGCACTGCGGCAGACAGGACGAACACCATATCGGCGGTCTCACGCTCATGCTGCCGCTGACCATTTATTTTGCAGATACACCCGACTACGCCAGGAAAATCAGTCTGGAGCACCTATCCCTGACCCATGGGGGAACACTCATGAACCGCGGTGCCTCACTGGTGGTAGATCTACTCATTGACCTCCTCCATGGTTCAGCACTGAATGATGTTCTCGAAAAAGTGCTGCACTCTTCCTCTACGAAATCGAAGCTTCCTTCCCTGCTCGATCTTCTAGACTATCCCGACCACATTGTGGTCGGCAGACATTTCTCGTCGGCCTGCTATCTCGACCAGGCCCTGCCCGCAACCTTTTATCTGGCTGCAAAGTATCAGGATCAGCCAGAAAAGGGGTTGATAGCAAATACCATGTGCGGCGGTGACAATTGCGGTCGGGGTAGTGTTCTGGGTGCGCTGCTCGGTGCCGCTTGCGGACTCAAGGCCTGGCCGCAGTCCTGGATCAACGGCTTGAAGCGGCCGCCAGCAATTATCACTTGATATTTTTACCACTGCCCTTCAGCGACTTCTACTCGCTCCGCCAAGATGTCTCTGTTTAATTCTGGCTAAGATACTAAAAACTGAAGTAAAGTTATCAAACTGCTGATACCGGACATGAGGCGAACCATAAGATCCGCCATCAATGACCCTATACTTGCAGCAGATAATAAATTGCACCGCTACAGACCAACTATGAACCTCAGAAATATCATCGTACCGCTTCCTGTTGCATAAGTTTTGTCATTACTTTAGTGTCGTAGACTGTTTTAAAAAAACAATCGCTGATTCATTAACTGCTAAGATCAAGGGACCATTAAGATGCTAAAAGACGGACAGAAAGGAGTCATCCTTCAGCGCGACAAGGAAAGCTATGCCATTGCCCCGCATCTCCCCTGCGGGGTCATTACCCCTGAAATTCTTGAAAGATACGCTGCCATTGCCAGGAAATACAAAGTACCCTGTCTGAAATTGACCAGCGCCTCCAGGATTGCTTTTCTAGGAATCAAGGAAGAACAGGTCGATCCGATCTGGGAGGAGTTGGAGGCCGATACAAGCCATATCGTCGGGCTCTGCGTCCGCAGCGTCAAAGTCTGCCCGGGGACACAATTCTGCCGACTGGCAAAACAGGACAGTATCGAGATGGGCCTGAAACTGGATAAGACCTACCACGGCATGAAAGTGCCCTCGAAAATGAAGATGGCCGTGAGCGGCTGCAAAATACAATGTGCAGAGAACTGCATTAAAGATATATCCCTTTACGGTACCAATAAGGGCTGGACGGTGCTTATTGGTGGAATGGGAGGCGTTCAGCCACGACTTGCCGACCAGTTGATAGAGGATGTATCCTCCGGGGAAGCTGAAGAAATAGTCGATAAAATCATCAACTATTGCAAGGACAGCGGCAGTCGGTCACGGCTTGGCAAAGTTATCGACAAAGTAGGCATCGATGCCCTGCGGCAGGATATTTTGGGTAGCTAAAATCTTTCTGGGCGAGTTACCGGCTAGAGGCTGCCGATCAGAGTAAAGAGGATGAATATGTTAAACTTATTCTTCCAGTTGAGTCTTCGTTTGAGGATCGCCCTTTTGTTCAGGTCCGGGTCTTCCGACTCCAGGCGCTGACGCCTCTCGTGGCGCTCAAGCTCACCCTTGGCGATCCGCTCGGCTCTCTTTCTGAGCGACGCTATTTCCGCTTTATCAATGCTCATATTCTGCTGTCTCAATGGTGTATTTCAGGCTGCCAATTCAATCCGTGATAATTTGTCAGGCCTATCATAACTATTTAGCGGCCCCACTGGTTTGCATTTTATGACTGTTTCTTTGCACTTGAGGCCAATAACCTGTCATGATTCAGCCGGGCAGATGGCTCAGGAAGTAATGCGGAACAGGTATTTACCCAGAACGACAGTTGATTTATAATCATACAGCGAAAAGCGTGATTCACCCCTTGATAAGAAAAACACCACTCGTCTTTGATTTTCGCTGCGGTGAAACAAAGGTGGGTTAAGGAGACTCGCATGAGCTATTCCATTACTCCTCTGTTGACTGGCGTCCGCAATCCGGACCAGGGAATCATGACCTACCAACAGGGCTACGGCACCTCCATCTGGCTGCCGATCTGGGCCTTTTTACTGCAGGGAGACGACAGAAACATCCTTGTCGATACCGGGCTTGATGAGAACGAGTTGATGACGCCCGCTGGCTTCAGCGAAGAGACCGGACTGGAGCCCAAAAGTATCTTGGAGTGCTTGGCTGAGCTGGGCTTGAAGCCCGAGGATATCGATATCGTTATCAACACCCATCTGCATGACGATCATTGCGGTAACAACGCGCTGTTTGGCAATGCGACTTTCTATGCGCACAAGGCTGAAATAGCTTTCTGCAAATCCCCCCACCCTCTGGATCATCGCTACGACGACTATTTCATAGAAGATATCAATTTCACCGAAATCGAATTCGATGGAGAGATCGTTCCGGGCGTTAAGGTTATTAACAGCCCAGGGCACACCGTCGGCACCCTCAGCGTGGAAATCGAGACCGGTGAAGGCCAGACAATCATTACCGGGTTCTGCTGCAACTCAAAAAATTTCCCGGCCAACGGTCCGGCAGTCTGCCCCGGAGTCCATGTAAATGCCATTGAAGCCTGGGAATCGATACAGAAAGTCAAGCAGTCGGGCGCCGTCATTGTGCCGATGCACGAACTCAGCCTGAAACCGATTCCCGCCTGACGGGCGGCACATAGCCAGGGGACACAATACTCAAGGTGTCCCATTTAACAATGGGACACCTTGAGTATTGTGTCCCCAAAGAGCGCTTAAAGTTCGAACAACCGGGTGGGACGCTGCTGTTCGGAAATAGCCAGCACCGACAGCTCCAATCTGTCACGGACGACCTTCTCCGCCTCTTTGTAGGCAATTTCCGGCAAATTATTGGTCTCGCTCAGATGGGCCAAGACGATATGATGCAGGCTGTCATGGATAACCGAGTATAACAGCCCGGCGCCGTCATTGTTGGAAAGATGTCCCTCGGAGGATTTCACTCTTTGTTTGAGAGACTGGGGATAGGGGCCGTTTTTGAGCATCTCGGGATCGTGGTTGAATTCCACCACCAGCCCGTCACAATTACTGAGTCTGCGGCTGATCAGTCGGGTGGGAATACCGGTATCGGTGCAGATACCCAAACGGGCCTTGTCATCTTCGATGACAAACCCCACCGGATCGGCAGTATCATGGGAAATGGCAAAGGAACGGACCTGCAGACCGTCGAAATCAATTGGTTCGCCGGTTTCAAATTCTGCCTGTTGGAAAAGCTTGGTCAAGGTTTTGCCGGCCCCGCGATAGGTACCCTCGTTGGCATATACCGGCAGCCGGCAGCGCCTTGAGACGACGCCCACGCCGCTGATGTGATCGTGATGCTCATGGGTGACGAATATCGCCTTCAGACAATCGATATCCCTGCCTATCCGGGCCAGTCGGCTGGCAATTTCCTTACCGGAGAAACCGCCGTCTATCAGGATGGCGGTGGCCCCGCTTTCAACGTAAATCGAATTACCCCTGCTGCCACTGCCCAGAACGCAGAATTTCACTTTCAGACCCCGGTGTGACCAAAGCCGCCGCTGCCCCGAGCCGTATCATCGAGCTCAGAGACAACGTCGATGGCGGCCCTGACAACCGGAGCAACCACCAATTGGGCGACTCGGTCCCCTCGCTTGATGGTGACCGGCTCCTGACCTAGGTTGATCATGGCGATTTTCACTTCTCCCCGGTAGTCCGCATCGATGGTTCCGGGACTATTCGGCAGGCTGAGACCATGCTTCACCGCCAAACCGCTGCGGGGCCGCACCTGAATCTCATAGCCGGCGGGAATGGCCACCGCAAACCCGGTCGGTATCAGAGCCCTGGCGCCGGGGCCGATGGTCACCTGATCGGCGACAGCGGCACAGACATCCATCCCTGAAGAACCTGCGGTCTCATAGGAAGGGATCCTGAGATCAACCGCGTCGGCCGGATCGAGCCATTTAAATTTGGATCGTATTGGCGAAGAACTGTTTTCACTCATGGAAATCAGAAAACGAGAAAGGGGACACAATAAAACAATTGTGTCCCCAGAACTTCCGACTTGGGATCCGCTAGTCGCGGATTCAGTCGGTCAGCAGTGCTTTGCGGCTTAAACGTATCCTGCCGCGGCCATCTATCTCAAGAACCTTAACCTCAAGTTCATCGCCTTCCTTGACGATGTCGGTCACCTTGTTGACCCGGCTCTTGTCGAGCTCGGATATGTGAACAAGTCCGTCAGTTCCCGGCATAATCTCGACAAAAGCGCCGAAGTCCTTGACCGTTTTCACCACACCCTTGTAAATGGCGCCGACTTCAGGTTCTGCAGTGATGGTTTTGATTCTCTCCATCAGGGCATCGAAACTGGTACCGTTGGTGGTGAAGATCTTGACCAATCCACTGTCTTCAACCTCGATCTTGGCGTCGTACTCGGCCGACAATTCCTTGATGATCTTGCCGCCGGGGCCGATTATGTCCCTGATTTTGTCGGGGTTGATCTGATGGGCATGATATTTGGGAGCAAACTCGGAAATCTCGGTCCGCGCCTCGGCAATCCCTTTTTCCATTTCCCCGAGGATATGCAATCGGCCGGCTTTGGCCTGGGCCAGAGCCTTACCCATGATGTCACGATCAACCCCATCGATCTTGATATCCATCTGCAGGGAAGTCACCCCATCGGCTGTTCCCACAACTTTGAAATCCATATCACCGAGATGATCTTCATCGCCAAGAATATCAGAGAGGATGACTACTTTGTCGTCCTCTTTGATCAGTCCCATGGCAATTCCCGACACCGGGGTGGAAATCGGCACACCGGCATCCATCAGGGCCATACTGGCTCCGCAGACGGTGGCCATCGAGGATGAGCCGTTGGATTCCATAACTTCGGAAACCACCCGTATCGAATAGGGAAATTCATCTGACGTCCGGCAACGCTGCCTCGATACCTCTTCTGGCCAGGGCGCCATGACCGATATCTCGTCTGGATGGACCGCTGAGTCTGCGCACTTCGCCCACACAAAAAGGCGGAAAGTTATAGTGCATCATGAAGCGTTTGTGCTCTTCACCACCAAGGGTCTCCACCCGTTGCTGATCCCTCTCGCTGCCCAGCGTAGCGCTGACCAGAGCCTGGGTTTCACCTCTGGTGAACAGGGCGGAACCGTGGGCGCGCGGCAGGTAGCCCGCTTCACTGCTGATCGGACGAACCTGATCAAAGGCCCGGCCGTCGATTCGGATGGACTCATTAACGATCTTGGCACGCATCGACGTTTTGCGGAATTTCGAAAGCAGTTCCGAGATCTCACCCTTGCGTTCACCTTCCGGATCGATCTCAGCATTTACTTTTGCCTTGAGTTCATCATACTTACCCCCGCGTTCGAGCTTATCGGAGGTGGAGATGACATTGTCCATGTCAGCTTTGGCACAGTCGGCTATCCTGCCGTAAAGCTCTTCATCTATCTGCGGCGGTTCAACGTCTCTTTTTTTCTTGCCGCAGGCAGCCTGCAACTCTTTCTGTACTTCAATCAGCGGCTGCAGATTTTCAAAGGCATAGAAAATGGCGTCAAGTATCGTATCCTCGGCCAGGGAGTCGGCTTGTCCTTCGACCATCACCACCGCTTTCTCGGTGCAGGCCACGACGATATCCATGGCCGAGTCTTCAAGCTCTTTGACCGTCGGATTCATCACGAAATTTCCGTCAATATACCCCACCCTGCCGCCGGCAACCGGCCCGCCGAAGGGGATATCGGAAAGGGTCAAGGCACAGCTGGCGCCGGTGAGGGCCAGCATGTCCGGTGCATTTTCCTGATCGGCCGACAATACCGAGGCAATTACCTGGGTCTCAGCACAATAACCGTCGGCAAACAACGGCCGCATAGGCCGATCAATGATCCTGCAGGTCAATACTTCGTTCTCACTCGGTCTGCCGATTTCTCTCCTGAAATAGTTTCCGGGGATTCGGCCAACTGAGGCCATTTTTTCCTGAACTTCAATAGTTAATGGGAGAAATCCCAGTTCTGGTTTGTTTACCTTGTCTCCTACAGCGGTAACCAGAACCATGGTATCTCCACTCCTGACAAGGACTGAGCCGGATGCCTGCTTGGCAAGCTTACCTGTTTCGATGGTAATCAGATTTGTACCGATCGTAGCCTCTACCTTCTTAATCATAATGTCTCCACTTGTGGGCCGCCTATTCGGCTCCACGATCACCGACCGGCTTCTTGCCGGCCGTTTTACCTTCACTTCAAATTAGAAATTTCCTAATCCTTCCTACCGTCCTGCCCTATTGCAGAACAGCTTACTTAAATCTTACTAAATTAATGGGTGCCTTAAAAAATTGAGATTTTCGTTAAAGATCAAGGCGCGTGTGGAAATTTTACCACAGGCATATCAACTTATATTCCGAGGATAAAATTTTCGCGCGCAACGCAGAGATTAAGCGAAAAGACAATTTTTAAAGCTACCCATTTGCCTTACGGCATGTGAAAAAGAGCGAAACCGGATAGCCCAGCCGCTGCAAACGAGCGACTCTGCCATCCGGTTTAACAGTTCTTCAAAAGAACCATGTAAGAAGAGTGGCGGGCGAATTTCCCACCGTACCTGAACAGCGATAGACATGGAAGTCTGTCAGGCAGGCTTACTTGCGTATACCAAGGTCCTTGATCAGGGCTCTGTATTTCTGAACATCTTTGTTTTTAAGATAATCAAGCAGACTGCGCCGCTGGCCAACCAGTTTCAACAACCCCTGACGGGAATGATGATCCTTTTGATGTATCTTGAAATGTTCAGTGAGATACTGGATTCTATCGGTCAATAGAGCGATTTGCACCTCGGATGAACCGGTATCGGACTCGTGTGTCTTGTATTTCTCGATAATCTCGTTTTTTCTTACTGCCGATTGTGCCACCACAAACCTCCTATATTCCTTTACTGCGCTCTTATTTAGCTTATCCTATACATTAAACATACTACGCACACACGATAATCTCAACCAGAAGAGATTCTGTGCCTGCCAGGTTGATTTATTCAAACAGATCATAATATTCATTATTCAAGAAGAATGCAAGAGTTTCTGCACTTCTCCTACTTCGATCCTGTGCTCCCGCACCCATTGTGTCTTTTCGGGATCATCCAAACAGCCACCCGGTAGGCACTCTTCAACAGAAAAGCAGCCGCTCCGGGTCCTCCTCAAAGCGGACAGATAGGCGCCACATCCCAGAGATCTGCCAATATCTTCGGCCAGAGTTCTGATATACGTTCCCTTGCTGCACCTGATCAGCAGCTCCATTGACGGGTCAGAGCAATCGCCGACCAGATCCACCTCAGTCAGGTCAAGCTCATGGATAGTCACTTCCCGAGGTTCCTTGGTTATTTTTATCCCTTTCCTGGCGTAATGGTAGAGCGGCTTGCCCTTATGTTTGAGAGCAGAAAAATGCGGCGGCGTCTGCAGGATCCTGCCCCTGAACCCGGCCAAGACTGCTTCGATCTTGTCCGGATCGATACCGTCCAGCGAGCCGCTGTCGCTTATCTCCCCTTCCGGATCCTGGGTGGTGGAAGTCTTGCCAAGTACCACCGTAGCCCGATAGGTTTTCTCACCCTCCATGAGCTCCCCGATAAGTCTGGTGGCCGGACGACCGATGCAGACCACCAGCAGGCCGGAGGCAAATGGATCCAGCGTGCCGGCGTGGCCAACCTTCTTGACCCCGAAAATCTTTCGAACCGATCTTACGACGCTGAACGATGTCTTGCCCGGAAGCTTATCAACCAGGACAACACCGGGATCAGTTGGGGAAATCATCAGATTGGTAACACGACTGGATCGAACTATGAGCAGCTCGCTCCAGAGGAGGGAGCTCGGAGGGCGTCTTTAATGGAGTCGACCACTTTTTCTCGGACTGATTCCAAGGAATCAGCCGGAAATTTACAGCCCGCGGCGTTTCGATGCCCGCCACCTCCATACTGTTTGGCTATCGAAGCAACGTTGCACTCACCTTTTGCCCTCAAGCTCACAGAAATGGTGCCCGATTTGGTTTCTTTAATAAATACGGCGACCTTCACCGGACTGATAGACCGGGCATATTCGATAAATCCTTCCACATCCTGAGCCAGGGTACCGCTGCGGTCAAACATCTCCCGGGTCACATGAATGCAGGCAATCTGCTTGTTCTCGCTCAGCTCAAGCGTTGACAGAACCTGCTGCATTAAATCCAGACGTTCCGGACTGTAGTTGTCGTAGATCAAACCGGCGACTTCATTAGGGTTAACACCTAAACCCACAAGTTTGCCGGCAATTTCAAAAGTTCGCTGACCGGTACACTCATATCTGAATGAACCGGTATCGGTGCAGATCGCCACATAGAGAGAAAACGCACCTTCGTAGGTTGGAGTCTGCCCCAGCGCCTGGCCAATTTCATAGACCATCTCGCCGGTGGAGCTGCGCTGTGGATCGACCCAGCGATAATCGCCAAAATTGAGATGGGAGAGATGGTGGTCAACCACCACAAAGGGTGATATCTGTAGAAAGTAATCCTGATAGCGGCCCATGCGATCGGCTTCCCCGCAGTCCAGGGCGATTGCACAGATATCGACTCCCGCCTCGCCGACAAACAACTGCAGCCGGTCAATGTCAGAGATCAGTTTACGGCAGCCCGGAAGAAAATCATAGAGATGAGATATTGGTTCATCGAGGTAGGCGAAAACCCTCTTGCCCATCTGCTCGAGCATATCGGCCATGGCCAGAAGCGAGCCCACTGCATCGCCGTCGGGCTGCACATGGGTGGTCACCACGAAGTGACTGGTATCCCTGATAACCTCAAGAATTTTCTCAGGAATCTTCTTCTCGATTATTTCTGTCACGGGCGATCTCGTCGAGCAGTTTCTCTATCTTTTTAACCTCTTCGAATTCCTCATCATACCAGAAGCGAAGTTCCGGCGTAAACCGAAGATTCAGGGTTTTGGCCAAATGACTGCGCATGAATCCGGTCGCTTTATCGAGACTCCTGGTCACCTGGGTCATATTTTCCTGACCCTGAAACATTGTATAATAGACTTTCGCGTGGCGCAGGTCATCTGAGAGCTCAACCCTGCTTATCGAAATATCCCGCAGATGAGGGTCCCGTACTCGCTGAACAAGCAGCACAGACAACTCATTTTTAATCACGTCGGCGACCCGCGAGGCCCGTTTAGGTGGTTGGGTTCGCGCAGCCCCGAGTGATTCCAGTTCCTGCTTTGGATGCCAGTGGGTAGCCATGGTCGCCAAATCCGTTACTAGAGAGTGGATTCTACCTGCAGCATAACAAAGGCTTCGAGATTATCACCGACCTTGATATCGTTGAAGTTCTCGACTCCGATACCGCATTCGTAGCCTGAAGCGACTTCCTTGGCGTCATCCTGAAAACGCTTGAGCGACCCTATTTTACCGGTATAAACGACTACACCGTCGCGCAGCACTCTGACTCCGGCATTTCTCCTGATCGTCCCGTCGGTCACCGAACAACCGGCAATCCTGCCGACTTTGGGCACATTGAATACCTCGCGTACTTCGGCGTTGCCGATAACCTCTTCCTCGAAGGTCGGATCGAGCATGCCCACCATCGCCTTTCTTATATCGTCGAGGGCGTGATAGATTACATCGTAGGAACGGATATCAACATGCTCCTTCTCTGCCAGTTCCTTAATCTTGGACGACGGCCGCACATTGAAACCGATGACGATGGCATCTGAAGCAGAGGCCAGCAAGATGTCCGATTCACTTATCGTACCGGAGCCCTCGTGCAACACCCGTACCTTGATCTCATCGGTGGAAAGTTCTTCCGCAGCTTTGGCAAAGGCTTCCAGGGTTCCCTGCACATCGGCGCGGATGATTACCCGCAGTTCCTGCACATCGCCTTCGCTCATCTGCTCGAACAGTTTATCCAGAGAGATCTTGCTGCCGGCTGCCAGCTCCGACTCCCGCACCTTCATGGAACGTGCCTGGCTGACGTTCTTGGCCATTTTGTCATCGGTAACGACGATAAACTCGTCACCGGCCTGGGGAACACCCGAGAGCCCCTGAACCTCAACCGGCTCTGAGGGGCCCGCAGTCTTGATCTTGCGCCCCTTGTCGTCAAGTAAAGCCCGGACCTTGCCGCTGTACTGCCCGACCACGAAGCTGTCGCCGTTCTTGAGCGTTCCTTCCTGGATCAGAACAGTGGCTACGGCGCCGCGCCCCTTATCCAGCCTGGCTTCAACCACTCTGCCCTTGGCTTTCCTGGTGGGGTCTGCTTTGAGTTCCAGGATCTCAGCCATGAGCTGAATGTTTTCCAGCAATTCGTCAATACCTATGTTCTGTTTGGCGGAAGTTTCGCAATAAATGGTCTGTCCGCCCCAATCTTCGGGGATCAGTTCGAGTTCGGCAAGCTCACGCTTGACCCGGTCCGGATCGGCGTTGTCCTTGTCTATCTTATTCACCGCCACAAGTATGGGCACGTCTGCAGCCTGGGCGTGGTTAATCGCCTCCCGGGTCTGATCCATGACGCCGTCATCGGCGGCAACCACCAGAATGACCAGATCGGTGATCTGGGCACCTCGAGACCGCATCTCGGTAAAAGCGGCATGGCCGGGAGTATCCACAAAGGTTACGTCGCCAGCCTTGGAACGCACATGATAGGCACCGATGTGCTGGGTTATACCACCAGCCTCGCCTTCTGCCACATCGGTCTTGCGGATGGCATCGAGAATCGAGGTCTTCCCGTGATCGACATGACCCATGACCGTGACCACCGGCGAACGAGTCCGTTCCTCACCACCTTCCTCCTGGGCGTCCAGTATCTGAACCCCGATCTCTTCAGTAATACCCTGCTCGATCTCATAACCGAAATCGGTGGCGATCAGCGTAGCCGTATCGACATCGACCGCCTGATTCATCGTGGCCATGACCCCGAGCCCCATGAGCTTGGCGATCACTTCGCTGGCCTTGATTTTCATTTTGGCGGCCAGGTCACCGACGGAAATGGACTCATAGATAGTGATTTTCTTCTTGCTGGCTTTCATCTCGATGGTTGACGGGGCGGATTTCTTTTCCGATCTCAGTTTGCCGCGCTTACCGCGTCTGCCACCACGCTGATAGTCAGCATCAAAATGGGTAAACTTGACGCTCTTCTTGCCTTTCTTAAAACCCTTGGCCCGACGATCGCCGTTCTCATCTCCTTCGCCCTGAGAACGTTTGCCTTTCTTCCTGGCCCGATCACTGGACTCGGGCACCGGCCCAGGCTGCACGACCGCTGCAGCATTGTCCCTTCCTGGCCTGGCAGGGCCTCGTTTGACAGGCTTTTTAGGCCGCTGGTGATCCGTTTTGTCCCTTTCCTGCGGGGTCGGAAGCTCGATGGTACCCACCACCTTGGCAATTTTCTTGCGCTCGACCTTCTTCGGCTGGGTGATCTTCGGGGAGTCTTCCTTTTCAGCCGCGGCGTCTTCTTCCGCAGGCTCATCGGCTCCAGCCATTTCCTCTGCTTCGGTGTCCCCCGCCTCGACCTCGGCTTCCTCGACTGCTTCGGCCGCTTCTTCAATCACGTCTGCCGGTTCAGATTCTTCTTCCAACGTTGCAGTAGCTTCTTGGCCGGCATCAATCTCTGCGCTTTCCGTCCCATCCGCCGGTTCAGAAACAGCCGTAGTCTCGAGTGTTTCGTCGGTTTCCTGTTCAGCCGATTCCTCTGCTGCTTCCTCAAGCTCTTCGGGTTTCGCTTTGGCACGTCTTCTTATTATCGTGGTTCGGCGGCGGATCACAGTCGATTTCTGATCACCCTCACCTTCTATTCGCTTTTCGACCTTCTCGATCTCGGGTTCGGGTTTGGGTTCAGCCTTGGCCTTTTTGAACATCGTCTTACGGATCTTGTCGGCCGTATCTTCATCTACCGTCGAACTATGGCCTTTGATTTCGTAACCGGCGGCAATCAACTTGTCGGCAAGTTCCTTGCTCCCCATGCCGGCTTCTTTCGCCAGTTCGTAAACCCTCACTCTGTTCATACCCTGCTCCTGAAAAACAAAAAAATCATCGACCTGATCCGAAGATCCCTGTCTCTAGTTCTTGCTACCTGTCAGGTTAGACGAAACACCCGTTTCAATCGTTTCCCGTTAGCTTTAAATCTCTCTTTACACTCTTTCTTGTCACAATGATACGCCCCCCGTCCCGCTAGTTTCTGCGAGGGATCGGTGAGCGCTGAACCGTCGTGCCAGACGTATCTGATCAGCTCGGATTTTACCCGTTTGCGGTTGCAGCTGATGCAGGTTCTGATCGGTTCCCTGGTCATCGCCCCAGTTACTGCTTGTCCTCACTCGGCTCCGGCTCTTCCTCAGGTACTTCTGGCTCAAGCTCGGCAGTTTCCGTCTCGACACTGCTGTCTTCGTCGGTGGTGTCTGCTTCCGTCTCCGGGGCGGAGGACTCTTCAACTGGTATCTCTTCAGCCACCGGCTCCTCTGCCTCGCCGTCCTCAACTGCCGTCTCCTGGGCTTTTGGTTTTTTCTCCGCCAGCGGGAGGCCCAGTTCTTCGGCAACTTTGGCGGCCGCTTCAATAAGCTGCCGGCCAAAGTCATCGTCGATAGCCCTGATGATGATCAGTTCCTCAACATCGGCGATGGCAAGATCGGCTGCAGATTTAATCTCTTTGCTGAACAACTGATCAGCCAGCCCCTCATCTATTCCAGCTATCTTCAGCAGTGACTGATAACCCTCATCTTCCAGGTTGGCCCAACGCTGTTCACTCTTTACATCAATGCGCCAGCCCATCAGTTTGGAAGCCAGGCGGACGTTCTGACCCTGGCGGCCAATGGCCAGAGAGAGCTGATCGTTGGGAACCACCACCAGCAGAGAATTGGCGTCTTCGTCGACCATGACCATGCTTACATGCGCCGGTGCCAGTGCGTTGTAGACATATTTGGCCGGATCCGGGCTCCAGGTAACGATATCGATCCGTTCTCCCTGCAGCTCCTGAACCACATTCTGGACGCGTGATCCCTTCATCCCGACACAGGCACCCACCGGATCGACGTCCGACTCGGTAGAAGAGACCGCAATTTTGGCACGAAACCCGGGTTCGCGACTGACCCCCATGATCCGGACAATACCCTCAGCAATCTCCGGCACCTCCATGTTGAACAGCTTGGCCAGAAATTCATCGGCGGTCCGGGACAGGATAAGTTGAGAATCCCGCGCATTCTGCCGCACTTCGGTGAGATACGCCCTGATGCGATCACCTTGTTTAAAGGAACGCTTGGGAATCTGATGCTCTTTGGGGAGTATGGCATCGGTCCGCCCCAGGTTGACGATCATGTTGCCTCGTTCGAACCGCTGTACGATACCGCTTACCACCTCTCCTTCGCGATCCTTGAACATATCATAGATTACTTCACGCTCAGCATCTTTCATCCGATGGATAATAACCTGTTTGGCCGACTGGGCCGCGATCCTGCCAAGGTCGGTGATATTCTCCATCTTTTCGCCAAGTTCATCGCCGAGTTGCACTTCGGGATCGAGCTTTTGGGCCTGTTCGAATGAAATCTCAGTCTGATCATCGACCGCCTGCTCTACCACATTGCGGAATTGGAACACCTCAACCTCTCCATATTCCTCGTTGTAGTGCACCTCGATATCGCGTCTGCTGCCGTACTTCTTGCGTGCAGCGGAGGCGACCGCTTCTTCTATTGCCTCGACTAGAAGCTTTTTATCGAATCCACGATCTCTGCTGATCTGGTCAATAATTCGTTTTAAATCAGATAACATGTATCTTTCCTCGCAATAACTGCCTGCCAATCAGGCACTACTCAATCTTCTCGTCAGCCGGTCTATATCAGAGTGTCAGGCGGGCTTTCTGGACGTTTTCCCAGTTCAGCCTGAGCGTCTCACCTTCTTCACTGAGCACTGAAATTTCATCCTGGTCAACGGCCTGCAGTTCTCCGACGATCACCCGCCGGGAGTCGACTTCCTCTTTGACTTTGATGCGGGCTTTCTTACCGAGGTGGCGCCGGCATTCAGCCACCGTTCGCAGCGGGCGTTCAAGTCCCGGCGAAGAGACTTCCAGGTGATATGGATGCTCGATGATATCCTCAACATCCAGAAAATCACTGGTTTCTCTGCTCACCCGAGAGCAGTCATCAAGCGTGACCCCCTCTTCTTTATCAACCATAAGACGCAGAACCCAGCCATGCCCCTCCCGGTGAAACTGGACATCAAACAATTCCAGTCCCATCGCCGGCAGCAGAGAATCGGCAAATTCTCGTACCCTTTCTATAACCGTATTACTCATATGCTCTACTGTTTGTCGGTCAACCGGCAAAAACAGTCTTATTCAACCATAAAAAAAAGCGGGCAAAGCCCACTTTCATCTTCCCGTCCAGTCAGCCCTTGAAGGGACGCTTCCGGACAGGTATGACCAAAAGTTTCGGGTCCCAGACTAACTGAGACACCATCGTGGAGCGGGCAACGAGGCTCGAACTCGCGACCTCAAGCTTGGGAAGCTCGCGCTCTACCAACTGAGCTATGCCCGCATTCCCCCAGCTGAAACTCATATAAATAAACACACTTTGTCTCAATAGTCAAGGTCCGAACCTCGTGCTGGCTCGAAGAATGGCAGCACCTGAGCCGGGGGGGCGGAGCGGACCACTTGTGGAAAATATATTCAGCCTCCCTATCACGCTTCGGGAATCAAGGAAGATAACCCTGCCGAAACAACCCTTTGGCCATTTTCCACAGACGGATTATCAGTACTCTACCCCTTGCTTTAGCCAGCCCTCCGGCAGAAATTTAATTTGACAAATCAAAAACAGATTAATACAACGTCTGACAAATCGAGCTGAGCCTTGCCGGGATTTCCCGATACCACCGTTATTTTCCATACCCGGCTCGATAGCTCTTCAGACATAATCTTTTTGACCCCATGATGGCGGCCGGATTTCACCAACACCGATGACGGAAAAAACACTGATAATAGCCGAGAAGCCAAGTGTCGCAGCGGATCTCACAAAAGTCCTGCCCGGTTCTTTCAAGAGAACCAGAACGCACTACGAGAGCGCTTCCTACCTGGTCTCCTATGCCGTAGGTCATCTGGTGTCGATCTGCTATCCCGAGGAAATCGATAGCCGTTACCAGAAATGGCGGATTGGCGATCTGCCCATCCTGCCTGAGACCTTTCCGCTTAAGGTGCTCGATGGAACCAAGAGTCAGTTCAATGCTCTGCAGAAGCTGATCCGACGAAAGGACGTGGCGACGATCATCAATGCCTGCGACGCCGGCCGTGAGGGAGAGCTGATCTTCAAGTATATATTGAGCTGCGTCTGGAACAAATCGGTGGCCAATAAAGAAGTAAAGCGTTTGTGGCTGCAATCGATGACCGATGAAGCGATCCGAAACGGCTTCTCGGCCTTGAGAAACGATGAGGAAATGATTCCTCTTGAAGACACCGCCCTGTGCCGCTCCGAATCTGACTGGCTGATCGGTATCAACGCCACCCGGGCCCTGACCGCCTATAAATCTAGATTCGGCGGCTTTTTCAAGACCCCATGCGGGCGAGTGCAAACCCCTACCCTGTCAATGCTGGTCAAGCGTGAACAGCAAAGGATGGATTTCATCCCGAAAACCTATTTCAACCTCGAGGCCGCTTTCGGATTCAACGGCAGCCATTATATCGGCAAGTGGATTGACTCCTCTTTCAAAAAAGATCCTGCCGATCCGGACACCCGTCAGGATCGCGTCTGGGATCGCTCAACAGCAGAGGAGATCGTTGATAAATGCCGGGCCAAGCCGGCCCAGGTCAGCGATACCAGTAAGAAAACCACACAGGCTCCACCCCAGCTCTATGACCTGACCTCGCTGCAGCGCGAAGCCAACGGCCGCTTCGGATTTTCCGCCCAGAACACGCTTTCCATCGCCCAGGCCCTCTACGAGCGCCATAAGGTACTCACCTATCCTCGCACCGACAGCCGCTATCTGCCCAAAGACTACCTGAAAATCTCGGCAGCAGTGGTGACCCGGCAGCAGGGGTGGCGCTACAAGAGCTGTGCAGAGACCATTCTGGAAAAAAAATATGTAAAGTCAAATCCGCGGATTTTTAACGATGCCAAAGTGTCGGACCACCATGCCATAATCCCCACCAATAACCTTCCTACCTCCCTGTCGGAGGCAGAGCTGAAGATTTATACAATGGTGGTGCAGCGTTTTCTTGCCGTCTTTTTCCCGGCCGCCGAATATCTCAAAACCAGAAGAATTTCGATAGTCGAAGAAGAATCGTTTCTCACCGAGGGAAAGATACTTGTCACTCCCGGCTGGAAAGCGGTCTACCTGTCCGGCAAAGAGGAACGGGGGGAAGACATTATAGCACCGATTCCTCCGGGCAGCGAAGTGGTCTGCGGTTCTGTCGAGCTCAAGGAAATGGAGACCAGGCCACCGGCCCGGTTCAGCGAAGCGACGCTGCTATCGGCCATGGAAAACTCCGGCAAGCTGCTCGATGACGACGAACTTGCAGAAGCCATGAAAGAACGCGGACTGGGAACACCGGCGACCCGGGCTTCAATCATCGAAAAACTGATCAAAGACAAATACCTGGTCAGAGAGGGAAAGGAGCTGGCTCCCACCGGCAAGGCCATCGAACTGATCGCTCTTCTGGAGGCCATGAGGATTGATGTTTTGGCCTCACCTGAAATGACCGGGGAGTGGGAATACAAACTGAACCAGATTCTCAAGGGAACCCTGACCCGTTCGAAATTCATGGATGAAATCCGCGGACTGACCGATAACATCATCCAACGGATCAAAACCTACGACGAATCAAAACAGACCAGTGAAGCCGGTTTCAGTCCAATTGATGGGGTCGTGTTTCAGGAAACCCCCACTGCTTATGTGAGCCAGGATCAGGCGATCACGATCCGCAAGATTCTCGGCGGCAGGGTCATGAAGGAATCAGAGGTGATTCAACTCATCAAAGGTGAAACCATTGGTCCCTTTGCCGACTTTCGTTCCAAAAAAGGCAAGCCTTTTGCGGCCTCGCTCAAGCTCACCAACAATAAAATCGATTTCCTCTTTCTGGATGCCAATGAGGACCTCGATATGGACCTGGTGAGAAAGAACGGATCACTGGGAGTATCGCCGATAGATGGAACCTCTGTGTATGAAACGCCCACCGGTTTCATGTCCGAATCGGCCATCAACGGCGATGATAAAAACGGCCTGCGCATAAGCAAGATGATCCTCTCCAAAACGCTCACCGACGCGGACATCAAGAAGCTCCTGAGCGATGGCAAAAGCCCGCTGATCAAGGGCTTTATTTCCAAAAAAAGAAAACCTTTCGACGCCTATCTCCTGCTGGACGGTAAGGGAAAAATCAGTTTCGAGTTCCCACCGAGAAAGCCAGGAAGAAGCAGAAAAAAGAGTTGACAGGGCGGAGCTATAACCGCAAATAGGTAGTATGACACAACTCAAAAAAGAATACCGGGCCCTCGAGGGCGAACAAATCGCCGCTATCTGCGTGAAGATAGCATCTGACGGCAAGGGTGAGGATATTGTTGTTCTCGATGTCCGGAAAATGTCTTCGTTCACCGACTACTTCGTCATCCTCAGCGGCAGGTCCACTCGCCATGTACAGGCGCTGGCTGAAAACCTGGAAAATGAACTGCGTTCCAAGAGAATCAATACCAGCCGGGCCGAAGGACTCTCCGAAGGCAAATGGGTGCTGCTCGATTTTGATGACGTGATAGTCCATATTTTCTATCATGAGCAGCGGGATTTTTACGATCTCGAGGGGCTGTGGCATGACGCGCCGCGCCTGGAGACCGAGCGCTGACTTTCACGTTCGGATAATAGCCAACCGACTGCAGAATAATGCACTATCTCAGCACCCGAGGAAATTCGCCACCACTCTCTTTCACCGAGGCCGTAATGACAGGACTGGCCGAGGACGGTGGCCTCCTGCTGCCCAGGGCAATTCCTCGCATCGATCGGACCACTTTCGAATCCTGGCAGCCGCTCAGCTACAGCGAACTGGCCTACGAGGTCATGTCGCGTTTCATAGACGACATACCCACCGCCGACCTAAAAGCACTGATAAACAAGTCATATGACAACTTCACCGACGAGCAGATAGTCCCCCACGTTCATCTGGACGACCTGCACATCCTCGAGTTGTTCCATGGCCCGACCCTGGCCTTCAAAGATATTGCCCTCCAGTTTCTCGGCAATCTCTTTGAGTATCTGCTGGCCAAAGACGACGGCTATCTCAACATCCTCGGCGCCACCTCTGGCGATACAGGGAGCGCCGCGATTTACGGGGTAAAAGGTAAAGAGCGGATACGTATTTTCATTCTGCATCCCCATCAGCGAATCAGCGAGGTGCAGGAAAAACAGATGACCAGTGTCGCCGATGCCAACGTCTACAACCTCGCAGTCAAGGGAACCTTCGACGATGCCCAGGCAACGGTCAAAGCGATTTTCAGCGATATCGAGTTCAAAACCAAGTACCACCTGGGGGCGATCAATTCGATCAACTGGGCCAGAATTCTGGCTCAGGTGGTCTATTACATCTCCAGCTGCCTGCATGTAGCGGGACACGAGAACAACAGCGCCGTCTCCTTCTCAGTGCCCACGGGGAATTTCGGCGATATTTTCGCCGGCTACATCGCCAAGAAGATGCTGCCGGAAGGCTGCATCCGCAAATTGGTATTGGCCACCAACTCGAACGATATCCTCTCACGTTTCGTCAATGAAGGCGACTACTCTCTTGGTGAGGTGGTTGCCACCTCTTCTCCTTCCATGGATATCCAGGCGGCTTCAAATTTCGAACGCTACCTTTACTACCTGATGGATCGCGAACCCGACCTGGTGCGTGAAGCCATGCTCAAATTCAGGGTCGACGGCAAACTCTATCTGCAAAATTATCTGGCCCACATAAAAAGGGATTTTACCGCCTCATCGATCTCCGAGGATGAAGTAAAGCAAACCATCGCCCGCTACTACCAGGATTATCACTATATCCTCGACCCGCACACGGCTGTTGGCGTCAGAGCGGCCGAGCAGCAGCGTGCCCAGGGCGTAGCCATGGTCTGCCTGGCAACCGCGCACCCGGCCAAGTTTGGTGCAACCGTAGAACAGGCGATCGGCAGGCAGCCCGATCTTCCCCCCTCTCTGAGCGAGCTGGAAGGTAAGCCCACTCGCTGTGAAGTGATGGACGGCTCGATAGAAGAGCTCATGGCTTATATCGAAGCCCATGCCCTCCACCGGCCATGAGCAGCGCCGCCAGCTCCTACAGAGACAAGGTCGAAAGGGCCGCTTCCTATATCAAAAATATCTGTACAGAAATTCCGCCCACAGCCATCCAACTTGGGACCGGGCTTGGTGGTTTGAGCAGCAAGCTGGAGCTCGAACATGAGATCGCCTACGAGGACATCCCCGGATTCCCAAGATCGACGGTCGAAAGTCATCAGGGGGCCCTGCAGATCGGCCGCCTTGGCGGCTGCCATACGCTGATTCTGTCCGGCAGGTTTCATTTTTACGAAGGCTATTCGACCCAGGAAATTACTCTGCCGATCAGGGTTCTGCAGCTTTTGGGGGTTACCAACCTGATCATCACCAACGCCGCCGGCGGGCTCAACCCATTGTTTCTTCCGGGCACCATCATGGTCATCAGGGATCATCTCAATTTCCTCGGTGAAAATCCGCTGCGAGGCCCCAATATAGAAGAGTGGGGCCCGCGGTTTCCTGATTTCTCCGAACCCTACGGTCCGGATCTGATCAAAATGGCCCTGGACAGCGCCGCTCACTTCCAGATCGATAGGGTTGTCACCGGCACCTACGTGTGTATCCCTGGTCCCAGCCTCGAGACCCCCGCCGAGACTCGCTGGCTCAGGGAGGGCGGGGCAGATGCGGTCGGTATGTCGTCGGTTCCCGAAGTGATCGTCGCCCACCACGGCTCGATGCAGGTTCTCGGTCTGTCGTTGATCTCCAATGTCAATGACCCCGACAATTTCCAACCTATTATCTTGGAAGATATTATCGCCGAAGGGCGACGGGCCTCGGGCAGACTCGAAAAACTGATCGTCGAATGTATCAATCGACTGAAGGGGGACTGAGCTCACCATGAACGATATGAACGAACGGGCCCACTACATCATCTCGGGTAGATATCTGCTGCCCACCTGGCGTCAGGCTGACCGCATAGATAACGGCGCCATCGCAGTTTATCAGGACCGCATAACGATGATCGGCAGCCGCGAGCAGCTGCGAGCAAAGTTTCCTGAGGCGGAAGAGCTGCATGAGCCGGCAGGGTTGATCATGCCGGGCCTGATCAATACCCATACCCATGCCCCAATGAGCTATCTGCGCGGCATCGCAGACGATCTGCCGCTCATGACCTGGCTGCAGGAACATATCTTTCCGGTCGAGCAGAAACTCGATGGTGAGATGGTCTACCACTCGACCCTGCTCTCCATCGCTGAAATGATTAAATCGGGAACCACCAGTTTCTGCGACATGTACCTGTTCGCCGGTGAGGTTGCCAGAGCTGCTGATGAAACCGGGATCCGGGCCTGGATAGGTGAAGTGCTTTATGACTTCGCCTCCCCTTCCTACGGCAAGCTTGACAACGGTTTTGAGGTGGTCAGAAACCTGTTTGCCAGCTACCAAGATCATCCGCTCATCACCATCACCGTCGATCCGCACAGCGTCTATACCTGCGCCCCTTCGCTCTTGGAAAGATCAGGAGCACTGGCAGAGGAATTCGACAGCCTCCTGGTCGTTCATCTTTCCGAAACGGAGTCCGAAGTCGCCACCTGTGTCGAACGTTACGGCCTCACTCCGGTAGAGCATCTCGACAAACTGGGCCTGTTGAACAGCCGTATACTGGCGGCCCATTGCGTGCAGCTGACCCCAGAAGAGATCCAGCTTGCTGGCAGCGCGGCAGGTCAGGGTGAGCCACTGTGTCGAATCGAATATGAAGCTTGCCTCCGGGGCGGCGCCAATACCTGAGCTGCTGAAACAGGGGGTCTGCGTATCCATCGGTACCGACGGACCCGCCTCCAACAACGACGTCGACATGTTTTCGGAGATGAGCAGTGTTGCAAAAGTCCACAAGGTCGTAACCATGGATCCGACCGCCATGGATGCCGAAACCACGCTGTGCTGCGGAACCATCAACGGCGCCAAGGCGCTGAGGGCCGACACCGAAATCGGCTCCCTGGAGCCGGGTAAAAAAGCCGATCTCATCGTCCTGGATTTGGATCAACCCCACCTGGTGCCGATCTACAACCTGCCTTCGCATCTGATCTACGCCGCCAGGGGCGGCGATGTGATCCATTCGATGATCAACGGTCGCCTGGTCATGAGAGAACGAAAACTGTTGACCATTGACGAACAGATGATAATCGGCAAGATGCAGGAAATAAGTTCCAAAGTTTTGCGAATTAGAAGCCAAGCAGGGGCAGGAAAATGATACAGCGGCGCCGTGCTGTCCAGCTTGACTTTCTGAACATACTAATCTACATTGCGCCACAGAACGGCGGATCTGCCGCCGGATTACTCTAACCACAACGCACTATCGAGGTACGCACATGTTCGGACTGGGAATGCCTGAACTCATAGTCATACTGGTGATCATCGTCATCATCTTCGGGGCCGGGAAACTTCCTGAAATCGGCTCCGGCATAGGCAAAGGCATCAAGAACTTCAAGGAAGCCACCAAGCAGCAGGATGAAACCAAAACACTGGACGAAAACAACCAGGATCCTGAAGATACCACCAAAAGCTGATCACTGAGACGATCGGAGCAGACACCATGTTTGGACTCGGAACCCCTGAACTCATCGTTATTTTAGGAATTGCCGTACTCATTTTTGGCGGCAAGAAACTACCCGATATTGGCGCCGGCCTGGGCAAAGCGATCGGCTCCTTCAAAAAGGAAGTTGGTGATGTGAAAGCCAGCGGCCAAGCGCTGATCGACGACATCCCCGGCGTCAAGGAAGTTACCGAAGTAAAGGATCAGATCGATAGGGTCAAAAATATCACCAACATCACCAAATAACCGTTTTTCTAATTACATCAATGATCTTTGATGTAATGCTCATTTCCCCCTCTCGTTTCTGAGAATTTCGACTATTCAGGTAGTTCTTCGACATTCCTTCCCGCATTGTCGGTCGGGCCGTCTCTTGACGATATTTCACATTTTGTGTATTTGTACAGGTTCCGTAAAAACAACTATTACCACCCGGCTTGAAGCACCCTACCTGCGGTTCGCTTTCTACCAACAACTCATACAGTTGCCGGAAGGTGGCTTTTTATTTACCAGGAGAAACACATGTGTCGATTAGCTCTTAAAACGGCCAATGAACCCTTCTCGCCCTTCGAGGTGCTCGAGGCTATGGAGGCCATGAAGGAAGGTTATGACGGCTCCGGACTCGGCCTTCTGCTCAGGGGCATGGAGTTCGAAGATTTCAAGTACAACCCGAGATTCCCGATCCTCTCAGGCATCGCCGAAAGCAAGAAGGCCTGGAAAAGGCTGGACCGCTTCATGGAAGAGCGCGGCTACGAGTTAAAATACGACCACAAGTTCCATATGGACCGCAGCCAAATGGACGGCAAGGACCGTTACCGCTATTTCGTTCGCGCCTACCGGATGCCCGAACAGTTTCAGGGCAAGCCGATGGAAGACAAAGACAGGGAAGACGAACTCATGGAGACCCGGCTGGCCCTGCGCCAGGATGGTGAGAAACACGGCGGCGATCTGTCGGTCTTCTCTTTCTGGCCCGATGTGGCGATGATCAAGGAGGTCGGCTGGCCGCTTCAGGTCGGCAATCTGCTGAGCCTCCACGACGGCCAGATCAAATCCCGCGTCTGCATGGCCCAGGGACGCCAGAACACCAACTACGGAATCAACCTCTACGCCTGTCACCCCTTCTTTGTGCAGGGTATCTCGACCATGACCAACGGCGAGAATACCGCCTTCGTACCCATTCGCGACTGGCTTCTGGGCAGGGATTTTGAGGGATATATGGGTTACCAGAGCGACTCGGAAGTATTCACCCATATACTCCACTACACCCTGAAACAGCTCAACCTGCCTCTGCAGGCCTACAAACATATCATCACTCCGCTGAGCACCAAGGAACTGGACGCCCACCCCCAGGGCGACTTTCTCAGAGGCCTGCGCAACGTCTGCAAACGGCTTATCATCGACGGCCCCAACGCCGTTATCGGCACCCTTCCGGACGAAACCTGCCTGCTGGTCATGGATCAGAAAAAGCTGCGTCCGGCGACCGTCGGCGGCAGAGAGGGGGTCTGGGCAATCGCCTCGGAAATGTGCGGCGTCGATGCGATGGTACCCGATCGCGACCCGAGCCTCGATTTCCAACCCATGAGAGAACATACCGTTATTATTCCACCAGATAGAAAGGAATTAGAAATATGGTCCCAATACGATCAGTTCCCATTGAGCCTGGCAGCTTAACCTATCACGACCTGCCCTGGATAATTGAGCATCGGGAGGACCGCTGCACCCTCTGTGGACAATGCACCAGCGTCTGTCCGAAGGAGTGTCTGCACCTGACCTACCGGCGCCAGCGGCTGCCCAACCTCGAGGTATTGAGCAGCAAACGGGGCAGCGAATACCGCACCTTCGTCGGCATCAGGCAGCGCACCGATATGGTGCACTCCTGCATCGGCTGCGGCATGTGTGCCATGGTCTGTCCCAATGAGGCGATCAGCCCGGTGCCCAACACGGTTGAGAACCGCACCCTGTTCTTGAACAACCAGAAAGGTGAAGCCTATAAACGAGGCGGCCGCAGAAACACCACCGGCGCCTCCCTGCTCGACCGGATCATGTTTGATCGCATCTCGATGCTGACCGATCCGGCTCTGGACGCCGGCCGGCACGAGTTCACCCTGTCGACCACCATAGGCAGAATCCTGTCGCCGGAGGAATATCTCAAACGCATCCAGCAGGGCGGCTGGATTCCACCGACCAGGGAGGTGTTCCCCTTCGTCATCGGGTCGATGTCGTTCGGTGCCCTGTCCCCCAACATGTGGCTCGGCCTTCTCCAGGGCGTTGCTTACTGTAACGAGGTTCTGGGCATCCCGGTTGTCATGTGCACCGGTGAGGGCGGCTGTCCGCCATGGGTCCTGAAGAGCCCGTATCTGAAATACATCATCCTGCAGATCGCCTCGGGTTATTTCGGCTGGGATGAGATCATCAGGGCCATTCCGGATATGCAGTGCGATCCGGCCGCAATCGAGATCAAATACGGCCAGGGGGCCAAACCCGGCGACGGCGGCCTGCTGATGTGGTACAAGGTGTCAAAACTGATCGCCCGTCTGCGCGGTGTTCCCAGAAGGTGTGGACCTGCCCTCGCCACCGGTTCACCAGACGCTCTACTCCATTGAAGAGAGTGTCATGAAGATGATTCAGACCCTGTCCATGGCCTTTGATCACAAGGTGCCGGTCTATCCGAAAATTTCGGCCTCGACCTCGGCCAAATCGGTCCTCAACAATCTGGTCCGCAATCCCTATGCCGGCGGACTGCTGATCGACGGCATCGATGGCGGTACCGGTGCGGCTTACAATGTCTCGATGGATGCGACCGGACACCCGGTGGCCTCAAACGTACGGGAATGTTATCTCGACCTGGCGGCCCAGGGTATGCAGAACGAGGTACCGATCTACGCCGCCGGCGGCGTCGGCAAGAACGGCAACGTGGCCCAGAACGGCATGGCCCTGATCATGCTCGGAGCCAGTGCGGTGCACATCGGCAAATATATCATGCAGGCCACCGCCGGTTGCCTTGGCAATGAACAGAACCGCTGCAACGTCTGCAACGTCGGAATCTGCCCCAAAGGGATCACCAGCCAGAATCCGAAACTCTACCGCCGGCTCGATCCGGACAAGGTGGCGGAACGGGTTGCCGAAACCTTCATGGCAATTCGGACCGACGTCAAGAAGATCATGGCACCGCTCGGCAGATCTCAGAGTCTGCCCGTCGGCATGTCTGATGCCATCGGTATCAACGACAAGGATGCCGCCGATCGGCTGCAGATCAAATATGTCTGCTAGGCATTGATTACCAAGGTTATTGCATAAGGAGTTCTTTAGTGGCTACGAACGTTATAAAAGGTCTTGATCAGGACGGCAACCGCATCAACTCGATGGATTTTGAATACATCGTTCGGGAAGCGGCAACCGAATACTCTGAGCTGACGCTGCAGTCCTACGGTCAGCACAATATCGGCATCCGACTCCAGCGCGATGAAGGGCTGCATCTGCAGATCAAAGGACCCTGCGGCCAGCGGCTTGGTTCCATGGGAATGCCGGGAACGACGATCACCTGCGAAGGTTCGGTGTCGGACGATGTCGGCTATCTCAACATCGGTGCCGAAATAACCGTGCTCGGCGATGCCACCAACGGTGTCTGCAACGCCATGGCCGCCGGCAAGGTATTTATCGGCGGTTCAATCGGCGCCCGCGGTCTGACCATGACCAAATGGAATCCGGAATATGAAAAGCCGGAGCTCTGGGTACTCGGATCCACCGGCGATTCATTCGCCGAATTCAACTGCGGCGGGATCGCGGTCATCTGCGGGGTCGATCCCAAGAATCCCGAGAATGTGCTGGGTTACCGGCCCTGTGTCGGCATGGTCGGCGGGCTCATTTATTTCCGCGGCAAAGAGGACGGATCCTACTCCAAAACCAACTCCAGACTCGATGTCCCCACTGACGACCAATGGCAGTGGTTGCTCGACAACATCCCCGGCTACCTCGAAAAAATCGGCCGGCAAGATCTTTTAGATAGCCTGACCGTCCGTGAGGAATGGCAGGTCTTAGCCTCGGTCACTCCCCAGGAGCGGGCCCTGATGTGGTCCGGCCCGATGCCGATGGCCCAGTTCAGGGACGAGTTCTGGAACAAGGCTTTTGGCGGCGGCGACCCGTTGCGTGATCTGGCCCCCGGTCTCGACCGATCCGCCATCGGTGCCATCGTCACCGGCGAAATGCGGCGCCGGACCCCCTGGTGGTCCAACAACGAGCAGGCTGCCCCCTGCACCTACTATTGTCCAATCCACATTCCGACCGTGGAGCGGCTCCGTCTCATACGCGAGGGCAAAATTGAAGAGGCCTATGAACTGATTCTGAGTTATACGCCGCTTCCCGCCTCGGTCTGCGGCGCAGTATGCCCAAATCTGTGTATGGAAAACTGTACCCGCACCGGCATCGACGGATCCATCGAGATGCAGGTACTGGGAAGAGCCGTGGCCAATTTCGACGCCCCCGAGGAGGCCGAATCGCTCGGTAAGAAAGTTGCCATAATCGGCGGTGGACCGGCCGGGCTCAATGCCGCCTGGCAGCTGGCCATCGGCGGAGTCGAAGCCCATATCTTCGAGCGCGATTCCCAGCTCGGCGGCAAACTGGCCCAGGTCGTTCCCTGGGAGCGCCTGCCTCAGGCAATCTGGGATGAAGAGATCAAGCGTTTTACCTCGCTGTCCAACGTCCACGTCCATCTTGACACCGACATGACCCCCTCGACCTTCGAGCGCCTCCAGAAGGAATTCGACTACGTGGTGGTGGCGGTCGGAACCCATGAACCGAGAAGGCTCACCTTCCCCGGCCATGAGCGGGTCATCCCTGCCCTCGACTTTCTCAAGGAAGCCAAAGGCAAGGATTCGATGAATATCGGCAAGGAGATCGTAGTCATCGGCGCCGGTAATGTCGGCTGCGACGTGGCCTGTGAGGCCTACCGTCTGGGTGCCGACAGAGTCACCCTGGTCGATATTCAGAAACCGCTGGCTTTCGGCAAGGAAAAAGAAGCTGCGGAAGCTTATGGAGCCCGCTTCAAATGGCCGGTCATGACCAAAGAGGTGACCCCGGAAGGATTGGTGACCTCAGACGGTGAGTTGATCCCGGCCCATACCGTCTTTATTTCCATCGGCGATGTCCCCTCGCTGCCGTTTCTGCCCCGGTCTGTGCAGACCATGCAGGTGGGTGGCGCCGACTGGATCCAGACCGACCCGTCTCACAGAACTTCGGACGGCAAAATCCTGGCCATCGGTGATGTCGAACGACCTGGTCTGGCCACCGATGCGCTTGGGGCCGGAAAGACCGCGGCCGAAGCAATCCTGGCGGAAATCCGTGGGGAGGAATGGAAACCGTTCACCAAACAGCTGGTTCCCCAACAGGCGCTGACTATCACCCATTACAATCCGAGCGACAAGGGCAAGACTGAAGAGGACCAGGCCAGCCGCTGCCTCTCCTGCGCCACCTGTCGGGATTGTCATCTCTGCGAAACGATCTGTCCGACCGGGGCGATCACCAGAAATGAAATTCATATCGGCGCTGAAATCAGCTTCGAATATGTCTCGGATGATGACAAGTGCATCGGCTGCGGATTCTGCGCCGACACCTGCCCCTGCGGTATCTGGCAGATGAACGCTTATTGAGCGCAGAGCAGTATAAAGATAAACGCCCCTCTGCCGCCAACCGAATTGTGGGCAGAGGGGCTTTTTTTATGGTTTACCTTCACCCCTGGAAAGTCAGAGACGGTCGTGTACACCTTCATGATCCAGGAGGATCTTCTTCAGCTCAACTCCCGGCGCAAACCCGCCAATCCAGCCGCTTGAACCAACCAGCCGATGGCAGGGGATAATGACCGGCAACGGGTTTTTATTGGCGGCCTGGCCCACCGCCCTGGCCAGATGCGACATTGCCCAGCCGACCGGCGAGTTGCCCATAGGACAGGATCTGGCCATACTCGATCTCAGCAAGGGCCCGCCACACTCGTTTTTGAAACTCTGTACCGGTGAGCATGAGCGGCAGATCAAACTTTTGGAGATTGCCCCTGAAATAATGATCAAGCTGAGTGCAGGCCTCCCTGAGTGGAGCTGACATCGAGGTCTTTTGAGCAGACATGTCGGCTTCCTTGTCACTGCCGAAAATCACAAAGCGGACATAATTATCGTCGCCCCCGATGGTCAGAGGCCCGACGATGGTGTCAACCACGATGCGCTCAACGAGCTGTTTTGTGTTCATAGCATTTCTCCACGACCACTGATAGAGATGACAAGCTCACCCTCGAGCCGCTGATGACTTTACCAGAAAAGATGATATATTCGATTCAGGCCACGCACAAACAGATAAGCCAACGGATTAGTATAACGAATCATGAAGGATGCACTGCATAAAAAACTGAAGCCGATTATCGAGGTGCAGTCCATTCGCGGTGTCGACCTGCCGGTAGGGCTTGAGTTCAGGCAGCTGGTGGTCACTGGTCCACCAGGGGCCGGAAAAACCTACTACATCAACCGGATCCGCGGCTGGCCCAATGAGGGCTACCTGGATCTGACCCAAAGAGGGTGGTGGAAAAACCGAAGCCTTATCTACCGCCCCCGGGAAATCCATCTCGGCATCCCTTACGACGGTATAAAAGATGCCCTGGCGGTGTTCGACCAGGAGTGGCTCGATCTCGAACCGGACGCTCTGAAGATCGATTATCGTCGGATCAGAATTCCTCCCGAGTCGAATTCGAAATTCTCCACCAACTGGCGGGACCGCTACATTTTCGAATTTCTGCTTCCCGAACCTGAAGTAATCTTCGAGCGAAGAATGAACCGGCAGAAAGACGGCTACTTCCCGGTGGACGCCAACCTTGATCTGGAGACCGTGGCCAGGCAACTCGATGTCTATAGCCGGGTCGCCCTGTTTCTCCACCGGGCGGGAATGAACGTCTACATCCGCAGTGAATTGACCCAGCCGCCGATGCTGATCAGCGAGAAGGGAGAGGTGGCCCTGCCGCCCTGGGCTGTCTCCACCATCGAGCCGAGGCCGAGTCTGAAAACGGTATCGGGCTGGAAGCAGATGCTCGTCGGTCAGGGCAAGGTCCCCTGGTTCACGGTCACCGATGAGATCCAGAACTTAAACCAATCTTCCAGAATTCCACATGACGGCAAAAGTCTCGACCTCATTGTTGGCCGCCTCCATCTGAGGCTGGCCCCGGAAATTCCGCTGGGGGCCAGAAAAAGATTTCTGCGGCAGAACAAAAACTGGATCATCAGGAAACCGGAAACCTGCAGCGATCGGCAAATTAGGGGATTTGCCCGGGTCAAACCGGGTGAAACCGTGACTCTGGGTCGTGACAACAAGGATTATGATCACATTTTCAACTTCAAGAAAGATGTGGCCAAGCGCCACGTCGCCATCACCAACAGCAGGGGAGACCTGATCATCCGGCCGCTGGCCAGAGAGAAACCGGTGAAGATCGTCCGGCTTGACGATCAGGATACCCGCGAACAGATGGGGGCAGACCGGGTCAGGGCCATGCTCGAGGTTCGGGAACTCCTCGGCGGCACCATTGCGGAGCTCGAAGAAAAAGCAGCGCTTGAGCTGATCGGCGAAGTTAACCAGATTCTCCTGGAGCAACCCTATCGCCCCCTCGACCACAAAAAGCAACCCGGAGGACTACTGGAGCTCGGCGACGGACCCTCGCCGGTAGTGATTGGTGATCTGCACGGCCAGGTCGACAATCTGCTGAAGATTCTCACCGAGAACTGTCTGGTCCAGGCCCTGCAAAACAACCGTGCCATACTCTGCATTCTCGGCGATGCGGTTCACAGCGAGAATCTGGGTGAGATGGAGAACATGGACAGCTCCATCCTGATCATGGATCTGATCTTTACCCTGATCAAGGCCTTTCCTGCCAATGTCTTCTATTTACGCGGTAATCACGACAGCTTCAGCCCGGAGCTCTCGAAGAACGGGGTCCCCCAGGGCCTCCTGATGAAGAGAGCCCTGGCAGAAACAAGAGGGACGGCCTATGTTGAAGAGATGCAGAGGTTTTACGAGCTGTTGCCCTACATGGTCGTCTCCACGTCTTTCATCGGCATACACGCGGGACCGCCAAGGGCGGAGACGAACAAAGAACAGATCATTGATGTCAGCAGCAATTCGGAGCTGGCCAGGGCACTCACCCAGAATCGCATCAAACGGCCCTATTACCCGGCCGGATATGGAAAAACAGAGATCAAAGCACTGCGCAAAACGCTTGAAGCCCCAAAATCGACGCCGGTGATCGTCGGCCATACCCCGCTTGACCCCTTCGGTTCAATCTGGCAGAACGTCGGCTCCATCAAGAATCACCACATCATCTCCAGCTCCAACGTCAACGGCCCGGGAATTTTTATCCGGATCAAAGGCCGGATGATTCCCCTGACCTATCCAGCCGAGCCGCTCACCAGGCTCATTAACCGGCTCCAAGCCTAACCAAGGATTCGCGCCTCCTAACTAGTTTCGATCCGGAAACAAACTAAATCTTAACATTTCTCTGTATTGCCTACTGGCAAAGGTATTGGAGGTATCAGGCGGAGCCTTTCCGGGACAGTAATCGTCCAGCTTTAACCTGTCCGCCATATTATCCTTGAATCTACCCCCGTCATCTGCTAACTAAACCTTAACTTTCCCTTAACTATCCGGGGTCAATCTCCCGGAATTACAAAGCTGGCTTCCAGAGGGATATATGGATATCAAATCGACAACACCGCTCTCAGATCTATTCAGGACCTCGCCGTTCAAACCGGTGCAGGAACATATGCGGGTGACTTTCTCCTGCATATGTTTGCTTCCACCTCTGCTCGATGCCCTGTATAGAAATGACTATCTGCAGCTCAGCGAGTTCGCCGAGGAGATCATCAAGCTCGAATCGGCAGCGGACGACATCAAACAGGACTTCCGGGTACACCTGCCCAATACCCTGCTGCTGCCGGTTGATCGGGAAGACCTGCTCAATCTGATCAGCGATCAGGACGGGCTGGCCGATCTGGTCGAAGAGATTGCCAAAGCACTTGTCTGCCGGGATATGGAAGTGCCGGATCCGATCAAGGACCTGCTCGATGAACTGCTCGAGGGTACGATGGAAATCTCGGTTGCGGCCAAGGACCTGATCGAGCGTCTCGATGAACTGCTCCAGGTCGGTTTCCGCGGCCGGGAACAGGAAAAGGTGTCGGTGATGATAGCCGGTGTCCGGCGCAGCGAGCACAATATTGACAGTATCATGTTCCGGATACGAAGGAAGCTCTTCGAATCTGAAAAAGATCTCAATCCGGTGGATGCCATGTTCTGGTACCAGCTCATCTCCCTGGTCGGCGCCATATCCGATCAGGCCGAAAATGTGGCTGACCGCCTTCTTCTCTTCCTCTCAAAATAGGCTGATACCATGGATATAATTGCTGCCTACGGAACGGTATTCGTTATTCTGGCTATCATTTTCGGCCTTTACATGACCTGGGGCATCGGCGCCAACGACCTGGCCAATGCCATGGGCACCTCGGTTGGCGCCGGCGCGGTGACCATCAAACAGGCCATAGCCATCGCCATAATCTTTGAATTTTCCGGAGCCGTCCTGGCCGGCGGCCACGTGACCAGTACCATCCGCAAAGGTATTATCGATCCCACCTCAATAATCAACTCCCCCGAGATCCTCGTCTACGGCATGCTGGCTTCCCTTCTGGCTGCGGCATTCTGGCTGATGATCGCCTCCTGGAAAGGCTGGCCGGTATCGACCACCCATTCGATCATCGGCGCGCTCATAGGTTTTGCCATCGTCGGCATCGGGCCGGACGCGGTAAAATGGAACAAGGTGGCCAGCGTTGTCGGCAGCTGGGTGGTTAGCCCGGTGGTGGGCGGCACCATATCATTTCTGCTGGTGATGAGTACCAGAAAGCTTATCTTCGATACTGAAAATCCGCTGAAGAACGCCAAGCGCTATGCTCCCTGGTATGTCTTTCTGGTCGGTTTCATCATCTCCCTGGTGACCATGTTCAAGGGGTTGACGCATCTGAAAATCGATTTGAGCGTCCCCCAGAGTTTCGGGGTGGCGGTGATCATCGGCCTCATGACCGCCGGGATAAGCTGGTATTTTATCAGGCGTATCGAGGCCGACCGGGAAGCCGATCGGGATTTTCATTTCGCCAGCGTCGAGAAGGTGTTTGCCCCGATGATGCTCTTTACCGCTTGTGCGATGGCCTTCGCCCACGGTTCAAACGACGTGGCCAACGGCATTGGGCCGCTGGCGGCGGTGGTGAGTATCGTCAGTTCCGGCGGCGAGGTGATGCAGAAATCGGTACTGCCCATTTGGGTACTGCTGCTCGGTGGCTTCGGTATTGTGTTGGGGCTGATCACCCTGGGCTACCGGGTGATGCTGACCGTCGGCAGAAAAATAACCGAATTGACCCCCTCAAGAGGATTCTGTGCCGAACTGGCTGCGGCAACCACGGTCGTTATTGCCAGCCGGACAGGGTTGCCGGTTTCGACCACTCACATCCTGGTCGGCTCGGTCCTCGGGGTGGGCCTGGCCAGAGGAATCGGCGCCCTGGACCTGCGAGTGGTGTTCAATATCATCGTCAGCTGGCTGGTCACCCTGCCCGCCGGGGCCATCATGGCTATGCTGTTCTTTTTTACGCTGAAAGGAATCTTCAGTTAATCAGCTCTGCTCTCGGTTCTGGCCATGTAATCCCGCCAGATCGGAGCCGCAGTGCGGCCACCGTTTTCGGCTCGGCCTAAGCTCTGATTGCGGTCATGGCCAACCCAGACCCCGGTAATCCGCTGATTCTGAAAACCGATGAACCAGGCATCGCGGTTTTCGTCGGAGGTGCCGGTCTTGCCGCCGATAACTCCCGGAACCCCCGCAGCCCGTTTACCTGTTCCCCGGCTGATCACCTCTGTGAGCATCGATTTCACCCTGCCGGCGCTGCTCCGGCTCATGACCGTGTTCTGCTTCGGCTTATGACGGTAAATCGTCTCTCCCCCATGGGTTCTAATCGACTCGATAAGGGTCGGCAGCGTGTAGGCGCCTTCGCAGACAAATGGCTGATAGGACGCACTCATCTCGAGCGGCGATACATCCACAGCCCCGAGCGCCAATGAGAGATCTGGGGGCAGCTCGGTGCTGATGCCGGCGGCGCGGGCAATCTGATGGACCGGTTTGACCCCTATTTGCTGCATGGTCTTCACCGCCGGGATATTATAAGAGTAAATCAGGGCCCGGCTCAGACTGACCGGGCCGTAATTTTTTCCGGAGAAATTTTTCGGCTTCCATGATTTTCCGTCCGCGCCCCGAATCGACAGCGGTTCGTCGACGATTATGGTATCGGTCGTCCAGCCCTTCTCCAGAGCTGCACTGTAGACCAGCGGCTTGAATACTGACCCGGCTGGCCGTTTGGCCTGCACCGCCCGATTAAACGGCGTGGCGTTGAAATCGGTACCACCGATCAGGGCCCGAACCCTGCCGCTGCAGCCCTCGAGGGCTACCAGTGCCGCTTCCGGAGCTCCGTTTCCTCCGCCGTTACGGGCTGCAACCGCTGCGACCCCGGCTCGAACGGCTCGCTGCCCTGCCATCTGCGCCTGTTGATCGAGATTCGTGTAGATTTTCAAACCAGCCGTTTGCAGCGATCCCCCGATCATCTTCTCGGCCCGCTTCCTGACCACCTGGAGATAGTAGCCGTTGGCACCCTGCCGCTGGGCCGAACCAGCCAGTTTAGGGGCAATATTATAGGCCGCATTGGCTTCTGATTCAGAAACGTAGCCGTCAGCGGCCATTCTGTTGAGCACATAGCGTTGACGCTGGTGGGCCTTATCCCAATTATCGATCGGTGAATAGCGGCTCGGAGCCTGGGGCAGGCCGGCCAGCAGGGCGATCTCGCCCAGATTGAGTTCGGCGGCATGTTTATCGTAATAAGTCAAAGCCGCAGCCTCGACTCCATAGGCTCCCTCACCCAGGTAAATATGATTGAGATAGATATAGATAATCTCATCCTTGCTGAGCTGGCGATCGATCCGCCAGGCCAGGATCGCCTCTTTGAATTTCCGCAGGTAGGTTTTCTCCGGTGTCAGCAACAACCCTTTGGCCACCTGCTGGGTTATGGTCGACCCCCCCTGACTCTTTCCACCCTGCCTGATATTGTTGATCAGTGCCCTGAGCACCGAGAAGAAATCGAGCCCCGGGTGCTCGTAAAATCTGCCGTCTTCGGCAGCAACAAACGCCTTGGGCAGCAGCGGCGGCATCTTGTCCAGACCGATCACAATCCGCCTCTCGGTCGCCACCAGGTCGACCAGCTTGCCGTGACGATCGAGGATCAGGGTGGCCTGGGGCGGATTGTACTGGGAGACATCCCGAATTCCCGGAATGTGCAACTGGTCAAGGACGAACAGCAAGACTCCCAGAAACATGGTCAGCACAAGAGTGACTCCGAACATGAAGCCGATGATATGCCGTTCATTGAACGGCTTTCTGCGCTTGCTCGGCGAGGCCGGTTTTTTATTTTTAGAAACAGCCACTTAAATTATTTTTTGGGGTTGCGTTTATATCTGCCGCTGCGGTCATTTAGAGACCAGGGCCCTGTCATTGTCGTAGTAATGTGGAGGAATAAAAACCACAATGGCAGGAAATGCCAGAAAATAAAGAGAGGTACGTCAACGAGACAGAAATTGGAGGAGGTACCGATTGAACTACCGATGCAGAGCCATAGAACACAGGCACGGCAGCAGCGCAGGGCCGCTGCCGCAATGAACTTGTCGCCCGATCAGCGGGAAATGGGTGAAGGAGGCGACAGCACCCACTAATAAGCTGCCGCCCAGGCAGTGGTCAGCCGCCCCAGGGGGTAATACCACTCTTCAACTGCTTATACCCCTCGATAAAGCCCGGTCGCTCGCCAGCGTAGATCTGGTCAAAGGTGGCAATGACCTCGTCGAACCAACGGCGCAGATCGTCATTGTCAGGATTGGCGTCCAGATAGGCCTGCCTGATCAAGACGAAATGGATGCGGGGGTCATAGGGTTTCTTGGTGCCCCCGACGCTCTCGTCACCGTCCAGCAGGCGCAGCAGCATGGCGTCCGCCGATCCCAAGGTCTGTTCGTAAATCGGTGGTCCCGACATGCGATACATGACCGAGGTCATATCACGTCCATTGCCTGTGGTATATCCCATCTGCTCCCAGAGCTCGGCGCTATCCACCTCCTGACCGAGATGTTTGGCAACTAACCCGCCAAAGGCCCGCAGCGGATCCGAGACATCGGCCAGTAGGTCGGTCAGCCGATCGCCATCGAGATCGGTCGCCAGTATGATGCAGTCTCGGTTGTCGATGAGATCCCAGAGCAGCAGGCCGTAATTGGTGTCGGAAATGTGCTGTTCTATCTGCCCCTGCCAGCTCTCCATCCCCGTTTTGAAATCGTCCGGCAGCAGCGCAATGATCCTGTCGACGGCCTCTTTGTGCTCCACATAGCCGTCTATCACGTACTTACGTCCCACCGTAAATTTGGTCCCCTGCAGCAGCCAGGAATGCAGTCCGGCGTTGATCCCGTCTTCCATGGCCTGGGTCGGTTTCATCGCCACTCGTCCGAGACTGCCGCTGTCATTGACCATTTTCAGGAACAACCGGTTGGCATAGGCCATCTGCAAGCCCGGCGTATTCATCTCTGAGTGAATGATGCCGGTATCCGCCGACACGTTGAAGACCGCGCGGTTCTGGGAATAAGGCAGACAGGGCATGGAGCGAACGACGGTGATGGGGCCGTAGGGACGGACGTTGCAGTAGACGCCGGCCTGAGTACGCAGGGCCGCATTGCCAGATTTGCCCATGACCACAACTTTTCCGCCATTGCCGTCATTCACATAGGCATCCCCGGCAGTGGACCATTTGATCGAGGTGCAGTTCATATTGCCGAACCAAGCCAGCGACGCGAGTTTGGAATCGTGACGGTACTGGGCCCACATGGGTACTGCATAAAATGGCAGACCCAGCACATCGAGGGCGGCGATGGTGCCGAGCAGTGCATAGGCATCGGTCAAACTGTGGGCGACCGGCTTGACCATGGTGTCATGGTTCCCACCCTGCCAGATCACCGCCTCCGGATAGCCGGTGGGTCTCTCGTCGGTGGGCTCGAAAAGATTGGACAACAGGCCGAACAGGTCGCCACCGTCATGCTCGGTTCGGGCGATGGACATCAGATCTATCATGGGAAACCTCGTAAGTTGAATTGTCGATGAATTGGCAATGGTAAACCGATAGTGATGTTAGCTGACATTATGGATTAATTGCAAAAATTCAAGTTTCTATCTGTCTGTTAAATGAATTTTGAACCTTGATCGGAGAAAATGTAGCTTCTCTATAATCGTTACTTGTTCTAACAAATTTATCCATCGATGACGGAAGATTGCCACCGTTGTTCTTCTCAACTGCGAGAGATTCAGTCGGTAAGATAATCACCCCGCACCCTCACACTTGAGGTCAGTAATAATCCGGAGCATATCAAGCTGAAGAAAAGTGGCCTCGAGTTGAGCTTGTTCCTCTTATTATTGTCCTGCTCTTGTTCAATCATCGCTTTGACATGCCACATTGTGGTATTATCTTATAAACGTGTCAGCGGATGTCGTTTCAAAAGCATCCTCATCTGTGTTTTCGTTTCCTACCAGGGAGGAGTTCTTCATGACTTGATATCATAGTGCTTGCCGCACCTATCCCAGCAAAGATGTTCACTGTACCAGAGCGCTTTCGGCCGAGATGAAAGAGGAACTTCTCGAGTCTGTTGTTCAACACGGAAAGAAGGTTCATGGTTGTCAGGATACACCCGATTTCAGAGAGAACATTGTCAAAGAGTTCAAGAAGGGTCCTGCTCCTGCCTCACATCATCGCGTGCTTTCTGTGACGACCAATCCCTAACTTCTGATTTACTAAAAATTTCAGGAAGCAAATCGTCTGGTGGAAGCCTCTTTGTCAGATAGAAGACCTATCTGCCAGACCATTTAGCTCTCTAAAAACCCGAGGTTAAATTCCAATGAGAATACTAATGAATGTAAAAATTCCCCACGAGCCATTTAACACATTTGTCCGCGAGGGTAAGGCTGGTGCAATAATTAAAGACATCATAAGTGAGTTGAAGCCTGAAGTAATATACTTCACCGAGCAAGGTGGTACTCGAGGAGCTGTAGCAATTGTAAATATCGATGAGCCATCACAAATTCCTTCATTCTCGGAACCGTTTTTTTTGAAATTTAACGCGGATTGTGAATTTAGAATTGCAATGTCTCCAGAAGATGTTGGCAAGGCTGGTCTTGACGAACTAGGCAATAAATGGAGATAGATTCATCGACTTTGCCACTCCCAAAGCACAGAATCTTTTTGCCAGCTGCCCAGCACAAGGTGCATCTTAACGGTATCAGGTCGAGACACACCGGCAATCGCTAGAATGCATCCTGTTCGTCTTTAACCTGATTAGTCAATTTCAGGCGAAATGGACCGGTTTGGAACAATCCGAGGTGGGCAGAATCATTCAAATAGAAAATCATCTGGGTGATGATAAGAAGAATTAGTATCTGCTGGAATGCCGGTTGCCCTGAAGAAATATGGCCAGCAGAAGCACAGCTATTGAGGGTTATTGAGGGTATTGGCTGCCCTCAGACGACGACTAGCAGGTTTGGTCTTTCTTGGGCAAGGGCCGTGAACCCTAACTTGATAGATGAGGAGAAGCCGTTTCCCTCCACACAGATCATCCGCAATTCGCTAGCCTGTTTACTCCAGCGCAGAAGGGCCGCACCGCCCTCATCCCCGATTGCACACTCCACAAGACCCAATTCGGTAACTGTGGAAGGAAATGCCCGGGCCAGGGCTACGACACCGCTATCTGTCAGTCCGGGATTGTAGCTCATACTGAAGGACCGCAGGGCTGGGCCATTATTCTTGGAAATCTTGCGGATGGCACGCGCGATGACCTCCGCGTCCGATGCTCCCAGATCCGCATTACGTAAATGCAGATCATACTCCACCTTCGAGGCCCGAAATGCTTTCAGCCTCTGGGCAGCGGCCAGGCAAGCGGCATTCCCGGTGGAGCGAAGAGCACTTATCATAACGTTTATACTCATTTGACTGTCAACATCGTGTCCTGCGGCTGAAATACCATTACCAGATAAGACAGCCACTCCAGTAAAAAGCACCATGCTCCCTAGTAAACCATTGCGCAGAACCTGTCGTCTGGATATATGCTTATTACTCTGATCCATTACCACACACTCTGCCTTCTTTGAATCGGTTTTTACTCATCGACTTCAGGCCTTACAGGCATCCTAATCTTTGACTGGGTATGCTTCGTTACAGAAAGGAGCGGGCTTGATTAAACAAATCAAACCCGCTGTCGAGAAATATGTTTCTTCTGCTTCGGTTAATTAGGGGATTAAAACGGTGTCAATTACATGAATAACACCGTTGCTAGTCATTATGTCGGTTTGAATGACTTGAGCCTCGTTTATTTTAACCGTTTTTCCATCAACCATAACTGACAGGCTCATATCGTTGGCAGTTTTGGCAGAGGATAAATTCACTACGTCCGCTGCCATCACTTTTCCTGGGACGACATGGTAAAGGAGAATTGCCTGGAGCTTTTCTTTATTTTCCGGCTTTAATAGATCCTCAATCGTTCCTTCTGGCAGTTTGGCAAAGGCTTCATCGGTTGGCGCAAAAACTGTAAATGGTCCTTCGCCTTTCAAGGTCTCAACTAAATCGGCTGCTTGAACTGCAGCAACGAGCGTATTGAAAGATCCGGCACCAACTGCAGTGTCGACAATGTCTTTTTCGTGGTGGGCACTGTGGGCGGGCATGGAAGTAATAAATGTTAAGGTCAACGCAAGTATCAATAGCTGTGCTTTCATTGTGGTTTCCTCATGGAAGATTGAAAGAGCCAATTACTCATGGTCAGCGGATCAACGTGTAAAATCTAAAAATGACTCTCAAACAACTATGGCTATATTCTCCACTGATTTGGCCCTTCTCGGGTAACAGTTGTCTGCACCTGATACGTTAAGGTGGTTTCATGAATGCACAATGGGGCCATATAAAGGGATTTTTGATAGCCATTACTATCAAAACAGGTCGGCTGCTTGATCTACCCCGCTCTTCCTGGAAAATTCCATTTTTGAGAGTTTACGTTGCCCGATCCAAGCTAATTGCAGCTGCTAATCGCCGAGTATCTTGCTTCTTCCTGGGTTATCTTTTTATTGAAAAACCGGGACTGCCACAATCGAGACAGCAATTCAGAGGCTGAGCAGGGAAGATCAGACATGATGGGTGGTGCAGCTTTTTCGAGAGGGAGGGAGAAAGAAGGGGTCTGCACCACCCGATGATACATATAGAATGTACCACAACGTAAATATAATGACTTTCCGGAGAAATACAACCCAACAAATTACAATTTTACGCAACAAATTTAACAAATTTTGAGCCAACCGGCAATCGAGGCCGCCAGAGTTGACGGCCCCGGATCGAAGATTACAGCCAACACCTTAAATATTTGGAAGTGAATTTCTTAATTCCAAGTAAAAAATAATTAACTGAGTCGGTCAGCTACCAGCGCTGATAACAAAAACCCCGTTTACCTCATCGGCAAACGGGGTGAAGTGCTGTATTCTGTAGCTCGATTTTTACCAGCTGTCACCGAGAACCAGGCTTAAATCCAGACATTTCTCTTTTTCCTCGTCTGAGAGATCTTCTTTTTTCTTTATACTTTTAAGATCATCAATATAGCATGCATACTCTTTACCATCCTTGTCTCTTACCCATACCATTTTTTGATACTCTTCAGAAATCTTCTCTCCTCGCATACTCATGACTGTCTCCTCGTTTAATAAGATTTATAATTGATAGTTAAGTTATGCAAAACGAACAATCCAATGGAATCATTTTGCCTGCACATCTATAATGATAGAGATTGTTGGGATGACAATCAAGACGTTACCTAGAATAAATCACCCAAGATAGCTCTAGGTTAATAATTCCGTTAACCTAACAAACAAAAAACTGAATTTATCCCTGGATCATACTTGTCTATATTTTAATCTGCTGGCCTTTCGCTCGGGGGCAGAAACAGACGCCGGCGCTGTTTTTCACTTCTCTGATAACGAGCGCCGAGCCGCTAGTCAACGCGACCTTTCTTCCTCAATTTTGTGCGCATCGCCATGGATAAGCGAGCCATGCCGACGAACTATCTGGTTGTGGCTCATAGATAAGTCTATTCCATCCACAATCTGCAAAACAATCACCTGTCGAGCAAAGGGACTTTGAGTCGAACTGCTATAGCCGGCGTGACTGGTCCGTGCCCGAAGAACTTTGCTGCTCTTGCTGCAAGCGGCGCTCGATCGTGCCTGGCAGCGCGGTGCGCCGGGCAAGCACGCTGTAAGCTACCGGCACCACAAAAAGCGTAAACAGAGTAGCCGATATAACTCCGGCGAGGACCACTACTCCTATCACCATCCTCGTTTCTGCCCCGGCACCTGAAGAAAGAATCAGCGGTACAGCCCCGGCAGCGGTGGTAATGCCTGTCATCACTATCGGACGAAGTCGAATTTCAGCAGCCTGGAGCACCGCCCGTAAAAAAGAGATCTGACGGTCGCGCAGCTGGTTGGTGAACTCGACTATGAGGATACCATTTTTGGCGGCCAAGCCAACCAGCATGACCAGACCGATCTGACTGTAAATATTGAGAGTATTGCCAGTGATATAAAGGCCGAAGAGCCCGCCCGCCATAGCCAGTGGCACGGTCAACATGATCACCAGCGGATTTACCCAGCTCTCGAACTGCGCCGCCAGAACGAGAAAGACAACGACTATACCCAGGGCAAAGACGAACAGGATCGAATCAGAACTGCTCTTGTAATCCTGTGAAATGCCCTTGTAATCAATGATTACCCGTTCCGGCAGGTTTTCGCGTGCCAGAGTTTCAAGATAAGATAGCGCTTCGCTTAGGGCCAGGTCATCGGCCAAGTTGGCCTGCAGCGTCAGTGCTCTGACCCTGTTGTAGCGCTTCAGGGTACTTGAATCGGCAAACTCCTTCAGTGATATGAAACTGGCCAGCGGTACCAGCTTACCGCTGCGAGCCGAACGGACATAGATCGACTGCAGGTCGCTCGGGGTGCGCTGCAAATCACGCTCCCCTTCGACAATGACATCATACTCCTCCCCTTCCTCCAGATAGGTGGTCACCCGGCGCGAACCGAACATGGTTTCCAGTGTTCTGCCGATTGCCGACACCGTAACTCCGAGTTCAGCCGCGCGATCGTAATCGATGCTTACCTCGATCTGCGGCTTGGTCTCTTTGTAATCCCAGTCGAGCCCTAAAAGCCCGGGGTTGTCCGCCTCGATTTTCTCCATAAGAATGTCGCGCCATTCAGTTAACTCCTGGTAGGTCCCACCCCCAATGACAAACTGCACAGGTTTCTGGATCGAGGAACCGAACCCTTGGCGCATGACTGGAAAAGCCTGCACTCCTGGAAGGTCGCTGAGCTTGGAGCGCACCTCGTTCATGATATCCCAGGCCGAGCGCCGCTGATCCCATTGCTCGAGCACGGAGATCACAATACCAGAATTGAAGTTTTCAATGTTGCCGAAGCCGCGCGGCGTCCTCACCAGCAGACGGGTAATCTCGCCATTGTCCACGAGCGGCATCAGACGGGCCTCAATTTCATCCATGTATTCACTCATATACTCGTAAGTGGCTCCTTCAGGCCCATTGACGATAACGAAGAAAGCACCGCGGTCTTCTTTGGGGGCATATTCGGACGCAATCTGGTTGAACAGCCAGTAGGTCCCTGCCAGAAGAGAGACGAAAACAATGGCGACCAGAAGCGGCCAGCGAAGGGCGCGCCCCAGCAACCTTCTATACGTTCGTCGAATCCAGCGATAAAACCGATCGATTCGTGGCGGGGAACCCCGCTCCAGACGCCTGGGCTTTAGCAGGATTGAGGCGAGCATTGGAGACAGGCTCAAAGCTACGATACTTGAAAAGCAGACCGCGGCCGCCAAGGTCAGGGCAAATTCAGAGAAGAGCCTGCCCACATCGCCCTGCAGAAAGGCAATTGGCACAAACACTGAAATCAGTACCAGAGTAGTGGCTACGACTGCAAAGCCAACCTGCCTGGTGCCGTTGAAAGCGGCCACCAATGGAGTTTCGTTGTGTTCCTCGATACGTCGATAAATATTTTCCAAGACGACGATGCCATCGTCTACAAGCAGCCCAATGGCAAGGACCAGGGCCAACAGGGTAAGAAGATTGACTGAAAAACCGAAAGCGTTCAAAGCGATGAAGGAGGCGATGATCGAAACCGGCACCGAAACCGCCGGCACAATTGTTGCCCTGACGCTCCCCAGGAAAAGGAAGATGACCAGGATTACCAATCCGATAGCGATCGCCAGCGTCTTATAAACTTCTTTTATCGCTTCCTCGATAAACACCGAGGTATCAAAGCTCTGCCTGATCTGCATACCATCCGGCAGCGTCGGGTTAAGGAACTCCATTTGTGATTTAGCGCTGCGGGCCACATCTATGGTATTGGCGGTCGATTGCTTTATGATACCGAGACCGACCATAGCAACCCCGTTGCCCCGGAAAAAAGTCCTGTTCTCCTGAGTACCCCGCTCGACCCGTGCGATGTCGCCGAGCCGAATCAGGTAACCGTCGGCACCACGCTTGATCACTATCTTGGAAAAATCATCAGCAGTGAGGAAGGCGCGCCCCAACCGTAAGGTGAAGCTTCTGGTAGCTGACTCAATTTTACCTGCGGGGAGTTCGACATTTTCTGATCTTAACGCCTGTTCAACCTCGGTCACGGTGAGATCACGAGCAGCCATGGCAGAGCGATCCAGCCAGACGCGCATGGCATAGCGCTGCCCGCCCCCGACCCGGACCCGTGATACACCATCAAGAACGGAAAATCGGTCGACAAGGTAACGGTCGGCGTAATCGGTGAGTTCCGGCACCGTCAGTCTGTCGCTGGTGAGATTCAGCCACATGATGACGTCATCGTTGGAATCTTCTTTCTGGATCTCGGGTGGATCGGCTTCAGTCGGCAGATCGTCGACAATCCCCGATACGCGGTCCCGCAGATCATTGGCTGCTGCATCTATGTCCCGACCGGTGGAAAATTCCACGGTCACCCTGGAACGTCCGTCCTGGCTTGATGATTCGATAAAGCGGATGCCTTCGACCCCGGCGATCCGTTCTTCCACTAGCTGGGTGATCTGACTTTCCACTACATAGGCTGATGCCCCGGGATAGACTGTGTCAATAGTGACTACCGGGGGATCGATATCCGGGTACTCGCGCAGTGGCAGGCGGGAAAAGGAGACCAGGCCGAAAACAATGAGCAGCAGCGAGATGACTGAGGCGAACACCGGCCGCTTGATCGAGATATCGGAGAGGATCATTGTCCAGCACCTGAAGAATCACCAGATAACAGCTCGCTGAGTGGTTTGTTCTGCCCATCCATGCCCCGGATCGAAATTTCCTGGCCGGGGCGCACCTTGAGCGTACCGTGCGTAATCACCTTGTCTCCGGGCTGCAAACCTTCCAAGATCTCCACCTCGCCGATTCTGCGGGTGCCAATTGCGACTGTTCGCTGCTCGGCCACTGCAGGCGACTTCGATTCGTCAACCAGCAGCACGACATTTATCTCGCCTCTGGGAATCAAGGGCCTCTTCCGGGATCATCAAGGCGGCACGTTCATTTTTGAGAAGCTCCACAGACATCAGTAGACCCGGTTTCAGCAGTCCATCACCATTATCGATAATGGCCCGTACCACGATCGACCTGGTTACTGGATCGACCCTGCTGTCGATGCTACTCACCGAACCTGTGAAGGGTTTGTCCGGAAAGGCTGGAGAGACGGCTTCCACCTGCGTACCCTGTTTCAGGGTAGCCAGATAGACAGAAGGAATGTTAAAATCAAGTTTCATTACGCTCATATCATCCAGGGTGGTAATTACGTCTCCGGGTTCGACGAGGGCCCCGAGACTGATATTGCGCAATCCCACTACGCCACTAAATGGTGCTTTTATAAGCCGATCCTGAAGTCGCGATTCGATGGCACGCAGGCGCGCTTTGGCGGTTTCAAGTTCACGCTCCCGCTCATCTAACTGCGCCTGAGATACCGCACCACGGGCGACCAGAGAAAACACCCGATCGTATCTTTTGAGTGCTTCTTGTCGACGGGAAACCTCTTCCTCGAGCAGGGCGTGCTCTTCGCTGCTGGTCATTTCCGCAAGTATATCACCCGCTTTGACAAACTGGCCGTCGGTAAAATGAATTGCAGTAATGGAATCAGTGACAGTGGCGGTAATTTCAACGGTTTCATTGGCACGCAGGGTTCCGAGAGCCTCGACCCGGTCGTAGAGCTGCTTAATTTTCAGCTTCTGCGGCAATGATTGGAGTCGGTTGCCGGGCCAGGCAATTGCCAGTCGCTGACAATAGCAACAAGGCAGCGATGAGTATCAACGATGGTGAATTTTGAAGACGACTTTTCATTGAATTATTTTCCCACTTCCTTTATCTTTTTCGAGTTCTTAATTGACTCTCTCCAGGAAAGTGTAATGACCTTCTGGAATTTTCCGACTGGTGCTCAGAGAAAGCGATATTCACTTTAGTCTAAATTACAAGAGTCCCTTGCAATCTCTCAATGGTTAATCATTAGTGCTATTTAGAGCATTTACTACTATTTCAAAAGTGATATTGTACTCTTTTAATGAGTCAGGAAATTTATTTTGGGTGAGAATTACATCCTTAATATCAGGCTGTAAAACCTGTTGCGCCTTTATCGTTTTATTTGACTGTCTTCAGCTTGGACTGCTGAAGAAAATTTAGTCTCGCCTGCTTATCCAAGTCCTGACATCCTTAGCCCGCATATTTCATAAAAAAGAAGGCGAAATCTTTTAAAACCCTTTATAATTCAGTTAGTTAGAAAGAAAAAAGGGAGATTCCGCCATGACAAAATGTACCACAAGACCATCGATTTCACAAGCTGTAAAAGCCGTCTGGTTCAAGCTGATTTCACGGGGGAGATATAACCAGTGATGGTGGTGCCGTTCTTCTCAGAGAGATGGATCGTCGCTTAAAACTGACATCATCAATAGCTCCGGCATCTATCGGATAATCGAAGAAAGAAACAGATTTTCGGCACGATTATCTCAGTTTGCTGCGTCAACGTGTTTATGCAATATCCCTGGGCTATGAAGATCTCAACGATCACGATACGCTTCGGACCGACCCTCTGATCCAGACTGCCTTGGGCAAAGACCAGGCACTGGCAAGTCCGTCAACGCTGTGTCGCTTCGAGAATCATATGGGCAGACAGCAAGCTCTTGCGATTCACAAGGTACTGATTGACAAATTCATAGCTTCCTATTCCAAGCCTCCCCAAGAGTTGATTCTCGATTTCGATGCGACTGATGATGCAGTGCATGGTCGCCAGCAGGGACGGTACTTTCACGGCTACTGACCATTACTGTTTTCTGCCCCTGTATGTATTCTGTGGAGATCAGCTGTTAGTCAGTTATCTGAGGTCAAGCAAAATGGATGGCGCCAAACACGCATGGGCAATTTTATCATTGCTGGTCAAACGGTTGAGACAGGACTGGCCTGATGTACGGATAATCTTTCGAGGAGACAGCGGTTTCTGTCGATGGCGGATGATGAGTTGGTGTGATCGTCATGATGTCGGCTATATTTCGGCCAGGCTAAAAACAGTCGCCTTAACGGTTTATCTGCTGATTTACATGAACAGGCGAAAGCTGACTTCAAAGAAAGTGGAGAGAAACAGCGCCAGTTTTGCTGGATCAGCTATGCTGCTTCAACCTGGGATAAGAAGCGACGAGTTATCGTTAAGGCTGAACATTCGCGGCGGGGCGGTAACCCACGTTATGTGGTGACAAATCTTGCCGGTGATGAACAAATTCTGTATGACAAGAGTATGCGCCCGGGAGATATGGAGAACCGTATCAAGGAACAGCAACTGGCTTATTCGCCGATCGCACCAGTGCCATAAGTGGTGGCGAACCAGTTCCGTCTGCTGTTATCAAGTATTGCCTATGTGCTCCTGGAGAGTATTCGTCGGCGGTATCTATCCGGCACGGACCTGGCCCGCAGTCAGGTAGATACGATTCGCTTGAAACTGCTGAAGATAGGTGCGGTGATTATCCGCAACACGAGAAGAATACGGATACTGTTGAGTGAGAGTTATCCGTATCACAAACTGTTCACCCACATAGCTGTCCAACTTGCTCCGGGATAGCATCTGAAGTCGAGCGCTGCCCCGGCGTGTAGATAAAAAACGGGGGAATCAGGCAGAGCTGTGCCCAGATTCCCTGAAAAACACCTTCAAGAGACCTTTATTGTCAAATCGGACTGAAAGGGCAATTCGATTGGCTCCTCAGGTCTGATTTGGCATGTCCATGAAATATGCAGGCTAGGACGCAACGCCACGCGGGAGGACTATGGGAAAGCCCTCGAAATGACCAATAAGAAGTTTGTAATGCACACTCTGGGGGAACCGCTTGTAAGAATTTCATGAATTAACCAATTCAGACGATACACCCTGACGATCCCCAAGGCGGCTAACGCAATGACATCTGAGATGTAATGCACTTTTAGATAGATGCGCGAAAAGCCCACCATTAATATAATAAGCCCACTTATTGACCAGACCCAATACTGGTTTTCATTGGCAGATCACGAGTTAGAATATGAGCAAGGGAAACAAAAAAAGAAGATACCTACTCCTGCTCCTCTAATGGTTCACTTTGGGATTTGGAGGGCAGTTTATGGACGAACCAGTAGGCGATGCCGGTGGCAACAAGTACAACGCCGGTCGCGAAGACATACATCGGTTCCAAATCTTCATAATCGAGGATGATCACCTTTCTGGCAATCGCCATCAGGGCGGTGGCCAGCACTATTTTTACATGGATGACGTCATCTCTTAGATAAAGAATGATATTCTGAAAGATCTCGATCGCAATAAACACCCCATGAAAGCCCCAAAGGTCATAAGGATATCGTTTATGGTAAGAATGAAATGCGGTTCGGAAAGAAATTTCTGGTAGATGGTCCATGCCACATCCACTACGCCTGAGATGATCACGACAATCATCAACAATCCTAATACTTTCAAACATATATGGATGATCTTCTTGAGTACCCAGAGAAATTTGTACCGCTCTTGTGAACAAGTTTCATTGTTTCTAGTCCAGCGTAACTGGAGTCATAAAGCCATCGGGCTTTACCGTCAGCACGGTACAGTTGATAGTGGTAAGAAGTGTTTCCGCCTTGTTGCCGATCAGCAAACCAGGAATACCAGAACGACCCACTGATCCCATTACTACGACATCTATATTGAGTTCTGAAATGACCTGCTGAATCACTTCACTGCTAATCCCCTCCCTAGAGGTGAACCTGGTTCTCTTGATAATGGATGTGATTATCGTTGAGGACTCTGAGCAGTTCTGATTGGCGCTCGTTAAAGAGCTCTCTTTTCATCTCCGATATTTCTTCGGTCGACACCTTGAACCGTGGACTGTGCAGCATGAGTTCGTATTCAAGCCGCCAACTGTGCAGATAGTGGGCTTCTCCGCGCTCGCGCTGGGCCAGCGAATGGGTAAGTTCGACGATTTTCTTGTTTAGGGCCGCTGTTTCAGGGTTCTCCTCTCCCACATCCACCGCCGCAAGGATGCGTTTGAAGTCGGTCGAATCGTATTTAACAACCCAGACCGGGCATGGACATTTTCTCACCAGCCGCATGCTCAGCTGGTCTATTCCATGTCCAGAGTTGCTTCCTTGATCACCAGGTCATAGCCTTCGCCGATCACCTTGCGGATGATCACGATAAAATCGTCCGATTCAGTGTAATCGGGGCGTACATCTATGTCCTGCCAGCGCCTGTGGTTGAGGAACCCATCAAGGCATTCATGGTGATGGGCAATAACGGATTGCCGGAGTTTCTGGTAACGGCCTGTGAGTTTGCTACTCAACTCATCGAACAACTTGATCTCCTCGGCAATGATCACCGTGACCCTGGCCTCATTGAGTCTGGCCAGTTCCACCACCTTGTCGGCGCTGCTTTGGTGGTTCAAGATACTTGTCCAGTATATAGAGGATATTTTTAAATCTCTTCATGGAGTGGTCTCGTTTTTATGTTTACCCAACCTAAATTATCATCAACTATATTCACTCTTGATTCAATTTTTAATGGTTGCTGACTGCCTCTCAATCGCTAACGATCAATAATTAAATAAAATCATCAAATAAGATGAGATCAGAACAGCATACCCACAAAATGAGTCGCAACCTCTTGGGAAACCAATCGCACGGAACAGCCTAATCCATAATGGCTTTTTTTCATCAAGTCGCCGGACGATAAATTTCTCGATTTCCACCACCACAAAGACTGAGAAAGTAAAGGCGATAATTCGCAGCCAATCTCCCGGTGGAATAGCCTCCGTACCGAATACTTTCTGTAACAGCGGCAGGTAGGTGAACAGCATCTGTAGAACTATGATGGTCGCCACGGCAATCAGTACGGCAGGATTGCCTAAGAAGCCTTCTTTGGTAAACACCGGAGCCTTTAAAAATCGGGCGTTGAACAGATAGAATATCTGAAAGAAAATGAGCGTATTCACCGCCGTTGTCCGGGCCATTTCCAACGTTTCACCCATATAACGGTCCCAGAGGAACAGACCCAGGGTGCCCATGACCACCAGCGAAGAGATAAACACTATTCGCCAGGAGAGGAACTGGTTCAGCAGCGGCTCCTTGGGGGAGCGCGGTGGCCGCATCATAACATTTCCCTCGGCGGCTCGAAGGCTAACGACAGGCCCAGAGTCACCGCGGTAACCATATTGATCCAGAGAATCTGCAGAGGAGTTATTGGCAGGGCAATGCCCATCATCACTGAGGCGATAATGATGCCCGCCTGGGCACCGTTTGTCGGCAGGATGAAACCGAGGGTCTTGCGAATATTGTCGTTGTCGGTGCGGCCCTCTTCAACCGCATGCACGATTGAGGCGAAATTATCGTCAGCGAGTACCATCTCGGAGGCTTCCTTGGCCGCCTCGGTACCTTTCAAGCCCATGGCCACACCGACATCTGCTCGTTTCAAAGCTGGCGCATCGTTGATCCCGTCGCCGGTCATGGCGGTAATATGTTCACTCGCCTGCAGCGCAGTCACAAGCCGAGCTTGTCCTCCGGGCTGACTCGGGCGAAAATACTGGACTTCTGGGCATGAACTGAAGCTTTTCATCATCCATAGTTTCCAGTTCCTGCCCGGATATTGGCTCACTCGACGCATCCAAACCGATCTGACGGCCGATGGCAGCAGCTGTCAGCGCATCGTCGCCGGTAATCATCTTACTTTTATACCTGCGGCGTGACAGCTCCTTACCGCCTCAATCGCTTCATCTCGGGGTGGATCGATAATCCAAACAGGCCCAAGAGAACCATACCGCTGCTGACATCCTCGTGCCGGATCTGCTCCTGTCCAGGAAATTCAACAGAGGCTATGGCCAGCGTACGCTGCCCCAGTTGAGCAACTTGCTCTATCTTTTGGTTCCAGAATTGTAGGTCAATTTCTTTATCGCCGTCGGCATGACGCACGGTATCACACATGGCCAAAACCCTCTCTGGCGCTCCTTTAAGGAAGACAATATTTTCGCCGTTGGCCTGCTCATGAAGGGTGGCCATGTACTTGTGTTCCGATTCAAAAGGAATGATATCGAGACGAGGATAGTGCTCTTTACATTCATCCTCTTGTATACCGGCTTTTGCAGCAAATGCCAGCAGCGCTCCATCCGTTGGATCACCCTGTACCAGCCAATGGCCATCCTGTTGCATCAGAGAGCCGTCATTGCAGAGCATGGCGGCGCGTGCCAGTTCCTGCAGCAAACCATCATTTGCCGCATCAGTTTGGTTTTCGTCACGGTAAAAGGTTCCAACAGGCTCATATCCGGCCGTCGACTCTATACTCATCTTCAGCCTTAACAATGGTGGTCACGGTCATTTCATTACGTGTCAGGTTCCCGTTTTGTCGGAGCAGATAATGGTGACCGAGCCGAGGGTTTCCACAGCAGGCAGCCGTCGAATGATCGCTTTCTGCGCGGCCATTCGCTGCACGCCAAGCGCCAGGGTGATGGTAATTATGGCCGGAAGCCCCTGGGAATCGCCGCCACCGCCAATGCCACACAAGCAAAAAACAGTTCGGTGAAGGTGTAGTCGCGCAGAGCCATGCCAAAGACAAGAGTGCCGACGGCAAGAATGAGTATCGCACCGGTGAGCCATTTGCTGAACTCATCCATCCGCTCTGTAAGCCTAGTCTTCAAGGTCTCCACCTGAGCAAGCAGACTACTCACCTTACCTATTTGCGTCTCCTCTCCCGTGGCAATGACCACCCCTCTTCCCTGGCCGAAACTCACCAGAGTACCCAAAAAGCCATTGAGATTCTGTCTCCCACCGAAGCGTCTGGGGCGACCGGTTCAATGGCTTTATCCACGGCATTGACTCGCCGGTCAGTGGCGCCTCTTCAATTCGCAGATCCTTGATTTGGAACAGACGCAGATCGGCAGGGACTTTGTCTCCCGATTGGAGAAACACCACATCACCAGGCACAAGCTCCTCTACCGCGACAGAAAAATCTGACCATCACGCTGAACTATGGCTTCATGGGTCAATGTTTCTCGAATTGCCTCCACGGCCTTTTCTGCTTTGCCCTCCTGGAAAAAACCAATAATTGCATTGATTACAACCACGCCAAGGATAACGCCGGCGTCCACCCATCGGCCATCAAAGAGGTCGTGACTCGGCGCCGAGCAATACGTAGATCAACACGTTGTTGAATTGGCCGAGAAATCGCTTCAGTGGGCTTCTTCTAGCGGGCTCAGGGAGGCGATTCAAGCCATGAATCTTGCGTCTTTGATCAACCTCATCTATATTCAGTCCGTCCATCCAGCAGTCCAGTTTCTTAAACACTGATTGGGCCGGTTCCGAATGCCATGCTACCTGTTCACGTTCCATCTATTGTCACCTTTACAGACTGAGTTATTTAATTGGAACTGCACGTATGTGATAGAAACTCATAAGCATTGTCGAACGATTTAAAACTCAAATGATTCAATTCTTCATCAATCAAAGCTATCCAAGGTCGGAGGTTACAAAAGGGGTTAAAGAAACTTGGAGCCATTATTAACTCGTGAAAATGACAAGATATCTTACTTGAATGATAGAAGAATTCGAAAGGATTAGGATCGACAAGCTGACCAACCGAAAGAAAGTACACCAATGACGAAGAAAAAAACCACCGATCATGCCGAGTGTCGACATGATCGGTGGGGTGATTCGACCGCTCGGGAAAAAATCGAATAAGCGATCGCTTAGGGGTATTGCTGTATATAAAAGTTACCAGTTCGGCCCCATGACCAGACTGGTGTTGAGAAGAATTATAAACTTTTGAGTGGTGTTTTCGAATGACAGCTTTTCCAAAACCACCTGTAAAAGCAGCCGATGGTTTCGGTCTCAGCGCAATGATATAACTTCGACAGGAATTGGATCAGATATGGGGAATTATAGCAGAGCAGCACATATCGCCACTTGTCGTTCTTTTAGAATCGCCATTGTATTCTTCTCCATTCTTATCTTATTTATAGGTCCTGCATCCGTATTTCCTAAGAAACCAAAGCAGCAGGAGAAATGCTCCCGACAGTATCAGTGGAGCCATTGAACAAAGAGATGAACTGGCTTATGACCAAGGCGGCGAAGCATTTCCTGAGTTTTACTATAAATTACGCAAGAAACGACACGACTGGTATCAGAAAGATCCGAATCGAGTGCACATAACTTACGATGTCCTTGTCCAGGGATATACCATTCGGGACATAAGCGTAGGAGGGGCAGCGGGCGATCTGAGCTTAAGTGGTCGCTGGGCATTGTTTAAAAAGACATTCAACAAACCGATTTATCTCTCTTTTCGTTTCCGGGATCGTCGGTCATATTCAGAATATGCTCCTTCAGACATCAAAGGCGAAACGGATTTGTTGTGGGGTACGGTGGATGGATTCAACAATTCGGGTTTCCAGATCCCTGATTTTAATTTCGAACATGAGCTATTCAATGGCAAACTGGATCTGAGCTACGGTCAATTTTCAATCAATAAATTTGTTGATGCCCATGCCTTACGCAGCTCCAAGCGTTTTTTCCTGAACAAGGCTTTTTCAACAATCCAACAATGAGTTTCCCAAGCTTTGGGGCCGGTTTTGCCACCAAATGGAGACCTGCCGAGAACCTGGAAATCATTGGTGGTGTGTCCAATATTCAGGGTACTGATGGAGACGCTTACGTTGATTTCAATCTCTCCTCTACCGCTCTATTTGGAACGTTGCAGGTGGCCTATAACTTTAAGGGGATTGGCAGCGAGGCCGGACGCGTTCAGGTTATGGGTTGGGGCAGTGAGGATAACAAGGAAGAGGATTATCCTTCAGGGCGTGGTTTAAGTTTTACCCTTGAACACGATGGTGTAGGTGATGGTGAGACATATGCGTTAAGGTACGCTCAATGAGTGGTTGTCCGACAAATACCGATATTATCATATTCCTGGGCTATAGCAAGGTGATAAACGGATTTGACAATTTAGGATTAGGGGGTGGAACGGGACGATCCTCAACCGGAACTGGTTGGCAGACCGTTTTTGAATCGTTTTATCGCTGGCAGGTCACGAGAGAACTCCTTATCACTCCTGATATACAGCTTATTTTGGGCGACGATTCGTCAGGTGAGAGAAAACTCGATTTGTCGGTGGTATTAGAGTTGGAATCGTTTTTTAAATTGCCAATCGATAGAAAGGATGAGGTGATAGACCGCTCCGCGTCTATAGAATTTTATCTAAATCACTAATCGGAAAGCGGCATTAAAAATGAAGTATTTTCTTTGTGATTTTTTACAGGACAGCACTGAGATAATAACTTGTTAGACTGGATCAAAACATAATGAGAAATCTTTTGAAATACGTTCCACCGTCTTGTAAAACGTATCGTAAAAACTATACTGAATTCTGGCATCGACATATATCAATCTGCCACCGGTACCAGAAAGCCGATGACTCATCCTGCCATGGCTATACTTCTTCTTGGGGGCGAGAACTTCGAAAATACTGGAAAGGCGTTCAAACACCATCTAGTACATCAAATATTTAAAGATTCAATACTGAACATGATATATTTTGGTAGATGTTATATTCTCGAAATCTCCATCAATATTTGATCGTCAAGAGAAGATTTTCTGGCAGCAGCTGTTTTGCTCGGGCTGCCAAGGAATAATAGATTTTATGCCTCCAACAGCAATCAAATCGCCTGCAGAATTTGTCAAGCAATCAGAACTCGAAACATTGCTGGTTGAAATATCGACACTTTTTATAGACCTCCCGGCTGAACAGATTGATGGTGTGATTGGAAGTGCCCAACGCCGTATCTGCGAATTCCTCGATCTTACCGCTCTACACTTTGGCAATTCGAAGAGCACGATCCCGGGATGCTGCTGCGACACATATCTATCAGCCTCCAGAAGCCAGGCCGGCTCCTGACCGTCTGACTGTAAATGAATCCTTTCCCTGGTTGCTGCAGAAGATGAAAGCTGGTGAAACCATCGTTATCACGAAAATGACAGACCTCCCGGTGGAAGCAGAACGCGACCGGGAAAGTTTCAGGATCTATGGTGCCAAGTCAGGCTGTTATGTCCCTTTATCCGTTGGGCAGGGACCAGTATTTGGCGCGTTGACCTTCGCTACCATGGGCAGCGAGAAAAAATGGCTCGATGCAGAGCTTGCTGGGTGCATGCTTCTCGCACAAGTGTTTGCCAACGCACTTGTGCGCAAAAAAACTGAAGAGATCTTGCACGAAAGGGAGGCAAGCCTGATTTTGGCGACAAACGCAGCGGGGGCGGGCCTGTGGAATATGGATATTGACACTGGTTCAGTCTGGGCTACGAAAAAGCTCCGGGAACTTTTTGATTTTGACCCGGATGAACAACTCACCAAAGAAAGTTTCTACAATAGAATACATCCCGAGGATCTGGAACGGGTCAACCAGATGGTACAGCAGGCAATTCTGACTGGTGAGAGCTTTTCATGCGAGTACAGGCTCAAACTCCCAACCGGAAAGATCCGCTGGATAGCAGCTCGCGGACAGCGACACACCGTATCAGCCGATAAAGCAGACCGCTTAATGGGTGTGTCGATCGACATCACCGAACGCAGGCAGAGGGAGCTGGAGCTGGAAGAGCGCCTGGAATTTGAGAACTGCTGACCGAAATTTCCGCGCGCTTTGTCAACCTGCCCTGCTGACCATATAGACGGCGAGATTGAAGACGCCCTGCAGCGCATCGCTGTGTTGCTTAATCTCGACTTTATAGCGCTATGGCAAAGTTTGGCTGAGAATGGTGAGAGCCCTATCGTCTACAAACTCACCCATATGTACCCTTCAGAGGGTGATCTGAAACATTCCGAAATTACTGAAGAGCAATTACCCTGGTACAAACAGCAAATGCTTTCCGGTAAGATTGCCGGCTTCTCTTCTCTTGAAGACCTGCCGCCCGAGGCGGCCCAGGATAAGGAATTCGCTCGCCAGCTCGGTATTAAGTCGAATTTGTGCATCCCGCTCACAGTGGGAGGTGCTCGGTCTATTGGCCTAATCGGTTTTAATACCATTCAGGCAGAACGTAACTGGCCGGAAGAGCTGGTAAAGCGGCTGCAGCTGGTCGCGCAGATCTTTACCAACGCGCTCGAACGCAAACGAATGGATGGTCAACTCCGAAATCACCTTCAGGAGATTGATAGAACTCAAAGGGCGGCTCGAACAGGAGAATCTTTACCTGAAGGAAGAAGCCAAACTCCTGGTTGAGCATCAGGAAATCGTGGGTGAAAGCGCTTGCTATTAAAGAACGTCCTGACCAAGGCGGAACAAGTGGCCGGAACAGACTCTACGGTTTTTCTCCTGGGGGAAACCGGAACAGGAAAAGAATTACTGGCCAGGGCCATCCACAGCATGAGTTCGCGGAAAAACCGGCCGCTGGTAACGGTCAACTGTGCTTCGCTTCCTCCTTCGCTGATCGAAAGCGAGCTGTTCGGCAGAGAGAAAGGTGCTTATACAGGTGCCATGACCAAGATGGTCGGTCGATTCGAAATTGCCGACGGTTCAACGCTCTTTCTCGATGAGATCGGAGAGTTACCTCTAGATCTGCAGAGCAAACTGCTCCGGGTTCTTGAGGAAGGCAGCTTCGAACGGTTGGGTTCCACAACGCCCCTGCACGTCAATGTCCGCATCATTGCCGCCACCAACCGGGACATTGAAAAAGAGGTGACGGACGGCAAATTCAGGCAGGACCTCTTCTACCGGCTCAATGTGTTTCCTATTGTGATCCCACCCCTCCGTGATCGCTCT
>CAVWXN010000008.1:0-92500 GCA_963759125.1 uncultured delta proteobacterium
GCCACAAAAATTTGGTAATTGACAATCTCGATATGGAGATAAATTCCCCACATAACACCTTGCTGCGCACCAAGCTGTACCGGCCACCGCTACCCAATAACCACATTCACCGGCAGAGCTTGATCAGCAGGTTAGAGAGGCCAGGCAAGGTGCCGCTGATTCTTGTGTCAGCACCTGCCGGTTATGGCAAAAGTACCCTGGTCAGCTGCTGGCTCAGTGAATCAAAACGGCCGAATTGCTGGTTGTCCCTGGATAAGAATGACAACAACCTGGTTCAGTTTCTCTTGTATTTCATTGGCGCCGTTCAGACCATTTTTCCCGATGTTCTCGATGATATCCTGGCTATGCTTGACACGCCGATTCTCCCTCCTCTGCCTGCCCTGGCCACGACCGTGGTCAATGAACTGGACCAACTGGAGGATGATTTTATTATTGTGTTGGATGATGTTCAACATATTCAGGACAAGACTATCAGCGAATTTCTGAAGTTACTCCTCGAACATCCGAGCCGCTCCATGCAGCTGGTGCTGGTTGGCCGGCGTGATCCAACCCTGCCGATCGCCTCACTGCGCGCCAAGAACCGCCTCACCGAGGTGCGTATGATTGATCTGCGTTTTACGATCGATGAAGGGAAACAATTTCTGCACACTTTCATGGGGCAGCAGTTGGATAATGTCATAGCAGAAGCACTGGTGAAAAAGGCCGAGGGCTGGGTGACCGGTTTGCACCTGGCGGTCCTTGCCATGCAGGGCCAGGATGATCCGGGCCGCAAATATCTGGAACTGAAGGGGACGTATCCTTACGTAGTAGACTACCTGATCACCGAAATTCTTGATCGACAGCCCGAGGGTATTCGTAATGGTCTTCTGCGCTCTTGCATTGTCAATCGATTCTGCGCCCCTCTCCTGGATGCGCTGCTCGAGGATGATGAATCGTCACCGGTGAAAGAAATTAATGGGGATGCACTCATCGAATGGCTGTTGTCGCATCACCTGTTCACCACCGCCCTCGATCTGGAAAATCACTGGTTCCGCTATCACCAACTGTTTCAAATTCTTCTGCAGCGGCAGTTGAAGGTGGACATGAACGATAAAGAAATCGCCAGACTGCAATATCATGCCAGTGAGTGGTTCGAGTCTCAAGGCTTGGTCACCGAGGCGATTGGTCACCTGCAGAAGGTGAAAGACCCAACTCGCGCGGCCCGGCTTGCGAGACACACCGTGACGAGGAGTTCTTAGCTGACCGGTGGTATAATGTTAATCAGTGGCTATCGTTGCTCCCACAAGATATCATAAAGCAGCGACCGAAGCTGCTGCTGGCCAACGCATGGATTGCCAATTGCGAACATAAACTTGAGAGAGTCCCTGCGCTTCTTGAACAGGCGGAGAGGCTGCTCCCCGGTGACCCAGAAGATTCTTCTTCACGTGGTGAGGTGGCCTTTTTTCATGGGTATTATCTCTACTTTGAGGGTCAGGCTGAACGATCTCAGAATATCTGAGGAGGCAGTGACCAGGCTTTCCGGCACGAAGAGTCCATTTCTGGGAGAGGCTGAACTCTTACTCGGACTTGCTCGTACCATGTCTGGTCAGCAGGATCTGGCAATTCGGGAATTGGAGCGCCGCAAGATTAATGGGGCCGATTCCTCAGCAGTGTACCTGCGCTCTCGACTCATTGCCAGCCTGGTTTTCATCCACCTGATCCGCGCTGATCTCGAGCGTGCTCGCATCGAATCACAACTGCTTGAGGTTTTTGCAAAAAGGGCCGATATGCGTATGACTGCTGCATGGGCCTCTTACATGTTGGCATGCTCACATCTGCACGCCTGTGAGTTACAAGCTGCATTGTCTCAATTTACCACTGCCTATGAGCAGCGCTATATTTTGGATACAATGGCGGTGCTTGATGGGCTGGTTGGACTGGCACTGACCCGACAGCTTCTCGGCTTTAACGATGACGCCCTGGAGACGGTCGGTTTGCTGGAGACCTTCGTCGATGAGCAAAATATGCCTCACTACAGCTCCATGGTCCATTCCTGCCGCGCCCGGATTGCGGTGTTGCAGGAAGATCTGAAAACAGCAGTGGAGCAGGCACAATTGATTGACGACACTCCCAATCCTGCCAATTTATTCATATGGCTGGAATCACCCCCAACTACCCGGGCGAGAGTTCTTATCGCCAGCGGCTCCGAGGAGAATCTTGCTGAAGCGGTCGATTTGCTTCAGACGATCGGGGATGAGAGCAGAGGTGCCGCTTTACCTGCCAGATGATCGAAGCGAAAACCCTGCAGGCACTAGCCCTTGACAAAATAGGTCAGCGCCGGGAGGCTGTTGAGGCGCTTGAAGAAGTCTTATCTCTAGCAGGGCCCGGCGGCTTTGTACGGCCTTTTCTGGAAGGGGGCCGGCCAATGGAGAACCTTCTCAGAGATTTTTCCGGAACCAAGCCTGCCAATGGTTTCATTGAGCACATTTTACACGTGTTCGAGAAAATGGCGCGGGACGAGATTCAGGAGACGAGTACTTCTCAAGCCCCAGATGATACATACATAATTAGATCATTAACCGATCCCCCCCTCTCGTCACTCCATCAGCAGTCCCTGGTCGAGCCGCTTAGCCATCGAGAACTGGATGTTTTGGAGCTGTTATCCAAGCGCCTGCAAAACAAAGAGATTGCTGAACAGCTTGAACATCTCAGCGACAACCGTCAAAACTCATCTTAGAAACATCTACCGGAAACTCGATGTCGCCACACGTCGGGAAGCCACCGAAAAAGCTGCCATGCTGGGGATAGTGCCTAGCACGTAGGTTGCGCATAAACACCATAAGGGCGTAGTCAAAGCCCATCGTTTCCCCCCCAAAAAAAACCTTCTACACCATTTTTACGCCATTATTGCGCCTTTTAGGCTGATGCCCGCTTCTCCTGATTCTTTAGAGTATGAGACAGCTAGAAAATCATTCCTTAGAAGACAACAAAAGGTGAGCCTCCATGTCAGGCGTATACGGAATCAAACATCTAAAACCCTGGGCACCGGCAACCTATCAAATCAAAGTCGAGGGGGTACTTACGAAAGCTGGTCTGATCGGTTTGGGGGAATGCGGATCGAGGTGATGACAAGGAAGGACCAGTCATCTGTTACCACGCTGACGGGTCGTCTGATGGATCAATCTGAGTTGACCGGAGTCTTGAACGGTTTGGCCGAGATGCACCTGCCCATACTCTCGGTCGAATGCGTTTCTTTGGAAAATGAGAACACTGAAGCTCTGTAACCCTGTAAAAGCGTCGTTCGGTAACTATCAGACGAGACGACACCAAGGAGGAAACGATGATTTACAGAAACAAGCGTAACCTAATCGTGTCCGTTTTTTTACTTCTGCTCTGCACTTCATGCGCCACTATCGGTCCGCAAAAGGTCGTTTCCAGTCACACCGCCTATAACGACGCAGTGCAGCTGACTGTCACCCGAGAGGTTTTGGCTAACATCGTTCGGTCCCGCTATTCAGACCCGATGCAGTTTATCGCGGTCAGTGCCATCAATGCCCAGTTTTCGGTAAGCGCCGGCGGGGGGGCAAACATTGGCGGAATCGGCGCGACTGGTGCAGTGGGTGGCCTGGATGCATCAATCGGCTATTCAGATTCCCCGACCATCACCTTCGTACCCCAATCAGATGCCGGATTCTACAAGTCCTTTCACGAACCTTTTGACGTCAGCGAAACTATCGGCTTTGGGCTCTCCTATCGCTATGCCAACATGGATAAGAGCTGGCAGAATCTGAGCGTGAGTATTCCTTCGCCTCGATTAACGGTGCCAGCGATTACGTCAACGGACAGATAAACGATGTGTATGAAAAACGAATTGCCGCGCTGGAGTATCTGCTTGATAACGATGCCACATTCCAGCAGGTACCCGACTGGGATTACGACAGCATTGCCATTGCCAAGGACAAGGTAACCGCCGAGGACAAGATCGAGGCCTTCAAATTCGACTTGTTCTTTATCGAAGAGGGAGAAGGCGATACCGTCAGACTAGCCCGTTATCGTCTTGTGCTGGCCATTAACATTCCCCGGCCCAATGACCCGAAGACACGCCTTGCCCTCGAGTCGCTCGGTGTTGATCCCGGATACGGCAGGTACGTTTCAGGCCGCCTCTCCACGCCTCTCCGGGAGAGCTCAGCACCACCGATATCTGGGTTACACCGCGGTCAATGGCGGATGTGATCAACCTGGCGACCCAATTCGTGGACATACCGGCTGACCACGAAAATATCAGTGCAGCCGCTGGTACCACGTGCAACTGAGTCAGTTCGATTTCCGGCGATCACCATCCACAGTTCGAAAGAAGAACCTGCCTTCCCCTATCGCATCAAGCATCGAGGCTACTGGTTTTATGTCGATGATACGGAACTTGAATCAAAAATGTTCCTCGAAGCCCTCGTCGCAGCCTACTCTTCACGGGTTGGCTCGAAACAAGCCGGGACGAAGCGCCTAGGTCGTACTGCCTGTCGGTGGGTGAGCAAGAGATGATACACGAAAGAGGAGGATGGAGATGAAAAGCTGTTACGGAAATGTGATGCTCTTTTTGGGCTGCGTTGGGGTGGTATTTCTCAGCAATGTTGATAGCGCTGATGCCGACGACAAAGCGGAGTTGGCAAAGGCAGCCCGAACCCGATCGCCAACATGATCAGTTTGCCGCTCCAGAACAATACCAACTTTGGCGTCGGCCCCGGAGATGACACGCAGAACATCCTGAATATCCAGCCGGTCTACCCCATTGAGCTGGGTAATGACTGGAACCTCATCACCCGAACCATTGCCCCGGTCATCTATCAACCGGAGATTATTGAAGGTACCGGCAGTGAGTTCGGTCTTGGCGACATCAACGCGACCCTGTTCTTTTCTCCCGCTGATGCCGGGAAAATTACCTGGGGCGTCGGTACAGCGTTTTCTTTTCCAACCGCCACCGACGATGTGCTCGGCAGCGACAAATGGAGTGCCGGACTGTCGGGGGATTGCCCTTATCTTGCCAGGGGCCGTGGGTGGCCGGTGGATTGGTGAGCAATCTCTGGTCGGTATGCCGGCGATGATGACCGGGCCGATGTCAACCAGTTTCTCTTTCAATATTTCATCAACTACAACATGGCAGACGGCTGGTATCTCTCGTCCGCACCGATCATCACCGCCAACTGGGAAGCGGAAAGCGGCAACCAGTGGACGGTGCCGTTCGGCGGCGGTGTCGGCAAGATCTTCAAGATCGGCAATCAGCCTCTGAACGCGCAGGTACAGGCTTTTTACAACGTTGAGAAGCCTGACAACGGGCCGGACTGGACATTACGGCTGCAGCTCCAGTTCCTGTTCCCGAAATAGTCAGTCAAACTGAAAAACGATACCGAACACAGGAGATAGATCATGAAAAAGAAAGCCATTGCCTTCTGCCTTGCCTCATCGCTGCTGCTCTTCGGGACCACGGGATTGACGGCGGGATTACAGAATTATTCCCAGACAACCCATATCCCGCATCAGATCACCACGCCCGACAAGGTGGCAACACCCATCGGTACCTTGGAGTTCTTTGACGGTGTGCCGATCGGCAAGACCACCGAGATGCTCTACGATTACGTTGACCGCGCCCGGGGCGTGGAGGTGTTTATTAACATGACTCCAGCGGTCTCCATGTATCATCTGCGCCAGGGAATGCGGGATATGGGGTTGACAAAAGCCAACCAGATTCTGATCGCCGAACAAATGCCCGACTCCAAGCCGCTGGTCTTGACCTGGAACAACACCTCTCTCTACACCTGGGGCTTTCTCGACCTGAAAACAGATGGTCCGACGGTTGTCGAACTGCCTCCTGGAGTGCTTGGCGTCTTCAATGACATGTACTTCCGTTATTTGAGTGACATTGGCGCGGCAGGGCCCGACAAAGGACAAGGCGGCAAGTACTTGGTTCTTCCTCCGGGCTACGAAGGTGCGGTGCCGGAGGGTTATTTTGTCGTTCGTTCGAAGACCTACGGTGTCTGGAACTTTATGCGCGGCTACGTGACAAAGGGCGCCCAAGAAGCGACTGATCGGATTAAGGCCAACCTCAAGGTCTATCCGTTGGCCAACAAAGACAACCCACCTGACATGGAGTTCATCAACATGTCCGGGCTGGCTGATTACAAGACAATTGCGCCCAATGACTTCGGCTTTTACGAGAGCCTCGATAACCTGATTCAGGAAGAACCGCTTGACTTTATCGACCCGGAAACCCGCGGCCTGATTGCCGCCATCGGCATCGTTAAAGGGCAGCCGTTCAACCTTGACAGCCGCATGCGCCGAATCCTCTCAGAGGCGGTGGCCATCGGCAACGGGTATGCCAGAGCGAACACCGTCTATCCCCGCGACCCCGGGCACCGGGTGTACAAGGGCAGCGACAGCGAGTGGGTCATGGCCTTTGCCGACAAGGACACATACTTTCTCAAGGACGGTGCCCGCCGCTTCGATTCACGGCTGTGGATGCACTATAACGCAGTCGTGGTCACCCCTGCCATGGCGCTGACCAAGCCTGGTGCCGGATCAGACTATTTGATTGCCGGACTGGATGGCAACCATCAGCCTCTTTATGGCGGCAAGAGCTACAAGCTGCATGTGCCGCCAAATGTTCCGGTCAAGGATAACTGGTCGTAACCATCTCCGATACCCAGACCCGTTCGATGCTGCAGACCGATCAGCAATTTGCCGGCATCAACAGCCTGGGCGAGGGGCTGAAACAGAACGAAGACGGCTCCATTGACGTGATCTTTGCGCCCGAGTTACCCGAGGGTGTCGACACGCGTAACTGGATACAGACTATTCCGGGCAAGAGCTGGTTTATCATCTTCCGCGCCTATGGCCCGCTTGAGCCTTGGCTCGATCATAGCTGGCGCCCTGGTGAGCTCGAGTTAGTGAAATAAAAAGAGGGAAAAATGATATCAGGTTTTGGATTTAATAACGGATTCAGGGCGCTGTGCACTTCTCTATTAGGAACGATGATGTTTCTGACTCATGTACCTGAATCGCTGGCGGACGATGCCAATCTTGAAGGTTCTACTCCGTCGAATACAGAGCCCGTAGCGACCGGTGGCATCCTGCCGTTGCCCGACTATTCCGGTGATTTGTCCAAGCGCGCTTACCTGCTGGGGGATCTCGGTGGTAAGCGCACCGAGTGGGCAGACAAGGGCGTCACCTTTGATGTCGATTACAATCAGTATTTTCAATCTGTTACGGATGGCGGGATCGAACGTGACTCGGAGTATGGCGGTACGATCGATTATAACATGGCAATCGATTTTGACAGGATGGGCCTCATTCCAGGTGGTCTGATGCAGATACGGGCCGTTTCGCGCTACGGAAAATCGGTTAACGGGGTGAGCGGTTCCTTTATTCCGGTCAATACGGATGCGGGTCATCCCTTCACGTCAGATCCGGATGAAGATGTGCTCCTCTGGCTCCCGTAATTAACTACACCCAGTTTTTGAGCCAGGCCTTTGCCCTGGCTTTCGGTAAATTTGACACCTTTGATTCAGCCAATGAGTTTGCGGGCGGCCGCGGCAGAAGCCAGTGGTGGAACCAGAACCTGAATATGCCCGTCTCGCCTGCGTTAATGGTTCCCTACAGCACTCTCGGGGCCTCTGCCGTGCTCATGCCGGGTCCGGATCTGTCGATTACCGCCCTGGTGGGTACGAGCACAGACACCTCTAATTCTTCCGGATTCGATTACCTGGACGACGGGCTTTTCACCCTTCTTTCAATCAACTTCACCTACGACCTCGCAGATCTGCCGGTGGCATCGGCGTGATGCCCGCATACGGATGGGATAATGAATTTCAGGAAATAAAGGCCCGGATCAACATTGATGAAGAAGACCTGGTCTTAAGCACGCAGGATGATACATGCGCGACTTCGACCGACTTCTGGCAGTATCTGTGGGTTAAAGGCGATGCAAAACAGACGGTTGACCCGGGTAACGGACGGCAGGACCTGCAAGGGGTAGGCATCTTTTCCCGCATTCAATTTGCAGACCAGGACACCACTCCTCTTGACTACAGCGTCAGCTTCAGCATCAACGGCATGGGGCTCATCCCAAGGCGTGACAATGATACGATGGGTATTGCTTTCAACTATAACAGACTGAATAAAGGACGCTTTCTAGAAGAAGTCGGCATCGCCGACTCATCCTCCGTGTGGGAGGCTTGGTACAGTATTCAATTGACGCCGGCAGTCAACCTGAACCTGGACGCGCAAGTGGTGGATTCGTCCTTGCCTGACATTGATACGGCACTGATTCTGGGGTGTTCCCTAGGGATTCGTTTTTAAGAAATAGCAAACAAAGAAGGAGAACGCACAATGCAGACCAAACAGATACTGACAGCAACCCTGGCCGTTTTGCTGGCCGGCGGAATGGCCCAGGCAGAAGAGACCACGGGCTTCTTCGATGCAGCGAAGGCTGAAGCAAAATACAAGCCTGGAGATTTCAAGGCCGCGCCGAGAGAATCGAGACTCGTTTCGGCAACCTGGAATTCCCTCGCGGTTTCCCGACCAAAGAGACAGCGCAGAAGGTTTCGACGAGCTCGACCTGCAGCGCGCCACCCAACTCTATATCGATATGTACCCGGCCCTGTCGGCGCACGGTCTGATGAAGGGCTGGGTGCGGGATCTCGGCATGAGCGACAGCTCACATATCAGCGTCACCGCGGACCGACTGGACTCCAGCGCCCTGGTTCTGACAGGCAATACCGAGAGCCTCTATGCCTTTGTCGTGTTTGACCTGAAAAAGGACGGCCCGACGGTCTTCGAGGTGCCACCCGGTGTCATGGGGCCGCTGGACGATCACAACTTCCTGTTCGTGGCCGATATCGGCCCGACCGGCAAAGACAAGGGCAAGGGCGGCAAGTACCTGTTGCTGCCACCGGATTATGAGGGCGAGGTGCCCGAGGGTTACTTTGTGGTGCGGTCGCCGACCTACGCCAACTTCTCCTTCATCCGGGCCAATGCCGCCAAGGTCGGCTACGGTGAAAAGGCCCTCGAGTACTACCGCGAAAATGCCAAGGTCTATCCGCTGAAGAGCGGCCCGCGCCCGCCGGTGGTCAAGAACGTGACCGGCATTCCGTGGAATTCGCTCCCGCCTGAGGATGGCTCTGCCTTCCTGTGGATGCACGAGATCATCAGCTACGAGCCGGCCGAGGCCTTCGGCAAGGAACTGCTCGGGCAGGCTGGCGTCAGTGGGCATCGTGCAGGGGCAAGCCGTTTGATCCCGATGCGCGCATGCAGAAGATCTTCGAGCAGGCGGCGCAAGAGGGCGTGGCCATGTCCCGCGTGATCTCCTTTGAAAGCCGCCAGCCGGATGCCGTGGTCTACCCGGGCTTGAAATGGGAAAGCCCGTTCATCGGCAACAGCTCGAAGCTTCGATCCGGATGGCTACTTCAATCTCGAGGCGCGGACGACATTCCACTTCACCGCCGACGGGATCACGCCCGCCATGGCGATGCAAATGCCGGAAGGCAAGGGCTCCCGTTACCAGACGACCTACAAGGATGCTGACGGTAACTATCTCGATGGCGGCAAGACCTACAAGTTGACGATGCCGCCGAACGTGCCGGTGGCGCTGTTCTGGTCGGTCACGCTGTATGACCCCTGGACGCGCTCCGAGCTGCAGAGCCGGCCGTACCCGAGCATCAGCAGCCAGCGGAAGCCGGCACCGACAGGCCAACGCCGATGGCTCGATGGACATCTACTTTCGGTCCTGAGAAGGCCAGAGGACGTGCCCGAGCAGAACTGGGTCCCGACCCTGCCGGACCGGGGTTTCTTCGCCTACATCCGCTACTACGGTCCGCTCAAGGCCTTCAACGACAAGAGCTGGGTGCCCAACGACGTGGTGCTGGCCCAGTAAAACTGAAAAGCATTCAACGATGAGTACAAGTTCCCAACCGTCAACAAGGTCAAGGACTTTTCGGAATACATCAAATAGACACTTTCGGGGGCGGACGTCACACGCCCGCCCCCGATATTTCGCCGACGAGCCCCGGGTTGTAGGCGCATAGGCATGAAGGCACGCATTAAAAGGAGAAACGCCATGAAAATAAAACCACTCACGATCCTCGTGCTGACCAGCCTTGTGGTTGCCCTGATGGCGACCACCGTCGCAGCGGCCGACAAGCCCAACGTCGTCATCATGCTCGCCGACAACATGGGCTATGGCGACCTCGGCGCCTACGGCAGCGGTGGTGAGATGCGGGGCATGCCGACACCGCGTATCGATCAACTGGCCAGTGAAGGCCTGATGCTGACCCAGTTCTTCGTCGAGCCCGGTTGTACGCCCTCACGGTGCCGCTCTCATGACCGGCCGCCACTCCCCGCGGGCCGGACTGGGCAGTATCATCATCGCAGGCACGCCGCTGACCCTTCAGGACGGCGAGGTGACGATCGCCGAGCTCTTCAAGTCCAAAGGGTACGCGACGGGCATCGTCGGCAAGTGGCACCTCGGTGGGGAAAAGCAGAGCCTGCCGGTCAACCAGGGTTTCGACGAGTACCACGTCGGCATCCTCGAGACCACGGATGGCACCCTGTATCCCGAGTCCATGCGGCGCAGCGGCATGCCGGAATCGGCCGTCGCAGCCAAGCAGCCCTGGATCTGGGAGTCGGTTGCGGGAAGCGACGAGCTGAAGAAGGTCCGGCCTTACGACCTGGAGTACCGGCGGCAGATCGAGGGTGATATCGCGCAGGCGTCGGCGGACTACATCAAGCGCCAGGCCGATGCCGGCAAGCCGTTTTTCCTCTATGTCGGCTGGTCACAGGTGCACTATCCCGCATTGCCGCATCCCGATTTTGACGGAAAATCAGGTGCCGGGCCTTTCGGCGACAGCGTGATGGAGCTCGACTATCGCACCGGCCAGGTGCTCGACGCCATCGCTGATGCGGGTATCGAAGACAACACCATTGTCATCTGGCTCTCCGATAATGGACCGGCTCAAACCCAGGCCAACAACACCGACTTCATGGGCAGCTCGCCCGGACCGTTCCGGGGCGAGGTCGGTGACGCACTGGAGGGCTCTCTTCGTGTTCCGGGCATGATCAAGTGGCCCGGTCGCATCCCGGCGCGCAAGAGCAACGAGATGGTGTCCATCCACGACTTCTTCCCGACGCTTGCCAACATCATCGGGGCGAAGGTGCCCAATGATCGGCCCATCGACGGTTTCGATCAGAGCGGTTTCTTCCTGGGCAAGAGCGAGCAGTCGGCGCGCGAAAGCCTCATCACCTTCCTCGAAGGCGAGATTGCGGCGGTCCGCTGGAGAGAGTGGCGGATCTATCCCAAACAATTCACTGCCTCTTCCGGCACCCCTTCAGCTTTGGGTTCAGTGCCTATCGCGTCGACGGGGTCGGTTTCCCTGCCGTATTCAACATCGAGCGCGACCCGCGCGAGCTGTGGAACGTAATCGGCGTCGAGGCGCTGGGTCCTCGGGGAGTACATGAGGGTGGTCGGTGAATACCAGGCGACGCTGAAGAAATATCCGAATCCTCCGGGATTCAGCATGACCAAGTTCAAGCAGTAGGTGCCATCAAAGAAATGATCCTAGACAGAGAAAGACTAAGAGGAAAAACGATATGAAAACGAAATCACTCACAAACATCGCCCTGGCCGGCTTGCTGGCCGCGTGTCTGGCCGTTCCGGTCCATGCGGCAGACAACACTGGACAAGACCGGAACCTCTTGACGACGGCCGGCCCGGCAAGACCGATCAAGGACTTCAAGCCGGCACCGGATAAGATCGAGACGAATTTCGGTACCTTGAAGTTTGAGCTCGATGCCTTCCCGACAGAAGAGACAGCCCAAAAACTTTACGATGAGATGGACCTGCAGCGTGCGACGCAGGCCTACATGGACTTCATGCCGGCTCTGTCGGTCTACGGCATCGTCAAGGGGCAGATTCGCGACTTCGGGCTCAAAAGTGCCTCCGATGTCGGGGTGCATCCCAGCCCCGGCCTGACGCCCAGCGAGCTCTACCTCACCGGCAACAACAGCACTGTCTACGCGATTGCCTCGCTGGATCTGAAGGTCGACGGCCCACGGTGGTCGATATCCCGGCTGGCATGCTGGGTACGCCAATGATTCGGTCTTTGAATTCCTCGTGGACTTCGGTGTGGTCGGACCCGATAAGGGCAAAGGCGGCAAGTACCTGTTCCTGCCTCCTGGTTACGGGGTGAAGTCCTGGATGGCTACTTCGTGGTCGAGTCACCCAGCTATCGCATCTGGGCCATGATGCGCGGTTGGGGTGACATCGGTACGGGCAACAAGGCTACAGATTACTTCAGGCAGAACTTGAAAATCTTTCCGCTGGAGAGCGGCCCCCGAGCAGCCAACTACATCAATACCGCCGGCATGGGTCTTAATTCGCTGGCACCGGAGGTTGGCTCCGCTTTCGAGATGCTGAATGAGATTATTCAGTACGAACCTCAAAGAGTTATTCGGCGCCGAACAACTCGGCCGTCTGGCAAGCCTCGGCATCGCCCAGGGAAAACCGTTCACTCCGGATACACGCATGCAGCGCATTTTTGACCAGGCCGCCAAGCAAGGCACCGCGATGGCTCGCGCCATCTTGTTTACGTCACGAGACCCCGGACATCCGCTACTGGCCAAATCGACATTGGGAGAAGATGTTCCTGCACAACACCACATTCGAGCGTGATGGTGTTGGTGACATCGATGCCCGCACACTCTGGCATTACTCTGCAATCGTGGTCTCGCCAAACCTGATCTCGACCACGCCTGGCGCCGGCACTGCCTACCTGACGTCGTTTAGGGATTCCGAGGACCGCTTCCTCAACGGAGGCTAAAACCTACCGCTTACGTGTCGATGCCAACCCGCCGGTGAAAAACTTCTGGGCGGTCACTGCCTATGATCCGGCCACCCGAAGCCTGTTGGATTCGGGTGACAACAGGAACAAGTCGGTAGGCAGTCGTGAAAAACCGATTGCCAATGCCGATGGTTCTGTCGATGTATACTTCGGCCCCGAGGCGCCCAAAGGCAAGGAAAAGAACTGGGTGCCGACGAACCCCGACAAGGGCTTCTTCCTGGTGTTTCGTTTCTATGGGCCACAGGAAGGTTACATCAACAAGAGCTGGGTGCTAAACGATCTTTGAGCTGGTGAAGTGAGCAGATGACGATTTCAAATAAAGGAGACGACAATGAAGACTAACGCAATATATACTTACCTCTTTACTTTCGATGTAACACTGGCAACCCCGGTCAGGGTCAGCAGGACAAGAGCATCTTCGAGCTGGGCGCTGCCGAAGCGAAACAGACCTCAAAGGATTTCAAATCAAGCCGCCGGCCAGAGATCGAGACTAACTTCGGCACCCTGGAGTTTTCCGGCGGAGCCTACCCGACGCCCGAAACGGTGCAGAGGGTCTATGACGAGCTCGACCTGCAGCGTGCGACGCAGCTCTACCTGGACCTGTTCCCGGCCCTTTCGGTCCACGGCATTCTGAAGGCCCAGGTGCGCGATCTGGGGGTGCAGAGTTCTTCGGACATCCTGGTCACACCGCGAAAGCTGAACTCGACGCCGCTCTGGCTGACCGGCAACACCGACAGCATCTACGCCTGGATGACCCTGGACCTGAAGGCCGACGGCCCGACCGTCATGGAAATTCCGCCGAATGTGATGGGACCCCTCGATGACGCTTACTTCAGGTTCGTGGTCGATTTTGGCGCCACCGGACCCGACAAGGGCAAGGGGGGAAAGTACCTGATTCTGCCTCCGGACTATGAGGGTGAAGTGCCAGACGGGTATTTCGTGGCTCGATCGCCTTCCTATCTCAATTGGGCCCTACTGCGGGCCAACACCGACGTGATTGGAACCGGCGACAGGGCGATCGAGTTCTACCGGGAAAACCTCAAGGTCTACCTCTAAAGACCGGCCCCCGGAAAGGCCGATACATCGACGCCGGCCACATGCCAGCCAATAGCCTCGTTCCCGAGGATGCCACCGCGTTCGAGTGGCTGCACGAGATTGTCAGCTACGAGCCGGCCGACCTCTTCAACAAAGAGCAGCTTGGGCGTCTCGCCTCGCTCGGTATCGAGAAGGGCAAGCCGTTCAATCCCGATGCGCGGATGAAGCGTATCTTCGAGCAGGCGGCCAAACAGGCTGTGGCCATGGCTCGCACCATCACGTTTGCCAGCCGCGATCCAGACGCCAAGCTCTATCCTGGAATGTCATGGGAGACCCCTTTCATCGGCGGCAGCTCCGAATTTGAAAAGGACGGCTACCGTAACCTCGATGCACGCACCCTGTACCACTACAACGCCATCGTCATTACGCCGGCCATGGCGGCGCCGATGCCGGAGGGCCGGGGCTCGAAGTATCGTCGACCTATGTGGACGGAAACGGAAACTATCTCGACGGCAGCAAGACCTACAGACTGCGTGTGCCGCCCAACGTGCCGGTCAGGGAATTCTGGTCCGTGACGGTCTACGATCCGGCGACCCGCTCGCAGCTGCAGACCAGCCAGCCCCTACCGAGCATCAGCAGCCAGCAGAACCCACCGGCCAACCCCGACGGTTCGGTGGACATCTATTTCGCGCCGAAAAAGCCAAAAGATGTTGCGGAGGAGAACTGGATCCCGACCGTAGCCGGTAAAGGCTTCTTCCCCTTCTACCGTTTCTACGGTCCGCTGCGGGACTACACGAATCAGACGTGGAAGCCAGTCGAAATCGAACTGGTCAAATAACAATGAACCCAAAAAGACAAGGAGGTATCCACATGAGAATGATCCACCCTGGAGTAGCACCATGGTGGCTTTTGGCTATGGTCTGCCTGGTGACTGCACCGTTTGCGCAGGCCCCCACCTACAAAATGACGACCGAGGTACCGGACAACGTACTGATTCCGGACAAGGTGGAAACCCGTTTAGGAACCCTGGAATTTTTTGAGGGGTGCCCTCAGCAGAAACCGCAATAAAGTCTGGGATCATCTCGACTTCTCGCGCGCGGTAGAAGCGATGATCCTAACCACCCCGGCAGCTTCCCTGAGCGGTTTCCGCCGTGGAATCAGAGAATTCGGTCCCGATAATGAAACAGCGATCATCTGGGAGGAGCACCTCGATTCAAAGGCCCTCCTGCTCACCGGAAATACTTCTGTGATTTATCTCTTTATGTGGCTCGATACAAAGAACGGCCCTGTGGTACTTGAAACACCGCCCAACATCCTGGCCATCGTAGATGACTACTGGTTCCATTACGTTACAGATATTGGAAACGCCGGACCGGACCGGGGCAAGGGGGGAAAATACCTGATTCTGCCACCGGATTTCGAAGGCGAAGCCCCGGAAGGCTACTTTGTCAGCAAATCCAATACCTACGGCAACTGGTTTGTTATTCGAGGTTTCCCTACCGGGGATGACAACGCAAGCGTGGTCAATAACATTAAGGATCATTTAAAGGTCTACCCACTGTCCGAGAAGGACAATCCAACGCCGGTCAAATATCACGATATATCAAATAAGTACCTCAACACGCTGCATGCGCAGGACATCACCTTCTTCAATGAAGTCAACGAAGTCGTGCAGGAAGAGCACAACGAAGCATTCAGCCCGGAAGTCCTCGGCATGCTGGCCTCCATCGGCATTGAAAAAGGCAAAGAGTTCAAGCCCGATGAACGCATGCAGAAGATCCTCAGCGAAGCGGCCTGTCGGCACCGCTGCGCAGCGCTCCATCATCTGGCGCAACCGCAGCGAGACCGTAAAGATCTGGCCGGACAGCAAAAGCTGGGAAATCGGCTTTGCCGGCGGAAGCCATGCCTTTGATCATGACGGCGTTCGGCTCATCAATGAACGCACCCGCTTCCACTACTACGCCACAGGCATCACGCCGGTCATGGTCAAGCCTCCGGTAGGCGCAGGGTCTCAGTACGTAATCGGCCTACGTGATTCAGAAGGTGGAATCCTGAACGGCTCCGAGACCTACAAACTGCATATTCCGGCCAACGTTCCGGCGAAACGCTTCTGGGAAATCACAGTATATGACAACCAGACCCGTTGCATGCTGCAGACCGACCAGCGTCTGCCCGGCGTCACCAGCATCCAGAGCGATGTGGTGCAGAATGCTGACGGCTCCTACGACGTTTCTTCGGCCCTGAAAAGCCGGAAGGCGAGGTCAATTGGATACAAACCATCCCGAATAAAGGGTGGAACGTACTCTGGAGAATCTACAGCCCAACCCAGGTCTGGTACGACAAGGCATGGCGTCAGGGTGAAATTGAGAAGGTGAAATAGAGATTAATGAGCGACAGGGGCGTTGTGTTGTGCGCCCCTGTTAAAAGGAATTTAGGAAAAAGAACTGACGGATAATACAGTCGAAAAACATACGCAGCAGGTCAGCTTCCTGAAACATTTCAGAGCGCTGGTCAAATACAAAAGCAACCGCAGAGGAGTATACCATGAGCGACCAAAAAGAAGACAAGACCCTAAAAGAAGAGCTCGAGGAAGAACTGGCCAAATGGCAGACCAAAATGGACGAAGCCAAGGTGCAGCTGCATCTTGGTGCCAAAGATGCCCAGGATAAACTGCAGCCCCATGTTGACAAACTGGAGCAGGAACTCGAGGAAGCCAAGCAGCAATGGCAGCAGGTTGAAGAGGCCTCTGAAAAATCCCTGAAGGATATCGAAAAAGGTCTGAGGGTCTCAATTACGGCCATGAAGAAGTCGTTTGAAAATGCCAAGAAGCATTTTACGGACGAGGAGAAGAAATGATTCCTTTCTTCAGATGGGCACCAATCAACATGTAGAACCGGAAAGTTAGAAGTAGGCCTCTGATGAACGGGGAACGAATTGACGCATCCACGACATGGCCTGATAAGGGCAATGGACGACTGAACAGTACCAGGAGGAATCTGTATGCGTGCCACACATAACAACTCGGTGAGACCTCGTCTTGTCTTTATGCTGTTAATCGCTCTCGCAATCACCTGCGTGTTTTTCTGGGTTATTGGTGATTATGTCGTGGCATTGTTCGTATCCGCGGTTCTGGCCGGCCTGCTGCACCCGTTCTATCTGCGGGTTACCAAGTGGTTTGGCGGTCGCAGGGGACTGGCTTCGGCGGCGACGGTCCTGCTCTCCCTGGTGCTGATCATCATACCAATGCTGATCTTTCTTACCATTCTTGCCGGGCAGGCGGTTGAGATAAGCAATTCGGCTGATGAATGGCTGACGGTATACAAGGAGCAGCCTGACCTTCTTCAGCAGCAGCTGGAGAGTCACGCGGAACTCAAGAAGCTCCTGCCCTACCAGGACGAAATCATTGCCAAGGCAAGTCAGCTGGCAGCAAAAGTCGGTTCCCTTGTTGTCAATGGTCTGGCTGCAACCGCCAAAGGCACCGCTGAATTCTTTCTCATGATTTTTATCATGCTCATCGCGATGGCCTATTTTCTTACCGAAGGTCGAACACTCCTTGACGCGGCCCTGCGCTTTACCCCACTCACGGAGGAGGACAAGGAGCAGATGCTCAACATTGTGCTATCGGTTGGGCGGGCCACCATGAAAGGTACGGTTGTCATCGGCATCGTCCAGGGCGGGCTGGGTGGTCTCGCATTCTGGGTTGCCGGGGTGCCGGGCGCCCTGTTCTGGGCTGCAGTCATGGCTGTCTCCTCTGTCATACCAAGCGTCGGCACCGCCTTGGTCTGGGTGCCTATGGTTGCTTTTCTGGCCTTGAGCGGGCAGGTAGGGGCGGCCGTTGGCGTGGGACTCTGGTGCGCGCTTATCGTCGGTTCTGCAGACAATATCTTACGTCCATTGCTCATCGGCAAAGACACCGAAATGCCGGATATCGTGGTTATGCTGACCACCTTCGGAGGCATCGCCCTTTTCGGTGCCACCGGCATCCTGCTCGGACCAATCATAGGGGCCCTGTATATGACGGCCTGGAAGCTCTGCGGCAACGCCTTTGAGGAGGAATCCGGAGAACGGGCAGTCCACCTGAACCCAGAACAAACAGAGGGAATGTGACATGGAAAACAAGGACGTGCATGGCCTCTCTCCGGATCCGGAGGGAAAAAAAGAAAATCCTGAGCCGGGCTCGATGAGCGGCGACCAGGAATTACAGCGTCTGCAGGAAGATGTCGAAAAGGTAAAGGCCGCAAAGAACCGGATCTTGCCAAGCAAGAAAAACAGACGGTCGTAGAAGACGCTGTGGGATCAAGCAGGGAGACGGTGGAGCAAGAGGATCGCCAACTCAAACAAGAGAGTACTGAACAGACAATTGGTGAGTTTGCTCTGCAGGTGGAAACATTTATGAAAGAAGCTGAAGCGGCAGCGATTGAGCGGCCGGCGCTGGCGCTGCTTGCCGCATTTTCCCTGGGCATCATCGTCGGCCAAATGTTTTCTCGAAGATAGGGGGTACAATGGAACATTTAGTGCAAAACCTCAAGGTATGGTGGCGAGCGGAACGCCTTCTCAAAAAAAATGAAATCAACCTGATGTCCCAGAAGATCCAGTGCAACGCACTGGCCGGTTTCGTCGCAATATTCGGTCTCGTGATGCTGACTCTGGCGGTCTTCTTTGCCCTGGTACCGTATCTGGGCCAGGCTTTGGCAGCCTTGTCGGTTGCCGGCATCGATCTGGGGTTGGCCGGTGCGCTCGTGATCTATGGCCGTTCGCTGAAACCAGCGCCTGAGGTCGAGATGGTCATTGAGATGCGCGATATGGCCTTGGCCAATATCGGCGATGAGGTCGCCCGAATGGAAGCAGAGGTGGTCTCTTTGAAAAAAGATGTCCGCAGACTGATCCGCAACCCGGTCGATGTCTTGCTGCCTCATGCAGTTATTCCCCTGATCAGTGCCTTTGGCCGGGGGAAAAATACGGACAGTAAGAAATAGGGAAGCAGCAACAAAGAACCCGGAACGAATCAGCAGTCGCTGTCGTTGACAACATTAAACCCAAAGTAAAAGGAGAAGATCATGAGTAAGTACATCGTAGTTGTATTCAATGATGAAAAATCCGCCTACAAAGGAGCGCTGGCCCTGCAGGAACTCGACAACGATGCCAGCATCGCTTTGTATGAAGGGGCAATCGTGGCCAAAGACAAAGACGGTAAAGTCCGCCTGCTTGACGCCGAAGAAGAAGGTCCGATCGGCTTCCTGACCGGCATGCTGCTGGGCGGCCTGATCGGTGTGATTGGCGGTCCGGTGGGCATGGCGGTGGGGGCGACCACCGGTTCCATGGCCGGGTTGATGGGCGATGCGGTTCGCACCGGTGTGAACGACGACTTCCTCGGGGAAGTGATGGAGACCCTGACGCCGGGCACGTTCGCCCTGGTCGCGGAAATCACCGAGAATTGGACCATGCCCCTGGATAGCCGTATGGAAGCCCTCGGTGGAACGGTATTCCGAACCTGGCGGATCGACGTGGAGGATGAACAGATCGAACGCGACATCGAGGCCAACCGGCGCGAGCTCCAGGAATTGAAAGAAGAGTGGAATCAGGCAGTAGGCGATGCCAAAGAGAAGCTGCAGGCCAAGATCCAGGCGACGGAGGCTAAACTCCAGACCCTGGATGACCGCATCGAGAAGAAAGCGGAAGCGATGATGAAGGAATCCGATGCCAAGATCGAGAAGCTGAACCAGCAGATTGCCAAAGCCGAAGGAGATCTGAAAGCCAAACTCGAAAAGGCCCGTGACGACCTCAAGGCGGATCTTTCGCAACGCAGTGAAAAGCTCAAACAGGCCGGGCACCTGGTGGCGGAAGCATTGAAATAGTCCCTTAAAGGTGATGAGCAAATTTGGTTTCCTAAGAATCCTTAGAAGGGATTATTCCAGATGTCCGGTTAGGCGCTCATTAATTGATGCTGCGAAACGTTTACAAAAAGAGGAGATTCGCTAATGAAAGCAGATGACCAGGAACGCGACCGGATATTTCTGAAGCTCTATCTCAAGTCGTCTCCGGGTGAAGTAACCGATGAGGAGCTCTCCTATTTTCGTGAGCATCCGGACCAGATCGACGAAGTGACCGCCCCGGTCAACGTCCACAAACTGTTTCTCGGCAGGTACAGTGCTGGGCATAATCTGTGTAGCTGTATCCAAGGTGCTCAAGTTCCAGCCGCTTATTTCGGGCCTGTCAGAGGGCATCCGGGAATTCGCGAGTCGACATCGTTTTCGAAACCGGGGTCGCTTTGATAGGTGCCGCGGTTACGGCCTACGTCCTCGGCATCTTGCTGGATAGGCGGCAGGAAAACGCAGCGAAATGGCGGGTGGAGATCAGGAAGAAGATCAGTGAATCTTATGATACATAACAGCCAGCTCTTCTTCGCCCCTGCCCTCGGTGAAACTTTCCGGCCTGGACGGTAATGGTGAGACACCGAGATCGAAAGTGGCACACATACGACCTGACATGGTCAGACAATTCTCGTTCTTGAATCTGGGCCTCTTCGTGGCCTTGGCTGCGCTGGTCGTGTTCCTGCTGATCAATCGTCCCGGATTTGCCGCCGATGAAGTCCCGGGGCAGCGGCTTGAGGAACCACCTGTGGAGGCGGAGCAGTCGGTCCCCGGGCTTGCCGATATTGTCCCGCTCGAGAGCAAGCTGGCCAGGAGTCTGCGGGAGCTCGAAAAAGAACTGCAGATGGATATAGGCCAGGACCAGATCGAGACAAATTATGCTGAACTCGAAGCCTCTATTACACCCATTTCCGAAAAATTTGAAAAACTCAAGGATTCTGATGAGTACAATTACAATCGGCTTGTCGATCTTCGGGAACTGGTAAAACAGAAGAAGGAAACATTCGAAGCCGTCAACAAGCCGGTTGCTGAATAGTTGAAGAGGCTGGACTCACTGCGGGAAGAATGGCAGCAGGAGGCCGAACGCTGGAATAGCTGGCGGGACGAACTGCTGACCGAAGGGGGCCCTGAACTGCTCAAAGCAACCTTCGACGATGCGGAGGAAACGATCTCTCGCGCCGCTGACCTGATTCTTTCTGAATTGAATACTACCTTTACGATCCAGGAACAAGCCGGCATTCTTGAGCAGCAGATCGAAACGCTGGCGGTCGATATCGATGACCAGATCACCAAGGAACGGCGTAAAACGCTTTTCAACGATACCCCGCCGATGGTTTCGGGACAATATTATGAACAGCTCGATGACGCTTCTTTATGGTGGGAGACGGAGGACCACTTTCAGGCGCTGAGTTTGCCCGAGGCGTGAGACCATCAACCAGCATGGCTGGATCGTACTCCTCAATCGCAACGCTTGCCATACTCCTGATCGTGGGTTTCAGCCGGTCAAGACAGGTGTTTGAGAAAGTGAACGCAATGGCGCTGCATTGGCTCAACACCCCATCGCCTCAGGCATATTCCTGAGTTATATGGCCTGCGCCTTGATCTACGAATACCAGGGCGTGCCGGGTTCATGGAAGCTCGGGGCTGCTGCTGCCGGGGGGATTGCCTTCATGCAGCTCACCCAGGGTATTGTCAGCGCGCGCTGGAAGTATCACTTCGTGGTCGGGCTTGTCGCAGCGCTCCTCGTGACCCGTCTTGTCGATGTGCTCGGTTTTCCAGTAAATTATTCGCCTCTATACATTGTTTATTACTTTGGTGGGAGTGATTTTATGCGCTCTGCTTGTCAAACACCTGGTGACCAACAAGGAACCTGCTTTCTATGTCTGGCTCTTCCGCGCCGGGACCTTGTTCTTGGTGCTGATCGCTGCCATCGAACTTATGGGGAAAAAGGCCCTGGCTTCCTATTTGTTCGTTTCCTTATTGGATTCGGCCGTTACGATTATGGTCTTTGTCCTGCTCATGTACCTGGTTCGGGGCTTTTTCGAGTGGCTCTTTTCTACCCCGCTGCTGAAGCAGGCACCTTCACTCGGCCTGCAGCTCAAAGAGATGCTGGTGGTCCGAATGACACACTTCGTCGACCTGCTGATTATCGTCATTGCAATAATCCCGGCGATACTCCAGATCTGGGGCATCTTCCCGAGTCTCGAAGAGGCAACCCTCGGAGTGTTGGCGGCCGGCTTCACGGTAGGCAGCACCAGGATCACCGTTTCCCTGTTGCTGGTTGCAGCAGCCATCCTCTATGGCTCTTTCCTGATTTCGTGGGTCGTTCAGAACCTGCTGGTTGAAGATCTGCTTTTCAAGCGGCGCATGGAGCTGGCGGCGCGCAAATCGATAGCCAAGCTGGTCCACTACGGCATCATCTTGATCGGCTTCATACTTGCCATCTCCGCGCTGGGTGTAGAGCTTTCGAAGCTCACCATTATGGTCAGTGCCCTTGGGGTCGGCATCGGTTTCGGCCTGAAGGAGATCATCAACAATTTCGTCAGCGGCCTGATCCTGCTCTTTGAACAGCCGATCAGGGTCGGCGACATGGTCGAGTTTGACGGGATGTGGGCCGAAATAAAGCATATCGGAATACGTTCTACTCTGGTGCGCAACTTCGATCATGCTGACATAATCATTCCCAACGCAGACCTTATTGTCAACCGGGTAACAAACTGGACGCTCGGTGGCCAGCAGGTCCGGTTGACTATCAAGGTAGGGGTAGCCTATGGTTCTGACCTGGATCTGGTGACCAGGACCCTGATGGCATGCGCCGAGGACAATGAATCGGTATCCGCCACGCCAGGTCCGCAAGTGCTGTTCTTGAACTTTGGTGACAGCACACTAATTTCAGCTGCGGGTATTCGTTCCTGCCAGTAGACGTTTGTCGACAAAAAATGAACTGAACCACGACATCGATAAACGATTCCGTGAGAATGGAATCGTCATAGCCTTTCCGCAGCGGGACCTGCACCTGCCGGAACTGGTCAAAACCGAACTTGCACAGAAGGTGAGTGGATGAGCAGGCTGAATTGTGAAGTAAAAAAATGAGATTCTTAAGGTTCAAATTTTCAGATTCTACACCTGAAAAGGAGGTTGGCATTATGGAACATCGGGTAACCAGTGCAATCCCCCCTGTGTCGGGATACAAAAAAAGCATAGTACTCTATTGTCTTACGGCATTACTAGTCTTTCTCGCTCTTTCATCGATCGTTCAGGCCGATACAAGAGGCAGTGACTCAGACTGGCAGTTCGCCGCAGAGCTCTATCTGTGGTACACTTCAATCGGAGGCAGCACAGCCACAGACGGCGATCTCGAGATTGACGCAAAAGATCTGGTCAATGACCTCAATATGGCCTTCATGGGCAATATCGCCGCCCGCAAGGATCGCTGGGGCCTCATGTTAGACGCCCTTTATCTAAACGCAAGCGACAACCAAAATACGCAGCTCGGCCGCCGTCGGGGGTGTAAACGTCGGCGCCGAGCTTGGAGGGTTGGGTCGTTACGCCCATGGTGGGTTATGAGGTGGTTTCATCCGATTCGCTTGTGCTTAATGCAGTGGCTGGGGCGCGCTTTCTGAACCTGGCCACGGATGTCGATCTGCGCAATGCCGATCCCACCGCCGCTCCCTTTAGCACCTCTCTGTCGGAGTCGGGCAACAACTGGGACGGCATCATCGGGGTCAGGGGAGAAGTATCGTTGAACCCCACATGGTTCATTCCCTTTCATCTTGATATCGGCACGGGGGAAAGCGATTTTACCTGGCAAGGTTTTGCCGGTCTTGGCTACCGATTCAAGAGCTTAGATGTCCTTGTAGGTTACCGCTATCTGTACTGGGATTTCGAAGACAACGCTGCTCTTGATGATCTTGATGTGAGCGGTCCCGGAGCTGGAGTGAGATTCTATTTCTAGGATGTCTTCCAGATTCACTGTGCAAAATCTAATTTCGGTGAGGATTGTATGAACAAGACGGGTCATCGCTGCATCCTGCTAGTATGTGCACTATTTCTGTTTTTGCCGACAGCAACGATGGCGGACGATAAAGAGACTGGTGTGCAGGAACAAAGGATCATCGATACCAACAAGGCTGCTGAACAGGCACATGAAGTAGTTGCCGAGGTGACTGCTCAGCACAATAGATTTCTGGTTACCTGGCTGCACCTGCTTGATTCTGCGGACGACGCCTATGCAAGCAGCGCCGGTGTGCTGACCTTTGCGCCCAAAGTTCCTGCTGATTTGGCTCGTGTCCTGAGGTCAACAGCGGTGGAGGGTAAATCGGTCAGCTTCATATCGGTGCTGTGGCGCACTATCCTTGCCATCGGCGTCGCCTATCTGCTCGTCAGGGTAGTGCTGGCTTTCTATCGAAAACGTCTGGCCCAGTCGGTCAGGGCCGTGCCCTCTGAGGACGACGGGGTGTCAAGGGCATGGGGTGGATTACTGAGAAATCTGCCCGACGTTGTGGCGCTGCTCCTGTTTGGAGTACTTTCCACGGTTATTTTCCTGCTTGTTGCCGGAGATGTGGCAATAAAGGGACGAATGTTTTTCCAGGCTGTGCTGGGCACGTTTTTGATCTAATTCATTGCCACCCTGCTGGGCCGCCTCATCTTCTCTCCGTTCGACAGTCAGACGCGCCCGTTTGCTATGGCTGAATCGCTGGTTAAAGCCCTGTATCGTGCCTTCTATATCTCGGTCGGGGTTCTTTTATCCGGGCTCTTGGTGGTCAATTTCGTTGAACAACTCGGGGCTGCTCCGCAGACGGTCTCCTGGGTGATCATTGTGCTGGGGTCAGCAGTCCTGCTCATTTATGGATATCTGATTTACTCACTCAGGCAGCCTGTTGCAGATGGATTGCTCGACCAGCTTGAGAAGCAGGAAGCCGGTCCGATCAAGAAACAACTCGCCAGTTACTGGCATGTCCTGGGGCTCATCTATCTGCTGCTGGTCTGGTTTTTCTGGCTCGGCCAGCATCTGAGTGGAACAGGCGGACGGAGCGGTTCATTCATCGTCTCCATCACGATTATTCCATTCTATTTCGTCTTGAACCATGCGGGTAAAATTCTGATCAGCGGTTCGGTCGAATCCCTGGGCCTCGGTCGGATTGCCGACGATGAGTTTCCCGACGATGCCGACGATCAATTCAAGGCGACCGAACAGGAACACAAGAAACAACGACTTGCACTTCGCATCCACCAGGTCTTCAAACTTATCCTGTCGGCGGTTCTACTGATCTGGTTTCTCTCGCTCTGGGGCATATCGATCCCCTTTGCCAGCGCTGCACTCAACGCAGTGTTCGATTCGTTGGTGGCCATCGCCCTGGCTCTGGCCGCCTGGCGCTTCGCCAGCAGTTACATCGCCAGAAAACTGGAAGAGGCAGAGCCCGAAGAAGAGCAGAAAGAAGAGGATGTCGATGACGAATTCGGCGGTGCCGTCCAGCGGGGGCGGAGCGGCTCAGCTTTGCTCCCCGTGCTCCGTAAGATTGATCGGCACGGTGCTGGTGGTCATGGTACTGCTGATCGTCATCTCCTCTCTGGGAGTAAACATCGCACCGCTACTGGCCGGTGCCGGCGTGGTTGGGCTGGCGATCGGCTTCGGGGCCCAGAAACTGGTGTCCGATGTGCTCTCCGGGTTCTTCTTCCTGCTCGATGACGCCTTCAGGGTTGGCGAATACATCCAGGCGGGATCGATCAAGGGCGCGGTTGAGGCAATCACCCTGCGCAACGTGATTCTCAAGCATCACGAGCGGCATGCTGCAGGTGGTGCCGCACAGCGATCTGGGTGCCATCACCAACTACATGCGCGGCGGCATCGTCATAAAGTTCCCGCTGGAGTTCCCGTATGACACGAATATCGACCAGGTCCGCAAGATCATCAAGAAGGTCGGCATCGCCATGCTCGAAGACGAGGAACTCGGCGACGATTTCGGTCTGCCGGTCAAATCCCAGGGCGTCAACGGAATTTACGGGAAACTCGGTAATGGTGATCAGGGTCAAGTTTACCGCCAAACCGGGCAAGCAGTTCGTTATCAAGCGCGAGGCCTTTCGCCGGATTACCGAAGCCCTGAATGCCAAAGGCATCTACTATGCGCACCGAAAGGTGATCGTCGATTTTCCTGAAGATGCCAGGATCAACCCTTGCAGAATCGTCCAGGGCCGGCAGCAGGCTCTGGAAGCAGGGGCTGCTGCAGCCCTGGCTGTGCAGGCTGAAGAGCAACAGCAGCAGGAGAAGAAAACTCAGGAATAAGGATCGCAAAAAATGCATAACGGCAGCAGAGAAGAACCCCAGACCAGAACGAATAGGGTATGGAAAACCTAAGCCTGTTTATTTTGCCATATTGGCCTGTTTACACGTGGTTGGCTTTATCTTATCGATTCAAGCGCTCTTTCTCGGTGAGAACTCCACAAGGTACTATCGGCTGGATCTGATAACGCGTTAGGATTCTTTCTGTTTATCTACGAATTGTGGGTACTCGTTTAAAACGAGACGTTTCCACTGGCAGTCTGGAATAACCGGCTGATATTAATCTAGAAGCTTCTTCCTGATATGTTACGAGCCTGACCTTTGTTTCAGACGAGAGATGTCCTGATCAAATATTTGATGATGAAAATTCACCCCAAATTTCGTTCTAAAGTCATAGGCCACCCCTAACAGTAATTGGAAAAGCCAAATTGCCCCCCCTCCCCTTCCAACTGGTCTAAAGTCACTTCGTCCTGAGTTGTACAGCAGACTATGTGTGAGAAAGTGTAGTTTGCCATACAAAATTTACTCACACCGGAAAACCAATGAACACGTGTATGAAAATATGTATGAAATATTTATTGACACAGAATATGATAAAGTCTAAGATATAATCATACAGCAAGAGTCAACTCAACTACATAGGAGGACACTATGAGTGGAAAAGTAGTCGGTTATGTTCGAGTGAGTTCTGGTAGCCAGAATCTGGACAGACAAAAAGATGACATCGGTCAGGTTGATAAACTTTTTGAAGAAAAGCAGAGCGGAAAGAATATCAATGACAGGCCCGTTCTTAAAAGCTGCCTCGAGTTTCTGAGAGAAGACGATACATTGGTCATTGCATCGATTGACCGGCAGCCAGAAGCCTGAGAGACCTACTTGATATTGTCAAGAGTCTGAATGATCGAGGAGTATCAGTTCTATTCATCAAAGAAAACTTAAAATTCCCGCCCGATGGTGACGATGCCATGGGCGAATTGATGCTTAATCTGCTCGGCAGCATTGCTCAATTTGAACGTGCCTTGATCAAAGAACGCCAGTTGACTGGCATCAAGTCGGCTCAAAAACGTGGAGTGCAGTTCGGCAGGAAACGTAAATTGACTGATGAACAATGCGAGGAGATAAGGCAGCGTAATGACAATGGCGAATCAAAAATGGCTCTTGCAGAAGAGTATGGCGTAGGCCGTCAGGCAATCTACCACGCAATCAAAAGAGCAGAAGAAGCGGAAAAAACAAAAGCAGCATAACCATATTGTCCTCCTGTGAAGAGCCGATACCGTGTCCGGGTGTCGGCTCCCGGATCGGCCGACCATGGTTTGTACATCTCCCAAAATCTCCCGCCAGACAAAAAGGGGGCGTTTACGTGAAAATTTCAAAAATCCCGTTTATCTGAAATTTTCACGAACCTTGTTTACGGGAATGTTTTTCTGACAATCCCTCTTGTTCTTCTTCGGTCATTGCTTCCCACTCATCAATCGGTGTTACCGTCAGATCGCCATGAACAATTCCAGTAACGAGTTGGAAATCACTTGGTAGATTCTTGCTTTGTTCAAGTTTTCGGACTCTATCCAGAATTCCTCTAAATTTGCCCATCGGTGTTTCCTGCTTCGATTACTTCCAACCTTCGCTTGATTTCAGCCAGCTCGGTGATCTTCAGATATTTACTAATCTGCCGCTCCAGCCGATCAGCCTGATCACCATCTATTTCACCCTGGGCCGTCATATTAATCAGTTGGGCCATCGCTTTAATGGCGTCGTCTGAAGACTTTACTTTACGTAACGTCACCGCCGGGGCAGGTAAATTTTTCCACAGCAGTTTGGTAACCGCCAAAACTGTATCTTTGTCCCCGGCATCCAATAGCCTATGAAGTTGGTGCCTCGTTTTATCAGAGTATGCTTTCCGAAATGCATCTGGTGAATGCTTGTTCTTTGCTCCCGGTGGTCTACCTGGGCGAGTTAAATCCTTCTTTTCCGTCATATAGACTTTCCTTTTTGTGCATATGTTTGCAATTGTTATGTAATACGGTTTCCAATTTCGAGTTGCTCGTGCGCGAGAGAATGGCTTTCACACAAAAAATTCTCACTTTTTTAGCCCTCTAATACATCCCCCCTCTTCGAGGTTTAGAGGTTTATACACATCTAATATTATTATATAATTTGTTAATTAAACCTATACCCCCCGTTTGAGCTTTAAATATATCTTTTAACAGAGGGGTGAGGTTAAAATCTGCTCAATCCCTTATTCTGCAAAGGACTCCAAACCTCTAAACCTTTACCCCCTTGTGTGAGTTAGACGCTTTGATACACCTTTCGCATTTACAATCAAAATGGTGGAGATAATATTTGCCGCCTTTGCCATGTTTGAACTTGTTGAAACCCGTTTCTTTTTCTGCTCGGAGGTAAACATCATCTGAGATCTTCCTGCCGATGAATTGTTTTACATATTTTTTAACGTCTTCTGGCAGCGCGAATTTATCTTCTGATTCTCTAAGAAAATATTTATTGATAAGTAGCGCCGTTTCTGAGATGTCATCCTTTTTTTGACTGGCAGCGTCATTGTCTTTGGTCTTGCCGAACTTCTCATATATTACCTTCGCCAGATGCTCTCGATGCTGCTCTCCATAAGTGAGCTTGATGGTGTCGTTTTCTATTTCCGGGTAATAATTGAACATCAGATCTCGAGGGCCGATATTTGATTTAATCAGGCCGAAATAACCGGTATTTGTTTCTTCGTCCAAGAAGCAAGCCATTGCCACCCGTGCAGATTTCACCCAACCGGCTGAACCGGTGACCATGTCGACAAAATTCTTTTCCTGGGTGGGATCGCCCTTCCTGAAATGCAAAATACCGATCAACTGACAGTCGTGCTTTTTGATAATCCCGGAGATCTTCCCGCATATACCCTTCACCACACTGTCCATGTGAGTGTTGGCTGTGCCGGTCATGCTGGTTATGGGGTCAAGTATGACGAGATCTACTTTGGAAAGGCCGTCCAATATGATATCTAGCTCTTCCGGTTTTTCGTTAAAGTCCAGATGCAATTTTTCACTGGAAATGAACATCATGTGCTTTGGATCTCCCCCGGCTTTTGTGAAGCGAGGTTTTAATGTGTCGTCAACATCGTCCTCGGTAGTGACAAAAAGAACCTTCTTCCCGCCCTCACACCATTCACCGCTAGGCAGTCTTCCACCTGTTGTATAAGTTGCGGCAACGTCTATCAAGATTGACGTTTTATATGCCCCGCCTCTAGCGGCGAGGATGGTGAGTTTTTTATAAGGCAAATAATATTTCCAACCCCACCTTATGCTCTGCTCTTCAACGTCTTCACAGAAGTCGATTGCATCTAATAGGGCAGGACGAGGCACCTCATTAGGCACCGCTTCCCTGATAATTCGCTCTAACTGATCGTGGGTTCCACCGTGATATTTTTCATCTGGCCAACCGTCTAGAGTTTTCATAGGCTGTCCCCCTCGCGATCCAACTTCCACGATAGAGCACTCAAGACGGCCAGATGAGTTCCCACTTCCAGCGGGGCCAGCCCTTCATTCTCCAAAAACTGAAGCACCGAGAATTCGTCGATAGGCTCATCCATGTTCCGTAATGCACCGAAAATGAGGCGATTGGGCCTATTCTTGAAATCGTTGACCGATAAACGACGGAGGTAATACCCACGAAATCCCGGATATTCAAGCATGTTGGCAACCACTAGGTTTTCAAGGTTCTCGCTCATTGGACAACTAGTTGTCTATAATCCGTATTCAGACCTGATCGGTTTAAGCGCCTTATTGATCCGATCATTGATCTTGGCTATTTCTTTGTTGTTTTCCTCTTCCATTTCCATGGCTATTTCTCTGACTTCCTCATCGGTGTTTTCAGCTAGCGCTTGCCGCACCCTATCCTGGAAATCTGCGGGGTCCAATAAATCCAGCTCATAACCGACAGTCAGGCCGGTTTCTTCTATAAAGGAATCTTTTATTGGTTTTTTACCTTCGAGGGCGATGGAAACCATATCATCGGTGATGTCATCGGGATTAAGACCGTACCGCAGTACCTCAACATCGGTGTGGTGTTCGTGGTAGAGACAGGACTTGATAGTTTTTGGAATCAGCCAGCCGGTTGGATCGCAGTCGCCGAAATATATTATCATCGGTTCCTGCCCCCGCTGGCAATTCGCCTTTACCCGCTGCGCATATTCGGCAAGACAGGTAACAGAAGGAAATCCTTTGCAGCCAATTACCCTGCGGCAATATTCATTGGCTGCGGTTTCAGCAATGTGGACAAGACCATTTTTCTCGACCCATACCTCAATATAAAGTTCCTGCTCTTCGGCTAGACACTGGCTGAACTGGTCGATTTCGAGTTCCTTGAGCTGGTTGGTGATATGCCCTTCAAAATCGGTCTCACCTGCTTTGATAGTGACGATTCGAGAATCATCATTAATTGCCGACAGCGGCAAACGACCATCGACCAGCCGCAGATATTTGAGTATTTCTGAAATCTGCTCTTCCGGCTGAGACAGGTTCCAGCCCTTATTGATTCCCTTCTGGGATCGCCAGTGATCGGCAAGATACTTTTCGGAGCTGATCACCTTGTAATAGATGCTTCGGACAGTCAGGGGCAAGAACGGAGCCAAGCTGTAGATGATCTCCATGATATCTTCTGCACGCAGCAAGCTATACGGTGCCTCACTGAATGGTTTAGGAGGTGCTGTTAGTTCAACATCAATGAAGCTATTCATCGCTCGGGTTGGATAGTCTTTCGATCTCATACTCAACGCGAGGACACTCTTTAATTATCGGCGGCGATTTGTACCAGATGACGTGTTCATATGTGGCAGGGTCATACTCACCGCTTTCAAGCATCTCAATTGCCAGCTTAACTTCACCTAAAGTGTGTTCACGCCACATAACAAGACGATCAATGGTGTCGTCATGGGATTGCAACGATCGCAGTCCTACTTGCCTTTTGAAATTCAGTTCGATTTTCTCTTGCGGGGTGAGTTTTCTCTTTTTGTTCATCGCAAAATCTCCTCTAAGATTTTTTTGGCCTTCCTATCTGCTAGGCTCCGCAGAGCCTCATCGACGTCGTCAAGATTGAACAGGTATGTCCCTGTGGGTAATTTGACTGAGGGAAGAGTCCCATCCTTGACCATCGAGCGGACGGTCTTTTGGGATAAATCAAGATGCTTGGCTAAGCCGGGGAGTTTTGTCCAAGCCATGGCATTTCCCTTCTTCTGATAATGAAAGGGTTTTCCCTGAAGCGGAGAACCTCAGACCTTGGTAACACGTACCGATTGCCAACAAGTTGCGCCTCGAATTTGCCAGACTTGATGCCATTTCTGACGAACTGCTCGCTCTTGTCAATGGCTAGGCTAAATTCTTTGACTGAATAAAACTTTTCCATGTGTACCTCCATGAAAATACGAAAATGAATCTGATTGACATAATACTGTAAGGTTGTTATAACAGCAAACAGAGGAGTATTTACATCCATCTCAATACAGATTCAGATTCAGCGGAAATAAAATGAAACCGGACAAGTTGCTAAAAGAACTTGTGGATTACTGCCTGCTACCTGATGAGGCCGAGAATGATATCGTTGACTATGCAGAGAACCTGATCGCCAAAATCAATAAGGCGGGGTTCAGGTACACTACCGAGATGAATGAGAAACGGGCTAAGATGTTGAAGGACTCAATAAACCTATCGTTTTGTTTTATGAGCGATGAGCCGACTAACTATGGCAAGGTTGAGTCAATTGTCACGAGCCCGCTAGAAGTCAGGACGATTCTGAGCAAATCAGCACCCGATAAACATTTCGACCTTGGCGATTCCGGTGATGACGGGATTATGTTTGTCATCAAAATTCTAATGTTTTCTCAGGGCTTAACTATGGTGAAACGATGCGAGGAGTGTGGGTGTTTCTTTTTTCCCAAACAGAAAAATAGAAAGTGGTGCTACCCTCCACGGCAATGCAAAAACACCGTGACCAACCGTAACCGGAGGAGGGCTAAAAAATGAAAGGCATCAGAAGGCGGGACAAGATTCTCTATTTTACCTATGCCGGACAGAGAAGAAACAAGTCCTACCCTACCCTTGCCAAGGCAAAAGAGGCTCAAAAGATCATCGAGGGAGCAATTCTGGATGGTCGACTAACCCTTGCCGAACTGGTCAAGCCCCGGCAGGAGAAGAAGGAAACCATCGTTGATTATATCGAATTGTGGCTCTCTACTTCTGCAAGGCATAGTCTCGTTGAATCGGTCCAGAGCGATTACGCTGGACTCTTAAAGAACCATATCAAGGGTTCTACGCTGGATAACCGACCCGTTACAGAAATAACCCCGCTAGACGTTGAAAATTACCTTCTCAGAAAACTTAAAACGCATAGTAATAGTACGGTGACGCATGTCAGAAACGTGTTGTCACGAGGCTTTAAAAGGGCAATAAAAGACCGTGTTATACAGTCCAATCCCTGCCATGGCTTCGTTATACAAACCAAACAGGATCAGAGCCGAAAGCCCAAGATAGAACCGCTGTCTGCCAGTGAAATACAATTACTATTAGATACGTTTGAAAAGCATCGGCCAGATCACTATGACCTTGCCCTTCTGCTCTGCCGCACTGGCATGAGAATTGGTGAAGCGGTAGCCTTGCAGTGGAGTGATGTAGACTTCGAGAATCGCTTTATCGACGTGCAGCGTAACTACCATAGAGGCAAAATCACGGACGGAACAAAGAACGGTAAGACACGGAAGGTGGTACGCTACCAGAGAGCTTCTCAATGCGCTTAGATTGCGGAAAAAGCAAAGGACCAGGGTTACCCCTTACATATTTCCCTCGCAGGGCAGAAGACCAATAGACCCGCCAAACTGGAGAAGACGCATCTTCACACCAATGCTGAAAAAAGCGGAATTACGACCAGTACGAGTGCATGATCTGAGGCACTCATATGCATCGCTGCTGATTCAAGCCACTAAAGATTTGCATTACGCCAAGGAGCAACTGGGACATTCATCGATAAAAGTGACCGCTGATATTTATGGTCATTTACTGAAGCCGGAAGGTGAAGAAAGGCAGGTTGATGTGCTGGATAGACTCGCAAAAAATGCATAAAAAATGCATATCCAATAAAAAAAGGTTCCAGCGAAATCGCTGAAACCCTTTTTCTTTTCTGGCGGAGCGGACGGGACTCGAACCCGCGACCTCCGGCGTGACAGGCCGGCATTCTAACCAGCTGAACTACCGCTCCATTTACTGCAGTATTTTGGTGGGCGGAACAGGGCTTGAACCTGTGACCCTCGGCTTGTAAGGCCGATGCTCTCCCAACTGAGCTACCCGCCCGGAAAAGCGTGTGGTGTTTTTACCAACTTAACCCTACCCAGTCAAGCAAAATATCATTGCGTAGTGTTGTGACCTGACAGGGTAATATCGTTATAAACAGTGTTGATCGCACTGTTCTTGAATAAAGTCTCACCCTCATCGAGAATTATCGCCTGCTCGAGAACCTCATCCATGTGTTCAACCAGGGTAATGGTCAGTTTCTTCCTGATTTTCATGGGCACATCGTTAAGGTTTCTTTCGTTGTCTCTGGGGATCAGCACGTTGCTGATATTCCCCCTGCTGGCTGCCAGTAATTTCTCGGTCAGTCCGCCAATGGGCAGCACCCTGCCCCTCAGGGTTATTTCGCCGGTCATCGCCAGGTGATGCTTGACCGGCTTCTGGATCAGCGCCGAGGTAATGGAAGTGGCAATGGTAATTCCTGCGGAAGGTCCGTCTTTGGGTATGGCGCCTTCTGGAACGTGGACATGGATATCGAGCTTCTGATAGAAATCAGGCTCCAGACCCAGTATTTCAGCTCTAGAGCGCACATAACTCAAGGCCGCCTGGGTGCTTTCCTGCATGACATCCCCGAGCTTTCCGGTGATGATCAGTTTCCCGGAGCCGGTCATCAGCGTAGTCTCGATCTGCAACAGATCTCCGCCAAATTCGGTCCAGGCGAGACCAGTCGACAAACCCACCCTGCCTTTTTCCTCGGCCAAACCAAATCGATACTTTGGGGTACCGAGATACTTGACCACCGAGTGAGCGTTGACACGATATTTCTTGTCTGTGATGCCTTTTTTCAAACGGTCTCTGGCAATTTTTCGACAGACAGAGGAGATATTTCTTTCCAGATCACGCACCCCTGCTTCTTTGGTATAGCGCCTGACTACTTCCAGGATCGAACCGTCGGTGAGTGATATGTCTTTTTCGGCGAACCCGTTGGCTTCGAGTTGTTTGGGAATCAGATAGCCCTGGGCAATTTTGAGTTTTTCCTCTTCGGTGTACCCACTGATCTGAATGATTTCCATACGATCCTGCAGTGGCATGGGGATACCGTGCAGATTGTTGGCTGTGGTGATAAAAAACACTTCGGAGAGATCGTAGTCGAGATCTAAATAGTGATCGTTGAAGGCAACATTCTGTTCCGGATCCAGCACCTCAAGCAGCGCCGACGACGGATCGCCACGAAAATCCATGGACATCTTGTCTACTTCGTCGAGACAGAATACCGGATTGCATACTTCGGCCCGCTGCATTGATTGGATTATCTTACCAGGCAGCGCACCTATATAGGTTCTGCGGTGTCCTCTTATTTCTGCCTCATCGCGCACGCCGCCAAGCGAAAGGCGCACGAATTTTCGATTCAGAGCCCTGGCCACTGACCGGCAGATGGACGTTTTACCAACCCCTGGAGGACCCACCAGGCAGAGTATCGGCCCTTTTATCTTTTTCACCTGGGCCTGTACCGCTAGATACTCGAGAATTCTCTCCTTGGGTTTATTCAAACCATAGTGATCTTCGTCCAGGATCGTTTCGGCCTTGTTGATGTCGATGACGCTTTTGCTTTTTTTCTGCCAAGGGAGACTCAGGATGGTGTCTATGTAGTTGCGTACCACCGTGGTTTCAGCTGACATGGGCGGCATACTTTTGAGCTTTTTGAGCTCTTTGGTAACCTTTTCCCTGGCCAGCTTGGGCAGCTTTTTCTTTTTTATGGCCTCTTCGAGTTCTTCGAGGTCATCAAGGCCCTCATCGCCCTGATCCATTTCACTCTGGATCTCTTTGACCTTTTCACTCAGATAGTAATTCCTCTGGGTTTTACTCATCCTGGCCTTGACCCGGGCGTTGATCTCTTTTTCAAGTTCAGCCAGTTCGATTTCCCGACTCAGGATTTCGAGGATTTTTTCGATCCGTTCGAGCAGCGTCGAACACTCCAGGATTTTCTGCTTCTCATCGGCTTTGAGAGGTAAATGAGCGCAGATCACGTCAACCAGTTTTTTGGGTTCATCGATGGATTGAACCGACTTCACAACCTCTTTGGCTATCTTGTTGTTGATACCTGAATATTGTTGAAAATATTTTCTAAGTTCCCTTTCATAGGCGGTTATCTGGCTGGTGACCCTATCGTCGTCGATAAATTCCTGCAGTTCCACCTGCATGAACTTGTCGTGGGGCACGTAAGAAACTATGTGTGCCCTCTTTTTCCCCTCCACCAGAGCTTTTATGGTGCCATCGGGAAGCCTGAGAAGCTGCATGACCGAGGCAAGAGTTCCCACCCGGTGGATGCCGGCCGGGCCCGGTTCATCTTCACCGGCATTGACCTGGGTTACCAGAAAAATTTCAGTGCGCTTTTCCATCGCATCTTCAAGCGCCTGGATCGACTGTTTTCTGCCGACCACCAGAGGTGCCACCATATGCGGAAAAATTACGATATCGCGAAGCGGCATCAGTGGATAAAGCTTGGTGCCGGATAAGGTATTGCTCATATTGTTTCTCTAAATCAAATTATTAAGCACTTTGTCTTTCGTCATCAGAAACGGTGTTCTGATACAGTATAACCGGATAATCTCCATTTGTTATTACCTGCTCACTGATCACACACTCCTGCACGTTCTGCTTTGAAGGCAAGTCGTACATGACATCGAGCATGGCCTCTTCGAGCACAGAGCGGAGTCCCCTGGCGCCTGATTTTCTCTCCAGGGCCTTTCTGGCTATGGCAGTTAACGCCCCCTCGGTGAAGCGAAGTTGGATGTTTTCGAACTGAAACAGTTTCTGATACTGCTTGGTGAGGGCATTCTTGGGTTCTTTCAAGATACGGACAAGGTCTTCCTCGACCAGTTCGATCATCGTCGCAATCACCGGCAGACGGCCAACAAGTTCTGGAATCAGCCCGAACTTGAGCAGATCTTCAGGCTGGACAGAAGACAGAATTTCTCCCAGTTTCTTTCTCGAGTCGCTGACGATTTCAGCCGTCAGGCCGATGGATTTGGTGCCGGATCTCCTCTTGATCACAGAATCAAGTCCCACAAAGGCGCCGCCGACAATAAACAATATGTTGGTGGTGTCGATCTTGACCAGCTCCTGCTGGGGGTGTTTTCTGCCACCCTTTGGAGGAATAGAGGCAACGGTTCCTTCGATAATCTTTAATAGCGCCTGCTGCACCCCTTCGCCGGAAACGTCGCGGGTAAGCGATGGACTGTCAGATTTCCTGGCAATTTTGTCAATCTCATCGATATAAATAATGCCCCGCTCTGCCTTTTCGATGTCGTAATCGGCTGCCTGCAGCAGGTTAACAAGAATATTCTCGACGTCTTCTCCGACGTACCCAGCTTCGGTCAAAGTAGTGGCATCGGCAATACAGAAAGGAACCTGAAGCACCCTGGCAAGGGTCTGGGCGATAAGTGTCTTCCCTGAGCCGGTCGGTCCGATTAGAATAATATTGGATTTCTGTAGTTCGATATCGTCATCGTCGTCAGGGGCATCGATGCGCTTGTAGTGGTTGTGCACGGCGACAGAGAGGATTTTCTTGGCCCTCTCCTGACCGATCACATACTGGGCCAGGTAGTCATTGATCTCTTTGGGCTTCAGCGTGCCGGGCTGAAAATCATCCTTCCCCGCGAACTGATCGATACCTTCATCTTCTTCCAGCACGATCTCGTTGCACAACTCAATGCACTCATCACAGATGTAGACGTCAGGACCGGCAATCAGTTTTTCGACCTCGTCCTGATTTTTACCGCAGAATGAACATTTGCAATCAGGGCCCTTACTTTCAAATTCACTCATTTTCTTCTTCCTTACCCTGTTGAGTTCTTTTGGTGAGGACTTTGTCTATTATACCATATTTTACTGCCTCGGCCGCGCTCATGAAATTATCCCTTTCGGTATCCGTGCCGATCTTCTTGACTGTGTGGTTAGTATGTTTGGCGAGGATTTTGTTTAAATCTTCCCGCATCCGAAGAATTTCCTTGGCATGGATATCTATATCCGTTGCCTGTCCCTGATATCCGCCCATGGGCTGATGGATCATGATTCTCGAATTGGGCAGCGCGTACCTTTTACCCTCGGCCCCTGCGGCGAGCAGCAGAGCCCCCATTGAAGCAGCCTGTCCCATGCAGAGAGTGGCAATATCGCATTTGACAAACTGCATGGTGTCATAAATGGCCAGGCCTGAACTGACGATACCGCCTGGTGAATTGATATAGAAGGTGATATCTTTGTCCGGGTCTTCAGCCTCTAGAAACAGCAACTGAGCTATGATCACATTGGAAACGTCATCATTGACGGCCGAGCCGAGAAAAATGATCCGCTCCTTTAATAAGCGTGAATAGATATCATAGGCCCGTTCACCCCGCGGACTCTGTTCGACTACCATCGGTATCAGGTTCATAACTAATCCCTTTAAATAGATCGACTGCAACAGGCTGGAGCCTTTGCAGTCGAATTAATTTTAAATATGGTAAAGCCGATACTGAATTAATCAACCGGCTCCTGCGGTTAAAAAAACGAAGTGGTGCCCGTCTGAACACTCTATTCGTCTTTTGCCGCTGACGGCTCCTCAGCCGCCTGCGGATCAACGGCGTCAGCTTCCTGTTCTTCTTTCTTTTCCGGTTTGACGAGGGTTGCCTCCTGCTTGAGAAAATCTAGAATTTTCTCGTTGAGAACCTCATTCATCAAAGGCAGCAAATCGTCTCGGCTCTTGAAAAATTCCTTCACCCTGTCAACCGTCATGCTGTACTGGTCACCGATTCTCTTGAAAGTCCTGTCAAGGTCTTCATCGTTTACCTTGATCTCTTCCACTTCGGCTATCTTCTTGAGGATGAAATCACCGGTAACACGCTGAACCGCGATTGGTTCATTGTTCTTGGCCAGCTCTTCACGGTTCAATCCCGCTGCTTCGAGATTCATGCCGGATTTCTCCAGTTGTTCCTCAGTCTGCTTGATCATCTGCTCGACCTCGAACCTGACCAGTCTCTGGGGTATTTCAAACTGGTGTGTATCAAGCAGCTTTTTCATAAGACGATCATTGAGTTCACCGGCAGCCGCACTCTTCTTGTCACCTTCGAGGCGTTCCCTGATCATCTCCCTGAGCTCTTCGAGCGTCTCAAACTTTTCGTTAACGTCTTTGGCAAAATCATCATCAAGTTCGGCCAGCACCCGCTCCTTGATGTCTTTGACCTTAATCCTGAATTCAATTTTTTTGCCGGCCAGGATCGGGTTGGGATGTTTTTCGGGAAATTCCACCTCATGGCTGGCTTCCTCGCCTTTATTCATGCCAATGAGCTTGGCTTCGAATTCAGGGTCCATCTGCCCCTTGCCGACGTCAATGGTGAAATCGTCGTTTTTTACCTGCTTCATAGGATTTCCCTTATGAAAGCCTTGATAATCGATCAGCACGACATCATCCATTGCCACAGGCCGATCCTCGACGGTTTTCAGGGCTGCCATCTCCCGCTGAATTCTGGCTAGCTCGAAGTCTATAGCTCCCTCATCGACGTTTGTATCAATGTCTTCGACTTCGATCCCTTTGTACTCTCCAAGTTCAAACTCTGGCCTGACATCTACTTTGGCAACATAGGTAAAAGTTCCATCCTCATTGAATGCAGGCTGCGTCAATCTCTGGATGAACCACAGGATCGAAATCCTGTTTTTCAATTATGTCGAAGTAGGTTTCCTGAACAAGCTCCTCTCCCACTTCAGCTTCAACCTGCGGTTTATAAGTCTTCTCGATAACTGAGCGCGGAACCTTGCCTCGCCTGAATCCTTTCATCTTGGATTCCTTCTGAAGCTTGGCGTAGGCTTTGTCAATTTTTCCCTGTACCTCTTCAGCCGGGAGGGTAATCGTTACTTTTCTGGTCAATCCTGTTAGTTCTTCAACTTTAACATCCATCTGCTGCCATCCTCTGGTCGTTTACTTCTAGTTTATATTAACACATCGTCTAATCAATGGTGCGAGAGGAGGGACTCGAACCCACACATCGAAGATACTGGTTCCTAAGACCAGCGCGTCTACCAATTCCGCCACTCTCGCACTGTTAATGTACGTTCCAGGTCCAAAACATCAGTTTATTAAGTATTGTTGTAAAGCACGTCAAGCTGTGCCGGATTTTCAACAACTCTGACAATTGAACATGACAGTCTATCATTAAATGGGATTGTATACTATCAAATTATTATTTAACGAGCGCTTTTCTTGTCTTGTAAAAGACCTACTTAATGGCTATTTTTGCGGATGAATAAGATGTTGGATTTTTTTATAAAGTCCTTTTCTTTTAACCCTAAACCGAGGCACTTATGAAAACTTTTCTTAACAAACCGGTCTTCGCCACAGCCTTCGTCGCCGGAGTGCTGCTGACGAGCTCTGTGACCGGAGTTGCCGCCACTCAAAGCGGAAATCCTGAAATTCTGTTTGACAAAAGCCGACAATGGCAACTCCCTTATGCCCCCACTGACATGGTGCAGTCGGTGGACGGTCAATATATCTATATCCTCACCGACAATCACAAACTGCTGATCTATGAGCCCAACGGTAATCTCAAAGCCAGCGTCGATGTCGACCCCGGAGTAGTGGCCATCGACACTGACGCCAGGGGTGAAAATGTTCTGCTCATCGACAAGGATCGTAAAACTTTCAGTGTGTTTTCAGTAAATTTTGTCGCCGAAATCGATACCGCTGGCGCTCCTTTCAAAGGTAAAGCCGATGCTCCTGTGACGGTAGTCGTATTCAGCGACTTCGAATGACCTTACTGCGGCAAGGTTGTGCCGCTTCTCGAGCAGGTGCTCGAAAAAAATCCCGATACAGTCAAGCTCGTCTTCAAGAATATGCCCTTGAGATTTCACAAGTTCGCTGATCCTTCAGCACGGGCCGCCCTTGCAGCTTTCAAACAAGACAAATTCTGGGAATTTCACGATGAGTTGTTTGGTGCTGAAAAACTGAGCAATGAACTGATCAACAACATTGCCGTCAAACTGAATCTTGACATTGCCCAGTTCAACAATGACATGAATTCTCCTGAGATCAGGCAGATGATCAACAAAGATCTGCTCGACGCCCAGAAAGCAGGCGTCACAGGCACACCCACCATTTTCGTCAACGGCAAAAAATTAAAAGACAGATCTCCTCAGCGGCTTTCAGGCAATGATCGATCAGGAACTTAAGGGCAGATGAAAAAATGACTGCTGCTCAGGATAAAAGAGAACTCCGCTTTGATAACAATGAACTCGCCGGAGTTCTCTATGGCGATCTCAACAAAAACCTTCAGATACTGGAAAACGGTGCCGGGGTCAAAATCAACACCCGGGGTTCTGTGGTCACCGTTTCAGGTGCTACTCATGATGTCGTCCTCACCGAGAATCTGCTCAACCAGCTCTACGGGCTGATTGAAACGGGTTATCCGGTTTACTCATCCGACATCGCTTTCGGTCTCAAGATCCTGCAGGCAAATGCGAAAGCAAGGCTCGAACAGATTTTCCTCGACAAGGTCTACGTAACCACAAGAAACAGGGTGATATCACCCAAGACACCCAATCAGAAAATCTATATTGACTCGATCAGGAACAACGATGTGGTATTCGGCATTGGCCCTGCCGGTACCGGCAAAACATATCTCGCGGTCGCCATGGCCGTATCGGCGCTGGTCAACGGAAGTGTCCGCTCTATCATATTGACCCGTCCTGCTGTCGAGGCCGGAGAGAAACTTGGCTTTCTCCCGGGCGACCTGGCTCAGAAGGTGGATCCGTATCTTCGACCTTTAAACGACGCCTTGATTGATATGCTCGGTCCCGAAAAGGCGTTCGATCTGATCGATCAAGGCAACATTGAAATTGCTCCCCTGGCATTCATGCGCGGCAGAACGCTGTCCAACGCCTTCATCATCCTCGATGAGGCCCAGAACACCACCAGGGAGCAGATGAAGATGTTCCTTACCAGAATCGGCTTCGATTCACAGGCCGTTATCACCGGTGACATCACCCAGGTCGACCTGCCTGCCAGCCAGAAATCGGGCCTCGTTCAGGCCCAGGCCCTTCTGCAGGGGATTAAGGGAATCGGGCTCTGTAGCTTCACCAAGGCAGATGTTGTCAGGCACCCGCTGGTGCAGAAAATCATTCACGCTTATGAAACCAATCAGCCGCAGAACAATGGTTAAAATGTTCTCATTCAAGACTCACTGGATAGTCCTGATATGCCGGTAGAACTTATTAAGCAGCACTCCGGGGTAAATGATTCGGAACTGGCCCATTGCCGCAGATCTTCGCTGTTGATTCTGAGATTATGCGCGGTGCCGCATCAACATCTCAATGTTGTTTTAACTACCGATTCTGACATTGCCGAGCTCAACCAGCGCTACCGAGACAAGGATGGAGCCACAAATGTATTGAGTTTCCCTTTCAATGACACCGGTGATTCTTTTCTTGACTCCCTTTCTCTGCAAACTCTGGGAGATATTGTCATATCTTATGATCATGCAGTTGCGGAAGCCCGAAAACTCAGCTGCAGCATTGAGCAGAGGCTTGACTGGCTGATCGTCCATGGGGTGCTCCATCTTCTGGGGTATGACCATGAACGCTCCGAAAAGGATGCGGACATCATGTTCGATAAAGAAACAGAACTACTCTCTGAACTTAAGGACTACAGGAGATTTATCATGCCACATCTAGCTGTCAACGTCGATCACGTTGCTACCATTCGACAAGCCAGAGGGATAGACGAGCCCGATCCTGTTGCCGCAGCAGCCATCTGTGAAATGGCGGGAGCCAAGGGTATCGTTGTCCATCTGCGCGAGGACCGAAGGCACATCCAGGACCGCGATGTACGAATTCTCCGGGAAACGGTAAAAACCAAACTCAATCTGGAAATGGGAGCCGCCAAAGAGATCATAAGCTTCGCCCTCGACCTCAAGCCCGATCTTGTCACACTGGTTCCGGAAAAAAGGCAGGAACTCACCACTGAAGGTGGACTGGATGTTGTCTCACAGAAAAAGAAACTGGCCAAAACCATAGCCAGGATGGCCAAAGCCTCCATTCCTGTGTCGCTTTTCATCGATCCCGAATCTTCCCAGATCAAGGCGGCAAAGGACATCGGCGCCACCTTTGTGGAGCTTCACACCGGCCGATACGCCGATGCGGTAGATGAAGCGCTGCAGTTTGAAGAATTCGAGATGATCAGAGCCAGCGCCGAAGAGGCACATCTGCTCGGTCTCAGGGTCAATGCCGGTCACGGTCTGAATTATTTCAATACGGCAGCGATTGCGGCCCTGGATCCTGTCGAGGAACTCTCCATAGGCCATGCTATCATTTCCCGTGCTGTCTTCAGCGGACTCGATCTGGCAGTACGTGATATGTGTGCAATTGTAGAGAATGGTTCGTTTTATTGATCGGTATGAACGGGGCTCAATTGACAAAATCAGTGATGCTGTGGTAAAGATTGCCTGCATATTTTCGCGGTATGAGTGCGGCCTGTGAATATATTCGGCTTTTCGGGAGCGTGATGGAACTGGTAGACATCCGAGACTTAAAATCTCGTGGGACTTGTGCCCGTGGGGGTTCGATTCCCCCCGCTCCCACCAGCATATCAGCCCACTTCAAGACTATTCTTTTTTTTCTTCTTTCAACATTAAACGACAGGTAGACCATGAAATTTCTTCACACCATGATCCGGGTCAAGGATCTCGAACAATCCATAGATTTTTTTGCCAACATTCTCGGTCTCGTTCAGACTCGTAGAAAAGACATTGAAGAGGGCAGATTCTCGCTCATCTTCTTCGCCACCGCTCAAGGTGCCCCTGAAATAGAACTCACTTACAACTGGGATCAGGAAGAACCTTACAGCGAGGGAAGGAACTTTGGCCACCTCGCCTTCAGTGTGGAAAATATCTATGAATATTGCGAAATGCTGATGAGCAAAGGAGTTACCATTCTCAGGCCCCCTCGGGACGGCTACATGGCCTTTATCAGAACTCCTGATCAGATATCCATCGAGCTTCTGCAGGAAGGTGAACGACTGCCTGTTATGGAACCCTGGGCTTCCATGGAAAACAAAGGTACCTGGTAAGCCACGTCTGAATTCCTTGAAATTTTTTTAATTTCCGACAACCCAGTTTTTCATTGAGCGAATTATTTTTTACTCCTTGGATTTGTTGGGGACAAATAAATACAGAAATTTTTAATATTAAATCATTTAATTTTGGGGGTCAAATTTTACTTCAAGTAAGCGTTTGTAATCGTAGTGGATTCCTTATTATTTTTCACCCTTACCCTGCTCTCGTAGGTATTTCTACCTATTTACTTCCTCCTCTTCTACAGGTTAAAATTAAATAAGAAGATTTTAAATCTGCTTCTAGGCTTGGTGGGGGGAAGGATGGACAGTTTTTCTAAGAGTGATCTTAGGCGCGGGGGCGCAATCCTTTCGCAAGGTGCCGATTGGCAGTCAGCAAGCGGTATCGGCAGCGTGTGCGGTTACTGCAGAAAAAATTATGAACAACCTCTCACCTCCTCCAAAGAGTTCTACCTGATTGGCAAGGCCTACATCGAACCGCAAGTTTGCAACCACGTCGAGAACCTTCTACTGCAGAGAAATTTCATCATCGATTGATCGCTTATTCAGCTGATAATCAGATTTAGTTTTCTCCTTTACCCAATCAGTTCCTTTTTCTATTTCTGCATCCCGCACAATTTTGTTCGCCTAATGGGTACCCAGTAGGATTGATGCTGCCAGTCTATCCAAAAAACAAAATATCAAGAGATCAATTATGCCCCAAAACGACGACTCCCATAAAATAATTCTTACCTCCTTTGAGGATGAATACGAAGAAACCCATGATCCCGTCTGGGTCTGGCACGCCATCGATTTCTGTTCCACCTGGCAGCGTAAAACAGGGACCATAATCCCCTACCCCCAATGGGTTAGATTATCTATCCGCCGCAGCCGGAACGATTCTGAAACTTGATGATGAAAAAGATAATGTCAGCGATAAAATCATTGAGACCATCGGTATCAGAGAACATTCTATCTCAAGGTCGATCAAAACTATTCGAGAAAACTCATCTTTTTCGAGATTCAATCGATAATCAAAGGGGAAAGCAGCGACGATGCAATTATAGATATTGCCAAAATGTTTTCCTTACCGGAAGAGACAATCCAGCCCATCTACAAGCATTTCAAAAAATGAAAGACGTGCCTCTTGTCTAATTTCGACGGCAATAGACAGCAAAAGCGGACGGTAAATACACCGTCCTAAACCCTTTCTATAATTGGAGCCACCGAGCGGAGTCGAACCGCTGGCCTGATGATTACGAATCAACTGCTCTACCAACTGAGCTACGGTGGCCCGTGATTTTGAGCTGTTTATAGCAGGATCATCGTCAAAATTCAATATTTAAGGGGTAACCCGTCCTCTAATATCAGCCACAACCTGCTGAGCAATATTTCCTCTGGTTTTAACAACACAGCTACCCTGTGTTGTCAGGTTGTTTTGGGGTAGGTATCTCCCCTACTCTCCCCTTTCCACCTATCTTACAAGACAAAAGGACCTGGTCTGATGAAAAGAGCGGTCAGCAGTGGTATTTTGTACTTCAATATCCAAGCCAAGCTGTTATTGTATAGTCTTTTCCCGCTCTCACGCATTCTTTGGTAACTATTATGTCACAAACTTACAATAAACAATATGTCCTTAAGGACGATGGATCGGCAACGCCGGTTTTTTCGACTGAAGACAAGAAGCCTCTTTCATACCAGGAATCACCTGGCACTCTGCTACTTCGCAGCGGTTCTTCAGACCAGGCCGAACAGGCTGGTTGTCCAGTGTCAACCGCTCTGCAGCTCAACGGCGACCTCACGGGGATGAAAGAAGATTCCCTGGCGGCGTTTGCCAGAGCTGAACTGGAGAAACGTCACGGTATTTCTTACAGAACCTATGACGTCGATCCCGATTTCAGGGTTTGTGTACTGGCCGATCAAGCCTCTGATCTTGCTGGGTTCATCGCCATCTATGGCGGAATTCTTGAAATCGAACCGCTTCTGGTCGGAGGCTGCCACCCCGACTACGACAGCGCCGAAGAAATAGAAATCAGCGCCTCGGGCAGAGGGTATACCGTACAATACACACGCAAATCAGTGGTCGACCGCAGCTTATGTAACTATTGCGGATTGTGCGGCCGTATCTGTCCAGTGCAATGCATAACGGAAGAACTGCACTTTGATTTCAGTGTCTGCACCTTCTGTACCGACTGTGAAAAGCAATGCCCAGAAAAAGCCATTGATCTCCACGCCATCGAACGGATCAACCTTGAAATTCCGGCCCTCGTAGTTCTTGGAGAACCTCGCCTCACTCTGCCCGACAAGCGGTCCTCTATCTACAATCAGAAAAACATGAGCGAGTTTCTGGCAACGCTCTATTCCTGTAGAGTCGATGAGGTTATTACCTGTAACCACGCCCTCTGCCACTATACTCAAAGTTCTAAAACTGGCTGCAAGGCCTGCCTCGGCAGCTGCAAATTCGGGGCGATAAAGATAAAAGACAAGCGGATTCAAATCGATCCGTTTGCCTGCACCGAGTGCGGTGGATGTGTTTCGGTTTGCCCCACCGGCGCTCTGCAGAACCAGAAATTTACCGATCAAGCCTGGGTTGATTTTTTCAGGTCCTTCCCCCTGCGACAGAACAGCACGGTGATAATCGGTTCAGCTGCTGATCTCAACCGAAGCTGGTGGCTAAACAGCGCACCCCCTTATGAGCAGACATGCTTTCTCGAAGTTCCCGAGAGCGCTGCACTCACGCTTATGAATCTGCTTTTTCTCATCGCTCACGGTTCGAATCGGCTGGCGATTCTGTCCTCTTCGGATTCCCGCGATTCCAATCTTTTCAATACTGTCAATGAGGCGAATCTGCTGTGTGAGAAATTTTTTGGTACGAAGAAGCTTATTACCGTTTATAAACCGGAAGAGCTATCACCCGATCTGGTTCGAAGAGGTACTATCGAACTTGAGTTTACCCCCTACGGTGATCTTGGTTTCAGCAACAGACGGCAGAAATTGAGCTCGATCCTTCAATTTTTCTCTGCCATGTCGGAAACTGAGATCGCCCTTGAACAGGATGAAGTGCGTTTTATCGGGACGATAACCTGTGACGATGACCGCTGCACCCAGTGTCTGGCCTGTCTCAACAGCTGCAAAATTGAAGCGCTATCGGCCAATTCCGACACCCTCAGCCTGTGCTGGAACGGCAGTCTCTGCGTTGGCTGCCAGAGTTGCGTTGAAGCCTGCCCGGAAGATGCCTTGAGCTATGTCGGAGAAGCGATGTTGAGTCAGGACTATTTCTCTCCCGCCGAGGTGTCCAGAGCCGAACCGATGGCATGTGAGGGCTGTGGAAAAGTATTCGGCACCAAAAAAAGTTTTGACCGGGTCATGGCCATCTTGGCCAAAAAACAACAAGCTCCTCCGGAACATCTTCATTACTGTGAAGATTGCCGCGTCCTGAAACTACTAGAAAATCAATGAGATCACCATGGAATCCACCAGTAAAGAGATCATTATAATCAGATTACGCTTGATTGATCTGATCAAGTCTTTTTTTATCGAAAAGCCAGATGCAGAGCTCTTGAGCAGATGGCGCGGTACATTTTCGGCCTTGTCCAAAGAACAGATATCACCGCTTCTTGACAAGGCAGTAAGAGATGTTTCGAGGCAGCTCGTTGAAAAAAGCCTCGAGGCCATCCAGGATGAATACTACAGCCTGTTCGTCGATCCCTTTGGAGAGAATCATGTCAACCTCGTCGCCTCACACTATTTCGACGGCAGGAATTATGGTCAAACACTGGTCTCGATTCGAGATGTTTTCCTGGCCAGTAAGGTAGTAAAAGATGAAGAGGTGAAAGACCCCGAAGACTCCTTGGCTATCATGTTCGATCTGCTTGGCACCCTGATAGATATGGAAAAAGACGGTGAGCAGACTGCCATTGCCCAACAGCAGCTTATCAGCGACTACCTGGTCCCCTTTGTGGAGAAATTGAGGCCCGCCATCAGCGACAATCCTTCTGCAGATTTTTATGCAGCGGTGGTTGAGTTCGTTCGTGGTTATCTGGATCTGGAAAAAGGATTATCAGACTTTTCTGATTAAACTATGGGTGAGTTTCGGCCAAAGATTGTAATTCGAATTCTCTGGTTTCTTTTTATTTTACCGGCCGGTCTTGTAACCGGCTGCCGTGACCAGCCTGACGCCACAGCGACTGGGTTAAACGAAGAAAGCCAGAAGTGCCTGAGTTGTCATCAAGTCGAGCTCGATTCAGCGCACCGGATCGACTGTTTGACCTGTCATCTGCCCGGGGATGATTTGTCGACCTATCCTGAAGGGCACGAGGCGGTAGTGGCTGCTCCTGCCCACCCCGATCAGGCCCACCAAACCTGTGGAGTTTGCCATGAGCTCGAGATCGACATGGTCGCCTCCAATAATCATTATCTATTGGCTGATCATATCAGGGTTGTCACTGAAGCTTTCGGCGCCGATCCAAATCTGGCTGCTGCAAAGCCTTTGACTCAGATCTCTTCCCACGAAAACCCTGAAAGCGGGCAACAGTTGGTTGAAGATCTGCTCGCCCGCCGCTGTTTGAGGTGTCATGTCTATAGTGGTGGTGACGATTTCAGTGCTGTCGCCCATGGCACCGGCTGTGCAGCCTGCCATCTTTCCTTCCAGGACGGTCGCCTGACGTCCCATCAGTTTTCCGCTCAACCCGACGATTCACGCTGCCTTTCATGTCATTATGGCAATCATGTGGGGTATGACTACTACGGCCGCTATGAACACGATCTCAACGAGGAATACCGCACGCCCTATCAGGCGGAAAATAGTGAACTTCGTCCCTATGGCGTCGAGTACCACAATCTTAAACCAGACGTGCATCAGCAGGCCGGCCTGGTCTGCACGGATTGTCACCGTCAGGACAACATCATGGGGACAGAGGAAAGTCCACAATGCCAGGATTGTCATCTTTACGATGCCCAAAGAACAGATTCCTCGATATCTCTTCAGCTGGAGGGAGACAACTTCTTTTTTGTCTCTTCAGCAAGCGGCGCAAAACACCGGGTGCCCCAGCAGGAGCATCCCGCCCACAAGCGCTACGGAGGCCGGTTCAGCTGTCAGGCCTGCCACGCCCAGTGGACTTTCAACGACGCGCCGACCCACCTCCTGCGCATAGATCATGAAGAGTTTTATGACTTTTACAAACTTAGCCTGGATGGCAGCTCTGAGGTATTGAAGGTGATTTCCAGTCATATCCTGGATGACGGCGAACTGCTCGAACCCACCATGAGCAACAAATTGACCGGCGAAAATGTGGTCGGGATCTGGTTCAGAGGCTTTGGCGAAAGACGTTGGGAGCAGGTGCTGCTCGACAAAGATGATGCCGGAGTGGTGACGACGTTCCGCCCGATTGTTGATCTTCGAGTTTCATGGATAGATGAGGATGAAGTGAGCCGCTTCGACAATCTCGAACCGGGTGGCGGAGTAAAACGATCGAGACCATACGCTCCCCATACCATAGGCAAGGCAGGTCTCTTCTATGAGGCCAGGATTCGGCCCTATTTATTGAAGAAAGAAAATGACTAGCCGGTGCTGAGCGCGGTCTCAATTCTGCGCACCTTATCGACAAGCTGGGCCAGCAGCTCATGATTCTTCACCCCGGGACTTTTCTCGACGCCTGAATTTATGTCGATCGCATAAGGCCTGGTTGATTTGATCGCCTCAGCCACGTTGCCGGGATTGAGCCCTCCGGCCAGGATTATCGGCACATTTAGGTTGAGTCCTGTTAGCGTCCGCCAATCGAAACTTTGACCGGTACCACCATCCATGCCTTTTACATAGGTATCGAAAAGCAGACAATCTATGGACCCAAGGTAAGAGGACAAATCGGGTTCCAAGGAATCGTTGCCAACCAGAAATGCTTTACAGACAACCAGGCTACGATTCCATTTCTTCAGCTCGGCACAGAAGTTTGCGGATTCTTTCCCGTGTAATTGAACCTGAGTCAATCCGGCAATGGAAACAATTTCTTTGACCTGGTCGAGGCTGGCGTCCACGAACACGCCGACTCTGGACACGAAAGGCGGCAAAGTATCTATCAAAGATGCTGCGAATTCAGGGCTCACATACCTCGGACTTTTCTCAGTAAAGATAAATCCCAGTGCGTCTACACCGAGCTCGACAGCCGCATCTGCATCCTGCCGCCTGGTGGTTCCACACATTTTAATTCTGACTCTCATCGTCTGGCCAATTTACCCAAATCAGGATCTTAAGGATTGCAACAAGGGGCTGTCGTGACCTGCCCTCATAAGGCTCTCACCAATAAGGGCGGCACAGATATGGTGTGCCTTCAGTAAAGCCAGATCGGCGGCAGAGGTAAGACCTGACTCCGAAACCACAGGGATTGTGTCAGGAATCAATTTTTTCAATCTGAAAGTGGTATTGATGTCGACGCTAAAATCGCTGAGGTTGCGATTGTTGATTCCAATAAGCTCTGCTTGGGCCCCAAGCGCTTTTTCAAGATCATCTTCATCGTGAATCTCAACCAGACTGTCCAGGCCCAGTTCCTTGGCCATCTGTTGATACTCGGAAATCTGGGATTGGCTAAGAATTGCGGCTATCAACAGAATGGCGTCGGCCCCATGGGTGGAAGCCTCTTCTATCTGCAGGGGATCGATGATAAAATCTTTTCTCAGAACAGGCAGGTTGATCGTGCTGCGAACCTGCATCAAATACTGGAGTGACCCTTGGAAAAAATCGACATCGGTGAGTACTGAAACGGCCTGCGCTCCATTTTTCTGATAATTAAGAGCAATAGCCTGAGGGTCGAAGTCAGCACTGATAATCCCCTTGGACGGGGATGCTTTCTTCACTTCGGCAATGATCGCAACGCCGCCATAGTGCGTCAATGCCCTGCTGAACCCGCGCGGCGGATCAATGGGGGTATTGAGATATTCCGCTGGGAGAGTGATGCCTTTTTCTTTGAGCTGAGCTATCTCTTCTTTTTTTCTTGCTATGATCTTATCTAAAATCATCTTTACATAAGGAAATAAAATTCCACTGCGGATTAGCCGCAAGTCCTCGAATAACTGACCAGTGACTCCAGGGTATTGATGGCTTTGCCCGAGTCTATACAGTCGGCGGCCAGAGCGATCCCCTCAGCGATGTCCGGCGCCGCCCCGGAAGCCATCAGGGCTGCCCCGGCATTGAGAAGCACCATATCTCTTCTGGCTCCAGGCTCACCGTTGAGGATGGATTTCATCATTTCCGCAGAGGCTTCCGCATCGCTGCCGCCCTCAAGATCAGTGAGTGAGGCCCTGGGCAGATCGAATTGTTCGGGGCTAATCTGGTAGGTTGCAATTTCGCCGTCTTTATAATCGGCAACGGAGGTTGTTCCGGTCACCGTAAATTCGTCAAGGTTCCCTTCACCGTGAACCACCAGGGCGCGCTTGGCCCCCAGTTTCCCAAGCACCTCGGCCAGTGGTACAATGAGCTCTTCCGAAAAGACACCCAACACCTGGACGTTGGCGCCTGCAGGGTTGGTCAGAGGACCGAGGATGTTAAATATGGTCCGGATGCCTATCTCCCTGCGGGGCCCGATGGCATACTTCATGGCGCCGTGCAGAGCGGGAGCAAACAAAAAACCAATCCGGCAGGTCTTAATACACTCACTCACCTGGGCCGGGCTCAAATCAAGATTGACGCCGGCCGCCTCCAGCACATCAGCCGATCCGCAGGAACTCGAAACAGCGCGATTGCCGTGTTTGGCAACCGTTATCCCGCACCCTGCAACCACAAATGCCGAGGTAGTCGACACATTAAAGGTGCCGGAACCGTCTCCTCCTGTCCCGCAGGTGTCGACCACGATTCCGCCGGCGGCCATATCTACGCCAGTATCGATGCCAGTGACCTTCTCCCGCATCACCCTGACCGCGCCGGCTATCTCATCCACCGTCTCACCTTTCATTCTCAAGCCGGTTAAAAAAGAGCCGATCAGCACATCACTGACCTCGCCACTCATGATCGAGCTGATCACCTCATACATCTGATTCTCGTCGAGATCTTGACCTTCGACTATTTTCTGGAATGCCTTTTTTATGTCCATGTTACGTACCGATTCTGAGTGTTATTCGATCAAAGCAACGATGGGTAGTCTTCTGACATGAAATTTCTCAACAATTGCTTGCCCGCCGGTGTCATGATCGATTCAGGATGAAACTGTACTCCTTCCACCGGCATTTCAGCGTGCCTCAGCCCCATCAATTCGTTCTGTTCGGTCCAGGCGGTGATACTGAGGATTCCTGGTAGATTATGCTTTTCCACCACCAGGCTATGATAGCGCATACCCTCAAAAGGATTTGGCAGGCCCGTAAAAACGCCTTTTCCGTCGTGATGGATAGAGCTTGTCTTGCCATGCATTATTCTGCCGGCCCGGACGACTTCTCCTCCAAAAGCTTCACCGATGGACTGATGACCGAGGCAGACACCGAGAACCGGTATCTTTGGACCGAAGGCTTTTATAACCGAGACCGAAATTCCTGCCTCCCTGGGTGTACAGGGTCCAGGAGAAACCAGTATTCTTCTGGGTTGAAGCTCTTTAAGCTCATCAATGGTGATCTTATCGTTCCGAAATACTTTGATCTCCTCAGGCTTCCGGTCCTCCCGGCAGTTGTCAGCAATGGTCTGGACTATGTTGTAGGTGAACGAATCGTAATTATCGATGATGACGATCATGCCTTAAAACCTCTTCTCAGCCAATTCGACGGCTCTTCGCAAGCCCATTGACTTGTTTACCGTTTCCTCGAATTCCCGCGCCGGATTGGAATCCGCAACGATACCGGCACCGGCTTGAATCCAGAGATCGCAGCCATGGAGGACAAAGGTTCGTATCGTGATGCAGAAGTCCATATTTCCAGAAAACCCAAAATACCCCACCGACCCTGCATAGGGCCCCCTGCGACAAGGCTCAAGTTCCTCAATAATCTCCATGGCCCGTATCTTGGGGGCTCCACTAACGGTACCAGCAGGGAAACAGGCCTCTACCACGTCGAACATATCCTTATTTTCGGCGATAACCCCATGTACCCCAGAGACGATATGCATCACATGACTGTAGCGCTCAATGACCAGCAGGTCCCTTACTTCAACACTGCCGCCCCGGGCGATACGGCCAACGTCGTTGCGACCGAGATCGACGAGCATCAAATGCTCGGCCCGCTCCTTGGGATCGGCGAGCAGCTCTTTTTCAAGGGCCAGATCCTCCTCCATCGTTCTGCCCCGAGGACGGGTACCTGCTATCGGCCTGAGTTCGACCGTCTCGCCTTCTTTTCTGACGAGAATCTCGGGAGATGAGCCGATTTGAATCAGATCCCCAAGTTTGAGATAGAAAAGATAAGGGCTGGGGTTAATATGCCGCAGGGCCCGATATATAGAATGTGGAGGAAGCTTGGTCCTGGTATGGAAGCGTTGCGACAGCACTACTTGAAAGATATCGCCGGCCAGAATGTATTCCCTGGCCTTGTCGACCATCTGGTGATACTGATCGGGCTCCATGTTCGATTCGAAGCTGCAGCCTTCTGCTGAACCGCTGCCGGCTTTGGCAAAATAGTCGTCTGGTACGGGTTGCCCTATTAAGGCGGTTATCTCATCGATAGTATTTCGACCACTCCTGTAATGCTGCTCCAGGGATTTGCCGTCTTTGGTATCAACCCAGTGAACTATAGTGACAGTCTGTTCGAGACTGTCATGGACCAGTACGGTACCGGGAATCATGAACGAAGAATCTGGAAAATCGAGTCTGTCATGGGTGTCCGGCAGTTCTTCCATGAACCTGACCATATCATAGCCAAGGAACCCCACGGCACCGCCACAGAATCTGGGTAATTTCGGATCAATGAAGGCATTCATTTCATCGACCAGCTGCCTCAGGGCGACAAGAGGTTCGGCATTGAATTTTCGTCCGTGTGGTAGGCAATTTTCGTAGGTGTTAATCTCTATCGATCTATCTCTGGACTCGAAAGTGACCAGAGGCTGAAACCCTATGAAGGAATAGCGGCCCCACTTCTCGCCTCCTTCCATACTCTCGAAAAGAAACACATGTTCACGATCCTGGTTGATCTTAAAAAACAAGGTAAGCGGTGTATCAAGATCGGCAATCAGTGATGATGCTATGGGCACCAGCCGGGCATTTTCAGCGTGTCGGCAGAACCGGTCGAATTCGTTTTTCTCAGTGAGATCACTCATGGCTGGCTAAGGTCAGGGGATTCGTATAAGTGGTAATGGAATAGAGGAGGATACCATAAATATGAAATAATTCACCAGAAACACAAGCAAAGTCGGGAAACAAAAAAGCCGCTTGATCTGTTGATCAAGCGGCTTCTTAGGATAGCTCCGGTAAACCAGGGTACCGGTACCCGAGATACTCTTATAAATCAGGTTTCCAACTGATTTACCTTTTTGGTCAATCTGGAAATTTTCCTGGAGGCATTTTTCTTATGAATGGTACCCTTCGATGCAGTTTTGGCAATCACCGGTACGGCAGAGGCCAGAGCAGTTTTTGCCTCTTCACCATTGCCGGTGTCAATTGCCTCGTTCAAATTCTTTATTACCGTCTTCATTTTTGAACGGTTTGCCCGGTTGCGCATACGTCTTTCCTGGGCTTGGCGATTTCTTTTTTCCGCAGATTTATGATTGGCCACGAACAACTTCCTCCTGTCTATATCGTTAACTACTGCTATTCATTTTTTTCTATCAGTATTTCTCTACTGATACTCAGATTTATCGTGAACTTAAGAGAGAACAAATACTTCAGTATGTAGTTCATGTCAACACAAATCATGCTAAATAAGTATTTTCCCAGACCTCAAGACATTATCTACAACCGCCCTTCGGAAACTTTGCAGACGATGGTTTCTTACTCGAGTGTTCCCAGGAAATTGAAGGTCGGCAGTCTGGAGAGCCGGTTTTTGGCAGATATTCGTTCGGCCAGTTCATCCATCTCCCTCCTCCCGGTTCTCATACTTGTGAGATCGACAACCATATAGTCCAGCCCCATATGCTGCAGCTCACGTTGGAAAGGCAGCAAAGAAAATGGCTTTACCGGCCTGGTGTAGGACTGTCCTGCTTTTTTCGACAAGACAAACTGTTCCCCCTTGGGGCTGACAATTTTCTGGTTATACGGAAGGTCACCAGGTTCAGCCCGGGATATGAACAGCGGGGGGGCTCCGTAAACCGTAAGACCCACTGTTGCTCTTGGGGTCGGCTCTCGTCTGCTGCCCTTCTTTTGGCTTGCTCTTTGAACGTCGCTATTTCGATAGCCGCTAAGCCCCTTCAGTAAAGTGGCGCGATCGGTTTCGATGCTGAACTGAAAACCTGAGAGTCCAAGTTCGACTGCCTTTCTCATGGCTCGGCTGTTCAAAACATTAATGGTATAGTCTCCATAAATTGAAGCTTGCACGTTCTCAAACAAACTCAACTGACCGAGACTGCTGATCTGAAAAGTCCTGAATCCTGATTTGAGCAGCACCCCTATGTTTTTTTTCAAGGCCCAAAATGACCGCTCATGCAGTACCGGTGGCAGTGCCCAGATCACCCTGTTCTTTTCCCTGCCATAATACTTTTTGAGTTGACCGGTCTCGGCCAATGTTCGCTTCTCGATGGGGAGCACGAACCGATCGACAGAAAACGGCAGCCTCTGAAAAACCAGCTTGGTTGAGTCGAGCCTTAGCCATAGCTCGATTGACTTTTGGGCACTTTTTCTAGCAGCCCCCTTATCCTGATCATCTCTTGGGAAGGATTCATTGTAGCCAAGCAGGTCTGAGATTTTTTTAGTTTTTTTCCTGATCGAAGCTGCTTCTGCAGCATCGGCAACAAAAACCGGCAGCTTCATCGGGACTCCGCCAGGCTCTCGCCGCGCCTGATTTTTTACATCCACCCTGTAAAGACTGACGGCGCCGCGCACCATTTCAGGCCGCAGGCTGGGGGGTAAAATTAATCTGTACTCGTTATTCTCAGTCTTTTCGATTTTTCTGGCGGTAAAGGCGACCCGTTCACCACTGCCCTCGGCATGCAGTCGAAACCGCTCACCCGTTTGAAAATGATGTTTCGGTATGATAAGGCCCCAGTAATTACCACCTTCTTTGATAATCCTGCTGAATCTGCCCAGATAGGTGCCTATGTTGCCTGAGTGATGAGAGGCGATGAGATTTTGAGGCCTGTCACTCAGAAAGAAACCGGTGGAGCTCTTCCTGCCTAAAGCGCTCTGGACTAGCTCCTTCGCTTCATTTTTTGCTTCTTGCAGATCTACTGGCTCTGCATCCATGACCATCCGATAGGCTCGTACTATCTGCTCGACATAATTCACGGATCTTAGCCGGCCCTCGATTTTCAGGGAGGCGATACCGATACGCCTGAATTCATCGACCAGGTCGATCCCCTCCAAATCGTTCATGGAGAAGAAATAGGCTGACTTTGGCTGTGAGCTACGTTTTTTTTGTGTCGAAGAGACAAGCGAGTACTTTCTCCGGCAGGGCTGAACGCAATTCCCCCTCAATCCACTCTTGCCACCGTGATATGAAGAAAAGAGGCAACCGCCGGAATAGGAAAAGCACATGGCACCGTGAATGAAGATTTCCAGTCCCACTGTGCTTGTTCTGGCTATTTGTCTGATTTCCTCAAGCGTCAGTTCCCGGGCTAGGACCACCCTCGAGCAGCCCAGCCGACCAAGCATTTCTACGCCGGCGCTGTTATGGGCAAACATCAGTGTCGACCCATGCAGGCGGAGGTCAGGGAAATAGTTTCTCACCAGCTCGATAACCCCAAGATCCTGGACGATGAGAGCGCTGGGTGAAATCTTTTCAAGCTCGGCCAGAACATTGATCAATCTGGGAAGCTCTACTTCCCGGACCAGGCTGTTGAGAGCAACATAGAGAGAGAGCCCCTGGTCCCGGCAGTAGGACGCCATGGCCCTGAGCTCATCCAGCAGGAACTCTCGCGCAGGATTCCTGGCATTAAATCCAGGGGCGCCGACATAAATGGCATCGGCACCGGATTGCACCGCGGCGGTGAAATGATCAAGAGAGCCTGCCGGCGCCAACAATTCCATGATATTTTAAGTTAATTAGAGAACTTGTGTAGGAATGAATTTATCTGCCAACCCGGTTCCAGAAAAACTCTATTCCTTTTTCATCGACCCGATTGAGCGCCTCTGGAAATGCCTCACATTCTATCGCAAAGACCTTGCCGGCAATATCCTTAATCGAATCGTCGTAATCGAGTTCCACCGTCCTTTGCAGGATTATTGGACCATTATCGTAGAGTTCATCGGCAAAATGAACGGTGCAGCCGCTCACCGTACAGCCCCGCTCCTTGACTCCTCGATGAACGATATCCCCATAAAAACCGTCCCCGCAGAACATCGGGATCAGGGCCGGATGGATATTGACTACGTTGCGCTTAAGGTGTTCCGGAGGATTGTATAATTTAAGATAACCGGCCAGACAGATAATATCGATTTCATAATTTTCTAGAATCTCGTTGGTCGAGACGCTGTCTTTAGCCACGAAAGTTGGATAGCCGTAGTTCTTGGCTTTTTCGATGCCGAGAACGCCGTTTACATTGGCTATCACCACCTGAATCCGGCAGTTAAGTGACCCTTCCTCAATGCGTTCATGAAAATTGTCAAGCGTCCGCCCGCTCCCAGATAAAAGAACCGCAATGTTCAGCATCTTTACACCCCCTTAAAATAATCGTTCCGGTCTATATCAACCTTTTCGAGCCAGCTGGAAATTGCCGTGTCATAGTGTGAGGTCAGGGCGAACACTTTGCGGGCCAGTTGAAACCTGGTCTTCAACGTCGTCGCCCCCGTCTTTCTGATTTCATCAAGGATCGTCCCATAATCGGCGGGATCTACCACCACGGTCACGTCCTGAAAATTTTTGGCCGAGGCCCTGAGCAGAGTCGGTCCGCCGATATCAATATTTTCAATCGCATCTTCAAGGGTGCAGTCAGACGCTGCAGTGGTCTTCTCAAAAGCGTAGAGATTGACCGCGACAAGATCTATGGGCTCAAGACCGTGCTCTTGACACTGATTGATGTGCTCAGGGTTGCTTCGCTGGTGCAGGATACCGCCGTGCACCTTGGGATGAAGCGTTTTGACGCGCCCGTCCAGCATCTCCGGAAAGCCGGTGAAATCGGAGACGTCGATGACCTTAATCCCCGCTTCTCTGAGCCGTGCCGCAGTACCCCCGGTTGAGAGAATTTCTACACCTAAATCGACAAGTGCGGCAGCAAATTCCTCAATTCCAGATTTATCTGTAAGGCTGATGAGGGCACGTTTAATTTTATCCATCAGGGGTTACCTCACTTAATCTTTTTTTATGAACTCGCGTATTTTACGACGATCTCTTTTGTCCGGTCTCTTTGCGGGCGCGGCCCCGGGAGTTCTGATCAATCGCTGCAACTGCGATTGATCTTCTCTATTTTTAACGCTTGCTTCCGACTCATTATAAAGTTCCCGCGCTTCTTTTGCCGGTCGACGATACCTGTTAATACCCCTTACGGTCACTTCAAAGATTTGTTCTAACTTGTTGATCTTCAGCTCATCGCCCACAGATACGGTTCTGGAAGGTTTGACGCGTTGGCCGTTGAGGTGGACCTTGCCGCCTTGAACGGCCTGGGTAGCCTGCGCTCTGGTCTTAAAAAAACGAGCCGCCCACAACCACTTGTCAATTCTTACTTTTTCTATTGTTTCAGTCACTTGAAAAGACTATTCAGGAGAGGAATCAAGTCATAACGGGTAACAGCTGATAAAGGTACACTGAAATTTATGTGAATTCATCGAAAAAGGCTATATGGTGTTTGAGCACGAGCTGCAGCAAATCAATAAGACACCATACTGCTATCAGTTTCAGAAAGACAGATACCAATGGCAATTCAGACCGCAGGCGTAAAGCATATCAAGCTGCCAGTCAGGGTGATGCAAAAGGACGGCAACATCCAGAACACCATAGCTGATATATGCCTTCAGACCCGCATTCCAACAGCCTTGCAGCCCAATTGCATCGGCTCGATTACGGCAATTATCAACCGCTACATCGACAAAATCGCCGTCTCAGAATTCCAGGAACTCCTCTCCGATGTACAGGAATTCTTTAAGGCCGAGTCTACCCAGATCGATATGAGTTTCCCCTACTTTCTCGAAAAGAAAGCTCCGGTCACCGACACGTCCGGTTTGATGGAATACCGTTGTATTTTCAGCGGCACCATTGGGGACAACAACGGCTTCTCAATGACTGTGGCAGTGCCGGTGACCACACTTTGCCCATGCTCCAAAGAAATCAGTGAAGCGGGGGCCCACAATCAGCGGGCGGAAATTACCATCACCGTGCGCTTTCGCAGGATGATCTGGATTGAGGATCTTATCGAGCTCATTGAACAATGCGGTTCTTGTGAACTTTATTCACTGCTCAAACGGCCCGACGAAAAGTACGTTACCGAAACCGCCTTCAACAATCCGATGTTCGTCGAAGACGTGGTCAGAAAGGTCGCTCTGGCGGCCCTAGACCACCCCGACATTGCCTGGTTTTCGGCCAGTGTCGAAAGTTTCGAGTCGATTCACAAACACAGCGCCTATGCCTTTGTCGAGAGCGGCGACATTCTCGATAAAAATGGCCGAAAGGATTCAGTCTGACTCCATTGAGACAAGGGCTTCCGCCAGACGCTCAATACCTTCCTCAATCACCTTTTCGTCTGTACAGGAAAAATTGAGACGGAAAGTAGACGAGGTCGTTTCCCTGGTATAAAAAGGTTCTCCAGGCACAAATACCACCTTTCTTCTCACCGCTTTTTCAAACAACGCAAGCGAGCTCATGTTGTCCGGCAAGCTTCCCCAGAGAAACATGCCGCCACTGGGCCTGGTAAAGCTGACAGAATCGGGGAAATTTCGCTCGATCGCCTCTATCATTGTCCGGCATTGGTTTCCGTAGGCGGTCCTGATTTTAAAAAGATGATCCTCTATGTCATTGTTGGTCAGAAAATCCACAAGCACATACTGAGTGAAATTGCAGGTGTGCAGGTCGGCGGCCTGTTTGGCAATCAGAAGTTTGTCATAGATCTTCTCGGGAGCCGCCAGCCAACCGATCCGGAAGCCCGGCACCACCGTTTTGGAAAATGATCCGAGCAGGATTGTCTGATCAGGCGCCAGGTGATGAAACGAAGCAACCGGTTCGCCATGAAACCTCAGAGATCCATAAGGGTCGTCTTCAACCAACAGACAGTCACTATCCCGGATAATTTCAACTATGCGGCCCCTGTTTTCAGGGGAATAGGAGATACCAGAGGGATTCTGAAAATTAGGCACCGTATACATCATTTTGGGATTCTCACTAATCGCCCTGCCTAGAGTACTTAAGTCCATTCCCTCAGCATCAACCTTAACCGGAATATATCGAGGACGGTAAAGCGAGAGAGCCTGGATGGCGCCGAGATATCCAGGCTCTTCGATAACCACGGGATCACCATCATTGATGGTCACCTTGGCTATGAGATCCAGCGCTTGCTGGCTGCCGTTGGTTATCAGAATCCGCTCCGCTGGTATGTCAATGCCCTGTTCAGCTTTGTACCTTCGAGAGATACATTCCCGCAACTCCAAAAGTCCTTCGGAGTTGCTGTACTGAAGGCAATCGGTTCCCTGCCGGTCAAATACCCTGTTGGTCGACTCTTTTAATTGATCCAGGGGAAAATACTGTCGATTCGGCAGCCCCCCGGCAAAGGAAATCATACTATTGTCGGTGGTGACCTTGAGGATTTCCCGGATAAACGAACGGGGGACATCCTGCATTCTGTCGGCGAAAACTCCTTTCATAATGACTCAACCATATGAGTAACTTAATCAGTGCCCCTGATCTCTAGTCTTCGCTCATAAACCGCTGTTTTTCAGCCGCAGCTTTTAAAATTCGGAACAACTCACGGCTGTGCGACTTGTTTCTGGTTCTTGCATACTGATAGGCCGATCTGCGCAGTTCCAACTCATCTATGAGTGAGTATTCTGCCACTATCCCATCAAGCACAGCACTGGGCCAGTCCATCTCCATGGCTGTGCCTTCCTGCACACAGACATCCCGGAAATCGAGAGCCTCATTTATAATTGCATCACGCAGCCGCTCCGCCTGGTGATGAAAACGGTTATCTTCGAGCCTGGAACCCTTCATCCGGGCAAGCTGATTCAAAAGATCTGCGATCTCACCCTGATTGAGCAACTTGGCTACATACTTAATCTGTCTTTTCAGAGAGCCGCCTTTAAGAGTTCTGCAGAGTTTTACAGCCTCGACCACTTCTGCTTCCAATTGCAATTTTCCAAGCTCTTTGTTGTTCAAAACGGTAACTTCCTTGGCTGCCGTTTCTACCTGTTTGTGCTGCCGCTTCAGCTCAGATTTGCTCAGTCTCTCCATGGTAATTCGATTCTGTTGATGAGTTCGCAGATTGACCTCTAATTGTCCAACTCAAGGAGGGACGGCTCAAAATCTTCGGGGGGCTGCAGTCCGAGCATAACACAAAGCGTCGCAGCCACATTGGCCAGGCCCGGAGCCTGAACATGGCTCATCCTGAAATGGTTGGCCCCATCGTAATCCTTGATGATCAAGGGAACCGGGTTGAGCGTATGGGCTACCATGGGGACCCGAACGCCATTTTTTTCGGTCCACATGCAGTCGGCATTGCCGTGATCGGCGGTTATAAGACATCTCCCTCCGGCTTTGGCCAGGGTTGACAGAAGCCGTGATAAACAGAGATCAACGGTTTCAACGGCAATTCTTATAGCCTGCTCGACTCCGGTATGGCCAACCATGTCGCCATTGGCAAAATTTATCCTGATGAAATCATAGCTGCCTGAACCGATCGCCTCAATCACGCGATCAGTAATCTCCACAGCCTTCATCCAGGGTTTGAGGTCAAATGCCAGCCGATCGGACTCGATTTCAACGTATTCTTCCAGGCTCGCATCGATATACCCGGATTTGTTACCGTTCCAGAAATAGGTCACATGACCGAATTTCTGCGTTTCAGAAATCGCAAAAGATCGAATTCCAGAGGCACAGAGATAATCCCCCAGCGTGTCATCTATGGCCGGAGGCTCGACCAGATAGTTGGCGGGAATCTTGGCATCCCCGTCATATTCCATCATGCCGGCATAGAAGACCTCCGGATAGCGCTGCCGGTCGAAGTGGGAAAATTCAGGTTCCTCAAAAGCTTTGGAGATCTCAATGGCCCGATCGCCTCTGAAGTTGAAGAACACCACACTGTCCCCGTCGACAATCGGACCAACGGGCTGTGCCTCTTCGGCGACCACGAACGGGTCCATATACTGGTCGGCCATTTCAGGATCTTCCAGATAGTAGGTACCAATGGCCTCCGAGGCCGAGGGAAACATCCTGCCAAGGCCAAGAACATGGGTGTTCCATCCCTGTTCAACGATTTTCCAGTCAGCCTCGTAGCGATCCATGGTGGTCAGCATGCGGCCGCCGCCGGAGGCGATTCTGCAGTCGCAACCATTTTTCTGAAGCTCGGTACAAAATTTCTCCAGAGGAGTGAAATACTCCAGCGCGCTTTTGGCTCCCACATCTCGCCCATCAAGCAGTCCATGTATCCTTATACGATTGATGCCACACTCTCTGCAGTGTTTGAGAATGGCGTAGAGATGATCTATATGGGAATGCACATTCCCATCAGAAATCAGACCGATCAGATGAAGTGTTCCTCCAGCATGACATCTTTTCTCTATCACCGACCAGCTCTTACCTGCGAAAATTGCCCCCGAGTCAATCGCCTCATTTACCAGTTGGGCTCCCTGGGCAAAGACCCTTCCGGCGCCAAGCGCATTATGACCGACCTCAGAATTGCCCATGTCGTCATCGCTGGGCAGCCCTACTGCCTTGCCGTGCGCTTTTAGAGTGGTGAAAAAAGGTTCCTGGAATAGTCGATCCAAAGTCGGTGTGTAGGCCACTTTGATACCGTCTGAACCATCGTCTTTTCCAAAGCCCATACCATCCAGTACAACAGCAACCAAGGGACCTTTTGTCTTTTTAAAATTGTCTAGCGGCAACAATGTATTATCTTTCATGGTGCGTTCACTGCTCCAGTGCAGGCTTTCTTTTTCAAATTGCTCTTTACTACCCGATTATTTTACTATAAACAATGCGTTACAACTATTTTTCCACACTATAGCATGAGCCTTGAATAGGCAAGCAGGCAAAAATTAAAATCCATATTGGTTTACTGCTCAAATGATCGATCAGACCGGTTCAATACCATCGCTTAAGCTCAACTGCAGCGACAGTGATGCACTTCGTTTATCAACAGTCTTGCAGTCCGGTTTTTTAGTAACAGGAATAGAGGGTGATTCCATCTACACGTTTCTGATGAACCTGCCGGGATTCTCTGAAGACTACCTGGCCACTGAAGTTCAAACCATCTTCTACAATGGCGATGCCCTCGATGATCTCGACTCGCAACTGGCCGGTCAAAGCGCTACCATTGCACTGGGCTCGGCAATGCCCGGACTGGCCGGGGCAATTATGAAGAAGGGAAGCATCTGTGGGGCATTGCGCAAGGCTCGAACCATAGTGGACGTTTCCCAGCAGGGAGACCCCGTTGAAGTTCGGGTGAAACTGTTCAATACCATTGCCCGTGAGCTGGGACCCGGACTTTTTTCCAGCGGTATCCTAATCGATGCCCGAGATCTTTGCCTTTTTCTTGAACTTCGCCCCGGACTTGTAGGCTCATTTTCGGATATCACACTTGATGATCTAAATCTCGCCTCAACGGAACTGGTGGGAGCTCTTTCGTCGTTAAAGCAACTCAGAGTTGAGGTGCAGCACTGATGCCCGACTCGTCTGCACCGCTCGACATGCTTGGCAGGGCCCGACTCACCCCGGTTGCCTCTGCTCGAGCGCTGCTTCTCTCGCAGATTTCAGATCGTCTACCCCAATCCGAGACCCTGCCGCTGGCTGATTGTCTGGACCGCATCTGCGCCAGTCAGGTACTTGCGCCGGAGGATCTGCCGCCCACGGAAAGATCGACAATGGACGGATTTGCCGTAGTCGCAGCCGACACTTTCGGTGCTTCGCAGTCGATGCCGGGTTATCTGGAGATCAAGGGCGAAATAGTCATGGGGGAATCGCCTCAAGGAACGATAACCAGAGGAACCTGTTTTAAGATCCCCACCGGTGGAATTCTGCCCCAAGGTGCTGATGCGGTGGTGATGCACGAACATACGGTACCTGTGGACGACAAGGTTATTGAAATAGTCAAGCCGGTCGGCAGCGGCGGCAATCTAATAAGAAAAGGCGACGACATCGGCAAGGGTGGGGTGGCCCTAGAGAGGGGCCGTGTACTGCGCCCTCAGGAACTTGGACTGCTGGCTGGACTTGGGATTACTGAGGTTGAGGTTTTCAAGCCACTCACCGTAGCGATCATTTCCACCGGCGACGAGATTATCGACTATCGAGATCCCCTGCAACCGGGAAAAATTAGAAACATTAACTCCATCGTGCTTGGTTCCCATGTCCTGCGCTGTGGCGCCCAGGTACGTGATTACGGAATTGTCAGCGACGACGAATCCTCTTTTTTTGCGACCGTTGAAAAAGCTGTCGCCCAAACCGATCTGGTTCTTTTTTCCGGTGGTAGTTCTGTTGGTATGCGTGATCTCGGTGGCCAGGCCATAGAACGAATAGGTAATCCTGGGATTCTTGTTCATGGCGTTTCTCTAAAGCCTGGCAAGCCAGTGATCATTGGACTGTGCAACAACACCCCTGTTTTCGGCTTACCCGGCCATCCGGTTTCAGCCATGGTCTGTTTCGACTTTTTCGTCAAACCAGCTATCGACATTCTTTCCGGGAAATCGCCGGCAGAACCAGATATTCAAGCATCGGTAAAGGCACGACTGAAAAGAAATATCAATTCGGCCGCCGGCAGACTCGATGTAATCAGGGTGGAACTCAAATACGAATCAGACGGACTCCAGGCCATTCCCATTCTGGGTAAATCTGGGGCAATATCGACTCTATCCAAAGCCCATGGCTATTTTCTCATTGCTGAAGATTGCCAGGGAGTGAATATCGACGATCCTGTCGAGGTGTATCTTTACCAATGAAGCCCAATTCCGTATATCTCTCTAATACGCCCTTGTCCGAAGCCAGAGAGCTATGGCACCAGGCCCTGGACGCAGGTGGATTCTTCACTCCCAAAATCACTAAAATTGCCGTTGACGATGCCCTTGGTGAAACCACTGCAAAACCGGTCTATGCCCATCACTCCTCACCCACCTACAACGCTTCTGCCATGGATGGGGTTGCCGTCCGCTTTCAGGATCTGGGGCAGGCCAGCGAGGCTTCACCGATCCGGCTTTCCCGGGACCAGTATCTTCCGGTTAACACCGGAAATTCAGTGCCCGATCCTTATAATGCGGTGGTTATGATCGAAGATGTCTACAAGCTTGAAAACGAGGATATAGAGCTCATCAACCCGGCTACTCCCTGGCAGCATGTGCGCACAGTTGGCGAAGATATCGTTGCGACAGAACTGGTTGTCCCCCAAGGCCACACCATAAGACCCATTGATCAGGGGGCTCTGCTTGCTGCCGGAATTACCGAAGTCGAGATCACCGCCAGGCCTCTGGTAACCGTTATACCTACCGGCTCGGAATTAATCGAGCCAGGCAGCGAGGTAAAACCTGGCCAGATAATCGAATTCAACTCACGAATACTGGCGGGCTACCTCTCCCAATGGGGAGCCAAGGTTATAGTTCATCCTCCAGTCTCTGACAATCCTGAACTGCTCGCAGGGGCGCTTCTTGAGGCCGCCAAAAACTCCGATATCATTTTCACCAATGCCGGCGCTTCAGCAGGAACCAAGGATTTTTCCAGATCCGTGCTTGGCAGCACCGGTAAGATAGTGGTCCACGGAGTAGCTATTAAACCAGGAAAACCGGTTATCCTCGGACTGATTGGCGATACTCCCGTCGTCGGACTTCCAGGCTACCCAATCTCAGCCCTGCTCACCCTGCATCTTTTTGGCAGAGAACTCATCTATGGATTTTCAGGAAAACCGCTACCCGATGTCGAATTTTGCGAGGCGATAATGTCCAGGCCCATGCATTCCGCCATGGGGGTCGATCAGTTCGTCCGGGTCACCCTCGGACAAGTAGGGAGCAAATTGATCGCCACCCCTTCCGGCAAAGGTGCGGGGTCAGTCATGTCCATGGTCAGAGCTGATGGGCTGTTGACCATTCCATCCGGCAGCGAAGGTATCGGTGCAGGCGAAACCGTCCGGATTGAAATGCTGCGCAGCAGGAAAGAAATCGATTCAACCCTGGTGGCAATCGGCAGTCACGACAATATTCTCGATTTGATGGCCAATTTTCTGCACCGTGTGTCCCCACCGGTGCGGCTGTCCTCTGCCCATGTCGGCTCCATGGGAGGGATTATGGCCATCAGACGCGGGGAAGCGCATTTTGGCGGCTCCCACCTGCTTGATGAAGAAAGTGGCGAGTACAATGTTTCTTTCATCAAACGATTTCTTTCTGATCTGCCACTTAAGCTGATCAATCTCTGTTACCGTGAACAGGGTTTCATTGTTCCCAAAGGAAATCCTTTTAACATCCAGTCATTTGGTGACATCATTGCCAGAGATCTATCTTTTATCAATCGCCAAAAAGGTGCCGGCACCAGACTGCTCACCGATAAAATACTCAGAGATTCCGGCCTTGAACCAGAACAGATAGCCGGATATAATCATGAAGAGTATACCCACATGAATGTGGCTGCCGCCGTGTTGAGCGGCAGTGTTGATGTCGGCATGGGAATCAGGGCAGCTGCCCTGGCCCTTGAGCTCGACTTCGTGCCCATTGCCGAAGAGCGTTATGACCTGATCGTACCAACCCTGTTCCTCGACGATGCGCGTATGAAGGCAGCCTTGGAACTGATGAGCAACGACACATTCAGATCCAGAATCGAAGCTCTAGGCGGGTACAATCTGAGAGATTGCGGATCCTTTATGTATGAACAATAACGGCTGATCCATGACCCCGTTTCAGCTGCAAAAAGCAAACGACAAACCTAAACATCAACCCAAAGGAGATCGATTATGGCAGATAAAATTTTCCGGGTAAACATGACCGACCTGACCACCAGCATCGAGGATGTACCTCAAGACTGGGTCGGAATGGGCGGTCGTGGACTTACTTCAACCATTGTCGCGGCTGAAGTTCCGCCAACCTGTCATCCGCTTGGCCCTAACAACAAACTCGTTTTTGCCCCGGGGCTTCTGTCAGGTACCGTCGCCGCCAACTCAGGACGACTTTCGGCAGGCGCCAAAAGCCCTCTCACAGGAGGAATCAAAGAATCGAATGCCGGCGGCACCTCTGCTCAATTTCTGGCTCGCTGCGGCTGTAAAGCCCTGATCATCGAGGGGATGCCCAAAGAAGATAAGTGGTATTCAATTGCCCTGACTGCCGGCAGCCTCACCATCAGCGAAGAAACTGAGTTGGTCGGCAAAGGCAATTATGCTGTAGCAAAGGCTCTGAGCGAAAGGCTCGGAGGCAAACAGGGAGTTATCACCATCGGTCCCGCAGGCGAGATGAAAATGGCTGGTGCCAATCTCTCCGTGGTGGATCCGGACGGCAATTTGAGGTCAAATGGCAGAGGCGGTCTCGGTGCGGTTATGGGATCCAAAAAGGTTAAATACATTTCCATCGACCCGCAGGACAATAAAGTCGAGATTACCAACCCCGATGCCTTCAAGGATGCCAATCGGGCGTTCGCCAAGGCTCTGGTAGACAATCAGATCAGCCAAGGTCTGAAAACCTACGGCACAAATATCCTGGTCAACGTAATCAACGAAGCCGGTGCTTTACCCACCAGGAACTTTACCCAGGGTCAGTTCGAGGGTCACGACAAGATTTCCGGTGAGACCATGTATGACATTATCCAGGAACGTGGCGGCAAGCCTAGCCATAATTGCCACGCCGGCTGTGTTATCCAATGTTCTCAGATCTACAAAGATAAGGATAAAAACTTCAAGACCGCCGGTTTCGAATATGAATCCATCTGGGCCATGGGAGCAGATTGCTGTGTTGACAACCTCGACGACATAGCAGAAGCAGACTGGCTGATGGACGATATTGGCATTGACACCATTGAGACTTCGGTCGCTTTCGGTGTGGCCATGGAAGCGGGAGTACTTGAATTCGGTGATGGCAAAGGTATGTGCCAGATCATCAAGGAAGACATTGGCAAGGGAACCGCACTGGGCAGAATCATCGGTAACGGGGCCGGGTCCGTGGGCCGATCGTTTGGCGTTACCCGCGTTCCGGTGGTAAAGAATCAGGCAATTCCAGCCTATGACCCGCGCTCGGTAAAAGGAATGGCTATCACCTATGCGACTACCCCGATGGGTGCAGACCACACCACCGGTTATGCGGTAACCGCCAATATTCTCGGTGTGGGCGGATCAGTCGACCCCCTTTCCAACGAAGGACAGGTCGAACTTTCGAGAAACCTTCAGATCGCCACCGCCGCCATCGATTCCACCGGTATGTGTTTGTTCATCGCCTTTGCGGCACTGGATGATCCGAATTGTCTGCCGGCTCTCATTGATTTGATCAATGCCCGTTACGGACTCAGCCTTAACGGCGATGATGTCACCAATCTTGGCAAATCAATCTTAAAGACTGAGCGTGGCTTCAACCAGGCCGCTGGCTTCACCAATGCGGACGATCGGCTGCCGGAATTTTTCTACTTAGAACCGCTGCCGCCGCATAATGTGGTCGTTGACTTCAGTGGTGAAGAAATCGATAGTTTCTGGAATTTCTAGATGAAACTGACCGTCAAACTTTTTGCCTACTTCCGCGACAACAGGTTTGTCGCGGAAGTACAGGAGTTCCCCGACGGCACCACGATCGGCGAGATAGTCGATCAACTGGACATCGACCGTAATGAGATCGGCATCACCATGATCAACTCAAAACACTCCAGCTTCGAAGAAATACCCGCCGAAGATGACATCCTGGCCATATTCCCGATGGTGGGTGGGGGATAGTGTAATCCATCCTGTTCATGATCTTCATTTTTCCGCCTGTTTACCCACCTGTTTTCATAATCGATCTGAAAAATTTTTCCCTGAATAAGATCTCCCAATCTTGTTAGATTGCTGTTAACCTAGTGGTTGAATTTCTTGTTCAGTTGGAATTCTTGAAACCACGGGAAATGAGTCGCTATTAGATGATTGCCAGAAAGACAAAGGCCCTCGTTTACGGCAGAGTTCAGGGAGTCTACTTCCGTTACCACACAAAGCTGATGGCCGACAGGCTCGGTCTGACCGGCTGGGTTAGAAACCGACCTGACGGTACAGTGGAAGCATATTTCTCTGGCAAAGACAGTGACGTAACCAAGATGATAGAATGGCTGCACAGTGGTCCGGAAACCGCAGTGGTCGACAAGGTCGATGTTGAAGAAATTGACACCGAGGAACTTCAGGCTCACGATTTTATCATAAAATCCCAGGGGCATCCCCCGGGGCTCTAACTCTCGATTCAACCAGATTTTTTACGCAGACTAACGCCACAACAATGCTGGAAATTGTAGACCTCAACGCCACAATCGACAGGCGCCCTGATCGACCATCCAAGCACGCACCTATCAAGCTGCTCAATGATGTATCACTGAAGATCGGCCATGGGCAGACCGTTGCCCTCGTCGGGGAATCCGGCTCCGGCAAGTCACTTACCGCTCTCTCCATCCTGCGCCTCTTTGAGGAACACAGCCCCATAAAAATTAGTGGCGCAATCCGCTTTGAGAATGAAGATCTTCTGCAGCTTCCGCTCGACTCAGTCAGACAGATTCGCGGCAACCGCATCGCCATGATATTTCAGGAGCCGATGACCTCACTGAACCCGGTGTTTACCATCGGTAACCAGATTGCGGAATCCCTGAAACTGCACCGAAATCTGCGCAAGGATGAAATCGTCAGTGAGTCGATCAACCTACTCAACCGCACCGGTATTGACGATCCCGGGCAGCGTCTCGGTTCCTTCCCCCATCAGCTTTCCGGTGGCCAGAGACAGCGGGTAATGATTGCCATGGCACTGGCCTGCCGCCCCTCCCTTCTCATAGCCGATGAACCGACAACCGCTCTGGATGTGACCATTCAGGCGAAGATTCTCGGTTTGATAAAGGATATTCAGCATGAATACGAGATGGCCATGCTCCTCATCACCCACGATCTGGCCTTGGTCAGAAGTTATGCTGACCATATCTACATCCTCCAGGAGGGTGCTATAATAGAGCACGGCAGCCCTGTTCAGATCTTCGAAGATCCGCAATCCAGCTATACCAGAAAGCTCATCCAGGCCATTCCCGGAGGCACGAGAAAACCCAGTCCAGAGGGACCGGTTCATATCATGGCAGATAAGCTAAGCTGCTCTTTTCGCAGTTCATCCGGGCTGTTCGGTAAATTCTTCGGTGCTCCGGACAATGAAGTTCGAGCCCTCGATGATGTTTCTATCTCGATCCGCCAGGGTACCACCTGTGGAATAATCGGTGAATCTGGATCAGGAAAAACAACCCTGGCCCTTGCTTTACTCAAACTGCAAAACAGCAGCGGGGCCATTCTCTTCAACAATCGCCGCCTGGATCAAGCGACCAAAAAGGAGATCAAGCAGCTGCGGGACAGAATGCAGATCGTATTTCAGGATCCTTACTCATCTCTGTCACCGCGAATGACTGTAGATCAAATCGTCTCAGAAGGACTGGTCGTTCACAAAAAAAATCTGACGAAAAGGCAGAGGGATGAACTCGTTTCTCAAACCCTGGAAGCGGTGGGCCTGCCACCCGAGGCTGCGCAACGTTATCCTCACGAATTTTCCGGCGGCCAGCGACAGCGCGTCGCCATTGCCCGGGTGCTTATTCTGCGACCGGAACTGCTCATCCTCGATGAACCGACATCTGCTCTGGACGTGACCATTCAAGCTCAGATTATTGACTTGCTCAATCGGCTTCAGCAGGAATACCAGATGACCTATCTCTTTATTTCCCACGATCTGAAGGTTATCAGGGCGGTTGCAGACGATCTGATCGTCATGCAGGATGGGCGAATTATAGAGCAGGGACCGGCGGCGGAGATGTTCTCCAATCCACGCTCCCCCTATACCAAAGAACTGTTCCAGTCTGCGTATCTGCAGACTCAGGTAAGCGATTAGCGGCACTAGTCGGCGCCAAACGACCTACTCAGCTGCGTGGAATCGCCGGCAGCGCAATGAAGATGAAGGAATAGAGTGACAACAAGAAGAGGTGCATGGTGAGCAGAATAAACATCTTATTGTCGACGGCTGGTCGATTTCTGGCGAGCACAACTCCTATCATCGGCAGGATGGGGAAAAGATAGCGCCCCTGGGCCTGAAAATCGATGGTCCAGGAACGATGCACCGAGGCCGCCACCAGAGCCAGCGCCAGTCCGCAGACCAGCAGGGCCAACAGGCGGCCCTCCGTGTCTCCCCTGAAAGCTACTGCCCCGCCGAGAAAGACCAGAAAGACTATCGCGCTCCATTTCATAAGGCGATAATAAGTATCCGATCCGCTGATGGTGAAATAGCCGTATTTGCCAAAGCCAGTCTGGAAGCTGTGGGCAAACCATCGATATTTCACTATCATCTCTTTCAGCGTCACACCCCGCTGCTTAAAGTACATCGAAACGTGCTTCTTGTTCAGCTCTGTACTTGGCTTGTACCAGTGATGAGCAGTTTTCTCCTGCATGAGCGCAAGTTTTTCACTTCTCTCTCCGCCGTTGACATAATAGTCGGCCCCGACGCGAAGGCCCGCAAAGGCCAGGGCAAAGATTGTCACCGCCGCAATCCTTGTCACAACTGACATGCGGTCTTCGGGATTCTTGAACCAGCGCCAAACAATGAATGCATATACGAGGAGGATAAACGGATAATAGTTTATTTTTAGAAGAAACATCGATCCTAACAGGAGCGCGACTAAAAGTAGGTGCCTCAGTGAAGCCTTTCGATCCCTGTCCAGAAGACAGTTGAGAGAACTGCTATCCCGGACGAGCTCACAGCCGGCGAGAAAGCAGAGAAAAAGTCCGAGGGCATCGGATACGCAATAGCTGAAAATGTACCACAGTTGCGGTGTGAGTAGAAACGGCAGGGCAACAAGGCGAGCCGAAACAGACTTCACCGTATAGAGGAAGATAAGGCCGAAAAGAAGAAGATTGAAACTCCGCAGTGCAAAGAGTTGATCGATTGCCAACGCTTCCAGCAGTTTCGAGAATTTACCCGCGAGAAGATAATAGACCTCGCCATTATTGAGTCTTGACACCCCATAGACGCTATAGGTTTGCTCAATTTCTGGGTCATCTACTTCCGGGGGAAGCCAATAATTTTGGTAGTACTTACTGGCCTCCAGGTGCACGTATTCATCGGGATGGGCATTGCGCTTGCTTGTTGCCGCCATGACAACAACCAGGGTTAAGACAGCAGCGAACAAGACAGGGACAAATCGAAACTCCTTCCCCAGTGGACTGAGACCGGCCACTATCAGCAGGATCAGCGAGCAGATGAGGGCATAACGGGCTGTTTCAAGAGCCCAATTTACCGATTTGCTGACAAAATTGGGCTGCAACAGCAGGAAAGGGTCTGATCCGGTAGAAATGATCATCAGTCCGGAGAGTCCCGCTTCGCTTTTTTCGATTTGGTTGAGAGGTTCCAGGCTGGCAAGATCCACTTCGACAGTCTGGTATCCGGACTGTGACAATGTCAATCGATGTAGCGTACCTCTACCTTCATACTGGAATGGATCGACCCTTATTTTATCTATAGTGCCAAGATCGGTGAAGAAAAATTTATAGCTGGCTTTCCCGGGTTTGAGTCGGACGCTGCTGCTCTTCTTTTCAGAAAATGGTTTATCACCGGAAGTCCAGTAAAGTTTGAAGATAGATTTGTGTTCAGTCTCAATCTCAAGTTCGACAAACGCCCGGTTATAAAAAAACAGAAAGTAGTAGGCACAGCCTAGTAGACAGATGGCCAGTGTAAACCAACTTACCACTCCAGCTGTTTTCGTTTTTCTGTCGAACATATCGTCAATGCTTTTTCAGCTTCTGGTAGAGCCGGTGAAGTTGAGGTTCATAACGAATTAAAAGTCGGAACAGAGGCCGTCCAAACCAATGCAGAAATAACAGTGTCAGGCCTGGCCTCAGGCCGGTTCCCATCCGATAGTTTCCTGTGGGCACTACCTTGTTGAGCAGATTGAAGCGCAGTACCCTGAAAAAACTGTTGCCGGTTATATCGTATCTTGAAGTTTTCAGATTCTTCATCTAAATGTTTAATACTGTCCTGATGTGTTTCCAGAATAATCGAGTTCGGAGAAACGGTAAAAATCTCAGGCTTAATTCTCCCCGATCCCATAATGGTATGGGGCCCTTAATCTTGCTTTTGCTTGGTTTTGCTGCTCCGTGAAAATCATCAAGGTGATGCCGGTGCCGCATTGTAACGATTTCAGAGGTTTTCGGGAAGGCCAGTTTGGCCGTCAGCAGATAGCTGAACCAGGGCCGGAAGTCCTCCATGCTGCAGCCCAGGACTGATGCGGCGGCCCCATATTTTTCCGCGGCATCGAAAATTCCCTGCTGGAGTGGACTATAATATTCGTCCTGCTCAAGTTCCGCTCTTCCGGTGGCATCATCTTTTGTTCTGAATTTGAGCTCGTAGCCCTCCTCGTTGAGTTCATATTTCTCTATGGTTGGATGCGGTGCGCGGCACGCCTCCTCGAACAGATCGCGGGCGTAGAGTATTGAACTCGCTCCCAAGTCAAATTTGTGCCGATCGTAGACAGCCCCGGTCAAATCATTCTTAAGCTCATCTTTGAAAGGAATTCCTCTGGTAGCCCCAAATACGTAGCCATGCATCCGGGGGCAATCAGACCGCTGTTTGACGCTGTTGTACAAAAACCTCTGTATGGTGCCGAGCCAGCCGATATCGACTACGGCTATTTGCGAATGGTCGAAAAATTCAAGTTCGGTGAGATATCTGATCAAAGCCTCATTTGAATCTTTAGTCTGGGACCTTATTACATCCTGAAACTCCTGATTTTCGAGAAGCTCCATTAGCCGAACGGTGAACTTTGGCTCGTAGCCTTCATGCAGTTGTGACAAAACGCTGTCCGCCGTCAACTTGTGGTTGCTGAGATATGGTTCGAGGGTTTCGAGATCTAGCTGGAAGATTCTAGCGACGTCATGAAAATTTTTATTGCCAGGTGGCAATAAAGCAATATTTGCACTGGTGGTTGTCAACCCTTCATGGGCACATGAGGCGCCGGCAAGAGCCATTCTACTGACATAAAGGTATTCGGTTTCCGGCAGGTTTCCATCGGGAAAAAGTATCGGAGTGCAGATGTCCCAAACCTTCTTGAAGGTGTATCCTTCCCTCGAAAAAAAGAACACCTTGGTTAATCCAAGCCTCCGGCATTCCTCAGCTAGGTAATGGACGAAGGCTCCGATCATCGGTCCAAGAAAATTGTAGCCTTCGATATAGAGATCATCGCGTTCAATATTTTCAGCTTCCAAAGGCAGCATCAGTTGCTGAAGCGCCCTCCCCCTGTAAAACGGCCGGCCTCGACTGTAATTGTGGTAACGCTTTACCAGGGCTTTCCGGAGCTTTTCATCGCTGTCGTTGAGTACCAATGAAGTGATGCCAAACTCAGAAGGCCGCACCCCATCTGAGATTGGGTTGTCACCGATATGAAGCCATGAGGAAGTATTTATCTTGAATTTTTGTTGTATCAGAGGAAAAGCCTGCCCTGAGGCCTTAGCCAGAAATGTATCTGCAGAAGAAACCACATCTTCAACCAGTGACAGCAACCCGGCTCGCTCAACCAGCACCTTCAGATGTTCGGAAGGCAGATAAATGTCAGAAATGATGATTACTCGCTTGTCAAGCCCACGCAGTTCCTCGAGCAGTCCAGCAAACAGCTGGCGCGGAACAAGCATGCGGCTCTCCATCTCGAGTTCGTATCCCGTCACATCTTCCAGCAGCTGTTCATGGTATCGGCTACCAAATATCTGTTTGAGAACCTGCTCCATAAAAATTGGATAGCAGGCTTCATGATCCGCAAATTTTTGGCCTGTTTCCTGCCGCTGCTGCTGCTCGATACGGTCTCGTATCTTTTGCACCGTCCGCCATGATTTCATGATTCCATGGTTGTCGGTCAGTGCTGATATATAGCGGGCAACTGGCAGCTTGACCTGATCTGGGTCGTGAATTCTCCGAATCAGGAGGGTGTCGAAAAGATCGAAAGTGACAGTTTCAAACTCTGCAATTCGACTTCTGGCGTGCTCTATGAGCTTAGCGAGGGTATGAAAGGTTTGTGGCTGTTTCATCATTCAGCCTTTCGGCCGGAACCGCCGAGCTGTTTTTTCCCCCAGACTGACAAGGCCTCTTTAAGGTTCTTCAGCGCCGGTCTCACTCCTGCAGGGCTTGCGGGAGCGTGCTGCCGACGGACCAGGTTCAGTTCTTTCTCAAGCTTAACGAGTCTTCTGCTGCCAGCCGAGACGAAGCCCCGATAGGCTTCCGGTATGGCTGCAAGCATATATTTTTCGATTAACTGCTGGTCCTGTTCTCTGCCCTTAATTGCCGCCTCGGCCAGGGTATTCCCGCCATGAATCCGATAATAAAGAAGTTTCTGGTCATGAACATAGTCGACCCTGTCCTCAAATCGGGCAAGCATCCTGAAAATGAAATCGTAATCGTGAAGATACCTCAGGGAAGAGAACGGTCCTACCTCAAGAGCGGCATCGCGGGTCATGAATAGGTTGGAGGTAGTGACCATGAAATTGCCATGAAGAAAGGCCGTGTAGAGATCCTCGCAGTTGAAATAATATTCCCGATTATCATGGTGCCAAACATTCCAGCCAAAATCAGGATCGCTGAATTCCGAGTTCTGGTCATCGATTGGAATGACATCCGAGAAAACGCAAACCTTGTCACTCTCCCGGCAAAACCTGAGAAGCTCTTCCAGCCGGTTGGAAGTGAAGATATCGTCTGAATTCAGAATTGCTACGAACTCCCCTCGAGCCAGGGAAATGCCGCGATTGATAGTATTGTAGGCATCCTGGTTTTCCTGAAAAAAATAGCGGATTCTCTGGTCTTCGTAGCCCTGGATAACTTCTTCGGTCCTGTCGGTTGAACCATCGTTGACCACGACCAGTTCAAAGTCCTGACAGGTCTGTTTGAGAACTGAGTCTATCGCAACCCCCACGAAACGTTCATGATTATAAGCAGGAATTACGACAGAGATCAGAGGTTGGGCCATGGTTTTGAACCAAGTAGTGGGTTGCGTTTAGTTGGTTAGTATCATTCAGTTTTCAATCTAATCGAAGACGGTGCTGTACCTACTTTAGATTCAGGTTTCCGTCAAGGTTTGTTTGCCCCTGGCTCCGGTCAGCCACTGCTGAAACTCTTCTGTGCTGAGCCCGCTGCTGACAAGCTGTCCAAGGTTATACCATCGATTGAAAAGTGCGAGTTGCTCAAGGTGCTGTTGCTGGAAATAATGCTTTTCTTTTATTGCCTCAGCACCCTCGTCAATTTCCACATCGCAGGCTCTCCCATAGGTTACCACGGCATCGGGGGTGTAGAGAATCTTTTTACCGCTGCTATGGGCCCGGTAGGATAAATCCAGCATTGACAGATAACGCGGGAAACGTCTGAAGTCGAAACCTCCCAAATCGACAAGGTGGCGGCGGCGAATCAGACAGATATGATACTCACATCCATTTATGTATTGTAGATTGTGCAAACCGCTGGCATGCCTCGAGGCAGATGCTACAAAGGAGCAGAAATAAGATGCAGTGTGGTTGCCCAGATCAGGTAAAACAAAAGAGGGACCATCGTTTCCATCGTAGCTCAACCGTCCACAAATAATGGCGATATCGTCATCGAGTTGTGATTTGGAGACAAGTTCTTTAAGCCAATCCGGTGTTATCCGGGGTGCACCATATCCCAACAGGGCAATGAAGTCAGAAGTTGAGTGGTCAGCGATCTTCTGAATTGCCTCTATCTGGTTCTCTGAACGTTGGATCAGCCGCCCGCCTGATTCCTTTGATCCGCTGCCAGCTTCTACCTCGGGAGCTGATATAAACGTACAATTCGTATACTCGGTAGTGTCCGTCAACCGTTGTCTCTCATTTTTTCCCCCATCACCGAGAACAACCACGGTCACAGATGGTTCAACCTCGAGATCAAGCCGAAGACGATAATGAAAATTCAGATCTGCGTCGGCCACACCTATTCCCTTCCTCTGCTCCCCCAGATGCTTCTCGAGGGCTTTTCTTCCCGCCATATGGGCATAAGGCTTCTGGCCATGGTCAATGCTGGTGGAAGTTGCGACAGCCCTCCAATGATAGAGAATCCGCGGGATGTGGTGGATTATTTCAGTCTGGCTTGCCAGTCTGAGAATCAGATCATAATCCTGGGCCCCATCGTATTCGCTGTAAAGCCCCCCGGAACGATCGAACAGCTCCTTGGCAACGACTACGAGATGAGTGATGTAATTATGCGAGTAGAGCAATGCCTTATTAAAGGCGGGTTTGTGGAAAACTGCGTGACGTGACCCATCATCGCCGATCAGGTCTTCATCGGTATAAAATACCTCTGCATCATCGAGGTTGATTTCTTTGACAACCTGAAAAAGGCAATCCAGTGACAATTCGTCGTCGTTATCCAGAAAACCAATATACTCCCCCTTGGCCAGGTCGGCCCCGATTTGGGTTGCAGCCGAAATGCCTCTATTGCTGTCGTTGAAAACACAAGTGATTCTTCTATCCAGCGCCGCCCATTTCTCCAGCGTCTCTCTAACTTCGATCATGGAACTGCAGTCATCGACAAGCAATAGTTCCCAATACGGGTAAGTCTGGTATAACACCGATCTCACACAATTGTTTAGAAATGCAGGTGTGGGGTTATAGACTGGTACAACAACGGACACCACGGGTTTTTTGACTAAGGAGGCTATCTCTTTGTTTATTTCACATAGGTCAAACAGTCCTTTGCTCAGGTAGTGCCCCAGAGGTGACTCCACCTCTTGATCTTTTTGATAACGTTCGCCGTAATAGCGTGGATCGAAGTGTGAATCGGGTGACAGACCTGATGATTCTCCAACGCTTAGATAATGGAGTAACGGATCGCTGCAGGAGTCCGATTCTTCGCTTAATTGTTGAACATAGCTCGGTGGGTCAAAGCGCGGGACAGGGCTTTTCCCTGCCAATGATCCGTGCAATTTATAATGCTTTAGCGCATTTCTACGAGCAGTCTCCGGCAACGGTGTCTTATCAAGATACCAACCGTGAGAGAAAAAGATCGAAGCATCAAGTCCCTTCTCCATATTGTTCATTATGTAGTGAAGCAATGGGTTGATGGAAGGTTCTTTCCATCCTGAAGATTCCCGGTAGAAATCGGGTTCAAAAAAGGCACTGGGCATGAGATTCGATTTCCAGCCCTCCAGTAAATAGTGGCTGAAAGGATGCCTTGAACCAATCTGATCTCCATAGTGAGACAGGTAGAAATAGGTGTCGAACAGTGGATGCGGATCCAGAAGCTGTATCCACTTGTCTGGCGAAATGTCTACAGAGGAAAGCTGATTTCTGGAAATCTCGAAGTAGAACCAGAGCGGATCAGCGGCTTCGCTGAATCCGCTGATCACATCCTCATTTGATTCTCGTTTCAACAGGGAAAAAAAATAGTCAGGATCAAAAACGTTTAGAGACCGGATTCTCCGATAATCCCGGTAATCACGGCTGAGCAGATATTTAAGAGCGAGGCTTATTTTGTTCAATGTCGCCATCAACGATTTGCTGTTCTGACCAATTACATACTCAGCTGTTTCTGGGTTTTAAAAATTTGTACAGGGAAAATTTTCTGGCAGAAGATTCGATGGTTTCACGACTCCTGGCTATGATGGCCCTTAGCGCCTCATCGCCATGAGAGATCAGATCAATGGTTATGACCACCTCCTGAACACCTGTGAGTGTCGCCGGATTCAAACCGAAAAAGATCTGCGGGTCTTCTGTTGAAAACATGAAACAACCACCGTCCTTGTAATCGGCGTTGGAATTCAGATCTCTGGGATCGATCGCCGGGGATTCAGTGTCGCCTAGCAGCTCTATTCTATCGAGATTAATACAGACCGGACAATCGGCTGGGTCGTAGCGAAGCGCCTGTACGTTCTCATATTCTCCGATCGGGAACCTGATGGTTCTCCTCCCGGGTTCGATTTTCCTGACAACACTCGAATTGTCGCCTATCCCTTTTCCGCAATCGACATAGAGCCTGCTGGTGAGATACTGTTCACGAAGATCAAGCAATGGCTCAAGCCAGACTTCTATATGATCCGAAAAAAGTTTCTGATGTCGTTGAAATATTCTCTTGAACATTTCAATTTTCTGAGCTTTTTCCTTGCTGCGGACCATCGAATCCGGCGAAACACGATAGAAAAAATATTTCCCTTCAAGACGACGGACTTTACGCCCCCTGCCGATCAAGGACAGCCAAAACTCATAATCTTCCCAACCGTGAACCATGCCCGGATCATAACCTCCGGTTATCATCCAGTCTTCTTTTCTAAACAGGGCGGTACAGAAAATGATGTTGTCCTTGAGCATCTCTTCGAGACTGAACTCCGGTAGCGACCAGTCTCCCTCCACCGCTCCGAACAATCCTGCCCGACAATAGACGATACCGATCTGATTGTCGGACTCTAGGACCTCAACCGCCTCAGATAAGTAGTCCGGTGCGATCTTGTCATCGGCATCTAGAGGAAGAATATATTGGCCCTTAGCCTCTGCAATGCCGTTATTTCTCGCTGCTGCAAGACCCTGATTCGAAGTTCTCACGACTCTGATGCCAGGACCTTCCAGCGCTTCACATACTTTGGCCGTCTGCTGGTCGTCTGAGCCATCATCGACAATGATTATCTCAAGGTCCTCGAAAGTCTGGGAACGCACCGACTCAATGGCCTCGTGCAGGAATTTCCCCTGATTGTAGCACGGAATGATCACGCTGACTGCGGGCATGATGGATGTCCCTTCTTCTCTCGTTAAAATCGTTAAATTCAGGGAGGACTCGTTCTCAATCTTTATATTAACGTGTTTGGTGCTATAGGTAAACTTTGGTTACCGGGGGACCAACCAACTTCATCTATTCTTACTTGTCCGCGACCGAGTTGTAGAGTTGCAGATCAGCTTTTATCAAAGGCTGCAGCACTTTTCTCACTTCACCATCATGGATATCGAACAACGGTTCAGAGGTTGAAATGTTCATCGGGGAGGGGTGCAGGGAAGACTTGAGACCATTCAGATTGCGGAAAGCACTGACAAACTGATTATAGCGCTCGGTGAGGCCAACAAGTTTGAAGTTGTGGCTATTGGCGATGGCGATATCGATATCCTCAGAATCTACTCGAGCAGGCTGGTGGTCAAGAAAATAGCGAGTCTGGAGATTATCAATAAAGGCGGCTTCAACCGGACCCAGAGAACAAACCAGATCGGCCAACGAGTTGATATCAGCAAACGCCACCTGCCCGAGCTTTATGCCAAGATTATAGATGACCCGGTTGGTTGCTTTGAAATACTTCTCTTGAGGGTTGGCTGCGGTCTGTATAAGCCACTTCAAGTGAGACTGCAGTTGTGCATACGGTTCACGAAGTATGGTGTAGAAAGCGAAACCTTCTGAGCCGAAATTATGTTTTAACTGGCCGAATCTCAGATGGCCGGAAATATAATTGTGATTCTGGGCAAGCGAGCGATAACTGGACTCAGGGAGCAGCTCGATATGATTGATGGTCGTACCCTGTGGATACAAGGCTTGCGCCTGGGTATTGAAAGAAGTGCCTGCGGTTTTGGGAATGTGCATAAATACCGCTGTCTGAGGGAATTTCCTTTTATTAATCAACCTCTTAAGGGAATGATACACGTCCTTTGACCGATTGACCGCTGCCTGCTGCGATAGATCCGCCAGTTTTGTTCCTTTATCTTTGAGACAAATCGAGATTGATTTCGAAAAATCGTACCCTCCCGGACTGTCGGGAATGAGTTCGAAACCGCATTTTCCTGTAGGATGAAGGGCAAGGGTTCTGAGGTCTTCCCTGAATATCGTGGCCTCAGCTTCTGCCATCAGTGTACCGTTTTGGAAACACTGCAGAACCAAGGTTCTGTCCGGGTGCAATCGGTGAAAACACCAGCCAGAGATGTAATTGGCATTGACGCGATCAATGGATATTTTGTAGAAAACGTTCATCAGCGTCCGGAGATCACACCGGTATTAAACTGAATAATGTTATCGAGGGAATCCCCCCTCGAGGGAAACACTCCTCTATGCTCGACCAGCAGTTCCTCTCGTCAGTCCCCCATGCACCGGGGGTTTACCTGATGCTCGACAAAACGTCAACCGTACTCTACGTCGGCAAGGCCAAGGATCTCTTCAAACGAGTGTCATCTTACCTTCGCTTCAAAGGTTCCGCTCACAATAAAACCACGGTGATGCTCTCCAAGGTGGACAAGGTCGACTTGCTGATCACCAATACCGAAAAGGAAGCACTCATACTCGAATCCTCGCTGATCAAGAGACACCGGCCAAGATACAATGTTATCCTGCGAGATGACAAGAGCTATCCGCTTATCAAGGTTACCGTCCAGGAAGAGTGGCCTCGGGTCTTCATGACCCGGCAAAAGAAGAACGATAAAGCGCGATATTTTGGTCCCTACTCCTCTCCTTCATCGATGTGGACGACGCTGAAACTGCTGCAGACCTTATTTCCCCTGCGCAGGTGCAAAGGTACAAAACTCAAGCCCCGTAAACGTCCCTGCCTCAATTTTCAGATGAACCGATGCCTTGCTCCCTGCTGCGGCAAAATTGACAACGGCTCCTACCGGGCTATGGTCGACAAGGTGATTTTGTTCCTGGAGGGACGTAATCGAAATCTCCTTCAGGACCTAGAAAAGGAGATGAAGCAGGCGGTGGCAGGTCTTGACTTTGAGAGGGCCGCAATAATCAGAGACCAGATCGGTGGACTGAGGAAAACCCTTGAGAAACAGGTTATTGTCACTCAATCAAAAGACGACAGAGATGTTTACGGGTTCGCCAGGTCAGGCGCCTCTGTATCAGTCGTTCTACTTTATGTCCGTGAAGGAGTAGTGCGGGGCACAAGAAGATTCTTTATTGAAGATACCTATGGCGACGATCCTGCAATATTGTCACAGATTGTCAAGCAGGTGTACGATGAACGTTCCCTACCGCCACAACTCGTGCTGCTGCCCTTCGAAATCGAAGATCAGCTGCTGCTGGCTGAGCGGCTGTCTGAACTTGCCGCGAGAAATATCGCTCTCAGTGTCCCACAGAGAGGTGACAGACGTGATCTTGTCACCATGGCAAACAGAAATGCCAGGCAGAGATTTGATGAAATCGATAAAAAGCGTGCCTCCTGGCAAGCTCTGGGCAGCGACCTGCAAAAGAGGCTCAACCTTACCCGTCCACCTGAGAGGATAGAATGTCTTGATATCTCCAATCTTGGTGGTACCAATGCGGTCGGTTCACTGGTCCGCTTCGTTCAAGGCGAGCCAGATAAAAACGGCTACCGTCGCTATAAGATCAAGCAGGCGAAAGGCCCAGATGACTATGGCATGATGAGAGAGGTGCTCAACCGTCGATTCGGTGATCAAGACAAGGACACGGAGCTCCCGGCACTGCTCATGGTGGACGGCGGCAAGGGGCAGCTGGCAGTGGCGGAATCCGTGTTGAAAGAATACGAGCTGCTCACCGACATTGATCTATTAGGCATTGCCAAGGAAAGAGAGGATGAGGGTGAAAAGCTCTACAAACCCGGACGCAAAAACCCGATCATATTGCCTCACCACAATCCGGTACTGCTTTACCTTATGCGCATACGAGATGAAAGCCATCGTTTCGGTATCAGCTTTCACCGTTCTTTGAGAAACAAGCAAACGCTCGGGTCTCAATTGGACGCTATCCCTGGGGTGGGACCATCAAGAAAAGAAAAATTATTGAAGCAGATAGGCAGCCTCAGGAAAATCGCAGAAGCACCGGCCGCCGATCTTATGGCGGTAGAAGGAATCGGAGCAGAGCTTGCCGAACAGATCCACAGCTACTTTCACGACAAACCGGACACCGGTGATAACGTTTGAGAGCTAGTGAGAGCCGCAGCCGCAATCGGAACCGCAGCCGCAGCCGCCGGACTTCTGCAATTCAGCAATAGCGGTGACTATCTCTTTGGGTTCGGGGGTGGCAATCTCTTTGAGTTCGAATTTCAGCGATATCAAACCTTCCGTTTCCGGCCTGACCAGGCGTGAGCCCAACCCGCCGAAAATCCCGCCGAAATAAGAATTCAGCCTGGATTTCTCGATATCCAGCTCGAAAACTTCCCCCATTCCGAGCGCGTCTATGGCAATTTCGAAATCGCTCATTCCGCTGCTGCCAATCCCAAAGATAAAAGACCATTCGATCGGTTCAGATCTAATGTCCAGCGTTTCCTGGCTCTTTCCACTCCAGACATTGAAAGTCAGCTCTTTTAAATATTTTTCCAATTTCTTCATATACATTTGCTCCTCTTGTCCGTAGCTACATGTGAGTATATTACAGATTTTTTGCTAACGAGCGCAACATAGAGATGGCACCATGCATCGCATTTATGGCGGTTTCCACTCTGAGGATGCGGGGCCCCATGCTAAATTGATCGAACCCCATTAACTCCATCTGGGCGAGTTCGTACTCATTCCAGCCACCTTCTGGCCCTATTGCCAGCAGGACGGGACTGGCGCCGGCGCGGTAGACTTCCGCCAGACTATTAGTGGTGTGAGGATGGGCAACAAGCATCTGTTGGTAGCGGTCTTTGATAAGTGGAACTATCCCCTGCATGAATGGTTTGAAGCCACGATAAAAAGAAATGTCCACCATACGCGTATCTACAGCCTGTTCAAGCCCTTCCCGAACGTGTCGCTGCCAACCGTTTTCACAGACCACCGAGGACTCCCAATAACTTTTCTCAACCTTTGCCGCATTAACGACAAGGATCCGGTGCACTCCGAGAGTGGTAAGGTGACTGATTATTCGCTTAAAGACGATTGGTCTTGGCAGGGCCAGCATAATATCGATTGGTGGAGCAGCATCTGGGTATCTTTCCATGGTGAGCTGGAGTTTAACAAGATAAGGCTTTCTAACAACAATCTCTTTTATAATGCCATAACCGGCTTTTCCATTTATTATGCCAACGGTTACCCGGTCCCCTAGAGACGAGCGCAGCACTTTGACGATATGCTCAGCCCGGTGATCTTTTAGTGTTGTATGATCACCTTTGATTTCATCGTTGTCCAGAAGGATGATGTTCATATTTTGTTATAGTTACCGGGTATCTTGATCTTGGGTTATTTGGTCTCTAACTTTCTCGATCCTTTTTTCGGTACCGACACGCCTATCTGCTAATATGATTTTCTTGTATAATATCATCACGCTACTTCTGCTACCATTCCTCGCCCTTTTTCTGCCGATTTATCTGATCTTTAACCCTGCAAAACGTCACATTATTCCACAAAGGCTTGGATTCGGACTCAAACTTCCTTCACATCGTAAAAAAGCAACCGTTTGGATACATGCCCTCTCCGTTGGCGAGGTCACCTCCGCCTGCTATCTGGTGAAGCAGCTTTACCAAGACAAACAGAAATCTACGACCATAATTTTTTCTACCACCACGATGAGCGGATATGAGGTCGCCAAGAAGATGATAAGGCCTTTCTGTGACGGATTGATATATTATCCTTTGGATTTTCTTCCGGTGGTTAATTTTTTTCTCAAAAAAATACAACCCGATCTCTTCATATTGATCGAAACAGATTTCTGGCCTAACCTGCTCCACCGCCTCGCCGTATCGGAGGCCCGTCTGCTGCTCATCAATGGCAGAGTCTCCGATCGCTCCATGGAACGGTATCAGCGGTTCTCATTTTTCTTTTTCCCTCTTTTTAACGCCTTCACCATGCTCTGCATGCAAACCAAAGGTGAGGCAAGGAAAATGGTACGGCTTGGCATTAACGATGAAAAGATCAAAACGGTTGGCAACCTCAAGTTTGGTGGCCAGGAACTGCCGGTCCCCGAGATAGCCAGCCAAAAGCAAGTTTTTCTAACAGACCATCTAATTATACTAGCTGGCTCCACTCACGCTGGTGAAGAGCAACTCATCATTGATGTATTTTTAAACTTAAAAAAAAGCGTCAGCAAACCACTTCATTTGGTTGTCGCCCCCCGTAATATTTCAAGGTGCCTCGATATCATTGAGCTTTTTGAAAACAGCGGCCTCACTTATACTAATTTTTCCAGTAGAACTAGTTCTGAAATCACTGATGTTACTATTATCGATACCATTGGCGATCTCTCCTCCCTCTATCGTTATGCAGATATAAGTTTCATAGGGGGCAGTCTCGTCGATGAAGGCGGCCATAACCCTCTTGAGGCTTCTCGTTACGGTTGTCCAGTGCTGTTCGGCCCTTATATGGATGATTTTTCAGAAATCAGCACTGAACTCCTGGACTTCGGTGGAGCTTTAAAGGTGCAAGATTCTAAATCTTTGTACGACATTCTCCAGGTTCTCATCCATGATGAAACTAAAAGAAAAATGATTGGCCAAAAAGGGCTGGGTTATACCACAGAGCATAAACATGTCATTTCCGATCACCTGCAGCTGATCGACCGTTATCTTTGATCGACAATTTTCGCTACTGGAAAAATTACCTCCTTCTTCTTTCAACCTGTTCTTACGGGGTTGGAATCTTTCTTTTTTCCTCGGCGATATTCTCTGCACCCGCTATCCAGTTAACCCTGGGTGGAATCTTTATCGTTTTCTTGGCTCTGAAAGCTATTGCCCTGCGATTCCGTATATACCTGCTGGTGGTTTTGATCTTCTTCTTTTTGGGCGCAATCCAGGGTTCCACAAACAGCGTCGAGTTAATAGATGCGTCACATATCGCGGTCAAGGCAGGCAATCAAGAGCAAATCGCTGGGGTCGGGACCTTGGTAGGAATGGTATCAGAGTCCGGAAACACGAGTCGAGCCAAAATTAATATCAGGTACATACGGACGGAAGCCGAGCCCGAATTCAAAAAAGGAACTGGCAATCTCCTGCTTGTTGTCAAAGGCCCCTGGCCTGAAGCAATTGTTCCAGGTCAAAGCATCATTTTTCAGGCAACCGCTCAGATACCTCCCGCTGCAGTTGCACCAGGAGCTTTTAATTATCGGAAATACCTCGCCAGAAAGAAGATCTACCTGACGGCCCTGGTGAACTCACCGTTGCTGGTGCAACCGGTAGATGATATTGGAGCAACCTTATCGCAGAACTTTTTCTATGCCATTGAACGAGCGCGGACACATATCGCCAGATACATTGATAAGACGCTCCCTCCGACCCCTGCAGCTTTATACAAAGCCCTGATTGTCGGCGACCGTTCCTCAATTGACCCTGAAGTGTTGGAAAATATTAAGAGAGCAGGCGCACTTCATTTGTGGGCTATATCGGGAATGCATCTCGGTCTGTTGACAGTGACAACTTATTCCTTCCTTTATTGGCTGCTACGTCGGTCAGAAAGGTTGATACTCAAGATAGATGTGAAAAAAACTGCCCTCTTTCTCACCCTGCCACCTCTGCTGTTGTATGCCCTGCTGGCCGGTTTTCAGCCGCCGGCGGTGCGAGCATTTTTAATGACCGCAGGCCTGGTCATCTCACTTGGGTGCAACCGTATTCATTCAACAATGACCACTCTCGCGGCAGCCGCACTCATCATTTTGTTGTTTGATCCTCTGGCGATCCAATCAGCCTCATTTCAACTCTCTTTTTCCGCGGTGGCCGCAATGGTTCTGGTTACTCCTAAAATTTTAGCTCTGTTTAATTTCTCCATAAATAAAAATAGAAGCGCGATTGAAAAGGTCCGCAATCTTCTCGTCTCTTTGGCGGCGGTAACTATCTCAGCAACCCTCGGAACTTTGCCGCTGCTTCTTTGTCATTTCAACAGATTTTCACTGGTTACGCTACCAGCAAATCTCTTAATTCAACCGGTAATCTTGTTCGTCAGTCTGCCTTTGGGTATGCTCAGTCTGCCTTTCATTTGGTTATATCCCCCTGTTGCCGCTATGCTGCTCAATTTGGGGACTCTGGGCCTCACCCTTGCAAATTCAATTGCAGCAATCATCTCCACCCCGGATTATACTCAGTTATGGCTACCCAGTCCGCATCCGCTGCTAATTATGTTTTATTACCTGTTGCTTTATATTTGGGCGGATCAACGAAATACTTCCTTCTCATCTTTGTTGAGTTCGGCCGGGTTTATAACAATAGCCCTCTTCATTCTCTTGCCCTTCCACCATGATCTTCTAGTAAGACCCGAGCAGACCAGAGTAACAGTATTGGCTGTTGGTCATGGAAGTGCCAATGTAATCAAATTCAAGAGCGGCCGAGTCGTCCTCATCGATGGAGGCGCTCGGAGCACCCCCGGCTTCGACTGTGGCAGTCGGATCATTGCCCCCTATCTTTGGCACAGTAAAATCAGCAAAGTCAATGATATCATCGTTACCCATGAAGACGCCGACCACTACAACGGGATATTCAAAGTAATTAAACGATTCAAACCAGAACGGCTCTGGCTTCCGCCTCTGGGGGAGGCAAAGCATGGCTTTTCGCAATTAATTGATCTTGCCCGTAACCACGGCATCGCAATCATATTCCCGAAACCTGGAGTGATTATCGAAGAAAAGGGAGAGCAGATTTCAGTTCTGGGGGGAGAGTTAGGCGATGATATGGTAAATGAAGATGACAAAGGCCTGGTGCTAAAATTGCACTCAGGCAAGGCCTCGGTTCTTTTTCCAGGGGATATAACGAAAGAGCGAGAGATTGAACTGGTCAGAAGTGCAGCGCACTTGAAATCATCGATATTGCTGTCTCCCCATCATGGATCAGCAACATCAAATTCATTTGCCTTTCTCTCAGCGGTGTCACCCGAAATTCTGGTGTTCTCAAGTGGAAGCTCTGGAAAGTTCCCCTCGGAACAAGCGCTGGCCACTGCACGGGAACTTGAGATTCCCACCCTCGACACCTCAGAGGTCGGGACCATCACCATCAAGATGGACGATAATGGCGCTGGGTATCTGTTGCACACCGAAAAAGAGTTTCAAGGCCGCTACTGGCGCAACAGTTGAAGCCCTCTCTTGCCTACACCTCGGTAAAATCTGACGGCGGTTTGCGCAGATATTTGATAAACTTCGACTTATCTATCGAATTCGAATAGGCATCATCGGGGCTGATCATCCGCTTTTCGAGCAGTTCCATAATGGCATCATCCATGGTAGCCATCCCGTATTTCTTACCGGTCTGCATAACCGATATGATCTGATAGGTCTTGGCCTCACGAATCATGTTCCTTACCGCCGGCGTAGCAATAAGAATTTCCAGAGCGGCCACCCTGCCCTTCACATCAATACGCTTGAACAGGGTCTGGGAGACAACGGCTCTCAGCGCATCGGCCAATGTCGACCGTACCTGGGCCTGCTGATGGGCCGGAAACATCTCGATGGCACGGTCAACAGTTTTCATTGCATTCAACGTATGCAGCGTGCCAAACACCAGATGACCGGTCATGGCAGCTTCCATGGCCAGGGTCATGGTCTCCAGATCGCGCATCTCACCGACCATGATTATATCCGGGTCTTCACGCAGCGCACCTCTCAAGGCCTGGCTGAAACCTTTTGTGTGCGTGCCAACCTCTCGATGGTTGATGATGCACTTATTCGACTGGTGCACAAATTCGATCGGATCCTCAATGGTAAGAATATGGTCTTTTCTGGTTCTGTTGGCCTCATCGACGATCGCAGCCAGGGTGGTCGATTTACCGTGGCCGGTGGGGCCGGTAACCAACACCAGTCCCTTGGGAAGATGGGCCAGCCGGGAGATAACCTTAGGCAGACCAAGCTGCTCGACACTAAGAATATCAGAGGGGATCTCTCTGAAAACCGCTCCTATTCCATTTTTCTGATTGAAGAAGTTACAGCGGTAACGGGCCAGACCGGGTATCTCATAACCGAAGTCAATGTCTCCGGTTTCCTCAAAGACTTTGATTTTTGCTTCCGGGCAGACCTCATAGAGCATGGCTTTGAGCTCATCGTGCTTCATCACTTTGAACTTGACTCGCTCCATATCACCGCGTATTCGCAACACCGGTTGCTGGTCAGCGACCATATGTAAATCGGAAGCACCTTCATCATTCATCAATTTGAAAAAGGCATCGATTTGTGCCATGCGTTCACCCCTTTTCTAATTATTATCTGGGAAACAGAGTTCCGACTCTAGTTTTTTGATATACTAGCTTAGTATAACTATCTCACTGAAATAATACAAATTATACTATTACTGTTTTTTTAATATAGCTCACCACATCTTTAGGATCATCAATGATTCTAAATAGTTCAAGATCTTTTTCGCTTATCGTTCCATTTTCTACAAAGCTTTCTTTCAACCATTCGACCAAACCGGACCAGAAGCTGCTTCCTACGAGAACTATGGGAAATGGTTTTATTCTTTGAGTCTGAATGAGCGTCAACGATTCAAACAACTCATCCAGTGAACCAAAGCCACCCGGCATACAGATAAAGGCCATCGAGTATTTCATAAACATTACTTTTCTAACAAAAAAATATTTGAAATGTAAAGGAAAGTTGGCATATGGATTGGGTTCCTGTTCGTGGGGTAAGCTGATGTTAAGGCCTATGGATACCGCACCTCCTTCTGTCGCCCCCTTGTTGGCAGCCTCCATGATCCCAGGTCCGCCGCCGGTGATGATCGCGTAACCGGACCGGGCCAGATCCCTGGCAATATCAACCGTCAAGGTGTACCAGGGATGATCGACAGGTGTCCTTGCCGAACCGTAAATGGTTACCGCAGGTGACTCGACCGTTGAAAGCGCATCAAAGCCTTCGACAAATTCCCCCATGATTCTGAACATTCTCCAAGAGTCACCTACCACCGTGTTGTCGAGTTCATATTTCGGCTCAATACTCATGTCGATTCCTTTAAGTTATTCTTTCAAAGCCCTTTTTCCTGCTAACGACGCTTGCAGTTTTTTAGCCTTTTCCAGCAGCGCTGGCGCGGCTGTTTTAGCACTGAAAACCATTTTGAGATAGCGATCGCAGGAGCGAATATCTCCATTTGACCAATGGATTCTGGCAATCTCAAGCCAGGCATCGGCCCGAAAATTTCTATATCTCGCACAAGCCCTGAGGAGGTCCAGGGCTTCATCTGTTTTCTTTAGGACAGCGAGAGAGTGAGCGTATCTGATTTTATACTCCTGATTTTCTGGCTCTAATTCCACGCTTCTTTGGCAAAGCTTAGAGGCGATGTCATCGCCTTCACCGGTTTTAAGATAAACCGTTCCTAGCAGACTAAGCGCTTCACTGTCAGATTGATTAGCTACCAGGGCCCGCTGCAGCCATGTTGCAGACTGCTTGAAATCACCCAGATGATAGTAGCTAAGGCCAATAAATCTGAGACAACGCTCCGCTCCCCGGTCGTTTTTCTTTGCTACATACCACTTTTTCATCACCCTTACGCATTGTCTGTATTCTCCAATGCAGTAATGACAAACACCTAATTGAAACTGTAGTTCGCTGATGCTTGCCGCTTCTTCTTCATCAGCTCGGTTGAATACTTCCAAAGCCTGGGTAAAGGATTTCACCGCTTGACTGTAATTCTTCTGCTTCTTCTCACCGAGACCTCGATTATACAGAGCCATAAAATTTTTCGGATCGACATCGAGCACCTCGTTGAAAGCCTCCAACGCTTTACCACTCATATTCATCAGGGCATAGGCAACTCCAAGACTATTGAGAAGGTTCACATCGTGTGGGGCTAACTCCAGACCTTTGCGGTATTCCCTCACTGCACCCCAGACATCACTTTCACCGAAGTAGGCGTCGCCGCTTACATTCAGACTCAGGCTATCGAACACCACGCAGCTTCCAGGACCGAAAAAAGTGCCATGAAGTAATGCTTTCATACAGTTGCGGGCAATCTCCGGTTTTTTGTAATCGCTGAATGGATAAGAACTGATACCTGCTGATAATGAACAACGTTCCCCTTCAGCTTTAATTATCTCCTTGATCAGTGAGGAAGCCCATTTCTCGGTGTTACCAGAAGATTTCCCCGGTCGCAGGACAAAATAGCCCTGGTCATCGGCGATCACTATTTCTTTACGGAGTAGCTTCGTTATAACTTCATCAAGAGTCTTACGGTCATGGAAATCAGGTCTCAGATAAGCCAGAGAGAACTTCTTGATATCTTTCCAGCGGTAAGACAATTTGCCTGTGGTGGATCCGCCAATCACTTTCAGCGGAAAGAGTTCTGGGTTTACCAGGAGCTGGTAGTCACAAAAAGCATAAGGCCCCCTTCTTCCAGCCCACTGTAAAGCCTTCCACGCCTCATCGATTAGGATTTGGGCCAGACGGCCAGAAGCTGCATGCTGGTGTCGTTCCTGGCTATATGAGCTGAACCCTATGCGGATACGCCTGAGTCCTCTGTTTCTGGCCACATCCAACAAAGAATGACTCAGGGACTTTATAAAATCTTTGTCTCCGCGAGCAATGACGTAGCAGAAAACGCCCTGCCCCAGATGAAAGAGTGGAAACGAGAAACGATTGAACTCTTCAAGTATGCGACCGCTATTCGCTATATGAAGAAATGCCTCCCTGACCGACTTTGCGGGAGGCAGGGATTCAACCAGCACAAGATGTAGCTTTTCTTCCGGAACGACTCTGTTGAGGTAATTAGCGAGAGAGTTAACGGTGCCAAGTGAGGTAAGAGGCTCTATGAAGTCGCTTCTGGCTTCATAGAATTGTCGAAAAATTGATGAATGCGTTTCCTTCAGCCATTGACTCGAAGCATTTTCAATCAGTAGGTCATCAATACCGTCCACCAGGATTACGAGGTTCGAGTTGTCGGCGCAATCAATGGGCAGTAAAAGTTTATCAGGCTTATACCAGACCGGAATATTCTTGTTGAAGGCTTTATCCAGAACCTGTCTCTTCTTATTCTCAGATAACTCACATTCCAGCGATTTGAGATCTTCTCGGGAGACGAAGACAACTTTTTTTGAAGTGGGAATCGTCTCAAATATGATCTGCTCAAGCTTATGTCCAAAGACCATAAGATCTGATTTTTTCAGGTCGGGGGTGGTGGCCAAGAAAGGCGATTTTTCGAGAATCATAAGTAATGGGGTTATTCGAAATAGGTAATCAGTTCGGAACAGAGTTCAGGGATCTCGCTATCGAGTACGGTGCGAAAATCAATGAGTAACCGGTCATTTTCTATTCTGCCGATCACCGGAACAGACAAGGTTCTGAAATCACTTTCAAGTCTCGATACCGTGGTTGCCGCTGGCTGCAGCTCTACTGCCCAGCTTGTCAATCCGTATTCGGGCAGTGCGCCACCTCCCACCCGGGAGATGGTTGAAACCAGATTAAGGCTGCATTTTTCGGATATTTTGGTTCGAGTCCGCCGTAAAAATCTCTGGGCGCGCTTCTTGATGATCTCAGGCGGCTCACTGATCATCCTGAGAGTCTGGTTCTTGCTCAGTACTGCTTCCTGATCGTAGTAATCCTTGAGAACACTCTCAAGCGATGCAAGTGTGAATTTGTCGATTCGAAGGGCTCTATTCAGTGGGTTTTTCTTTATCCTGGCAATGATATTTTCTTTTCCGACGATAATCCCCGACTGGGGCCCTCCGAGCAGCTTATCGCCGCTGAAGGTAATCACGTCAACACCGGCTTTGACCACCTCCTGGACCGTTGGTTCGGGCGGCAAACCGAATTTGGAGAGATCGGTAAGACTGCCACTGCCAAGATCCTCCATCACCGGCAGGTCATATTTGGCGCCAAGCCCAACGAGTTCTTCCGCAGTCACCTGGGAAGTAAATCCAATAATTCTGAAATTCGAGGTGTGGACCCGCAAAAACAAGGCGGTGTCCTCACTGATGGCACCCTCATAATCATAGAGGT
>CAVWXN010000008.1:95000-418193 GCA_963759125.1 uncultured delta proteobacterium
AGTTGGTTGTACCAGAAGCAGTTGAGCGAACTATTCGTAGACGCAGGCTGCCAAGGTATGATTGGTAACTGGGGTGAAGTCGTAACAAGGTAGCCCTAGGGGAACCTGGGGCTGGATCACCTCCTTTTCAAGGAAAGTAGAAGCCAATAGGCTTCTCAGGGGATTAACTCCGTTTGCATATCAGAAGACAGAAGTCAGAGGACAGAAGACAGAATAGTCAGCTGCTCCGCAGACAGAAAGTCAGAAGATTACGCTGTTATTCAGTTTTGAAGGATCGTCAGTTGATCTTTTAGGAACAAATAAGGAAGTGAAGTAAAACCCGTGACGTCGGCTTTAACTTTAAGACCGTGATTTTGGTTTTAGACAAGGAGCGCGAGAAATGCTCGCGCAGGCGTACAAGCTAGTACGCCGAGCACAGCATTTCGAGCAGCGACGAAGTATAAAGCCAAAGCACGGTATTTAAAGGGGGCCTATAGCTCAGTTCTGGTTAGAGCGCACGCCTGATAAGCGTGAGGTCGGTGGTTCAAGTCCACCTAGGCCCACCATTATCAGAGGACAGAGGACAGAAGACAGAGGAAAGAAAAACCTTCGAACCTGAAGTCTGGATGGGGGTGTAGCTCAGCTGGGAGAGCGCCTGCCTTGCACGCAGGAGGTCATCGGTTCGATCCCGTTCACCTCCACCATTATCAGAAGCCAGAAATCAGAAGCCAGAGGACAGAAAAAGATGTTCTCTACCCTGCTTCTGGTAGAAAGTTCTGGCCAGGTGTACGTATTGATGGTTGGGTTAAGTGCTTAGTTCTTATTCAACCCTCAGGACGTCACGCCTGAAATTATAAGCGCGAGTAAAAAGCTCTGCAGTCGAGGAATGCAAGTCTGAGGGAGCGAGGCCTATAAGTCATACGCCGCAGCGACTGAAGATGCAGCCTGACGACGGATGCAGAGAGTTTTTACGAAGCGATTGGTCTTTGATAATCAAATAGTAGAGTAACCCAAATCCTCCAGGGTGGAGTGTGCCCCGGTCAATTATATCCTGGCCACCGCACGTTAAAGACTCCACGGGTACCTGGGGGTTACAGTAGCTGAGTTTATCTTTGACGCGAGTCAAAGAGTAATCAAGTTAGTTTTATCAGGTTTTATGGATAAGCTACTAAGGGCTAACGGCGAATGCCTTGGCATCGGGAGGCGATGAAGGACGCGGCAAGCTGCGATAAGCTTCGGGGAGCTGTTAACACGCTTTGATCCGGAGATTTCCGAATGGGGCAACCCGGCAGGAGTCATATCCTGTCATTCTTATCTGAATACATAGGATAAGGAAGCGAACGCGGGGAACTGAAACATCTAAGTACCTGCAGGAAAAGAAATCAATTGAGATTCCGTCAGTAGCGGCGAGCGAACGCGGATCAGCCCACCTGAGCGATATGGAGATGAAATAGATAGTGGAACGGTATGGAAAGGCCGACCAGAGACGGTGATAGTCCGGTACGTGAAATCTATTTCTCCCTAGCTCGAGCGAGTACCACGGGACACGTGAAACCCTGTGGGAACATGGGAGGACCATCTTCCAAGGCTAAATACTACCCGATGACCGATAGTGAACGAGTACCGTGAGGGAAAGGTGAAAAGAACCCCGGGAGGGGAGTGAAATAGAAACTGAAACCGTTAGCTTACAAGCAGTGGGAGCACCATGTATATGACAGGTGTGACCGCGTGCCTTTTGCATAATGAGTCAACGAGTTATCCTGTGCAGCGAGGTTAAGCCGGGAGGCGGAGCCGCAGCGAAAGCGAGTCTTAAGAGGGCGCAGACGACAATTTCCTTTGGAAATAATCGGAGTTGTATGGGGTAGACCCGAAACCGGGTGATCTATCCATGGCCAGGGTGAAGTCTCGGTAACACGAGATGGAGGCCCGAACCGATATAGGTTGAAAACTGTTCGGATGAGCTGTGGATAGGAGTGAAAGGCTAATCAAACTCGGTAATAGCTGGTTTTCTCCGAAATATATTTAGGTATAGCCTCATATGATGACTGGCGGAGGTAGAGCACTGACAAGGCTAGGGGTCCCACCGGATTACCAACCCTTTTCAAACTCCGAATGCCGCCAAGCTCAAGTATGGGAGTCAGACTGTGGGAGATAAGTTCCATGGTCGAAAGGGAAACAGCCCAGACCGTCAGCTAAGGTCCCTAAATCTATGCTCAGTGGGAAAGGAGGTGGAATTGTGAATACAACCAGGAGGTTGGCTTAGAAGCAGCAACCCTTTAAAGAAAGCGTAATAGCTCACTGGTCTAATGAATCTGCGCCGAAAATGTAACGGGGCTAAGCATAGTACCGAAGCTACGGGTATCAGAAGACAGAATACAGAGGACAGAGGACAGATGATTACCTCATTTGAGGAATTGGAGGTGTTTCAGCGAGCCTACAAGATCTCTTTAGAAATTCACAAGTGCAGCATGGAATTTCCTAAAAGGGAACAATATGGGTTGGCTGATCAGATACGACGAGCAAGCAAATCCATTTGCGCGAACATCGCAGAAGGGTTTGGCAAGCAACACCATTCAAAAGCGGAATTCAAGCGTTATATAATAATGGCGATTGGTTCCAGCGATGAGATGAGAGTCTGGCTTCGCTACTGCCTGGATTTGTCTTTGATAGAAGCAGAAAACTGGAGTAAATGGCGAGATGAGTATCAAGAGATCTCCAAAATGCTCCAGGGGATGTACAAGAGTTGGAAATAGTAGGTTTTTCTAATGAGGCGCGCAGGCGCCAAACTATTCTGACTTCTGTCTTCTGTCTTCTGTCTTCTGATACGGTAGGAGAACATTGTAGTCGCCTGAGAAGGTGTACCGTAAGGAGCGCTGGAGGTTCTACAAGAGCTTATGTTGACACGAGTAGCGATAATGAGGGTGAGAAACCCTCACGCCGAAAGCCTAAGGTTTCCTGTAGTCAAGTTAATCTGCTCAGGGTTAGTCGGCTCCTAAGGCGAGGCCGAGAGGCGTAGTCGATGGGAAACAGGTTAATATTCCTGTACCACTGTTATGATGTTTGATGATAAGGGAGGACGGAGAAGGATAGGCCATCCGGCTGTTGGACTAGCCGGTTCAAGCGTGTAGGTGGAGGACTTAGGTAAATCCGGGTCCTTGGTCAACACTGAGGCGTGATGACGATGTCTTAAATGACAGCAAAGTGGTTGATTCCCTGCTTCCAGGAAAAGTCTCGTATCTAGTCATAGTGGTGACCGTACCGTAAACCGACACAGGTAGGCAGGTAGAGTATACCAAGGCGCTTGAGAGAACTCTGGTTAAGGAACTCGGCAAAATAGCACCGTAACTTCGGGAGAAGGTGTGCCCTCATGGTGAATTTGTACACATGAATGAGCTTACGAGGGTTGCAGTGAAATGGGGGGAGCGACTGTTTACTAAAAACACAGGACTCTGCGAAGTCGAAAGACGAGGTATAGGGTCTGACGCCTGCCCGGTGCCGGAAGGTTAAGGGGACCTGTCAGCTCACGCGAAGCAGTGAACCGAAGCCCCGGTAAACGGCGGCCGTAACTATAACGGTCCTAAGGTAGCGAAATTCCTTGTCGGGTAAGTTCCGACCTGCACGAATGGCGTAACGATTTCCCCACTGTCTCAACCAGAGACTCAGCGAAACTGTAGTACCGGTGAAGATGCCGGTTACCCGCAACAAGACAGAAAGACCCCGTGAACCTTTACTACAGCTTGGCATTGGTTTTTGAGGTAGCATGTGTAGGATAGGTGGGAGACTTTGAAATGGGCACGCCAGTGTTCATGGAGTCGCCCTTGAAATACCACCCTTGCTATCTTAGGAATCTAACCGTGATCCGTTACCCGGATCCGGGACATTGTCTGGTGGGTAGTTTGACTGGGGCGGTCGCCTCCTAAAGCGTAACGGAGGCGCGCGATGGTTCCCTCAGGCTGATTGGAAACCAGCCGTAGAGTGTAAAGGCATAAGGGAGCTTGACTGCGAGAGAGACATTTCGAGCAGGTAGGAAACTAGGTCTTAGTGATCCGGCGATTCCGCATGGAAGGGTCGTCGCTCAACGGATAAAAGGTACTCCGGGGATAACAGGCTTATCTCCCCCAAGAGTCCATATCGACGGGGAGGTTTGGCACCTCGATGTCGGCTCATCACATCCTGGGGCTGAAGCAGGTCCCAAGGGTTTGGCTGTTCGCCAATTAAAGTGGTACGCGAGCTGGGTTTAAAACGTCGTGAGACAGTTTGGTCCTTATCTGTTGCGGGCGCAGGATATTTGAGGAGATCTTCCCCTAGTACGAGAGGACCGGGGTGGACGAACCGATGGTGTACCAGTTGTTCCGCCAGGGGCATTGCTGGGTAGCTATGTTCGGCAGGGATAACCGCTGAAAGCATCTAAGCGGGAAGCCCACTCCAAGATAAGATATCCCATGGCTTAGTCGCCATCTGAAGGCACGTCGTAGACGACGACGTCGATAGGTCGGGTGTGGAAGTGTGGTAACACATGGAGCTTACCGATACTAATGTGCCGTGCGGCTTATCCATATTTACTTGATAGCTACGGCTACTGACTTACTCTACTGTTTGATTATCGATTTATTTATAGAGCTACACCCTTTTTCGGTGGTCATAGCGAAGAGGCTCCACCCGTTCCCTTTCCGAACACGGAAGTTAAGCTCTTCAGCGCCGATGGTACTGCATGGGCAACTGTGTGGGAGAGTAGGTCGCCGCCGAATTCTTTGTCACCAAACCCCCCGTACCTTTCAAAGGTATGGGGGGTTTGGCGTTGGGGGGGGATTTCTAAAACAAATCCCACTCGTTTTCTCTCAATTGATGAGACTTGGTGCGTCTAAAGTTTATGCTCGGAATTACCTTCCAAGTTCGATATTATTTACCTCTCAACTTCTTCTCATTGCCCAGACCTTATACAGACAAACAGTTTCAGCTGGTTTTATAAATTTTAATGTCCAGAAAACACGTCTATTTTCCATATCTGATTCTTTTTACATTTCTCTCTCTTGTCTTCTTTGTAAGGGAGCTCATTGCTTACCATCCCCCCTTTCCTTTCAATGAAGCACTCGTAGTCTATTCTCTTTTTGACCTTTTTCTACTTGAATTGTGTGTTCTCCTCTGGGTGGCACAACTGCTGATTAACAGAGGCGTAGTCTCCAGAGTCAGTCTCTATGCGGTGAGTTCAATATTCATAGTGATTTATTTCATGCAGATGGCCTCTTTTTATTACGGCAAGGAGTTTCTTACGAGACTGGCCATAGAGAACGCCGATCATTTTTATCTTTTTCTTGACGTTAAAGGATTACTTTTCATCGCGGCAATAGTAGCAACCTGTGTTCTTCTCATCCTGCTTACAGAGTTTCAACAAGCCAAGACGGATAATAGATCATTCTCACCTGGGACACTAATTCTCACGGCATCGACAGTAATCATCCTTACGGGCAACCTATGGCTCCCCGCCTCCGTGATAGAGGCACGAGACGGCTACCTGGCAGAACGAAACCTTGCCCATACCAGCCCGTTACTATCGACATACTCGACCCTTTATGGGCAGGAAGGCAGCACTGCACAATCTCTTGCCCACAGCGGATTGAAGGCTTACGAACTTGAAGAACTCAAAAAGTTTGGATTCTTCTACGATCCTGCCTCAGAGTTTCCTCTTATCAAACCCTCGGTATATTCTAATCCACCTCCATTTTCTCTAAATTCCAATGAGGCTGATTCCACCCCAAATGTAATTGTTTTGTTCTCGGAAGGCCTCTCGGCACGCTCGATTGGCGCATATGGGGGCGCCTACCCCGACCTTACCCCCTCTATTGATCGAATGGCAGGGGCATCTATGGTTGTACGCCGCTACTACAACCATACTGCCGCAACTTATCGAGGGCTTCACGGACAGCTCGCCTCTATTTTTCCTTTGTATGGTGGTGTCGACGGCTGGCATTCTGATCTGGACAAGGTTTCTGGACGCAACTACTTGACCCTTGCCGATCTCTTCAAGCTTCAGGGATACGAAACAATTTTTCTAGATTCGCATCACAAAAACCATCCATCAAAAGTCGATGAGATGATGACTGAATTAGGCTTCAGTTCAGTTATAACTGGAGACGAATTAGCAGCCATCTATCTCAACGATGACCCGCCTCTTGGCCAATCAGCATATTCTGATCATCAATATTTCCAGTTTGTCACTCGTTTTCTCCAGCAACGACTTTCGGGGCCCGAGAGAGGCAAGCCTTTCTTTCTGAGTCTTTATAATTTCGGCACTCATCCATTTTTAAAGAACTCAAAGGACGGAGTCCGCTATGCTGAAGGCAAGAACGCCACACTCAACAATATTCATAATTTCGACCATGCTTTCGGGCTGTTCTGGAATTATCTGCAGAAGTCGCCTTACTTCGAAAACACTATTCTTATACTCACTGCTGATCATTGCCATTTTCATGAAAAGACCTTTATTAAAGCTTTTGAGGATCCTGATTACCAGCAGCTATTTGTCGACCGGATCCCCCTGATTATCCATGACCCTTTGCGTGATTTACCCGAGTCATTTAATGCCGACAACGCCAGCAGCATAGATTTCGCGCCGAGCGTTGCCCATTACCTGGGACTTAAAAATATCAGCAATCCATGGCTTGGTCGTTCCATCTTCGAACGAAACGTTATCCTTTACTCAAACAAATCGGTGGCAGCACTTGGCCCCCATGAAATTTTTCTCATAACCGACGACAAGATTCATTCTCTCAACGAAAACGGAATCCATCAGACAACCCTCGAAATCCTCGACAATTATATAAACATCGTGAGACAGCTAGAGCTTGAAGACCAGATCTGGAAAGACAATTCTCTCACCATTCCTTGACGGAATTTGGCAAAATCAATACCAGTGAAAATCATCTAACCATTAAGTCCAGTATCATCTGGATGAACTTTGATGTGCGAATTTTCAGGTAGTGAGAAAAAAACTATCAAGAGGGGCCAATGAGCATCGACATAGAGTCACTGAGCTACGAAGAACTTCTCGAACTGCAGCACATGATATCCCGGAGACTTAAAGCTATTGAGCCGGGCAGATCCTCAAAAATAAACTGGAAATTCAATCCGGGTGATAAAGTGAGTTTCTCCCACCCCACTCTCGGGCTTCAGACCGGTACCCTGCTGGTGTACAATGAAAAAACTGTTACCGTAATTACGCGATCTGGCCAGAAATGGGACGTTTCCCCCCACCTTTTACGTAAGGTAGTTTACAAAGACAAGCAGGCTAGTAAGGTCTACAAGATGCCCGATAAACCCGAAAAATAGTTTTTCGGACAAGGCGGGACAACACAATTCATAAGGAAATCACTTCATGGTCAAAGGATTGGAAGGTGTCAAAGTAGTTGAAGTCGGAGGAGCTTTTGCGATGCCGCTTGCCGGCATGTTGATGGGAAGCTGGGGGGCTGAGGTTATTCATGTCGAACCGCCGGGCCGGGGAGACCTTCAACGTCATCTTTTGGCTGCAGGCATGGCTGGCTGGGCAAAGCCACATGAAATCAACTATATATGGGAACACGTTGATCGAAACAAGAAAAGCCTTACTGTCAACCTGAAATCCGCCGAAGGACAAGAGATCATCCATCGACTTGCAGAAGAAACAGACGTTTTTCTGAACAATCTCAGACCTTACGAAATGCAAAAATTCAACCTCGGGTATGACACAATTTCGGCCCGCAACCCCCGAATCGTCTATGCAAATCTCACCGGGTACGGACAGCGGGGTCCGGAAAAAAACACCGGCGGCTATGACTCAGTAGCCTTTTGGGCCCGCAGCGGCGTGATGGACCTGATGCACGAACCAGACGGCGCACCCAACATCTCAAGACCGGCCTACGGCGATTCCATCACCTCACAGAGCCTTCTTGCCGGAGTAATGGCCGCCCTGTTCATTCGAGAGCGCACAGGCGAAGGCCAGGAAGTAGAGGTTTCGCTCTACAACTCTGCTATTTTCGCCCTTGGAACGGATCTGTCAGGCTGCCTGATAACCGGCGAAGACTCGATCCGTCCCACAAGACAGACCATGTCAAACCCGATTCGGAATATCTACCCCACCAGCGACAACCGCTGGATCATGCTCGGCATGACCACCTCGCAACCCTACTGGCCAAACTTTTGCAAAGCGATTGACCACTCTGAACTTACTGAAGATCCCAGATTTGCCAATCCCGAGGCCCGGACAGAAAACGCCAGCGAACTTGTTTCCATCATAGAGCGCGTATTTCGAACCAGAACCTACCAGCAGTGGAAAGAAATACTGAGCCTCAACAAACTTATCTGGGCACCGTTGCAAACCCCTCTTGAAGTGACCCAGGACGAACAAGCCATTGCCAACGAGTATTTCTGCGAATGGGACCACCCGAACTATGGCAGCATCAAATTGTTGAACAATCCCATAAAGTTGTCTCGAACTCCCGCAGAAAATGTCTGCAAGGCTCCCGACCTGGGAGAGCACACTGATCAAATCCTGGAGAGACTCGGATACGAGCCGGAACTAATAGAGGACCTGCGCAGCAGCGGAATTATCTGATCAGCCGCACGGTTTTACTTCTTTTTACAATTCGGACAATCCAGCTGGATAAAGCGTGGATCGACTGGATACTCCAGCAGCTTTTCAGGTGATCGCCACGTTCCGTCGAACGCCCCAATTTTTTGACATGTGCTGCACACCGCGACTGGTTCTTCGAAGGATTGAACCAGGTCGAGAGCCTCTCTTAACTCCTCGAGTGAGCTGTTCAGAGAAGATTGGATGGTTACGATTCTCTCGGCTACCCTGATTCGCGCCCCAAGTTCATCGTCGTTGAAGGGCTTGGTTATATAATCGTCTGCCCCGGCCTCAAAGCCCTGGCTTATATCATTTTTACTGTCGCGGGCGGTCAGCAGAATGACGTGAATCGGACTGCTGCGATCCAAACTCTTAATTTTTCGGCACAGGTCTATGCCGCTGATGCCTGGCATTTCCCAGTCGAGGACCGCAATCTGCGGGGGATTTTTTTGATTGATGATCTCCCAGGCGGTTTTACCGTCTTCAACGCTTTCGATTGAGTAACCCCAATTTTCCAGGCACACCTGGACCATTAATCTGGTGGTATATTCATCCTCGGCAATCAGAACTTTCACGTAACCAATCCTTTCTAGAAGTTAATCGATAATGCGCTCTCCTGAGGAAATACTCACCTTCTATTATCCAGATATTTATGGCAATTGTCCAATTGATTCACAAATATTAGAATAGAAATTAACCAATAACCATGTATTTTCGTTGCCGATGAAACTTAAAGATCTTCTAAAAGAGGAACTCAGTGGCAAGGAGTTAGACCACCTGGTTCAAAGTTACGATCTGGTCGGAGATATTGCGATCACCCAAATTCCTACTGAGCTGTCTCACCGGCAAAAGCTGATTGGTGAAGCCATTCTCGCCACCAACAGCAGGATAAAAGTTGTTGCCAGGCGGGACGGTTTCTACCAGGGTGACTACAGGACCATACCCCTTATTATAATAGCCGGCGAGGACAGGAAAGAAACTGAACATGTTGAGTTTGGAATCCGCCTCCAGCTCAATCCGGAATTGGTCTATTTTTCAGTGAGAAGCAGCACCGAAAGAAAACGGATTGCCGACCTGGTGGAACGAGGCGAGGATATTCTGGTCATGTTCTCCGGAATAGCTCCCTATCCTCTTATTATCAATAAATTCAGCCAGGCCAGATCGATTGTCGGCATTGAATCGAATCCTCTCGCCCATAAGTATGCTACACGCAACCTTACGCTGAACAAGGTTAAAGATTCGATTGAGTTGTATTGGGGAGATGTTACAGACGTGCTTCCTGAAATTGATCGAAAATTTCAGCGGATCATTATGCCTTTGCCGACAGCTGCAAAAGGCTATATACCCGTGGCGCTCAGGTTCCTGAGCCCAGGCGGCACAATTCACTTCTACGATTTTCAGCCAGTGGGAAGTTTTACCGCTTCGCTGGACACCATCAATCACTTATGCCGGCATTCTGGACGCCAGGTACTGAGTTCGACAGCTGCTGTCTGCGGGCATACCAGTCCGGGTATCAACAGGGTCTGTCTTGATACGGCGATTGGGTAAGTTGCCGCCCTGGCAAACAAGTCCATCTCATCTGAACTAAGTTGACTACAGACCATTTATTTTAACAATTACCAGAGTGATATCATCCTCAGACTTTTTGCCTAGAGTAAATTCGTTCAGCTCGTGGTAAACGGCATTGAGTATTCCCTCTGCGCTCTTATCCGCGTTTTTTCTGATGATGTCCTGGTAGCGTGCTTTGCCAAACATCTCACCTGCCCTATTGAACGCTTCCCAGATACCGTCCGTGCCAATGGCGATGATCTGACCGTTGAGCAGTCCAGTCTTGTGGTTTTCCGCGTATTGAAAACCATCACTCACTCCAAGGGCGATGCCGATGCCTTTCAATTCTTCAAATTCGTCCTGCTTTGGTGAATAGATAAGGGCCGGGTCATGCCCAGCCCTGACCCAGTCAAGGCATTGCCGTTCCGGATCGATCGTCAGGCAGAATAAGGTCATGAATTTACCGGTGTCCAGGGTATCATGGGCAAGATGATTATTCATGGCCGTCACAATCTCGGATATGGATCCTGGCTGCGAAGCGCGCATTCTTAAAAAGGCCCGGGCAGTGGTCATCAGCAGAGCGGAATCAACACCGTGCCCCGAGATGTCCCCGACCACAATACTAAACATCCCTTTAGTCGAATCCCGCCGCCAGATAAAATCGTAGTAGTCACCTCCAATTTCATCACACGACACATTTCGACCCGCAATATCAAGCCCTCTTACCCTCGGCATCTCTGAGGGAAGCATGCTTTTCTGAACTTCACCGGCAAGCATCAGCGCCTTTTTATGTTCGGTCATATCAGTGACAAAGGCCATATTTCCTATAGCCCTGCCCCTGTCATCAAGAAGCGTGCTGCTGTGGATAAGCACAGGGATCGCTCGTCCGTCCTTGCTCACTAATTCGCCTTCCAGATTACCCTGTTCCTCAGCCAGATATTTTTCCTTGTTGGCCATCATAAAAGATCTAAAATCATCAGTTGCCAGATCGAGAACGCTTTTTCCCAGCAACTCCTCCCGGGAATAACCGGTCATCTGGCAATAGGCATTGTTGACATCGACTATGCCGAGTCCCTCGTCCATCAGCACAAACCCTTCACCTGCCGTTTCAACGATGCGGCGAAACTTCTCTTCACTTTTTCTTAGTTTCTCTTCGGCCAGCTTTTTTTCGGTTATATCTATCAGAATTCCCTGATTGTGAATTTTTTCTCCATTTTCATCTCTCACCACTGAGGTCTGATCTTCCACCCAGCGGATCTCGCCCGATTTGGTGATGACACGATACACCTGGGTGTATTCCTCTAGATCAGCATCCGAGTATTGATTGACTTCCTCCCGCACCCGGTCGATGTCTTCAGTATAGACAATATCTGGGAACTTCATGCTCCCATCCAGAAACTCTCTGGCTTCATAACCGAAACGGCTGAGATTTTCAGAGACATATTCAAGCTGCGGTTTTGTTCCTGTTTTCCCTGCCTTTCTGCGAAAGAGCACAACCGGGCTCTGATTAACAATCAGCTTGGCCAGGCCCAATTCATCGACTGTCTGTCGGTACAAGTCAATCTGATGAGAAAGATCACGATCTGCGCCCTCAAGTTTGTTCTCTAATTTTTCTAAACGAAGTTCGGCTTTTCGTAACCGTTCCTTCAGCACTTCATTTTCTTCTGAACTCTTCATGAGCGAATTCTTTACCGATTTTTCATGTTTGTCTGAGAAGGCTTCCCTCTGGGTAAAGCAGTCTGACGTCTGCCAAACTATCAAGGAAGCTGGTCATTCTTTCAATAATCACTATATTCACTCTTAATCAATTTGCGGATAAATGATGGAAACCATGCTCATCCAGGACCTTTTATGACTGACGAACAAAAACAAATGACTATTTTCTCGGACTATATCTGACCCTGGTGTTATTTCATTACCGGGCGTATTGATAAACTGAAAAAAGAGTTTGATATCACTGTAGAATGGAAGGCTTTCCCTCTCCATCCAGATACACCGCAGCAAGGGCTATCTCTGGAAGAGCTGTTCAATGCACCGACCGAGAAAATCAAGGCAATGGTTGCAGGGCTCAAACAGACAGCCGTGAACCTCGGCCTGCCGTTTGGCGATAGGACAAAAACCTATAATTCCAGGCTGGCCCAGGAAATCGGTCTGTGGGCAGAGGATCTCAAGAGGGGGGACGCGTTTCACCAGGCGGCATTTAAATCCTATTTCGTGGATGGAGAAAACCTCGCAGATCGACAGGTACTTTTAAGTCTGGCAGCAAAGGCAGATTTACCAGCAAGAGAAGCTGGGGTAGTCCTTGATACGAGAAGCTATGCCGAAAAAGTAGACAGCCACTGGCGGGAAGCACGCGAACTTGGAATAAATGCCGTGCCCACTTTTCTCATGGGCTTCAACCGGGTTGTCGGGGCCCAGAGTTATGAGGCCCTCTCCGACCTGGTAATGATGGCAGGAGCGGGGAAAAACCCATAGTCCTAGAAAAAAAATGTAACGACCAGATAGGCCTGGGTAGGGCTGCCGAATTCAGTGCCATCCTCGGGATTTAGAAGATTCCCGAATTCACTTCCGTCGGACCCGACAGGAACATTTACCCCTACCAGCAGATCGGCAGATTGACTTATACTCCAGTTGATCCGGGGTTGGAAAAGAAATGACTGATCTTCGAGATTATAGATCAGGGTAGAAAAAATGTTGACCAATGGATGGGCTTCATATTGCAGCAGCACATCAACATAATACCTTCCTGTGACGAAAATTTCGCCGCGCGCCAGCCGCTCTCGCAAGGCTTCATTTTGCAGCGCATCAAGAGGGTCTGACTCACCCAGGCCGTTATAATAAAACTCAACGAAACCATACCAGTTCTTAGCGGACCAGTTCCAAGAGTAGTCATAGTTCAGCACCGCCGAGAAAAAAGACTGCACGTCGCTCTCTTCTTCCAGATAGGTCCAGGTCAGATCTGATCTCAATACTCCTTCACCGAGATAGGTAACCACCCCCGCCCCTACGATGGGATCCTCATAGTTTTTCAGAGCATAGACATCGAAATCTCCAGGATCAGCGGACAGTCTCATTTTCACCCCATAGGTGGACTGACCGGAGTCCAGCTCGTTGTCTTCCCCGGTCCGGGGGACGATCACCAATTGTAGATCCGACATGAGTGCAAAGCCGTTTTGATACAGGATCATGTCACTGCCGATCTTATAATCTCTAATGATATCTGAGGGGGCGAAAGGGTTAATGAGATCAGCGGGATTAAACAGCAGACCGTTTCCCCAGGTGAGCGCTTGCCGCCCGATACTGAAATTACCAATGGCGCTGTTGTGGGCCAGAAAGAGTCGATCCAGCCGTTGATAGAGGATATAATCGTCGCCTTCGGAGAGGACCTTGGTCAGAGAAAAAAGCTGGTTGTCATCGGAGGGACTTCCGCTTTGATACAGGTAAGATTCGCTGAATTTGGGGTATTGTGCTGCTATTTCATTGATCGCTTCCCTGGTCTGGCCGCCACTTAGTACAAGCTCATAGGCGAGGTTGAAGCTAGTCCGATCTCCCCAATAGAAAGAACTGTTCAAGCGACCGTCAAGGCCACCGTTTAAAAAAAATTGATCTCCTCGAGTTTCTGACAGGAGATGGTCTGCAGAATAGTATTCAAGAGAGGCATTGGCCCTGAGATGACCGGACCAATCCAGGTCAAACTCTGAAGCCGACAGCGGTTTGCGAAAGGTGCTGGAAATAAGACAAACTGCAATGAAAAACCAAGGGCTTCTCATCGTTTTCTTTCGTCGGAAACTATTCGTCCATCCTTGAGCGAGACGAGGCGATCTGCAAATTCCATAACCATTGTATCATGGGTTGCGAAAATGAAAGTAACCTGTTTGGCTCGGTTCATCTGCTTCATCGTCTCCAAAAGTTTTCTGCCGGTTTTAGAATCAAGGTTTGCGGTTGGTTCGTCGGCGAGCACAACTTGAGGGTCAGTAACAATTGCCCGAGCCACAGCAACTCTCTGCTGCTGTCCGCCAGACAATTCGTCGGGCCGGCTGTCGGCCTTGTCGGCCAGGCCGACTTCGTGCAGGATGTCGTTAACCTTTCTGGCTCTCACTGATTTCTCAACTTTTTGCAGCAGCAGTATATAGTCGATGTTTTCTGCGGCCGTAAGAACCGGGATCAGATTATAGGCCTGGAAAACAAAACCGATCTGGTGCAATCGAAGATCAGCTCGCTGGCCATCACTGAGCTCTAACAGTTTTTTTTGATTAAAGTACACTTCTCCTTCATCCGGAACATCGAGACTGCCGATAAGGTTTAGAAGTGTAGTCTTGCCAGAACCGGAAGGTCCCGCAAGGGCGACGAATTCACCTTTGTCCACCTCGAGCGTAACCGTCGTCCAGCGCTTTGAAGCTCGTGCGTCCCTGCTGGTAGACCTTGCTTACGGAATCGACCCTGATGATTCCCATCCCTTGCTCTCCTATTTTCACCCCCGTATCAGAGGTGTCTCATTGTCTCGACTGGAGTGAATCTGGCTGCCTGCAACGCGGGGTACAAGCCGACCAGAAGACCTAGAATAACCACCACGCCGTTAGCCATAGCGATGTCGTTGACGCTGAGCAGCGGATACACGATTCGGCTGATACCCCACATCTCAATCCCTGCTCCGAACAATCCCAGATCAATACCTGATCTGAATATCACCTTGACCAGAAAAATAGAGAAAAAATCAGCAACCGCCATCCCTATCAACAACAGTAACAGCACCTCAATCATCACGATTCTAACAATTCCTGCCGAACGCAGACCAAGAGCCCGCTGCAAGCCGAATTCTCTCATTCGCTCATAAACGGCCATCAACACTGTGTTGGCTAAGCCAAAACCCATGGCTATGAAAACGACGACAAACCAGATCAGCATGTAAACGTCGAACATCTCGATGTAGGCAGCAATTGCCGGCAGCAGTTGCCGCCACCCCGTCGCTTCTATCTTCTCCTGCGCAAGTCGCTGATTGATCTTACTGACGAGATCTTCAATCACACCTGTTCGGTAGGTATTCGACAGACCCAGGTTTATACCAATCTCGGTAGCGCTTTCAGGAACCCCGATCATATCCTGAAAGGCTATCAGGTTGACAAAGACATAGCGCTTTTCCGTATCCCTTATTTCAGTTCTATAGCTGCCCCGAATTCTGAAAGCCTTTGAGCGGCCCTCTCCGTTTACGTCTTGACTCATCAACACCACTTTTTTGCCGATTTCAAGGCCGAGCTTATCAAGCAGACTCTGACCGATCAGAAGACCATGATCATCGTCCTGATCGAGCGGTTGGCCAGAGTAGACAGGCCGCCCGATAAAAGAGACTCCAGCTTCTTTTTCCGGTTCGATGCCGACGATCATAATCCCCGCATGATCCCTGCTGGTGCTCAGCACACCATCGAGTCGGAGCCTTTTTACCAGTTGAGCATCTTCGGGAAGCAAATCGGCTATTTGTCGAGCAACTCCCTGCACCCGGTCAATCCTGTTGTCGATATCGGGATCAACCCGATATTGCGGGTCCTGTATCTTGATGTGCCCGACAAGGTTGTCGATCGAGTTTTTGACCATGCCCTCCATCATTCCCCTGCCAAAGGCCGACAGAACAATCATTGAAATGATGCCCACCACAATGGCGGTCAAAATAATCAGGGTCCGACGGGGATTGCGCCACAGATTCCTCCAGCCGATCTGGATGTTAATCCCAAAATCCCCAGATCTCATGATCGCAGCGCCTCTACCGGATGGAGGCTGGGTATTCGCAGGACAGGTATGAGTGCCGTGAGCAGGGTTACCAGGAAGATCAGCAACGGACCGATGGCCACCGAGAGAGCAGTGAGTTTCGGGTAGAGCCGCTCGGGCATACCATATTGCGCCATGAATTCGGCACTGTCCCCCATGGAGATGCCATAATTGGCGGTGAGCAGTGTTATCCCTATACCGCAGAGTGTTCCAACCAGAAGGCCAAATGCGGTCATGCTCATCGACTCTAGAAGCATCAGCCTGACAAGTCTTCCAGGTTTCATTCCTATCGACATCAATACGCCGAATTCTTTCTTGCGTTCAAATATCGCCATAAAAAAGGTATTGAGAATCGAAAAGGCCACCACCACCACGAGAATGAAATACATGATGATGCCGCTGATCAAATCGAGCTCTATCGATTGTTTCAGACCAGGGGTCAGCTCTTCCCAGGTCATAACCTGCAGCCCCTGGGTTCGATCATCGCCAGCCAATTGAGCTGCTGCGGGACGGCTGTCGGACAAATGAGCAAAAGTGAGTATCAGTCGGTGTACAGCCCCTTCCATGCTGAATACCGTATCAAATTCCGGCAGGGGAATCTGCATGGTCGAACGATCGAATTCGTCAATACCGGATTTGTAGATGCCGATGATCTCAACCACCGCTGCTGCTATGGAACCGTCTCTGCCGCTGCCGAGCAGGACACATTCATCCCCGAGAGAGAGTTGCAAGTGTTGGGCGGCCAGGACACCGATGACACCCGCGGCACCATCTTCATCACGGAGATAGCTGCCGGCCACGATCTGGTCGGGCACCGATGACATTTTAGACTCATGGGCAGGTGCTACCCCGGTTACCATTAGCCCCCTGCTCCTTTTTTCACCGCTGGCAAGTACAAAAGCTTCCGAACGCCTGGAGACTTGTTCAATGTTATTCAAGTCTGATGCTGCCAGGATCAGAGGGGCAGGATCGGCGAGCACTTTTCTCATTTTCGGACGGTCATGATACCCTGGTGCGACGATCTGCACATGGCCGCTACTGAGACGAACCGACGAATCGATCATATCATCGTAGGCGCCGAACTGGAATGACAGCATGAAAACGAGCAGGGCAGTGGCAAAGACGATGGCAAGAATGGTCAGCATCGACCTTCTCGGATTGCGCCAGATGTTGCGCCAGGCCATCAACAGATCGTTCATCACAGTCTTTTTTTGCTCTTCAGGCTGGCCAGGGTGAACATTTTATCTTCTATCTCGATATCGAATTCAAGGGTCACATACTCAAGTCGGGTAAATCTATCCTCCTCATCGGCTCTGCGCATGGTCCAGCTTCTAGGAAAAATCCGGCCTGAGAAATCGTCAATATTTTCGGCAGTCATTTCCTTGACCAACACCATATCCTCGTCATAAAAATGTTCTTTGAGCAGGATGAAATCATCCCGTATTTTGAGAATCTGTTTTCCCCACACCACAGGAGCATCCTCTTTGGCGACAGATTCGACCGTGAAGATCTCATGGCCGTCGTCCAACGACTTGTCAACAATAATGTGGTCGTAATCCTCTAGAATGGAATCGGATTTTGCCAGATCGTCATTGGAGAAGTCAGACCCCATCCACGACTGACTCATCATTGAGGGAGGCAACTTGATAGCCCGATTAATCTTGGGGTTGTAGCTCCACATGTCCTTGCCCTTCTTCAGACTTCCATTACCTGCGTCTTTAGGCGGCTGCTGAACAAAAAACAGAGCATCTCCTCTTCCTCTGGTCCAGCCCTTTAAAATCATTGTTCGCTCGAAATCGGGCCGGTGAATGGTCATCGAGAATTCTGAATAGGAACTCATACCACGCCAGTAATCGAATGCTTTTTCAACGAGAGCCAGCGCTTCTGGATCAGCAGCAACGATTTTAGAGCCGAGCAGGAAGAAAACGACCACTGAAAACAGGGATGTTTTATGCATCAGCGCACCTGATAATTTGAAATAACTCCAGTTACATCGAACCTTCATTCTAAACATTGAACCTCCATTCTATAATAGATCATGACGAAACACTAATTTAAGGCCACCTTGAAAAATTGTCTTTTGCCCAAACTCTGCGTTGCGTCTGGAAATTATATCCTCGACATATCAACTATATGCCTGCGGTAAAATTTCCATACGCGCCTTGATTTTTATTAAAAATCCTAATTTTTCAAGATAGCCTTAAGAGATCGTCATGCACAAATGGAAGCTCATCGGTTAGACACCTGCTTAGGCTTTTGGCAAACTAATATCGAATCTACTAAAAATTTGAAAACTGACCTGGAACCAATTTCCTCCGGTCAATGGAACACGTTACCAATCAGTAACAAAAAAATGGCAATTTCGACCGTGTTCATGGTAAAACGTTGTGCAGTCACCGTCAGTCAGCTTGCTGATTAAAGAAATTAACGTTAAAAGAGATTTCCTTCCACTTCACCCCATGCGCCTGGCCATAAAGAAACTGAAGTACAAGTTCATCCTGATCATCGGCTTCGTTCTGCTCGTCTCTTTCGGTGTTCTTCTCTCCTATATGACCACCCTTCAGAACAACCTGGTAATCGGCCAGGCACAGCAGCAGGCCCGGATGCTCCACCACCAGCTCATACTTACCCGTCAGTGGGTTTCCGATCACCAGGGTTTGTTTGTTGTAAAGACTGATGAAGTAAAAGAGAATCCTTACCTGGAAATTCCTCAGATCGAAACCCAAAACGGTGTTACCCTGGTCCAACGAAATCCGGCCATGGTCACCAGGGAACTATCCGAATACGCGCAGAAAGCCGGCTACGGATGGTTTCGGGTAACCAGTCTCGATCCGGTTAATCCGCTGAACGAGCCGGATGTCTTTGAGCGTTCGAGTCTGGAGAGATTCAATAAAGTTCCAGTCGATGAACATATGGAAATCGATTCTTCCAACAACCAAAAAACGTTGAGATATATCTCCCCTCTGATTGTCAAGCCATCCTGCCTAAGTTGCCATGCCAAGCATGGTTATAAGGAAGGCGATATCCGTGGAGCCCTGAGTATATCAATTCCCATCGACTGGGCGGATACAACCATAAAACGGAACAACAGATTCATTTTCCTGCTCGGTTCCTTTGCCGTCCTGGCCGTAACCGGATTGCTATATCTTCTTTTCAACGTGTTGGTTTCGAACCGCTTAGCTGCACTAGAAAACATCATGGACCATTACCCGGAAGGTCCGTCCCCTGCTGCCTCTCTACCTGATGGAGAAGATGAGATAGGCAGGCTATCATCTCGTTTTTCTGCTCTTTGTGACAGGCTCGATCGGTCCCGAAGTAGTTTAGAGCAAGCACATGAGCAAGCCTTCTATAATGAAAAAATGGCATCGCTCGGGCAGATTACCGCCGGTATAGCCCATGAGATCAACAATCCCCTGGGGGGACTGCTAAACTGCGTAAGCAACATGCGGGATGACCCTGATAACAAAGAGCTCCAGACCCGATATCTGCCGCTCATCGATAAGGGTCTGCACCAGATAGAAGCAATCATGCGCCAGCTCCTTAATTTTGGCAGAAATATGCCACTACAGTTGGTCAAAGTCGACATAAACGAAGAGATACGAGAATGTATGTCCCTGCTCAAATACCGGATGAAGAATATCGAACTGGTTCTCCAGCTTGGCAGTGCCGAGCCTCTTTGCGTCGACACCGAGGCAATCAAACAGATTGTCGTCAATATCGGCCTCAATGCTATTCAAGCCATGCCTGATGGTGGAACACTCACTATCACGAGCAGTTATGGGTCTGACTGGATTGTGATCAGCTTCACCGATACCGGTATCGGCATAGATAAGGAAATTCGGGCAAAGATTTTTGATCCGTTCTTCTCCACCAAAGAAGTCGGACAAGGCACCGGACTAGGCCTTGCGGTCACCTACACTCTCGTCCAGAAGATGGGGGGAAGGATAGAAGTCGAATCGATGATACCCGGTGGAACTACCTTTATCGTTCAGATCCCGGTAGTTCAGCAGTGTCGATCTGAGGCTGACATCACCAAAATATAAATTCTAGCTTGAGCCGATCTGTGATGCGAATACTCTTGGTAGAAGATGACGAGATAATGCGAATCTCGATCCAGGACCGTCTGGAGAAATATGGCTGGCATGTTGATGCCGCAACCGATGGCAAAGGTGCCGTCGAGATGCTTGAGCAGGCCGGTTACCAGCTTGTGCTCTCTGATGTCAGAATGCCAAATCTCGACGGTATGCAGCTGCTTAAACATATCCGCGAAACCACACCTTACACCGACACCATAATGATGACGGCCCACGGCAACGTTGAAAATGCCATCGACTGCCTCAGGCAGGGAGCCTCCGACTACCTGCTCAAACCGTTCGATATGGATGATCTCATCATCAGAATCAACCGGATTGTCGCCATGCAGTCCCTCAAGGCCCGTAACATCTCGCTGGAGGACACCTGCCTTCAGCGCCGGGAAACTCTTATTGGTTCCAGTGGCGAAATGGAGAAGGTTTTCAAACTTATCAGTCAGGCTGGTCCCAGCGATGCCTCCATTCTCATTTCCGGTGAATCGGGAACCGGCAAGGAACTGGTGGCAGCCGCCCTGCACGATTCAAGTGAAAGAAGGGGGATGCCTTATATCAGATTGAATTGTGCCGCCATTCCAGACGGACTGATGGAATCAGAAATGTTCGGCCATGAAAAAGGTGCGTTTACCGGAGCCATCAGCCAGAAACCCGGTAAATTCGAAATGGCTGACGGGGGAACCCTGCTGCTCGACGAGATTACTGATCTGCCTCTGACGCTCCAACCTAAATTACTACGCGCCCTTCAGGAGCACGAATTCGAAAGGGTTGGCGGAACCCGGGTCGTGCGGGTGCAGGTACGGATCATCTGTTCGACCGCCAAAGACCTGGTCCAGGAGGTGAAAGCTGGAAGATTCAGAGAAGATCTATTTTACCGTCTCCGGGTCATCCCGATCAAGCTGCCGCCACTGAGAGCCAGAAAAGAAGATATACCAGAGCTGATCAAACATTTTCTTCATGAGTACAGTTTGAAACGTGGTATTCCGATGTCCGTATCCAAAGAGGCGATGGATTGTCTGCTTGAGTACGACTATCCAGGCAACGTAAGGGAGTTGAAAAACATCATCGAACGAGCTTCTATCCTGGCAGCCGAACCGCAGATTCAGCTCCTGGATCTACCTGGAGATCTGACCCAGCAAAATAATGATAGCGCAGATAATTCTCTTATTCTCTCCAAAGTCGTGGCTAGGACCGAAAAGGATACAATTTTAAAAGCCCTGACCAGGGCTAATAATTCCAGAACCAAGGCGGCAGATCTGCTGGGGATCAGCAGGAAAAATCTGTGGGAAAAAATGAAATCTTACACCATCAATGTGTAAATCTATCAATTCACCCGAATCTTCATCAACTTAAGGCCGAAACAATGGATATCACCTTAAAATCGCCACTGGACATGCACCTGCACCTGAGAGAGGGTGACATGCTCAATCTCACGGTGCCTTTGTCTGCCGACCACTTTGCCGGGGCGGTGATCATGCCAAATCTTGTCGTCCCGGTTGATAGTCTTGATTATCTGCGTAACTATCGCCAGGCAATCGAGTTTTATTGCACCGGAAAGAATTTTACGCCTTACATGACCCTGTTTTTTAGAAATTACAGTCGTCAGGAACTGGAAGAATCGAGGGAGCAAATACTGGGAATTAAACTTTACCCGGCGGGAATAACTACCCAGAGCGAGGCTGGGGTATCCGATTTCAGCGCTATCGAGGGAACCTTGTCCCTCATGCAGGAATTGCAGATCCCCCTGCTTGTTCATGGCGAAACCAATGGTTTTGTCCTTGACCGTGAGTCCCAGTTCCTGGCTGTCTACAGGTCTCTCGCCAAGCGTTTTCCAGATCTGCATATCATTATGGAGCATATTACCACCGCCGAGGCGGTCGAATTGCTCGACGAGTTTGCCAATCTATCAGCGACGGTAACCCTGCATCACCTCATGATAACCCTGGACGATGTTATCGGAGATCTGCTGCGGCCTGACCTGTTCTGCAAGCCGGTAGCCAAAACCCCCAGAGACAGAAGCGCGCTGAGAGAAGCGGTATTCAGTGGTCACCCGCAGATCATGTTCGGATCGGATTCGGCCCCTCACCCCCGCCACAAAAAAGAATGCCTTGGCTGCGCCGCAGGGGTGTTCTCCACTCCAGTCGCCCTTCCCCTTCTGGCCCAGATCTTCGAGGAGGCCGGGCACCTCGACAGGCTTCAGAATTTCGTCAGTGCCAACGCCTGCCTCCGTTACCGGATAACGGCTCCTGATAAAACGGTTGTGCTCTCACCGACAGCCTGGCAGGTACCAGACTATTATGGTGATGTAAGCCCATTCTTTGCGGGTCAAACAATTCGCTGGTCAGTCAAATCAACAATCTCCGACATATAATTATCATCATGAACAACGTTATCGAGCTGTTGAAATCCCACCGGTCCATAAGAAAGTTCAAGCCGGATCCTGTGGCTCAGGAAATCGTCGAGGAACTTATCCTCGCCGGGCAAAGTGCAGCGACTTCAAGTTTTATTCAAGCCTGCACGGTAATTCAGGTAACCGACCCAGCCTGTCGGGAAGAGCTCTGCGCTGCTGCCGCCGGTCAACTTTATGTAAAAGAATCTCCTGTGTTTCTCGTCTTCTGCGCTGACATGCAGCGTCATCAATTAGCCTGCGACATGCATGAAGCTGAGATGTTATCAGGATTCACCGAACAATTCCTTACCGCTTCGGTCGACTGTGCCTTGTTTGCTCAAAACGTTGTCGTCGCGGCAGAGTCAATGGGTCTTGGCGGCTGCTATATCGGTGCGATTCGGAACAAAATAGCCGAGGTGGATAAACTGCTCAGGCTTCCGGACAAGGTCTATCCGGTGTTTGGCATGTGCCTCGGTTACCCGGCCCAGGACCCCGAAATAAAGCCACGCTTACCTGTCGAAGTAATTCTCAAACAGCAACGCTACAGCAATGATAATGAGCGCCAATTGATTACCGATTACGATGAGCAGGTTCGCCGCTATTATCGTACCCGCACCGGCGGGACAAAGGATAATTCCTGGAGTGAGCAGATCTCAGACATGCTGGTTAAAGAAGCGAGGCCACACATGCTCCCTTTTCTACAGTCAAAAGGTTTTCTACTTAAATAGAGAGACACAGATTGCGACAGGAGGCAGCTGGCAGCAGGTGACGACCCAGAGATATTTCATAGATGGCAATGAAGCTGCTGCCCGGGCAGCGGTAAAATCTGGCTGCCGCTTCTTTGCCGGTTATCCGATCACCCCGGCCACCACCATCTATCAGCATATGCTTGATATGCTGCCGCCTGGTGGAGGGATCTGTTTACAGGGTGAAGATGAAATCGCCTCCATCGGATTCTGCCTTGGAGCTTCAATGGCTGGTCTCAAAACGATGACTGCCACTTCCGGTCCCGGAATCAGTCTGTTTAGCGAGCAGATCTCTTTTGCCATCGCCGGCGAGATTCCACTGGTCATTATTGATGTCCAGCGTCTTGGTCCATCAACCGGATCGGCCACCAAGGGAGCGGACTCGGACATACAGTTTCTGCGCTGGGGAAACAGCGGCGGTCTTCCCGTTATAGTGCTTGCCCCGGTGAATTCGGCCGATTGCTATAATCTGACCTGTCAGGCCTTTAACCTGGCTGAAATCTATCGCTGTCCTGTATTTGTCGCCTCCAACAAAGAAATCGGAATGACCAAGGAATCCGTTTCCGAAGATGAGTTGGCTGAGATCAAAGTAGTGAGCAGAGCAGGTTATGAGGAGAAATCCTCAAACCTCCCATACCAACCGTTTGCAGCTTCAAGCGACTCGATGGTTCCAGCTTTTCTGCCCATCGGTGGCAGCACGCTGGTTCGACAGACCTCATCATCTCATGGCCCCGACGGCTTTATCACCACTTCTCCCAAAGCGCTGGCAGAGGGTATCAATCGAATGCGCGATAAACTTGTGAGCCGGAGAGACGATTTAAGCTATTATCGCCTCGACCCCGACCCAGCCGCTGATACCCTCGTCATTGTTTATGGAGTAACTGCGCGGGCAGCGGAAGCTGCCATCAAAAGGTTACGGAAACAGTCACACCACATCTCCCTTCTTGTTCTGCAGACCCTTTATCCGGTGCCGGAAAAATTATTGCTGGACGAAATTGCCAGAGTTGCACGGGTAATCGTCATCGAGATGAACCTCGGGCAGTATGTCAGGGAGATCGAACGATTCAGCGGTGCGACACCGGTGGAATTTTTCGGTAAAATGGATGGGGAATTGATCTCTCCTGAAGAAATAACCCGGGTGATTGTCCCATGACAAGCCTTCTCAACCCGCAGAGACCACCGTTTTTTTGTCCCGGCTGTTCACATCAACGGGTGGTGCAGGCCCTTGATAAAAGTTTTCTGGAGCTCGGGCTCTGCGGAAATGAGATCGCCATAGTCACCGACATTGGCTGCTCCGGACTGTTTGACACCTTTTTCAATACCCACGCCCTGCATGGACTGCACGGCAGAGCGCTGACCTATGCTACCGGACTGAAACTCGCGTGCCCTGAACTGACGGTGGTGGTCATCATGGGTGACGGCGGCCTTGGCATAGGCGGCGCCCACGTGCTGAGCAGCTGCAGGAGAAATCTCGATCTTACTCTTTTGGTGCTAAACAACTTCAACTATGGAATGACCGGTGGGCAGTGTTCCGCCACTACTCCTGTTGAAGCCTCCACCTCATCAGGTTTCCTGGGTCAGCTCGAAGCACCGCTCGACATCTGCGCCGTAGCCGGCGCTGCCGGAGCGAGCTGGGTTGACCGGGTTTCGGCAACGGATTCCAGGCTGTCAGCAACTATCAGCCTGGCTTTGACCTACAATGGATTTTCCCTGATGGATATTACCGGCATCTGTCCCGGTCGATTCAGTAAAAGAAACAGACGGTCGAAAAAACTGGTTTCCTCACTAACGGAGAGCTTCGAGAAACAAAGCAAACCCGATCCCGAGAGGGTCAGGCCGGAATATGGCCACGCCTACAGAAAGCGCATTAAGGAAGCACGGCCGGCAAGTCCCATGCGGCCGATAGCGGCTTCATCGACTGCTGCCGCCTCTGAAGCAGCGGGGATTCTTTTTCTCGGAGCAGCCGGGCAGCGGGTGAACACCGCGGCAGAAATTCTCTGTCTCTCGGCAATGCACGGCGGCTTCTATGCAACCCTTAAAAACGATTACCCGATCACCGTTCTCAGAGGACACTCCATCAGCGAGGTCATTCTCAGTCCTCACCCCATTGGCTTCACCGGCATCGAACAACCCGATATCATCATGGCTCTGTCAGCCGAAGGTGTGGAGCGCCGGGAAGCGACTATCGCGGAGGCCAAGCCTTCCTGCCTGATTTTGCAGGAGGCTGGTCTCTATCTCCCCAAGACCTCGGCACAGGTGATCAAAGTAGACTGCACCTCAATGGGCGTTAAAAAAAACGAAAGACCCCTCGCCTTTCTGGCCATGTTGAGCAAATATCGACCCTCGATAAATAAAGAGCTGCTCTGCCGTGGACTTGAGGAAAAGCTCAAGGCAGAACAGCTTGAAGAGGCGCTCGACCTTGTAAAAGGTTTTCACGCCTCTTCTTTGTAATGCAAAACTTCGGCGATCAACTCAATTCTAATTTACAATCTCTTCCAGAAAACCATTGAAGCGCTGCCAGGACTGTCTGTCAGCCTCCTCGTGGTAACGGTTTGAACCAAAGACCGTGAAGGCATGGGGGGCGCCGCTGTAGGTCACCATTTCATGGGCTTTTTGGGCACTCTCCAACTGTACGGCAAGATCACTGAAATCTTCCATGCTGACCGCTGTATCGGCGGTTCCGTGAAACACCATAACTTTGCCTTTGGTGGCCGAATAATCCTGGCCCTCAGGAGTCTGCAGTCCGCCGTGAAATGAGACGAACCCGTCTAAGTCCAGACCCGATCTGGCCATCTCAAGCACCACAGCTCCGCCGAAACAATAGCCGAAGGCAACCACTTCTGAGTTACCCCCGGTCAGTTTTTGCGCTTCAGCATAGGCGGTTTCAAAGATACTTCTCATCCGTTGTCGGTCTTTGTAAAGATCGCCGGTCAGAAGCTTTTTATGTTCTGTCTCAGTCGGCCGCACGCCTTTGCCGAAAAGATCTACGCCAAAGACGTTGTAACCTTGCTCGGCCAGCATCTCGGCACGCTTGACCTCATAGTCGGTCAAGCCATCCCAGTCATGGACCATTATCAGCAGGGGTTTCCCTTTACCCGCTTCTTTATAATATCCTTCGTACTCTTTCCCACCCACTTCATAGGTTACCGGGGCTCCGGAAACAGCCAACGGAGTGAATAAGAGTATAGTTGCTATCATCAGCTTGATTTTCATAATTTATATCTCCCGAATGTGATTATCAGAGAATTGGTCGCAGCGAGCGACCACAATGATGACTACTACAATAGTACCACTTTGTGGCAGATCAAGGCTGAAGAAACTTGGAGTGGTAAATCAGCTGAGAACCGTGCTGGCAGACCGGCACTAGTCAAGCATCCAGAGTCTGCCCAGTCTGAATGACATCACACCAGACAAACAGATCCACCAAAGTATGAGAAGCAGCTGATAGTGAAAAAGACAACAGATAACGCGAACGGATTTTAGAGCTCTGTCAAGAAAAATCGCTTACACGCTGAAAGGATAGTTAATCGCCGGGTGATGCTTATAACCGTGCAGTTCGAAGTCATCCACAGTTACCCAGGTCTCCAGGTCTTCCAGGGTTTTTATGCCCGGATTTATCGAGAGTTTGGGGAGCGGATAAGGTTCTCTTTGAAGCTGAACATCTCGCATCAACTCGAGTTGATCTTCGTAAATGTGAAGATTGATGACTTTATGAAAGGCACTGGCAGCCTCGAGACCGGTGATCTGGGCCATGATCATCAACAGCCAGCCGACCTGGACCTGGTTGAAGGCATGACCGAGGGGGAGATCGTCGGAACGCTGATAGGAAGTCAGGTACAGCTTTCCGTCAAGAATTGAAAACGTGTGAGTATGCATACAGGGGTTAAGGCAGGCCCGGTCGCGCTCTCCCGGATTGTAAAAGGTCATGATCTCACAGCGATTGTCTATCCCTCGTTTAAGGTCTTCATAGACATTTCTGAGCTGATCGACCCGGTAGCCTTCCGGATTTCTCCAGTCCCTTCCCTGGGCACCGTAGCAGCGCCCCATGTCGTCAGTGCCTTTGCGATACGGGTTTCTCAGCCAGTCTTCGTTCTCATTGGCATTGGCATTCCAGGTATTGCAGCCGATCTTTCTGAAATCCGCGGCACTCGTATACCCTCTCAGATAGCCAAGCATTTCTGCAATGGCCGGCTTCCACAGCAGTTTTTTGGTGGTCAGTACCGGCAGAGTTCGATCGCTGACATCATATTCGAGTTCCGCGTTGATAACAGTGAGGCAACGTTTTCCAGTTCGCTGGTTGTCAACCCAGACACCGTCTTCAATTACCCTTCTGCATAATTCCAAATATTGTTTCATACCTTCCTCTGCTGAATCAATGACTTTATCGCTAAGACAATAACCGAACTGCTGGCCGATCTATAGCAGCGGCCAATTCCTGGACAAAAAAATACGGGGGGATCGCTCAATAACTCACCCGAAGGTTGTATAGGACAAATTTAGGTCGGCTCAGAGAATGTCAAGCGTCATTATGTACAATGCATCGATTTGACCGAAATTGTATAAAAAACAAATAGTTGGCAACAGCAAACAGGAATGCTGATAATGATTGTTTGGCAACTCTTTCCAGCACCTCAAATAATTTCCGATGTTCCAACTACTTGACCTTCGGTCTTTAATGTTTTTTGTGACTCTCGATAGTGCTTTGCTTTTTATCATAAATTAAGTAAATTTTTTGGTATAATCGTTAGAGGATACCTGGTTGCTTGCTGGGTCCATCTTGAGCTGGAAAGGTGGGTGCCAAAACTGTCAAAGACTCTGAAACAATCATGTATCTGCAAGACCACAGCACAGATCTGTCGTCCCACCCCCTCCATGGTTGTCATCTCGGCATGGACCTGGGGTCTACTACGGCCAAAGTGGTCCTGATCGACCCCTCGGGCACCATCATCTTTCAACGCTATCTTAGACATCAGGCGGAAGTACTCACCACCCTGCTCTCCATGCTCGGTGATCTGCAAAATGCTTTCGGGCCCATAGAAGTATATCCGGTTTTCACCGGTTCGGCAGGGATGGGGCTGGCTGAACAGACCGGAATTCAATTTCTCCAGGAGGTCGTTGCTCAATCGGAAGCGGTCCGGAAGTTTCGGCCGGATTGTCGAATGCTGATCGATATCGGCGGTGAAGATTGTAAAATGGTTTTCTTTGACCGCGGTTTACGGCCCGACATGAGGATGAACGGCAATTGTGCCGGAGGCACTGGGGCATTTATCGATCAGATGTCATCATTGATCGATGTGCCCTTGGAGAAGCTGGACGAAACTGCCCAAAAAAGTAAATCCGACCATGTCATCGCCTCCAGATGCGGTGTATTCGCAAAAACCGATGTCCAGAATTTGATCAACACCGGTGCCGAAAAGAGCGATATCGCCAGATCTGTTTTCAAGGCGGTCGCCTGCCAGGTGGTTACCTCCTTGGCCAGAGGCCGAAGCATAGAAGGTCCTGTAATGTTTACCGGTGGTCCGCTCTACTTTTTCGAGACGCTGCGCAACGCCTTGCTTGATGTTTTGAATCTCTCTCAAGAGGCAGCCATCATTCCCCCCGAGTCGCTCATCTACCCTGCCTATGGAGCCGCGCTGAGCATTGATCGCCAGCTGAACCAGAGCTTTACGGTCGAAGGACTCATCGATAATCTGAAAAATAAGATTGGCAAGTCTCTCAAATCTGAATACCATCCGCCGCTTTTCTCGAGTCGCCACGAGTATCTGTCATGGTCCCGCGCTAAGTCTTCGCATAGGGTAGCCTCTGTTCCTCTCTCCCAAGCAGCCAATAGCAATGTCTATCTCGGTATAGATGCAGGCTCCACCACTACCAAGCTCGTGGTCATCGATGACCGGGGCCGCCTGCTTTTCAAGTATTATTCTGGTAACCGAGGAGATCCCTTGGCCAAGGTTCGCCTCGGTTTGCAGAGACTAGAGGAGGCGCTCCAGGCCCAGGGTAACCGGTGTAAAATTCACACCGCTGCAGTTACCGGTTACGGCGAAGATCTGGTAAAGTCAGCCTTCGACCTCGATATAGGAATCGTTGAAACTCTGGCTCACTATCGAGCTGCTAAAGAATTTGAGCCGCATGTTTCATTCATTCTCGACATTGGCGGCCAGGATATGAAAGCAGTCTTCGTGGCCAACGGCGAGGTGCTGGATATTGAAGTTAACGAGTCATGCTCATCGGGGTGCGGCTCTTTCATCGAAACTTTTGGAGACGCGCTGGGCTACACTCCTGAGGAGTTCGGTAAGCTCGCCTGTTTCGCCAAACACCCCGTTGATCTGGGCAGCAGGTGTACCGTCTTTATGAACTCCTGCGTCAAACAGGCACTGCGTCAAGCCAATGATGTTGCAGATGTTGCTGCGGGATTATCATATTCAGTCATTCAAAACTGTTTACACAAAGTACTGCGTATCAGCGATGTAGCAGCTCTTGGGCCAAAGATCGTAGTTCAGGGTGGAACCTTTAAAAACCCGGCGGTGCTTCGGGCTTTCGAAAAACTTCTCGGTATAGAGGTGATCTGCCCCGACATTGCCGAGTACATGGGTGCCTACGGTGCCGCCCTGTTTGCCAGAGAAAGAGGAACGCTGCGCTCAGCAAGACAGACTGCAAGACCATCCGAGCTTCTTACAATATGCCATCCGACCAAGACCACCCGGACCAATTGCCAGGGATGCACCAATAATTGCCTGATCCAAACCGTGCATTTTTCCAAAACCAGGAAATTCCATACAGGCAACCGCTGCGAACGAGTGGTCAGCAATAGAGCCTTAGCCAGCGAGCCTGGCCGTAACCTGGTCGCTGAAAAGCTGCACCTTCTCCACAGCATACCAGTAGATCAACCGGTCGAACCAGTGCTGCGCATCGGCCTGCCGATGGTTCTCAACAGCTGGGAGAACTACCCCTTCTGGGCGACCTTGTTCAGCGGTTTAGGCTGGCGCCTAATCCGTTCCAGCGGTTCTGATTCGACTCTTTTGAAAGAGAGTGCCTCCACCGTCATGTCGGACAATATCTGTTATCCGGCAAAACTCGTCCACAGCCATATTCTTGACCTTATCAATCGCCGTGTCGACCGCATATTCTTTCCTCGGGTAACTTACGAACATTCTCATTTCAGTGATTCTGCCAACCAATATAATTGTCCGATAATAACAGGCTACCCCGATGTCATCAATTGTGCAATCGATCCATCAGGGCAGGGCATACAGATGGACAGCCCGTTGATAAATTTCAAAAATATCGGACAGCTCCATAAAGGTTGCGCCGGCTATCTGCGTTCGTTTGGTCTTGAAAAATCAGTCTTCGAGCGGGCCTTTGGCCAGGCCCTTGAGGTGCAACAGTCATTCAGAAAAACGATAAGGGACAAAGGTGAGAAGGTAATTGCTTCTGCCCGAGCTCGACGCCAAAAGCTTATCGTCTTAGGCGGCCGTCCGTACCACATTGATCCGATGATCAACCACAATATTGCTGAAATGATAGCTGCCATGGGGCTGCATGTTCTCACCGAAGATTCTCTGCCGCTGGACAGCATAGAAATATCCGAGCTCCTGCAGGTCGTTGATCAATGGGAATATTCCAATCGTTTATACCGGGCAGCCCACTGGGCAGGGTCTGAACCGCTGGCCCAATTCATTCAGCTCAATTCATTCGGCTGCGGGCCGGATGCGGTGATCATTGATGAAATCAAGGCTATCTTGAAAACTTTTTCCAAGACTCCGGTCGTGCTCAAGATCGATGAGATAACAAGTATCGGTTCGGCCCGGCTTCGGGTACGCTCCCTGGTAGAATCCAGGAATGAACCAGCACAGGTGCCAAAGAAGACTGCCCGGCAGATGCTTCCGCTGTTTCTGGACGAGGACAGACAGCGAACCATCCTCTTTCCAGATTTTTCCCCGGTCTACTCTCTTTTTTGCCCAATCGACCCTCATCCCATTGGGGTATCGAGTGGAGATCCTGCCGCCACCGGATAAGGAATCGATCAGGCTCGGTTTAAAATACACCAACAACGACATCTGTTACCCTGCAATTGTCACTGTCGGTGACATAGTCAAAGCGCTGGGGACAGGCCGCTATGATAAGGACAAAGTTGCGGCCTCCTTTACCGAAACCGGTGGACAGTGCCGGGCCACCAATTACCATAGTTTGATTAAAAAAGGCTTGCTCAATGCCGGCTTCGGAGATATCCCGGTAATTACTGCCTCCTTTAAAAAATTTCGCACCAACCATCAGCCAGGTTTTCAGGTCAACAGGTTACAGCTTATCTCGCTAGTCCTATCTTCTCTTTTAGTGGCGGATCAATTGATACGTATGTACCATGCCACAGCAGTCAGAGAAAAAAAGAGAGGGGAAGCTCTGAGCATACTAAAAAAACATATCGACCGGGCTCGCCAGTGCTTTGGCAGTTGGACTTTGCGAAAGCGCCGGAAGCTGCTCGGCGAGGCCATTGATGAATTCAATTCAATTGCCACCTACACCGGCAACTATCCGAGAGCAGGGCTGGTGGGTGAGATTTACGTGAAATACAATCCTTTCAGCAACAGCAATATCGTCGAGAGGTTTATACGAAGCGGTATCGAGGTGGTAGTTCCGCCGCTGCTCAGCTTTTTAACCCAGACATTCGTCAACATTGCCTTTAACCACCGCAACAACATCGACAAAACCGGCTTTGTCGAGAGAAAAACCCAGGATCTTCTGCACCGAATTGTGGTCAGCAGAATAAGAGAGGTAAACGGCTTGATGTCGCAATTCAGACACTCGCTTGAGCCTATCAGCGTCCCTGAGGCACTGGGCCTGCAGGCAAGCAGAGTCGTCAACCTGGTCAATCAGGCCGGTGAAGGGTGGCTGCTGCCGGGAGAGGTAATCTCCATGGCTGAATCAGGCATTCGTAACATCATCAGTCTCCAGCCCTTCGGCTGTATCGCCAACCATATCGTTTCCAAAGGTATAGGTTCCAAACTATCCCGCCTCTTTCCTGATCTCAATTTTCTGAACCTCGACATGGACGCAGGCACCAGTGACGTCAACCTTCAAAATCGGTTGGATTTCTTTATCCATTCAGCCAAAGCCGATGACCACGACCGGATGCTGCATTGATGCGCATTGATCTGCCAGATCGTCCTACCATCGGTACCGGAGATTGTACCAGGTTACCATTGCTAGTAAAATCAACTAAGAACGCCCCTTCCCGCCGCTTCTGCCGGCTGGTGATCCCCCACCTCTGCTGACCTTGGCCCTGCTGACCGTTCCCGCGCCCTCGCCCGGTGCCGTCTCCAAGACCTGTTCCTGATCTGTTACCTTGCCCTCGTCCGCTTCCCGAACCTAAGTAGTTTGCTTTTTCCTCTTCGGACATCTTGATTGAGCCGCAGCTGCCATTCGGTTCGAAAGGCGTCCCTCTCTTCCTGGGACTTATTATACATCGTGCCACGCAACTGGCTTAACTCCTGGGTTGACATGGATTGATAATCAGCAGCCTGAGCCACTGTGAGCATTGTCAGAACTACTCAGAGTTGTGAGAACTGGTTTCAAAAGGGTATACATCGACTAACCTCCACTTATTTGGGTTTGGACTGCTTTGCTGCTCATTGCATGTATTTCGCAATTATTGTGCCACAATCCCCAAATGTTGATGACTCTACTGTTTCACATTTAACTTCAAAAGGTTACCGATTGATCGTTGGATATGCCAGTGGTTTTTGTAATGAGTAGAAATTACCCAGTTGGACATTGAAGTGGGTCAATTTTATCCTTATAAACCCAGCTGGATTGGTCGATCACACGAGGAAAGCATTCCACCCTTGATTTTCCATTGAGGACCAATATGATATCTGATACTGATGCACTAACCGAAGCGGGTTACAGGGCGACAGCACCTGCGAACTATGTAAGGCTGGAATCTCCGCTAGCTCAAGAATTGACAGTCAGATAAGCCACAATGACACGACTCAACTGTGATCTGAGCGTAATCGGCGCCGGTATCGTCGGCGTTGCAACCGCCCTGCAACTCAAACAGAGATTTCCCTATCTGACGATCACCCTGATTGACAAGGAATCCTCTCCTGCACGTCACCAGACCGGTCACAATTCAGGCGTAGTCCACGCCGGTGTTTACTACAAGCCCGGCAGCCTCAAAGCCGATTTCTGTAAAAGGGGCGCAGATCTCACCAGAGATCTTTGCCGTGAACACAAGCTGCCCTATCATCAGTGTGGGAAGCTGCTGGTGGCAACAGACGATGCTGAATACGGACGAATGATCGATCTCGAGCAGCGGTGCAGGGAGAACCGGATAGAAGTTCAACGTCTGAGCGAAACCGAATTGAAGAAGAAGGAGCCGCACATCGCAGGGGTTGGCGCACTGCTGGTCCCCCGCACTGCAATCACCGATTTTATTGGTATCACCGGGGTTCTGCTTAAACTGTTTCAGCAGAAAAATGGTACAACCCTGCTAAACTCCGAAGTTACCAGTATCAAGGAACAATCGGACTGTGTTCGGATATCTGCAGGTAAGACGACCGTAGAATCATCTTCGCTCATTGTCTGTGGCGGCCTGATGGCCGACAGGTTGGCACGGATGATGGAAATAGATCTCGATTTCCGGATTATCCCATTCAGGGGAGAATATTATCAACTTTCCTCAGAATTCAATGACATTGTCCGCCACCTTATCTACCCCATTCCCGACCCTGAGCTGCCGTTTCTCGGTGTGCACCTCACCCTGATGGTCAACGGGACGGTCACCGTCGGTCCCAATGCCGTACTTGGCTGGAAACGGGAGGGCTATGGCTCTATCAATTTCAGCCTGAAGGATGCGGCAGAGATGTGCAGTTTTCCAGGCTTCTGGAGGGTTCTCAAGGAAAATCTTGGATCGGGATTCAATGAATTTCTCGATTCTCTGTACAAACCGGGGTACCTCAAACGGGTTCAAAAGTATTGCCCGCAGCTCAGGTTAGCGGACCTCACTCCTTATCCAGCCGGCATCAGGGCCCAGGCAGTCATGTCCGACGGTGAGCTTGTCCATGACTTCCTGTTCTCCGACACACCGCGCTCGCTGCACGTGTGCAACGCACCTTCTCCGGCAGCCACCTCAGCGCTTCCCATTGGCGACTACCTGTGTGACAAGGCAGCGGAAAAATTCAAACTCTGAAAGCAGAGATAGAGCGAGTATCCAGATTTATTCGCTGATCACTCAGCGGTTATCGGCAGGCCTGCATTCTGCCAGCCCTTGAAACCATCCCGGAGTGCCACAACATTGATAAATCCTTCGTTTCTATAGTGTTCTGCCCGACCGGCAGCGGATCCTCCCCCAGGTCATGCTCAGTAAAAGATCAACTCCTTGTTTTCAGCGACCGTGGCTGAAAGGGATTTAAACTCGCTTAGGGGAATGGCGCCGTCAAGACGGAGCTTGTGAAATTTTTCATCACTATCATAGGCGCAGATTAACAGAGCACCATTATTTTTGACATGCTCAAAGGCATCTCTAGCTTCAATAAAGGTAATCGGCGACATATTCTTCCTCCCGATTTAATCCTAGAACAGCATTAGGGACTGGTCCTGCGTCGCAGGGTATAGATTCAAAGTAATCATCAGTTAAAAGGTGTAAATCGCGGTGCAGGAAGAGCTCATCTGAGCAGTTCGTTCAGCCCCACATTTTTTCTACACCTTCAGGCTACAATGATTACCCTGTAGGAATCGTAGAAGCAGATCCGTAATTTTAACGAGATCATGTCTAAAAATATCGCAGGTGGAGTGCCCCATGGAAGATTTGAAACAGAGAATTCTCGAAGTCATACACAAACCTCAGCTTGCTGCGCTGGCGACGGTCACAGAACAGAACAACCCCTGGGTTCGTTATGTGGTAACTGTTGGCGACGGTGATTTCAATATGCGTTGCGCAACCTTTGCCCAGTCTCGCAAAGTCGCGCAGATGCAGCACAACCCCAATGTTCATATCACCCTTGGCGTCACCAATTTTATGGACATGCACCCCTATATTCAGGTCCAGGGCCAAGCGGAAGTTACCACCGATCACGATGAACGGCATAATTTCTGGAATGACCTGCTGGCCCCCATTTTCAAAGGACCCGACGATCCCAACTACTGTATTGTCCTGGTCAAGCCCTACAGAATTGAATATATAACTCCTGGATCGTTTGAACCCGAGGTGTGGGTCAGGTAATCCTGCACCAAACCAGCCATTCTTCTCCTGCGTTGAGATGCGGGCCTGTCACCGAAGACTGCTTTAACCTGGTCAGGTACGCTCTCCGGCCTGGCAGACGAAAGCTGTCGTTTGTCAAATCGGGCAGCATTATGATCCTTAATGGTTGATAAGAAAGATATTTCCATGAACAGATATACACGCGTGCTCACCATCGCCGGATCTGATTCGGGGGGCGGAGCCGGTATCCAGGCAGATCTCAAAACCATTGCAGCCTGCGGCTGTTTCGGTACCAGTGCAATCACAGCAATCACAGCCCAGAACACCCTTGGTGTTACTGATATTCATCCGGTTCCGGTGGCAACGCTTGAGGCGCAGATCAGGGCTGTCCTCGATGATATCGGCACCGACGCAGTGAAACTGGGCATGCTGCACTCGGTCGAGGTAATCGAATGCGTTGCCCGTCTACTCTCCGAATATGAAATCTCCAACATCGTGCTTGACCCCGTAATGGTTGCCACCAGCGGAGACAAGCTAATTCAGGATGAGGCAGTTGTTGCCCTGCAGGAAACGCTTTTCCCTATTGCCCGGTTGATCACCCCCAATATTCCAGAAGCGGAAATCATCACTGGCAGGGCAATCACAGATAAGGTCCAACTTGGGGTGACTGCCGAGCAGCTGGCTCGCAGGTTCCACCTCTCTGTGCTGGCCAAAGGCGGCCATCTTGACGACGGGAATCTGGAGGATATCCTCTACGACTACGAAGCTTCTCAATCTCTATCTTTTTCCAATAAAAAAGTGGCGACCCGCAATACACATGGCACAGGATGCACACTCTCTTCAGCGCTTGCTTCTTTTCTGGCCAGAGGATATTCGGTTGCCGAGGCCGCTGATAAAGCGATCAATTATGTGGCGACCGCCATCTATACAGGCGCGGAATACCGTCTTGGTGACGGTCACGGTCCGGTCCATCACTTTTATGCTTTCTGGAAGTAAGCTGATCGGCACCGACGCATACAGTCTCAACGCCTATCAACGACGGTCAAACGCTGAATTTCGGGATCGCTGAAACCATCGAGTCCATCTCGCACGGTGGTTGAAAAACTGTATAGTACAGCCCCTTTTGAGCCCCCCTGAAACCAGTGTTTCTCATAGGGTTCAAAAGTGAGTTGATCGCCCGGTTTCAAGACAATTTCGTGTCGCAGGGTATAGACATTTTCCTTGCCCGATACGATGAACCCTTCCTTCAGAGTGTCAGGTCCCTCCACATAAAATCTCAGGTCTCCCCAGATATGACGGATTGTTTCCTGTTTACCGGGATCATCAGCTATCTTGGGGTGCCAATGCTCGGGTTCGGTCTGATCAGGGAAAAGAACCAGAACTTTGGCTGCCAGCCGATCGGTATTGACCATGGTAAACACCTGTACCCCTTCAATGCCGAGCCGACTCAACCCAAAATCGACGACCTCGATCTTTTCTACTTCCGAATCATTTAATCTGAATACCGGCTTCTCTGATCATCTGAGCAGCCCTCGTTTGGGCATCTTTCTGTTCTGATTTTGAAATCATGAGGATTCTGAAACCCATTGTCCTATGTATTGGGCTGAAAAAGGAGCTAACAACCGACTATTTCAACGGTCGACACAACGGTTTTGTGACTGTGTCGAGACTCGGTAACGAACCTTGAGCTCCACGTTTAAGAAAACATTGAAATACCTATTTATTAAGACCTTTTTTCTACATCAGTAGCTAAGCACAGAGTTTAAAACGTCAAACATATAAAAAAGAATTGACATTTGCCAGAATTTTTAATATTGATTTTTGTATACAATATTCAATGACCAGTTTCACCTGAAAGTCGCCATGAAAAGACCTCTGATCACATCCACGAATCTCGATCAAAAAGCCTATCAGATCATAAAGGATATGATTGAGAATCGTGAACTGAAACCAGGTGAGAAAATTCCTCAGGAGAAGCTCGCAGCTGATTTAGGTATCAGTCGAACGCCGCTGATCAGTGCCTTAAAATTTCTGGAGCAGGAAAAACTTGTCGAGACCAAACCGCGCCGGGGATTTTTCGTCAGACTCTTTTCACTGGAAGAACTTGTCTCTATTTTCGAGATACGCGAGGTTCTCGAGGGGCTGTCAGCCCGAAGAGCCGCCCACTCCATAACCGCGTCACAGTGCACGCAACTCAGGAAAATTTTCGAACCTTTTACCAAGGTCAGCAACATAACCGATTATCAGGCCTACTCGGCTGCCGATAGAAAATTTCACAATTTGCTGGCTGAAATAAGTTCGCGCGAATTTTTGAGTTCAATTCTACAAACCTATAATATTGTCTCGCTGGCCTACCTCTACCCCACCAGGGAGGGTTTGATACGTATCCCGAACGAGACAATCCAGGAGCATATCGACATCATCGAGGCGATATGCAGTTACGACCCTGAGGCAGCGGAGGAGGCAATGCGATTCCACTTGCAAACAACCGCTGCAACACTCATCGAAGAGATACAATCAGACAAATCTTTGCGGAAGGAGGTGAACAGCCGGTAAAACGGAAGTAAAGCAGTTGCGAGATTCTCGAACGTAACAGAACAGATAGTTAATTCAGGTACCATTAACCACTACAATGGGAGGTTGTAATGAGAAGAATATTACTTATCGCGATGGCAGTATTTCTGACACTGACCTGCAGTGCCTATGCAGCAAAGGAATTTCCCAGCAGAAATATCACCAACGTAGTTGTCTGGGGCGCGGGCGGCGGTACCGATACCTGTAACCGCATCATTTCTGCTGAAATGGCTCCTTTTCTTGGCGTGAACGTCAATGTTATCAATAAGACCGGTGGGGTTGCCGGTTCTGTCGGCATGACCCATGGGTTCAGCCAGCCTCACGACGGGTATACACTTACCGGCCTGTCCGAGTCAAACGTCACCGCCGGTGTCCAGGGCGGCTGGGACAAAAACTTCGACGTCTGGGACCCCTTCATCGTTGGCGGTTCTCCTGATCTTATTTCGGTCACCGCAAATGCTCCCTACAAGACCCTCAAGGATCTCGTAGAGGCAGCCAAAAAAGATCCGGGCTCTATCAAGGCGGCAGCAAGTGGCGCCGGTTCGATCCATCACCTAAATCTGCTTGCCCTGGAGAAAGGCTCTGGAGCAAAATTCAACTTTATCCCCTACAAAGGTTCAGCACCGAGCCAGAATGCAGCAATGGCCGGTGAGGTTACCGTCGTCGTTACGTCTCTTGCCGAGCAACAGCAACTCCTTCGCGGTGGCAAGCTTACGCCTCTGGCAATGCTGATTCCGGATGCCTTCGAAGTAGAGGGACTCGGTTCGATTCCGTCTGGTTTCGATGCCTACCCGGGACTCTCGGAATACCTGCCGATTTCGCAGGCCATCGGCTTTGCCGTTCCAAGCGATGTCCCCCAGGAAGCTAAAGATGTGCTCATTGATGCCTTCAATAAGGCTATCGCAACCGATAAGGTTCAGACCTGGGCCAAAGAGAACTACTACCTGCTGTCTGGTGCAACCGGCGAGGAATCTCGAAAGATCTTCGCGGCCCTGCAGTCCAATTTCGCCTGGACCCTGCATGAGCTTGGTGCTGCCAAAGTCAGCCCGGATACCCTTGGGATTCCCAAACCGTAATCCGGCGTAGCAATTTTACAGCCAAGATATCTGAAGATATCGACTCTAAGGCCGGGCATTGCCAATCAGCAATGGGTACATGCCCGGCCTTATTTCTTTCGTATTTCTTGATTGAGACAAGGTAACACCTGATGATCGATAAAGATAAACTCAGAAAAGCCGATATTTTCTCGGGCACGGCAATTCTCTGTCTGGGTATCTATTCCGTCTATGAGGCCTTTCAGATGCCCATGAAAGACAGTTACGCGGGTGTCCAGAACGTCTGGTATGTATCACCCGCACTGTTTCCTCTACTCATAGGCAGTATTCTTGCCTTTCTTGGCATCTTGCTTATTCGCACAGCCATAAAAGAGGTAGGTATGGCTGGCTTGAAATCCGTATTCAATTATCTCAGCAGCCACGACTTTGCAGACTTTCTTAAGCAGCCGGTCACCATACGATTTTACGGTATTGTTCTAAATTTGTTTGTCTTCGTGTTCATTCTCATTCCAGACATCGACTTTTTCCTGGCAGCGATAATCTTTCTTCTTGTTTTTTTCTTCATGTTTTATTGCGGCTCCGATGAGGGAATTGTCGGGTTGATTTATCAGATCATCATCGGTGGTGTCATTCTCTCGGTTTTTGCTGCTAGTGGTTTGGCAGAAAAAATTGACACCTTCGCTTTCTTTTCCGCAGATATTCTAGTGATTGTTTTCACCGTCTGGTTGATTTTTCACTATTACATAATAGCAAAAAATGGTGCGCTGATGCCCAAATTCAAACTCAGTCTGTTAATTGGATTCATCGCTCCTTTTACCATCGGCATCATTTTTAAATACTTCCTGCTCGTCCCGATGCCGCACGAGGGACTCGTGGTCAGCCTGCTTGATGCGATCTGGTATGCTGAAATCTGGTCGTAGAAGGAGGCTGGACAATGGTCTTTATAGATAGAATTCAAACATTTTTTGAAATTGCCGGAGGCATGTTAACCGATCCGGTTTCCATAGCCGTTTTATTCGGCTCGGTTTTGCTTGGCATTCTTTTCGGGGCTATGCCAGGCCTTACCTCGACACTCGGTGTTGCCCTGCTGACCGCCCTCACCTACTCGATGGATACACCTATGGCGATGATCTGCCTCCTTTCCATATACGTTGGAGGAACTTACGGGGGCTCCTATGCGTCAATCCTGATCAACATTCCCGGCACCGCGGCGGCAGCGGCAACCGCGATGGACGGTTACCCATTGGCGGTAAAAGGAGAAGGAGGGCGGGCCATCGGCTTGACCACTACCGCCTCCGCAATTGGCACGATAGTCAGTATGTTGTTCGTGGTCAGCATTTCTCCATTGATTTCCAATTTTGCCCTGGAATTCACTTCCTTTGAGTTTTTCCTGCTGGCTTTCTTCGGTATTCTGATCAGCGGTACACTTACCGCACCAGATCTTGTAATTAAGGGTTGGATTGCCGGATTTCTAGGGCTCTTTCTGGCCTGCATCGGTCGCGATCAACTTCAGTTCTACCCCCGCTTCACCTTCGGAATCAGTCAACTTGAGAGCGGTATTGAGGTGGTACCTGTATTGATTGGTGCGTTCGGTATCCCCCAGATCATCGATGTGCTCAGATCCAGGACCACCATGCCTAAAGCAAAGAAATTACAGCGCATTATCCCAGAGATAGGCACTGTTTTGAGAAATATTCCGGCCATCATCCGCTCAGCGTTGATTGGTGTGGGTATTGGCGCCGTACCAGGAATAGGTGAAGACATTGCCGGCTGGGTCTCCTACGGCACTGCCAAGAATACATCCAAGCACCCTGAAACCTTTGGTACCGGTGAGCTCAAAGGCGTTATTGCCAGTGAAACAGCCAATAACGCCTGCGTGGGCGGGGCAATGATTCCGCTGTTGAACCTGGGTATTCCAGGCAGTCCACCAGCAGCGATGCTGCTTGGCGCCCTGATGCTGCATGGGGTTACTCCGGGACCCATGATGAGCTTTGAGCATCCGACATTCATTCTCGAGGTAGCCGCAATTCTACTGCTCGCCTCAATGGCAATGTGGATCACCGGTATGATCCTGGCCAAACAGGTGGTTAAGGTGTTGAATATACCTACCCCGCTCTTCATGCCCATTATTGGGGTGCTCTGCATAATCGGCTCTTATTCACTCGGCCTGAATATATTCAACCTCTACCTGATGCTGCCGGTGGGCATCATCTGCTACTTCCTTACTAATATGGGCTACCCGATCGCCCCGTTGGTAATTGGCGTAATCCTGGGACCGATGGCCGATGAAAATCTGCGCCGCGCGCTTATGGTCTCCCAGGGCAGTTTCACGCCGGTTTTCACACGACCCGTCTCATTGATACTCTTCATCATTATCGTCCTTACCATCCTGAGTCAGTTCGGCTGGTACAAACGTATGGTCGAAAAGGTCAAAACAAAAATATTTCATAATTCAACCGGTAAGATAAGGCAAGAAACAAAGAGGAGATCAACCATGCTGAAACTGGCAGTTATCACAAGCTTTCTATCCCAGACAAAAGACCGTTTTCACGAGTATAATAAACCCCTTAATCTTGACGAAAAGTTTGCCCTTTTAGCCAATATAGAAGGGTACAGCGGCGTAGAGATTGTCTATCCGTATGAGGTGAACGACGCCCAGGAAACCAAGGATCGGCACTTGACAAATACAATTTCAGCGTGGCTGCCGTGAATGTCAATGTCAAAGCTGAACCCGAATTTCGTAACGGTGGAGTGACCTCACTGGAGCAGGCCGTCAGAGAAAAAGCCGTTCAATTCATCAAAGATGCAAAAGATTTTGCCGCCGATATCGGGGCCGACAAGGTGACCTGCTGTCCGTTGGGTGACGGTTACGAATTCGCCTTCCAGAACGACTACGCACTGGCCTGGAAACACTTGATCGATACCTTTTCCGAAGCAGGAGATTATCGAAAAGAAATACCTCTGTATGTCGAATACAAACCCAGTGAAACCAGGGGCCGCTGTTTTGTTGACTCCGCCGCCAAGACGCTGTGCCTGCTCAATGACATCAAGATAAAGGAAATGGGAGTGACCCTTGATTTCGGTCACTCCATGTATGGCAGCGAAAACCCGGCCGAGGCTGTTTCATTGCTGGAAGCAAGTCCTTACAGCTACTACATCCACATCAATGACAACGATGGCAAATGGGACTGGGACTACTTCTGCGGCACCAAACATTTCCTCGATTACGTTGAATTCCTCTATTACCTTAAGAAGTATAACTACGATGACTTCTTCACCTCCGACACCTCACCGACCCGGTGGGATATCAGAGGAACGTTTGAGGCCAACAGCCGGCTTACCACAAAGATCTGGCAGCTGTTTGATCGGATCGACGTGGCCGAACTGGAATCGTTGATGGCCAACGGAGATTATTTAGAGACCTGGAAGTTCATCGAACAAAACATTTTCTCTCTCAAATAAACCAGACAGATGAGCGAACCAACTATTGATATAAGCTATCTTGACACCCTGCCGCCCGAGTGGCAGGAAGATCTGTTGCCCAAGATTCAACAGGAGCTTGGCCAATCGACATATAAGGTAGTCGTGCTCGACGATGATCCCACCGGCACTCAGACAGTGAGGGACATTCCGGTATTAACGACCTGGTCGGTGGCTGCCCTTGAAGAGGAATTATCAGGCGACTTTCCTGCTTTTTTCATACTGACAAACAGCAGAAGCCTGACCGAGGATGCGGCCTGCGACCTGGCCCGTGAAATAGGAGAAAATCTCTATCGGGCTTCCGAAAAATCCGGCATGCGCGTGGTCGTGATTAGCCGCAGCGACTCCACTCTGCGTGGACATTTTCCCTCGGAGGTAGATGCCTCTGCCCAGGCTCTGAACAAGGACCAGCTTCCTTACCTGATCGTGCCGTTCTTCCTTGAAGGTGGACGCTATACGCTTAACGATATCCATTACGTCAAGGAACGGGATTCACTTGTTCCGGCGGCCCTGACGCCGTTCGCTAGAGATGCGGCCTTCGGTTTTGCCAATTCGAACCTGAATAACTACATCGAGGAAAAGACCGGTGGAAAAATCAAAGCCGAAGAAGTTATATCGGTGAGCCTGCAGGACATCAGGGTTGGTGGGCCAGACCAGGTTGCCGATATCTTCAGATCTGTTCCCAGAGGGGCCGCCTGCTTCGTTAACGCCGCCAGCTACAGGGATATGGAAGTGGTCGTCTCAGCCCTGATAAAAGTTGAGAATGAAGGTTACGAATTCTTGTACCGAACTGCCGCCTCCTTTGTCAGGTCTCGTATCGGGCTAGATGCAGGTGACGGCCTGCTAGCTGGCGACCAGCTGGTCTCTCCCAGCGACAACGGCGGTCTGTTCGTGATTGGCTCCTATGTGCCGAAAACGACATCACAGGTCAGAGCACTCTTCGATCTCACCGAGGTGGCGGCCATTGAAGTACAGGTAGACGAACTTCTCGATGAAAGCAGAAGAGCGTCCGAAATCGAACGGGTCGTATCACTTACCAATCAGACCCTGGGCTCGGGTGCAGACGCGGCAATTTATACCAGCAGATCACTGGTTTCCGGCAGCGATGCTGCCTCCAGTCTGGAAATCGGCCGGATTGTCTCCGAGAGTCTGGTGGAGATCGTCAGCAGCATAAACCGCCAGCCGCGCTATCTGGTTGCCAAAGGAGGAATTACTTCAAGCGATATCGCCACCAAGGCCCTGGGCATCAAGAGGGCTATGGTAATCGGTCAGGCCCTGCCGGGTGTTCCTGCCTGGCGGTGTGGCGAAGAAACCCGCTATCCGGGTATGACCTATATCGTATTTCCCGGCAATGTTGGAGAAGATGACGCGCTCGCGCAGATCGTAAAAAAAATAGACTGAAATCAAAAACAAGATCCAGTAAACCAGAAATTTATAACAAGGAGACCCACCAATGAAGCATACAGTAAAAACCATTCAGGCCATGCGGGATAACAAGGAAACCATCACCATGCTCACGGCCTATGACTATCCAACAGCCAAAAAAGTCAACGATGCGGGGATTGACATGATCCTGGTGGGCGACAGCTGCGCCATGGTCGTGCACGGGCACCCCACCACGCTGACCGCCACCATGGACATGATGGTGCTGCATTGTGCGGCGGTTGCCAGAGCCTGCGACCGGACCATGGTGATCGCCGATATGCCGTTCGGATCATTTCAGTATTCCAAAGAAGAGACGATGAGAAACGCGGCTCGCTTTATTACCGAGGCAAAAGTTGACGGCGTTAAGTTCGAGGCTACCCCAGACCACATAGAAAAGACCAAAGCAATTGTCCAGATGGGTATTCCGGTGGTTGGTCATGTCGGGTTGCACCCCCAGGCAGTTGGTGCCCTGGGCGGTCTGAAGGTGCAGGGCAAGGATATGGAGTCTGCCCGGAAAGTCGTATCAGAAGCGCTGGCCCTGCAGGAGGCAGGCGCCTTCTCCATCATATTCGAGGCGGTTCCAGCCAAACTTTCGGATTATGTGACCCAAAAGCTCGATGTCCCAACCATCAGCATCGGCGGCGGCCCCAAATGTTCAGGCCAACTGCTGGTCACCCCGGACGTGCTTGGCATGTATGATAATTTCACCCCATCATTTGCCAAGCAGTACCAGAAGTTCGGTGAGGTTATGATCGACACCTTCAAGCAGTACAAGGAAGAGGTTCTCACCGGCAAATTCCCCGGTGAAGAACACAGCTACAAGATGTCTGACGAAGTATTGGAAGCCATCCAGAAGGAGTTCGGCGCCGTTTGATTCGACCTTTATGCCCTCCGTGCTATCCATCCTAATGGAGGCTTTATCTGCAGATGGATAGCTTGCACCTGTATTCCGGAAACCCAACCCCTCAGCCGGAATACAGGTGTTTTTTTGTCAGAACCTGTACTCTACTTCAAAAAGAAGTCGGTCGTTGTCACCCGCATCCTGGAACGAAGGGAAGTCGCCCGACTGGTAGAGCACCACTCCACCGGTCAGTTTGAGATTGTCTGCTCAAATCATATTCAAGCTGAAATCGTTCGAATCCGCCTTCACCGGCAAAGATGCCATAGGATGAAAGGAGCAAAGTCAAATGCAGGGTGTCGTTGAGAAAGTCTCTGGTAAGTCTGAAGGCAATCTGTTGCCAGTCTTCTTTCTGTCCGTCAGGCGGTTGGCTGAGTCGCTCATCGAAATCGACCAGATGCCGGTTGGCAAACTCCAGGGTGATGGTGGTTTCGGTAAATCCTGAATAGTCGACCCCAACCAACATGTCGACCCGCTGTTTATCTTCCTCGATACTAGAAAATCTCAATCCATCCCAGAATGCGGCTTCTCCCTTCAACAGCCAGTTGCCGACGGCATAATTTGCCGCTCCACCCCCAAAAAAAACCTTAGCATACTGACGCTGACCCGATTCCAGATCGGAAAAATAGGGATTTTTGTCAAAAACATAGGCGGTGTAGAAAGCTATATCCCAACCACTGAAAATCCCGCTCAGATTCATCGCTGCCTGCTGATTCGACCAGCTCACCCCTGGTTCTTCAGGCTCTGGAATCGCTCTGCTGAGAGGGTAGAATTCGCCATTGTAGACAGGAAACTCATTGAATCTCGGCTCATTGATAACCATTCCCCCAAGATTCCAGTTGCCCTGGTAATAATCAAGTTTGGTCATGGTCACCGGTAATCGGAGAAACCGTATATCAACCAGGCCCGGCCATCTGAGATCCAAAGGATTGAGTATATCGGTGACTCTGATGTTGTCCGACTTTCCCCAAACCACAATCTGTCTACCGATCTTCAAGTCCAGCTTTGCACTGAGATCTGCCTGGAGGTAGGCTTCGTTTAGTCTGATTTCACTCTCGTACTGGTCTAGAAACTCATCAGTGTAGAACTGTCGCTGGCCGTTCAGAAGATAGGCCGCATCGTAAAACATGGAGATGCCGACCCGCGCCTTCCAGTTGTCTTGATGTACATCGCTGAGTAGTTCAGCCACTCCCCGAAACATTGATAAGCCGCGATAGTCAGGTTGACCCGGCAGCGGCGCTTGCTGGGAAAAATTGACAGTGGACTGAAGTGCGAGGCTGCCGCTTAGTTGCAGCCAATCAGGAAGGACAGCTTCAACTGGATCGATCAAGGGGGGAGAGATTCATTCTCTTCCTCAAACCCACCCAGCAATTCCTCAATGTTCCCGGCGCTCTCTTCTTCAATGGCTGGTGTCGCCTCCTCTTCGAAGCCGGACAGAAGATCTCTCCAGTTCGTCAGCCCGGGAAATTGACGAAACCGCTATAATGACGATGAGAATCGTCGAAAGACCAACAACCTTCTTCATGCCAAATTGTGTTTTACAAACCTTTTTCCAGTTGCCTGACGGAGAAAATCGACTCATCGAGGCCCTGATTATATTTGATATTGTCCATTGTCAGGATGGTTCTATGCAGTGTCCGTTTGTTCCTGGTGGTTTTCATCCAGGTTTCAACCGCCACCCAGATCCCGTCAATTTGTTCGATTTCCTTCACCTCCATATATTTTACCTTGTTGCCCGATTTCAATACATGGATCGCCCGGATAATCATAAAATTGTCCTGTCTGACATAGACGATCGATTTCTCGTACCCATAGCGATCCTCAACCACCTTTGAAACTGGCAAAGCTTCGATCAGCCAGACCTTCTGCCCATCTACCAGATCTTCCTTGAGCAGCTTGTAATCCCATTCATCAAGAACCCGCCTGGTCATATCTGCATAGGAAAAATCGGAACCCATAAACGAGGAGGACTTGTCAGAGGTTGCAATGCGCTTGGTCTTTCGCAGATCAGGCAGATAGAGCCACTGATCGTCGTCTTGGTCGCCGCCGTAATAATCATAGGTGAGAAAACCGGTGTCCTTGACGTCTGCAGGAGCAAGGAAGAACTGCATTCTCCAGGTATCTCTACCCTTGTCTTTGGAAAAAAGCCTAATTGTCCGTTTACGCTCATTACCGTTTTGATCAATCAGCGTCATCTGCAGGTCGGCGGTTTGATTATCACCATCATCCCGAGCATCGACCTGTTCCATTATTGACCTGGCATCCTGAGCTGCCTCGGCCTGTGGAGAAGAGCCTAAGGTAAAGACAATCACCAACCAGCCTAGATAGGTTAGAAGTTTCATATTACCCTCCTGCGGTGGATAGGTTGTTGAGAGTTTCTCTCTTTTGGTCTTCTCTGATCACTAATGCCATCAAGGCCGGGGCCAGGATCAGATCGGCTGCCAAAGCCAAGAGTAATAGCTATACCGGTGAGCAGCCCGAAGTAGAAAAGGTTGTTCATGGAAGCAAGAGTAAAGATGAAAAAGCCGATGGACAATACCACCGAGGTGGTCAGCATTGCCCTGCCGGCTGTCTGAAGGGTAAGATGTACGGCCTCACGCACCGCACCGGTCTTTTCAAAATACTTTTTGAAATTGTACATGAAATGAATGGTGTCATCGACGGCAAGACCTATGGCGATCGGGGCAATGAGCATGGTGAACATGTCGAATTGAATCGAGGCCAACCCCATAAACCCAATCACGCAGAGGATTGGAGTCAGATTGGGAATCATGCTTATCAACCCTAATTTCAGATTACCGATCAGCATAACCATCAGTATGGTAATGATCACCAGGGCGATGATATAGCTCTGGGCGGTGGAATAGATAGCTGCACTTATGATACGTCCGAATATCGCCATGATGCCGGTCACTGTGACGCTCATTGGCTCACCACCCGCGAGTCTTTGGCCGGCAAATCCGGCCTCAAAGCGGTTCTGAACTTCATTGATGAAAGGTCGGTAGAGAAGCGCATCCTGCCAGGGCACCTTCAGGGTTATCCTGGCAACCTGAAACCTCGAATCAACCACATCCTGGAGATCGTCTGAACCCGAATTTTCAAACAGGAGAAATTCCTGAGGAATAAGACGCTGATTATCAGGAACCTTGTAGAAATCCGGATTGTTGGCATGCAGAGCCTGGTGGATTTCTTTAAGGATAGTCGTCACCGCTATGGATTTACCGACGAAATACCTTCTGATCCCGATAGTCCTGCTCCAGTCTCTCCGGTCAGTCGATCAATGGTCAGAAGAGTATCGCGGTCGTAGAGTCCGTTTTCGACTCCTGTATCCAGCAATACTTCAAGAACCACGCTACCTTTCAATTCCTGGTCGATTATCTCGGTCGATTTTCTGACGTGTAAATCTTCGGGAAGCCAATTCAGTACCTGGTGGGAAAATCTCACCTGAACCGCAGCAGAGAGCGCGATTACCACTAGAACTGCAGTGACGATCAATATGGTGCGGTGATGATCAATTGAAAAATCTGCAAGAAATTCGAGTAGTCCGGTCCAACCCGGTTTTCTCTGTGGACCCTTTCCGGTTCCTTGATTTTCAAAGGAATGATCGCCAATAGTGCGGGCAGCAAGGTGAGCGTAACCACAGGGAAATCATTACCCCTATCGAGGAAAAGATTCCAAGATCAGCAATGGGGGCTACTCCCGCCAAGCGAGAAAGAAGCCAGTCCGGCTGCCGTGGTCAGAGAAGTCATGACTATGGCCAGACCAGAGTGAGAGTAGGCGTTGCGTATCGCTAAATCTTTCTGCTTGCCTCTGCGCAATCCCTGATAAGTAAGGGAAAGGACATGCACACTGGCGCCGACACCCACAGCGAGAAGAAACGACGGAAGAATCGTGGTCGGCAGTTTGAAAGACACGCCCAGAAAAGCCATAAGGCCTATGGTCGAAGCCACCGAGACTGCTACAACTATCAGGGGAAGGATGACTCCTGACACCCGTCGGAACATTACCAACAAACAGAGACCGATGACCAGGATGGCGATCCGCAGGAATTTTTTTACATCGCTCTGCATGAAAAGCTTTATGGAATGCATTACAGCAGGAGAGCCGGCGATATAGATCTGAAAATCTTCGCTCTGATATTCCCTTACAACCTCATAGACTGCCTCCACGAATTCGCTGTTCTCACTATCGCTTATGAATTTACCCGAGGACAAGCCATTGTCCGATACGGCATCATGGGACCCGCCACTATCCTCAAAACCAGAGAACAGATCGTCATCTCCTGTTTCGGTATACACATTGCTTTCGATAACGAGGGTTGTATACAGACCGTCCATGGAAATTAGCTGATTTTGATAGAGAGGGTTGCTCATGACCCGTGATCGAAGCTTTTCGAGTTGTTCTTCTGTTTCCGGGAAATCGGTCAGTAAATCGTCGACCAGCAGCACATCTCCCTCACCTCTAGTAGAGCGCGCATTGATCAACGAAATCATATCATTGATATTGGGAATCTCGTTTTCTATATTTTCATGCAACTCCCTGAGTCGTTCGAGAAAATCCAGAGAAAATATGTTGTCTGAATGGATTGCCAGGAGGAGCATGTCGTCTCTGCCGAACTGTTCTCTAAAGTCGTTATAGGTGGTGAGAGTCGGATCATCCTTGCGCAGAAAACCTTCATTGGATGTATCGAATTGGAGATTTCTGATGTTCGATGCCAGCATTGCAGCGCCTACCATTGAGAATAGAAACACCACAAACCGAAACCTGATAACCAGACCAGCCCCCCGATCGAAAAAGGTTTCCGCTTTTTCTCTAAATTTTCTCACTGCCCAGCCTCCTCTACCCTTCTTTGTAATCCGTGGATTCCGTAGAGAAAAATTTCTGCGATCAAATCAGGATAGCCGTCATGAGAAGTCAACTTCCAAATCAACCGGCTTCACCTTTGCAACAATCGGTTCGACCAGAAACCGCATGGCGATCATACCTATCATTACCGGACCGATCAGGTAGGGAGTTATTTTCTGTTCTGTAGCAGCCGCCAGCGGTGTACAAATCTCATCCTGGACAAGATCGACAATTTTTCGGATCCAGGATGCCTTATGTTCTATAATGTCCGGGTCGTCATGGGGAAGTTCAGTCAGTACGACTATGAAATAATCCTTATTGGCTCTGATATAGGGGATGATCCGATTCATGAACCGTCTCACTTTGGCGTCGATATCCCCGTCCGAAGTTAGTTCCTGCTGGGCAATTTCATGGTAACCGGACAGGAAGGTATCAAGAATAACCTTCAGCAGCCCCTTCTTGCTGCCAAAAAAGTAATTCACCATTGCCAGGTTAACGCCAGCCTGTTCGGCCAGTTCTCGCAGCCCTGTACTCCCATAACCTTTGCGCGCGAACATGGTAACACCGGTTTCTAGAATCCTTTGTTTAGAAGCAATCATGGCTGAAATTTTCCCAAAATTTTTTTAAACGTTCGTTTAACAACAGATACCATTAAAAAGGATCTCCCACAAGCATTTTTTAAACGACTGTTTAACTATTTAAGCTGGAACAGTAGCTGGAATTTGCCTTGATTTGCCAAGAGTCTTTGCTATAGGAAATCTATGAATCACCTGTTATGGTAACTCTCTGACCATCCACAAAAGACCATGTCCAACTATAATGAATAAAGTTCTACCCATCCTCATCGCCGCCCTCTTCTCTCTGGTCCTTGTCTGTGAAAGCAACGCAAAAGAGATAACAATTCCGATAAATCTTGAATACGAATTGCTCGACGCCCTGCTCGTCCAATCCTCCTTCACTGACCCGAAACAAACCGCCCAACTGCTTTACGAGGCAGAAGGTTGCCTCGAACTCAGGTTGTCCGAACCCCATTTCACAGGTGGAGCAAACGTTGTTAATCTGGCCTCGAAGATCTTTATTCATCTCGGCACGCCACTGGGTGGAAATTGTCTCATGCCATACCAGTGGAATGGCTCGGTTGAGATCTCTCAAATTCCTCAACTGAACAGCAGCACTTGGGATCTTACCTTCCAGACCGTTGACACCAAGATCTTTTCTGCAGATGGTCAGGAGATCGACAGTTTAGACGTCGTATTCAAGCGTTTGCTGCCGGTGGTAAATGAGCACATGCAGGAGTTTGCCATCAAACTCGATTCTCCGGTTGAAGATCTGAGGACCTTCATTCTGCCGATGTTCACCCCCGAAGCCCGGAACGAGGCAGAACAACTGCTAAACAGCATCAGGCCTGGAGCCATCACCGCCAATGAGACCACCCTGATGGTGAATGTTCACGCCGATGCAGTTGAAGTAGCTGATACCGAGGTTGGTAAAGGAGTCGAAACACTTTCTGAAGAACAAATGGAGAAGTTTCTCGAACTCTGGGAAACCTGGGATTCCCTGCTGGTATTTCTTATAACCATGCTCTCGGAACAGCCGCTGAGTCCCGGCGAAAAACAGCAGCTCATCGATCTTCTGCTCGATACCCGTTACCAATTCGTTTCCCAGATCAATGATCCGACTGTCCAAAAAGATTTCGTTCGTGATCAGTTCCTCGAGGGCTGGGAACTCCTTTCCGGGATATTCAGAAGTCAGATGCTGCTTAGCCCATCACAGAAAGGGCTTGGCTATCTCAGCTTTATCACCGCTGTTGATGCACTGATGGTTCTTGATGAATTAGGCCCTGCGTTCGGGATAGAGATCAGCCGCAATGGGCTCATCCGACTGGCTAAAATCCTGGGTGGCGAATCCGTTGAATTGCACTACTCCCCGGATATCAACAAAGCGCTGCAGGAACTGTTCCAGGCCTCCCCTGAACAGCAAGAGCCTTCTCCTGAAAGAGGACAACCGCCGGCAACCGATCCAGATGCCTCCGTACACCACATGCTGCAGATGTTAGAGTCACTGTTTCTTCCTTCCGCCTATGCTGACAATCTGCCTTCTTTCTCGGAGATCAGAAGCTGGCAGGCTCCCAAAAACAATTTTGATGATTACCTCAACAGGATCAGAGACCTTCTTGAATTTTCCTTCACAAGCCTTGTTATTCGGCGCCAGCTGCCCGCCTATCTCAGCGAAATATACCGCACGATAATCCCGGCTATCGCTTGGCAGGAGAGCTGTTTCAAGCAGTTCGTAGTAAAGGATGCAAAACTGACCTATTTACTCTCGTACAACAACAGCTCAGTGGGCATCATGCAGGTCAATGAACGGGTCTGGCGGGGAATTTACGATACCCAGCGGCTGAGGTGGGATATTCACTACAACGCCAGTGCCGGATGTGAGATCGCTGATCTCTACCTGCAGAAATATGCCCTGGGAAAATACGGCTCGGAAATCCTTTCCCAAACCGACACCCTTGCCCAACTGGTCTATGCCATGTACAACGGCGGTCCAAGCCAATACGATAAATTTCTGAAGCGCAGCAAAACCAAAAAGCTGTACGATAGTGACCTTCTTTTTGCCCAGAAGCACGACTGGGTAAAAAACGGATCCTGGGAAAATGTCGGGAAATGTTTTTAGCTGAGGGACTCGACGTTTATTCTAGAGAAAAAGATATCCCGCCTGCAGAAGGGCCTTTTGGGCCTCTTCGATATCGTCGTTTCTTACAAGAACATAGTCCGTATTGAAAGTCGACAGGGCAAAGATTGACACCTGCACTCCCTCGAGTACTGCGGAGATTTTGGCCAGTATACCGGTTAGAGAAAAATCCAGCGGGCCGACAATTTTAATTATGCGCCAATCCTTTTCACTGTTTGGCGCCTGCAGATCGATTGTTGATTCGCACACTATGGAAAGCTCTTCGTCGGTTCTGCTCACTGTATAAAACTCGCTTTGCAGCACCAGTTCAGGAATGGTGGAGTCTGGAGCAAAACGGTGAATAGAATAACGCTTCTTAAGGATAGCCAGGGTTAGTCCCAGATGTCCTGCACCATTACCCATCGTCTTCTGAGTTCTTTATTCAATCGACTGGAGTGTCAGAATTCTCAACCCAATTACTCGGCTACTATAGACAATTGCGAGCCAAAAGAAAACTTCCAAACAATGATTCGGGCTCTCACGAATACTGGGTATCAGCGCCGGTAAAGAATCAGCGCGGCTGAGCCCAGCCTGAACTCGAAATTGTAACCTTGCACCGGGGTAAACCGCTGACTATACATAGCGACACAAATTCAAGACGCTTAATCAGGCAAGGATGGCGAGTAGCCGGCTGAGCAGCCTTGCAGGGCTGTGAGCAGGCAAGGCAGCGAGTGACGCATTCTGGTAAGATGTACAGGACTTATGTCGCTATGTATAGTAAGACAGCGGGTGAGCGGAATTGCCTGCCACCCGGGATCAGGAACCTGGCTCTCTTGCCTGATCATGGCCGGAATTGTGCGACCTCAAGGACAAGATCTGTGCCGTCAAGGGGAGTGAACGCCCCTTACCTGTCAACCACTAGCTCTGGCTTTTGAGGTCGCCAACAGACTTCGGCAGTATTTCGACATCAGGGGGCCTGCTGACCTGTCTATCTGCGGCCGATTACATGCCCATTTTATAAATCCGGTAATCGGTTTCGGTCTCCAGAAGCGCCGCAAAATTTTTCTCGTTTTCCTGCCGTTGCGTACTTTTCACGTATTCGTCCCAATCCTCTTTTTTCTGCCACATAGAGACCACGACTATCTCGCATGGGTCGTCGTGATTGACCAGTGTTTCGGTTGAAATATAGCCATTGTTTGACATTGCATTTTTGCGCGCCTGGATGAGCATGGCCGGTGCATCTTTAAGCGCCTCCTTTTTAAATTTTCTGCTGATGAAAATCTTTACCGCCATGATTGCCTCCTCAGGTTAAAGTTGGATATGTACAGCGGAGCAGTTCTTATAGCCCGCCAGGTTGTCGGCTGTCTGGAATATTTTAAAATGGTGGAGAGGTGCCTGTAACCGTGGTTTAGCAGAGTCAGCTCGTCCGATGATAGCAGTAACACTCATCGCGCCCTCCCTGCCTGCAGCAGCAGGCGAATCTTGGGGAAGATGAACAACTATATACCCTGTCTTATTTTAGCACAGAAGAGGCCGCCGAATCCAGCAGCTCTGGCGTCTCGAAGAAGGGAGTGGCTGGAGGAGTTGTTGGCTAATACTCAGTTAACTTTAAACAGGAAACGGAGCCGCTGATTTCTGACTTTATTGATATAGACAGGACGCTGCGCCTTACCGTCCAGGCCGATGAAAAAAGAATCCAGGATCCCTTCAAATTCATTTCCACTGCGTATCATTCTATTGACACATTCATTCTGAGGATCTTTGCCGCAATTTTCAATGGCGGTCAGAACGACATGGGTCCCTTCACAGCCAAGAGCGGTGATGGTGGTGGCCGGGGTATTAAAAAGTTTCTTGAATTTTATTGAAACTGATTTACCAAATTCTGACAGTGGAACTTCGTTTGCGTAGATGTCGGTTGCCAGCATACCCTCTAAAAGATTTCGCTTGTCTATATACTCGAGCATCATCTGGGACAGAACACCATCACTTACCATCGACCGGGGCTTGAAACCGATTTCTCTGAGACTTTGCTCAAAACCCACCACGTGGCGCCCTTCCATTGGCAGATAGATGAACTCAACATTGTTTTTCTGCAACTGATCCAGAATCTTGTTATAATCTTCCTGCCTGGCTGAGATATCAATGGAAATTACGCTGCCGCCGGCTTCCTGATAGGTTCGTTTGAAGTATTCTGCCAATACTGTCGAATGCGGGTCCTCTCCGTCCCAAATGACCGAAGCACTTTCCAGCAAAAGTTCATCCATGACGAAGAGGGCAGCAACCGTACCCTGAGCCCTGTCGTCAAAAGTTATCTGGCTTACCCAGTCATTATTGGTTACCCCAGGGTGCGAAGCCAAAGTTGAGACAATCGGGATCTTATAGCGATCGGCCGCTTCCGCTATCCCCAGGGTTGTTTTGCTTCCAGAGAGTACCAAAACAGCATCGACCTGGTCTTCGATTGCCAGTTTGTCAAAAGCGATCGCTGCCCGGGCTGGATCGCTCTGATCATCCTCTTTGATTATTTTGACGCGCAGTCCCCTGTTGCGCTCCTGATGGTATGCAACCGCGGTTAGCACACCCTGCAGACCACTCTCACCCCAGTGTTTATTCTCGCCGCTGAAAGGACCAATAACCCCCAGCTTTACAGAGATGGGTTCCGACTCTCTTACCACCTCATTTTCGCAACTTGGGAGCAGGGCGATAAAGATGATGCAAATGATTAACTGGGTATAGAGGCGGCTCATCTTCAAGGTATATAGGTAATCCTGACTCTGATCAGCAAATTGTGCGGAAAATTACGCTTAACTTTCCTTTTGAACTCATTCAAATCCTTGCGGTCCAGCGGCTCCCTCGCATACAGATCGACCATCAGAACCTTTCTGTCATAATAGGTAACGATTTCTGCGTCATTGACGATAAGGTATTTATTGTTTACCAGAAAGCGTTCTTGTTTCCAGCTTTTCTCGAAATTTGACTTGTCAGTGATTCCCCAGAAAGAAACGGTCAGAGGGATACAGATGAACAAGAGTGAACCCAGGACAATCGAGAGCGAACGTTTATCCCGCACTGCCGGTGAGTAGCCAAGCACCCTGAAGGTGATGATCGCGGCCAAGACGATGCCGATCAGGTTGGTGGCAAAAAGCAGAAAGGCATTTGAGAAAAAGACCAGGTCGAATCTTCCCAAGCCAATGCCGGCTACCGCAAGCGGCGGCACCAGCGCAACCGCAATCGCCACACCGGCAAGACTTTGAAGGATTTCTTTGAAAGATTTGGTGTAGGCGCCGGCAACTCCGGCCACAATGGCGACAACAAGATCGAGAATCGAGGGGCTGAGCCTGCCCTGCATTTCGTCGGTTAAAGGCTGATAAGGAGATGTTACGGCAAGCAAGAATGCAACTCCGAGAGCTACCACTATGCCGGCCACGACCTTTTTCAGGGACTGCTTGAGCAACCGCTGGTCATAGCGCAGCATGCTCATCGACAATGAGATGATTGGGGCCATCAAAGGAGCCAGCAGCATGGCTCCAATTATCACTGAGGCACTGTCCAGGTAAAGACCAACCGTGGCCAGCATGGTGCTCAGCACCATCAGGACGATGTAGATCGAATCAAGCTTGGCATCATCGCGCAGGGCTATGAAAAGCTCTTTGAATCGCTCTTCGGAGGCGTAGGTGAAAAACGGTATTCGCTTATGCCGAGCTTTTATGAGTTCCTTGCCTGCCGGTAATGAGCCTACGGCAAATTTTTCCTTGCCAGACACTTTTTTCGCTTTCGACTCCTTATCCGTAGATCCTCGATTCACCCTTACCGCATCGGGATGGACAAGAATGTGCGCCGGTGTCGAGGTCGACCGCTCACCGTCAATCACCACATCGAGCTGGGGAGAAGGCTCGATGATAATCTCGGTAGACTTTATATAGCCGACCGAGGGGGGCAGTTTTTTTGAATCAGGATCAGAAAAAATCCGCAGCCAGAGGAGCTTGGTATAGTCGACAATTGAAAAGGGAGCGATCACCACCGTCGAGACCATCGAATCCTCAGAAGAACAATCGTCGCCAATCATACTGGAGGCATAACTAAGTTCAGGGGTCTCCAAGACGACGCATCCGCAGGCGGCGGTGGAGGTTTTGTTCTGACTTTTTCCAAGGGTGGAAATGGTGAATGGCAGCAAATGAAGCGAACTCATCTTTTTCAGGGCATCCACCAGAATTTTGAACTTGCCGGTAGTTTTCTGACTGTCAATAAGAGGCACCCAGCCGATGACCCCCTTGAAAAGCAGAATCTGATCGTTGCAGTAGACGATGTCCAGCTCTGAGGGCTGCGCGTTCAGGGCCAGGGAGATCATCTCCTGACGCTGACCTGGAATTTTATAGCAACGTTTGAGCGCCTTTTGAGAGTCGAGCGGCAGGATCCCTACGCTGAAACCGTAATCAATGGCATACTGTAGAATTTTTTTGATGATACTGAGTTCTGCAGCTACTACGACATGGCTGATATCCTTGAGCAGGGTGGCGCTGTTGTCACGCAGTTCAGCAATTGAAACGGGAGAAATCGAGCAGCCATGTTCATTGGCGAGGATGTCGTCCAGATAGATACTGCCCGCTTCGGAATAGACAAACAGCGATGAATCGACATACTCAACCATAGTCATCGATAATGGTCTGACCTTAATTTGTTACACGGTGAACAATGCCTTCTTGATATCTTCTTTCTGATCCTCGTTATATTTTTCGAGTTTTTCGAGCTGTTCGTCATCAAGCGTTTCCTGAACCTTGTCGTAAAGATCCCTGGTCATCTTTTCAAAATCCTGCTTGAACTCACTCCAGTCCTTGGATCCTTCTTTGGCTAGTTCCTGAATCTTGTCTGCCAGCTGATTGAAGCTGTCCTCCAGCACAGGCTTAAGCTTCTGGGCCTGTGCCTCTGTAAGAGCAAGCAGTTCATTGAGGTCGGCGATCATTTTCTTTTTCGCATTATCAATCGCTTCCTTGTCAACCTTAGCCAGCTGTTCCCTGAGTTTCATCGCTTCCTCGCTGGACAGGATGTCTTTGACTTTCTGTTCGGCATCCCTGGACATCGAATCGAACTTCTTGGTCATTTTATCTAACTCGGCAAAGCCTTTATCAACCGATTCTTTGAGCCCTTCCGACATCTCTTTGCTCTTCTCCTCTATGACCGGCTTCAACTGTTCCCATTTTTCCCGGGACAGATCCATCTGTTTTTCCATCTCAGAGATGATTTTTTCCGAATTAAAGTCTTCTGGCTCGGCGCCCTGGGCCGAAACCCCAAAGAGTCCCAGGCTCAGCAAAAAGATAATCGGGAAAATACAAGTTCTTGGTAACCTTCTCATGGCGGCTGCCTCCTTTGCGCGAATTTATTGCAACATATGAATGATTAGGATAGGTTGTGACTCCGTTGTTCAAGTAATTTAGATATAGTGCTGAACCCTGAGGAAAGCAATAACTCTAAGCAATAATGCACGGACCCAGCGGTAATTAAGAACGGTCAGTTCCCGGTACAGAGATATCCCGGCCGCTCAGCCGGGAGAAGCTGAAGCTTAAAGTGGTTAGCCAACCCCAAGAACCTGAAATCTGCCACACCCCATAATCATGCCACTCGCTCTGCTCACCATTTTCGGTTCATCCTTCGTCATCGCCTTGTCAGGCGCCTTGATGCCTGGTCCTGTGCTCACGGTAACAGTCAGCGAAAGTGTCCGCAGGGGAGCCATTGCGGGGCCGTTGATGATCTTCGGTCACGGCATACTTGAGCTGGCACTGGTGCTGGCGCTGCTGGGAGGACTGGCTCCATTCTTTTCCAGAGACGAGGTATTTATTGTCGTCTCGCTGGTGGGAGGAGCAATACTGCTGTGGATGGCCTTTATGATGTTCAAGGAACTCCCCGGACTTAAACTGAGCTTTGATCATGGTGATCGGAAGCCCCGCAGTCTGGTGCTCTCCGGCATCCTGCTCAGCCTGGCCAATCCCTATTGGTTGATCTGGTGGGCGACCATCGGCATCGGCTACATCATGTATTCGGTGAAATTCGGCGTACCGGGTATAATCGCTTTTTTCACCGGTCATATTTTGGCGGACCTGGTCTGGTACAGCCTTATCTCCTATGGGGTCGCCAAAGGCCGGAACTTTTTTACCGACACCTTCTATCGCAGACTGATAGGCGCCTGCGCGTCCTTTCTCTTCGTCTTCTCGGGCTATTTTTTCTACAGCGGGCTGGATAGAATCCTCTGATCAGTTACAACCGCTTCCTGTCCCGCTGCAGGCCTCGCCGTATTTTTTCTGGCGCCCCTTCATCAGTGAATCCTTCCTGTTTTGATAGACCAGAGCCAGTCCCTCCTCGATAAAGCCGGTGGCCTCCTCAGCGGTGAGTACAGTTTTTTTTGCCATGGCCAGAGGACAGAACATAATCAGCAGCAGCTATGAACCGACAACACAGGTGATTGTTTTCATCTCGTTTCTCCTTGGCTTGTTTGACAGATTATGAAGGGATTCTTTTATTCGGCTAACAGAGGGCTGCATCTCCTGTAAAGGATAATATAATATCCTGTGATCCAAAGGAAGAAGTAGTCCCCGAACCACTATCTCAGGCTTCGCTCGTCTAACAAGTGCCCGTCTCGCTGCACATAAGGCGGCCATAGACCTGTTGGTTATCCGGTCAGCTGTCGATACATGTCTATCATCCTCATCGGCAATTTATCAATTTCATCAATGAATATATAGTTGCCCCTGCCGAACATTTGAGGAAGATACTCGTGCGCTTCCCGGTCTACGGTGATGCAGAAGGTGTGAATACCACTACCCCGGGCCTCCATCAGTGCCTTTCGCGTATCTTCTATGGCATACTCACCTTTGTAGTCGTCGTAGTCTTCCGGTTTACCGTCTGTAATGGTCACCAGCAGCCTGGTTCGCGCTTCAAACGATTTGAGTTTTCCGGAGGCATAGCGCAGGGCCGGCCCTATTCTCGTGTACTCGCGTGGCAGAATCGAATTAATTCGCTGATGAATATTCTGGTTATATGGTTCTTCTATATCCTTTATCCGATAGAGATCGCAACGGGAACGGCGCATCCCTGAAAAGCCGAGGATCCCGTATGGATCACCAGCCACGTCCATTACTTCGCAAAGCAATACCAGCGCCTCTTTTATCACCGTACCAACCCACCCCTCTGTGGAATTGGACATATCGACGAGAAAGATGGTGGCGATGTCCCGCTCGTTGCGCTGCAGTCTGACAAACAGCTTGCTCGATGGGCTGATACCGGCCCGCTGATCCCCCCTGGCTTCGACGATGGCGTCAAGATCGAGATCGTCGCCTTCACGCTGCCTTCTTACGAAATGTTCGTTGGTCTTCATGAACTCGAACTGTCTACGTAATTTAAGAAGCAATCCTCTGTGCTTATCAAGAGTTGCAGCGACAAAGGTGGAATGCAGAACAGGCAGTTCCCGTTCATAAATTCGGCACCAATTCTTGCGATATCCGTTTCGCCTGTAGTCCCATTCGTCGAGCAGGATGCCTTCCATGCTGTCATGGGATTCTTCAGAACCGGCGGATGCGGCACCCCGCCGTTGAAAGCCGTAGCCAGAAACACCCGATGCGGCAGAAAAATAGCTCGGAGGAATATGTCCCAGATCCTCTTTGATCTGATCCATCAGCGCCACCAGTTCATCCGGCAGTTCCGTTTCTGGATTATCAAGAACCTGTCTCAGCTGCGACGATTCTGACTCGCTACGTATTCTCGGTTAATACAGCAACTGCCTGATCGGCCTCATCTGGTATCCCGGTTGATCCGGTCTGTTTGGAAGACGACCCGCTGTTTATTCTTAAGCGCCTCTAGATGAAGAATAAATGTTTCTTTCATCACCTGACGCTTTCTCTCAAGTTCGGCAGAGGCTCTGTTGAAATCATGTTTTCCCAGCAGATCCAGGAGCGGTGGACGCCGATAGAGTTCATCGGGCTGAGCAAGGTGTATCATAGAGAACGTTCACCAGCGGAACAGTGTCTTCCCGGGAGGGAACTAATAAGATGGTGGGAGATATTTTTATGTTTTTCAGCCACTCAGGCTGTTCTTCATTGAAGAGGAGGACATGGCAAAGCGTGGCGAGTTTTGAGGAAAGCCTGCCCAGCTCAGGATAATCGAGAGCTCTGAGCAGTTCGCTCTTCAATTGTACAAATTCGTTGGTCAATCCTGGAAGGTCTTCCTTCAACCAGTTCATCACCCGGTGAGTCTCGATCAGAAAAAACAGATCAGCTAGCCAGGTCTGGGTTTTCCAGGGCTTGAAAAATAGTCGCTCAAGCACCATTCTTTCTTCAGGATCGCCCACCTCGTGAGGAGAGTTTGACTGTATGAGGCTTACCACCATCTGCACAAATCTTGAACGTACCGAGAAAATGAAACCCCCAGTGCAGCGTTAAGATAAATTTATAAAGCAGTTGATTCTGCTGGTAGCTCGCCCATCACTGAGATCGTGGGGGGAACATAAAAGGTAGTGGTGTCCGTATAGGGAATCGGGTCCAAGGCTATATCCACAGATTCCCCCGAAATCCCTCTGATATAGAAAAGCATACGTTTCGAGATATCCTCGAAACGAACCATATTGCGTGTTCTCAAGGGGGCGAGAAATGATTCTTCGGCGTTGGCTATCAGTCCCCTGGCACTTGCCCAGACCCTGCTGTTCGTAGCGACTCAGTATGGCGCGCACCCACTTGGGTACGAGATCGCTTGGGATAGATTCGATAACCCGGACGCCATCCTCAAGAAATGACAGGCACAAACTGTTGCTGACAGGCCAGATTACTGGTATCTGCTCGAAAAGTTGCTCTCTCAAGGAATGAGGCAGCTCGACAATCTCCTCAATGATGCCATCCACTTCCCACTCATTGGGCAGCGAAGGATAGACAAGCTCGTAGAATAGCTTTTTGCAGGCCGCTTTGTTCATCGGTCAATAATGCAACACCGGTTGTTCGATAACAGGAGCAGTCAAGAATAACCTCTCTGGTCGCTTCGAAGGCTGCGACCAATAATGGTTTGACCGGATATGAAAAACTGCTCTTGCTAGAACACTGCATCGACCATCTCAACCAGTGAACCAAGAAGATCCGGATCGTCGGTCAGACTCTCCACCACCCCTACCATACAGGCGGTGCGGGTGGTAATACCCGATCCGATCAGCAAACCCGCGTTTATCAGCAGCCGGGTGGAAGCACCCTCGGGTAAACCCGATTCACGCAGCCCACGGCTCATAGTACCTAGGCGTACGAGTCGCCTGGCAAGATCCAGATCTATTCCCGCCTCCTCGGCCACGATCCGTGCTTCAAGATTCTCTTCTGGATAAGAAAATGATAGCGAAACAAAGCGTTGGCGGGTGGAGGTTTTTAAATCTTTGAGTACACTTTGATAGCCAGGATTATAGGACACCCCGAGCATAAACTGCTCTGGTGCGACCAAGAGCTGGCCCAGCTTATCTATCGGAAGCTCCCGGCGATCATCGGCCAGCGGATGAATTACCACCGTCGTATCTTTTCTTGCTTCTACAATCTCATCCAGATAGCAGATTCCCCCGGCGCGGACGGCTCGGGTGAGAGGACCGTCAACCCAGATTGTCTCATCACCTTTGACCAGATACCTGCCGACCAGGTCCGAGGTTGAAAGATCGTCATGACAAGACACTGTGATGAGAGGTCTGCCCAACCGCCAAGCAAGATATTGCATGAAACGCGTCTTACCGCAACCGGTGGGACCTTTTAGCAGCAGCGGCAGCTTTCTCTCGTAGGTTGCTATGCCTATTTCTATCTCATCACCGACCGGTAGATAAAAGGGTTCCTCGGTAATGAGGTGTTCCTCCAGTGAGGATTGAATGAAAGTCATGGATTATCCTTTTTTCCAAATAATTAAGGTTTTGGTTAACCATAAGAGCACCCCTCCCGAGACGCAAGAATCCTGGCCTGAAGAAGGTTAAAGCCAGTCAATTGAGCCAACGATCTTAGTTAATGAAATACAAACAATAGCAGTTTCTATAGTTAAATTACTTTTTGTTACCCATTGTCATTAAGGGGTACATGTCTAGCTTAGAAACCTAAGAGGTGGCAATCACCATTGAAACAGCCAGCAAAAAATTTAGAGGTAGAAAAAGAATAGCGGATACCATTTACTGGTGTGGATCAACAGTAAACAGGGGAAAGAGTACATCTGCTCGCTCGAAAAAACAGATAATAAATCGTTTGAACAACTCAATGACGATGAACGAGCAAGGTGCACCGATGTTAATCAGATTGTCGGAACCGAGCGCTGGTAAAGTTACGGAGGAGTAATTGTAATGAAAACACTGCTTATAACTGGAACAATTCTAATAATTGGTATTTCCACCCCTGTTCTTGCTACCTGACAAGCTCAGCAGCATGCTGCTGCCGGCTGCTGAAGGATCATATGCCATGAGAAATCAAATTGCAGAACTTGACGCACACAACTCCGGGCAATTTGTGATCCAGGTAGAATGGTCTGAGTTTTAATAACATTTAGCTAGTTCTATTTAGGCATATTCAGGTGTAATTTTCCCTATACTCATTTTCGTTTTTTTGACAAAACGCAAATTGTTTTTGTAAACTTAGATAGCATACATAACAACTTCTTCGAAAGGGCAAACTTGGGGTGACCTGAGGGCGCAAAGCCACGGACCAGAACTTGCTGGCAGCCGGGTTGCCGAAAAGAGGGGCTCAACCGTATTTTGCAACGCCCGTCTTCGGCTGAAGGATGGGCGTTTTTTTATGAACATGGACATCTTAGCTTCTGTATTCACGTCTGGTTCTTGTTCTGGCTTGCAAGCACGAGAAGAGTGCGTTGGCCTCGGTAACTAGCTTGATTTAAGATAAATATTTTCCCTCTTGGGTGAAAAAATGAAGATGATTGCCCCAATAACATTTATTCTGATTGCAGTAATCGTAGGTAGTGGGCAAGCAGCTACTTATGGGGATACAGAGCAGGCCTTTCAAGACTGCCAACTTGCTTTAGAACTTGGCCGAGAGCTAACTGTGGATGAATCAATACGAGCTAACTCTTGTGTTAATTTCGTTATAGGAGCTTGGGATATGGGGGAGTATTTATCTTGGAGGGATGTTTTTCTTGGGAATGACCCCCCTTTCTGCCCCCCTGATGAAGAAGTTGATATCACCCGACCCATCGTCGCATTTGTCAACTATGTGGAAGAATATCCCGAAAAAATGGAACATCGTTTGGCGATGGTGCTGGAGTGGAGTTTCAAAAGGGCCTATCCGTGCACTGACGCCAACATCATCAAACTAGCAAACTAAAGATTCATGTTTGGATTAGATCAGGAAATTCAGGCGATTTCCAACTCAAAGATTTTCTGATCTTCTGCTAAACCTTCGATCAATTCCTTTGTCGCATGTACGGTGCCCACCTAATCTCAGGCCTGGAGTGTATTTTTGAATTCAAAAAAAATCAAAGCAGTTCATGTCTATTTACCCTATAAGAAGCCGGGCCTGAATCCAGCCCTCTAGTTTTGAGGTGGTCTGAACCTTAATTCCAGCTGGATAAACTCCTTTTTCATTTCAGCCGGCATGGCAGGTAATGGGCTGGAGTTTGAGATGCACTCCAGGGCGTAAAAATTGAACCGATCATTACCTGATGATTTCATAATCTCCTGAGCAATGATAGTGCCATCTCGGTCGATTTTGAGAGCGACTCGCAGAAAATCATCCGTTTTGACATCCAGATCTTCTGGAAAAAACCAATTGTTTTTTACCTGATCTATCACTTCGAAAACGTAACTCGACTCTATACCGTCCCGGGGGGAATCTAAACTCTGGCGTATTTCATTAACTTCTTTTTGGAGTTGTTCAAGCCGCCGCTCAAGTTCAATCTGTTTTTCATCATCACTGTTCGCCGGGCTGGCTATCGCTGCAAAAATGACAATTGCTGAGATCACAAGCATATATTTTTTCATCGATTTTCCTTTATAGAATATTATCAGAGCACCTTTTTATACTGCTTACCTTACCATGCCGTTGCGGGTGAGATATTTCAACTACAAAAGACATTTCAAACAGGCTGTTTCAGTTGTCCAGAAACTGATGAAGAACCACAGGGTCTGTACTCAATTAGACTGGCGATGCTTGAATATCCAATGGGTAATTTCAGGGAAAAATCGTGTGGTGCATGTCTTTGACATGAAAGATCGCCAGATCAAACGTCTGAGGATTAGATATGGCATGGTCCGATACGTGAGCTTATTTATACTTATCAAGATCCATTGTAAAAAGAAAAACTGGTCATCAGTGCACTAAATTAACGGTTCAACTGGAGGCGATCATGGAAATCAATCAAACCTACGAAATGAACCATACCGTAGACCTAAACGATCTCGCAAGTTCACTCAGCCCATCCCCCGATGATGAATTTCCGCCAGTTTTCGCCACCTCTCGCATGATTGCCTTCATGGAATTCTGTTCCGCACGATTCATGAATCCGCTATTGAAGGATGGCGAGTTGTCTGTTGGTGTTGGAATAGATATTAAGCACACGGTGCCGACACTCCCTGGTGAGGAAGTTATCCTCACATCCACCTATCTCGGGTGTGAAGGTAAACTTTTCCGTTTTAAGGTGTCAGTCTCTGATAAGCACGGAGTTGTAGGTGAAGGCGAACACACACGTGCCATTGTCAACACGGAGAAGTTGATGAAGATTGCAGCAAAGCGGGCGATTTAAGAACGGATGGGAGATAAAGCACGAATAAGTTTAAGACTGCTCCATAGAAAAACAGCTCGGCGGGGCGTTTTTGAAACAATGTGGATCGAGAGGATCAGAGATGTTTTAGTTTATCGTGACAGCTCTGCCAGAGTTATTTCATAAGTTCCACAAACTTCAGTAAGTATATTTATGTGTCCTGTTTCTCTCCCTGTTCCCGCCCCTGGCTGGTTCATATCTTTTACAAAAACACCAAGAAATCTTGCCCTGGCATCGCTATCCTAGGTTACTTCTTCAATCACGGCCTTATAATCACGTGCAATTTGTTCCGTAATTGCAGCTTTGACAGCTATTAGAGTTGCCGTACAGTTGTCCGGAACATCTTCACAACTATAGATCAACAGGTTGTCTCTCTGAGCCTCCGAAATATCCGGGATCATCCAGATTCAAATCGATATCTACCGTATAGGCATCTATGAGCTCACCCTCGCCTATTTTAAAATTAGAAACTCCAAATATGGCTTCACCGCCATATTGGATCCCTTCATTTTGCTCTACAGGTATCCAATTTGCTACAAGCGGTACCTCAAATCCATCCATGTCGCCAATAGATCTGTGAGGAGGTGAAATTATGCCGTCTAAATAACATTCACCAGGGATGATTCCCCAAAATTCTTGTCGATCAGCATTTTCTGCCTGAATTATCACCTCGAACCAGCAAAACAGTCCAACAGCAAATAGCGCCGATACAAATTTCTTCATAGTATCCCTCACGTTATGGAGTTGTTGAGCCGAACAATCCATTCTGCCTCAACAAACAACCCGGGCGCTTTTCGATTATGAAGAAAAAAACGCCCGTCTTCTCAGTCTCGGTCAAAGACGGGCGTTGCATTGTGAGATGGCAAAACCCCTCTTTTCGGCAACCCTGCTACCAGACCATTCTGGCCAGTGGTTTTGCGTCCCTAGGTGACCCTAGGTTTGCCCTTTCGAAGAAGTTGTTTTGTTATCTTTTAGTTTATTGAAAAATTGAAATGTTTGTCAAAAAAAAACTTAATTATTCTCGGATGATTGTTCTGGTGAAGAAAAAATAACTCGACTATTTTACAAGGGTTTGGATGTTTTCTGATAACCATGCTGCCCAGGAAGTATTTTATTGACCCATTTCTTCAAGGAGGGTCACCCTGACTGGTCAAGCATATCGACATTTTTTATATTTCGAATTTCTCCGGGCGATTCAGTTGAAATTGTGTATTTTGCCTATTTAAACCCCTGAAGAAGCAGTGTAGATGGTGTATATGTTTATCGAAAAATTGAGATTTTGTGTAAGGAAGTGGGAAAGAAAACAGGAGATCCATGATGCCTAAAAGAATGATTCTACCAATAGCCTTTATCATCGTGACTCTCTTTTTCGTAATCAAAGGTTTCTTTGGCATGTTTCAGGATGAGCAAACGAAAGAAGAGCAACGTAAGGCTGAATTTGTCGAAAAAATCGAGGAAAAACGGGAGTACGATCTAAAGCTCCAGGGTTGTATCGAACAGCAGGACGAGCACCATGACTCACTCGAGGCCAAAGGTCAATTATACTCCATTGAAAATGGCAAAAAGGTTGACAACTCTTTCAAACTTCTCAGTGCCGAGTGCAAAATGATGATAATCCGCTCGGAGAAAGAATCGGATAATAAATCATCTGAGCAGAGAAAGAACACCACCGAGGAAAGCTCATAACAGCAAAAAATACTATCTGTTTGGTAATGATTAATACCCCTTGTTTGCCAGTATTCTTTCAATATATCGTGATTTTACCTGGCTGTTTGCCAGAATCTGCTTGACCGGAGGCAGCTTAAATACCACTCCAAGAAGTGCGGCCAGTGCTCGATGGCTGAAAAGCACCCGATTATCAAAAATCAGATGCTGAAGCTTTCCTCGTTCGATCGCCATAAGTACAACCCGGTGCGCACTGTTTACCGGGGTAATAACTTTTTCCTTGCGCGGGATCAGATGTATCGATTCTGTCGGACAGGAGCGGACACAGAGACCGCAGCCCAGGCAGATTTCTTGATCGAGTCGTGCGCTTCTCTTTTTCGGATTATGGGGGGCGTTTGCAGATACAAGGGATAAGGCCTCGACTGGACAAATATCGACGCATTTTCCACATCCTTTACAGGACTCGGTTGCCAGAGAAGGGATATAATTCGTGGTATGGACCGGATGCAAATGGGCAAAGCGTTTGGCGGCAAGCAGCGCCTCACAGCAACAGCCGCAGCAATTACAAATAAAATTCACCCCCCTCATGTTGTTTTCACCGAACTGCACCAAATTATTTTCATAGGCCTTCTGCAGCAATTCTCGCCCTTCCACGACATCTACTCGACGAGCGTGACCGTGGCGTATAAGTGAGTCTGCTGAAGTGTTAAAGGTCATGCAGATATCCATTGGTGCCTCACAGGCCTTATCTACATGCTGCATTTTGTGTCGGCAATAACAGAGGCTGACACCCATCGGGTCAGCTGTTTCAATTACCTCACTTGCCCTTTCATAATCAAGTACAAGTAGAGACTGCTGATCGGGAAGTGCAGGTTCATGAACAAAGGTCCGACCGAGTTGTGTATCGCCCTTGGTAAAAAGTTCACGGATAAAGTCTTCTTCTTCATTCAGGTATTGGCAAAACAACTCACTCAGCACTTTCTGATCGATGTCGTCCCGCAAACGCATAAGTGAAAATTCAAAAAATCCTGCCATTGGTGGTGGCAGAACATACTGGATCTCATCGTTTTGAACGATGTCTACAAGAATGGCTCTAGAAGCCAGGGAGTCCAGAATTTTGTGCGTCTGACCTTCACCGATAGACCAGATCCGGCTCGCCTGTTTTGCGGTAAAAGGTTTTATCGGCAGCGCTGCAACCAGTTCAGCTTCCCGATCGGAAAAAAGAATTTTTAAGATTTTTTCAAGCAGAAGAGAGTCAGGTGCCCCCTGCGGAAAACGGTTTAGCCGGCTTGTAAGTAGATCGTGTGGTTGGTGATGAGAGTGATTGTTGAGGTGATGAGCCACTGGTCACTTCTCCATAACTTTGTCGTTCGCATTCATTTGATCCAAGCGAGACTCGCGCCGATTTCTCCGGCTGGCCCCGGTAATTTCGGAGTAGGAAATTACCGGCTCAACAGAGGAATCGTGCAGATAATCGGCTAAGTGCTAAACTTTTTCGAATTGAATCAGAGTGGTCCCGGTTTCCACGGCATCACCTGGGTTGACGTGTACAGATTCGACAATCGCATCGGTTGGCGCGGAAACCGCACTTTCCATTTTCATTGATTCGAGAATGATCAGTTCCTGGCCTCGATAGACCCGCTCTCCAGCTTTAACTTTTACATCCACGACCATACCGGGCATAGGGCAATCAAGCAGATTTTCAATCTTTTTCTTGGAGGGCCGCGGCATAAATCTCGCTACTTCCCATTCCCGAGGATTGTAAATCTCGAAATTCCTGCAAACACCACAGTAGGCCGCCTCGATAAAATTGCCGTTGTATTTCAGTCGAAAATAGCTGCTCTCTTCGTTGATGGTGAGTTTGAGTCTGCGACGATAGAATTCCGGTGGTGGAGTGACGACCTTGTAGGCTACCCCGTTGACTTCGATCAGCCATTGATGTTCACCGCCAGCCCTTTCAATCTGCACCTTGAACACGTCATCATCGCATTTGGCCACATAGAAAAAGGCTGTCTCATCGGTTCCGGAAACGCCGACCCGGGATTTGAGAGGCAGCAGCGCATTCCTCATCAGATTTTCGCGCAGGTGGTAGACAAGGGTAGTGGCAATTGCCATGGCGTCCAGAGTTTCGGGGGACGGTGGCAGCCCCTCGTCCTGGGCCGGCAGATAGGTCGGGATGAAGGCGGTGGTGACGTTACCGCTGATAAATACCGGATGGGACAATACCTGGTTGGCAAAATCGACGTTGGTGGAAATTCCCTCGATATGATATCCGTTGAGGGCCTGAATCATCAGCTTGCGAGCCTCTTCGCGATTTTGCCCCCAGGTGATAACTTTGGCGAGCATCGGGTCGTAATAGACACTGACGGTGCTTCCGGCATCGACCCCCGAGTCCACCCGGATATGCGAACCACGCGGCTCTGCGTAACGGGTGATAAGGCCGACTGAGGGTACAAAGCCGCGCAGGGCATCTTCGGCGCAGACGCGCACCTCAATGGCCCAGCCTTTGAGCGCGATGTCCTGCTGGCTGAACGGCAACGGCTCGCCGACCGCAACCCGCAGCTGCAGTTCCACCAGATCAACTGAGTTGACCAGTTCGGTCACCGGGTGTTCGACCTGCAGCCTGGTATTCATTTCCAGAAAGTAGAAGGAACTGTCCTCAGCTAAAATAAATTCAACCGTGCCGGCATTGACGTAGCCTGCACGCCTCGCCAGATCGCAGGCAAGGCTGCCCATTTTGTCACGCAGAGCAGGAGTCAGGGCACAGGAAGGCGATTCCTCGATTATTTTCTGGTAGCGACGCTGTATGGAGCATTCCCGTTCACCGAGATGAACGATGTTGCCGTGCTGGTCGGCAATGAGCTGGATTTCGATGTGTCGCGGTTTGGTAAGGTAGCGCTCGACAAAAATGCGGTCGTCACCGAACGATTTTCTGGTTTCCTGCTGGCAGAGTTGCAGCGAGGAACTCAGGTCCTGCTCTTGTTCGACCACGCGCATGCCCTTGCCACCTCCACCCGCAGCGGGTTTGAGCAGGACGGGATAACCTACCAGTTGGGCAATGTCACGGGCCTGCTCGAAATCCAGCACCGGTTCGCTGTGACCGGGCACCGTTGGCACATCGGCCTCGATGGCCAGCTTTTTGGCGGCAATCTTGTCACCCATGGTGCTGATCACCTCGGCTGGCGGACCGATAAAGACCAAGCCTGCAGCTCTAACGTTTTCGGCAAATTCGGCATTCTCGGACAGAAACCCGTATCCCGGGTGGATCGCCTGGCAGCCAGTGCCAAGCGCTGCCTCGATAATGGCGTCCATGCGTAGATACGAATCAGCCGGTCGAGCACCCCCGACGAGCACGGCCTCGTCCGCCAGGCGCACATGCTGTGAACGGAAATCGGGTTCGGAGTAAATGGCAACGGTTGAAACCCCGAGGGCCTGGCAGCTGCGAATTATCCGAAGGGCGATTTCACCACGGTTGGCAATGAGCACTTTGCTGAACATTATCTACCTCACAGGGGGATATTTCCGTGTTTGCGGTCGGGACGACTCGGCTTCTTACTCTCCAGAACCTGCAGGGTACGGATCAGTCTGTGTCTGGTCGTGTGCGGAAAGATGACATCGTCGATATACCCCCTCTTGGCGGCAAGAAACGGATTCATGAAACGGTTACGATAGGCTTCCATTTTCTCATTGAGCAGGGCATCGGGGTCATCTGACTGGTCTATGTCTCGGCGATAGATAACCTCGCTTGCCCCGCGTGCGCCCATGACCGCAATCTCAGCGGTCGGCCAGGCGTAGTTGATGTCACAATGAATATGTTTGGAATTCATCACCACGTAAGCTCCGCCATAGGCCTTGCGCACGATGACGGTGATGCGTGGTACCGTAGCCTCGGAAAAGGCATAGAGCAGCTTTGCCCCGTGGCGGATGATACCGCCATGCTCCTGCTCTGGCCCAGGCATAAATCCAGGCACGTCAACCAGGCAGACGAGAGGAATATTGAAAGCGTCGCAGAATCGGACGAAACGGGCTGCTTTGAAGGAGGCGTTGTTGTCGAGAGCTCCGGCCAGCACCGCTGGCTGATTCGCTACAAGACCTATGGTCTGGCCCCCGAGACGACCGAAACCGCAGATGATATTGTTGGCGAACAATGCTCCGATCTCAAGAAACTCGGCCCCGTCAAGAATCGAATAGATCAGCACGTTCATGTCGTAACTCTGGTTGGGATTGGGTGGCACCAGGTAATCCAGCGTCGGGTCTGTGCGTTCAGGCGGATCGTTGAGATCGAGTAGCGGTGCCTTTTGTTTGCTGTTCGATGGCAGGTAGTTGATGAGCTGTCGCACGCCGCGCAGGCAAAGGATATCGTTTGGATAGATACACTGGGCCACACCGCTCTCGGTGGCGTGGACCTCAGCGCCTCCCAGTTCCTCGGAGCTGATATCCTTGTGAATGACCGTCTTGACCACATTGGGTCCGGTTACGAACATATGCGAAGTCTGTTCGACCATAAAAACAAAGTCGGTCATCGACGGACTGTAGACTGCTCCGCCGGCGCATGGCCCCATGATGCAGGAAATCTGAGGGATTACCCCGCTGGCGAATACATTTCTATGAAAAATCTCGCCGTAAGCCGCAAGCGCGTCGACGCCCTCCTGGATCCTCGCCCCTCCGGAATCATTGATGCCGATAATGGGGGACCCCACCTGCAAGGCAAGATCCATAACTTTGCAAATCTTTTGGGAATGGCCCTCACCCAGGGAGCCGCCAACCACCGTGAAGTCCTGACTGAAGACAAAAACCTCACGGCCATTGATGGTCCCGTGACCAGTAATAACTCCGTCGCCAGGGTGGCTCTTGTCTCCGCCAACCATTTCTCCCCGACCTACCTTTAGACTGTCGATTTCCTCGAATGACCCTTCATCGAGAAGCAGCTGCAGTCTCTCACGGGCGGTGAGCTTGCCGCGCTGGTGCTGCAGTTCGATGCGCTGCTCGCCACCGCCTGAAAATGCATGTTTTCTGAGCTCGTAAAGTTCGAGAATATTGCTGTGCTTGATATCTACCATAGCACCCCCTCCTCGATGGAATGCGGTTCTTTCCGGATTGTTGAGAAACGACCTGTAGAGCGTTGCGCATTAATGCTGGTTGGCCGGGCGGCCAGTCCCAGTCGATTCCCCAGATAGCAATCTTATAACTCAAAAATGGTCGGGAGGGAAGATGGTAGGTCTACCTTACTGTGACAAGCTTACCGCTTCGTTGCTCTGACCGGCCCCTGGATACGAGGCCATAGAAAATGCCGCCAGGTTTGCTTAGGGTGGAATTTTTCAGGTAGTCAGATTAGATCAGCAGAAAAGTGCCTTTTCTGTAAATTGACCTCATACCTGTTAACCTCTCGTGAACCCGAGACTCGCTCTACCGAAAATAAACAGGAATAACTCAATGCCAACTTAATAATAAAAACATCAACATCCTTTCGGAGCGAATCTGAAACGTTAAGGATTAAAGGGGTTCGATTATTTAATAAATCGTGATTGCCTGAGCCATAGTTATTTCATTTGTACCACAAACTTCAGTGTGTAAATAAATCTGTCCCCTTTGATCTTCCGTTTTCATCCCGACAGGGTTCATACCTTTTATAAAAACGCCAAGAAAATTTGCAATGGTATTGTTCTCGTAAATTACGTCTTCAACCTCAGTTTCATAGTCGCGTGCAATCTGCTCCGTTATGGCCGCTTTGACAGTTGCAAGAGTCGCGGTACAACTCCCAGAAACATTTTTACATCTATAAATAAAATGGTTGTGCCTCTCTTCTTCCGAAAGACCAGGATCATCTCGATTCAAGTGAACGTCTACGATATGGGCCTCGACAAGCTCACCTTCACCTATTTTAAAATTATAGACTCCAAATTTAGCATCACCTCGAAATTGGGTTCCTTCATTCAGCTCTACCGGATTCCAGATAGCCACAAGTGGAACTTCAAATCCATCCATATCGTCGACAGATTTATATGGTGGGGAAATGATCCCGTCCAGATAGCATTCACCAGGAATAATTTCCCATAATTCTGAGTGGTCAGGATTATCTGCCTGAATAATTACTACCAGCCCGAAATAGAGTCCAGCCGCGCATAGTGCCGATACCAATTTCTTCATAATAACTCCTCCCATTTTGGGTTGATAGGCCAGAAAATTTATTCTGCCCATCAAACACCTGAGCGTTTTAAATTATGAAGAAGAAACGCCCATCTTCTTAGCCGAAGGTGGGCGTTGCACTATAGACGGCAAAACCCCTCTTTTCGGCAGCCCGGCTGCCAGCTAGTGCTGGCCCGTGGCTTTACGTCCCTAGGTCGCCCCAGGTTTGCCTTTTCGTAGAAGTTGTTCAGTTAACTACAGTTTATTTTAAAAAAGACATATTTGTCAAAAAATCGTCGCAATGTTAATGAATTATTCCTGTAATCCTGAGACAAGATTATATCAGCGGCTCTGCAAATTAATTTATTTTTGATCGCTGATCTTCAGAAATCGATAATTTCATGATCAATCAAGACCGCTTATTTCATTCAATAATTAATACAGCCGGGCTGCCTCAAATTTGCAAGTTAACCGAAACATAAACTTGCCCTATATGGGTCTATAAGTCATTTTAGCATGGCCACGCGTCAAGGGATATTGTACGAAAGTACAATAAGTTAAAAAAATTATTCTTCATTATCTCCAATTTCGGTGCCGAAGGTGCCGAAATTGAAATTATGAAAAGTTTCTCTTGGGCAACAAAGGTTTCTCTTGGCAGCTCCAGACAAACACTGGGAACAGAACTCAAATAGAATCAGGAGACATATTAACCTGCAAAACTTCACCCATTATTAAAATTTTCAATGCACATCCAAAATCTCTTTCAGGCAAGTAATCTTCTAAGCCAAAATAGTAGAAAAACAGGAAACAGTTTCGGTTAGGTTATTGGCAAGAAAGAATAATCGTTAGTGCGGCACTATTAAGGTGGGGGCTAAACGGTGATGTCTGCAGGCACCCGGCGTAACCCAAACGTTAACACATTTATTTTAATGGTTTTGTTATTCTTGATACCCAGAAACCGTAGGTCACAAAGCTTAATGATACAATTTGTTGAACAGCTAACAGTGGCTTATCCTGGACAAGCATAAGAGTTGCCATACTCCCGTTCATTAGCATGAAAAACAACCAGCCCGTTCTATTGTTTTTGGCCAGTAGATAACTCCCCAATAAAAAACCTACCATAACTCCCATTTCTAAAAGCTGCGAAAAAGATGTGACCCCACCATAATCAAATAGGCTGTAACCAACACCTAATGCTAAAGAACCGTAGGCGAAAAAAGAAGCAACTCTGTTAAATATTCTGGGTGGCGAGCTAGAGTTTTGATATGCCATATAAAGACCTAAAAACATGGATGGAACGCCGCCAGCTTCTATCGAAGCAGCGATCCAATTTTGCTCGCCTAGCAGTATTATCACCCAGGCTGGCACTCCTAAAATGTAAATTGCCCAACCATTAAGTTTTAATTTTCGTTTGAATTTTTGTTTTTTTCCCTCTGCAAGAGCAAACAATATTTTATTGATAAGGTAAAAACTACCTCCCCATATTTGTAATGCTACATCCATAGAGATCTTAATTTGGTGCTAAAGCTAGGATAATCTGCGAGGTTATGCGAGTGCCAAATCGCTGAGTGAACGGGATTAAGCGCCGGGTTGTAAAACTAAATTTTCAAAATACCTTCAATTGTTATTATGGCTTTTCCGGACAATAGTACACGATTGCTATCCATTATTTTCATGTTCACAACTCCACCTCGTTCAGAAGCTTGAAATGCTGTCATAATAGACTTTTGAAGTATACCACTCCAGTAGTCTGCTAACGCACAGTGGGTTGATCCTGTAACAGGATCCTCATGCACACCGATCCACGGAGCAAAGTTGCGGGAGATAAAATCGAACTCAGAGTGAGAAGATTCAGAAGTGACAATGACTGAACGACCTGGAATACTCAGTAGTCCCTGGAAATCAGGTGATATTTCCCTAATCAGTCGCTCATTTTGCAGATGGAGAAAATCTTTTTCTCCAGCCTTTCCAGCAAAAATCACATCTTTCTCATCGATGCCAAGGTGCTGCAGCTTTATCATGTTTTTTGCTGCGGTCTTAACCTTTATCGCAGGAAAATCCATTTCAACAAAATCATCTACTGCCTTAGCTGACAGCGAACCTGACAGAGTGTTGAACCGAATGGTTTGATTCTCTTTGATAAATTTCTTGTAGTAGAGCACAGCCGTTGCAGCGAGGGTTGCATGGCCGCACAAGGCAACCTCAACCTTTGGTGAAAACCACCTGAGCCTCATCGTATCTAGTGAGCAGAATGCGGTTTCGGATACTCCCATTTCCATGGCAATATTCTGCATAGTTGTCTCATCAATCTCGTTTTCAAGAATACAAACCCCAGCTGGGTTTCCGGTGAATGGCTTATCCGTAAACGAATCTACTTGAAAGATATCGATCATATTTTGACTGCAGGATAAGGATTAATGGACGGCACCACATCTTCGAACAGCTGCCTTGAGGGTACCAGTATTATCTCGGCAATTTCCGGAAATCCTTTATAGAAGGTTTCCCATGCAGATCTACTCTATGAATCCACAGAGTGCTTCGCTTTGTGGTTGCGAAAGTCTCAGCGCCTTTATAGAGTCTGCGCAAGCCGGTAGAGTAAGGTGATAGTCAGGTTGCGTTCGAGCTTTTCCTTATGAACAGTCATCGATTCGGACTGCAGCACCTGGACGATTTCGATTTCTGGGTTTTCCTCCAACCATTGATTGAGCTGTAGTTCTCCCGGCGGGTTGATGTTGCTGGTACAATAGCTGAAGATTTTTGCTTTCAATGGTTCCATGATAACCTCCTGGCAAATTTCTGAATAATTCAGCGATGTGCTTCAGTCATCTCCACAGCAATTACTCGCCAGCCGGACTCAAACCAAGTCGCCAACCTCCCCTTCTTATCAGTCGATCCTGCCGATGGAGCGGTTGGTCATAGCGGCGGTAATAAAATTGATCAGCAGACAAAAGCCAATATCAGCCTGCGAGTTATCACAACTGCTATTGATTATTTCTTCTCCTTTTCCAGCAGCAGTTTCTTGCGCTTCTTTCCCCAGCGGTAGCCACTGATCTTGTTATCTTTGGTCAAGACCCGGTGACAGGGAATCAAAACCGCTATCTTGTTTGCCGCACAGGCACCAGCAACGGCCCGCACTGCGGTGGGTTGTCCGATCTGCGCGGCGATCGCGCTGTAAGTCGACGTGTTCCCAGGTTCAATTCCGCGAAGCGCTTTCCAGACCTTCTGCTGAAAAACCGTACCCTGAATATCGAGCGGAAGGACCGCCTGTCCTTGAGGGTTTTCAATCTGGATTATAACTTTTTTAACCAGGGCCTGAAAGTCTTTGTCCCCACTTCTGGTGTTGGCATATGGAAATCGCTCGGTCAGTTTGTCAACCAACTGCTCGGGACTGTCACCAAGTTCAACCATACAAACCCCCCTGTGGGTGGCAGCAACCAGTACTTGCCCCAGGAAGCAGGAAGCCATGCCGTACATGATTTCAACCCCTTCAGCACCATTTTTAAATGCTTTCATGCTCATGGCAAATTGATCTTGATCTTTATTATAGGCGCCGCTCAAGGACTCGAAACCGGCAGCATAGATAGCCTCGCCTATCATTGAACCCTGAGCGAGAGCCTCACGCAACCGATCGGCCCGATGCTTGGCGTAATAGTTTCGCGGCGTAATGCCCACTTTTTTTTTAAACAATCGGTGGAAGTGATGGGGGCTCATACCCGCCTCGGCGGCAAGTTCGGCCAAGGTGGGTGGACGGGTGCTATGTTCCAGCCGCCTGCAGGCTGCGACAATTAATGGTTGTCCCTTTTCATCATCGCCATTCCCATCGGGCCTGCATCTTTTACATGGTCGGTAGCCCTGTGCCTCAGCCTGTTCCCGGGTATTGAAAAACTCAACGTTCATCCGGTTGGGTTTTCTCGATCCGCAATTGGGTCGACAATAGACTCCCGTGGTAATCACTCCGTAAAAAAAATCTCCGTCAGATGATTTGTCGCGATTGACCAGGGCTTTCCATTTCAATTCGTTGGTATCAGATGCGTGCTGTTCGCTCACTTTACCACCTCTGGCTGAACGATTAATCTCATCGGGAGAAGCGTGTTTGACCGAAATCTCTTTTGCTGATCCAAACTCTGGCTACAATATAAAACCGATGGGATGTCCGCACACTTCGATTCTTGCTTTTTAATTCGAAATAGTTGTCTCACCCTCTCAAGTCAGGCAATTCTACACCTGAACCTGAAAGGTTTAAAAGATCGGGGCCACACGTTTTATGAAATAAAAGGTGGGCCTGCCATTATCCAGCAGGAGATGATAATGAAGGCGGGTAAAGATGTATCAGATAAAAAACTCAATCTGCAGCGTCTCGGTTGACGCATCCGGGGTGAGCCGATAGGTGCCGCTGGGCATAATTTCTATCTCGATGTCCCGGCCGATCGAGATGAATTGATCGGCAATAGCTTTTCGTTTGTCCTCTTCCGAATTTCCATTTGATGCCCCGAGGGTTCTGATCGAAGCAACACATTCCCAGCCATAATAGGTGTTGGACATCAGCCCCTCTTCTTCATCGGTGACTCGGATAAACCCATCGCCTAAAAACGGCACCGCCTGATCATAGATTTTTCCTTCATTAAACTGCAACCTAACTCCTTTACGAAGCTTTCTCGTCAGCGTTCCATGGAGCGGCTGATTCTGCCGATATGTTTGTCGTTAAGCCCGGGGTAGAGTGTGGCACAAATGGAGACCGCAATGTTGTCGCACTCCAGAGCCGGCACCCCGTTTTTCTGTTCACGTATCAACAGTGCAGCTGCATCGCCTATTTTGAGTGTCTTCTGTCCGGGGCGTATCCAGGCATAGAGTTTCTCAAGTATCTCTTCCTTGACACCGTTGACTATCATCTTGACATAACTGACCCCGACACCTGCCAGCTGGGCTGCAAACTTTTCAGTAACGATGCCAAGTGTTTTAAGTCCCAGGATGACCGGTTAGCGAAATCACATTCATGGGTAGATGTCGGGGTTGAATTTACCCAGCCTAGAAAGATTTATGATCATCATCTGTTCGATCAAAGCACAAGTTCAAACTACGATTCCGGATCATCGCGGTCCTTTCGATCCAGCAGCTCGCCGAGTATTTTCTCCAACAATCGCAGTCCCCCCATGTAGCTAAAGGTCGGAAAATGCTGATGCCCCTGACGATCAAGGAGTGGCCCCCCCCCCCGCGCACAAACGGCAGATCCTCATCCCGGGGGCAATGTACTTGCAGTAAGTGTTGCCTATCAGCAGAATACCCCGGCCCGACGAATTAATGAATTACGCTCCGGAGAATCTCTGGAAGCTCTGCAGCGTCGTGAAATAGAGGCCTCACTAAAACGAAACGGCTGGGTACAGATCAGAGCCGCCCGCGAACTGGGTCTCACCCAGCGCCAAATTGGCTACCGTATCAAAAATATGGATTAAACAGATACGAATCCTTTCGTTGAGCAATCACCCCTCTTTCCGTCACACCAAAATCTGATAGTGGTGCATAGACTGGAGTCACCTCAATGCAATTTATAATACATTTATGTAATATTATATCTCCAACTATTACAATATGGTTGTTTTTGTCGAAGGCATGTTTGTTCATCCCTGCATAAAATAAGTTACTAAACAACTGTTATAAATATAATTATCTATATTTTTTGATTATGGCACAGCAATTGTACTAAGAGATTCAACACCTGTTTTTAACTATTCGTTTTTAAGCAAGACTTCAAGACGATTAACAACAAAGGAGGAACAAACGTGAAAGTACACATGAAGATGAAACCAAGAACCTATTGGGGCGGTGCTGCATTCCTTGCCGTCCTGGCTGTTGCCTTGCCGGCACTCGCCGAAGAAGTGAGTGTTGGCGATTCGGTCATTCACCTGGCCTATGCCCTCGACACCTTTTATTTCCTCATGTCCGGAGCCCTGGTCATGTGGATGGCAGCAGGATTTGCAATGCTTGAAGCGGGTCTCGTTCGCGGCAAGAACACCGTTGAAATTCTGACCAAGAACGTGGCGCTCTATTCGATCGCCTGTATCATGTATATGGTAGTTGGCTACAACATCATGTACGGTGGCGGCCCTAACGGCGTGATTCCCGGCCTCAGCTTTTTCCTCGGGGCTGACAACTCTGCTGGCGATGTTCTGAAAAGCGGAGGGGAGATCTATTACTCCGGCATGTCTGATTTCTTCTTTCAGGTTGTTTTTGTAGCCACCGCCATGTCGATCGTTTCCGGTGCCGTGGCTGAGCGCATGAAGCTCTGGGCATTCCTGATTTTTGCGGTAGTTATGACCGGTTTTATTTACCCGGTTCAGGGCTACTGGAAATGGGGCGGAGGCTTCCTCGACGCTCTTGGTTTCCTGGATTTTGCCGGATCCGGCGTTGTCCATCTCTGTGGTGCATCGGCAGCAATCGCAGGCGTTCTCCTTCTCGGCGCCCGAAAAGGTAAATACACCGATGGCAGGGTCAATGCTATACCCGGTGCCAATCTGCCCATGGCAACCCTGGGAACCTTCATTCTCTGGCTGGGCTGGTTTGGCTTCAACGGCGGCTCCGAGCTGATGATCTCCAATATAGACGAGGCCAATGCCGTTTCCTTGATCTTTGTCAACACCAATACCGCCGCTGCAGGTGGTCTGGTTGCTGCACTGCTGTTGTCACGGGCCTGGTTCGGCAAGGCTGATCTGACCATGGCTCTGAACGGCGCGCTTGCCGGCCTGGTCGCCATTACCGCTGAGCCTCTCACCCCGAGTCCACTGCTGTCCACCATCGTCGGCGCAATCGGCGGCCTTATAGTAGTGGCTTCCATCGTCTTCATGGATAAAGCCAAGATTGACGACCCTGTCGGTGCCATCTCGGTTCACGGAGTGGTCGGTCTCTGGGGACTGCTCGCCGTCTCTTTCACCAATCCTGAAGGCTCACTTGTAGCCCAGGTAATAGGCGCTGCGGTCATCTTTGGCTGGGTATTCGGCACCAGTTTTGTAACGTGGCTGATAATCAAGGTTGTCATGGGTATTCGGGTCAGCGAAGAAGAAGAAATGGAAGGCTGCGATGTCTCCGAATGTGGACTTGATGCCTATCCGGAATTCACCAGAGATTGATCATAGGAGGAGAATACAATGAAAAAAATTGAAGCGATAATCAAACCGTTCAAGCTCGAAGAGGTGAAAGAAGCCCTCACCGAGCTCGGCATCACCGGTATGACCATCTCCGAAGTAAAAGGATACGGTCGCCAGAAAGGACATACCGAAGTCTACCGTGGTGCTGAATACAAAGTGGAATTCAACCCCAAAACCAAAGTTGAACTGGTCATAGATTCCGATCTGGTCGACAAGGTTGTCAGCGCCATACGCGAAGCAGCCAACACCGGCAAGATAGGAGACGGCAAGATCTTTGTCCTCCCGGTTGAAGATGTCATGAGAATCAGAACCGGGGAGCAGGGCAAAGAAGCCATTTAGCAGTATCTTTGCAACAACCTCCTCCACGAAGTGCCCCCTGTCGGTTTCGACCGATGGGGGGTACTTTGTTTTGCCATTTATCTAGACTCGAGCGAGTTTATCGAAAAACAATAGCCAACCACCTACCAGCTCACCCCAAGGCCCCAGCGGATTTTATTTCGGTAGGGCCTTCTTTTTACTGCTTGCCTCATCATCGACCGTGCATACCTTGCTAAAGTATCCGGAAAAAAACGCTTTAATCTCACATATAGTCAAGGATTTTCAGCCATGTCCACTCCCTACAGCCAGCTAGTTGATCACTTCACCAGCCTCTCCCATCTAGCACATTCCCTGACGTTTCTGCAGTGGGATCAACTGGTAATGATGCCGCCCCAGGGAAATGACTCCCGTTCGGAGGCCATCGCCGAGTTGAGTTCGCTCTATCATGAACAGCTGATATCTCCTGAATTGGGTGAATTGCTGGCCAAGGCCGAGGCAGATGAGGTGGATACCGCTCGCCAAGCAAGTCTTAGAGAAATGGATCGCGAATATCGCTGGGCAACCTGCATACCGGCGGACCTGGTCAAGGCCAAATCGCTGGCCGGTTCAAAATGTGAACATGAGTGGCGCAGCCAGAGGCAGAAAAACGACTGGCCCGGTTTTTTGACAAACTTCAAAGAAGTCGTCAATCTTTCGAGACAGGAAGCCCAGGCCCGCCAGAATTGCAGCAACGAGAAATTTTCGACTCCTTATGACGCCCTGCTCGATCTCTACTGCACCGGTGACTCAAGCAGCATGATCTCTGAAATATTCACCAGCCTGAAAACCACCCTGCCACCTCTGATATCAGAAGCAGTGGAAAAACAATCCGGCAGAACACGCGAATTCAAAGGAACCTTTCAGAAAGAATCCCAGCAGCGGCTCAACAGAGTGCTGGCCGGCCTGCTTGGCTTTGATTTCGAGGCCGGCAGAATCGATGAAAGTTCCCATCCATTCAGCACAGGCGGCCACGGCGACCACCGAATCACTTCGAGATACCGGGACAACGATTTTGTCGATGCCCTCAAGGCAACTGCCCATGAAACTGGCCATGCCGCCTACGAGGGAGGGTTGCCGCAGAAATGGAAAAATCTGCCGCTGGGCCAGGCCCGCAATATGTCCATTCACGAGAGCCAGAGCCTGCTGTTTGAAAAACAGATCTTTCTGTCCAAACCGTTTTTAAAATTTTTCACTCCGGAAATCCATCGACACCTGGACAAAAGCAGATCTTATGACTGTGAACAGATCTGGCTGAACAGCATCAAGGTAAGTCCCTCATATATAAGGGTGGAAGCCGACGAACTCTGCTATCCTCTGCATGTTATCATCAGATACGAGATCGAGTCGGCCCTGATCAACGGTACGATGGAAGCCGCTGAACTGCCTGAGATGTGGGATGAAAAGATGCAGACCTATCTTGGTCTTTCAACTGCAGGAAATTTTAAAGACGGCTGTCTGCAGGATATTCATTGGACAGACGGATCTTTCGGCTACTTTCCCGCCTATACGATGGGAGCACTGAACGGAGCCCAGATATTCTCAGCCTTTCGGCGCCAACATAAGAACTGGCAGGATCTTCTGGGAAATGGTGAAATCTCCACAATCCGCAACTGGCTGGAGGAAAGAATCTGGTCCAAAGGTCGATTGCTCTCCTCGCAGGAACTAATGCAGTCTGCCACCGGCGAACCTACCAATCCCGACTATTTCATCGACTATTTGCAAGAGCGTTATCTGGAAGAGAAGTATTAATTCAATTCCCGCCTTTTCTCATCATCGTTTCAGTCAGCAGATTCAACAGTACGCCATAGGCGGGCAGAAAGAGCAGCATACTCACCACAATCTTGAAACAATAATCCACCGCCGCTATTTCAGGCCAGTGCAGTGCCATAAACGCATCTGAGCTGGCCCAAAAGGCAATCGAGTAAAACAGTATAGTATCGACCAGGTTTCCAACTATGGTTGAAGCGGCGGGGGCAACCCACCAACTCCGGTGTTCTCTGAGACGGGAAAAAACCTTTACATCCAGAAGCTGCCCAGCCAGATAGGCGATAAAGCTGGCAAAGGCGATTCTGAAAACGAACAAGTTGAAAACGGCCAGTACTCCAAGCCCCTGAAAATGTCCTTCAAAAAAAAGAATCGACATCAGATAGGAAATGAGCAGGGCAGGAATCATGGTCAGAAAAATAATCTTTCTGGCCGGCCCCTTGCCGAAGATTCTGACGGTAAGATCCGTGGCAAGGTAGACGAGCGGAAAACTGAAGGTGCCCCAGGTCGTATGAAGTCCGAGAACCTGAAATGGAATCTGAACCAGATAGTTGCTGGCTGCGATGACGACCACGTGAAAAGAGACGAGAACTGCCAGAGCCCGGCTGAGCTGTACATCGGTGAATGAAGACATGAAACAATCCTTTTTGTTATTCGGGGTGAGGGAACCCGAGTCAATCGAACTCACTTTATGATCGCCAAAGGCAGCACCTTATACAACAAAAGCTGAGGGTCGGCAACGATAATCCCTTTTAAGCTGCATCAAGACATAGCAAAAATAATACAGGCCGCACTGACCTGAGTCAGAGCGGCCTGTTGATTTGGAACAGACATGTTCGAAAAAATCTTACTTGGAGCCTCCGCCCCCCTCGGAAAGTTTTTCCATAACCTGGCTGAGATTGAAGCTGGCGGCTTTCTGGCTGGGCGGAAATTCCTTGAAAGTCTCGAGAAATTTGGCCACATAGGCCTGAGCCGGCACCAGCAGATAGGGCCGGTCGAGAAACCAGTCGTCATAGGTATTGGAGGTTACCATACCGCGCTCGTAAGGGTCGCGGCGCAGGTTTATCAGCAGTGGAATACGCAGCGTAACAAACGGTTCGCGCCAGGCCTGAAAAGTGGCCTCGGCCCGCTGCTCCATGAAAATGACCTTCCAGTCCATATAGCGCAGCGCGGTCAGGTCGCCGTCGTCGGAGAAGTAAAAGATGTCCTTGCGCGGCCCTGATTCCTCCTGGCCGGTGAGATAGGGCAGCAAGTTATAGCCGTCCAGATGGACCTTGTAGGTCCGATTGATGGCTGAGACGCCGCCCTGTTTCAACTGATCTTTGATATCTGGCGCACCGGCAGCGGCCAGAAAAGTTGGCAGCCAGTCCATATGGTGCATTATCTCATTGGACCAGGTTCCCTGCTCTATTTTTCCAGGCCAGCGCACCATGGCCGGCACCCGCCAGCCGCCTTCCCAGTTGGTGTTTTTCTCGCCCCGAAACGGCGTCATTGCGGCATCGGGCCAGGTGTTCATATGGGGGCCGTTATCGGTTGAATAGAAGACGATGGTGTTGTCGGCGATGCCAAGTTCATCCAGAGCCTCGAGGAATTTGCCGATGTGCATGTCATGCTCCACCATGCCGTCTGAATACTCGTCCTGGCCGGAAATCCCCCGCAATTCCTCTTTCACATGGGTGCGAAAATGCATGCGGGTACCGCTCCACCAGACAAAGAATGGCTTATCAGCCTGAACCTGGCGCTGGATAAAATCAAGGGCCGCGTCCGAGGTTTCATCATCGACCGTCTCCATCCGCTTCTTCGTCAATGGGCCGGTGTCTTCGATACGTCCGTCGGCATATGAGTGAATGACCCCACGGGGGCCGAACCGTTTGCGAAATTCCGGATTCTTAGGATAGTCTTCGTTTTCCGGCTCCTCCTCTGCATTGAGGTGGTAGAGGTTGCCGAAAAATTCGTCGAAGCCATGATTGGTCGGCAGGTGCTCATCCTTGTCGCCCAAATGGTTTTTACCGAACTGGCCCGTGGCATAGCCCTGGGCTTTGAGCAGCCCGGCGATGGTCGGGTTCGCCTCCTGCATACCTTCTTCGGCACCCGGCAGACCTACCTTTGAGAGACCCGTTCGAAACACAGACTGGCCCGTGATAAAGCTCGAACGACCGGCGGTGCAGCTCTGCTCGCCGTAATAATCGGTAAAAGTCATGCCCTCTTCGGCAATCCGGTCGATGTTCGGGGTCTTGTATCCCATCAGGCCGTGGGTGTAATAACTGATGTTGGACTGGCCGATATCATCACCCCAGACGACCAGGATATTGGGTTTATCGGCACTGAGTGCTGGCGCGGCAGCCGCCAGCGCCAAGGCAGTCGTCAGCACTAATAAACGTTTATGAACATTTATCATGGTTCCTCCTTTTCAAGATTGAAATAGTTAGATGCAGGGGACAGATAATCCCCCTCAAATGTCAAATATGTGTGGAAAAAAGAAGAAGTCAATCGGTGAGTAGAAAAAACTCAAAGAAACCGTGAAATACCCTAAAAATGACAAGGGATATAAATTTTACCTAACGACATAAGTTCAAGACGCTTAATCGGGCAAGGATGGCGAGTAGCCGGGGGAGCAGCCTTGCAGCACTGTGAGCGTGCAACGCAGCGAGTGGCGCAGCCGTGCCTGTTAACCACGGTGGCACCGCCGGCATTGGTGAGACGGGCCGATTTCTCAAAACTGGTCCCCTCTTCAGCCGAACTTACAACTTGAATCTCACCCTGCATTCACTGCGACATTTGCTCCAAAACCTACCCGCTGGCGTTGATCCCGGAACGTAGCGGGGGTTGCTCCGCCTCTTGCTGGAACTGTGGCGGATGTGTTGACAATTGTCCCACCGAGGCCCTTGTGTTTCACCGGGACTCCAGCCGTTACCCTTGGGTAACACCTCCTCCCCAGATCGTTACCAATCAGTAACTCTTCTTGTAGCATAACCACACATCACTTTGATATTATTGTACATATTTATTTGGAATCATATTTGCAAGATTTTACCAGATCTGCTCTTTCACCGCTCACACTGACAGGCAAGGAGGGCTCATGCACCAGGAGTCTAAGCAAAAATACTACGCCCATCTGATCCGGCTGATCATCGCCCTGGTGGTCGTGATCCTTATCGGCCTGGGGGCCAGACTGCTGTTTATGCCGGAGGGCATGGGAGATTATGGCCACTACCGTGGAGCCGATATCACTGATCAGAAAGCGGTACCGGTTCGCCTGGGTACCAACGAGGCCTGTTTTCAATGCCATCAACCGATCAGGACCATTCATAAAAACGGGGTGCATAAAACGGTATCTTGTGAGGTCTGCCATGGACTCTACGGTGATCATATCGCCGAGGGCAAGAAAGTCGGTACCCTGCCAGTGATGCGGGGCGACGATCTTAAGGATCTGTGCCTGCGCTGTCACAACAAGATAATTACCGCCCGCCCACGCCAGGAAATCAAAGTAATAGGAATGCCGGAACACCTTCAGGATCAGCATGTACAGCTGACCCACACCTGCGATCAGTGTCACATGGTTCACGACCCGCTGCTGTGGATCAACCAGGCCAAGGAGATTGTTGGTGTAGCCACGGTGAAACCACTCAAGGATTCCTCACCGTGATTTGCTGAGGTGAGAGGCAACCCATATCTGATGCCCGCTGAAAAGGAGAGGCAAGCATGGTGGATTTAGAAAAAGAGATCAGTCTTGATCGGCGCCAGTTTATAAAGAACGTGCTGGGCGGTACCATCGCCGGTTCCCTGCTTCTGGTCATCCCGCTCAGCGCCAGGGAGTTGGAACAGATACCAGGAATGAAAGACGAGGACAGCATCTTCACCGAGAAAAACTTTGTCTTCGTCGTTGATATCACCGCCTGCATCGGCTGTGGGTCCTGCTGCATCGCCGATAAAGCCGAATACAAGGTTCCCGACGGCTACTACAGAACCTGGGTCGAGCGCTACATCATCGACGACCACGACGGTGTTCATGTGGATTCACCAGACGGAGGGCTCGGCGGTTACACTAAGCCTCGCGAGGGACTGCCACATCCGATCAGGGACACCTTTTTTGTCCCCAAACTCTGCAATATGTGTGAAAAGCCAAGTTGCGTGCAAGTCTGTCCGGTAGGCGCCACCTATCAGACCAAGGACGGTTTTGTGCTGGTCGATAAGACGCGCTGTGTCGGCTGTTCCTATTGTGTGCAGGCCTGTCCCTATTCGATTCGTTTCATCAACCCGATTAGCCATACGGCAGAAAAATGCACCTGGTGCTACCACCGTGTCCGCCAGGGTCTGCTTCCCGCTTGCGTGGCCGTGTGCCCAACCGGCGCTCGCAAGTTCGGCGATCTCGATGATCCGCAATCAGAGGTGGCCCAGCTCCTGCGCCAGCCCCATGTAATCTCGGTACTGAAACCCGATATGGGTAACGAGCCGGCCCTTCATTACCTGGGCCTTAGAAGGGAGGTCGTCTAATGAATGGTGCTATCCAACATGGCGATACCGTCTCGTCTCTGACCAACTACGTATTTCCCAACGATTTTCACGTACACTGGTCGCTGATGATCGTGCTTTACCCCTATATCACCGGCATTGTCGCGGGAGCATTCATCGTTTCATCGCTCTATCATGTATTCGGCATCAAGGCCTTGAGACCCATCTCCCGCTATTCCCTGATATTCGCCCTGGCCTTTCTGGCCTGCGCCACCTGGCCGCTGCTCCTTCACCTCGGCCACCCGGAGCGCTCATACTCGATGTTTCTGACCCCCAACCCTAGTTCTGCAATGGCCGGGTTCGGTTTTATCTACACGGCCTATCTCATCCTGCTTTTACACGAGATCCTGTTCATCTACCGGCCGACGATGGTCGGCTTGTGGCACGAATCTTCGGGCTTGAAGAGAAGGTTCTATGCCTTTCTCGCTTTTTTCAACGACAATCTTTCCAAAGAAGCACTGACCCTCGATAACCGCATCATCAGCTTTCTCGCCGGGCTCGGCATACCGATGGCCTGTGTCCTGCACGGCTATGTCGGTTTCATCTTCGGAGGCGTTAAGGCCAACCCATTATGGGCCACTCCACTCATGCCGGTTATCTTCCTGCTCTCAGCCTGCGTATCCGGGATTTCCGGTATCATTCTCACCTACGTCCTGATCATGAAGTTCAAGGGCAAACCAGTTGATATGGACTGCATACGCACTTCAATCAAGTTCCTCTGGGGCTTTTTCATCCTCGATTTCGTCTTCGAGATGCTCGAGGTGTTCAGTCACGCCTACATGGCGACACACCACTGGCATGTCCTGGAAAACCTCTATTGGGGACCGCTCTATACCACTTACTGGGTCCTCCAGGTAAGAATCTTTTCAGTCATACCTTTCATTCTGCTCGGCATCCTCTGTCTGTTCAAACTCAAAGACAGGGTTGTACTGTTTTTTGCCCCGCTCGTATCGCTGATGATCCTTATCCAAGTGCTGCTGATGCGCTGGAACGTGGTTATCGGCGGGCAACTGATGTCCAACTCAACCAGGGGACAGGTGTCCTTTGTGCCCCATTGGGAAGGCCGTGAAGGGATAATCGCAGCGCTCGTGGTGATGACCGCCCCCTGGGTCATTTTATTTATACTCAGTAAAATTTTTCCCCTGTGGCTCGACGACCAGCCGGCCGACCAGCAAGTGTCGGAGGCTTCAGCCCCAACTTGATAAGAGTAACGAGGAGGATGGGACAACCATTCTATATAAGAGTAAGGGCGCCCTGCAGATGTATTAAAGACAAGGAGGTGATGACGTACTAAAAGATCTTGGGCTGCCAATTTGTTTTATCACCCAAAAGAATTTAAACAATTGACTGGAGGAGAAGATGCAATCTTTAGGTAGAGTGCTTTTCTTAACTCTGCTAGCGTTCTTCATTGCCACCCCCCTCTATGCCGCCACCAAGGTATCGATGGATGTGAGCAACGAAAGAAACGTGCAGATGAATGTAAAATGCGTGAATTGCCATCTGAAAGAGAACAATTCACTGGTCCAGCAGTGGCGTCATTCCCCACATGCTGCTGGAAAAGACGGCCAGGTTGGCTGCTATAACTGCCATGCGGCGGAAGAGGGAGAAATCACCGGCTACGAACACGAGGGTGCGTTTATCAAAACCGTACTGAGCCCCAAAGATTGCGGCTACTGTCACGAGCGTGAAACAAAGGAGCAGCAGGCTTCTCATCATGCCGCTGCCGGACAGATCATGGCCTCTCTGGACAACGTGCTGGGCGAGGTAATCTGCTCGCTTGAGGACAAGGCCGATGCTGCAAACGGCTGTTGGCAATGTCATGGCTCCATTCTGACGGTTCTTAAAGACGACAGCGGAAAGCCATTGAAGAGGGCCTCCGGAGCCGTCATGTTCGATCCGATGACCTATCCCAACTCAGGAATGGGTCGCCTCAACCCGGACGGGTATGCGGGAACCTGTAATGCCTGCCACTCCAAGCACAGTTTCCGTGCCTCGATGGCACGCCAGCCAGAAAACTGCGGTAAGTGCCATCTTGGTCCTGATCATCCGCAGATAGAAGTTTACAACGAATCCAAGCATGGCATAACCTATTACTCGGCAATGAAAGACGCTGGTTTCAACGGCATGAACATTATGAAGGCTGGCCAATGGGTCCTCGGCAAAGACTACTACTATGCCCCGACCTGCTCGACCTGCCATATGGGCGCCTTCGTGAAACCCAACGGCGGAGAAGCACAAAACACCCATAATGTCGGCGACCGCCTCTCCTGGACCCTGCGTCCCCAGGTTTCGGTCAAGCTGAACCGGGCGGTATTTGCCGATGGAACCGAGAAGGACATCCCCGGTGATATTCCGCCGCAGCCTGGCTCTATGATCAAGTACAATGAATTCAAACAGGTCGACGGTACGTGGAAGCAGGTACCGGTTGAGAAAGAAGCCGTCGAGGTCATCAGCTGGGAACAGCGCCGGGAGAACATGAAAGGTGTATGCAATCAGTGTCACGGCAAACAGAAGATCGAGAATTTCTACGATCAGTTCGATGCCCTGGTGGTTACCTACAACGAAAAATTCGCCAAACCCGCCAAAATGCTTTACGGGATGGCTTCAGAAGATGGACTTGTGTTCGGTTCGACCTTCCACACCGAGCTTGGCTGGCACTGGTGGGAACTCTGGCATCATGAAGGACGACGGGCAAGGCACGGTGCCTCTATGGGTGGTCCCGACTACACCCATTGGCACGGTATGTACGATGTCGCCCACAACTTCTACTTCAAGTTCCTACCCGAGTTGATGCATCTGGCTGAGAAAAAAGGTATGTCCGAGAAGTACGAAAAGGTTGTTGGAGAGATGCTTGCCAAGCCTGAACATGCCTGGTACAAGGAAGGCTTTGACGCAGATGTGATGAAAGCAATCAAAGCCGAACAGCAGGATCGTTACAAGCAGTAATTTATACCTGACTGACCTTAACCAGCCCCGGTATTCCGGATAAGGATACCGGGGCATTTTTCTGGAACTGCCAAAATGAGAAACCATTTAATATTTATTACCATATTAGTGAGCGGGCTTCTGTTGAACAGAGCAGCGATCGGTTCACCCATCGACGAGGAAATTGATCGTGTCGCAGGCGAGGTCGCAGAGCTTAAGCTTGGTTTCGGCGACTATGTAGTAGGTAAGGCTCTCACCATGGAGCAAAAGGAAATGGCCCGCCAGAACCCAATCAAAAAATCCTTGCGAGGCACCTACAAATTCCAGGATAGCGATACTTTTGTGATCGCCGCCAACAACGACGATATCGTTCTTGGGGTTTACCGACATTACCCGGAAAGCACGATGGCGGACATAAAGAAGATAATCGGCGGCCTGATGTTTGAATATGGTGAACCGACAGCCACCGCCCACGATAAGATGATTTACTGGACCTATGACAAGACAGGAAAAATTGACCAGGATACCTTCGAGTTCCAGAAAAGCAATGGCGGCACAAAATCGCTGGCTACCATTAAATTTTCAAGCTCTGAACTAGTCAGCGGTGCAGCCAAGGAGGATGCACCCCCAATATCAGCCTATTTGATGATTACTTCAGATCCGCTTTCCCAACTCTTTCTTGCCCAGACGAAACAGTAATGGTTAGACAATCCCCATTGAAAACCTCGATTCTTCTGCTTGCAGCCATGCTGCTGTTCACTTCCTGTGCAGCCACGACAACTGCTCCTGAGGAATCCGTTAAGTATCCGCGTAAACCAGCCGACAACCCGGAAAGGAAGTCTGGCCAGGCTATGCTCTTCTACGAGGCTGCCGAAGAGGACGCAGATCCGGGTAATGTCATCGTCATCCCGCCTGAAGAGAAAAAGAAGGAGAACATCCAGTAGGCAACAGGCAGCTTCTCGGTTCGGATCGCCATTAGGAAAATTAAGAACACCGTCGGCAGTGATACTTGCGGTGGCTTTCGAGCGTCTTACAAATGTTATCCGCCGTTATTTGCAACCCTCTGGCCCGGTAGATAGCCACCAACTGCCCTTCAAGCAGATTGGCCTTCTCCAGTAAGAGCACCCTGCTCGTCTCATCGAGGGAAGAATAGGCCTCGATGATCAGATCCTTGATTCGCTCCAGGCTCAGCTCTCCGTTGCCTTCTTCAGGCAACGATTCTAACGATACCGGCAGGTACTGACGACTCACGGGAGTAGTTAGCTTCAGCAGGCGGACAAGTTTATTGGGAGTGATTTTCTTTAACAGGCTCATCTGTGTCGATCTGAATTTCGGGCTCTAATGAACTGTGTGGGCGGTTCGTCGCTGTTGACAAAATGGATCACGGCAGGGTACCTGCTGGTACTTGGCTGCATCCGATTTTACATATACAAAATTCGGACCATTCTGCTCTCTACCAGACCTGTCCGACAGAGCCTGCCAAATTACAACCTTAATCACCCATCAAGTTATTTGAGTCGTCCATTTCGACTAAACCTTCTACTAATTTACACAACACTTAGTGCACCAAAGCGTCAGTTTGTGACGATTTTTGTCGGTTCATTTTGGACTTCATTAGGTGATGGCTGTTGACAGGGGTATTGCTAGCTCATAAGGTGAAAAGAAGATTGATTCTGTTGGCTCGAAGATGAAAAAACTCACACCCAAAAACCTGAGATGGATCAAGGTCCTCCACCTGATCTGTGTGAGCTGTTGGCTAGGAGGGGCCGTGGGAAACGGCTAATGATGAATTTTCAGGCGAACTCGGCCTCGCCTCACCCGCCGATCAGGAGTATCTTTATAATCAGCGAATGAATTTGTGGTTCGGTACCTGGCAATGTCTGGTTCTGCTCCTCACTGTCTGGATATCGGTCTTCAAACCATGGCGCACATCCACCCAAAAATCTAGTACGGTAAAACGATGACACATATTTTCACCTATGGGTCGCTGATGTTCGAACAGGTCTGGAAGGAAGTGGTGAGCGGAACCTATCGACATCACCCTGGAACCGTATCCGGCTTCATTCGCCTTTCAATACTCAATGAACACTATCCGGCCCTTCTGTCAGGTCCTGTCAATTCGACGGTGGCCGGTGTCCTCTACCTCGATATCGATTCAGGGGATCTGTCCCGGCTTGACGAATTTGAGGGAAGCTATTATGAACGCCGGATTGTCCAGGTCATGACCGACAACAATATCTTTGCGGCAGAAGCCTACGTCCTGAAAGACAGCTACCGCCATATAGCCACGGATACAGATTGGGACCCGGAGAAATTCAAGGATCAAGGTATCAACCAATTCCTCGGATCTTACTTTGGTTTTGATCGCTGACGAAAGGAATCCTCACTTTAAAACCTGTCGGTAATTATCACGATTTGTCCAAAACCTCATCGAGCCTGCGAGCGATCTTCTCCATCTGCTCTGCCGTCAGCCTTTCAGGCAGACTGGTTGGCAGCCGCTGGTTGTTGAGAAACGCAGCAAGCGCAGCATCAAAGTGTGGACCCTGGCCGGGAATTATGCTAGATAGATGGCGCCTTGTCGGATGCGTTGTTATCTGTTATTGAAAAGTTAAAAGTTGCTGGAGTTGAATGGTCTGGCGGCCGGTTGAAAAGATTCAGGTTGGAGGGAGCGATGTATAAAGTTGGATTTGTCGGCTGGAGAGGGATGGTCGGTTCCGTTCTCATGAACAGAATGATCGAAGAAGGAGATTTTCAGAGGTTCGAACCTCATTTTTTCACCACCTCCCAGGCCGGTGAACCGGGCCCGGATGTCGGCCAGGGTGCAAATCCTTTGCAGGACGCAGGCAATCTCAAATTGCTTGCCAAAATGGATGCTATCGTCTCCTGCCAGGGCAGCGGTTATACCGACAAAGTCTTCTCTCAACTCAGGGAATCCTGGGCCGGCTACTGGATCGATGCCGCTTCCGCTCTGAGAATGAAGGAAGACTCGATTATCGTACTCGACCCGGTGAACAGGTCTGTGATTGACCGCGGACTGAACAGCGGCACAAAGAACTTCATTGGCGGCAACTGCACGGTATCTTTGATGATGATGGCTCTGGGCGGCCTCTTTGAGCGCGATCTGATCGAGTGGATCAGTTCGATGACCTACCAGGCCGCAAGCGGTGCCGGCGCCAAGAACATGCGTGAGCTGATTGCCCAGATGGGGGCGCTTGAATCGGAGGTATCTACCCTGCTGGCAGATCCCTCTTCAGCAATTCTCGATATCGATCTTAAAATCACTGCAAAGCTTCGTGACGGCTCCCTGCCACTGGACAATTGGGGAGTTCCACTGGCTGCCAGCCTGATCCCCTGGATCGATGTTCCCGTGGAAAACGGTCAGAGCAAGGAGGAATGGAAGGGCATTTCCGAGACCAATAAAATTCTGGGTAGGAGTGGTGGCAATATTATCCCCGTGGATGGGCTATGTGTCCGTATAGGCACCATGCGCTGTCATTCACAGGCTTTCACGATAAAACTGCGTGAAGATCTGCCGATTGCTGAGATCGAAAATATCATAGAGGGGCATAATGATTGGGTCAAAGTGATAGCCAACGACAGGCAGATCAGCAGCCAGGAGTTGACCCCCACCAAGGTTTCCGGAACACTCGATATCCCTGTTGGTCGGCTGCATAAGCTGAATATCGGGCCCCACTATCTGACCGCCTTTTCGGTGGGCGATCAGCTTCTGTGGGGAGCCGCCGAACCGCTCAGAAGGATACTCGGGATAATCCTGGATTATGTGGATGAAAGCGGCGGAGCCTGAGCTCGGCTGAAGATACACCGCCGGACCCTGGATGCTGCAAAGCTCAGCTCTTTCCGATCCCCTGGCGAATCTGCTCAGCCAGCGAAGCACCCTGCTCGTCTGCCACCAGCAGTTTCGCCAGTGATCGTAAAATTTCTTGCACTATTGCTTTTTTCGGCCTACTTGACAGCAGCTGAGTTTCCAGGGTCTTGATATCGATGACGAGCTCTTCGACCTGGCTGTAGCTGAACCCGCCCTCGACAGCTGCCTTTTTGATCTCGACAATCAGTTGTTCGACCGCATTACAAACCTCGCGAGCCAGCACCTCGACCTCTCCCAGCGCAAATTTCGCCTCGCTCGAGGCGTCGGGCCCATCCGTAATTTCCGCGTCAAGTAAGCGCAAACCAGCTGTCGTGATAGCTATATCGCCGGTGAGATTTTTCAACTCGGCGTATCCGTCGATGATGAGATCCTCCGCAACGCTGCCGGCCTCCGACTTATCCAGGCCAAGAGCAGCTCCTATCTCGTACATTGAGACTTCAGCACTAACATCTCCGCCGCTCATCTGGTAAAGCTGCTGCAGATAATTGTTCATCTGTACATCCTCACTGCTCATCTATCCCACCTCTCTGGTTGATGGTATTATGATTCTTATAAGGCCGAACTTTTGTTCTAGTGGTACAAATTCCCCTGATGCTTGAGCCAGCCGTCGACGTGCTTTCCTGCCGGGTCACGGTGGGTCCAGTGGATGACTCCCCCTTTGTTGTTCCACTCATACTCACCGAAAAATTCCAGCTTATCACCCTTCTTGATATTCTCAACCCGTGGGGCAAGATCGATATTGTGGGCGATCAACACGGTCTGACCAGCACTGATGCGCAGGATTATCCTTTGATGGCGACTTCCTTCGACATCATCTCTGAGTACTTTTTCGACCAGACCGGAGCCCTCAACCTGGAGATTGCTCAGCCGATTTTCATAAGCCGAACTTATCTTTGCTGCCCCTCCGGATTCTATCCCACCGCCACGGTTGAAGTACCCGGCCTCATAAAACGAAGCCAGAATCATTATCGCCAGAAGAACAAAGATTACGATCTGTCTGTTTCTCACTTCACCTTTTCCTGCTGGAGTCTCGTTATAAAACTCTTTATTGAGGAGCTAAATGACGGAAAATTATCAATAGTGTTGTGATAGGCACCTTCTATCACAACTTTCTCGACAATCCCCTGGTTAAAAGAAGAGATCAGCCCAGCACTGACTTTGGCGGGAATTATCTCGTCACGCTCAGCAACCAGGGTGAGAACCGGTATATCGATCTGAGGCGCTAGAAGATCAGATTCAAAACGATCCTTCAACAATGGATTAACTGGCAGATAAGGATAGTAATGGCGCGCCAGGGCAACCATGCTTGAGTAGGGGGTGACCAGAACCATCCCCTTTACCGGCCTCGCGGCAGCCAGATACACTGCTACCGCCGTACCCAGACTGCGGCCCATGACTATCACTTCATCATGTTCGGTCACCACACGGTCATAGAGGGCCAGCGCATCTGAAAACAGTGCCTGTTCAGATGGAGAACCGCTGCTGCCGCCGTACCCCCGATAATTCATCAGGTACAAAGTGAATTCTGGATAGATCCGTTCAAGCTCTGCACTGCTATGAATAACATTTTCGGCGTTGCCGCCAAAATAAAGCAGTACGGGCTTTGCTTCAGTCATCCCCCTCCAGACCTTCAGTTTCTGGCCATCGTTGTCCAGCCAGATGGATTGGAGTTCACTGGTTTTTGCTTCGGAATGGGGATAGTAGATCAGGCTTCGCTGGCGAAGATAGAGAAACAGACAAAAGCAACCGTAGGCAAGAGCGGCAAGAAAGAGTATCCAGAGGGTGACTTTTGACATTGACTTTCAATCACCCGGAAATCCACAGACCAGTTCCGTATAAACAGATCTACCTTGCATCACTCGTCTTCGATCAGCCGTTTTCCAAGACAAACAACCTCATCAGTTTTGAAACCATGCCGGTGATAGAAGTCGATCACCCTAGTATTTGAACCCCTCACCATGATATTGAGTTTGGGACAACCCCTCTGCTCGAGCAGGTCGGCAATGTAATCTGTGATTTTTCTTCCATAGCCCCGGCCCTGTTGTTCCCCATCCACGGCCAGATAATAGAGCGAACCCCGATGGCCGTCGTAACCTCCCATCGCTGTAGCCACCAGGCTGGAATCTACAAGTCCGACGACAAACAACTCGGGATCGACCCGAAGTTTTCTGTCTATATCAGCCTCCGGATCATTCCAGGGCACCACCAGCCCGCTGCGACGCCAGAGCCTTATGACCGTCTGGCGGTCATCATTTTCAAACGGCCTGATGATCACCGGTTCTTTTTCTTTCTTCGGCCGGCCAGGGCCTCTATGGTGTGCTTGACATCGACTTTCGAATCCCGTTTTTTCAGACCGCCTCTAAGTTGCATGATGCAGCCCGGGCAATCGGTCAAAAGCAGATCGGCCCCGGTTGCTTCGACGTTGTTCAATTTGTTGTCGAGAAGCTGGGCGGAAAGTTCCGGGAACTTGGCCGAGTAGGTGCCTCCGAATCCGCAGCAGACTTCCGATTCAGCAGCTTCAATGTAATCCATTCCGGCCGAACGCATGAGGTTCTTTGGCGCATCATGCACTCCGAGCCCGCGGCAGAGGTGACAGGGAGCATGAAACGTCACTTTTTTACCGTCCCCGTCAAAGTCCTCGGGAGTTACCTTGAGTACATCATGCACAAAAGATGAGAGGTCGATGACTTTGTCGCAGAACGATCCCGACTTTGCTCCGCCAGTTTGGGATTATCCTCGAACAGTACGGGATAGTTATGCTTCAGATGTGAAGCGCAGGAAGCACAGAGGGTGACGATATAATCGACCTCCTCATCTGCAAACGCCTTGAAATTTTGCAGGGCCACCTCTTTTGAAACCTTCTTGTCGCCCATCATTTGGACAGGAAGTCCGCAGCATGATTGCTCCATCGGAAAAATCATGGCTACATCGTGATCTCTGAACAGATCAACTGCAGCGATCATCTGCTCCGGATACACAAAATCCTGAACACACCCGGAAAACAATCCCACCCGGTATTTCGGGTTTTCGACCCGGGGCTTTATCTCCAGCCAGACGTCACGGAATGGTTTTTCGGCAATGGCGGGCAGCGCTTTGAAGTCATGCTCTTTGAAAAACATCATCGGTAGATGCCGCATGAAGCCATCCTCGCCTGACACCGGCTTCTGGGCCCACTTGGCGGTCCTGAGCAGAGTGTGAAAGAGTTTTCTGTTTCTCATTATCTTGCCCAGCAGCAGACTCGGCAGCGGCTGACCGTCTTTTTCCTGAATCCGGGCATGAATTTCCTTGATCAGCCGTGGCAGATCAATTCCTCCGGCACAGATATCCTTGCAGGCTTCGCAGTTGATGCAGTTCTGGACCAGGTGCTTGGCGTTTTCCTCACCATGGAAAAAGTAGGTGAGAATCAGGCCGATGGCACCGATGTATACATGTCCCATCTTGTGACCGCCGACCAACCGATATACTGGACAGACGTTGGCACAGGCGCCGCAGCGCACACATCTGAAGACCTGAGAGAAGAGCGGGTCGGCCACCATCTCTCGACGGCCGTTATCGAGCAGTACGTAGTGAACTTCTTTTCGCTCCCCCGCACTGGCCCCGCACTGATTGGCGCCGGTGACCCAGGTCACATAAGAAGTAATAGCCTGGGCAGTTGCATTCCTGGTCAGCACCTTGACCTGGGACAAGGCATCACCGATGGTGGGAACCAGTTTGTCGATGCCCAGAAGCGCTACATGTACACGCGGCAGCGTGGTTACAAGCCTGGCATTTCCCTCATTGGTGACGATACCTATGGAGCCGCTTTCGGCCACTCCGAAGTTGGCGCCGGTTATACCCATCTCGCCTTCGGCAAATTTTCTCCTCATCTGGTTCCTGGCAACCTTGACCAGTTTTTCGATTTCTTCATCCTCCTCCTTGCCGGTAACTTCCGAGAACAGATCCCTGACATGGTAACGGGAGAGGTGAATGGCGGGCATAACCATGTGCGATGGCGGCTCATCACGAAGCTGAATAATCCATTCGCCCAGATCGGTCTCCGTTACCTCAAAGCCTTCAGCGACCATGGCATGCACCAGGTGAGTCTCCTCCGCGGTCATGGATTTGGTTTTTATGACTTTTCGACAACCCGCCTTGAGGCCGATTTCGTTGATTATTGCATTGGCTTCATCGGCGTCTTTGGCATAGTGAACGACCACACCGGCTTCTTCCGCTTTCCTGGTAAACTGCTCCAGATAGTGGTCGAGACTTTTGAGTGTCTCATCCTTCATATCGGCAACGTCTGAAACAAGCTGTTCCACATCGATTTCAGAAAAGGCGTTGTCCCGTCCAACCCGGTAGGCGACGGCAAATTTGTCCAGGGCCGAACGCAGGTATTCGTTATCCAGAGACTCCTGGCATTCTTTGCGGTAGGTTTTCAGGCTTTTTGCTTCCGGCATGATCAGTCCTCCAAAATCAGAATATGAAGCTCGAGTGGTCCATGCACACCAATGGAGAGAACACGCTCGATATCAGCAGTTCGGCTTGGTCCGGTGATAAAAGCCGTGTAAGTTGGTGAGTCCAGCATGAATTTCTGCAGCTGCTTCTCAGCTCCAAAGCCGTCGGCGAAGATTTTCGATTTCGCTAACACGCACACATGATATTCACACAACATGGTAGCCAACCGAAGTTCCTCATCCGGGCAGTTGAGCACCAAGGTACCGGTTTCGGCAAGGCCGAGGTCGCCATAGGTGAATCCTACATCGACGCCGATGAGATTGTCACGCATCCCCGAATCAATGCAGTCGATGGAATTTTCCCTGCACTTTTCTTGGAGCAGACCATACTCAGACTCAGAGAGAAACGGGGCGGCTATAACTTTGCGCAGCCCTGAAATGTCGAGAGCTTCATCGCTTATCGCATACCGGTTCAACGGCCGCTCGAGGCACAAATTTACCGTGTAGCTCACCGCTTCATCAAAAGATGTAATGGTCGAAACAATGGCAGCGGAAACTTTCGCCTTCTCAATAAATCTGTCAACATCTGAGGACTGCTTCGGAATGGCTTCCTGGGTTTCGGTCATTGTCGTGCATCCTTAAAATATTTTGCGTCTTCAACAACGCTTATGCTCTCTCGGGCTATGGCCAGTTCCTCGTTGGTCGGGATAACCCAGATTTGAACCAGGCTCTCAGCAGTATGCAGAGACCCTGGTTCTTTAAATCGCTGAAGGTTTTTCTCAGCATCGAGTTCGATGCCGAGATGCTCCAGGCCGGCAACCGATTTTTCCCTGACGATTGGATCGTTTTCCCCGATGCCGGCGGTGAAGACCAAAGCATCCACCCGGCCAAGCACCGCCATATAGGCACCAATGTATTTTTTGTTTCTGTACGTCTGCACCTCAAGGGCCAGACTGGCCCGTTCGTCCCCTTTGCCTGCTGCCTCGTGGATGTCTCTCATGTCATTGAGGCCGCAGATGCCTTTCAGCCCGGAATCCTTGTTGAGCATGGCGTCTATCTGAACCAGATCCATACCTGCAGTGCGCTGCAGAAATGAATGTATGGCCGGGTCCACATCCCCGCTTCTGGTTCCCATGACCAGTCCTTCGAGCGGCGTCATACCCAGCGAGGTATCTACACTGCACCCCTGTTCGACAGCACTCATGGAACATCCATTACCAAGATGAATGGTAATCAGATTGGTCTCCGGCAGTTGTCTGCCCATCAGTCTGGCACATTCTCCGGCCACAAATTTATGGGAGGTGCCATGAAACCCATAACGGCGGACGCGGTGACGTTCATAGAGCTCATAGGGCAGCGCATAGATATGGGCCCGTTTGGGGATCGTCTGGTGAAACGCAGTATCAAAGACCGCTACCTGTATTATTCCCGGAAACAGCTCTCTTGCTACCCTGATGCCGTCAAGGTTGGCGGGGTTGTGCAGCGGAGCCAGTGGAATATTCTGCTCAATTGCCGCAACCACCGTATCATCGATAATAGTCGGTTGATGAAACGCTTCCCCTCCATGGACGACGCGATGTCCGATAACTCCGATCTCCTGCCTGGAGCGAACCACGCCTTCCTGCTCATCGCCCAGGACCTCGCCGACCATTAGCATGCCGCGCTGATGATCAGTGATCTTCATCTCTTTCTCTATCGTGCTCTGGGCTGACGATCCGGGGCGCATCCGACAGCTGATTTTGCCCACTTCCTCGCCGATACGTTCAACCAGCCCAGAGGCCAGGACCTGCTCGCCCTCCATCTCCAGAAGCTGGAACTTTATCGAGGAACTGCCCGAATTTATAACCAGTGCTTTCATATCCTAGAGATCTTCCGCCTGGGCCTGAATCGCCGTGATGGCTACCGTATTGACGATATCATCAATGGTACAGCCCCGGGACAGATCATTTACCGGTTTGTTAAGCCCCTGCAGGATCGGCCCGATGGCCACCGCGTTGGCGGCCCGCTGCACGGCCTTATACGTGTTGTTGCCGGTGTTGAGATCTGGAAAAATGAACACGGTTGCCCGGCCCGCTACTGCGGATCCCGGCAACTTGGTGTTCGCCACTTCGGGATCAATCGCGGCATCGTATTGCAGCGGACCTTCCAGAATGAAATCGAGATTTCTTTCCCTTATCAGGTTCTGGGCTATGTGGGTGGCTTCCAACACTTTTTCCACGTCCTCTCCTTTGCCCGAGGTGCCAGTCGAATAGCTGAGCATAGCCACCCGCGGCTCGATACCGAAAGTGCGTGCCGTTTCAGCAGAACTCAAAGCAATCTCGGCCAGCTGGGAAGCATCGGGATTGGTGTTGACCGCACAATCACCATAGACCAGAATGCGATCTCGCAGACACATGAGAAATACAGAACTGACGATGGTAAAGCCCGGTTTGGCCTTGATAAACTCAAAAGCCGGCCGGACCGTGTGGGCCGTGGTGTTCAGAGCACCGGAAACCATGCCGTCGGCAAACCCTTTGTAGACCATCATGGTGCCAAAATAGGTGGTGTCGGACATCCTGTCCCTGGCCATGTCCTCTATGACGCCCTTGTGCTTGCGCAAAGAAATGTAGGTCTGGACGAAATCATCAAGCATCGGGCTGGTCTGGGGATCGATCACTTCCACCCAGGTAAGATCGAGCCCACTAGAAGCAGCAAGGCCCCTGACCTGATCCTCCCGACCGAGAATTGTCAGATCCGCAACTCCACGCCTGAGCAGGATATCGGCGGCCCTGAGGATGCGCTCACAGTTTCCTTCAGGCAAGACGATTCGCTGGCGATTCTCAGCGGCCCTTTCGGTCAGTGAATATTCGAACATCTTGGGGGTGATTCGGGCAGGACGGTCGGTGATCACATTTTCCCGCAATTCGGCGACATTCACATACTTCGAAAAATCACCGAGGGCCGTGGCTATCCTGGACTGATCGTCGGCCTCGATATGTCCGTAAAGCTCGTAGAGCTGCTGAACAACCAGGTAGGTATGGCCTTTCACACAGATGATTGGCACGGGCTTGCCCGACCAGCCATCGATCAGGCGGCGAATATTGTCTGAGGGCACCAGCCCACCGGTGAGCACAATGCCCGAAACTTCGGGGTAGGAAGTTGAGGAGCGGGCTGAGAGGCAGGCCAGAATGATGTCATGCCGATCGCCAGGGGTGATCACCAAACATCCCGGAGTGATGTATTCAAGGAAATTCTCGACCCTCATGGCGGCCACCACATAATCCCCGACAATCATGTTCAAGGCCGCTGCTCCGTACATGATGCTGCCGTTGAGCCAGCGATTGACATCACCAACAGTGGGGTTGGCCAGGGCAGGATTCTCTGGGATAACATAAAACGGCAGCCCCTCATCCGGATGATATTTTCGCCTTATGTCAGAGAGGATCTGTGATGTCAAGCCCTCCGGTGCACGATTTATAATCGAGGAGACAAGAATCAGTCCCTTTTCTTTATGGCTGTCGATGGACACCTGAACCTGCCGGATCATCTCCTCGACCGTTTTCTTACGGCCCGAGGAAATCAGCAAAACCGGCGCCCCGAGATTGGCGGCGATGTCACCATTTATCTCTGATTCGAAAGTGGTATCCTGGCCCCTGAAATCGGTTCCCTCGATCAATACGAAATCGTATTCATCGGCTATCTCACGGTATTTTTGGAGAATGAGGTCATGCAAATCGTCCTCGCGACCGGAATTGATCAACTCATAAGCCTTTTTCAAGGTACAGCCGTAGCAGGTTTCATACTCCTGTTCGAGTTCAAAATAATCGATGATGAGGGTAATATCGTGGTCCGGTTTTTCTTCCACATGGTCATTGATTATCGGCCTGAAAAAAGCCACTCGATGGAGCTGATTCAACAGCATCTGCATGATACCGAGGACGATGACCGACTTTCCGCTGCGCTCTTCGGTGGCAGTTACGTAGAGATTGTTCGGCATGTGGGCAGTGGGATTAGTTTGAGATTAACGGGCAATGGTGGCCTCGACACTGGCACCCAGATGTCGGATGGTTCCTTGCTGCTGGCTACTGAGGATTGGGAACTTAGCACAAATCAGGGTAAATGGACATATGCGTTTGCCGGAATGGGGACGAAATTTTCACTTCCAGGAGTCTTCCAGAACAATTTCAGCGCCGCGGTTCCTTTCCTCTGGAAATATTCCACCAGCAGCGGATAATGGCCGGCCTTGTCAATGGTGACATTGCCGATATTGGAAAGCCGGTCAGAATGCTGTTCAGGGTCGCTGATCACTGTCTTGCCGCTGAGCATGACGTTGACACCGTCATTGGACAGAGCCTGAAACTGATACAGCCCTTCTTCTTTGATCACGAGATAACCCCGCATACGCATGGCCACCCCACGATTGGCGCCGCTGTCAAAAACCTCTTCCTGGCCGAACTGATGATTCAGCTCGAAAATGGGTTTGCCTGTTTTTTTCCTAAACGAGGAACTGCCATTTCCGGGAATGCTATCCAGGTGTCGTTCGAAAAACTCCAGATAATAGACAACGCTCAATCCTTTTGCCAATAGCTCCAGTGAAACGATCTCGGGTTCAATGTTTTGCACCTCGAGCGGCGCGTATTCGACCGGCTTGCTGAAATCTTTGGCAGCATCAGCAGGCGGTACTGTAAGCAGACAGAGCGCTCCGAATAACAACAGCCATTTTTGTCCAAGTCGCGATCGCATACTCTATCCCCTTTGCTGATCCATTCCTGTTATTGATTCACTGCTTTCAAATCTATTCATTTCCTCTGAAAATACAAATCCATATCCTTTCAATTCCAGGGTTCGTGATTATTTCAACTCAAGTAATGTGATAGATAGAACAGATCAGTCACACATTGTTCTTGAAGATATGAATAAAGTGTATTCTCTTTATTAGCGGCATGAGCATCCATGCCGTTCCTTGACCACCCCAAAGTACCGGAGCTTACCCAGATTAGGCCCGGAAATCTCAGCCATAGGAGTGAACAATGAAGTGTAAACCCCTACCTTTCCACCTTGTCATTGCCGCAGTTGTCATTGCTTTTTTTACCGCAAATCCAGCCCAGGCAGCTGAGGAACGCAGCTATCTCCTTGCAACTGCAACCACCGGAGGTACATACTACCCAGTTGGCGTGGCCATTTCGACTCTTACCAAGGTTAAGCTGCAGCCAGCACACAAAATCGGCATGTCTGCCATCAACTCAGCCGGTTCTGGGGAAAACATCAAGCTCTTGCGGGACAATGAAGTTCAGTTTGCCATTCTGCAGGGCCTTTTTGGCTACTACGCCTGGAACGGTAAGGGTCCTCTGGAAAATGACGGTCCTCAAAAAGAATTGCGGTCGGTGACCATGCTCTGGCAGAATGTTGAGCATTTCACCATTCTTGCAGACAAAGCGAAAACCGGCACCATCGCTGATTTGGAAAATCTTAAGGGTGAACGCATGGCTCTGGGCGCCAAAAATTCAGGAACCATTGGATCCAACAAGTTCCTGCTCGGTAACCTCGGCCTAGATGCAGAAAAAGATTTCGAGCTTGTATACGGCGGCTACGGTCCCAGTGCAGATGCTCTGCAGAACGGACAAATTGCCGGTTTAGGCATTCCCGGAGGAGCTCCAACCGGTGCAATTACCCGTGTCATGGCAGCCATGGGCGATAAAATAAAAATTCTTGATTTCACCGACGAGCAGGCCAAGAACGCTGATGGTGGATTTGAACTATACACCCGCTACGTGATCAAATCCGGAACCTATCCGGGCCAGGAAAAAGATATCAACACTATTGCCCAGCCGAACTTTCTGGCCGTCCGAGCTGATGTTGACGAAGAGGCTGTCTACCTGATTACCAAAACTATTTATGAGAACCTGCCGTTTCTAAATGCCATTCATAAAGCTACTTCAGTCATGGCTCTTGAAAAAGCCCTGGCAGGACTGCCAATGCCCCTGCACCCTGGCGCGGCCAGATATTTTAAGGAAGCTGGGCTGGACATCCCGGCTCGATTGATGCCCTAATAAATGCTACTTAGTTCACTCCCGCCTACTGACGGGAGTGAACTTGCTGACTTATCCTCAGGTGTAATGTGTGAAATCCGAAACCTCCGGGACCGAGGCGCAGCCATATATTGAGAAAGCCATATTTGTTCTCGGGGTCATCGTCTCTTTACTGCACATTTATTTCAATATATTCGCCATACTTCCCAACCTCCTTCAAAACTCGCTGCATTTCTCCGGATTTGCGCTTCTCTGCGCCCTCGTCTACCCGTTAAGAAAAACAAAGGATTCCCCTAGAAGTAGGCTTTCTCTCTTCATTGATCTATCCATAGGGGTCACTGCTGCCGTCTGTGCAATTTACATGATCAGCATGGAGGATGCGATCTACGCCCGTGGCGTGCATTTGAGCAGAAGCGAGTGGCTAGCAGGTACCCTGCTCATTTTTACAGCCATTGAATTTACCAGGCGCACAACCGGCTGGATTATTCCTTTCCTCATTGTTCTTGCTCTCTCCTATGTCGGCTGGTGGGGCAGTCTGATCGGGGGTGTTTTCAAGTTCAGCGGACTGACTGCCGAAACCATACTTTTCAGATCAATCTATGGTGATGACGGCATTTTTGGGAACATAGCCAGAATATCCTCGACTTTTGTCTTCATGTTTATTCTGTTCGGCGCATTTCTTCTGAAATCAGGGGCCGGAGAATTCGTCATAAACCTTGCCAGAGCCGTTGCCGGAAGATTTATTGGCGGCCCGGGACTTGTCGCAGTCTTTGCCTCCGGCCTTACCGGAACCATTTCCGGTTCTGCTGTTGCCAATACCGCCTCAACCGGGGTAATTACCATCCCGCTGATGAAACGGGCCGGATTCGAACCAAAATTTGCTGCGGGTGTCGAAGCTGCAGCCTCAACCGGTGGACAACTGATGCCGCCAATTATGGGAGCTGGCGCTTTCGTGATGGCCAGCTATACTCAAATCCCCTATACGACGATCGTTCTTTACTCGGTCTTGCCGGCAATTCTTTATTTTGCCACGGTTGGTTTTTTCGTAAGGGTAGAAGCCAAACGTTCGAATATTCAGGCTGTGGAAGATGAGAATCTTAGGATATTCGAGGTGATAAAAACAGGAGGACTCCCTTTTCTCCTACCGATTTCAGTTTTAATCGGCTTGTTGATATACGGCTTTACCCCCACCTATGCCGCCGGCATTTCCATTGTCGCCGTAGTGGCCTCATCCTGGTTGACTCCACACAGAATGGGAATCAAAGGTGTTTTCGAGGCACTTGCGCTTGGCGCCCGCAATATGGTTATGACCGCTATCCTGCTCTGCAGCGTAGGTCTGGTTGTCAATGTAATTGCCACGGCGGGCATCGGCAACACCTTCTCACTGATGATAACCAACTGGTCCGGACACAGCCTGCTCATGGCCATCACCCTGATCGGCCTTGCCTCCCTGGTGCTTGGTATGGGATTGCCGGTTACTGCAGCTTATATTGTCCTGGGCACCCTTTCAGCCCCGGCTCTCTACAACCTCATCGTCGATGGCCAGATCGTCCAGATTCTTGCCGCCGGAAACCTGGGCGAAGAGGTGAAGGCCGTAATGATGCTGGCCCTGCCTGACCAAATCGAGATGCTGAGCAAGCCGATGGCCATCGAACAGGCCAGGACGTTGCTCGACGCCATTCCGCCTGACCTGGCCGGCACCGTGCGCGATATGGCCCTGTCGCCTGAGGCCGCACTCTTCGCGCTGCTTTCGGCTCATATGATCATCTTCTGGCTCAGCCAGGACTCCAACGTAACCCCACCGGTCTGTCTGGCTGCATTTACCGCAGCAGCTATCGCTGAGACTCCGCCAATGGCAACCGGTCTCAGGTCCTGGAAAATTGCCAAAGGTCTCTATATCATTCCGCTGCTCTTTGCCTATACTCCGCTGCTTGGCGGTAGTTGGCTGGAAATATTGACCATTTTCATCTTTGCGCTGGCCGGACTCTACGCCTTTACCTGCGCCCTGCAGGGCCATATGGAAAACCCTGTCACTCTGCCAATCCGGCTGTTGTTGCTGCTCCTCGCCCTGGCCCTTTTAAAACCTACAGCAGTGCTCGTTCAGGCTGCCGCACTGAGCGGCCTGGTGCTGTTGCTGTTTGTCAATATCAGAAGACAAAGAGGGACAGGCTAGAGGGCTGCAGCGAAGAAGTTTACCATCCGGGTAAGGATATCATCTCTTATCCGATCGACTTCCATGAATAGCTCATGGCGGCCGTCCTCGTATTCCTTAAGTGAGCAGTACTCGGATGATGTGCAGAACCGCTTTACTACTCCGCTCTTTATTACCTGATCCTGGGGGGCCGTAAGGATCAGCATTGGAATAGGAATTCTTTCCCTATTTGCGTTCACCGCTCTCATTGCCTTGTAAGCCTCATACAGCCAGCGATAGGTGGGTCCTCCGAGAGGCGCGAAATCGAGCAAATTGGTGAGAAAGCGATTGTAACTGAACCGCTCTTCATCTGAGGTCAACAAATTTCCATTGAACTGCAGGTCTGGCTGGTAGGGACCGGTGGTCGCTGCATAGCGCTCGCCGCGGCCGAATCGGCAGGCCGCCGAGACATAGGGCTTGATCAGAAACTGCGGGAAAATAGAGTCGGTTCTGATCGCACCCATTGGCGATCCTAGAACCAGCCTGCTTATTTGTCCGGGATGGCGCAGTGCATAGAGCATCGATACAGTCCCCCCCATCGAATGGCTGATCAACCGAACCTGGTCAAGCCCAGCGGCGCCGCGTAACTCGCCAATCACTCGATGCAGATCGTCCACGTAGGTCTCGAATCGATCGATGTGACCCTTCTGGCGATCCTCGAGCTGTCTATCTGAAGCACCCTGCCCGCAATGGTCGTAGAGACAGACGGATATCCCTCTATGATAAAGGTCACGGGCAAGCTCGATATATTTTTCTATAAACTCTGTCCTGCCGCTGACCACGACTGTCGCCATTTTCTGGGAGGCCTCCCTGGGCAAGGCCAGACGAAGTGTACCGCCGCCTGAGGATGGTATCCGCATCTCGGTAAAAGAGGATCGGTACCAGCTCTGTTGTTCCCGGTATCGCTTCAGGTATTCGTCTTGCTTACCCATTGATCCGTTCGCCCTTTGAAGCCTTTTCTTTTGCAATGAGAATTTCCAGCCTCCAAACAGCTAGCCATAGATGGAAATAGCGGTCCAAATCGCTCTTTTGACAGCAATCAAATAGGTTGCCTCGGCAACTCCCACTTGCTAGTATATCTGAGAGGTTGAGCTATTGTTGTTAGACAATGCCAAACTTACTAAATTTCTTCGCGTTTTCCTATAATTGAAGCACCATGGTACGCTCATTTCTCATCATCGCGTTCCCTTGAGGAGGGGATCATGGTTCAAAATCGTTCCCGCCGAAAAACCGATAATAAGAAAAAACTACCAAGTACGCTGGTCAGGGCCAGGGGCATTGACGAACTGGCCCAGCGGCTATTGCAGGTTGAAACCGAGCTCAATTCAAATATCCCGACCACACTGTGGATCAGTGATCTACACGGTGAAGGTGACCGATTCAAGTCGATTTTGCGAGGCCGTTTCGGGGTATTATACCAGACCTGCCGGGAAGCACTGCCTAACACTTTTACCACCGATAAGGTGCAGTACCTGGTAAGAATAATCAGGCAGCAGCAATATATCGTCGACGGCTCAATCAAGATGGACACCCAGGACGTCATCCTCTGCCTGGTCCAAATCCTCAAATACAAACTTACCAACGCCCGCTACCGTATTGAAGATATACTGATGCCGGAGTTTCGCGAAACGATCTCCAGGCTTTTATCGGGTCTGGTGGTACCCAATCCCATTTTCGAGAAAGACATCATTTCTGCCAGGCTGATTACTCATCTCTGTCATGGCATACGCAATGTGCTGCTTGACCGTATCCAGGTTCTTGGCGATATCTTCGACCGGGGCCCTCAACCGGACAAGATCATTCGCTTTCTCTCCTCCTCTCCCTATCGCCGCATTGTCGACTATGTTTTTGGCAATCATGATATTCTCTGGATGGGCGCCGCCTCCGGAAACAAATCGCTGATTGCCGAGGCGATCCGAATTACCTCCCGATACGACCATTTCGAATTCATGGATCGACTCGACTTCGACGTTTCCCTGCTCGAGTCATTTGCCATCTCAACTTATCCTGCTGAAAAGGTGACCGGGAATTTCAAGGCCAGGACCGACAAGGGCAGATCTATGGAAAAAGCTCTCGCCGTGATCCAGTTCAAACTCGAGGAACAGACCATCGCTGACTTTCCCGATTATGGAATGGAGTCAAGGCTCTGGCTTGATAAGCTCTCGGCGATGCTCGAGAACAACCATACCGAAGGACTCAACGATACCTACTTCCCCACTATCGATTCTCAGGATCCAAGACGTTTATCGGTGGAGGAACAGGAAGTTATCGATGACCTGGCTGGTCAGTTCATCACCAACAGAAAACTGAAGCGGCTGCTCGGTTATCTTTTCAGCATCGGCAAGACCTATTCGATTTATAACGATATGTTAAACATTCATGCCCTGGTGCCATCCACCAGTGAAGGAGAGTTTGACGAATTTCTCGGCCGCAGCGGCAAAAACCTGCTCGCCTTTATCCAGGCTACCATTGAGCGGGTCGGCAACAATTATCTGGAAGGTAAAACCCAGGATCCACGAGACCAGGCGTTATTTTTCTATCTCTGGTGTGGGCCGAAATCACCTTTTTTCGGCAAACATGCTATGAAAACCTTCGAACGCTATTTTCTGGTCGACAAAGCTACCCATGTTGAACGGTCTCTTTACTGGCTGCATAATCTGGAGAAACCTGAATTCAAGACAAAATTGCTGAACGAGTTCGGGGTCAAGAGGGTCGTCTACGGTCACACTCCGATAGACTATCTCAAAGGTAAGCACATGGCCAGCGACGACGGGGTGGCCATCAATGTCGACGGCGGATTCGCTGCGGCCTACTACAATCGCGGCCACTCGCTGGTCCAGACACCGCATCAGCTGTACGGTATCATCCTGCCGACCCCTGATGAAATAAAGGAAGCAGAACGCAAACTTGATTCGGCACCGCTCGATATTGAAATCATTGATGAGTTTCTTCATCCCAAAAAAGTCAAGGACAGCCAGGAAGGCAAGAAACTCCAAATAGAACGTGACCGGCTCATGAATAAGATAACCAAACTCGCAGCCGAGATGGAGTAGCAATGTCACCAGTGGATTTCTCCGTAAAGCTTAACAACTAAACCGCTCAATTCGATCAGGATTCCCCATGGATACAAACTACGGAATGGAGATTGTCAGGGCGACCGAGATAGCTGCCCTGACCGCGGCCAGAACTCAGGGACTGGGGGATTATATCGACATCCTCAACACCGCCCGGGGAGCAATTGCCAAGACTCTGAACCGTTTGCAGATTGACGGCAGCCTCATCAACGACCGGTTCGAAAATCGAGACGATATTGTCGATATGCCTCTCAACATCGGTCAGGGGGGGCCAACCATGGATGTCATGGCAATCGCCCTGGAGGCCCACCATTCAGCAGCAACCGGCGGCAACAACGCCACCTCCTATGCGGTGATCGCCCCCAAGGGAGTGGTCCAGACGGTTCCTAACCTGAGCATGTATAAAATCGTCGTTGGCCCCGAGGTCGGCAATGTGATTAATATCGACCAGCCGCCGGCCATAAATGTCAAGCGTACGGCCCGGGCCCTTGGCAAATACACCGAAAATGTAACCGTCTGCATACTGAACCAGGCCAGGCACACACAGCTCATCAAGGAGGTCCGGCAGACCGGTGCCCGGATCAAGTTGATAGAAGAAGGCGAGATTTCAGGCTGTCTGTCAGCCATCATAGGCGAGAAAACCGACATCTACATGGGCTACGGCTATGCGCCCGAAAGTACGTTTGTGGCGGCGGCCATAAACTGCCTTGGCGGCTACTTCGAAGGAAAAATTCTGTACGAAAACAATCGTGATCGGGAACAGGCGAAGACACATGGCATTAGTGATTTCGATAAGATTTTCAGAACCCATGATCTGATTCGCTCCAAAGAGGTTGCCGTAGCTGCAACCGGCGTGACCGATGGCGAATTTCTTGAAGGTGTTCGCTTTACCTCAAATGGTGCGGTAACCAGTTCTTTTGTTGCCAGGGCCGAGACCAAAACCTATCGAAAACTTGAAACAAGGCACTTCTTCGACTATAAACCTGTATTTTAGAGAAATCTAAACCGTTAATGACCCCCAAAAAACCTTCTGGAGTCCCAAGTCCATGAAAAAAACAATACTCAGTTTTGTCCTCATAGTTCTGGCGATCTTTTTTATCCTGCCGTCGGTGGCAGGCGCCCGGCCAGCCGCATCGGCAAAATTCTCGACCACCCGTGCGGAAAATCCTAACGAGGCTCAGAATAGATTAGTTTTACCTTACGCCTTTCCTTCAGAATCCATGGGAACCACTGTCGGAGTTGGCGGTTTCACCAAAGGCTATTTCCAGGATCAATTACTTTTGGCAGGATCCGTGTTCGGCAGCGTTGATGACGCCAAAGGGGTAGTCGGCGGCTTCTGGGATTACCTTCTGCCTTTTTCAAGAAGACTTTATTTCACTGCCTATGGCGCCCTCAGCTATTTCCCGCGAAACCGTGCCTACACCCAAGTTCCTAGATTTTCATCCGATTTTGACCCCACCGTGGCCGGCTCAAATGGTTCGGACCAGGATGATTACATAGAGGATGACGGCAACGACAACTGGTATGAGCTCAAACTCGAGTATGTGCTGCCGCTCGGCAGCATGAAAAATGAACACAAAGGAAAATATAAACTGAAGAACGGAATCCTGCAGTCTGGTGCAACCGGCGGCGACAAGTGGAATCCGCTGGCGACAGGAATGTCTGTCCTGCTGCTCGGACAGTCCGGCAGGTATCAGAACTTCAGAACAGATACTGTCACCTATTCGGGCGATGCCTATCCCTGGGAAATCGGCTACCTCTATAACAACACCGATTTTCCTACCAACCCGACCTATGGCAGTCTTCAATACATTGCCTATACGAAGGATTTCCACGATGGCAATTTCGGTTCATGGGATTTTCTCGAGTTTGAGGCCAGCAAATTTTTCGATCTGGGCCAGTCGAGATTCTCACGGCAGCGGGTGGTGGCCCTTAACTTTTGGACCGGCAGTTCTCTGTCCTGGAATGAGACCCTCAATGAGAACGGTGATGTCGTCATCGAAAACAAGCCTCCCTATCTCGACGGTGCTCGGCTTGGTGGTTGGTACCGGATGAAAGGCTATCCGAACAACCGTTTCAATGATCGATCTGTTATCTATGGCACTGCTGAGTACCGCTACACCCTGGACTGGAATCCGGTGGCGGGTGTCAACTGGCTGCGCTGGCTCCATCTTGACTGGTTTCAGCTCGTGCCCTTTGTCGAAGTAGGAAGGGTAGCGCCCGATTACGATCTGGGCGAGCTCTTTTCCGATTTGAAATTTGACGGCGGTATTGGCTTACGAGCGATGACGGCTGGTGCCGTGGTCCGTTTCGACACCGCTTTCTCCGATGAAGGAACCAATTTCTGGGTGATGTTTCAGCAGCCTTTCTAGATCTGCCAGCTCGCCTTTGATCGATAAGATAAATAGATTGACTAGTCTGGATATTCTGGAACCGCAGGTCTTAAAGTTTTCTGGTAATGGTCCGACGTATAGTTCACAGATCATCAGAACTAGATTGAACAGAAAAATGGTTATGCGACTGGCAGTATTCTTTATAGCGTTGTGTTTGTTTACCTATGGCGGGAAGCTTTGTGATTCTGCCGTCGCCGGCCATGTTATCGACCGGATCAAGGCCAATGGCGAACTGGTTCTCGGTACCCCTGGCGATTTTCCCCCCTTCAGCGTGACCTCAGATCAGGGCGATCTGATCGGCTTTGACATATCCCTGGCCAGGGAACTCGCCAAGTCGATGAATGTCAATCTGCGCATTGTCCGGCTGCCTTTTCATGAGCTGATTCCTAACCTTGAAGAAGAAACTGTCGACATAATCATGTCGGGGCTCAGTATCACCCCGAGACGCAATATGGAGATCGCCTTTGTCGGTCCATACGGTAATTCAGGACAGGCCTTCCTGGGCAGAAACGAGATCGTCGAATCTCTCGACGAACCGTTAGATTTGAACAGGGAAGGCTTGAAGATTGCCGTACTGAGTGACACCACCGCCGAAATGACGGTTCGGGTCGTGCTGCCCAAGGCAGAGGCTACCTTTACCACAAGTCTTGATCAGGCCCTGATCAAGCTGCTCAACAATGAAATCGATGGAATCATTTCTGATTATCCATTCTGTAAGGTTGCTGAATACCGCTATAAGGAAAGGGGCTTCTCCGTCTACGATAAAATTTTCAGCTACGAACAACTGGGAATCGGAGTACCCGCAGGTGACCCCCTGTTCATCAACCTGCTGGAGAATTATCTAAACCTTCTCATCGGTTCCGGATCCCTTAAGGCCATGCAGGAATTCTGGTTCAAGAGCAGCGACTGGATCGTCAGTCTGCCAGATTTAACCGTTCTCAAAGATTTCTGAGCAGATGACTGAACGAAGAGCAAAATCAGATAATGCCCCTTCGTACTCTTCGCTTGAGAAAAGTTTCAAACAGGTCGTTTCACCCTTAGAGGAATTTCTTCACCAGGAAACTTCCTCCGGCATACTCCTGATGATATGTGTGGCGTTGGCGCTGGTCATAGCCAACAGTCCACTTTATCCGGCCTACGATGCAGTTCTTCATACCAAGTTCAGTATCGGTACAGAGAAATATTATATCAGCCAGTCCATCCAGCATTGGATCAACGACGGTCTTATGGCGCTGTTCTTTTTTGTCATCGGTCTTGAAGTCAAAAGAGAAATCCTCATCGGCGAATTATCCAATCTGAGACAGGCAATTCTTCCCATCAGTGCGGCACTCGGTGGAATGGTCGTACCCGCCGGATTTTATCTGCTGTTCAACCGCTCGGGGCCCGAAGCCAATGGCTGGGGCATACCGATGGCCACCGATATCGCCTTTGCGGTGGGAATAGTCGCCCTGCTCGGCTCCCGGGTACCCAAACCGCTGGTGGCCATGCTGCTGGCTCTGGCTATCGTTGACGATATCGGGGCCATCCTGGTAATTGCTCTGTTCTACACTGACTCGATCCATATGGGCGCCCTCTTCTTTTCAGGAGTCTGCTTTCTGCTCCTCATCTGCGTCAACCTGGTGGGAGTAAGAAGCCCCCTGCCCTACGGAGTGATTGGTCTTATCTTTTGGCTGGCGATGCTGAAATCTGGGATTCACGCAACGCTGGTCGGTGTCCTGACCGCTTTTACCGTTCCTGCACGATCCTCTCTGAACAGCCATCTGTTTGGCGAGGCAATGACAGATCTGCTGAAAAATTTCCAAAGTCAGATCCAGGAATCGGGCGATTCAAAAATGCTCGGGGTGCTGCGCAACAGCAGAAAACAGGCTCTTCTGCAAGCAATGGAAAACGGTCTTCATAAGATGGAGAGCCCGCTGCAGCGGATGGAGCATACCCTGCATGGCTGGGTGTCGTTTACTATTGTTCCGTTGTTTGCCCTGGCCAACGCCGGGATCCCCATAGATTTTGGCAGACTTGGTGAGATTCTGCTGCACCCGGTTACCATAGGCGTGATCGCCGGCCTAATGCTGGGCAAGGTAGTCGGCATTTTCTCCTTCTCCTGGCTGGTTGTAAAGTCAAAGCTTGGTGATCTGCCCCAGGGTGTCACCATGCCCCAGATCCTCGGCATCGGCCTTCTGGCGGGCATAGGCTTCACCATGTCCATATTTATCGGGAGCCTGGCCTTCGAAGCCAACCCCGAGGCCCTGCTCGACGCCAAAATAGGCATTCTTTTTGCCTCGTTGGGTGCAGGAATCCTGGGGTATATCTGGCTCTACAAAACCACCTCCAAATAGCAGCTCAGCCCAGCGTGCACGTATCACACAGCCCTGTGAACAGGTTCGATTCAGTCAACAAAAACCTGAAGACAAAATATTTTTTCTTTCCCATATGCCTGTAATAACTAAATATATTTTTACCAATCACCTAAACTCAAGTAAATAGAGCCACTCTTTTTTTATGCCCAAGACGATATGATCATGGTATTTTCTAGTTTCATTCTGAAGTAATTCCTTCCCCCAATTTGTCATGGCGATCAGGGAGTCAAATTTATGAACAGAGTCTTCTATTTACTGCTGTGTCTAACGGTTGTAATCGTAGCCAGCTGCGGACCAATTACCTCCAAGCAGGCAAGCAAACGGGACAACACAGAATTGACCTCCGAACAGATTTTTGCGGTGATCGCCGATAATTCTCTCATCATGTCGGCCTACGATTTCAGCGGAACGGTCTATTTTGATCAGGGTGGTCTGTTGTCTGCCGTTGATAATGAAAATCAGCAGGATGTTGGAAAATGGGATTTAACCGATGAAAACCAGCTCTGTCTAAAATTCAGAGTCTGGTACTATGGAGATATCAAGTGCTACACGGTATTCGATAACCAGCAGGCCGACAAACTCACCTTTTTTACCTCCAATGGGGCTGCCTACTACACGGCAATGAAGGTTGAAGGTGATCCTGCTGCACTGGCCAAAGAGATTGAGAAATCTGCCTCACCCAAGTCCGTTCGCCAGCAAATTGCCTCGCAACAGAGCCCTGCCACTGCCCCCTCGGCTGCTGCCGAGCCAGCCCCATCTAGAGACATTGAGATTGACCCTTCTTCAGAGAATGACAGCGGACAGACCGCCAAGCGTCTTGCCGGAAATTGTCCAGGATGCAACATGGCCGGTATGGATCTCAAGGAAGCCTCGCTGGTCAAAGCCAATCTCCAGGACGCCGATTTGAGCGGAGCAGACCTGCGTTACGCAAATCTCAGAAGAGCGAATCTCAACGGAGCTAACCTCAGGAACGCCCGGCTCAATCATGCTAACCTGCCGGGAGCAGACCTGAGCAACGCCGACTTGCGGGGAGCCGACCTCAGTGGGGCCAACCTGCTGCTTGCCAATTTCACTGACGCCGACGTAAACGGGACAATATTCACCAATGCCAACCTCGAAAAAACCATAGGATTAGCGAGCAAACCATGAGCGCAGGATTTGTTCATCTTCATGTCCACACGCAGCACAGTCTGCTGGACGGAGCCATACAATTACCCAATTTACTAAAAAAATGTGCCGAATACGAAATGGAAGCCGTGGCGGTCACCGATCACGGCGCCATGTACGGTGCCCTTGAATTCTATAACAAGGCCAAAAAGGCGGGCATAAAGCCCATCGTCGGCTGCGAGTTTTACATCGCTCCCGGCGACCGAGCAGAAAAGGTTTCAGGAGAAGCGGGTCCGGCTTTTCACCTGATCCTGCTGGCTATGAATTATCAGGGCTATAAGAATCTGATGAAACTTTCATCAATTGCCCAGTTCGAGGGCTTCTACTATAGACCGCGTATCGACAAAGAGGTGCTGCAGCGCTACAGCAACGATCTCATTGCTCTGAGTGCCTGCCTGCATGGAGAGGTTCCCTGGCTCATTTCCCATAATCGGTTCGAAGAGGCCCGAAGCAAGGCCATCGAGATGAAAGAGCTGTTCGGCGATCGATATTATTTTGAACTCCAGGAAAATAGCATCGAAGAACAGCAAACCGTCAACCAGGGGCTTATTCGTCTCAGCCAGGAACTCGGTATCAAGCTGCTGGCGACCAACGACTGTCATTACCTGAACAAGGAAGAAGCCCACGCCCATGATGTGCTGCTCTGCATTCAGACCGGCAAGACAATAAAAGATTCCAAACGATTCAAATTTTCTTCGGATGACTTCTATTTCAAGTCACCGGAGGAGATGAAAAAAGCTTTCGACTATTACCCCGAAGCTATTACCAACACTGTCGAAGTCGCCGAGCGCTGTAATCTGGAAATCGAGCTGGGCCAGTATCATTTCCCAAACTTCCCGCTGCCTGAAGGTGAGACCCTCGAATCCATGTTCACCAAGGCCAGCCGTGAGGGGCTCCAGCGGCGATTCGCTGCGATGAGAAAAAAAGCCCCCTTGCCCCCGGAGACTGAAAAACTCTATCGAGACCGTCTCAACATGGAGATAAACGTCATCAACGAGATGGGTTTTCCGGGCTATTTTCTGATCGTTGCCGATTTCATCAACTGGGCCAAAGACAACAATATTCCAGTCGGGCCCGGGCGTGGATCGGGAGCCGGCAGTCTGGCCGCTTATGCGATGTCCATAACCGATATCGACCCAATCCCCTACGGCCTGATTTTTGAGCGGTTTCTCAATATCGAACGCAAATCTATGCCGGACTTCGATATCGATTTCTGCCAGGAACGCCGAGGTGAAGTTCTCGACTACGTGCGTGACAAATACGGCGGCAGCGAGCATGTAGCCCAAATCATCACTTACGGCTCGATGAAGGCCAGAGGCGTAATCAGAGACGTGGGACGGGCACTGGACATACCTTTTGGCGAGGTCGACAAAATCGCCAAACTGATTCCCGAAGAACTGGGGATGACCCTCGAGAACGCCCTCATCAAGGAACCAAAGCTCACCGAAGCTGCCGATCTCGATCCCAGAATCGCTGAACTGCTCCGGGTCTCACGAACTCTCGAAGGGTTGGCCCGTCACACCTCGACCCATGCTGCCGGAGTGGTCGTGTCTCCCCTGCCCATCACTGAATATCTGCCGGTCTGCAAGGGAAAGGAAGGAGAAACGATAACCCAGTATGACATGAAACACACCGAGATGACCGGCCTGATCAAGTTCGATTTTCTTGGGCTGAAAACGCTCACGGTCATCAACAAAGCACTGCATCATATCAAGAGCGACTGCGGCAAAGAACTTGACATTGCAGCCATCGACATGGACGACCTGAAGACCTTCAAGCTGCTTTGCAGTGGCAACTCCCTGGGTATTTTCCAGCTTGAGAGCAGCGGTATGCGCGAGCTGCTGGTCGACATGGCACCGGAACAATTCACCGATCTCATCGCTCTGGTCGCCCTCTATCGTCCCGGTCCCCTTGAATCAGGCATGGTCAAGGATTTTGTCAACACCAAGCATGGTCGTCAGGAGGCCCACTACTCGCTGCCCCAGCTTAAACCGATACTTGAAGAGACCTACGGGGTTATCGTCTACCAGGAACAGGTGATGAAGATTGCCAACGTACTGGCCAATTACAGCCTGGGGGATGCTGATATCCTGAGAAGGGCCATGGGCAAAAAGATACCCGAGGTTATGAACCAGGAAAAAGAAAAGTTCATGGCCGGTGCCCGTGAGAACCAGATAGACGAAAAGAAAGCCGAAGACATATTTGACCTGATGGCCAAATTTGCGGGCTACGGATTCAACAAGTCGCATTCTGCTGCGTATGCCCTCATCGCCTACCAGACCGCCTATCTCAAAGCCCACTATCCTGCCCAGTTCATGACCGGACTGCTGTCCTGCGACATGAACAATACCGACAAAGTAGTTGTCTACATCAACGAGTGCCGGGAACACCACATCGAGGTGCTTCCCCCTGACATCAATGAGAGCGTTCAGGACTTCAGTGTCCGCGATGACAAGATTCGCTTTGGTCTGGCGGCGGTAAAAAACGTCGGCGAGGCCGCGCTCAACAACATCATCAAAGAACGGGAACAGAACGGCAGCTTCACTTCCCTGGTCGATTTCTGCAACCGCGTCCATTCCAGCAGCGTCAACAACCGGGTTATTGAGAGCCTTATCAAGTCCGGCTCATTCGACTCGATGGGCTGCAAAAGATCCCAGCTCCTGGCTATTCTGCCCCAGGCGATGGATCAGGCCAAGGCCCATCAGCGGGACAGAATGAGCGGCCAGATGTCCATTTTCAACGTGGCTCCCACCGATGCCGGTACAGTGGTCTCGGAGATAGTCCTTCCCAATATCGATGAATGGGACGAACTCGACAAGCTCAAGTACGAGAAAGAGACGGTCGGCTTTTATATCACCGGTCATCCGCTGGACGAGGCAATCGAAGAGATCAGAACGATCACCGATTCGGATATCACCAATCTCGAATTGTTCAATGACGGCCAGCCGGTCAGAATCGGCGGGCTGATTCGTACGGTCAAGCAGCACAAAAACAAACAGGGAAAACCGATGGCCTTCGTAACCCTTGAAGACGTGCTTGAATCGGTTGAAATCCTCGTGTTCCCTGAAGCTTACGCAAATTGTTATCAACTGCTCGAGAGTACCGAACCAATGATCGTCCGGGGCACCGTGCAGAAGAGTGACCAGGGCATCAAAATCGTGGCCGAAGATATTGACCTGCTGGCCGAGGCACGGCAGAAGTATACCCAGGCCGTCCACGCCAGGCTGGAGGCGGACACGGTCAGCAGGCTCAAGCTGGAGGAGCTCAAAGAGCTGCTATTCAGCTACCACGGCCCCTGTCCGTTTAGCCTTACCCTGCATTTCGACGGTGAGGGGGAAGTAGACGTGGAGATAGACAAAAACTTCACTGTAAGGCCATCCAGAGAGCTTAGTGTAAGCGTTTCCGAGTTGTTCGGCTACAATCCCCTGAGATTCGAGAAGAAGATCATCGAACCGATACAGCGCAAGCGATCCTTCAAACAGCGAACCAATTGAAAACAATTGCTGCCTGGGCTCAGCACACCCGAGCCTAGAAATTTTGATGTTTTAGAGGATAAATCTGCTCAAGTCCTGATCTTCGGCAATATCCTGGAGTTGGCTGCGCACATACTCAGCCGTAATCTCGATAGTCTGCTCTTCTTTCTCGGAAGCATCGAAGGACAGATCATCCAGAACCCGTTCCATGATGGTGTGCAGTCGACGGGCACCAATCTCTTCGGTGTTTTCATTTACTTCGACGGCAATCCTGGCCATTTCCTCGATGGCTCCTTCATCAAAAGAGAGTGATATACCTTCCGTCTCCATCAGAGCAATGTATTGTCTTGTCAAAGCATTTTCCGGTTCAGTGAGAATCCTGACAAACTCGTCCTTGCCGAGGGAGTGGAGCTCTACCCGAATCGGAAAACGGCCCTGAAGCTCAGGCACCAGATCAGACGGTTTGCTCACATAAAAGGCACCTGAGGCGATAAACAGGATATGATCGGTTTTAACCATGCCGTGCTTGGTGTTGACCGTTGCCCCCTCGACAATCGGAAGCAGGTCTCGCTGAACCCCTTCACGTGAGACATCAGGCCCGTGGGTTCCGTGACGGGAAGCGATTTTATCGATTTCGTCGAGGAAGATAATGCCCGATTCTTCGGTGCGTCGCAGCGCCTCTTTGAGCACCTTGTCCCTATCAACCAGACGCTCCATCTCCTGCTGCTTGAGCGCCTCCATGGCCTCGGGAACTTTGAGCTTCCGCTCTTTTTTCTTACGCGGAAACATCTTGCTGAAGGCATCCTGGATATTCGACTGCATGTCTTCAAGCCCTGAGGTGGTCATAATCTCCACCATGGGTGTCGATTTGGCCTCATCGAGAACGACTTCCAGTTCCCTGGAATCGAATTTCCCATCCCTGAGCATTTTTCTGATCTTTTCCCGGGTGGACGTCTCATGCTCCTGGGCGACCGGGGTGGGGGCGTCATCCTGGGAAACCAGAGTAAATGATTTATTCCCGTCGGGCCCGGCATCATGCAGCACGCCAGGCTTGTCTGGAGCCGGCGGCAACAGGAGATCGAGAATCTTATCCTCGGCATGGGCCTCGGCAATTCCTTCCACCCTTTTTTTCTCCTCTTCTTTGACCATGCTGATGGCGATCTCGACCAGGTCCCTGATCATCGACTCGACATCTCTCCCTACATAGCCGACCTCGGTGAACTTTGACGCTTCAACCTTGAGAAACGGCGATTCGGCAAGTATTGCCAGCCGTCTGGCAATCTCAGTTTTGCCGACGCCGGTGGGACCGATCATGATGATGTTTTTGGGGGCGATCTCTTCTCGCAGAGGCGGCTGCACCTGCTGTCGACGCCAGCGGTTTCTGAGGGCAATGGCCACTGAGCGTTTGGCATCGCTCTGACCAACAATGAATTTATCTAAGGCGGCTACTGTTTCCCGCGGGGTCAAGGACTGAATCTTTTTCATAGTGTTTCTGAGATGATTTCCTGGTTTGTGTAAATACAGATAGATCCGGCAATTTCCATAGCAGTCTGGCAAATCTCTTCGGCCTCTAGTTGACTCTTCTGGACCAGAGCAAGGGCAGCAGCCTGGGCATAGGGTCCACCGGAGCCAATGGCCAGGACGCCGGTGTCGGGTTCAATGACATCCCCGGTTCCCGAAATCAGCAGGCTATGCTCTTTATCCACGGCGATGAGCATGGCCTCGAGTCGTCTGAGCATTCGGTCCGTTCGCCACTCCTTGGTCAGTTCGACTGCTGAGCGCATCAGGTTACCGTTATACTGCTCCAGTTTGGCCTCGAATTTATCGAACAGCGTAAACGCATCTGCAGTAGCACCGGCAAAACCACAGATAACCTGGTCATGATACAATCGGCGAACTTTTCTGGCTTTGTGCTTGATCACGGTGTTGCCAAGTGACACCTGACCGTCTCCGGCGACCACGACCCGACCGTTGTGTCGAACCGAGAGAATTGTTGTTGATCTTATTGTCATTCCTGGCACTCCTGGTAAAATTTCAAAATCAGCTATTGCCGTCACCGTCACCCAGCGGGTGCGATGAATCGTAGATTCGGCTGAGGTGATCCAGAGTCAGATGAGTATATTTCTGGGTGGTCGACAAACTGGCGTGGCCAAGCAATTCCTGCACCGAGCGCAAGTCTGCACCCATCTCCAGAAGATGGGTGGCAAATGAGTGGCGCAGGGCATGGGGAGTAACGGGAATCTGGATACCCGCCCGCCTTCCATATTTATCAACAAACCTCTCAATGCTTCTGGTGGTCAACCGACCGCCGCGGTTATTCAAAAACAGCGCCTGATCATCCACCTCTTTTCCTCGGGCCAGCTGTCTGGTGAGCAACACAGTCCTCTCCCCCAGCTGATAAGCTCTGATCGCCTCGATTGCAGGCCTTCCAACTGGAACCAGCCGTTCCTTATTTCCTTTGCCCCTCACCCTAAGCATTTCACCCTTCAAATCAAGATCGTCAAGGTCGGCGGAGACCAGTTCGGCAACGCGGATTCCAGTGGAATAGAGCAGTTCCAGAATGGCTCTGTCCCGGTGCTTGAACCGATCCCCTTCAATGGGTGCCTCGAGAAGTCCAAAGACCTGATCCACGGTGAGAAAATTGGGGATCGATCTGCCGACTTTAGGACCGGCGATGTTTTCGATCGGATTCGTCGTGATAATGGACTGTCGCTGCAGATATCTGAAAAAAGAGCGCAGCGCCGATAATTTCCTTGCCACCGTCGAGGGGCCGTTTCTGCCATGCAAGCCAATGATGAATTTTCTTATGTCTGCTGCGGACAACGCGTCTATGCTCACGGACTCATCGAGCTGGCCGTTGAATTCCTGGAGATCTCGATTATAGCCTGCGATAGTATGGGGAGAATAACCCTTCTCGTGTTCCAGCCAGCGGCAAAACAGAGAAATGCTTTCGGGTACTTGCATAATGGATCAGAACCTGACAGGCTGTCTCGCCGCCTCATGAATTGGAATCAGCTCTTGCACTGCAGCCAAATGGTATACTATATTCAGCGTCCAGTATAACCAGCAAAAGTTGATTTTCAATCCATCTGAACAAATATGGCAACGGGGTCTATCAACCATCATGGCAAAGAAAACCTTCGAAGCGGCCCTTGCGCGGCTCGAAAAGATTACCGAAGAACTTGAAAACGGCGACTTGAGTCTGGAAGCCAGTCTGAAAAAATTTGACGAGGGCATCCAGCTGACTGAATTCTGCAACGCCAAACTGACTGAGGCACGGACCAAGGTGGAAATACTGCTGGAGAAAAACGGCCGCCTCAAAGCCGAACCATTCGACGAAATTGAGCATGGAGATTAACCAGTACCTCAAGCACAAAAAACAGCTGGTCGAAAATAAGCTCGATTCGCTGATGCTTGCAGCTGACGGTCCGTTCAGCGACCATATTGAGGCCATGCGCTATAGCCTGTTCGTGGGCGGTAAGCGGATCAGACCGATTCTCTGCCTGGCCTCCGCCGAAGCCGTTTCAAGTGCGGGCCCGTTGCTTGAAGAAGCACTGACCATCGGCTGCGCAATTGAATGCATCCACACCTACTCACTGATCCATGACGATCTGCCGGCCATGGACGATGACGAACTCAGACGAGGTCAACCGACCAATCATATGCTCTACGGCGAAGCAGGGGCAGTTCTTGCCGGAGATGGCCTACTCACCTTTGCCTTTGAATTACTCGCCAGGCCAGGCTCTTGCATTAGCACCGCCAGGCAACTCAGAATCATCAGGCTGGTCGCCGAGGCGGCCGGCCCTCTTGGCATGGTTGGGGGCCAGGCGCTCGACATAGCCGGAGAAAACTCAAACTATCCGTTCGAACATTTACAAATGATCCACCGCAGCAAGACAGGGGCCCTGATCCGCTGCTGCGCCCAGGCCGGGGGTATCGCCGGCGGTGCCGATGAACAGCAGATCGAACAATTAACCCTCTATGGAGAGGCAATCGGCCTGGCCTTTCAGATCGTGGATGATCTGCTCGATGCAACCTCGACGACAGAGATACTCGGAAAATCTGCAGGGGCCGATCAGATGAGGGGCAAGGCTACCTACCCTGCCTTTTTTGGCATAGAAGAAACGAAATATCTGGCCCTGAAGGCCGTTGAACAGGCGAAGAGAGCCCTCGACGGCTTCAGCCCACAAGCAGACCCGCTCGTCCAACTGGCCGATTTCATCTATGCCAGAACCCACTGAGCCAACCCTATACAATCATTAGTTTTCCGCCTTTCCTGCACATTTTCATTTGCTGATTTTTTTTACTGATTATTGTATAGCAGACTCAAATAACTACATTGTGGAATAATTATAGATGCTGCTACCTTCAACGACGACAATCGGACAGACCAATCTGCTGAATAAGATTGACAGTCCCAAAGACATTCGCCTGCTGCACAGATCCGATCTGGACCAGCTGGCTGAAGAGATTCGTGACTTTTTGATCAAATCGGTCGCCCTTACCGGCGGCCACCTCGGCCCCAGCCTTGGCGTGGTCGAACTCACTCTGGCGCTGCACTATGTCTTTGCTACGCCTGTAGACAAGCTGATCTGGGATGTGGGCCACCAGAGTTATGCCCATAAACTAATTACCGGACGGCGTGATAGATTTCACACCCTGCGGCAATATCAGGGGATCAGCGGCTTTCCCAAAGTGAGCGAGAGCGAATACGACACCTTCGAAACGGGTCATTCGTCCACCTCTATCTCCGCCGCCCTGGGTATGGCCCTGGCCAAGGATCTCAAAGATGATCCGGCCAAGACCATCGCCGTCATCGGGGATGGCTCGATGACTGCAGGCATGGCCTTCGAGGCCCTTAACCAGGCTGGTGACATCAACAAAAATCTGATCGTTGTCCTCAACGACAATGAGATGTCCATCTCACCGAACGTCGGTGCCTTAAGCAGTTTTCTGAGTCGCAAGCTGACCGGCCGAACCATGCGGCGTCTCAAGGATCATCTGGTCGAACGACTCGGCCAGTTATCCAATGTCGGGGAGAATATTCTCACCGTTCTGAAGAAGAGTGAGGACAGTTTCAAAAGCTTCTTCACCCCGGGAATGCTTTTTGAGGCACTGAAATTTGACTACGTTGGACCGCTCAACGGGCACAATTTCGAAGAACTGATCGAAACGTTCGAAACGATCAGAGATACCCAGCAGGGACCTGTTTTGGTCCATGTTCTGACCACCAAGGGAAAAGGCTATGAACCGGCAGAGAAAAATCCTGGCCTGTTTCACGGTATAGGTCCCTTTGAGTCGGAAACCGGCAAGGCCAAGGCCGGCGGCGGCTCGGTATCCTACACCAAGGTCTTTGGCGACACCCTCACTGAGATTTCCCGCACCAACGATAAAATAGTTGCCATATCCGCAGCCATGGTGGCCGGTACCGGTCTAAGCGACTTTGCCAGGACCTATCCCGAGCGTTTCTTCGATGTCGGCATCGCCGAACAGCATGCGGTCACCTTCGCTGCCGGGTTAGCCAGTGAAGGGTTTCACCCGGTGGTGGCAATCTATTCGACCTTTTTTCAACGGGCCTACGATCAGATCATCCATGACGTCTGCATCCCAAATCTGCCGGTAACCCTGGCAATTGACCGGGCGGGAGTGGTCGGCGCCGATGGACCGACCCATCACGGCGTCTTCGATCTCAGCTTCTTACGGATCATTCCCAATCTGGTATTGATGGCTCCAAAGGATGAGGAAGAACTCAGACACATGCTCTATACCTCCCTTAATCATCCCGGTCCCTCAACCCTCCGTTATCCAAGAGGTTGTGGCGAAAATGTCGAACTGGGCTCAGATCTTCTAAATCTGGAGATAGGTCGTGGAGAACTGTTGCGCAAGGGCAAGGATATTCTTCTGCTGCCGGTCGGTAATCGTGTGCACCCGGCACTTCGGGCTGCCCAGGGACTCGCAAAACTGGGTATCGATGCCTCGGTGATCAATCCCCGCTTTATCAAGCCGCTGGACTCTGAACTGATCTGTGATGTGGCCTCGTCAACCGGCAGGGTCATCACCATCGAGGACAACGCCAGGCAAGGCGGATTCGGCAGCAGCATCCTGGAACTTTTCAGTCGCTGCGGACTCTCGGTAAAGACAAGCCTGCTCGCCCATCCCGACCGCTTTCTCGAACAAGGTCCCCAGAAAACTCTGTGGCGCAACAGCTCGATTAACTCGGTGGCCATAACCGAGGCGGCCCTGAAGCTCATGACGCGCTGACCAACCGTCAGCTGGCGCTGTTTCTTCTGGTGGGGGTATTTTACTGTGGGCTCAGGCGCTTAACTGGAAATAGTCTTTATACCAGTCGACGAACCGGGCCACCCCATATTCCAGGGTTGTGCCTGGACGATAGTCCAGATCACGGACCAGGTCGTCCACATCGGCATAGGTTGCCGGCACGTCTCCCGGCTGCATATCAAGCAGCTTTTTCTGCGCCTTGACACCAAGGCAATCTTCCAGCACTTCTATATAGCGCAGCAGCTGCTCCTTATTGTTGTTGCCGATGTTGTACACCCGGTAGGGACAGTAGGAGGTGGCCGGATCCGGTGTGTTGCCAGACCATTTGGGATCAGCTTCCGGAACCTTAAAAATAACCCTGCAAACACCTTCAACTATATCGTCAATATAGGTGAAATCACGTTCCATTTTGCCATGGTTGAACACATTTATCGGTTCACCCGCCAGCATAGCTTTGGTGAACAGAAAAAGAGCCATATCCGGCCTTCCCCAGGGACCATAGACAGTAAAAAATCTGAGGCCGGTAGTCGGCAGATTATAGAGATGGCTATAGGTGTGAGCCATCAACTCATTGGCCTTTTTCGAGGCTGCATAAAGCGATACCGGATGGTCGACGTTGTCGTGGACGGAAAATGGCATCTTGGTATTGGCTCCGTAAACAGAGCTGGAGGAGGCATAAACCAGATGCTTGACTCCGGTGTGGCGGCAGCCTTCCAGAATATTAACGAACCCTACCAGGTTGGTATCGACGTATGAATGGGGATTAATCAGCGAGTACCTTACTCCGGCCTGGGCGGCAAGATTGACCACCGCATCGAAGGAGTACTTCTGAAAGAGTTCCTCCATCTCCCTGCGACTGCTTAAATCGAGGTTTTCATGAACAAAGTTGTCACCGGCAGCAAGAGCCGCCAGGCGATCGATCTTCAGCTGCGGATCATAATAGTCGTTTAAGTTGTCCAGCCCGACAACCTTAAGGCCCCGGCCAGTCAGACGCTGGCTCAGGTGGGCGCCGATGAAGCCGGCGGCACCGGTGACAAGAATGGTATTCATAGAGAATCCTGGTAGAGATGAATTGGAAAATCCACTGATTTCAGTCAATCAGGAGTACATACTCTGCTGGCCGCAGGGAAAATCAATCGTCGAAATCACCTTCCGGCCCCTTGTCAACCTCAAGAGTCTGAGCCCGCGCGATGATTTTCTCTCTGGTCCAGTCGGCCGGATCTTCGATGCGCGAGGCCTCGGCTCCAATATCATAGGAACCGGCCTGGACCAGCAACTCCATGGCCAGTGGGGCGGTATCCGAGGCATTGAAAACATCGACCAGCATTGAATAGGTAAACTCTTCCACACGTTTGATCATCCGCTCACGGACTTTGCGAGGTTGAGCCATCAGCCAATTATCCACCGGCAGGTTGAGATTTTTATAATTACCGCCGCTCCAGCCTTTTTCCTGAGCATATGAGACCATCCGCTGCCAGAGTTCCTCGGTGACCCCCTCACCTTCCACTTTTTTGAAGTTACCGTCGCTGTCAGTGATGGCATTGCCATTATCGTTGACCTCAACCCCCCAGGATACCATCTGCAGGGCGGTGGCCACATTGGCTTTAGTCGTTGTAGTTTGGGAGGCGATCTGGCGAAGTTTCTCAGAACTGTTCCCAGAAGTACCATGCTGTGCACCGGAAACCTTATAGGCGGCAAGATGTTCATGAATTCGGGCTGTCAGCTCGACCTGAATGCCCTCTCCGCTTGCCTCTATGCCATGGGCAGAACCGTTGTTTAGGGCGATCCAGTCAGGAAAGATATCATGGGCATTGAGACCACCGATCAAGAAACTGGCGTCGTCTACGGTGGACAGTCCCTGATTACCCTTAATTTCTCCAACTTCTGTTTCCAGTCCGGCCCAGCTTGGAATACACGAGTTGAGTTCCAGATTGGCCAGCAGGTTGAGATCGTCGGGCATGTGGGAAGCGTCAACGGCAATAGAGGTAATACCAGCTTCAAAGATGGTTGGTATTTCAACTTTGGCGTTGGTCACGTCGGCTTCCGTTTTTAGGCCGTAATGATCGGCATGCACCGCCACCGGGATAGTTATTCCCAGGTGATTGCAGGCCGAATCTACTAACAGGGCGATATTCCAGAAATTGACCGGGCAATAATTTGATTCCGATTTGGCAATTTCCACTATCAGTGCTGCATTGGCGCGCTGGGCAGCAAGCAGGGCCCCCTGGATGACAAAATAATTCCTCCCGTTTGCCGCCATGGTCATGGCCTGGCCTTTCTGTGCCAGGGCCCTGTTTACGACCCTACCGCTAACCAGCAGTCCTCTCGAATTTGGAAACAGTTTTCTCACTGTCGGCGGTCTGCCGACCTCCAGTGCCTTCTCAAACAGAGTGTCCGAGCCCATTATTTATTCTCCCTCTTTGAATAGTGGATCTTCAAATCAAGCGGCAGCCCCTAGGCCGGCATTGCTTACTGCAGTTACCAAAGTGCAGCCGCAGACGAAGCAACAGTGTCAGTAAATCAAATCTGCAGACGGTTTTTATTTTATAATGCACAACGGGGAAAAATCCAGTTCAGCCTGACGATTCAGACCTTTTCATCAAAGCCGGAAAAAGGTTTTCTGCCGAAGAACCAGACAGCCAGGACGCTGACCTCGTAGAGTATCAGCAGCGGAATGCCCATCATCATCTGATTGACAATGTCAGGAGTTGGCGTAAGAACGGCGGCGATGATGAAATTGAGCAGAATGGCATATTTTCTATGCTTGTTGAGAAACGAAACCGATACCAGCCCGGCCTTGGCCAGAAAGACCATCATGACCGGCATCTCGAAAATGACACCAAAGGCGATCAAAAGCCTGAGGGCCAGCGAGAAATACTCACTCACCGCCGGCAGAGAAGTGAGAAATTCATTGTTATAGCCTACCAGAAATTTAAAGGCGGGAGGGAAGACTATGAAATAGCCGAAGGCGGTGCCGGAAATAAAAAAAACGGTTGATATCACCGTAAACGGCAAAACAACGCGCCGTTCATGACGATACAGACCCGGCGCAATAAACCTCCAGATCTGATAGAAGATCATCGGACTGGCAAGAATGATACCGCAGACCAGGGCGAGTTTTAGGTAAAAAAAAACCCTTCCTGATATGAGGTGAAGATCAGGCTGGTGCCTTCGGGCAATACTTCGGTGAGCGGTTTGAAGAACCAGGTTCCAATGGGCCTGATGACCACGTAGGAAAGGCAGAAGCCAATGAATATTGCCGCCAAGGAATAGATCAGGCAGCTCCGCAGTTCGCGGAGATGTTCGGTGAGAGGCTGATCTTCAAAATTACTTTGGGCGTCGTTCATCTGGTTCAAATAGTTATAGTTGCGACGGATGGCGAATTGGCAAAGCCCTGAATACCATCTGCCACTTCTTTTTGCAATATAGGATCTGTCGAGCAGACCACTCAGATATTTTCAGAACGGTTGGGTCCAAACTGAGTACCCAGTTCTACAGATCCTCATTTTCATGGCTAAATACAGCAAAAGTATTTAAGATAATTGACTTCTTTTTTTTTAATGAGATAGAATAGCATAATCTTCATAGTGTTTTTTTACTTTTCTTACTTCTGATCCGGAATAGAGCGCATGACTACAATTCTGATTGTCGATGATGAAAAATCGATGCGGGATTTTCTCAAGATCCTGCTCACCAAGGAAGGTTACGAAGTCCTTGTCGCCGGCGATGGAAACCAGGCAATGACCGCACTTGGTAAAAACCGTGTGGACCTCGTCATCAGCGACATCAGAATGCCCGGTATGGGTGGACTTGAGCTGCTCGCAAAAGTGAAGGATGAAGGGGATGATATCCCGGTCATTATGATCACCGCCTTCGCCTCGCCAAATGACGCTGTCCAGGCCATGAAAAGCGGGGCTTACGACTATATCTCCAAACCCTTTAATGTCGATGAAATAAAATCGGTCATCTATACGGCAACCAATAGGACCGATTCCACCCTCAAACCCCAGCAGGCAGCAGAGCTTTTTCCTGAAATCATCGGCAAAAGCAAAGAGATGCAGAAAATCTTCGATATGATCAACCGGATAGCACCGACCCCTGCCAACGTGCTTATTTACGGTGAATCCGGCACCGGCAAGGAATTGGTGGCCCAGGCCATACACAAAAGGAGCAAATTTCATGCTCATCCGTTCGTGCCTATCACCTGCAGTGCCATTCCTGAAGAGCTTATGGAAAGCGAGTTGTTCGGACATGTAAAAGGATCATTTACAGGCGCCATTAACGACAAGACCGGGCTCTTTATGGAGGCCAACAGCGGCACTGCTTTTTTAGACGAAATCGGTGAACTGACCCCGATAATCCAGACTAAACTGCTGCGTGTGCTGCAGGAAAGAGAAGTAAAGCCGGTGGGAGGTACAAAACATTTGCCGATTGACGTCAGGATCATCGCTGCCACCAACAGAATTCTCGAAGATGAGATACAGGCCGGCCGTTTCCGCGAGGATCTTTTTTATCGGCTGGCAGTGGTTCCTATACGGGTACCCTCCTTGAGGGAGAGAAAGAGCGATATTCCTCTTCTGGTAGAACATTTTCTGAAAAAATACTCGACCATGCTCGGCAAGGAGATCAGTGAGATATCATCTTACGCCTTAGAAGTATTGATGGGATACGACTTTCCCGGCAATGTAAGAGAGCTGGAGAACGTCATAGAACGGGGGGTAGCTCTGGAGACGTCCAGCATCATATTGCCGGAAAACCTTTCTCTGAGCGGGCCGCTGCAGAAAAGAAAGGAGGGCGTCATTACAGATAGTGCCTTTGTTGCCGCCCACGACGAAGATGAGCTGTTCGAGCGCGGCCTCGATGCGGTGGTCGCCGATCTGGAAAAAACACTGATCTCGCATGCCCTTGAAAAGGCAGGCAACTCCAAGACAAAAGCTGCAGAACTGCTCAAGGTCAGTTTCAGGTCACTGCGCTACAAAGCCCAAAAATATGGCCTGTAGACGATGAAAATCGACACCATTCCCGAAGCGCAGCTCTATCCCACCTCCCTGGGCGACCTCCTTAAGCGTCAACTGTTCTGGCTGCTTCTCCTGCGCATCGTATTATATACGCTGATAACAGTAATCAGCCTTATCCTGCTCGATGAAAGGTTCGAAGCTATTGTCATGCCTCCGAGCCTGCTCGTTCTCTTTACCCTGATTGTCTACCTGTCAACTATCGTATCTGCCTTCACACTGCTACATCTCGACAGCGAATATCGTCGTTTCGGTTTCATCCAGACCCTGTTTGATGTGGTCTTCGCCTCAATGCTGATTTATTTGACCGGCGGCTCACTTTCCATTTTCTCTTCGGTCTATTTTTTCCCGATTATTTCAGGTGGTCTGCTGATTCCCCTCAAGGGGGGACTCATTGGCGCGGCCGCCTCGACGCTTCTTTTTGCCCTCATTCTACTGCTCGAAAATTTTGGCTACCTGCCTGACTATGTTCTGGTCTCAAAATTCTACGAGCAGGCTGCCCTGTTCAACAATATTCGTCAATTCGGCACCATGGGGCTCACTTTTTTCCTCGGTGCCTTCATTAGCGCCATGTTCGGCACCATGCTGCGATCTACTACCAGAGAATTGTCGAGCACAAAATACGATTTTGACCGATTGTCACTTCTCTATAAGAAAATTTTTGATAATATCACCACCGGTATCCTTACCATCAACAGAGAAGGTATCATCACCTCAGCCAACAATGCGACCACTGACATCACCGGACAGCCTCCGACGGAACTTTTGGGGAAAGAGCTGAGTTCCATTTTTCCGGGCCTTGATCCGGCCAGCCTTTCCCCTCGGAATGCCTGCCTGTTTGAACGCCAGGACAAACAGACTCTCAGACTCGGTTACGCCCTGACCCAGCTCCACTCCTCCGATGAAGACAACCTCGAAGGCAAGGACTCCCAAGAAGAGGATGTGACCATTATTACCCTTAAAGATATCGGCGAGATTGAACGTCTGGAAAATCAGATGAGACAGGCGGAAAAATTGGCAGCAATCGGCATGATGAGTGCCTCCATCGCCCATGACTTCAGAAACCCTCTGGCGGCAATTTCCGGCTCCGCTCAGGTGCTTGCCGATGAATTCGGCTCGGCGGGCAGTTCCGAGCCCCAAAATTATGAATTGACTAAAATCATTCTCCGGGAATCGGACCGGCTCGCCAATACCATTACCAATTTCCTGAAATTTGCCCGACCGGAAAATATCAAACGCGACTGGTTCCTGCTTCGGCCCTGCGTTGAGGAAATACTTCAGGTCTGTCGGGCAGACCAGAAATGGCCCGCAACCTGCAGCGTCGATATACAGATCGACACCAAGTTTCGAGTCTGGGGAGATGAAGAACAGCTCTTTGGAGTTATCGGCCAGCTGCTCCAGAACGCTCTGTCCTTCTGTCCTCAAGGAAACGAAAAGCTGGAACTGAGTGGTAGCACCATCTGTGTGTCAGACAACCAGGAACTCTGTCTGATCAAAATAAGCGATAACGGTCCCGGCATAGAGCCAGGGGAAGTTCAGAAAATCTTTGAACCCTTTTTTACCAAACGAACAGATGGCACCGGATTGGGACTGGCCATCGCCAACCAGGTGATAGAAGCTCACAACGGATCTATTGCCGTTGAAAAATCAGAATTGGGGGGTGCCTGCTTTACGCTGATACTGCCTCAGGAGGCAGAAGCTGTCGAGTGACTCCTCTATTCATTCTCCTTCCAGACCCGGGCCCCAAGTCCGGTAAGCTTGTCAACCAGATTTTCGTAGCCCCGCTCCAGATGATAAATCCTCGATATCTCGGTTCGCCCCGAGGCTGCCAGGGCTGCAATTACCAGTGAGGAACTGGCTCTGAGATCGGTGGCCATGACCCGGGCGCCATTCAAGCCCTCTGGCCCCCTGCCGGTAACCACCGCTGAATTCCCCTCGGTTTGGATCTGCGCCCCGAGACGTCGCAGTTCAGCCACATGCATGAACCTGTTTTCGAAAATGGTTTCCTTTATCACACAGATTCCTGAACTCAGCGTCATCAAGGCCATAAACTGGGCCTGCAGGTCGGTGGGATAACCCGGATAGACCATGGTCTTGATATCCACCCCTTTCATGGACTGTCGCCGGTTGGCAGACATGCTTACGGTAATCGAATTTTCTGCTGTCTTTAATTCAACCCCCGCTTCCATGAGCTTGTCAAGCAAGGCCGGCAGATGTCCTGGTTTGCACCCTGTCAGAGTGGCCTGGCCTCCTGCTGCTGCGATGGCCATCAGATAGGTTCCGGTCTCGATCCTATCAGGGATAATGGCGGTTTTGGCAGCACATAGGTTGTCAACCCCGTGAATGGTGATCTGATCGGTCCCCTTTCCTTCTACGTCAGCTCCCATGTTATTGAGCATGTCGATCAGATTGCCGATTTCCGGTTCACGGGCAGCGTTTTTGAGTACCGTGGTTCCTCTGGCGAGAACAGCGGCCATAAGCAGGTTTTCAGTTCCGGTTACCGAGGGAATATCAAAATGGATGGTACCCCCCTTTAGATCGCTTTCACGACGGGCATCAACGTAGCCGTGTTCGAGGGTGCAATGCACTCCGAGCCGCTCAAAGCCTCGGATGTGAAAGTTGATAGGTCTCTCACCAATTGCGCAGCCGCCTGGCAAGGAAACTTTTGCCCGCCCCAGTCGGGCCAGCAGAGGCCCGAGTACGAGCACTGAGGCCCGCATGGTCTTGACCAGGTCGTAGGAAACCTCTGAATAGGAGACATTACTGCTGTCGATATACAGGGTCGAACCCTGACGACGACAGGTGCAGCCCAGTTCGCCAATGAGGGCCAGAATAGTGCGGGTGTCGCGTAGATCTGGCACATTGGTAAGTTCATGGATGCCAGGTGCCAGCAGGGTTGCGGCGATTAGTGGAAGAGCTGCGTTTTTCGCTCCGCTGATCTGAACCGATCCAACCAGTTCCCGACCACCTTCGATGATCAATTTTTCCATGACAACTGTATCCGGTGTTAAATTAGATTTGCTTCCTCACCTGAACCAGACGATCCTGATCACCATAATCCTTGATGATATCGATATACGCGTAACTATCCTCAGCTGGTAAACTTGCCAGAAGCTCTTTTATGGCCGGGCCCTGATCAGCTCCGATCTCCATGAAGAAATCTCCGCCGGGAGCAAGCAATCGAGGCAGCGCTGCAACAATCCGTCTGATAAGATCGAGACCATCCGGCCCCCCGTCCAGGGCCAGAAAGGGTTCGAACTCTATCACTTCCGGCTGCATGCCAGCTTCTATCTCGGCCCTGCTCACATAGGGAGGATTGGCCGTTATCAGTCCAAATTGCGCATTTTCAAGGAAACAGGTGGTCAAATCTGCCTGGATCAGCTGCACCTTATTTTCCACACCGTGCCGGACACAATTGCGTCTGCAGATCTCCAGCGCCGGACTCGAGATCTCCACAGTGATCAGCTCGAGCCCGAGTTCCAAGGCCAGCACAATGGCGATAATACCGCTTCCGCTGCATAAATCGAGACATTTACTCTGTTGATAAAAGTCATCATCTCTGGCCAGCACACGCTCTATCAGAATTTCTGTCTCTGGCCGGGGAATAAGAACTGCGGGGGTAACTTCAAATGATTGAGACCAGAATTCACATTCGCCGGTTATATAGGCAACCGGTTCCCGGCGGCACCTTCTCGCAAATAAACCCAGGCAGCTGTCCGCCTGTGCTTCTCCAACGACCTCCCCTGCCCTCAGGTAAAGCTCTGTTCGGGATAGCGACAAACAGTGGGCCAGCAACAGTTCAGCATCGGTCCGGGGGAAATCGATTCCGGCCCGTTCGAAGAGAAATAGTGCCCGCTGCAGGAGATCGGCTATCCGCCATACTTCCTGCCTGTTGTTCATGGTGCCTGGTCCTGAGGGATTACTGAATACGTTTGAGTTTTTCTTCCTGGTCACAGACGGCCAGCGGAACAACGACTTCGTCAAGTTTTCCGTCCATAATTGCTTCCAGTTTATAGAGGGTAAGATTTATGCGGTGATCGGTGAGCCGGCCCTGGGGAAAATTATAGGTTCTGATCCGCTCGCTTCGATCGCCGCTGCCTACCTGGCTTTTGCGATCCTGGGATATCTGATCGTGCTGTTCCCGTTCGAGCTGGTCCAGCAATCTGGCGCGAAGTACGGTCAATGCTTTGGCTTTGTTTTTATGTTGGGATTTCTCATCCTGGCAGATGACTACCAGCCCGGTGGGTAAGTGGGTGATCCGAACTGCCGAGTCGGTGGTGTTTACGCTCTGCCCGCCAGGACCGGAAGAACGGTAGACGTCGATTTTAAGCTCATTCATATCGATATCCACCTCTACTTCATCGGCTTCAGGCAATATGGCCACTGTTACGGCCGAAGTATGAATCCGCCCCTGGGCCTCGGTTTCAGGAACCCGCTGTACCCGATGAACTCCGCTTTCGAATTTCAGCTTTGAGTAAACCATATCACCGCTGATCATGGCGATAATTTCCTTGAAACCGCCAATACCGAGCGGGCTGGAAGACATGATCTCGACCCTCCAGTTCATGGACTCCGCGTAACGGCTGTACATCCTGAACAGGTCACCGACGAACAGCGCCGCTTCATCGCCTCCGGTCCCCGCCCTGATCTCCAAGAAAATATTCTTATCGTCGTTGGGGTCTTTGGGCAGTAGAAAAATCTGGATATCGCTCTCCAGCTCTTTCATTTTAGTGCTGAGCTCTTCGAGTTCAATCTCGGCCAGTTCCCTTATCTCGGGATCCTCTTTTTCATCCTGCAGAAGCGCACGGTTACCATCAATCTGCTGTTCGATGTCCTTGTGTGACCGGATCAGCTCAGAAAGTCGGGAAAGATGGGAGTGCTCCTTGACTACTTTCTGATATTCCTGCTGATTGTTGATCAGAGAAGGATCTGACAAGCGCCCTTCAAGATCGGCAAGCTTATCATCTATATCATGAAATCTATCGAGCATGGGACTCACCCGAGGCAGAGCGAATAAAAAGAAAAGTCCACAGCAATGAAACCATTACTGCGGACCCTTTGCCGATGCCTTCCGGCATCGGTCTGTCGAACCTAAGCTTCTTCTTTAGACTCGTAGTGCTTGGCGTAGCGTCTACGGAATTTCTCGATGCGGCCGGCTGTATCTATCAGCTTCTGTTTGCCGGTAAAGAAGGGGTGGCAGGCAGAGCAGATCTCCACCTTCAGCTCGGGCAGTACCGAACCTATCTCAAAGGTGCTGCCGCAGGCACATACCGCGGTGATATTTTTGTATTCAGGATGTATATCTTTTTTCATGGTACAGGTGATCCTCCAAATGCAGGCTAATCAGATCATTAGTTAAATTCAAACAAAGATTATCAGTATATCAATGAACAAAAGGTAAAGCAATAAAAATAACAATCAACCACAAATCAACCCATCTGGTTTCAAGTTCCTAGCCGTTCATGGAATCGAGGAAATCCTGGTTGTTTTTATGTTGCTTGAGTTTGTCCACCAGAAAGTCCATTCCGTCTGCAGGGTTCATCGAAGCGAGCAGCTTCCTCAGAATCCAGATCCGGTTAAGCACATCGCCTTTGAGCAGCAGATCTTCCTTGCGAGTACCGGATTTTTTAATATCGATGGCGGGAAAGATTCGTTTATCGGCCATCTTGCGATCAAGGATGAGCTCCATATTACCGGTACCTTTAAACTCCTCAAAGATGACTTCATCCATTTTCGAACCGGTTTCGATCAGCGCAGTGGCAAGGATGGAGAGGCTTCCACCCTCCTCGATATTTCTTGCTGCGCCAAAGAACCGCTTAGGCCTATGCAAGGCATTGGCCTCCACCCCACCGGAAAGTATTTTTCCGCTGGCCGGAGTTACCGTGTTGTAAGCCCTGGCCAGCCTGGTAATACTATCGAGCAGGATGACCACATCTTTCTTATGTTCGACCAGTCGCTTGGCTTTTTCAATGACCATTTCGGCGACCTGAATGTGCCGCTGCGGCGGTTCGTCAAAGGTTGAACTGACCACCTCGGCAGCTTTGACGCTGCGCTGCATTTCAGTGACCTCCTCAGGCCTTTCGTCAATCAGCAGCACGATGAGATATACTTCTTTGTGATTACGAACGATCGAATTGGCAATTTTCTGCATCAGCACGGTTTTACCGGTGCGGGGCGGGGACACCAGAAGGCCGCGCTGCCCTTTGCCGATAGGTGCGAACATGTCCATTATCCGCATGGAGAAATTGTCGGGTTGCCATTCGAGATTAAATTTTTCGTCCGGGTGCAGGGGGGTGAGATTGCCGAACAACGTTTTCTGCTTGGCAGCCTCGGGTGGATCAAAGTTGACGCTTTCGACCTTGAGCAGGGCAAAATAACGTTCACTCTCCTTGGGTGCACGAACCATTCCATCGATGACATCACCGGTACGCAGATTCAATCTCCTGATCTGGGAGGGAGAAACATAGATGTCATCAGGCCCTGGCAGGTAGTTGTAATCGGGAGCCCGGAGGAATCCAAAGCCATCCGGCAGAATTTCAAGAACTCCGCTTCCCCTCAGTTTGCCTTCCTCGTCGGCCTGGGCCCGAAGAATGGCAAAAATCAACTCCTGCTTGCGCAACGAGCTGTAACCTTCGACCTTGAGGCCTCGGGCAAGCTTCACCAGTTCATCGATCTTCTTGAGCTTCAGCTCTGCCAGATTCATCACACCAATGTTCTCCTTGTTAGGTACAACTTGTTTTCTGATAGCTTCGAATACAGGCTGATTCGACCTGGTGAAAGGCACCAGTAAGCGCTGTTTTGGTATGTCGATGGTTTACGACAAACCTGATTACGAAAGTTAAAAGAGCCTTGCGATTAAAATATTATATAAACGGCGGCTGGTAAGATTTTGGGGTTTAAGCCTTATTACTAAATCGATTTACCGTAGTGCCTTTAACGTTTGTGAAATTGGAAAAGTTCAGATATCTGCAATGATCGTCTCAGGCGGGAGTCAATTTTGGACTTGTCTCTCTTATACGTGCTCTTCCGGATGGTGTCAAGTATTTTGCAGATTTATTTGGATTTATTCATATCCATCAGAGTGAGCAGCGCTTCCGCCAGTTGCTCCACCTGTTTCTCTGTGTCTTCTATGCTGCCGCTGTTGTCAATATGGTAGTCGGACAGATCAACTTTAGTGGTCGGATCAAGCTGCACGGCAGTAATCTTCTCTACCTCGGCAGGCCTGACCGAATCCCTGTCGACAACACGCTGTAAGGCAAGGTCAGGATCTGCAGTCACACATACGATGTAGTCGAAATCTTCTTGCCAGCCGCATTCAAACAAGAGCGGTACCTCGGCGATCTGCGCCTTGGTGAGACCGCCTTTGGTCTTCACTTCCAGCAGTTCTTTGCGAACCAATGGATGAAGAATGTCTTCCAGAAGTTTGCGTACGATCCGATCATTAAACACCGCAGATCGCAGACCTACCCTATCGACTTCACCGCTGCCGGTGAGATAACGATCTCCCCAGGTCTCGACCAACTTCTGATACCCCGCCTCTCCTCTATTCAGAAGCCGCCGACAGATTTCATCACTGCTGTGAACCTGAACCGACAGCCTGTTTGCCAGCAGCCTGGCCACAAGACTTTTGCCGCTGCCGATGCTGCCTGTAATACCAATCAACATGAAACTTTCTCCAATTCCACCAGGACCGTTGCAAAGTCCTCGGCCAGATCTGCCTGCGCCCCTCTCCTTTGACCTGTAACCGGATGCAGAAAGCTGAGCTTCCAGGCATGCAGCATCTGGCGTGGAAAGCCGGTGTTATCTCTGGAGGAGCCGTAGAGACGATCCCCAGCCACTGGATAGCCAAGGTCCGCAAGATGTACCCGAATCTGATGGGTTCTGCCGGTTTCTATATGAACCTCAACAAGAGTATGTCTTGCAAACCTCTTTGTACATTTCCAATTGCTTGCTGCGTGCCTGCCATTTCGCTCACATACCGCCATTTTTTGTCGATGAACCGGATGCCTGCCGATCGGCGCCACGATGCGGCCGGCGTCTTCCGTCATCACCCCATTTACCAGAGCAAGATAGGTCTTTTCAACCCGGCGATTCTTGAATTGGTCCACCAGATGGGTATGGGCGGTTTTGGTGCGGGCGACTATCATCACTCCTGAGGTGTCCTTATCGAGCCGGTGGACAATACCGGGCCGGTTTTCATCTCCTACCTGGCCGATATTGTCGTAGCGGAACAAGAGACCGTTTACCAGGGTATTGTCAATGTTTCCGCTTCCAGGATGAACCACAAGTCCTGGGGGTTTGGAAATTACCAGATATGCCGGATCTTCTTCGATGACCTCGAAGGAGACGTCCTGCGGCTTCAAGGTCAGCGGTTCAAAGACAACTTCGATGGTGCCGCTGATGACATCCCCAGGCTTCAATCGGTACCCAGGTTTCACTTTAACATCATTGACTTGAATCGTTCCGGATTTGATCGAGTCAGAGAGTTGGGACCTGGAAAAATCTTCCAGGGTCAGCGCCAGATATTGATCCAGGCGTAGGTTGTGAAACCGTTCCTCGACTATATATGAGAACGGCTCGTCAGCGGATGACAACCAGGGCTTCTTCATACAGCCGGCGATTGGTGAAGCGGCAGAATTGGCCTATGGAGGCAATCAGGAAAAAATATTTTCGATCTTTTGGCTGATTTTATCTTCTTCGACGTCCTGAGCTATGGATAGCTCTTTGACCAGCAGCCCTTTGGCCGTATCGAGCATTTTCCTCTCGCCGTATGAGAGATCTTTGTCGACGCTGAGTAGAAAGAGATCCCTCAGCACAGCTGCAACCTCAAATATAGATCCGGTCTTGATCTTCTCCATGTATTCTCGATAACGTCGATTCCAGGTCTGTGAATCAATCTCGACGGCCCGGTCCCTGAGAATATTCAAGACCTCGAGGGCCTCCTTTTTGTTGACAATGGAGCGCAGCCCCACATTCTCACTGCTGGAAGTAGGAATCATGATTCTCATAGAATTCCCGAGAATTTCCAGAACGTAAAACTTCTGGTCAATTCCGGCCACCTGCTGGGTTTCAATTGATTTTATAACGCCGACCCCGTGTGCCGGATATACTGCCATGTCTCCTTCAGCAAACACTGCTTTCTCCCTGATTCATTGATAATTCAGCTACAGATGCGCATTCCTGTCACTATTCCTTCAAATTAGACCATGATGCAACAGACGGTTAAGGCCGGACAGGAGGCATGAAATTGATGTACAGCGGTTCTGATTAGCCTGATTAGTATCGAACAATTATAAACTATAACACAAATCGCACAAAACATCCCGATTTATTACTCAACCCGAGTTGATTCAGACGATCATCAGACTTAGAAAGGCTATCCGAGGTAAGTCTTTGGCCGGGCCTTGCCACCCTTGACTTAGAATCAGTTACCTAATGGCGTTGAGCCTGGTCATCGCCTTGGCAACATCTGCTCTGAAGAAAAATTCCAGACCGTCCTCGATTTCTTCAAATCGCTGCCTAATCTCGTTCAATTCCCCTGCGCAAAAATCGGCCAGTACATATTTGTCAACATCCATGTCCGGATGGGTCCCGCCTGCTCCCGGCCTCCCAACCCCAATCTTGAGCCTATAAAAATCATTGGTCCCAAGTTCCTTGACAATAGATCGAATGCCGTTATGTCCGCCGGTGCCTCCACCTTCAACCAGTTTGACGCGACCTGGATGCATATCGATGTCGTCATGTATGACGAGCAGTTGAGAAGGGTGTAGACCCAGATAGCGAATGAAGGATGCCACCGAACACCCGGACCGGTTCATGAAAGTCTGCGGTTTGAGCAAATTAACTCTGCCGCCGCCAACTCTTATTCTGGTACTCAGTCCCTGATGCTTGTCTTTGGAAAATGATACGCCATGGCTATCGGCAAGCCAGTCAACGAACATGAACCCGATGTTGTGCCTGGTCTTTAGATATTTAGAACCGGGATTACCAAGGCCGGCAATTGTATAGGAATCGCTGTTCATGGCGGTGCCAAATGAAAAATCCGGAAAAGATTTTCTCCTTTCCGGATTTCCAGAAAATTGCTGCCGAGATCAGGCCATCCCGACTTAGGAAAATTAAGGGGCGGCCACCGAAAAGCACACCATCTCGGGATCGCTGAGCAGGCTGACACCCTCTGGTAGACTAATATCAGCGGCGGAGATATGGTCACCAATAGCCATGCCAGACACGTCTACCCGACAGTCATCAGGGATATCAAGCGGCTTTCCTTCCACTAAAAGCTCAGTTTTGGCAATCTGCGTAAGACCGCCAAAATCTTCGCCTTTTGCTTTTCCCGAATAGACGATAGGCACCGCAAAACTGGCCGATTTCTGAATATCAATCTCCAGAAAATCTGCGTGAAGAAGGCTGTCCTTGAGCGGGTCAGTCTGCAGTTCTTTGACCAGTACTTTCTTTTCCGTACCGTTATCGATCTTCAGGGTGATGACGGCATTACGGCCCCGAATGTCCAGAAGCTCCTGGAACAGAACTTTTGTCTCAAACTCGAGTGCAAGGGCCTCGTTGCCGCCACCGTAGACGACTCCAGGGGTCTTCCCTTCGGCCCGCATTCTCCCAATCGGAGCTTTACCGAAGACTTCCCTTACCGATGTGGCTATTTCCTTGGTTATCATACTTCCTCCTTCAACCAGTAGTTATTTTAAGATTTCTACCGATCTCAATTATCATCAATATATTTACGACCTTTGGTCAGACGAACAAAGAACTCACCGAATCTTCGTTATGGATCCGCCTAATGGCTTCAGCGAGTAGCGAAGAGACGGACAACACTTTGATTTTCCCACATTCCCTGGCATTTTCACGCAGCGGTATCGTATTGGTGACCACCAGCGATTTGATCGCCGAACTGTTCAGCCTGTCCACCGCCGGGCCAGAAAGTACGCCATGGGAGCAGCAGGCATGTACCTCTTTGGCTCCGTTCTCCAGAAGAGTATCGGCTCCGCTGCAGAGGGTCCCGGCAGTATCGACCATATCGTCCATCAGAATAGCGATTTTCCCTTTAACGTCGCCGATGACATGCATCGCCTCGCTGTGATTGGGGCGATCCCTTCTTTTATCTATGATTGCCAGCCCACAATTGAGCCTTTTGGCAAACGCCCTGGTTCTCTCTACTCCCCCGGCATCCGGTGAGATCATAATGAAATCGTCAAAATTTTCTCTGATGTGATCAATCAGCACGGGGGCGGCATAGAGATGATCCACTGGAATGTTGAAAAATCCTTGAATCTGGCCGGCGTGGAGGTCCATGCACAGAACCCTCCTGACGCCCACCGCCATGAGCATCTCGGCAACCACTTTGGCTGAGATGGGTACCCTCGGTGCCACTTTCCGATCCTGCCTGGCATAGCCGTAATAAGGAAGGACAGCGGTGATTCGTCGAGCTGATGCCCTCCTCATCGCATCGGCCATGATCACCAGTTCCATAAGGTGATCATTGACCGGTGTACAGGTAGGTTGGACAATGAAGGCATCGGTGCCCCGGACGTTTTCCCTGATTTCAACGAAAATCTCACCATCGCTGAATTTCCTTACATCAGCCCTGGAAACCTCCAAGCCAAGGTGTTCCGCAATCTCTTCCGACATGGCAAAGTTTGCATTGCCGGAAAATATTTTCATTACGTTGCCCATAGTCTCAAGCCTATGTGATTAAAAGATCTGGCTGGGGCGGTAGGACTCGAACCTACGAATGCCGGGATCAAAACCCGGTGCCTTGGCCACTTGGCTACGCCCCAGCGATGGCTTTTGCCGATATTATACTGTATCCCGTTTCATTGATGAATTTCCTGGTCAATGAGAGGGCTGCAGCTTCGGCCCTTCGTTCATTTTCAAAAAGACCGAACACCGTCGGTCCGCTTCCCGACATCAGAGCCCCTGCAGCACCAGCTTCCACGAGCAGTTCCTTGACCTGGGCTATGACCGGATGGCGTGCTATGGTTACCGCCTCCAGATCGTTGTGGAGATCCGCGGGGGTAAACTCCTGATCATCGCTGTTTAGAGAACCGGGAAATATAAATTTATCATCTTTTTTTGTCAATCGATAATTATCATATACCCATCTGGTCTCTACCTGAATTCCTGGATTAACCAGCAGGTAATGGTACTGATTGACAGTCTTAACCTTGTCCAGCTTATCGCCAATTCCGGTGGCCAGGGCTGCTTCGTGAGACGATATGAAGAAAGCGAAATCGGCACCGAGACTGCGGCCGCAGTCAAGGAGTTTCTCTTCTGACAGAGGAAATCCAGACAACTCGTTCAAGCCCTTGAGAACCGCCGCACCGTCACTGCTGCCCCCCCCCAGACCGGCGGCGACTGGAATGCGCTTGTTGAGCTTGATTTTCAAACCGTGTCGGCCTTCCCGGTTGCAGGCGAGAAAGAATTTGTGGGCAGCTCTTACGGCCAAGTTAGATTGGTCAGCGCCGGCATCGTCGTTATCACAGTCAATCTCAACAACACCGGAATCGTTCAGTTCGAGTTCTATCAGGTCGCAGAAATCAAGCTTCTGCATCCTCGTAACCAGCTCATGATACCCGTCCTCCCTCCTGCCGGTCACATGCAGACTCAAATTCACCTTTGCCGGCGCCGTCAGTTCTGTTTTCATCTCGCTGCTGCTCAGCAGGAACTGAGGAAAGGAACCCAGGAACTATCGTTTGGCGGCATTGACGAATCGGATCTTTACATCATAGAGGATGTTGCGCATCAATTCCGACTCTTCTTCCGTCAGGTTGCCTTTTGTCTTCTGCTCGAGAACGACCAGTGTATCGATGGCATGTCTGGCCAGATCAAGGTTGACGAACCTTTCGCCGCTTTCCGGGTCCGGCAGTTCACCCAAGTGATAGAGTACCGAAGTGTTGAGTGACATTACGAAAGTCGAAAAAGTGACCTCGGGCATCACGCAGCGCCCTTCTTTGTCCGGTACCTCTCCTTCGCCGCAGACGCTGCTGCTGGTGTTTTCTTCAGCCATTTTGATTCCTCTGCTGTCCGGGTCTCCCCCGGCGCTGCTTAAGTTATGTTATAGATCGAAACTTTGGGCGCCGTTGATGTTGTCAAGTGCCCGAACCCGTTCCAGCACTTCGGCTGAAATCAACTGATCCGTCCCCAGAAAGATAATATTCTGTTTGCTCTCTATTTCCCGCCCCACAGTCATCCTGGAAATATTTACACCGCACTTACCCAACTCGGTACCCAGGGCCCCGATGACTCCTGGAACATCGTTGTTATAGACTAATAACATCGGCCCGGAGGGCAAGGCTTCCAGCCTAAAATTATTCAATCTCACCAGACGGGGCTCGTTCTTGCCGAAGACGGTGCCGACCAGAACGATTTCATCGGAGTCTGTGGAGACCCTTATGGAGAGCGTATTGATAAAATCTGAAGATTTATCGGTCCGTGATTCGACAATTTTTATACCCCGGTCTCTGGCAATTATGGGGGCATTCACGTAATTTACTGCATCCTTTAAGATAGGGGTGAAGAGCCCTTTGAGAAAGGCCACCGTAATTGAATTTGTCTCCAGCTCCGCCAGGTTTCCGCCATACTCGATGGCAATTTCCTGGATACCCCCCTTGGCAAGCTGCATATGCATATTACCGAGCATCTCCCCAAGAGTGATATAAGGGCCGACCTGGGCCAGAACATCGTCACTGACCGAGGGCACGTTGACCGCATTGGTTACCGTCCCTTTTTTCAGATAATCGGCTACCTGCTCAGCGATTGCCACCGCCACGTTCTCCTGAGCCTCGCTGGTTGATGCACCGAGATGGGGAGTGCAGATAAAATTGTCCAGGCCCAGCAGCGGACAATTCTCCGGGGTCGTCGGTTCCTGGGCGAACACGTCCAGTGCGGCGCCACCGATCTTGTGTTCTTTTAAGGCTTCATAAAGAGCGGCTTCGTCACAGACGCCTCCGCGGGCGCAATCGACGAACATGGCTTCGGCCTTCATGTTGTCAAAAAACTCTGTGGATACCAGGTTCTTTGTCTCCTTGGTCAACGGTACGTGAACGGAGATAACGTCGCTTCTCCTGGCCAACTCGATCAGGTCGACCAGTTCGACTCCCAGTTTTTCAGCCACCTCTTTAGGCATATGTGGATCAAAAGCGATGGTTTTCATTTTTAATCCCTGGGCCCGGCTTGCGGCAATGCTGCCTATCCGGCCGATGCCGATGACTCCGAAGGTCTTGCCGGTGAGTTCATGGCCCATAAATTTTTTCTTATCCCACCTGCCTGCTTTCATCGAAGCGGTGGCCTGGGGAATATTGCGGGACAGGGACATCATCATGGAGATGGCAAGCTCGGCGGTGGTGGTGGCATTACCGTCAGGTGCATTCATGACAATGACGCCTTTCTGGCTGGCAGCAGGGACATCGACATTATCCAGACCGATTCCGGCCCGGCCCACGACCTTTAAGCGTCCGGCTGATTCCAGCAGGTCTTCGGTCACCTTGGTGGCGCTTCTGATGATCAACCCTTCATATTCTCCGATGGCGGCTTTTATCTCATCAGGGCTCAGTCCTGGTCTGAAATCTACTTCGATACCGGCATTTTCTAGAATTTCGACTCCAATCGGAGCAAGATTATCACTTATTAGCACTCTCATCTGACTACTCTATACCCTCTCAGCTTTTTCCCGTCTTATCAGGATATTGGTGTGTTTCAGAACCCTGCAAACCAGGCGGTCCCCCGGTCACCGGCAGGCGATTGACATAAAAAACAGCGAATTATACTTATTAAAGTAGAAGAGGACAAGCGCAAAGCATGACCAAAAGACAAATCTGGTTGAATAATCGCAGTCAAAACGATATAAGACCAGCTTGTTGGGTATTCGCAAGAAGAGAGGGTGAGAAAATCGGAAAGAAAAGCACCCATCTTTTCTATTTGTGCTTATTTCTTTAAAACCGCAGTTTTCGGCTCAATACTCTCAATCAAGAAAGGCAAAAAAATATGCAGCAAACCAGATTACGCTTTCCGCCCAGCCCCACCGGCTATCTTCACCTTGGCGGCGCCAGGACGGCTCTCTACAATTGGCTCTACGTAAAAAAGACCGGAGGGAAACTGGTCCTGAGAATTGAAGATACCGATGCAGACCGTTCAACGGAAGAATCCATAGCCGGTATCATCGAAGGCCTTGAATGGTTGGGTATCGACTGGGATGAAGGCCCCTATTTTCAAACCGATTTCAGTGGTGACCATCGACGTGCCGCTGAGAAGCTTTTACAGGAGCGCAAGGCCTACCATTGTTTCTGCACCAAAGAAGAGCTAGAAAAGAAACGAGAAGCAGCCCTCGCCGCCAAACAAAATTTTGGCTACGACGGCACCTGCCGACAGCTGACCGCTGGTGAGGTGGAGGAGAAACTGCAGGCAGGGCACCCCTCGGTGATCCGTTTCAAAGTTCCGGAACGTGAGGGCAGAATTGGCTACGACGACGAAGTTCTCGGCCGTATCGAAAGTTCCTACGATGAGATAGACGATTTTGTCATTGTCAGATCCAACGGCAGCCCGCTCTATCTGCTCTGCAATGTGGTGGATGATATCAGGGACAGGATCAGTCACGTCATCAGAGGACAGGATCACATGACCAATACTGTCAAACAGCTCCTCTTGTACGAGGCCCTGGAAGCACCGATTCCGGTTTTCGCCCATATTCCCCTGACCCTGGACACCAAGAAAGCCAAGATATCAAAGAGAAGTCATGGTGAGATCGTTGCCGTGCAATTTTATAAGGAGCACGGTTTTCTTCCCTGGGCATTCAACAATTTCCTGGTCCTGCTGGGCTGGTCTCCGGGCGACGACCGCGAGATCTTCTCTAAAGAGGAACTGATCGAAGCGTTCAGCCTCGATCGCATAAACAAATCGGCCTCGATTTTCAATTACCGAAAGGGTGATCCAAAGTTTTTCACCGACCCCAAAGCGATCGCCATCAACGAGCATTATCTGCGGACGATCCCAGTCGAAGAACTTGCTCCTCTGGTAAAAAATGTGCTCATCGAAGACAACCTCTGGCAGGACGACTATGATCATGGCCGGCACCAATGGTTTCTGGACACCATCGATTTGATAAGAAGCAGGTTTCATGTTCTTACCGATTTCGCCACCCTGGGCAGAGCCTATTTTTCAGATGAATATGAAATAGAAGCGAAACCGCGCAACAAGAATCTGCTCAAGCATCCCGGCCTCAAGCAGTGGCTGCCGGAGCTGGCCGATGAATATGAAAAACTGACAGATTTTTCTGTGGAAGAAACAGAGAGGCTGGCCAGAGCCTGTGCCGAGCGAGTTGAAGTAAACCCTGGGGTGATCATCAACGGTATGCGTACCGTGGTCACCGGACAACTTGCCGGTCCTTCGATGTTCGATATTCTGGTTACCATAGGTCAGGAAAAGGTCGTCTCCCGACTTAGAAAAACCCCGCAACTCTTTCCCGAAGGCAGCTAAAATGAGCGCCACAACCGACAGCACCAGCGCTGACAAACCGCTTGATTTTATTCGGCAGATCGTTGACCAGGATCAGAAGAGCGGCAAGCATCCGGTTCCGGTAACCCGATTTCCACCTGAGCCCAATGGTTTCCTGCACATCGGCCATGCCAAGTCGATTTGCCTCAATTTCGGTATCAGCAATGAATTCGGCGGCAGATGCCACCTCCGCTTCGATGATACCAACCCCAGCAAAGAAGAAATTGAATATGTTGAGTCGATCAAACAAGATGTAAAATGGCTGGGATTTGATTGGCAGGACAATCTTTTCTTTGCCTCCGACTATTTCGATAAACTCTACGAATTCGCCGAGCAGCTAATCAAACGAGGCAAAGCCTATGTGTGCGACCTGTCGGCGGAAGAGATCCGCCGCTACCGTGGCACCCTGACTGAACCGGGAACAGACAGTCCCTATAGAAACCGCTCAGAGGAAGAGAACCTTGAACTGTTCAGAAAGATGAAGGATGGCGTCTTTCCGGACGGCAGTCGGGTCCTTCGAGCCAAAATCGATATGAGTTCGCCGGCTATCGTCATGCGCGATCCAGTACTCTACAGAATCCTGAAAACATCCCATCATCGAACTGGAGATAAGTGGTGTATCTATCCGATGTACGATTTTACTCACTGCCTCTCCGATATGCTGGAACAGATCACCCACTCACTCTGTACCCTCGAGTTCCAGGATAACCGGCTGCTTTATGATTGGGTTCTTGATTCCTTGGAAACCCCTGGTCATCCGCGTCAAATTGAGTTTGCCCGGCTCAATTTAACTTATACGGTGATGAGTAAACGTAAATTGCTTCAGCTCGTCGAAGAAAACCATGTTGAGGGCTGGGACGATCCAAGGATGCTGACCATTTCAGGGCTCAGGCGGAGAGGCTATACTCCGAGGTCGATCAGAAACTTTTGCAACCTGATCGGCATTGGCAAAAAACAGAGCTGGATCGACATGGGAGTGTTGGAAAACGCGGTGCGGGAAGACTTGAATGAAACGGCCCCCAGAGTCATGGGAGTTATCGAGCCGCTCAAGGTAGTCATCGACAATTACCCCGAAGATCAGACCGAGGAGATAACCGCTCAAAATCACCCACAGAAGCCGGAACTCGGCAGCCGCAGTCTGCCGTTCAGCAGGGAGCTCTATATCGAGCGAAATGACTTCATGGAAGACCCGCCCAGGAAGTTTTTTCGGCTGGGCCCGGGTAGAGAGGTTCGGCTGCGCTACGGCTACTACATCACTTGTGTGTCTTTCGAACAAGACGCAAACGGACAGGTGACCCTGCTGCACTGCACCTATGATCCGGAGACCAGAGGCGGCAGTTCACCTGACGGCAGAAAAGTGAAAGGAACCATCCACTGGGTATCGGCGAAACATGCGGTCGATGGTGATATCCACCTCTATGACCGGCTTTTTAATGTCGAGCATCCCGATGCAGACAAAGAGGTTGACTTCAAGTCGCATCTCAATCCCCATTCCAGAGACATCGTCACCGGCTGCAAACTTGAACCTTCGCTGGGAAGCATCGATGCGGGAGTGCAGGTACAGTTTGAGCGGCAGGGATATTTCTGCCTCGACCCGGTCCTCAGCGGCCCGGGAAAACCGGTCTTCAACAGGGTGGCGACGTTGCGGGATTCCTGGGCACGGATGGAAAAGCAGACCTAGTAAAAGAGCTTCACGAAAAGGTAGATCAACAGCAGTGCTCCAATGCCGGCAGCCGCGGAAACCAATCGAATCATAGCGGTTGAAAAACGCGGCTGCATGGACATGTCATTGCTCAGATTCAAGGCCGCCAGTTTTTCTAGATTTTCTTCTATGGATTTGTTGCGCTCCTGATCCATAGTTACGGTTGGGTTCTGCTTCATCGATCTGTGTTCTGATTTGCCGCCGTTCATCACCTGTTCATCGGTTTCTGGGTCCATGTAGGCCACCATGCTATCGTTTAAAGAATTGACCTTGCTTACTGCGGGTAGAGGTCAAAAGTTCACACTTCTTCGACGCACCCTCCCCGCCTTGAATCACCGGCCCCGCACTTGCCTGGAATGACGGCATGAACTCCGCCGAAAAACACATCTTTTCTATCCCAAAGATTTATCTTCACCTGGCTCTGAACCTCTTTTAAAGCCTTCTCTGAAAAACCGGGTTCAACCTGCAGCACTTTGCCATCCCAATAGAGCCGTGGTGCTTCAACTGCCGTCTTGAGGGGACGTTTGAAATCAACTACCTGGCTCATCACTTGACTTACAGCCGTTCGTATCCGCTTCGAGCCGCCGCTGCCGATGACCAGCCGGATCTCATCATCTTTAACCAGCAGGGAGGGTGACATCATCGAACCGACCCGCTGACCGGGGGGCCCTGAGTGGAACCCATCCGGGTGGAGATCGTCCTCGCCCATCATATTGTTCAGCATGACACCAGTTCCCGGAGCAAAGTAGCCTGACCCTTCGCCATTGGAGCAGGTCATCGAAGCACAATTACCGAATTTGTCGGCAATACTGATATGAGTGGTTCCCCGACTGAACATTCTGATCCTGTCAACAGAGCCGGTCACCACCTTGTCGTTTTCCAGGTAGTCCTTGAGCTGAGCTGGCGCAGTGACCCCCGAGGCCCTGATCTTTTCGACCTCACGCATCAGGGTCACGGTCCGCATCAGCTGTCCGCCCTCTCCCCAATCACCGTCATAGGGTCCTGCTTTCTGCTGCAGGCCGATGGACAGAGCGATCAGGGTACCGCCCACCGAGGGTCCTGGTGAAGTCAACAGGTCGCAGTCCCGGTAAGGGATTCTCAATGGCGGCCGTTCATGGACTTTGAAGTTTGCGAGATCATCTCTGGTGAGCCAGCCGCCTCCTTCTCTCATTTCTTTGTCTATGGCGGCAGCTATTTCACCGAGGTAGAAACTTTCACCCTGGTCGGCGGCGACGAGGTCGAGAAAGTCTGCACAGTGGTTATTTACCAGCGTATCCCCATGCTGCTTCAATTTCCCACCGGGTTGGTAGATTTCTCGTCCCTCTGCGGTCATGGTCACGATAGGATATATCAGGGTCAGAAACATCCCCTGCTGCTCGTTGAGGCGATGCCCCCGGGCAAAGTTTCTGGCCGGCTGCACCACCTCCGCTAGACTCATTCGCCCCAGCTTCTTTTGTATATGTATCAGCCCTTTCAAGGTTCCCGGTACGGCTACGGCCCCAAGACCGATATTGAAATCCTGGTCAGATCCCGAGAAACTTACCGTGATAGGGAAAAAGTCGGTGTCTTCCAGATTGATGGTACGGCCCAGACCTGGAGTATCGACGAAAAAATCAAAAAACAAATCCTGCCCTGAAGACTCGCTGTGACCAATCAGAAAACCGCCGCCGCCCAGGCTGGTCAGACAAGACTCGACAACGGCCGAGGCAAAACCGGCGGCCACCATGGCATCAAAGGCATTACCGCCATCCTTTAATATTTCGGCAGCCGTCTGGCTTACCAGTGTATGTCCGGAGGCGACAATTGACTTTCCATATTTGCTCATTGCCAGAACTCCTTCTGGACATCCCGGATAACCCGATGAAAATCACCGCTAGTAGCATAGATTCGACGCATTTGATCGGCTCCGGTTCCTCCTGAAATTATTGAGTCGAGATGATCCAGGTAGGATTCACCTCCAAGTTTGGAGGCGTAAGAGGCCGTTTTGCTCTTCAATATCATTGCCGCCAATCTGAATTTCATTGGCTGGTCGCCAAGAAAACCTGTGGGATCAACAAATCTCCCTTCAAGTCCGTACCGCGCCGCTTGCCACTTATTGGCCTTCAACAGATATGGATGCAAAGGGTTGGGCGTTTTCGCTTCCTCGATAAGCCAGACCACACTACTTTGAATCAGGGCAACCAAGGCCAGGATCGAGGTGAATTTGACAGGTAGATCGCAGACTCGAACCTCAATGGTTCCGAATTCAGGGTTCGGTCTTGTGTCCCACCACAAATCACGAAATCCTTGAATGACCCCATATTTCTTCAACCTTTCAATATCTTCAATGAAGTGCTGCCAGTCCTTCATGTACTCGTAAATGCCCGCCAGCGGCAGCACCTCAAAAAGTTTCGTCCGATACGACATTAGACCGGTATCCTTTCCCTGGTAGAAAGGAGAGGAGCACGACAGGGTAAGAAACAGTGGCAGGTAGGCCTGGATCAGGTTACAGACCCTGATCGCCGTCTCACCGTCCGGCATGCCGATATGGACGTGCAGGCCCTGGGCTATAAACCTCCGACCGATGATCTGCAATTCCTGCATGATCTTTTCATAGCGCTCATTTTGGCTCAGTTCCTGGTCTGCAGCCCGGGCAAAAGGATGCAGGCTGGCAGCATAAAGGAGAAAATCGTTGTCAATGGCCAGTTCCTCGGCCAGAGCGCAGGTCTGCAGGAGGTCATTCTCAACATCGCGGAGATCCATACAAATGCCGGTCTGTATTTCCAGAATCGATTTAATAAATTCCAGAGACAGCCTTGGCCGCAAAATCTTTGGCGCCTGATCGAGCAGCAAGGGAGCAAAGGGGACGAGATTAAGATCCTTATTGTCAAGAATCTGAAATTCTATCTCGACCCCAAGAGTGTGGGAACTATTCGATCTAAACTCCATTGTTCATTCAGCTCTGTACTATTCTGCTCTCAGAAACCACCGGTCTGCCATTGGTATTCAGCCAGCGCCAGCCGGCGGCGGCCAGCCAGGCGGCTCCGTATTTTAGACACTTCTCATCGAAATCGAAGGTCGGGCTGTGAGCCGGACCAGAAGGTCCGGACAACATTGCCCCGAATCTAACCAGACACCCCTCAACATAATGCTGGTAAAAGGCAAAATCCTCACCTCCAAGGCTTGGATAGCCCTGAGAGATCACCTTGTCGACACTGGTCGTATCCCAAGCGGCTAAACGGGCAATCTCGGCCGCTCTGGAAGAGTTGATCACTGCCGGCAAGCCCTGCTCGAAAACAATGCCCGCATGCACGTCGTACATGGTTTCTATTGACTGTACAATCCTCTTCAGGCCGCAGATGGTCTTTTCCCGATACACTTCATCGGTCGATCTAACTGTGCCCTTGAGTATCGCTTCACAGGCAATCACGTTGTGTACGGTGCCGGCCTGGAAACTGCCTATGGTGATAACCTGCGATTTGTTGGGATCAACCTCGCGGGAGACCAGCGTCTGAATGATCATCACCAGACTCGAGGCAGCTACCACGGCATCAGAACCTTCATGGGGACGAGCGGCATGTCCTCCCCTGCCTTTAATGGTAATCTGAAATGGATCGGCATAGGCGCAGATAAGTCCCTCATCAACGGTAATTTCACCGGTCTTGAAATGGGTGTCGATATGGCCGCCAAACACCGCCTGAACACCGTCAAGTACCCCCTCTCTGACTAACTGGGCAGCTCCATTCCCGTGTTCCTCGGCCGGTTGGAAAATCAGTTTGACCCTGCCGGGACCACTGAAACTCTTTTTCAGAAGTGCCGCTGCTCCCAACAGCATCGCGACATGTCCGTCGTGGCCGCAGGCATGCATAACGCCCTCGTGCACCGAACTGAAACCGAGGCCCGTCTGCTCTCTGATGGGCAAAGCATCCATGTCGGCCCGCAAAGCGACGCAGCCCTCGCCGGAAGCGCCATTTCCCAGATAGGCCGTCACCCCGGTGCCGCCCTGGCCGCCGCTTGCTTCAATGCCCAGATCGTTGAGTTTTTCTTTTATAAATTCAGCACTTAGAAATTCATCGTAGGATGTTTCTGGATACTTGTGAAGGTGTCTGCGTATCGAGATCATCCATCTCTCGAGTGACTGATCAACGCTAAAATCGGGTGGATTTTTATGTATGTGGGTTGAACTACTCAATTCTTATCGCTCCAATTCCTCTGTCATTGTCATTCTCTTGCTGGTCATCAGCAGTTTCCTGATCTTCGTGCTCTTCCTGCGCTTCCTCAACGAAATCATCAGATCCGTCTGCACTCAAAGAAGTTTCGTAATCCCTGTCTTGCCGGTCAACAAATTCTTCCTCTTCAAGGTGGCTGTATTCTTGCGCGTAGGATTCTGATTCAGCTGATGCAGTATCATCGGCCTCATAAATTCTCTCGCCATAAACGTCATCTACTTCCAGGACCTCCCCGGCATTATACGGGTCGTCGATATCCTCTACCTCATCTGCCTTATAGCCGTCGTCAGCGTTATGGACTCCACCGGCTTGATAAACGCGGTCAACCCTATGGATTTGATCGCTCTCAGAGCCACTATCTCCCTGCACCACTGCAGAGAGGCCAAGATCCAGCGACTGCTTGAAAAAGGCTATAATGCCGTCCTGGACTTCGATAACCGAAATTAACTCCCAACCTGAGTGGCCAAATTCATTGAGCTGCTCTTCAATTTCAGCTTCATCGAGGAAGCTGCCGCCGAGCAAGCCTTCTCTTTTTAACTCAAAATGGACTGTCTTGTAGCTCCATTTCATCCTGCTCATTACCTTTCCTTTGACAGTTCCCGAATCCGGAATAGTACCGGACATTGTTTATTCATTCTGCAGGGAGTCATTTACAAACTTACCCTGGTATTGTGTGCCGTCCGGTTTGGTCAGCTTACCGTAACCATTTCTTCTGCCATTGGCGAATTCCCCTTCATAAACCGTACCGTCAGCGGAGGTCAACACCCCTTGGCCGTGCGGCAGATCATCCTTGAAAGCGCCTTCGTAGATCGAATTGTCGGCATAATTGAGCGTCCCCTTGCCATTGAAACTGCCGTACCTGAACGATCCCCGGTAGATGCTGCCGTCAGCGAATCGATACTCTCCGATCCCGTCAAAATAATCGTCTTTGAATTCTCCGACATAGCTAGTGCCGTCAGGGTAGGAAAAGGTGCCTTCTCCGTCCCGTTTGCCAAGCAGGTACCAGCCGGTATACTGACGGCCATCATTAAAGCTGAAGGTCCCCTTGCCGTTGTACTGGTCGAGTTCGAACTCTCCGGAATAGCTGTCTCCACTGGCATATTCAATTGTTCCCCGGCCGTGTTTCAAGCCATCTTTCAAAGATCCGCGGTACCTGGAGTTATCGGGGTAGACGAAATCGACCTCACCGTTCATCGGCACACTGCCGTCACTCCCTGTCCAGATCTTGCCCTCAGCGAAAACGGGGGGCTCATTGCCTGGAGCGGCAGATTCCGATACCCGAACTTCCGTCTCAGAGGCGGTCTGAGATTCTTGCCTCTGATCACTGTCAGCATCGTCTTTGTCTACCAATTCAGTTTCCCGGAACGCTTCATCATCCGTGGACTGCCCGGCAGCCTGAACTACGGCCGCCACCAGCTGCGGCAGCTGCCGGAACTGTCACAGCACTTGCCAATTTCTGTTCGCTGGCTGTTTCTCCGGGAGGAAGCACCGGGCTACCATCGATGAACTCTCCTTCGAATACTCGTCCATCGCTATATACCATCTTACCCTTGCCGTGCAGCTTACCGTCTGCAAACGCGCCCGAATAGACAGATCCGTCATTATACTCATATCTTCCCTTGCCGTGCATCTGGCCGGCAATGAACTGGCCTTCGTAAAGGCTGCCGTCCTGAAAGCTCAAAGTGCCGGGGCCCTCTGCCAGGCCGCCTATGTACTCTCCGGTATAAACAGAACCATTGGCATAGTGCATCTCTCCACTGCCATGGAACAGGCCATTCTTGAAGCCGCCGGAATAGTAACTGCCGTCTTTGTACTTCAAGGTTCCGGTTCCGAAGTAAAGATTATTTTTAAACTCGCCCTCATAAATGTCGCCGGAAGTCAGTTCCAGTATACCAAAACCGTTTCTGGCATCCCCTTCCAACTCACCTCTGTAGAGCGAGCCGTCGGGATAAGACCGGGTGCCTTTACCATGAGGCTTGACCATTGCTGAACATCCCCTCATACCAGCTGCCGTCCACGTAGACGAGACGCCCCTGCCCATCGATCAAGTTGTTGTGAAATTCACCTTTATACTCCCGACCGTCAGGATAGAAGAGGACGCCTTTACCGTGGTATCTGCCGAGTTGGAAGTCGCCACGGTACTTAATACCTTCCGGGGTAATAAGGTATCCCTGGCCATCAATGATGCCATCCTTGAATTCTCCCTCGTAGCGGCGGCCGTCCCTGCCTTTGAGTTCCCCCATGCCGGTCATCTTACCATTCTGAAAAGCCCCTTTATAGACCGTACCATCCGGGTAAGTCAGGGTTCCGGTACCTTGGGCTTTACCGCGGACAAACGGGCCTTCATACCTTTTTCCGTCCTTGGCCACATAAACACCTGTGCCCTGCCTGCAGTCACCTTCAATACACGAAGGCCAGACCGTCTGTGGAAAGAGCAGACATACTGCAAAAAGCAGAACTCCGGATTTGATCATGTTGCACATAAATTCTCCTGAACTTTCATATGCTGATTGTTGCTATGATTTTTCCTGGTATATGTTTTTCAGCACTCGTCCAATTATTGCAATACCTTTTCGTACTGTCTCATCATCCTGGGAATAGGTCAACCTGACACATTCGCTGCTATGTTTCCAGTCCTCTTTGAGACCCGGGAAAAAATACTGCCCAGACACCACCAGAACCCCCTGCGATTTCAGAAGGCGGTAGAGATCCCCGCTTGAGATCGGCAGATCCTCAAACCAGAGCCAGAGGAACATGGAGCCTTCAGGTTTGTGCACACGATAAGGAACTCCCTCAAGCTCTTGGTGCACCCAGTTTAAGGCTTTTTTACATTTTTCCAGATAAAAAGGCCTGATCATTTTGGTCCCTATATCAAGAATTTCTCCACTGCTCACAAGTTTTTCCATGAGAACCGGTCCGAAGCTGCTTGGCGCCAGAGAGATAACTGCGTTCACGGCCGAAATGGCCCTGATTATATCCTCACGGGCAATGACAATTCCAGTTCGTACCGCGGGCAATCCAAGTTTTGAGAGGCTGAGGCACTTAATCACATTCTCATCCCACATCGGGGTTGCCTCTGTATAAATTATAGAGGGAAAAGGCACCCCATAGGCATTATCCAGAATAAGCGGTACCCCATGCTGGCGGGAGAGTTCCAGAAGCCCCCTCACCTCCTGGTCGGTTACCACGTTTCCGGTCGGGTTGGTCGGCCTGGACACACAGATGGCGCCAGTCTCAGCACCGATATCAAGGCTGTCGAAATCAACCCGGTATTTGAACGTACGCTCCTCAAGAAAATCGATCCGGGGCCGAGATGAAATGAACAGGTCAGATTCCAGTCCGAGATCGGTATAACCTATATATTCGGGGGTGAGCGGCATCCTGATACATTTCCTGCTGCCATCCTCAAAGGTACCGCCAAACATATTGAAGAGAATGAAAAAGCCGGTCTGACTGCCGTTTGTCAGACAGATGTTTTCCGGCCCCACATCCCAGCCATATTCATTTTTCAACAGGGCCGCGCAATGCTTTATAAAACCCATATTGCCTTGAGGAGGGTCATATATCCCGGCCAGGTCTCTTAGGCTCGGATCGCAGTCCGCGATTTCTTTGAGCCTCCGTCTGATCAGCTTTTGAAATTCAGGCAGGTGGCCGGGGTTTCCTCCACCCATCATGATGATATCATCATCACCTCCTAACGCTCTTCCGAGATCGTCCATCAGTGAAATGATGCCCGCGCCGGAGGTGAATTTCTGCCCAAATTTACTTAATTCCATGCTGTTGTTCCAAGATCATTGAGATTGAACCCGACTTCGAGTCCTTAAGTAGTCAACCGTTTTAACCATTACGTACATTACCGCCAGGGAAAAGAACAACCGTCCCCAGAGAATACCCCCAAGCTTTCCCCCTAGCGCCATCATTACCAGAGTGTCCTCAATGAGGCCGTGACTGAGCGACATCAGCGCCAGTGAATTAAAAACTTCACGGGAATCCATTTTTCCGGCGGTTGTTTCTTTGATAATCAGTGCACCACCATAGGCAATGCCCAGAATCATCCCGACCACCGTCACAGGAGCTGCCCGGTGGGTCATGCCGAACAAGGGCAGCAGAGGTTTGAGCAGCATCTCAATCAGCTTGATGAGACCGATGGCCTGCAGCAGGCGCATGGCAAGCAGGACCAAGAATATGACCACACAGATAAGCACCACATTGGCAGCTTGTCCGCTACCCCATTGCAGAAGTGACATCTCCTCCGGAGTCGCCTGGAAGAGCATGATGGCCGGCTCCTGCCAGATATCCAGCCTGGTGCATATTTGCTGGAGTAACATGCCGTATACCAGGGCCCCCAGCAGACGCAGTAACCCCATGGGGAGAATACCCGGCCCCGGCCTTTTTAGTGATACTCAGTTCAACAGGAAGGCTGTGGGCAATCAGCATTACCGAGCATAGAACGGTCAGGTCAGCTGCACTCAGACTCAGCGACGGACCCAGGGCGGCGTATACGCCTATAGCTCCATAGGGCGTTGTCAAAATCGCGGTTGCCCAGACCAGCCCCAGTTCTCCGGGAAGCCCCATGAGACCCATCAGAGGGTCAAGTGCTTTACCGATATAGACAATCAGACCGAGTTCCTCGAGAATTTTGGTGATGATGATAGCGGGAACGGTGACCTTGAGAAGCTCGAAACTGGTGTTCAGGCTATCTCTGCCAAGATCCCTGAGAAACCCAAGAACTCGGGCGGTTTTGGGAGACATTTTCATTTCAAAAGAAGACATCGGGGCGGCAGGATTCAGTCATCGGTGTTGAGCCGCTTGGGATAGTCAAACAGGAGCATCTTGCCAGCTCCTTCAGCAACCATATCCCAGGAATGCAGGTTGAAGGAGATAAGGACAATACCACAGGTGGGCACATTTACGAGGGACTCCCCGCTGAACATTTCGGCACATTCGGTCAATCCGTGATTGTGGCCAACCACTGCCAGGACCTCAACCGACGCAGGGGTCTTCTTGATGACCTCAAGCAGACCTTGAGATGAAAAGCTGTATAAATCATCGTCTAAAATGATCTCTTTTTTTCCAAAACCAAGTGCAGCACCAATGCCGCGGGCGGTTCTTCTGGCCCGTTTTGCTGGACTGGCTATGATCATATCAGGCTGTTGACCTAAGTCCGCCATCCGCTTCCCCATTAAAGGGATGTCTCGCTTTCCGCGCTTGTTCAAGGGACGGGAAAAATCACTCAGACTTGGCTCAGACCAACTCGATTTGGCATGCCTGATCAGGTAGAGATATTTCATTGTGAAAGTCTTCTTTCTCTGATTTCCTGCCAGAGCAGTTCATACGCCTGAGAGGCCACCGATTTTCGAGGAGCCGAGCCCACCGGGCGTCGATACATCCCCATTTTCTCGATTTCAGCCATGAAGGGGACATAGCTTTGCATGAAAATCGGGTAGGAACGGTATTTTTTCATAATCGAGGTATGCATCAGTTTTCTACGCTCAACCATCGAGAAAAAGGCGAGTATCTTTTTCTTTTTGCAGCCGACTTTCTTGCACAGTTTCAACAATTGCTCCAGGGCCAGCAGCGACAGTGTGGTCGGGACAACCGGCACCACTACGCAGTCTGCTGCGGTGATGATATTTTCCGAGAGGACAGTCACATTGGGCGGGCAGTCAAGAATTACATAGTCGTATTGCTCGGCCAGTGGTGCCAACAACGAAGCGAGCACCTGCCGCTTTTCTTCTTTTCTTTCGTCGTTGATGGCAATATCGAGATTTCGAAAAGAAAAATGAGCCGGCAGCAGATCTAGCAAAGGAAAATCGGTCCCCCGGATAAATTCATAGAACTCACCATTGAGCAGCCTTGAACGATTGAACCTTTTTTTGGGTTTGATTCGGTAATAATAGGATGCTGCACCCTGCGAATCCATATCACAAAGCAGCACACGATAACCATCCCTGGACGCGGTAAAGGCAAGATTTACCGTGGTTGCGGTTTTGCCTACCCCACCTTTGCTGCTGTACACCGCGATTGTTTTCATCACTTCGCCCTGTCCCGTTCGTTACAATGATCCGTTAACCAGTGCCCGCAAGAGCTTTTTTACCTCGGGCCTGGAGAAGTCGGTATAGGTAGACTCAAACTCATTCCTGACTGCTCGGTGTCTATCTGAGAGTATCGCAATAAGTCCTCCGAGGGCAGCAGCAAAACGGATGGTCTGCAAATTTTTAGCTTTCAACCCACCAAGCTCTGCCCCAAGTATTTTTTGTTGTACTGACAAATCATTGAAATCACCAAGATTATCCTGAAGCTTTTTCATATATTTCAAAAATGAGGACATCTGCTTTTCATCATAGAAACTTTTGAAAAACTCCAGCAGATATCTAAATTTTTTTCCTTTGATTCTCAATTTGTGCAGCTCTACGTCAGAACTCGCGTCGGAAATCCGGTCACCGTCACGGATGAATGATTTGAAACGTTTGACGATCATCTGGTCAGCATAATCACGGCAGTTTTGTGCTCTGCTGCCCTTGAAAATTTCAGAATCGGAATCGGTCAGAAAACTTTTCCAATGGGAGATCAATTTACCGAAACGCTCTGAGCCAAGATGGGACTGCAGTTCTCTCAATTCTCCATTACGCCTGCCTTCGAGCTGCTCAAAAAAGGAACTCAGGCCATCTTGAAGCTCGGCCGGAAGCATATTCAGATATGTGTCTTTTTCGAGCAGATACACATCAATGTCCCGGAGCGGACCGGTAATAGCACCGAGCCAGCTAAACTCTTCCTGAAAATAACGGCACTGCGCCTCCGGCAGAATCTTTTTCATCAGACTAAGGAGAGAACGGGTGCGGCGCACCGCGATGCGAAAATCGTGCAGAAATTCGGAATCAATATCGGCGATCACTCCGGCCTGATTCTTCTGCATGTCCTCAACCAGGTGCAGACAGAGTCTGGATACCGCGCTGCCAATGCTAATATCCCGCTCCAGGTCGACCCTGAACTTGGCCCCATAGTCACGCGGGGTTAGGTTTGAGTTGTTCAGCAATGTGTCAAAAAACCTCTTATTTTTCACTTTGATGCAGCGCTTTTTCAGGCACTGTTCAACGATTCCGTCGAACTCACGCTCGTAGCCACGAATTTCGTAAACTATTATCAATTCAGGCAGCTCCGAGGTCTCTTCCTCAAGACGATGATTGCGTACCACGAGCCTGGCGACAGTTTTGCGATCCTCGTTCATGATTCGGAATTGACTGGAATCGATCGAAACCTCGACTATTGGGCAGAGCGCCCGCATTTGAATCTTCTCCTTCAACTGATCACTCAGGTCTCCGTCTTCGATATTCCACCAGAAAAACTTTGATCGTCTTCGTCCCGCGGCCACAGCCAGCCCTTGACCATTGAACTGTTCCAGGAGCAACGCTCCGCCGCTCGAGAAAAATACTTGATTGGCGCGATGCAGCCGCCAATCGAAGGTATCGTAATAGACTCGCTGGGTTGCTTCGTGGCTGAAGTCTTCGATGGTAAATTTCTTCGATAGCAGTCGCAGAAGCGATTCAAATCCCTCGCCATGGGGAAAACTGAACATATTCTGGCGCAGTTGTTTCATCTCAAGACCGGTAATCTGCATTGATTTTGACATAGTCTATTGACAGGTCGCAGGTGTAAACCTCTTCACACCCGGTACCGTCCTGGAGATCGATACAGACAGCGAATTGTTTGTTTTTGAGCACTCGTGTAGCCCTCTCTTCTGCCTCGCTACCCTGGGCGATGCCGTCTTTTACTATCAGCGCATCGCCAAAAGCTATATCGACTTTATCGGGATTGAATCTAACACCCGATCTGCCCATCGCCCCGAGGATGCGTCCCCAATTGGCATCTTCGCCAAAAAATGCTGTCTTCACCAGATTGGAATTGGCCACGGTTCGGGCCATCTGTTCAGCATCGGAGTCTTCCTTGGCCCCGCAGACGCGTATGGTTATGCGCTTGGTCGCTCCTTCTCCATCTTCGACGATTTTCAAGGCAAGTTCTTTGCAAATCTCTTCCAGACAATCCTTGAACAATGCATAATCAGGACTCTGATCATCCTCGATCCAGGGATTCCCGGCTGAACCGTTGGCCATTACCAGAACCATGTCGTTGGTGCTGGTGTCCCCGTCGACGGTGATTCGGTTGAAGGTTCTTTCAACCGAAACTTTTAGGGCTCTGTTTAATTCGGGAAAACTTATCTGGGCATCGGTCAAAATGAAGGCCAGCATGGTGGCCATGTTCGGCATAATCATCCCTGATCCTTTGGCCATACCTAGGAACCTTACTTCCTGGTCGCCGATAACCACTGATCTGGCAACAGTTTTTGCTACCGTATCCGTGGTCATAATCGCCTCTGCCACCTGCTCGAAATTTTCCTCGGAAAGACTGGAGACCAGGGGAGCCATATTATTTTCAAAGGCTTGCACATTGAGCGGCAAACCGATCACACCGGTGGAGGAAACCAGCACCATATCCTCAGGGATCCCAAGGGCCTCGGCTGCCAGTCTACTGGTTTCTACAGCTGCCTCCATCCCTTCCCTCCCGGTGCAGGCATTGGCATTACCGCTGTTCACCAGGAGCGCCTGACAGCGTCCCTGCTTCAATCTGTCAATGCTCAGCAGTACCGGCGCGGCTTTAACCTGATTGGTGGTAAAAACTCCCGCCGCAACCGCCGGAGTGCGACTGTAGATCAAGCCCAGGTCGAGTCGATCTCGATATTTGATGCCGGCAGGGACGGCCGCCAAAGAAAAATCTTTTATTATCATCGTAAAATCCAGTATAGTTTCAATATGTCCAACTACTTGCGTTTATCAAAAGGGTGATACAGCATCTGCACCATCGGACTCCACTTTTCCGACGCTGAAAGACATACAGCCTACTATAGGTAACAACCCGATGTTTAACAACATTGAAAACAAAGATCTAGTCCTCATCCAGCCGATTGCCTGAAAGTTCATGACAGCAGAACAAGTGCACTGGTTTTTCAATATTTACCCGGCCATTTTGCTGCTCACTGACCTGACCATCAGAATCGGTCTGTCTTTTCGGGTAATAATGCGCAAAAGACCCCATGGTGTTACCTTCGCCTGGCTGATTATCATACTGCTCATACCGTTTCTCGGAGCTATCGCCTATCTTTTCGTAGGAGAAAACCGCATTTCCGACAAACGCATTGCCCGGTCTCGACTAAGTCAGGATTATTATCAATACTGGCTTAACACCTTGAAAAACAGGTCGCCTGTCAACTGGGACGATATGGTTGATACCTGCCTGCCGCTGCATAACCAGGCTGAGCGGCTCATAGGTATTCCTGCTCTGGCAGGCAACCGGCTTGAACTGATCGAGACACCGGACGATATTCTTGACGCCATCGCCAATGATATAAAGCAGGCCCGTTCCACCTGTCATCTGCAATTTTATATCTGGCAGGAAGGAGGAAAAGTCACTGAAATTGAAAACGCGCTATGTGCAGCTGCAGCAAGGGGCGTCACCTGCCGAATACTGGTTGATTCCATTGGCAGTCAGGATTTTCTCAAGAGCGAACGGAAAAAAACTTTGCTGGAAGCCGGAATCAAGATCCGGGAAGCGTTGCCTGCCGGTCTGTTGAAAGCGTTTTTCGCCCGCATAGATATACGCAACCACCGTAAAATCGTGGTCATTGATGGGGAAATAGCCTATACCGGCAGCCAGAATATGGTTGACCCCCGCTATTTCAAACAGGATTCGGGCGTCGGCCAGTGGATCGACGTAATGGTCAGGGTAACCGGGCCTGTGGTCGAAAGCCTGGCCGGTACTTTCACCAGCGACTGGTATCTGGATTCTGATGAGCAATTTATCCAAAGCCTCGAGGGCGAGGATACCTTTGAAAGTATCCGGCAGACTTTTGATGTGCACATTCTTGAAAAGACCGGTGAGACCCCGGTTCAGCTCGTACCGTCCGGTCCTGGGCTGGTACCCGAGGCCATTCATTCACTGCTGCTGACGACCATTTATTCAGCCCGGGACGAACTGGTATTGACCACACCCTATTTCGTCCCTGACGACCCCCTGTTGACCGCGCTTAAATCGGCGGCCCAGCGAGGCGTAAATGTGACCCTGATTGTTCCGGAGAAAAACGATTCGAAGCTTGTCCATCACGCCAGCCGCGCCCACTACTACGAACTGGTGAAATCCGGTGTCAGGGTCATGCTCTTCAACGGTGGCCTGCTTCATTCCAAAACCATTACCGTTGATCGCGAATTTTCACTCTTCGGGTCGGTCAATCTCGACATGCGCAGCTTCTGGCTCAACTTCGAGGCTACTCTGTTTATCTACGACCGTGATTTTGCCAGCCGGGTCCGTACAATTCAGGCCTACTATGAGGATCAATCCGTAGATGCCGAACTTTCTGAAATCGAGGGCAGACCGGTGATCAACCGGTTCAAGGAAAATATCGCGCTGTTGATAGGGCCATTGCTCTGATCAATAGAGATGACTAATCAAGTCAGAAACTATGCGCATCCTGCTCATCTCCGATATTCATGCTAATGTCGTGGCGCTTGAGGCGTTAGCCAGGCGTTTCGACCCGAAAAGTTTCGATCTGATCCTCAACGGTGGTGACACGCTGGTCTACGGTCCCTTTCCAAACCAGACCATAGACTGGCTCAGAAATTATAAGGTTCTTTCGATTCTCGGTAATACCGATCAACACGTCATCACCCTCCTCCAAGGGACTACTTTCAAGAAACCGCGCAAGGCTGAAAAGCGGATCATGTATGGCTGGACAGCTGCTGAGCTCAGCATCGGCAATCGCCTCTGGCTGCTTCAACAGCCGCTATCACGGAACATAGAGCTACCCTTTAAAGAGGAGAGAAGAACTCGACAGTCGACTTTGACCATGTATCACGGCAGCCCTGCCGATCCGGATGAATTTCTCTTTCCGGCTACTCCACTGTGTCGATTTATTGAGTTGTCGGAACTGGTGTCTTCCCCCCTGGTTACCATCGGCCACAGCCACCAGCAGTTTAAGATTCAGGCAGGTGGAGTTAATTTCATTAATCCCGGCAGCACCGGCAGGATGTTCGACGGTAAAATCAGCGGGGGCTGTGCGGTGATTACGGTGGACAAGGACAAGCTCGACATCGAGCTTCATCGCATCAGCTTTTCGGCCTCCGCCGTTGCTGCTGAAATCAGAAGGCATCGATTACCTCCCCTCTATGCCGAGATGTATCTTCGGGGCCGAAAACTAAATTAATAGTAATTATCATTTGCCTTGATTGACTGACCTCTGTTAGATTCTTGTATATTTCTGTTGCGGATTCCAATTGCACGAGAGACCCTCCCCCCTCTACTATGGAGCCAGACCATGGGTGACAAAGGCAAACAAGAGAGAAAATCGAAAAGCGTAAAGAGTGACACAAAGCTCCAGGAACTGACCGCTCTGCGCAATGTCGATGCCAAGGATAGCAAGGATCGAACGGCCATCTGGATCAAGAATTGGCACCTCGCCTACGAATACGAACTGAGGCGCCTTCAGGTCGAATTGATGAAACTCCAACAGACAATGAAAGACCAGGGTGCGAGGCTGCTGCTCATTTTCGAGGGCCGTGACGCGGCCGGTAAGGGCGGCACCATCAAACGATTTATCGCCCACCTCAACCCAAGGTATACCAGAGTTACGGCCTTGACTAAGCCCAACGAGACGGAAGGAACCCAGTGGTATTTTCAACGCTACATCAGCCATCTACCTGCCGCCGGCGAGATGGTGTTTTTCGATCGAAGCTGGTACAACAGAGCCATGGTTGAACCAGTCATGGGATTCTGTACAGATGAGCAGAACAAACGCTTTCTCAAGGACGTACCGCTGCTTGAGGAACTCATCGTCAAAGATGGTATCAAACTTTTCAAATTCTACTTCTCTGTTTCCAAGGAAGTCCAGAAGGATCGGTTCGAATCCAGGAGTGAAGATCCGCTCAAGCAGTACAAGCTCTCTCCTGTTGACAATCTTGCTCAGAAATACTGGGATCAGTACTCGCTGAGAAAATTTCAGATGTTGCAGGAAACCAACAGGACAATGGCGCCCTGGACCATTATCAGATCCGACAACAAGAAGCTGGCCCGAATCAATTGCATCCGATACGTTCTGACTCAACTGGATTATGAAGGAAAGCTGCCGGCAAAAGAACTAAAGCCGGACCCGGAAATTGTCGTATCGGGCATCGATGAGTTGAGACACATGGAAGAGCATTTGATGAACCCGGATAAACTCTACGGCTAACGGCAACGTTTACGGCTTCGAGCTTACCATTCAGGTATCACCAGATCTCATCGCGTTGAGCTGGCTCTCGAGCCCGATCACCTCATCCACCGGCAAAACAAAGGCTATTCCTGTGCCGGGTTTATGGAACTCACCGGCTTTTCGAATTGCTTCAAGTACCGGTTTCACCAGGTGACTTCCCAACAGAAACATGACGATGTCGGTCTGCGACTCAAGAGTCAGACCGAAAAAAGTCTTTGCTTCACGTATGCCGGTGCCACGGGCAGGAATTATCGTTGCCCCGGTCGCACCGGCAGCTTTTCCCGCATCCACAATCCTGTCGGTATAGTCCGGTTTAACGCTGGCTAGGATCACCTTAAAGTTCATTTTCTTTCTCCTCTTCTTTCCTGCGGGGCTGAAATTTTGCATACCAGGCGGTGAACTGACCGTAAGCCATGACCGCAATAATCGGAAACAGGCTGGCAAAAGCGATAAGGCCGAAACCATCCAGGGCCGGATCTCTGCCCGGAACAGCCTTGGCCAGTCCCAGTCCCAGGGCTGCCACAATGGGGACGGTCACGGTTGAGGTGGTCACTCCACCAGAATCATAGGCAAGTGCGATGATCTGTTTTGGTGCTAAAAAAGTTTGCACCACCACTACCGCATACCCTGCCAAAATGTAGAGGTAAAGCGGCGTCCCTGTCACAATCCGAAAACACCCCAGTCCGATCCCGAGAGCCACACCAATGGCCACAACAATACGCAGCCCCCATTTATCTATTGTCCCAGCAGATACCTCGTTGGCCTTATAGGCAACGGCCATGAGGGACGGTTCGGCAATGGTCGTGGCAAAACCGATAGCCGCGCCGAAAAGATATACCCAGCCATATTCTTTCCAGTCGGCCGTCAGATATTCAACACCTATTCCGACGATGAAATCCGGGTCTGAGAGTTGTCTGGCCATCGCTTCGCCCACTGGAAAGAGTGCTTTTTCAAGGCCGATAAGAAATAGAGTGAGTCCGAGGATGACATGGCCGACACCAATTAACACGCTCCTCAGACGGGGAATCGATCTTCTCAGAACTACAATTTGAAAAAAAACGATCAGGCAGACGATCGGTGCCACGTCGCCAAGTGTCGCCAGAAGGACCTGAAGAAACTCGTAGAAGAATTTCACGTTCGTCTCAGTGGAAGATGATAATGCCGTAGCCCATTACAAAGATCATCGGAAAAAGACTGGCAAAGGCAATCAGGCCGAAGCCATCGATCAGGGGATTACGTCCCCTGATAATGGTGGCCAAACCAACACCCAAGGCGGTCACCAACGGTACTGTTACCGTTGAGGTGGTGACTCCCCCTGCATCATAGGCGATGCCGATGATCTCCCTGGGGGCAAATGGGGTTATTGCCATGACACAGCAGTAGCCGCCAATGATCAGATAGTGGAGCGGTATTCCTTTCAATATCCTGAAGACACCGACAACCACGGCCAGCCCGACGGAGACGGCCACGGAGATCCTCAGGCCGTTGGAGTAGGAATCAAGTGATTCCAGGTCGGGATCGATCAGATTGGAAGCTGCGGCAATGGAGGCAGATTTATTGGCGACGGCAATAAGCGACGGCTCGGCAACGGTGGTGGTGAAACCGAGCCCGAAAGAAAAGAGCAGCAGCCAGAAAACGGAGCCCTTTCGAGCCAGGGCCTCGGCAAGCGTCTCGCCGATGGGAAACAGGCCGGTCTCCAGGCCCTGAATGAAAAGGCTCAGACCTAAAACCACAAGCAGAAAACCAAAGAGGATGTCGGCGATGGCTGGAAGTGGCTGCTTGATGACCGCCACCTGGAAGAAAACAATAACCACGACAATGGGGAGCAGATCCATGACTGAGCCCCTAAGCCTTTGGGCAGCGGCGCTCAGCACCTGGAATGCTGCCCTGGTTGTCGTGCTCCTCTTCAAATCAATTTACCACAGCACTTCTTGTACTTTTTACCAGAACCGCACGGACAGGGGGCGTTGCGACCAATTTTATCTCCATCTCTTTTGACAGGCTCCTGCGGTTTGCCCACTTCACCGGCGGGCCCCTTGTTCATCTGCATCTCCTGCTCCTGACGCTGACGCCTCTCTTCCTCCAACCGTTCTACTTCTTCTTCCTGAACAAGGCGAACACGCATCAGGGTTTTGATGGTCTGAAGCTTGACCGTTTCGATCATAGTCATGAAAAGATCGAATGCTTCTTTCTTGTATTCGTTCAGTGGATTTTTCTGACCGTAGCCTCTCAGTCCTATACCTTCTTTGAGATGATCCATATTGAGCAGATGCTCTTTCCAGTGGCTGTCGACAATCTGCAGCAGGATGATTCGCTCGATTTGCCGCTGGTTCTCGACCCCGTTGGATTCCTCCTGAGCCAGGCGAGCCTGTTCACCAATCTCTGCTATCGCCTGATGCAGGAGTTCAGCATCGAATTCACTCTTCTGCTCTTCACTCCACTCGGGTTTCAAACCGAAAATATCGGTAACCTGCTGCTCGCAGTATTCCCAATCCCAAGCCTTGGCATCAATTTTTTCCTGAACGACTTCACCGACGATACCCGCTATCAGATCCTCGGTCATTTCCTGGAGTGCCTGCTGCAGGTTGTCTCCTTCCAGAACCTCGCGCCTCTGCTGATAGATCACCTCCCGCTGTTTGTTCATCACATCGTCATATTCGAGCAGATGCTTACGAATATCAAAATGATGCCCCTCTACCTTGCGCTGGGCATTTTCGATAGCCCGGGTGATCATATTATGCTCGATGGGATCGTCCTCTTCCATACCAAGCTTATCCATGATGCCGGAAATCCTTCCCGAACCAAAAATACGCAGTAGATCGTCTTCCAGGGAGAGAAAAAAGCGTGACGAACCTGGATCGCCCTGGCGTCCGGAACGGCCTCTCAACTGATTGTCAATACGTCGCGATTCATGGCGAGAGGTGCCAAGAATGTGCAGGCCGCCAGCCTCGATCACACCCTCCCCGAGTTTGATATCGGTTCCCCTTCCGGCCATGTTGGTGGCAATGGTAACCTTGCCGGACTGGCCGGCATCGGCAATGATCTCGGCTTCCCGCTCGTGGTGCTTGGCGTTGAGCACCTCGTGGGGAATTTTCTGCTTCTTCAGCATCTGAGAAATCTTTTCCGAGACATCAATGGATATGGTTCCCACCAGCACCGGCTGGCCCTTCTCGTGCTTTTCTTTTATCTCATTGACGACCGCTCGGTACTTGGCCTTCTCATTTTTATAGATGACGTCGGCAAAATCCTTACGGATCATATCCATATGGGTTGGCAGGACGACCACATCGAGATCGTAAATCTTCTTGAATTCGGGGGCCTCGGTATCGGCGGTACCGGTCATTCCGGCCAGCTTGTCGTACATGCGGAAATAGTTCTGAAAGGTGATCGAGGCAAGCGTCTGATTCTCCCGTTCAATCTTGACGTTTTCCTTGGCTTCCAGCGCCTGGTGCAGACCGTCACTGTAGCGCCGGCCCTCCATGGTTCGACCGGTGAACTCATCGACGATCACCACCTGGCCGCTCTTGACGATATAGTCCACGTCCTTTTTGAACAGAACGTGGGCCTTCAATGACTGGTTCAAATGGTGAAGATATTCAATATTGCGCGGATCGTAGAGGTTGTCGATCTTGAGAAGATCCTCACCCAGGGCAATACCTTCCTCGTTCAGCGATACCTGACGACCTTTTTCATCCACCAGGTAATGCTCGTCGCGCTTGAAATGTCTCATGATCCGGTTGACGTTCTTGTACAACTCGGTGGAAGCGTCGGCCGGGCCGGAAATAATCAGCGGAGTTCTCGCTTCGTCTATGAGAATCGAGTCAACCTCATCAACAATAGCGTAATTAAAGCCACGCTGGCAGTATTCTTCCAGGGTAAACTTCATATTGTCACGAAGATAGTCGAAACCAAACTCGTTGTTGGTGCCGTAGGTTACATCGGCTCGATAGGCTTCTCTCCGCTCGGCGTCATCCATGTCGTGCACGATACGGCCGGCACTCATACCCAGAAATCGATAGACCTGGCCCATCCATTCGGCATCGCGGGTGGCCAGATAGTCGTTTACGGTGACCACATGGACACCTTTACCGGTCAGGCTGTTCAGATATACCGGCAAAGTGGAAGTCAGGGTTTTTCCCTCACCGGTTTTCATTTCGGCGATGCAGCCGCGGTGCAAAACTACTCCGCCCAAAAGCTGAACATCGAAGTGCCGTTCCCCGAGAACACGTTTAGATGCCTCGCGGATCACCGCAAATGATTCCGGCAGAAGGTCTTCGAGTGACTCTCCCTGTGCAACCCGCTGGTGGAATTCTGCAGTTTTTGCTGCCAGAGCAGAGTCATCCAGATGTTCTATCTGGGATTCCAACTCGTTTATCTGGTTTACCAGCGGCTGGATATCTTTGAGGACACGCTCGTTCTTGCTACCGAAAACTTTTGTAAGTATTGATCCTATCATCGTAACCGGATAGTTGAGTATTGAAAAAAAAGGCTGTGGCGACCGGCATAGTATACACGATCCATCATTTTCGCAATGATCACTGGCAGATCAGGAGCCAGGGAACAGTGGCTTCTAGACAGCGGCTTACGGAACCTGAAACATCAATGCGTCTTCGTCACAGTCAGGAAACATTGCACAATGAATGCAGTCAGACCAGATTTTGTGAGGCAGTTCACGTTTGTCGATATCCTCGAACCCCAACTTCTCGAAGAAACCGGGCTGATAAGTCAGGGTGAATACCCTGGTAATGCCGTATTCCGCCGCCTCGGTCAGACAGCTCTTGACGAGTTCGGTGCCGACACCCCGGCCCTGGCCGTTTTCCAGCACCGCCAGTGAACGAACCTCGGCCAGATTGTCCCAGCAGATATGTAGAGAACAGACTCCAGATATGGTTTTACCGTCCTCATCCCAGACCACAAAATCCCGCAAATGGTCATAAAGAGAGCTGATCGAGCGCCCCAAAAGCAATTTTTTATCAGCGTATTCCTGCAATAAGCTGTGGATCTGCCGCACATCATTCATTCGAGCTTTTCGTATCATCGTTGCCCAATAATTTATTGACCGCCCGGACGAATCTAAGGCTTTATCTTTTTTTTCTCTTCCAGATGAATCACGGCTTGTTCCTGCTGAACAGTTCCGGCTTTAAACCCGGTGACCACTGGGTCTGAAGGTTTCAACAGACTTTGTCCGGCCCACACCCCAAAGATGAACATCCACAGGAATATGCAAAAACAGACAATTCCAATCGACCCAATACCGCTGCGGGACAGTTCGAATTTTATTTTGGTCTTCCGTGGTTTCTTCTTAGTTGCCATTTCACATCTTTTCAGGTGCGCTCAGCCCCACTAATTTCAAACCGTTTCCAAACACGGTTCGCAAGCCACTAATCAGACACAGTCGGCTTCTGCTGAGCGCACCATCGTCTGAAATAACTTTGTGCTTGTTATAATAGCTGTGGAACAGGCCGGCAAGTTCCATTAAATAAAAAATCACCCGGTAGGGCTCGAGATCCATGGTACAGCTTTCAATCAGGGTCGGAAAAGATCCCATCTGTTTGAGCAGCCCGACTTCTTCGGGTTCCACTAACAGAGACAGATCGGCATCTGCCGTTGTCGGCAGCACGACTCCCTTTTCGACAGCTTGGCGCAGAATTGAACAGACCCGGGCATGGGCGTACTGCACATAATAGACCGGATTTTCCTGACTTTCCTTGGTGGCCAGATCCAGATCGAATTCGAGCTGGCTGTCTGGTTTTCGCATCATGAAAAAGAACCGGGCCGCATCGACGCCCACTTCGTCAAGCAACTCATCTACAGTTATGAAATTGGCTTTGCGGGTGGACATTTTCACCTGCTTGCCGTCCCGCATCAGGGTTACGAACTGGTGCAGTATCACGGTGATTTTCGCTGAATCATAGCCCAGCGCTTCCACTCCGGCCTTCACGTCGGGCACGGTAGCGATATGATCTGAGCCGAAGATATCCACCAGCCAGTCGAAGTTGCGTCGAAATTTCTCCCGGTGATAGGCTATGTCCGGCAGCCGGTAGGTCGGCTCACCGCTGCTCTTGATAATGACCCTGTCTTTTTCCTGACCAAGTTCGCTGGTCTTGAACCAGGTGGCCCCATCCTTTTCGTAGACCAGCCCCTTGTCAGTAAGCTCTTTGATCACCGAATCCACATGTCCGTTCTCGTAGAGCGACTGTTCGTTATAATAGTTGTCAAAGGTGATATCCATCCGCTTCAGGGTGGTGGAGATGTCTTCGAAAATTGTTTGTTCGGCCGCCTGCTTGAACGGATCAACAGATCCATTGTCAACCAGAGATTGACCTTGCGTTTCGATCAGTTTCCTGGCGATATCGTAGATGTACTCTCCCTGATATCCGTCTTCGGGAAACTCATAATCCCGATCCAGTAACTCCAGGTAGCGCGCTCGGACAGATTCGCCAAGCACCCGCATCTGCCTGCCGGCATCATTGTAATAATATTCCCTATAAACGTCATGGCCGGTTGCTTCGAGAAGCCGGGCGATGCCATCACCCAGGATCGCCTGGCGGCCATGGCCGATCGACAGCGGTCCGGTCGGATTGGCGCTGACAAATTCGACCATGACCCGCCTGTTTCCACCGATGTCTGACCTGCCATACAATTCCTGCTGGTCCTCGATCTCTTTGAGAAGCTGCTGCCAAACCGATTCTTTTATGGTCACATTGACAAAGCCGGGTCCGGCTATCTCAACTCTGTCGATAAGCTCCTGCTCATCTTTGAGCCGTTCTATGACCAGGGCGGCAATTTCACGGGGATTTTTCTTTTCGATACCAGCCAGAACCAAGGCCATGTTGGTGGAGAAATCACCCTGGTTCTCATGCTTGGGAACCTCCACCGTATATTTATCCGCCGCAGCATCCGACCACTGGCCTTCGCGCACTCCAGCGCGAAAGCAATCGTCTATGATCTCCTTCAAACGAGTACGAATCATATTAAAAATTCTCTATGGTTATTGTTGCCGAGAGCACAGAGTACTTCGTAACTGATGGTCTCACTCCACCCACCGATCTCGTCGGCATCTATGGTTTCATTTCCCTGGCTGCCCAGCAGCACAACCTCGTCACCTACGGCAACGTTTTCAATACCACTGATATCAGCCATGCACATGTTCATGCAGATCCTGCCTCTGATCGGTGCCCGTCGCCCCTGGATCAGAACTTCAGCTTTATTTGACATGGTTCTGAAATAGCCGTCGCTGTAGCCAATAGGCAGCACCGCCAGTCTGGTTTCCCGCTCGGTTATGTAGGTGTGGCCATAGCTGATACCGGTGCCGGGGCCAACCATTTTGATCTGGATAATGCGGGTTGTGCATTTCATGGCTGGCCGCAATCCCTGGTCGAAAGCACCCTCCCGCCCCTTACGGCCGTCAGGATAATAACCGTAGAGGGAAATACCAATCCTTACCATATCGCCATGGGAACCAGGCTGATACAACAGACCGCCCGAATTACAGATAGATCTGACCAGCGGCTGGGTAGTATAATGATGGTCATCTATCTTGTAGAATGTACCCGCCACCAGTTCAGAATTACCAGATTGACGATCGTCACTGCAGGGAAAATGACTCATGAGACCGCGGGGCCTGATGGCAAGAGCCCTGCATCTCTCGAAAACCTCACCACCATCCGCAGGTGAGAAACCGAGCCGGCTCATTCCACAGTCGAATTTAAGGTACACATTGAGATCGATATTTCTCTTCTTTTGGGTTTCCGAAATTCGCTCAAGATCTTCAATAGTAAAGACTACCGGGGTCAGTTTGTGGGTAAACAAATAGTCTGCGTCAAAGGGATCGAACCCCAGAAAAATGAAAATTTCACCGTTGCATCCAGCTTCACGAAGCGCCACCCCCTCAGACACTTCAGCCACACCAAAAAGGGAGCAACCGTTGGTGCCCAAGAGATTGGCAACCTGAGTCATGGAGTGACCGTAAGCGTCACTTTTGACCATCGCCATCAACCTTACCCCAGGCGCAGTTTTACTGAGCAGGTAGTGATAATTATGGGCCAGGGCTGCGGGATCTACGATTACCTTATTAAACGAAGTCATGGTAGTATTCTTACCTGTTCCAATAAACCCATTGCCGCCAACCGTAGCGACTCGAATAGAGCAGGGACCAGCCTATCGCTACACAGACCGTACCGATCAGTGCAGCTGGCACCGGACTCATCCGGATAATGACTCCGAGCAGCATCATGGCCAGCACCAGTAACCAGGTCCTCCAGGAGTAAACTGCGCCAATACAGGTATTGTCGCCAAAGCGCTTGATCCTCTCCACCCCTTTCTCTGCCGACTTATTCAGTATTAGATAAGATTTCAAACTGCCGAGAATAATACCTACGATCGTCAGAGGCAACAGTTTGTCCTGGGCGAGATAACCAATTCCGCGGTAGAGGAGCAGAAGGCCGATGACCGTCCACAGGATCGAGGCACATAACAGATGTGCCCGGGGTGAGACACCCGGTTTAAATCTGGTTAACCAGTGGGACATTTGCTTGCCGGCAGCATAAAAAAGTTAAGCCCATCACCCAGAGAGGGTGATGGGCTTAGGGACAAAATCGTCTTGAGATAAGATTACATCTCAGTAACGGTGATTGCACCTTCAGGACAAACTTCGACGCAGGTTTCACAGCCGAGACACTCGTCAGCCTCAACCGGATCAGCTTTTCCGTCTACCATCTCAAATACCTGAGCAGGACATGCTGCTACACATTCTTCATCACCAGTACACTTGTCTTTGTCTACGACAACTTCAAACATTACACACCTCCATAAAGAAATTAAATAAACTAAACATTACAAATGTTTAGCGTGACTCAAATGCAAACCTCAAAGACCTCTGTTTTGTGTAAATATCCAATTAATGTACGACCATATTTTTGTCAAGAAAAATCACCATACCACAACGTGTCATTTAAAAAAATTTTATTTGGCTGCCGGCAGACCGGGAAGCAGTTTTAAAAGATACATATTTCCAAGTGCATAGATTAGCCTGCTTAAGGGTACAAGTAGAGGCAGTCTCAGCAACCAGCCATTGCGCATCCGCTAAATAACCTTACCTTCTAGACCCAAATAACACTTATCAGGCAACTCTTCTGACGGGGATCAGATGGCTAAGAACAAAGAAAAGAAAAAGAACAAGCTGGAGCCGGGACTTGAAATGCGCGAACGTGCCATGGTCGAAGGCATTCTGGAAGGCAGTCCGGACGGTGTGGGCGTGGTTATCATCAGACTCGACTGCGGCTGCAGGAAGATGGCCGCAGTGAGCAAAGATGGTGAACCGGCATCCAAAGTCATCATGTACCGCGATCATGCCGAATCAGTCTGTGACCAGTGCAAAGATGACCAAGGAGCCTTCAGCCGGGTTGTCACGCAGTTTATCCATTGGCAGGATCCGGCACCGGATCTGGATCAACAGAAGAAAATATCGCTGAAAGTCCTCGGAACGACGGAGACAACCACCCATTAGCTGCCAGGGCTGCGATCTTTTTTATACTGATACGATTTTCGGGTAAATTGTTGGGCCCACTCGGGAGTTCCTTCGGCGTGCAGATGGGTGTAGAGGGCAAGAACGTTGCCGGAAACCAAGCCGTCATAACCATGCAGGAATCCTGTCCCCCTCTCCATTTTCAAGGCCAGGTCTTGCCGCTGCCCATGCCACTCCACGATAGTGGAGTACCTGAATTCATGTCCTTTGGCGGTGAATCCCTCGGGGTAGAACGGATTATCACGCTGCACTGTGAATATTGAGTAGCCGTGGGCCTGTGGTTTTTTGGACATACCGAAAACCACATCAAAAACTCCAACCAGCGGGTAGCGGCGGTCGGCAATGATGATTTCCCTGCCAAGATATATCAAACCACCACACTCTGCATAAATTGGCAGCCCGGCAGCGGCGGCAGCTTTTACCGACTGACGGAAACTGCTGTTTTCGGCCAACCTTGCGGCGCTCGTTTCTGGGAATCCTCCACCTATGTAGAGACCATCAAGCTCCGGCAGCCTCTCGTCCTCAAGGGCATTGATCGAGACCAGTTCGGCCCCGTGTCGTTGCAGAGCCTCCAGGTTTTCGGGATAATAAAACTGAAAGGCCGTGTCCTGGATAACCCCTATCTTTATAGACGCAGACAGTTTTTCACCTCTCTTCTCTGGTTCTTTCGAAGCTGGGGCAGCCTGGACCATGCCCATAACCGACTCGACCCCATCCATATCGATATGTTCCCTCGCCAGCCGGGCCAAGATCTCCAAAGCCTCACCAGTACCGTCATATTCCTGATAAGGGATCATTCCCAGATGACGCATGGGAAAGATATCTGTTTTCATTCGCGGCACCGCCCCCAGCACCTTTGTATCTGTATAGTGCTGGACCGCCTCGGTAATGATTTTCTCTTGTCTGGTGGTAGCCACCTGATTGAGGATTACCCCTGCCAGCTTTAGTGCCGGTTCAAAAGTGACACAGCCCTGAACCAGGGCCGCCACGGTCCTGGTCATTTTGGTGCAGTTTACCACCAGCAGCACCGGCAGATCGAGTTGCAGGGCCAGTTCTGCCGTGGAGTAGCCGCCTCGGGCGGTAACACCATCAAACAGACCCCGGTTGCCTTCGACAATAGCCAGATCCGCTCCAGTTGACCGGTTGCCAAATGATGCAGTTACAGCCTCCGCCGAAAAGAGAAAGGGGTCGAGATTATAACAGGGTCGGCCGGCAGCGCTCTGCAGCCAGCCGGCATCGATATAGTCTGGACCTTTCTTGAACGGTGCCACCGTACGGCCGTCTCTGACCCAGGCTGCGGTCAAACCCACCGATATGATACTCTTACCCGACCCTCCGGAAAGACCGGCAACAACGATCGCACTGGCCGTTGATTTACTCATCGTAATGTTTTGCTTTTCCGCAGTGAGCCCAGGCGTTTTTATACAGATCATTCAATTCTTCCTCTAGCTTGGCCCGATAATCTTCGATTTCATGGCGATCAATTCCCGCTGGAATTACTACCGGTTTGCCATAAAAGAAATCTATGCGTGAGAATGGTTTTGGTATGCAGGTTCGATCCCAGGAGTGGAAAGTAAATGATTTGGATGCTGACCAGGCAACCGGCAGAATGGGCGCACCCGACCTCGAGGCCAACAGAATCGAACCGGCCTGCAGCACGAAAGCCGGTCCCTGGGAACCATCGGCTACCATGCCGACGTTACCGCCCTTGTCCAGATAGGCAAGCAACTCTTTCAAGGCCAGCAGCCCCCTTCTGTTACTTGAGCCTCGTACCGTATCAAAGTTGAGGCAGCGTGCCAGCCTGGCAATGTACTCCCCGTCTTCGCTGGCGCTGACCAGCACCGCCGCCCGGTCCTTCCTCAGGTGATAAAACACGTAGACCAGCGAGTAATGCCAGAAAACTGCCATTAAACTGTTGCCTTTATCAACCTGCTGCCGGTTCTCTAGACCGTGTTCTTTTATCCTGCAGGTCGCGAACCAGAGCCGCAACACCACGGATATGAGAAAAGGCAGAACTGTAACCGAAGCCTTATAGACAAAATTTTTTTTCACCCGATTTCAATTTCCAGTTTTCTCAATGCCTTGATCTTGTCCCTTAATACGGCGGCTTCCTCGAAGGCCAGTTCCGAGGCGGCTCTGTTCATATCTTTCTCCAGTTTTCCTATCTCTTTTTCCAACTCGGAGATCGAACCGTAAAATACTTGCTCTTCGGCGCTGGATAAAGATGTTTTGCCCGCCGGATCGTCAAATTCATATCCGGCCGCTTTAAGGTATTGATGAATTGTATCTTTTACTGGAGAAATTATCGTTGTCGGCGTAATACCACGCTCTTGATTGTAGTGATGCTGCATCGCCCTTCTGCGGTTGGTCTCGTCAATAGTGCGCTGCATTGATCGGGTGATGTCGTCAGCGTACATTATCACCATGCCTGCCGCATTGCGAGCCGCCCTGCCGCAGGTTTGTATCAGCGACCTCTCCGATCGCAAAAAACCTTCTTTGTCGGCATCCAGCACAGCAACCAGGGAGACTTCGGGAATATCTAGTCCCTCTCTGAGCAGGTTGATACCGATCAGCACGTTATATTCCCCGTTTCTTAAATCGCGCACCAGTTCCACCCGCTCAAGCGTTTTTATATCGGAGTGCAGATAACGAACCTTGACGCCAAGCTTTTCGTAATAATCGGTTAGATCCTCGGCCATCCGCTTGGTCAGAGTGGTCACTAGAACCGCTTCCTGGCGTTCGGTTCTCAGTCTTATTTCATGAAGCAGATCATCCACCTGACTGGTCGCCGGTCTCACTTCAATTAAGGGATCCACCAGACCGGTGGGACGAATTACCTGCTCAATTATTTTTTCCCCGGCCTGTTCGAGTTCGTAGGGACCTGGTGTGGCTGACACATAGACGATCTGATTGATCCTTTTCACGAACTCTTCGAATCGAAGGGGACGATTGTCCAGAGCCGACGGCAGTCGGAAGCCATATTCGACGAGGGTCTGCTTGCGCGAGCGGTCGCCGTTATACATAGCGTTGAGTTGGGGTACACCGATATGGCTCTCATCAATGAACAGCAGATAATCCTGGGGAAAATAATCCAGCAGGTTGGGCGGCGGCATCCCCTGGGGTTTACCGGTCAGGTGTCTGGAATAGTTCTCTATGCCGTTGCAGTATCCGAGTTCCTGCATCATTTCCAGATCAAACATGGTCCTCTGCTCCAGCCGCTGCCTCTCTACCAGTCTGTGTTCCTGATCCAGCAGGTCAAGACGCGCCCTCAACTCGTCCTTGATAGTACGCAGGGCAATCTGCATCCGTTCTTTGGAAGTCACGAAATGCGATCCGGGAAAAACTGTGTATTCTTCAAGTTCGGCAATCACCACTCCTCTGAGTGAATCAATCAGAGTGATTGATTCGATGGTATCACCAAAGTACTCAACCCGGACTGCCCGCTCCTCCTCGTGAGCGGGAAAGATATCTATCACATCGCCTCTGACCCGGAAAGTAGAGCGGTGAAAGGAGAAGTCGTTGCGCTCATACTGCATGAACACCAGACGGCGCTGAACCTCCTCAGGCGCCACCTCTTCGCCGCATTTGAGAAACAGATGCATGTTGCGGTATTCCTCTGGAGAGCCGAGACCATAGATGCAGGAGACGGAGGCCACGATCAGCACATCTCGACGGGTGAGCAACGACCTGGTAGCGGAGTGGCGCATCTTATCGATGGCATCATTGATCGAGGAATCCTTCTCTATGTAGGTATCAGATTGAGGAATATAAGCTTCCGGCTGGTAGTAATCATAGTAGGAAACGAAATATTCAACCGCATTGCTGGGAAAGAGTTCCTTGAATTCGGAAAAAAGCTGGGCGGCCAGAATCTTGTTGGGGGCGATGACCAGCGTTGGCCGCTGAACCCGGGCGACGATACCTGCCATGGTAAAAGTCTTGCCTGAACCGGTAACCCCGAGAAGAACCTGATCCCGGCAGCCCTGATCCAGGCCCTTGACAAGTCTGTCAATGGCCTCCGGCTGATCGCCGGCCGGACTGAACGGACTCTCAAGCTGAAAAGGAGTTTGACCTATCTGCACGAGAATTCCTGCTCGAATTCACGAGCCAGCTCTTTTGCCTCCTGGAGGAAGCAGTGAGGGTTTTCTTTACTCTCAAGGTAGAAAGATACCTGGTAGCGGTTCAGCAGTTTGTCGAGTTCCTGCCAGAGCTGTTTATTGGAAACCTCGCCACCTTCTCCGGTCCGCCAGTTTCGATTCTTCCAGTTCTTCAGCCACTTGGTTGCGCCATCGCAAAGATAACCGGAATGGGTATGAACATCGACCGGCAACTCTTTCTTCAAACTGTTCAGCCCGTTTATCAAGGCGACAAGATAAAGCTGGTTAGCTGACATCCCGGTGGCACCGGCGCCGAGTATCCGCACATGCTGGCGCCAGTTCAGAATGACGGACCAGCCACCGACCCCGGCTGCATGTTTGCAGGTCACCCCGGTGAACAGATGAATGTTATCGGCATGCAGCTGTGCCGCTGTGATCGTTGCTCCTTCCGCATTGCTTCCTTTTCTGGCCTCCACTGCCAGTTCATCAGCCCTGCTGTTGAACGGGTCGGTTGAATGCCCCTTGACCCAATGCCAGCTCACTTCATGGAGCTCGACCTGGACCAGCAGCTGGCGCCAGAGGTCGCTGTTCTTCACCTCCTTACGGTCGGCAGTTCGCCAGTTATTGAGCTGCCATTTATTGATCCAATCGGTGATCCCGTTTTTAAGGTAGATGGAGTCTGTATAGAGTTTGATCCTGCATCGATCCTTGACTGAGTGCAGCGCCTCGACTGCCCCAGTCAATTCCATACGGTTGTTGGTCGAATATTCCGCGAAGCCTGACAACTCAGAGATGATGGTCCCGTTCCTTATGATATACCGCACCCCAGCCCCCGGGTCCGGGATTAGGACTGCAGGCGCCGTCGGTGTAGATCACTAGTGCAGAATTTGGCTGATTATCTGACATCACATCAATTGCAACGCTTAGAGTATGGAAACAATGGCGCAGGTACCGTCGACAGCAGTTAGAGAAAAAATTGTATTTATACCAGCTCAGGAGACAATTTTCACCTAATCTCGGACCTCGATCGGAGGAACATATTTATCATATTATTTCGATTGATTATTAGGATCGCTCTCACCACTCAGCCAGACAGGCCCGTACCAGGCGCGCGTTTCGGATCGGGTATTGTCGCTGTCGGTCATCAGGGCCACTCCGGTAATCCTGCCTGGTTTCGCAGAAAATGCCCGTCTATAGTCATCGACAATGTTTCTTGACAGTTCCAGCCAGGTTCCACTGTGGGTGTTGCCGCTGGCAGCGACGACAGTCATGATGTGACTGTGTATGGGGTTGACCGCAATGGAGTCGATCGACTCCTCTGAGGCCCAGACATAGCAGAGGATATTGTCCCGTGAATTTTTCGGAACAACATCATTGGTTGCAAAGGAAATCATCACCCTGACCGGAAAATCATCTCCGCTTTTATGTATCAGGGAACTGCCGGGCAACGTATTTTCTATCTTCCAGCTCCAGTTCAAGATCTGGTATTTTTCAGGGTCCACCGAAATCGACCGGGCAATTCCCCCTGCTCCCGATAACGACTCAGCGAATATTACCGGACCGTAGACAGCATCGTCTACGATTTCGTAGCTGGTTGCGGCCGCAATGGAGGGAAATGTCAGCGGCTGCCAGTGCTCAGGCAGTTGGTTATTTTCAACCGCAGTCAATCCGCTCAGATCTATTCTTTCAACCGCCAGGGCACCGATCGGTGACAGCAAGGCGAAGACTAATGCCAGCCCATAGCAGAAAATTTGGTTCAGGGATGTTCCCTTCCCAGTTCGCAGGCTGCCTGGGTCAATCGGCCGAGCCATTGAGAGACCAGTCATAATCCAGATATTTGATGCGGATTTGCTCCGCTTTGTTTCTCAGATACTGCTGCAGAGCCGGGCTGGCATGGGCCAGGAAAAAAGAAAGAGGATCATCGTTGAAGTCTTCTTTGTACCATTTGAAAATAGAGCTGACGTAGAGGGTTTCACCATCCAGATAGTTGTGCTCGGGATTCTCCAGAAACTCTCTGGTACTTTTTTCCAGCTGACCATCAATTGTTGCTCCTTCGTAGGCCTCTGTTATCAGGATCGGGCAACTCTTTGAGGCGCAATTGACGGCAAAATGGATGCGGGGTTCGTTGAAGCGCACCCTGATGATATCGTGCTCTATATTGTCAAGACTGTAGGTTTTACCCCCGAGGACGGCAAAGGATATCTTCCAGGGATTGGAAAACAGCCCACCGATCCGGCGGATCGACGAAGGTGGTTTACCGTCTTTGAAATTATCGAGAATCAATTTTACGGTGTAGCTGTTGTAGCCATTTATATAGTAGGCGAGTTGATCTGCCTCAGACAGCTGCTCCGGATCGGTGGCGGCCAGTAAATCGAGGTAGCGCTGAAGATGTTCTTCGTTATCCTTAAAAGCCCTGTAATCCACAACCCCTTCTTTGACATGAGTGCTGAGCAGTTCGGTCCAGCCACTGTGCAGAGATGCAGCGCTGGCCGAAACGCTGGTGATGACCCAGGCGGCCCACGCCAGTATAGCAATATGAACCACTTTTCTTGCCCATTCAGTCACCACGATCAGCCCCGGTAATTATGGATAAGCTTCAGGATTTTACGCACCCTGTCAGAGAATATTTTCTTCGAAAAGTATGAGCCGATCACCCTTTTATTAATTTCAGCAATTGTCGGATAGGGAAGAACGCTGCCGGCTGCCACCGACATCTTGACGCCGCCATTGAGCAGCCCGACCCATTGGGCCAACAGGTCGCCGGCATGATAGCCGAGTAGTCTGACACCCAGCACCTTGCCTTTGGGATCGAGCAGACTTTTATTTTTCCCAAGGTTTCCCCTTCTGCCTGCGCTCTGTCGTTGTCGCTGAACTTCTCTTCATAGACGTCGTAGTCAAGACCCTGCTCCCGGGCCTGCTTCTCGTTCAACCCCATACCGCCCAGTTCCGGATCACAATAAGTGCAGTGCGGCATCCACCGGTAATTGACCTTTCTCGGCAAGCCCATCACAGCATTGGTTACCACGATTCCACCTTCGTAACCGGCGGCATGGGTGAACTGGTAACCGCCTATCACATCACCCGCTGCAAAGATATTTTTGGTACTCGTTCTGAGCCGTCGATCAACCCTTATACCTTTGCGGTCGAAATCGATGCCACCATTTTCCAAGGCGAGTCCCTCCACGTTGACCCGGCGACCGGCGGCAACCAAGATATCTGATCCGCAGACTTTTGCTTCCAGCCCGTCGCCATTGCGTATCGCCACCACTTTGTCTGCACCTTCATCAGAAGCCGAGATCATCGTGCAACCGAGATGGAACTCAATGCCTTCATTCTCCAGGATCTTCTTTAAGTCATCGGCAAGATCGGTGTCTTCACTGGAGAGAATCTGAGGACTTCGCTGCAGAACCGTCACTTTAGAGCCCAACCTGCTGAAAGCCTGAGCCATCTCTATGCCGATGGGGCCGGCTCCTATGATGATCAAGGATTCGGGGAGGTGGTCGAGGTGGAAGATCTCCCTGTTGGTCAGGGTGGTAATGTCGGCAAGCCCGGGTAAAGGAGGAGCAGCTGGAGAAGAGCCGGTGGCGACCACCCATTTCCTGGCGGAAATTTTTTCTGTACCGGTATCAACCAAATGGTTATCGCAAAACGATGCCGCCCCGAATTTTACCGCAACCCCCAGTCCATTGAAGCGCTCAACCGAATCGTGGTGCTGAATGGTAGAGACCACCTGTTGAACCCTGCCCCTGACCGCTTTGAAATCGACGGGCTGAGGAGCTACCGGCGGTAACCCGAATACTTCCTGACGCCCCAGCTGATGATAGACGGAAGCACTCTTGATCAGGGTTTTGCTGGGGACACAGCCGAAATGCAAACAGTCGCCGCCCAATAGCTCTTCCTGTTCGACAAGAACCGTTTTGGCACCCAGCTGAGCAGAGCCTGAGGCCACCGTCAAACCAGCAGCGCCGCCACCAATCACACCTATGTCGAAGTCATATGCAGCCATCTCAGTCAGTTATCAATCGCTCATTCGAGAACGCCGATATCTCTCCAGCAGTTTTTTTACGGTTATGGGAAAGAGACCCAGCACGGCAAAAGATCCAATCAGGCTTGGCGAGACTATGCCACCGAGTGAATCTATCTTGGCCAGTTCATTGCCGGCATTCACATAGACGATGGTGGCCGGCAACATGCCGAGTTGAGATACCCAGAAATAGGTGCGCACCGGCATCGTGGTAAGCCCCATGAGAAGATTGATAATGAAAAACGGAAAGATCGGTATCAACCTCAGTGAAAACAGATAAAAGGCACCCTCTTTTTCTATGCCCTCGTTTATGGTGTGCAGTTTTTCACCAAACTTACCCTGCACCCAGTCACGGAGAAAAAACCTGGATACCAGGCAGGCGCAGGTAGCCCCTATGGTGGAAGCAAAGGAAACCGCAATGGTACCGGTGACCAGTCCGAACAAGCCGCCGCCGGCCAGGGTCATGACGGCTGCTCCAGGCAGAGAAAGGGCTGTAACGACAACGTAGAGCAGCATGTAGACACCGAGCACCACAATATGATGCTGCTGGTAAAGTTGTTGGAAACGAACCTGCGATTCCTTGAGGTAGTCGAGACTCAGAAAGCGGCTTGCATCGAAATAAAAAAACAACCCGACGATGATGACCAGCACTCCAAGAAAGATGCCTTTTTTCAGGGTGGAACTATTCATCTTCGCCATCAGGCCAGCCAGCCTATTCCTCTTCCCAGTAAATGCAGTTTTCAGGGCAAAATTTCATAGCTTCTTCGACTTTGTCCGCATCGTAGTGGTCCAGATCACATATCTCCAGATAGCCGCCGCTTTCAGAGAACCTAAAAATCTCTGGAGCAACTTCGATACATCCGCCACATTTTGAGCAGCTGCTGAGGTCAACGGTCGGCCTCTTTGGTGTTGTCATTATATAAATATCAGCTTTGTATCCGTTACAAAATAGCTTTGAATATTCGGAAAATTACAGTAAAAAGGGCCGAACCTACTTGCAAAGGATAATTATTCTCAAGTAGAAATCAATTTGTCGGCAGCCAGGGTAACCGCCCTACTAATCGTGAGGAGCCGTTGAAAAGTCGTTAGAATATGCTATATTTCGTCGCTTGACATTTTGATTACTTTTTAAAGGATATTGAACCTGTACAACTACCACTTTGTAATAATCGATTAACTACTATCAGCAGACGGAGAAGAAATGAGCAACAAGGAACTGGCAAAAGGCATTCACTGGGTAGGAGCCATCGACTGGGATGTGAGAGATTTTCATGGATATTCAACTCTGGCAGGAACCACCTATAACGCATTTCTGGTCATCGATGAAAAAATAACTCTGATCGATACGGTAAAACGTTCCCACTATGAGGATATGATGCACCAGATCAGGGAGATTATCGATCCAGAAAAAATCGATTATCTGATCATAAACCACGTGGAGCTCGATCATGCAGGGGCACTGGCAGAAGTTATGGAGGCGGTAAAACCTGAGAAACTGATCTGCTCACCCATGGGTGAAAAAGCCATTCTCGAGCATTTCCACCGGCCGGACTGGCCTTTCGAGGTGGTAAAAACAGGCGAGCAGCTCAGCATCGGCAAACGTACCTTCTATTTCCTCGAAACCAGGATGCTGCACTGGCCTGATTCGATGTTCACTTTTGCAATGGAAGACGGCATCCTCTTTGCTTCCGATGCCTTTGGACAGCATCTTGCCACCAGCGAACGATTCGACGATCAGGTACCGCTTTCCGTTATCATGGATCAGGCCGCTAAGTATTACGCCAATATTTTGTATCTCTATAACCCTCTGGTCAGAAAGCTCCTGGCCAAAGTAGCAGAGTTAAACCTCGACATAAAGATGATCGCCCCCGATCACGGCGTCATTTTCAGGAAATATATCAGTGAGATTCTCACCGCTTATGGCGAGTGGAGCAAAAACATGTTTGACGAGAAGGCGCTGATCATCTACGACACCATGTGGCACTCGACCGAACAAATGGCCAAAGCCATCTCCAGGGGTATTGAACAGGAAGGCGTCTTCGCTGAGATGATTAACCTCAAGGTTCATCATCGCAGCGATGTAATGACCAAGGTACTCGATGCCGGAGCACTGGTCCTTGGCAGTCCCACTCTCAACAATGGGCTGCTGCCCCGGATGGCTGGCTTTCTCATGTATATGAGAGGTCTCAAGCCCCAGAACAAGATCGCGGCCTCATTCGGTTCCTACGGCTGGAGCGGCGAGTGTGTAAAGCTGCTCAATGAGGCCCTTGATGATATGAGGCTCGAACGGGTCCATGAAGGTATTCGCTTCAAATACGTTCCCACCGATGATGACCTTGAGGAGTGCGTTGCCATGGGACGGATCATCGGCAAAGAAGTCAAAGAGAGGAAGCTTCAACAGGAAAACTGATCGTCGCGCCTGCTCTTTCCCAGCTTATGGAATTACTAGCCAGACACATGGTCCTCACCGAGGGCGGGAGCCCGGAGGCCTGCAGGACTCAAGTGATGAGTTATTTCGAGCGTACCTCGCTGGTCCGCTATGACAATATTGTCATCGACGAGGACATACTTTCTGGAAGTGACCCCAAGTTTGGGCAAGAACTCAATATGGGGCTGAAAAGAAACCGACAGACCCTGCACAAGTTCATCGAAGAACTGGGTGCCACCGGCTTTGAGACGCGGGATGATCTGATCGGATTGAACCAAGGCTACCAGAGCAAGATTTTGCATATTATCGCCCACTTTGTGGACGGCTTCATCGGTATCGACTCGGTATTTTATAACCTGGTTGACGACAGCCACTGGCTTTCCGCTGACACGAGGAAGCAGATCGACCGGGAACCCGAACGATTTAAGCTACTGTTTTTAAAATGCTATTCACTGACCCCCAAAGAGGCCTCGCTCCTGCATATGTGAACAGGTGAGTGAGAGGTTCATAACCAATCAGGTTTAAAAATATGACTGCTGTCTTAAATTACAGTCTGTTTCGAGATAAGATCGATTCCATCAGCAGTGAGGGGACCAGAGAGATCGTTTCCTCCCGGGACCTCGACCAGTACCAGCTGGTCGATGTCAGGCAGCCCGGAGAATACGCCAAGGGACACCTTCCCGGCGCACTGCTCCTTCCCCTGGGTGATCTGGCGGCCCGGGCAGCTGAACTCGATGGCGACAAACAGACCATCGTCTACTGCCGCAGCGGGGTACGCAGCAAAACCGCCTGCCAGATTCTGGCCAGACTCGGATTCGACCAAGTGCTCGACATGAAAGGCGGCATCAACTCCTATAATGGTGAGCAGGTTGAAGGGGGCGTCGATGCAGGGCTGGAGTTTTTTATGGATCACGATTTCGATTCGGCCTATGAAATGGCTTTTACCATGGAAGCCGGCCTGAAAAATTTCTACCTGGTCCTCGCCGACGAAGCAGAGACGGATGAAGACCGGCAAACTCTGATTAAGCTTTCTCAATTCGAAGACGGCCACATGACACGTCTGCGCAAGAAATTCGGCGAGCTCTATTTTGACTATGATTCGACGATCCTTGAAGGCGGCATCGATGTAGAAGAGATGATCTCTTATTTCGGCGATCAACTCTTCAGCCGACAGAGTATCTTCCAACTGGCGATGAAACTTGAGGCCCAGGCTTTTGACCTCTACAGCAGACTGGCCAGGAAACACCAGGGAGAAGATATCGAATCCTTCTACCAGACCATGGCGGCAGATGAGCACAAGCATTTGGTTAGAATTTCAAAAGAACTGGATAATCTGTTGTAAAACTTATATAACGCTTCTAACAAAGGCTCAAAAAAGACCAAGGAGAATTAACCATGGCAATCTTTCCCTATAGTGCCGGCGAACTTTACCAGTGGATCGTCAACAAAGACAAGTTCGTACTCCTGGATGTGCGCAATAAAAAGGATTTTGGCAGATTCAAAGTAGAAGGTCCCTATCCCATTGAAATGCTCAACGTATCCTATTTTGATTTCATGGAGATAGAAGATGAGTGCATCGACCAGATGCCGGAAAAATCGACCAGCATCCGCATCGTTTGCGCCAAGGAAGGTTCGGCCAAATTCGTCGCCGAGATTCTCGAAAAACATGGGTTTACCGATGTTGGTTATCTGACCGGCGGCATCAAATCCTGGGGCAACCTGCTGGTTCCAAAACTTCTCAGCCCCGATGCCGGTTACGAGCTCTACCAGTTCATTCGTCCCGGTAAAGGTTCGTGCAGCTACGGGTTGGTCTACAACAAGGAAATCATCTTGTTCGACCCCTCGAGAAATATCGATTTCTACCTGGATTTTGCAGCCCAAAAGGGTTGTAAGATCAGCAAAACCGTCGAAACCCACCTGCAAGCAGACTATATTGCAGGAAGCCGGCAGATCTCAGAGAAAACAGGTGCAAGCATTTATGCAAATGCCGAAGATTTCGAGGGAGCCAAGCTCGATTATGTGAAGCTCACGGACGGAGATCAAATTGGCTTCAGTCCTGAGGGACCATCGGTACAGATTCTGTTTTCCCCAGGACATACGCCGGGCAGCACCATGTTTGTCATAGACCGGCGCTATATGATTACGGGCGACATCATCTTCGTCAAATCCATTGGCAGGCCGGATCTGGGTGGCAAGGTCGACGAATGGTCCAGAGTACTTTTCAAGACTATTGGCAACATTAAATCATTGGATGAAGCGATCACTGTGCTTCCGGGCCACTATATCGACTGGGATGAGGCCAACAGTGAACTCAACTTTGCCCGGCCGCTCAAGGAAATCAAGAAGATCAACGAGTCCATCTACTCGATAGACCAGGAAGAGAATTTCGTCGAGTTCATCAAGTCGAATATGCGGGACCAGCCGCCCGAATATGCAACAATCCGGTTGGTTAATGCCAATCTGGAAGTCGTCGATGATGAAAAGGCAGAAGTTCTCGATCTCGGCAAAAATGAATGTGCCGCCTCGGCCTATGCCGCCGCTCAGGCCCAGTAAAAAAAGACTCTGAAGTAAGCTAACCCTCCGCAATATTCTGCCCCTTCAGCATAAAGCTGAGTATTGCGGAGGGTTGATTTTTATGGTCATGGAAGCTACCCATCGGTTTGTATGTCGCTGCAGAGAAAACACCATTACCCTGTCATTCCGTGACGGTATACCCAGAGAGGTCATTGGTGAGGTCTATTGTCCGCAGTGTGAAGAAAATGGCTACCCTCCTCAACAAAGCTGGCCTGTTCCCGGAAACTGGTTTGTCCATTTCGACCTCGAGGTCGCCAGAATGTTCAGCGTTGCCAAACTTGAGATTGATCCGGCGCTGGTCAACCCGGGATTCATCATGGATCGGGGTTTTGTTCACTAGAATCAAACTCGATCTTTTGCCTCAACCTATCAATGGTTGGTCAGGCTGCCTGCCCATTCCAGTTCTTTTTTCAAATGAATAATGTATCCTGCTGAACCTACGGGCTACGAAGACGAACCCCGGGAACAATTTCATCCGCTGCCTGCCGAGCTTCATCATCTCTTTTATCATTACGAACGCCTCAGTCACGACCTCTGCACAGAGCAGCGTTATTATAAAACCAGACTGCAGGGCCGGTGCCGCCGTTTACTCGAACTTGGGTGCGGTGCTGGCCTGCTGGCCAACGATCTGCAGCTTCAGGGATTCGAAGTTACCGGCATTGACATAGACCAGAAGGCATTGTCATTAGCGCACGCCTCTTCAGGCTGCTGTCTGGCGCAGATGAATATGTGTGAACTAGGTTTTAAGCCCTGTTTTGAAGCAGCTTTGATAGGTCAAAACACCCTCAATCTCCTGGTCGATCAGGAAGAGATACTCGGCTGCCTCAATGAGATTAGAAGAGTGCTGGTTTCCCCTGGGCTGCTTCTGGTCCACCTCTATTGTGCAGATGAAGATCAATTGACAGAGCCGGGAGAACGTCTACTTCAGTTCTGCCTGTTCGATAATCCCGAAGGGGGGAGAATCATCAAAGAAACGATCAGATCATTCGATCCTGATCAGCAAGTGCTGCTGTTGGAAGAGCGCTATAAAGTTCGGCATTTCAACCCCGAGCTGATCGACATGAACTATCGCCATCACCTCCGGCTGGCCGCCTTTTCCAGGTCCGATTGGTTCAAGCTCTTCAGTTCTGCAGGTTTTACCGTCGAATCCTGCAGGTCAGGATTTTCAGAATCCGGCCCATCGTCTCCTGCAACTTTTCATCTGGTTGCCAGATCCTCGCTGCGGTAAACCCAGCAAACACCGGTTTATTCTATCTGACTGACAGAGTCTTTTTTTTGTCGCTCCGGTCAAAATATAACGGCAGCGCTGACTCGCCTCGTTGACCTCCTGTTTTCAATGCTCATTGTATTTCGACGAACCCCAGCCACCTGGTGTTTGGGGGAAGGTCTCAATGGTGGCACTAGTCGAAACAAACACCGCTTTTTATCTTTTTTAACGGTCTTGACCTAGGTCAAAGAAAATACTTCTGCTCCGGTTATACTGACCTCAACAATCAGGGTTGCAGTCGAACCCGGCTTTTGAATCAGAAACTCATAAAGGAGGATTCTCCATGTTTTGCAATCAATGTGAACAAACCTCGCAGGGTACCGGCTGTGATAAAATCGGTGTCTGTGGCAAGAGCGAAAACGTGGCAGCATTGCAGGATCTGCTCACCCACGCAACCCAAGGGTTGGCAATCGTGGCCGTTGAAGGAAGGAAGCAGGGTATCGTCGACAACGCCATTGATCGATTTATCTGTGAAGCAACCTTTGCCTGTTTAACCAATGTCGATTTCGATCCGGCTCGATTTGATGCCTGGATCAGAAAAACCGTTCAGCTGCGCGATGGGTTGCAGGCAAGAGTAGAAGCAGCCGGTGGCAGCGTTGCCAGTGATGCCGCCGCCCTGAACTTTATACCGGCACCTGACCTTGCTGGCCTCGAGGCCCAGGGAGCAGAACTTGACTTCATCAACAACCTCGATGACAACGAAGATCTCAGATCTTTGAAGCAGATTGCCCTCTATGGAATCAGAGGTCTGGCCGCCTATACCGATCATGCAGCCATTCTCGGCCAGTCAGACGAGGAAGTGTTTGCGGCCGTTAACGAATTACTTGCTGTACTGACCCGAAAGGATCTCGGTGTTGACGATCTGGTCGCAGGGGCAATGAAAATTGGAGAAGTCAACATCCGGGCTATGCAGTTGCTCGATGCCGGCAACACTGGTACCTACGGCCATCCTGTTCCCACCCCAGTGCCTCTTGGCACCAAAGCGGGTAAAGCAATTCTGGTTACCGGCCACGATCTCAAAGATCTGCAGTTGCTGCTTGAGCAGACTCAGGGCAAAGGTATTAATATCTACACCCACGGCGAGATGTTGCCCTGCCACGCCTATCCAGAATTGAAAAAATACGATCATTTTCACGGTCACTACGGGACTGCCTGGCAGAACCAGCAGAAAGAAATGGCTGTGTTTCCTGGTGCCATTCTGTTCACTACGAACTGTATCCAGAAACCGCGCGACAGTTATAAAGACAACGTCTTCACCACCGGTCTCGTAGGCTGGCCCGATGTCAGCCACATCGGGGATGACAAAGATTTCTCAGCGGTGATCGAACGCGCCCTGGCTCTTCCCGGCTTTGCTGCTGATGAAGACAAGGGGGAGGTACTCACCGGATTTGGCCGCAACACGGTCATGGGGGTTGCCGACAAGGTAATCGAGGGTGTAAAAGCAGGTGCCATCAAACACTTCTTCCTGGTCGGCGGCTGCGATGGTGCCAAACCCGGACGCAACTATTACACCGACTTCGTTGAACAGGCTCCGGCCGACACAGTCATCCTCACCCTGGCCTGCGGCAAATTCCGGTTCTTCGACAAGAAGATCGGCGACATCGGCGGCATCCCGAGATTACTCGATGTAGGCCAATGCAACGACGCCTACAGCGCCATCCAGATTGCCTCTGCTCTGGCCGAAGCATTCGATTGCGGGGTCAACGACCTGCCCTTGTCCATGATTCTGTCATGGTACGAACAGAAGGCCTGTGTCATTCTGCTGAGTCTCTTCAGCCTCGGTATCCAGGACATCCGCCTCGGACCGTCCCTACCCGCTTTCATAACTCCTAACGTGCTCAACGTACTGGTTGAAAACTTCGCAATTAAACCGATTGCCGAGACTGCCCAGGAGGACCTGCAGACCATTCTTGCTTAGCAGTTGAATGATTCCGCAGAAGTAATTAACAACCAGCCGGCCGCCGCCTCTTCAGGAGGCGGCGGCCTCATCTGTTTCGATGCCCCCTGCTTCACTCCAAAAATTTAAAATCATCAGCGGTTATCGGTTTGATTCGCTCTCCAGTGATGATCTTAAAATCCTCTGGTCAGCTGTCGATAAATTCAACATTGACAGGGTTCGGTTTACCCCGGGATCACAGATCGCGGTAAGGGGACTGGCCGATGACCAATATGCTGCTTTCCTAAGCTGCCTGCAGCCCCTTCTCAAACCGCAACCCAATAACGGTATCAGCTCGATACTCAAGTGCAACGATTGCGGTGAATGCAAAAACGGCTGCATCAGCACCGGTGAACTGGTCGACCGACTTGGCGCACTGAATTTGCCTCAGCCCATGCCGGGCAGAATAAAAGTGGCCGTTTCCGGATGCCCCCGCTGCTGCACCTTGCCGCGGCTCCGAGACATAGGCTTTATTCCGGCCTCAGCCACATCCCGGACTTGGAATATTTATTTGGGCGGAAACGGCGGTCGAAAACCCCGAATTGCCGACCAGATCGGGGCCAATCTGACTCTTTTTGAAAGTCTCGATCTCGTGCGGCGCGCGCTGACTGTCTATCAGGGAGAAGCCGAAGACAGGATGAGGACCGCGGATTATCTGAGAAGTGTGGGTTTAGAAAATTTTTTGAAAAAATTAGAGAAAGTTGCGTCTATTGACTCAGGTCAAGGGATGTGATCCTGATTATGATACCATGTGGATGAAACAGCGGAACATCAGTTTTCCAGATAAACTATCATTCCAGCAGCGAGGTTATCATGAAACAGGTTAGAAAAATTATCAAAATAGACGAAGAACTCTGTGACGGTTGCGGTCAGTGCGTTCCCGACTGTGCCGAAGGATCTCTCCAGATCATCGACGGTAAAGCCAAACTGGTGGCCGACAAGCTCTGCGACGGCCTTGGCGCCTGCCTGGGATCGTGCCCTACTGGTGCCCTGACGATTATAGAGCGACAAGCGGACGAGTTCGACGAAGAGGCAGTGGAGCAGTTCCTTGCTGAAAAGAGCAAGGCTGAGTCAGCCCCGCACCCCCAAATGGACTGCGGTTGTGCCTCGACCCATATCAAGACCTTCGAACCGGCAACTCCGTGCGCCAGTGCCAATAAGCCGGCCCCCATGCCGATCGGCCAAGCCACCGATTCGCTTCTGACCCACTGGCCGATTCAGATCAGGCTGATCCCCCCCCATGCACCGTTTCTGCAGGGAGCCGATATACTAGTGGCGGCCGACTGCACCGCTGTCTCAGTAGCGGGATTTCAGGAAAAATATCTGGCAGGTAAGGTGGTGATGATGGGCTGCCCAAAATTCGATGACGCCCAGTCCTACATCGACCGGTTCGCCGAAGTCATCGATACCTGCAACCTTAAGTCAATCTCCATCCTGATCATGGAAGTGCCCTGCTGTTCGGCTATGAATGTGATCATCAAACGGGCTCTGGAAAAAGCAACAAAAACGGTACCGGTCGAACAGATTACCATCTCGACCAGAGGTCAGGAAGTCGAACGGATCAGCTGGTAGAAACCAACCAAGAGTTTCGTTCAGGCGGGGATTGGTATCCTTTGGGGTGGTAATCCCTGTTTAATGGGGACACAATAGGTATTGTGTCCCCTTTGTATTAAGGCCAGGTGACAAGCAGCCGCCCCTCGGACTCTCGGACACGGGCACCAACCGATATCAGCAGGTGAAAGAGCGGTCTTCCGAAATAGAACAGTTCCTCGCCCAGCGACAGATCATGTCTACTCACCAGCTCGGTCCTAAACGCAACTTCGGAATTGGCGGCATCCTCTAATTCTTTGCTCTGATCAGTGACGCCCTGTGTGAGAATGGCTTCCAGATCAGGGCATGGAAAGCTAGCTTCATGTTCTATTACAAACTGATAGAGCGGGTCATTCTCATCGATGAGATCAAACCTGCTGAGTAGATCCTTTTCTATAATCTGTTCCACTGCCTCAGTGTCCCAGCACTCAAGAGCCTGGCAGGCCATGGGTCTATGGTCATAGATGGTGCAGCCTTTCTGCTCTGGATCGAAATAAAAACAGCTCCACTCTTTTCCTACTCCACTAATCTTGATCAACTCGTTTTTGACACTTTGAAACCGGTTAGTTATCGGATTGTGAACCATCTCTCTTTTTCTGATGGTAATCAGGTGAGAGACAGGGATGGCTCCCCCCTCAATGAGCTGCTTGTCCTGCACGTGCAAGGCCGGGCCGCCATTGGCGCAGCAGGTTCCGCACCGGGTACATTCTGTCTGGGCTGTTTCCATACTTCTACCTTGGAAATTGCAGTAAAGTTGTGCGCTTCAAAAATCCATTATAAAACTATATACACCTTCTTCGATCGCGCTCGTCACATTGAGTCCCGAGTGATTGAAGATGGCCTGCATGCGATTGTTGTTTCTCAGAACTTCGGCGGTAAATCCTGTTATACCGTTGGCTTTCGCTATATTTACCAGGTGCTTGAAGACAAAAGATCCCAAGCCCTTGTTCTGCCATTCGTCGCGCACCACAAAGGCGACCTCGGCCCGGTTGGTGCGCTCGTCGAGATAATATCTGCCCACCGCTATGATCTCATCGCCATATACTTCGGGTAAAATGCCTACTATGGCAACGTCCTGACGGTGATCAATGTAGACGAAATTCTGGATCTGCCGCTGGCCGAAGCGCTCCTGATGACTCATGAATCGGTAATAGATGGTCTCCTGGGAGAGGTCATAGAGCAAATCTCTCATCCTCGGTTCATCCGTCGGGTGAATGGGCCTGAAGATGATCTCCGTGCCGTCCTTGAGCAGGTGCGTGGCGTTCATGTGGCTCTGGGAGGCTACCACGAACTTACCTTCGACATCGGCAAACTCTTCTCGAATATATTTCGCTTCTATGGCCTCTTTGAGAAGTTGCGGGCGGAATTGAGGATGGGCGATTGAGATCAGGGCAAGGGTTCTATCCTGGACAGACTTACCGTGCAGATAGGCGCTGCCGTATTCGGTGACCACATAGTGAACGGTGCCCCGGGAAATAACAACTCCAGAACCTGGACTTAACCGGGCCAGGATCCTTGACTTTCCCGACGTCGTCACCGACGGCATGACGATGATCGGTCGACCGCCGCTTGACCTCGCAGCTCCGCGATTGAAATCTACCTGGCCCCCAATTCCCGAGTAGAAGCTGCCGCCTTCACTATCAGAGCATACCTGGCCGGTGAGATCGATCTCCAGAGCCATATTGATGGTAATCATATTGTTGTGCTTACCAATGACATTGGCATCGTTGACGTAATCTGTGGGACGGAATGAAAACGAGGGATTGTCATCAATGTAATCATAGAGTTTCCGTGTACCCATGCAGAAACTGCCGATCACCTTGCCCCGGTCCACCACCTTGTGCTTGCCGGTGATAACCCCTGCTTCGACCAGTTCCATGATTTCATCTGAGATCAACTCGGTGTGTACACCAAGATCTCGTTTGTCTTTGAGATAGGCAGCCACCGCCATGGGAATCCTGCCATATCCGGGAACAATCCCCAGTCCAAGCTGAATGGTCGAACCGTCGGGCACGAGAGCGGCGACAAGTTGAGCAATTTTTTTTGTGATCTCAGGAGGTTCTTCAATGACTCTCTCGATCAGGTCGGCTTCGGCAGGAACCAGGATGTCAAGGTCGTAGACATCGATCAAAGAATCCCCCCTGGACCAAGGCATCTTCGGATTAACCTGGGCGATGACCAGAGAGGCGTTCTCGGCCGCACTTTTGACGATGTCAACCGACACTCCAAGGCTCATTTTACCGCGCTTGTCTGGTGGGGTTACCTGGATAAGGGCAACGTCGAGCGGCAGTCTTCCAGACCTGAGCAGGGAAGGGATGTCAAACATCAGCACTGGAGTGTAGTCGCCCCTGCCCTCTTGATAGAGCTCGCGAACGTTATGTCCGATAAAAAATGAATTTACCTTGAAGGTTTCGGCATATTTTCGGTCGGCATAAGGCGCATCCCCCTTGGTCAACAATTTGACGATTTCGACATCGGCCAGTTTTTTTGCTTTTTTGACCAGCGCCTCGACCAAAACAATCGGCTCACCGCAACCGGTCCCCAAAAACACCCTATTGCCGGACTTTACTTCTGACAGCGCCTTGTTCGGCGACATGATCATGTCGCGATATGTTTCCTGCCAGTTTTTGTCGTATTCAACCATCGCTCTTCTTGGGTTAAACTCTGGCCAACGTCAGATGCACGTCGGCGACGACCGGCTCGCTGCCGACTTCGCCAACGATGAATGGGTTTATGTCAATTTCGGTGATCTGGGGAAAATCGGTAGCCAATTGACTGATGCGTTGCAATCCCGAGGCGATGGCGTTGATATCGACGCCATGCTTGTCTCTTCGGTTCTCAAGCATCGAGTAGGATCTTGTCGATTTCAGCATCTGAATCGCCTCGGCTTCAGTAATAGGGGCAAGATGAAAGGCCACATCTTTCAACACCTCTATAAAAATGCCGCCCAGACCAAACATCAGCATCGGGCCGAATTGCGGATCGCGGTTCATTCCCAGTATGACTTCCAGCCCCCTGGGTATCATCTGTTCGACATAGATGCCGTCAATCTGGGCTTCCGGCGCCCTTTTACTGATTTTCAGCATCATCAGGTCGTAAGCATCCTCGACGGCTTCGCTGGTGGCAAGATTTAGTTGAATTCCTCCCAAATCACTCTTGTGAATGATGTTCGGAGAGGCGATTTTCAAAGCCACCGGATAACCGACTCGTTCAGCAATTTCTACAGCCTCTTCCTGGTTAATCGCCAGACTTCCCCTGGGTATTTTGAATCCGTAGGCGCTGAGGATATCTTTACCCTTGATTTCCCCTATCGTGTGTCGGCCGGTACGCAACCGCCGGGTGATAATTCGTTCCACCCTTCTCCTGTTGACCCTGAAATGGGTAATCTGGCGAGGCGGCCGGTTTTTCCACAGCGCATAGTGATGCATGGCTCTCAGAGCTGCCACGGCCCGTTCGGGAGTATCAAAATCGGGTAGTCCGGCAGCGCATAGCTCATTTCGTCCTGGCAGCACATCTTTGCCCCCCATGAAAGAAGCCAGTACCGGCTTCGACCCGTCCACCGCTGCAGCCACCGCCAGAGCAGTTTCAGCCGGTCTGGTCATGGTCTGGGGGGTCATGATTAAAATGATAGCATCAACGGAGTCATCGGCCTGAGCTGACTCAATTGCCGCCGCATAGCGCTGGGGATCGGCATCGCCAAGCACATCAATCGGATTGTTGACCGCCGATTCCCTGGGCAGTTTTTCGCGTAACAAGGTGACAGTCCGGTTGTCGAGTATGGCGACCCGCAGCCCAGCTTTTTCCACCGCATCGGCGGCCATGGTGCCAGGCCCGCCGGCATTGGTAATAATCAGTACCCGGTCGCCACGGGGAAGCGGCTGCAGGGCCAGCGCAACCGAAAAATCAAAAAGGGCCTCAAAATTTTCCGCCTGCACCACACCCGAGCGGCGGAAAGCGGCCCCGTAGGCACTGTCCACCGGCGCCAGGACGCCGGTATGGGAAGCCGCTGCTTTAAGCCCGGTGGGAGTGACACCCGATTTCATCAGCACCACCGGTTTGGCCGCAGCTGCTTCTTCGGCCGCTTTAACAAATCCTTCACCGCCGCTGATATCCTCCAGGTAACCGATGATGACTTTAGTCTGCTCATCCTTGGCCAGCCAGGAGAGCAGATCGATCTCGTTAATATCGGCCTTGTTGCCAATGGAAATCATTTTGGCAACTCCAAGGTGTCTGGTGCTGCACAAATCGAGCATCGCTGCACACACCGCCCCGGATTGAGAAAGAATTGAAATGGAGCCCTTTTCCGGGTAGCGGCCGGCAAAAGAGGCATTGAGATCATGATGAGTATTGATTATTCCCAGACAGTTGGGGCCCAGCATCCGCACAGCTCTTCGGCGGCAGATTTCGACCATTTTCTTTTCTATCTCGAAGCCCTCTTTGCCAAGCTCCCGAAAGCCGGCGGAAATAACCACAATTGCTTGCGCACCGGTGTCTATGCTTTCTCTGATGGCATCGAGAACCCGATCCCGGGGCACCACGATAACGGCTAGATCGACCTGCCGTCCGTACGATTGAAGATCGGGGTAACAGGGCAGGTTGAGAATGGTATCTGTTTCAGGGTTTACAACGACGATTTCGCCCTTGAATCCGGAGGCAAGCAGATCGGCTAAAACATCATGGCCTACCTTGCCGGCCGTGCGCGATGCTCCGACAACCGCAACCGATCGGGGGGTGAAAAAAGCATCCAAATTCATCGGCTTCCTTTAAAGAAATGAGGAAAAATCAGGAGATTCAGCGAGCCGGACCTTATCCTGGTTGGTCAGGGTTTGAGAAGGGTGAAACCGCTGTCCTGCAGATGTTTATGGACATTGCCTACTTTAAGAGATTCGACCCGCATATAGATACGGTCAAAACCACTCTTCTGCCCAATCTTGATCAATCGAGTGCACTGCACATCATTTTCCTCGAGGATAGAGGCAATCCTGCTCAGACTATTGTGGCTTTTGGTCTCATCGAGAACAGCGATGAGAGACGAACCTGACTCTGCAGACCCGAACAGCTTCTTATAAGCGGCGGTGAGATCCCTCATCGAAAAGATACCGATCACTACATCATCTTCGGTTACCACCGGCAGGGCCCCAACCTTGTCCCGATTAAACACCATCAAGGCGTCGTCGAGGGTGGCCTCGATGCTGACGCACGAACAATTGGTTGACATGATATCGCCTATCTTTGTCGCCGCCACCGTGGCAAAGATTTCCCCATAGGTCGCGTCATCGATGGCCGTCGATGGATAGGCCGATCTGAGATCCCTGTCGGTAACCACGCCGATCAGTTTTTTTTCTTCGTCAACTACCGGTAAGTGCCTGAAATGATTATCATCAAGCAGACGACGAGCCTCTGGGACAAGGACGTCTGCGGTAATGGTAAGTGGATCTGCAGTCATATAGTCAGCGATAAACATAGATACACCATCTAAGAATCAAGAAGACGACCAGAACTAACGTTTTCAACGACTCATTAAATCACAACAGAGCAAACTTTTCATGTTTTTAATAACCAGACAGCAAAATGTAAACATTATAATGACTGCAGAGGCTCAGCACTTTGGTGGCTGGGGCAGTCCCTGGACAGGCCAGCTCGTTGGGTACTCGCAGTTGGGCTGGTTTGAAATGGTGGCGATGCTACCCGACTATACCTAGCGCCATAAGTTCAATCCACCCCGGGCTGTGCTACTCGCTGCGGTGCCTGCTCACAGCGCTGCCAGGCTGCTCCGCCGGCTCCTCGCTTCTTCCTTGCCTGGCAGGGCGCCTTGAACTTATGGCGCTATGTATGGTTTTCTCTTGGTGGACTGAATTTCCGCAGCTGCAGTTAAGGAAGAACCACAGGCCGTGGCGCAGCCGGGATATCCTCCGCCTGCGCCTGGAGCGTTCAGAGATTATTGCAGTGCTTGAGGGGGGGGTACAGGCAGCACCTGTGCTGCTGGTGCGCTCTTAGGCATGGTTTGGTTTGAAGGTTCTATATCAAATCCGTCAATTTCATTTTCCTGCAGTCGCTCTCGCTGCCGTTCCTGCTCCTTAAGTTCGGGGAGCAGCATCGGGTCGAGTTCGTTCATCTTTTTTTCCACCGTGCCAATATTACCTCGAACCTTATCGGCGACTTCGACATCGGGATATTTACCCAGGATGTCCTTGAGAACCTGTCGCGATTCTACCAGCAGCTCTTTTCTGCTTTCTGGATCATCGGTTTTCATTGAGCGAACAAAGAGATCAGCTGCCCGGCGTCGCTCATTTTTAGCGACGGTGAGAGATAATTCGTCGATTTGTTCCTGGGCCCTGGCATCATACTCTGTTCCCAGCAGCTGATTGAACACCCCTATGGCAGCATCGTAATCACCTGATTCAGCATGGGCGGCACCTTCATTCCAGGTCGATTGCAGAGCCTGCATCTTCTCTATTTTGACGGTCTCCCGCTCAACCGCTTCGGCCAGCACCAGACCATCAAGTTTTTCTTTTAATATCTGCAGGTTTTCAGGACTGAGCTTGTCCTGTGGAAGGCTTTGCAGCAAGGTAATGGCTTCCTCCAGCTGTTTGTTTTGAACCAGTCGATCCGCCTCCGCAAGATTTCCAGCAAACCATCGATCCGCTGCTGCCCTCGTTTCATCCTTGATGATATCGACATTGGGTGAGACAGGCGAATAGGGATATTGCTGAAGGAACGTTTCTGCCTGATAGACGATGCCATATCCGTCCTTAGCCGGTATGAATCTGAGATATCCTCTCAACAGCTCTGAGTAATCGGTCAACTCGGGACTGCCTTTCATACTCCTTTCCAGCATTGACAGCTGCAGTTTGGCCCAATCATTGAATTTACCGATATCGGTCGTAATCTTTCAGAAGCTCTTCATATTGGCCTTCGGCTGCGAAGAAATTGCCGGCAGCCGCATACATATCGGCAAGACGTTTCCTCATCGACAGCAGGTCATCGTCCCGGTTTGACTCTGCTGACATTGAATCGACCACCTGCTGGTAAGCCTCGGCAGCTTGGGCTGGTTGGTCGAGGTAGAGCAGAGCATCAGCATAGGCGAGAACGGTTGCTTTATTCATCCCGCTCTTTTGCTCTGCAGGAATTGAGGCCCACACCTGCACCACCTGATCGTATGCTCCAGCTTCATAAAGCTCATTGATCTGCAGCTCGACCATGGATAAAGAGCCGCTCTTCTCAGCCATAAGTGCAGAACCATCATTGCCGGCGGTATCAAGCAGCTGGGTACAAGGGGTCTCAAGAAAAGCAATATCCTGGCGTTGCAAACCGACAATGTTCTCCAGGCTAAGTTGATCCGGATCTCCGCCTTTCTGAAATATCTGGCTGTGCATGTTCTGATAGCCATTCAGCACCGTCTGCAGATCCCGAAAACAATTCACCATAATCTGGGTCTGTTCTGCATCCAGACTGGCGATGGTCGATTGCTGATCTACCTGCTTCCAGAGCTCGAGCTTTTTCTGATAGAAATTGATTCGGTCATTGACGAATCCCGCAGACAGAGGTCTCAACTTCGGGTCCGACTCTTCAAATCCGTATTCGGCGTCGGCCAGATCAGGAGCAGCCATAGGTTGCGGACCTTGCTTGAGTTGAGAAGCATCCTCATCCTGGTAGGGGCTGTCTATGGGCTTGCCGCTGACCACCGGTTCAGCCGGCTGTGGAGCTTGAGGATAAGGCGGCGGCAGTCGTTTCTGGCCACAGCCTGCAATGGTAAAAACCAGAAGAAGAACGGCAATGGTGTAATATTTTTTCATAATCTCTGTAACAGGAAATGTTTTCTGACACGTCAAAACTATCCGACTCTCGTGAGACAGATAGTAATAAGGTGTCGTCAAAAAATCAAATTATCGGGAGGATTCAGGGGCGCCCCACCCCATTTGCAGTTCAGGCGGCTGATAATTATTTCATTGAGCGACCGCCTGTCCGGCGGCAGAAACAGGGGGCATCAGCGGTGGATTGTCAACTCCGTTTCGATCTTTGGGCGTCTGGTTGAGCCAGAATGGAGCAAAACTGCGGGCCGGTCCGAATCCCTTTTCTCCATTCGCTACTCCAAAGGTGATAATCGACGGTACATATCGATCCTGCGGATCAGCCTCCTGGAGGGGCCGTTTGAGCTGTCCGCCGTAATCTTTCTGGGCCAGGAAATTTTTCTGGCCCAGATCATTTCGTTCAATTGCCAGGCCGTAAAAACTCAGGTCGACAGGGTCGAGTGCCTTGTCGTATTCCCGGCTCTTGACGATGGCATTGACGATCGTTGTCCAGGCCGGCAAAGCGCCTGCGGCACCGGTGATGCGGGTGGATCCCCGCCGCATTGGCATATTATCGTCGTAACCGACATAAACACCGACGCCAAACCCATTGTCGATCACCATTGCATCTCCATCACTACTTGGTGTCGGTAAGTAGCCGAAAAACGAAGCGTTGGTATAGCTGTTTGCGGTCCCGGTTTTGCCCAGCAGCGGAATCGACAGACTAAGTTCATCAAATACCTCAGCGTTGTCTTCCGGTCCTTTCAGTTTCACCTGGCTGTCGGCGTATCTTCCAGTACCGAATTTCACCGTATTCTCAAGTATGTGGCCAAGGACAAGCGAGGTTTTGGCGGAGACCGCTCGCCTGGTAAGGCCTTCGGGGCGGTAGAGTACGACCCCATCCTCGGACTCGATCCGGTCGATGATTGCCAGGGTATTATTGATGTCGCCGTTTTCCTCCTGGAAAAGTGTCAACTTCCCGGAAACCAGGGCTTCGTATACCCTCGCGGTTTCGATCAGGGTCACCACATTTGAACCGAGGGGAAAGGACAGGATCGGCTCGAGTTTACTTTCGATGCCAAGAAATTTTCCAAATTCCACAAGGTATTTCAAGCCTACGAGCGTTCTAAAATCATCGACCTCGAAGAGCACTTCCATCGAGTAGGGAAGCTGTTTTCGCATTTTTTGGTATTCCCTTTCGACCTGCTGCTGAAGAAATTCAAACCCTTTGACCGACAGGGTGCTGGCCAGCCTGATGGAGTCAACCAGCTCTTTGTTCGAGAAGGCGTCTCCCTGTTGTAATTGTGCCTGAAACTGCCAGGGGCTTACCAGCTGCGCATATTCTGGAACACGGGAGGGGTAGTCGAACAAATACTGCTTGTTGATCGGGTCGAAATAAAGATAGGGACTATCTGGTGTGCTCAGGGTGCGGGCAGAATCCAGGCCAGGTGGATTAGAGCGAGTTCAGTCCCAGATAATTTTTTAGTCGCCCATTCAGTTCAGTCAGGGCCAGGAAATTTCTGGCCAGCAGCCTCTTTCTCAGAAACAGCTCATTTTTCTCATACTCCTGCAGGCCCTTAGCTGCAAGTTCTTGATTTATCTCTTTCTGAAACTGGTTGAAATTAAGTCCATAATGAAGCGCCCTCATGGCCTGATATTCGTCGGCCAGCCCCTCAAACACCAGATCCGGCTGAATAGATGCTACCGTTTTACGAAAAGACGCTTTTCGCAGCACATCCTCGGTAATCACAATCCCGTAGCGGTCCCTGATCCTTGAGCGGAAGAGCCGATAGGGCTCGGGCTCGCCGTCCACCATCCGAGGCCCAAGACCCAGTTGGCTGGCGACATCCTCAAATTGAGAACGACTAAGGTGATCGCAGAGGTGGGCTGTCAGCCAGACCGAGGCAAGATTCTCCGACCGGACTCCGGCCCAGCTCATGGATACCTGTTCATAGTCGATCTTGTGATCCGGTCTCGGGAAATAGGCCTGATTCTGAAAGACAAAGACATCACGTCATTATTGGACAGGATATCGGCCGCATTCCAGCCGAGTTGAAGGGCAGCCGCATAGACGAAAGGTTTGAAGGATGACCCCATGGTCCGCCTGGCGTACATGGCCCGGTTGAAAAATCTATTTTCCACACCGCCGGCAATAGAAATCACTCTGCCGTTGTTTACGGCAACAGCACCACCCTGCACTTTCGGAAACCGCTCCAGGTCAAAGATCGGTTCCAGGAATTCATCGATTTCTCTGACGCTGACCCAGACCCTGTCACCTTCTTTCAATTGTTCGAGCAGATCGGCAAAATCCTCTTTACCTGGCTCGCTCCAGCGGTTTTTCTGGTACTTAACCCGGGCATCGACGAACGCTTCCAATCCTTTGCGGTCGATATGTCCCCTGCCGTTTTCCAGACCGGTCTCCACTCCTATAAGAATTTCGTCATTCTGGGTCTCTATTTTATCAATGGTGCCAAAGACAAAATTTCCCTCGGCGATGACTCCGTCCCCCCGGTATTTATTCTGCTGCAATTCCGCCTGTACATCGTCGCGCTCGTAACCGCGCAGCCGGACATCGAGAAGCGAGAGCTGCTTTCTCAAGCCGTATAGGGTTTGGTGCTGTATGTACTTGTCTACCGTAGTGATGACCCGGATTCCGGAGGTGGTAATATTGTCAATGCCGTGAACGCTCAGGGCATCCAGTACCCGATCGGAGGAGACGGCATCGGTGACCAACTCCATCACAGAATCGAGCGCATAGCCGACATTGCCTTTGGCAAACGGAATTTCAGAATTCTTGGCGTACTGATAGTCGAGTTCACTGATCATTCCAAGATTAAGCATAGCCTTCAGCACATAGGCCACCCTCTGCCTTCCGTGCTCTTTGGCCAGGGCTATGGTCTCCGGCTCTTTCTTGATAAAAGGGTTGTAATAGTTAGGCCGTTTGACCGAGCCGGCAATGTAGGCCGATTCGATCAGGGTCAGTTCCTCCGGTTTCTTATCGAAATAATAGCGGGCAGCAACTCCCAGACCATGACCATTGCCGTACACATAGAACTGGTTGCTGTAAAATTCGAAAATCTGTTCTTTGCTGTAATTGTATTCGAGCCGCAGGGCATAGATCAGCTCAATGAATTTAGATTTGTAGGATCGATCCTTGCGCTTAAATAGATTTTTTGCAGTCTGCTGAGTCAGGGTGGAACCACCCTGAACAATCCTTCCTGCTTCAATATTTTTGATCGCGGCCCGACCAATGCCTTGCACATCGAAACCGAAATGGCTGAAAAACCGATTGTCCTCGGCTGCCACCAGAGCATTGATAAAAGACTCGGGAATTTCCTGATAATCAACGTACTGGCGTCGTGCGTCTGAGAAAAAGGCCCCCAGCGGCGTAACTCCGTCGCTATAGAAGACGGGACTCTCGCGGCCGAGAAGTGAACGGATGTGCGCTTCTGATATTTCATCCCCGGGCTCGAGCACGACGAACCAGTAAAGCACAGCTCCTGCCCCCACCGCGGCCAGAATAACGAAAAATAAAAGGGCTATAAAAATCTTCTTAATCATTTAAAAAAACATAATATTTTGAGCATTCAGGTGGGTGAGCACAGAGCTTTTGCAGTAGTCTGCACCCATCAAAATACTTGCCTAAAATAATGCATCCGGTTTAAATAGTATAATTTGACCTTTTTGAGAGTAGGGAGAATGTACCTCGTCATTGCCGATATCTCAACAGGCATTCGGATGACGATGGGAATTAACTCCATAACATTGGCATTGTAAATTAGATAACTAAGGCATCCGTACATCTTGTCGACTATTTTTTTTCGCATACAGGCTTTTACAGCACTGATTTTACTCCTGGCGTCTCTTTTCCTCAGTTCGGGTTGTACCACCAAGCAGCAGCTTTCGACCTCCGGACTTGATCTTCCTCCCTCGAATATGCAGCCAGCAGATGCCGATCCGGACCTGGCCCCCGTTGTTGCAGAACCGGAAATCTCACTGGTCCAGGAACTTGAGGCATTGGCTTCAACCGGCGCCTGGGAAGACCCTCAAACGCGGACAGAAGCAACGGAGCTCTCTGCTGAGCCGGAGAAAATTGAACCGCTCTATGACTTCCCGGTGGTCGTTAACCGCCAGGTTGAAATGTATCTTGACCTCTTCCAGGGCAAGCAGCGCAAATATTTCGGCCGCTGGCTGGCCCGCTCGGGTCATTACAGCGATCTCATCACCAGTGAGTTGGAAGCATCGGGTCTACCCAAAGACCTTCTCTATCTGGCCATGATTGAGAGCGGTTTCAATCAGCGTGCCTATTCCAAAGCCAAAGCGGTGGGGCTCTGGCAATTCATGTCCGGCACCGGTCGGGAATACGGTCTGTCCATCACCCGATATGTCGATGAACGAAGGGATGCTGAGAAATCAACCAAGGCTGCCGCTGCCTACCTCAAATGCCTGTACGACGAATTTGGCGACTGGTATCTTGCCGTCGCCGCCTATAATGGCGGGCCCGGCACCCTGCGCAAGGCGATCAAAAAAACCAAATCAAGGGATTTCTGGAAGATTGCCCAGAGCCGATCCCTGCGTATGGAAACCAAGCGATACGTCCCCAAATTGATCGCCGCCATTATGATCGCCAAAGAGCCTGAAAAGTATGGCTTTACCGATATCATCTACGAGCAGCCCCTGACCTGGGAGACTATCGAGGTCGGACCGGCGCTCAGTATGGACGCCGTGGCAATACTTACAAACAGTGATCAGACTGAAATAAAACTGCTCAATCAGGAGTTAAGAACCTCGAGAACCCCAATGGACAGGGAACGGTACCTGGTTAAGATACCAAGCGGCACGAAGATGCTGGCCCAGAGTAATCTCCCTCGACTGCACAGCGTCGTCCAGACCGAATATAAAACCCATATCGTCAAAAAAAATGAAACGCTCAACAGGATCTGTCAGCTCTACAATATCAACACGACTACCCTGCTCAAAGTCAACAAACTCACCAGCAGAAATTTGAAGCCTGGAACAAGGTTGAGAATTCCCTACCAGAATGTGGCTTACCGCATACTCCCCAAAGGAATGGATGCCCGTATTGCGGCGCAGGACGACCTTATTCTGCATACCGTCAAACGAGGAGATACTATCTCGAAAATCTCCCGGCGCTACCAGGTGCCAGCTGAGCTGATTGTCGCCTGGAACGGACTGGTGAATATGCACAAAATTTCTGAAGGCCAGCAGCTTGCCCTCTACATGAGCCGTACCAGTTCTTCCCCAACACTCAGTTCATCCTCAACTGCAGCAGACGAATCGTCAATGCTCGTGCTTTCCGACTCAAGAAAGCAGCTGGTTAGCCAGAACAATCAGCAGGATCCTTATACGTGGTATAAGGTCAGATCAGGAGATTCGCTCTGGACGATCTCGAGAAAATTCAACACCTCACCCGATCGAATCAAGAGTTGGAACAACCTCAAATCGAACCTTATTCATCCCGGCAGCAAGCTTAAACTCAAGGATGTCTGAGAACCTCTGCTGGTTCCCGTTGATAACAACCTTTCCGAAACTAAACGCACCTGTCCTTCTGCGCTGCCGGTCATTCCTTTATGCCTAGTCCTCCCTCAGAACTGTCAAGCGAAAACGATTGCCCGCCCCTCGCCTCTGACTATCCTCCGGACGTCCAACTCATAGAGCTAGCAGGCAGGACTGTCATATTGGTGGGTACTGCCCATGTCTCCCAGCAATCGGTGGAACTGGTTCAGGAGGTAATCCAAAGGGAAAAACCTGACAAGGTCTGCATCGAGCTCGATGAAAAGAGACTTCAGGCGCTCTCGGATGAAAATCGATGGCAGAAACTGGACCTCAAAACAGTGATTAAAAACCGGCAACTCTCCACCCTGATGGTCTCGATAATGATGGCCAGTTATCAGAAAAAACTCGGTGATAATCTCGGTGTTGCACCTGGAGCTGAACTGCTAGCCGCCTCCAGGACAGCCGCAGGGCTTGGCATTCCCGTCTGTCTCTGTGACCGGGATATCAGGATTACCCTCAGAAGGGCCTGGAAATCCACCTCGCTGTTTCGCAAGTTTTACCTGTTGAGTTCCCTGATTGCCGGGATGTTCGATTCCGAGGAAATAGATGAAGAGAAGTTGGAGGAGCTGAAAAAACAGGATGTACTGACCGAGTTGATGGCCGAAATGGGGGATTCACTGCCGGTTATGAAAAGGGTGCTGATCGACGAGCGCGACGTCTATATGGCAGAGCAGATAAAGCGCACTCCGGGTCAACGGCTGGTCGCCATAGTTGGTGCCGGCCACCTGGAAGGCATCAAGAAACATCTGCTCAGCGGGCAATCCGCAGAGCTCGGCGAACTCACCACCATACCTCCTGTGTCAAGGGTCTGGAAAACCCTGGGCTGGCTTATACCCGCCATAATCCTTGGCTCGATCGGACTGGTCGCCTTGTCAAAGGGCTTCGATGCGGCCGGCGACAATATCGTCTACTGGATTCTGGCCAATGGCATACCTGCTTCGATCGGAGCGGCACTGGCCCTTGCTCATCCTCTGACCACTATCGGAGCCTTTGCCGCCGCCCCGATAACAAGCCTGACCCCGGTTATCGGGGCCGGCTATGTGACAGCCTTCATTCAGGTAATGACCCGACCTCCGGTGGTCCGTGAATTCGAGACAGTCGGTGAAGACATGGCTACGCTGTTTGGCTGGTGGCGCAATAAACTGCTTAGAGTATTTCTGGTATTTATCCTGACCGGAATAGGTTCGGCCATCGGCACCTACGTGGGTGGATACGAAATCATCAAAACTCTAATGAGCTGAAACAGCTCTTCTCTTCTTCCTGGCGATATTATGGAAAAATCACAACCACAGGCGCTATCAAACGCCCAGAAAAAATTCTTGAGAAAACTCGGCCATAGCCTCAACCCGGTTGTCTATATCGGCAAGGAGGGGCTCAGCGATACGGTTATATCGGCGGTCGAAGAGGCCCTGGATTTTCACGAACTGATAAAGATCAAGCTCATAAATACCGATAAGATATCAAAACACGAAGCGGCGGATCGGGTTCCAGGTCTGACTCGAAGCCAGCTTGTGCAGTTGATCGGCAAAACTCTGCTGGTCTATCGTCCAAATAAAAACAAGAAAAAAGACGAACAGATACGATTGCCAAAGAACTGAGGGGAAACTGGATTCAGCCTTTGTCTTCGACTGGATATCGGTTATTGAACCACTCTCGCCAGCCGCCTTTCAGGGCGAGAACATTTTGGAAACCGAGCGAGGCGAGTTCTTGTGCCACCCGGGCACTGGTACCCTCATTTGGTCAAGCACAGTAAAGCACGTAGGTTTTCTCTTTCGGGTAATTCCCGGCCCAGGATGAAACGTTCCCCGGTTCAGCCCGAACCGCACCTTTAATTTTAAAATCGCTTTCAGTCCAGTCGCTGCCGGCTCGAACGTCAAGTACAACGAGATTTTCAGACCCTAGAAGATCCTTCAGTCCATCCTTATCAATGGTTTTCACCTCCGAGGCAACAACAGAGATAGGCAGCACAAAGACCAGAGTGAGAAACAGTAAAGCTGTTTTCATATTATTCTCCATAAATTCTGATTATAGCGAAACAGCAGTCGATGACTGCATATCGATTACTATAATGCACTCCTGCCCGTCGGCCAGTCCTATGGCAGATTATCGCCAGGGTGCACTGCCAGACTCGTTTTCCACTCAGGCGGCTTCCGCATAGTAATCGGTGATCCGGCTGTCACCACGAGGGCTGAATTCGGACGACCGGGACAACTCTTTGAAAAGCCGTTCTTCTTCTTCACTCAGGGATTCAGGTATGACGATCTTCACTCTCACATACAAATCACCTCTGCCCTGCTTTTTAGGCAGTCCCTTTCCCTTCAGGCGAAATCTTCTGCCGCTTTGAGATCCGGCAGGAATTTTAAGCCGGACGACTCCATCCAGGGTCTGAATCTGTAATTTTGTTCCAAGTGCCGCTTCCCAGGGTGTCACAGGGGTTTCTGCGAGTAAATCGTGTCCGTCCACCTGGAACCTGTCATCCGATTTGATTCTTATCTTCAGCAGCAGATCACCTGGCAACCCGTCTCCCATTCCTGGTCCACCCTGACCTTTCAAGCGGATGACCGAGCCATTGGTAATCCCTGGCGGTATTCTCACCTCAATGGTCCTGGCCTGTGATTCGATTTGGCCGGTGCTGGCCAATGAGTCAATGGTGTACGATATTGTCTTGGTTCCGGATCCAGTCAATTCAGCAAGGGTAAGATCTAAATCTGCCTGGACAGACCTCCCGGAAGATCGATGGGAGCTTGATGAATTTTTCTGCTGGCTGAAACCGCCGCCGAACAGATCCCTGAGTATCTCCTCATAAGCAGGACCTGTTTCTGCTCCTGCACCGTGATAGAAGTAGCTGTCCTGTCGATTTTTATTCCCCTCCTCGTAGAAACCACTATGGCGGCGGAAGCCAGGTTGAGAACCTCTGGCAGATTCAAACTGCTCAGCCTGCGCCCAATTTTCACCATAACGGTCATAAAGCGCTCGTTTTTCAGAATCAGACAGCACGGAGTAGGCCTCATTAATGAGTTTGAATCGCTCTTCAGCATCCGGTTGGCTGCTCACATCGGGATGAAAGGTGCGTGCACCTTTCCTGAACGCCTGCTGTATTTCCTCCTCAGACGCGCTTCTCGAAACACCAAGTAGGTGATAAAAATTTTTTTGCACTGGATTCAATTCCTGTAAATTAATCAAGTTCACCCCGCTCCCTGTTCTGATCCTAGATCACGCTATACCTCAACAAAAAGGAATGACGCAGGTTTGGTGGTGAACTTCGAATTTTATGTTATTGTTGCGATTGATATACAAATAACCATAAATATTACTTTTTCAACATATTATTAATAGTAATTAGCCGGTGTGGATTACCAGCTCCATATCAGCTTTAACCAACCCTGCCATTATCGAAAAATGAATCCCTATTTCTCAATCAAACCGTTGCCGGCCATCAGTTTTGGTCCCGGCTGTCTGGCCGAACTGACCTCGGTCACCGAGTCTATCGGTTCCAGGTTACTGGTTATAACCGGAGAAGGTTTCAATACGCGGCAAATCAGCTGGGCCAAAATGGAAGAGAAACTTCACTCGGCCGGAGTGCAGCTCGAATATGTCCGTATCACTGCTGAGCCGACCCCGGAAGTCATCGACACTATTGTCGCATCTTACTGTCAGGTCAAACTCGACGGTGTCGTCGCCATTGGCGGCGGCAGCGTACTCGATGGTGGTAAAGCGATAGCGGCGATGCTGCCGGCAGGGGAAAAGATCGAACAATTTCTTGAAGGAGTTGGCAGCCGTGAGCCTGACGGCAGAAAGCTTCCTTTTGTGGCAATACCCACTACAGCGGGTACTGGGAGCGAGGCTTCGGCAAACGCCGTAATCACCAAACCAGGCCCCAATGGTTACAAAAAATCATTGCGCCACCCCCATTTTGTCCCCGACTTCGCCTTGGTTGACCCTGAGCTCATGCTGACTTGTCCACCGGCTTTGACTGCCGCTTGTTCGATGGACGCCTTCACCCAACTGGTTGAAGGGTTTCTCTCGACTCAGTCGTCCCCTTTTACTGATGCCATCGCCTGGAGCGGTATAGAGGCAGTGCAGCGGTCACTGGTCCAGGCCTACCAGAATGGCAACGATCTTGACGCCCGCAGTGAGGTGGCCTATGCGGCGCTCTGTTCCGGAATCGTTCTGGCTAACGCCGGGCTTGGAGTCATTCACGGTCTGGCCCCTGCATTGGGAAGTAGATTTTCGATTCCCCACGGTGCGGTGTGCGGCACTCTGATGGGGACAGGCAATGAAATCACCCTGAAGAAGTTGAAAGAATTGGCACGATCAGATCCCAAGTACCAGCCGTTTCTCAATAAGTACAACCGTTTGGGACGCCTGTTCTCAAACCGGCAAGCTGAAGTAAAAAATGAGGCCGCCTGCTTTATCGAAGAAATTAAAAGAATTATCGACCTGCTCCAACTTCCGCGATTGTCTGACTTTGGGGCCAAGCAAGAGGAGTTGGTTGACGTGATCGCTGGGGATCCGAACAAAAATAACCCGGTGCACCTCTCAAAAGCGGATATCCAAGAAATCCTGCTGCAGAGACTCTAGCAGCGCCTCCGCTCACTGCACCTGTTCTTCCAGCCTGTCTGTTCTCTGTTCTTCCATTTCCTTGACGGCTTCTGCTTTTTCCAGCGGTGTCTTGATCTGCTCCACCACGGTAGTGGCCACCTCCTTGGTGGCGCGGTCGAGAGCCGATTCACTCCGGGCTTCTTCCTCTTCTTCAGAGCAGGAGATTAATAGCAGAGAGCTGATTAGCAAGACGAGAAGGTATCTCATTGCGCCTCCTGTGGAATGTAGCTGTTGACTGATTATAGCTGGACCACTCAATTATTTTTCGCTATTGATTCATCGACTAAGTAGAATGGGCCGGATAACAATTCCAGCTTATCATAAAAAAACTTATCAGGACAGCTGACAGGTGGAGTACAGAAACGAAAAGAAGGGGATCAAACAAAACGATTCGGAGCCTGTCCCGGTCTCCTTTATCAATCTTGTGCGTCAACTCCTTGCCGATCAGTTTGTCACCCACCGGTATCGCCTGCTTGTCGGTTTTCTCGCTCTGATCAGCGTCGATTTCCTGCAGCTCAGTATTCCCCTTCTGGTCAAAAGGGCCATTGATTCCCTTGCTGTTCAGGAGGCGACCATGGCCCAACTCTTCATCCTTGCCGCTACTATCCTGGCTATTGCCATGATTGTTGTGGTACTGCGATTTATCTGGAGAATGCTGATCATTGGCTTTTCCCGGTATCTTGAACGAGCCCTGAGAAACAGGATCTTCTCCCACATTCTGGCCATGGATCAGTATTTTTTTTCCAACCGCTCAACCGGTGATATCATGGCCCATGGCTCAAATGATTTGGCTGCGGTGCAGATGGCCTGCGGTATGGGGATGGTCGCCGCCGTTGACGCCCTGGTGCTGTCGGTGGCCGCTATCGGCTTCATGATCCACATCCACCCCACCCTCACGCTCTATGCCCTCCTGCCCCTTCCTTTTCTGGCGCTAACCACCAGAATTCTCTCAGCCAAGCTGCACCACAGGTTCAACCATGTGCAGGAAGAGTTCGCCCACCTGACCGAATTTGCCAGATCAGCCGTAGTTTCTGTGAGACTGATCAAAGCCTATACTCATGAGAACAGCCAGGTGGATGATTTCGACCGCCTCGGTAGACGTTACGTGCATGCCAACATCAGGGTGGCGCTCATTCAAGGCCTTCTGTTTCCGGCCTCCACCTTGATCGGCAACCTCGGTCTGCTGATCGTTCTTGTCTATGGCGGCCGACTGGTAATCGATAACGGTATTACCATTGGCGATTTTGCCGCCTTTACCACCTATCTGCAGATGCTTATCTGGCCAATGATGGCGGTGGGTTGGGTAGCCAACCTCACCCAGCGCGGGGTAACGGCGCTGAGAAGAATTCACGGACTGGTTACCTCAAGACCGATTTTGATAGACACTTCTGACGAACAAGCGGGGCTCCCCGCTTCTACTGGGTTCAAGGCCAGAAACCTTACTTTTTCATATCCAGGCTCGTCCACAGCTCAGCTCTCGAATATTAGCTTCGATGTTGATTCAGGAATCATTGGTATTGCCGGCAAAACCGGCAGCGGAAAAACCACCCTCTGTAAACTCCTGATCCGCCTCTACCCTGTTGATTACCAGGCCTTGTTCTATGGCGAAACGGATGTCAACGAGATCCCCTTCGAAGAGCTCAGATCCCAGATCGCCTATGTCGGTCAGGAGCCCATACTTTTTTCCGACACGATCAGGGCCAATATATGCTTCGGCATTGACGATCCCTTCTCTGAAAAAATCATTGCTGCCGCCCGGGATGCAGACATACACAAAGAGATCATCGGTTTCAGCAATGGCTACGATACGATAATTGGGGAACGGGGTGTCACCCTTTCAGGCGGTCAAAGGCAGCGTGTTGCCCTCGCCCGTGCGCTGCTTTACGACAGACCTGTACTGGTTGTCGATGATGGCCTCTCTGCCGTCGACACGGCCACCGAAAACAATATTGTTTCTGCCCTGCGGCAGCGTTTCAGCGGCAAAACAGTCTTCATAGTCTCCAATCGCCTCAAACTGCTCTCGATGACCGACCGAATTCTAATTCTTGAGGAGGGACAACTGATCGACGAGGGTGATCACCATAGTCTGCTGGACAGGAATTCATTCTATCAGGCCATGCACCTGAAGCAGATGCAGGAAGACCAGGGGCTGTCCCATGCGTGATTTCGGCTATATGGAGAAGGGGCAGAATTCCTCCCTTTATGATCTCAGGCTCTGGCATCGAATTCTCAAAAAGAGCGAAGGTTTCAAAGCACCGATAAGCCTAGCGGTTTTTCTCTCCCTTGGGGTCACCTTCTCGGCCCTGAGCCTGCCGTACCTCATGAAAACCGGTATAGACGCCTACATCACGGCAACTGAACTCCCTCTTGCTGAACGCTACGGGGGACTGGCAAAAATCGGCGGGGTCATCTGCCTGCTGATCACCACCGGGTTCATACTCACCTTCACCCAGGCGGTGCTGCTCGAATGGGTTGGCCAATCGGTGATGCATCGCATCCGGCAACAGCTCTTCGGCCACATACTCGGCCTCGATCTCAGCTTTCTCAGCAGCCAGCCCACCGGCAGACTGATCACCCGATTAACCAACGACGTCCAGAACATGTACGAGATGTTCACCTCGGTGCTGGTTACGCTGTTCAACGACGTTCTGCGGCTGATCGGCATTCTGGTCGTTCTCTATCTGCTCAATATGCGGCTGGCTCTGGTTATGTCCATCTTCGTGCCTCTGGCCCTTGCCCTCACGCTTGTATTCTCACGACTGGCAAGGGAAAAATTTCGGGCCATTCGAAGCCAGCTCTCAAAAATCAACAGCTTCGTTCAGGAGTCGGTGTCCGGCATTTCTGTTATCCAGTTGTTCGGGCGACAACACCTGTGGTACGAAAAATTCGAGGCGCTGAGCAACGAGTACCTCAGCAGGACCCTGAAGCAAATCCGGCTATTCGCCGCCTTTATGCCGCTCACCGAATTTATGAGCTGGTTAGCTGTCGGCCTGATCCTGATCTACGGCGGGCATCTGGTTATCGGCAACGACTTGAGCATTGGTGAGCTGATCGCCTATATTGCCTATATGCGTCTGTTTTTTCAGCCGCTGCGGGAACTTGCTCAAAAATATTCCATCGTCCAATCCGCCCTGGCATCGGCGGAACGAATATTCGACATGCTCGACACCAAAAGACAGATCACCGAGATCGAAGTTCCCCACCACTTGGCTGAGGCGAGAGGAGCCATCACCTTCACTTCTGTAGGCTTCGGTTACGACCCTGATGAGCCGGTCATTAAAGCGCTTGACCTGGATATAGCAGCCGGCGAGACGGTGGCCGTTGTCGGCCCCACCGGCTCAGGCAAATCGACACTTATCAGTCTGCTGTTGAGGTTTTACGAGCCCCAGCGGGGTACCATCTGGATTGACGGCAGCCAGATCAAGGATCTCAGCCTCAACCAGCTCCGCACCATCGTCGGTGTGATTCTCCAGGATGTCTTTATCCTCGACGACACCCTGCTGAAAAACATCGTCATGGACAGCGGCAGCTCCAGGGACGAAGTCGAAAAAATAATTGCTCGATCGGGCATGGCTCCTTTCATCGCCAAACTTGAACAGGGGCTTGATACCAGGATCGGTGACGGGGGCAGAGAGCTGTCCACAGGTGAAAAACAGTTGCTGGCTTTCGCCAGGGCGCTCTGTCGTAACCCTGCCGTACTGATCCTTGACGAAGCCACCGCCTTTATCGATTCGGAGACGGAGTCAATTCTCGAGGCGGCCATCGATCGGCTTGAAGATCGAACTTCAATTATTATTGCCCATAGATTGTCAACCATCAAACGGGCCGATCGGATTGTGGTTATGAAAGACGGAGCCATCGTCGAACAGGGAACGCATACTGAACTGCTGCAAAAGAAAGCACATTATGCCAGACTGGTGGAACTCGATACCTTCAAGACCGTGTGAACCGAAAAGAAACAGACAGCCCGACCGCGGTACCTGATCCTGGAGCGCACAGGGCAGTCTTCTAGCACTTGAATCAAAGGAAGGAGCATGATTGGAATAGCCCTGCAACTGGGTCATCAACTTTTGACGGTCAACGAACTGCTGAGATGAAAACTTCACTGCTCTGGTGGGGACGTTTTGATCCGGACTACTCCCGTAACCGCATCCTCAGATCTTTGCTCAGGCGCAATCATATCGGCCTGGAAGATTTCAGGCCCCGGTCGTCACTGTTGGGAGCGCTGGAATCGATGGTCCTCCGTCCTCGACCAGCTGAGGCAATATGGGTCCCCTGTTTCAGGCACCGTGACTTCAATTCCGCTCGACGTTATGCTGACAAGCTGGGTGTCAAACTGGTCTTCGATCCGCTGATCTCGAGCTGGGACAAAGTGGTGCAGGAGAGAGCGAAGTACCCCGCCGATCACTTTCGGGCCCAGCGGCTTCTGAAGTGGGAACGCTCCCTTTTCAGCCGCGCCGATATTGTCATCGCCGATACCGTGCTCCACGCCAATTTCTTCGTTGACCAACTGGCTGCACCCGCTGACCGTATCCATGTGATTCCGGTCGGTGCCGAAGAAGCGCTGTTCACGCCACAACCTGTCCGGCCGCTGACCGCCAGTCCTGAAGCTTTATTTTTTGGCAGCTTCATCGAATTACAGGGTCCCCACCACATCATCGAGGCCGCCCGTCAGGTTCCCGGAGTCCGCTGGACCCTTCTGGGTGATGGACCGCTTCGCAGCCGCTGTGAAACTCTGGCTCGAACACTCAGCAACGTGCAGTTCGAGAACTGGCTGCCCTACGAACAATTAGCTGAGAGAATCGGTCAAGCTGATGTCCTGCTGGGAATTTTCGGGGACTCGGCCAAAGCCGGCCGGGTCATCCCCAACAAGGTCTACCAGGCACTGGCCTGCGGCCGGCCAGTGGTGACCCGGGTCTCAAAAGCCTATCCTCCAGAGCTGCAGAACGATCAAAACTCAGGACTTGTTCTGTTGGCCCCGGCTGATCCTGACGCTCTTGCCGGAGCGGTGAACTCTCTCATCTCCCTCGGCCCGGCGCTCTCTGTCATGGCCGAGCAAGCTCACAAGACATATCAACAATTTTTTTCAGAAAGTCGGATAGAAAAAGAGCTCCTCAACGTTCTGGCCGATCTCGACTTATGATCGTTCTGCCCCCGGATCCCAGGGAAGCGTTCACTTTTCGCAAATATCTACTATCTTTACCTGACCAAGCTCTCCAAATGGCTGCTGCTGATCATGCCTGCTTCCTCTGGCACCGGCCCTGTCAATGCTGTTCATTTTCTGCTTGATCAGGGGCTACACCACTCCACTTTTTAGAGAGCTCATCAACCGAAACTGCAATTCAGCCGCACGGGCCGCCGTGTTTTCGATCAGGTCCCTTTTAATCCGGCTATTTTTCTCCATCGGGGGACCACTCATTGGCTACCTCGCCGGACGCTCTTCGCTGGACCACGCAGTCGTCGTCTTTGGCATTGTGTTGACGGGGGGATCGCTTGCTGCTGCCACCTTTATGTTCCGCCACCAAAACTTCACCGACCATAACTTCAAAGATGATCCAGATTCTGGAAGTGGATCCTGAACAGCCAATAGGGGATATAACAGAGTGAAACTCCGGGATGCTGTGAGAGGCTGTAATTAAAACTCACCTGATCCCGCCGGGACCAGCGGGTCAACTGGCTGAGCCAGGTCTCCATCAGCTGCTGCAGCTGCGGATCACCCGGCCGGCGAATCAGTAGACGTGCGTTTATGTGGGGATAGGGATCACTGAATTTCTCGATCTCGCTATAGTGGAAAAACTGTTTTTGCAGGAGCTCGGGATCATCCCTGCCGGTTCGAATGCAGAGCTCTACTTCTTGCTTGAGAGAATAGTGAAAGGGATGAAAAAGAAGACCCAAATTTCTGTCAGCTGGCAGCGCCTGGGAGAGAAATAGGTCGAGATCGCCCCGGATTCTCAGGTTGGCATCGATGTAGATGCTCAGATCGTAGGCTGAATCCACGAGGTGATTTTGAATCTTGTATAGCCTTGAGAGCCGCACCGGATCAAGCTCGTCATCATTGGCGGCGAGCCTGATCTTCCAGGTCTCTGAAGAAAGCTCAGGATTGTCGGTGACACAGACAAAATCCCATTGCTCAGAGCTGGCCAAACGGCGGGGAATTTCGTTCAGGTGATCGTAGCTCCCCGTCAAAACGGTATAGAGCAGCTTTTTCTGGTTCCTGTAGCCTTTTCTTCCGAACGATCTGATCAACGGCGGTCGCTTCAACAGATAGCCCAGGAGATAGCTGCACAGCAGGCAGCTGTAGCCCCATCGATCCCCTCCGCCGCTCTGCTTGTTAAGTTTCTTGAGATGTTCTAGCACTATCATCGCTTTAGTCGTCTCTGCAATCTGTCAGGTGTCCACCGAACTGATGAATCTACCATGAACTCTGGTGCAAACATAATTTTCTTTGTGGAGCCGGGATTTTCTGTTGTTCAGATGTTTTCGTGAGCTATAATTATATATGTTTTGACATTCGTGGAAGAGTTTCTTATATCTATTTAAGTTTTTTATTAATTGCCTCCTGTCGTTACATCTCTTAAAAAGGATTTTGATATGTCATTGAAATCATATGGATTGAATAGACTGTTTTGGGCTCTGCTGTGGCTGATTTTCAGCTGCTCCTTAAGCGTTAGTGCCCTTTCGGAAACGCTGGAACCACCCGCTGTCTGGACGTCGAGGGAGGCCGTGATATTCGGTTTGAAAAACAGTCCCGACAGCAGAATCGCCTTACAACGTATTGCCTCAGCCCGAGCTTCTCAGGCGGAGGCTGAGGCGCTGCTCAAACATCCCCGGCTCGATCTCAGTGCCTCCTATGGTCAAACCAACAACCCCATGTATTCATTCGGCAACATCTTGAATCAGGGGGTCTTTTCCAACGATATCGATTTCAACGATCCTGGACGTACCGATGATCTTAATCTCAAGGCTGAACTCACCTACCGCTTCTACAACGGTGGCAGAGACCAGGCTTTGGTTGACAGCGCTGATTCAGGCTACCTGGCCAGCCAGGCCGGACTGAAAGAGGTAGAACATCAGCTCGGTTTCGAAATCGTCAAAGCCTTTCAGCGCATCATACAGTCCCAGGATCAGCTTGAGGCCCGGCAGGCAGAACTTCAAGCCATCGACAGTTCCCTGCAGGTAGCCAAAGCCCGTTTTGAGGCAGGCGATCTGCTGAAAACGGATTTACTCAATTTCGAGGTACAAAGAGCCAGGACCAGTGAAAACTTGATCATTGCTCAGCACCAGAAAGCACTCTCCGAAAAGATATTTCTCAACCTTCTCGGTCTCAAATCTGGAACAGTTGCCATCTCTTTGGAAGATGAAAACCTGCTGCCGCCACCGGACCGGCAAGCCATCCAGGAACGACCAGAACTTATCAAACTTTCTGCTGCCCTCGACGCGGCTGAGTCTGAACTGAGAATAGCTAAGGGCGCCAATCTACCCACTTTTGACGGTTTTGCCAGCTATCAATATGACTATGGTTGGGTCAACGACGGCTCTGGCGATTCCTGGATTGCCGGAGTGAAACTAAACTACAATCTCTGGGATGGTCGAAGAGATGATGCCGAGGTCTTGCGCAAGCAAGCCGAATACCAGGCTCTTGCGGAACAGCTCGAAAAACTCAAACTGGCCATTACCCTTGAGGTCGAGGAGGCCGAACTGAATTACCAGCAGGCCCTCGAACGTCGGATAGTAACCGATAAAATGGTAGAAGTCGCCCAGGAGAGTGCCCAGCTCAGCCGTGAACGATTCAAGGAAGGGGTCATCCTTTCTTCCGACGTGCTTGACACCGAAGTGAGACTCACAGACACGCTGGTGCGTCAATCGGCAGCCAGGGTCAACCACCGTATTGCCACAGCCAACCTTCGGCGGGCCCTGGGATACCAGCAGTATCAGGCTACCACAGAAGAATTATTGGAGAGACAACAATGATTTCAGCATCTTTCAAATCAACAACATATTTAATATTTTGGATTCTGCTCCTCTCACTGTTGGTGCTGTCCAGTTGCAAATCTGAACAGGACAGCCACAAGCAGGCGGCTGAGGAACTGCCACCAGTGGCTGTAACAGTGATCGCTGCCGAAGCAGTTAAACCGCTGCGCCAAATCGAAATAATGGCCACCGTCGAGGCTGCTCAGAGCGCCTCTATCGCCGCGAAAATAAGTGGCAACATCACCGAGTTGCCGGTCAAGTTAGGCTCCAGGGTCAGCGCTGGAGACATCCTGGTGGTCATCAGCGCCGAGGAGATCAAGGCAAAACTCTCCCAGGCCCAAGCACAATTGGAGCAAGCTCAACGCAACCTCAGTCGGGAACGGAATCTGCTCAAAAAAAATGCGGCAACCTCGGAATCGGTGAAAACCCTTGAGGAAAGTACACAAATAGCGCAGGCAGCCTACCGGGAAGCGCAGACCATGCTCAGCTATGCAACGATCAAGGCACCTTTTAGCGGGGTGATCACCCATAAGATTGCCAACGTAGGCGATCTGGCAACTCCTGGAAAAACCCTGCTAGAACTGGAAAATCCAACCAGTCTTCAGGTAATTACCGACGTACCCGAGGCACTGGTCCTCGATCTGGCCATTGGCGATGTTCTGCCGGTGAAGATTGAGGCAGCGGGCCTCGAGGTTTCAGGTACGATCACCGAAATAGCCCCAACTGCGAATCCCACCTCAAGGACCGCCCCGGTCAAACTGAGAATCCCAGCCTCGCCTGATATTCGCTCGGGACAATTCGCCAGAGTCAGCCTGCTCGGCAGCCGGGGGACCGCCATCATGGTGCCAAGGAGTTCAGTACAGTCTTTCGGGCAGCTTGAACAAGTGTTTGTGGAGCTGAACGGCAGGGCTCGTTTGCAGTTGGTCAAGACCGGACTCGTCGTTGACGACTCTATCGAAGTCCTGTCTGGTGTCTCAGCCGGAGACCGGGTTGTGGTATCGGATACCAGAGAGCTTAGCGACGGCCGAAGAGTTACCGTCAAATAATTGTTCACTCAACGCCACATTATTTTCTCCAGCCATGGATACGAAAGATATAGAACACAGTGGATTCGCCGGTAAACTTGCCGGTCTTTTCATCGATTCCAAACTGACCCCGCTGGCCATTATCGGCTCTCTTCTGCTCGGCTTTCTGGCTGTTGTCATGCTGCCCCGGGAGGAAGAACCCCAGATCAAAGTACCGATGATCGATGTAATGGTGGCCATGGAAGGCGCCACTCCCAAAGAGATAGAGGAGCAGGTCACTATCCCGATGGAAAAACTGCTCTATGAACTGCCAAATGTCGAGTATATCTACTCCACTTCGATGGCCGGAAAAAGTTTGCTGGTCGTTCGTTTCTATGTGGGGGCCGATCTTGAAACCGCAATTGTCAGGCTCAATCAAAAGTTGGCAACCAACTTCGACAGGATTCCCCATAATGTCTCCCCCCCACTGATAAAACCACACACCATAGATGATGTACCAATCCTGGCCCTGACCCTCCATTCGAAAAATTATGATCAGTACATGCTCCGGCGGGTCGCCGCTCAGCTGGATGATGTGATAAAAAACATTCCCGAGGTAGCCGAGACCAAGCTGATCGGCGGCACCAGACGTGAACTCAGGATCCGCCTCGACCCGATCCTGCTTGCCTCCAGAAATCTGTCGATCAGCGAATTGATTCCCATCATTCAGCAGGCTAACCGACAGAGTTACTCAGGCTCCCTGGTCAATACCAACAACGAGATCGAGATTCAAACCGGCACTTTTCTTACCAGCGCCGAAGAAATCGGCAGCATCGTCGTTGGGGTCTACGGAGGGAAACCCGTTTACCTCGAGGAGGTGGCCGATATCCTGGACGGCTCTGAGGAACCTTCCCATTATGTCCTCTATGGAGCCCCGCAAAGACAAGATCTCGAGGCTGCGGTCACCCTGTCAATAGCGAAGCGCCCGGGGGCAAATGCGGTGGCCGTGGTGGAGCATGTCCTCAACAAGGTCGATACGCTGAAAGGCGGCTCTATCCCCACCGACATAGAGATAAGCATCACCCGAAATTATGGCGAAACCGCTTCAGAAAAATCCAACGAACTGCTGCTTCACATGGGTATCGCCGTTTTTGGTGTAGCGATCCTGATTCTCTTGTTTCTTGGCTGGCGGGAGTCTCTGGTAGTCATGCTTGCCATCCCTTCGACCCTGGCCCTAACACTGCTGGTATTCTATCTCTACGGCTATACCCTGAACAGGATCACCCTGTTCGCCCTGATTTTTTCCATAGGAATTCTGGTCGACGATGCCATCGTGGTGGTCGAAAACATTGTCCGCCACATGCACCTGCCCGGAAACCAGGACCGATCACTCATGAAAGTGGCGATAGAGGCCGTCAGCGAGGTCGGAAATCCGACAATTCTAGCCACCTTGGCGGTAATCGCTGCAATTCTGCCTATGGCCTTTGTCGGTGGCCTTATGGGCCCCTACATGCGGCCCATTCCGGTGGGGGCCTCGGCGGCCATGCTCTTTTCGCTTGTCATCGCCTTCACCGTCACTCCCTGGGCGGCAACCCATTTGCTCAAAGCCAAAACTGGTGGAAAAGGCCATGATCACGATGCGGTACCGGACGACTTCTTCACCAGGCTCTACCACAGGATCATGGATCCGCTGCTCGCCCATAGCGGCTGGAGGTTAATCTTCTTCATCGTCATCACCCTCCTGCTGATGGGCTCGATGGCCATGGTCGGCCTCGGCCATGTCAAAGTTAAAATGCTGCCGTTTGATAATAAGAGCGAATTTCAGGTCATTCTTGACATGCCCGAGGGCACCACCCTGGAACAGACCTCAAGGGTAGCGCTGGAAATGGCCGCGGTAATAAAAGAAGACCCGGAGGTGGTCGATTATCAGGTGTATGTAGGTACGGCTTCGCCTTATAACTTCAATGGCCTGGTGCGCCACTATTTTCTACGCAGCGGCCCCACAGTAGCCGATATTCAGGTTAACCTGCTGCCCAAGCATCACAGGAAACTCAAGAGCCACGACATTGCCAAACGCGTCAGACCGCAACTGGCTGCTATAGCCGAACACTACGGCGGGACGCTGGTAGTCGCCGAGGTGCCTCCTGGCCCTCCTGTTCTTCAGACCCTGGTGGCAGAGATATACGGACCGACCGAGCAAGATCGACTGGCCTTGGCCGAAGAGGTAAAATCAATAATGACCTCAAGCCCTGGGGTCGTCGATGTCGACTGGTACCGTGAAACTCCAAGAACCAGGACCTTGATCACGGTGGACAAGGAGAAAGCTGCGCTGAGCGGCATTACCGAATCGCAGATCAACAGGACCATTAAGATTGGTGTAGACGGACTCTCCATCGATCTCTTTCACCAGCCCCGAGACAAAGAACCGATAAATATCGTGCTTGAAGTGCCCCGCTCACAGAGCGCCCGAATAGAGGAGCTTCTCAATATTTCGGTGCGCTCGGAACTCTCTTCCCAGGCACCGCTGGTGCCGCTGAGAGAACTGGTCCACATTTCTCAAGCCGAGGTCGAACAACCCATTTATCGAAAAAACCTGAAGCCGTTGATCTACGTTACCGGAGATGTGGCAGACGTCGTTGAAAGTCCGGTGTATGCAATCCTGGAGATGAACAAGAAGATCAATTCTTTAGATATGGCTGACTTCGGGTCCACTGCTGGCTCGGTGAAAATCTACAATCTCTTTCAGCCGTTCGATGAAACCCAACCGTCAATGAAGTGGGATGGTGAGTGGCATATAACCCTCGAGGTCTTCCGTGATCTCGGCCTCGCTTTTTGTGTGGTGCTGGTGCTCATCTACATGCTGATGGTCGGCTGGTTCAAGAACTACATTACTCCGCTGGTGGTAATGGCTGCAATCCCCTTTTCTCTGATCGGTATACTTCCGGCCCACTGGGGATTCGGCGCTTTTTTCACCGCCACCTCGATGATAGGTTTTATGGCCGGAGCCGGTATCGTAGTAAGGAACTCGATCATTCTGGTCGATTTTATCGAGCTGCGCATCAAGGATGGACTGCCGCTGGATCAGGCGGTGGTAGAGGCAGGTGCCGTTCGTTTCCGGCCCATGCTGCTCACCGCCCTGGCGGTAGTGATCGGGGCCTCGGTCATCCTCGCCGACCCCATCTTTCAGGGGCTGGCCATCTCGCTCATGTTCGGGGAAATCGCCTCACTGCTGGTGAGCCGGATGGCGGTGCCGGTGATGTATTACGTGGTTAAGAAAGGCCAGCACCAATCACCATAGATCAGGCGAGATAGCCCTGATTCTGCAGATAAAGCAGGATCTCCTGGACGGCTTCAAGCGGAGTGATGCTGCTGGTATCGAGCACGATATCGGGATTGACCGGCTCGATGTAGGGATCGGTGACTCCGGTCACTCCCTTGATCATACCACTTCGGGCCTTGGCGTAGAGTCCCTTGCGATCTCGCTGCTCACACACCTCCAGAGGGGTGGCCACATATACTTCCACATACCCGCCATAACAGCTGATCAACTCCCTATTGGCCTGTCTCGGCTCCTCGTAGGGGGCAATCGGTGCACAGATGGCGATCCCGCCGTTCTTGGTAATTTCACTGGCCACAAAGCCGATGCGAGTGACGTTGAGATCACGGTGCTTCCGTGAATAGGTCAGCTCCGAGGACAGATTTTTTCGGACAATGTCGCCGTCGAGCAAGGTAACCGGACGATTACGCATCTCCATGAATTTCACCAGCAGGACCCTGGCGATGGTCGATTTCCCCGAGCCGGACAGCCCGGTGAGAAAAACCGTGAAGCCCTGCTTGGTTTTTGGCGGGAAGGCATGCTGCAGTTCCGTGACCATATCAGGCCAGACAAACCAGGAAGGAACATTTTCGCCCTGCATCATCCGCTTCTGCAGTTCTGTTGAGGTAATCTTCTGGAGGCTGTCCGAATCTTCTGACAGAGGAAAGTATTTCTTTTTCGACTCATGGTAGCCCCAATCCTGCTGCGGTACCATTTCTATGCCAGTCCGGTCCGCATAGTCGCTGACCAGCTGCTGGGCGGCGCCCGGCTCATAAAACAGAGAGGTGCCATTGGCTCTGGCAAAGGGATCTGCCTGATCTTCAGAAACCATGAAATGGCTGCAACCGAAGTTCTTACGCATCATCGCCTGCAGCAGCGCTTCCCGTGGACCGGCTCGACGGGTGGCAAAAGGCGACAGGCCAAGCATGATCATGTTGGGCGGAAATTTTCTGGTAAACACCTGATAGCAGCAGATATGGGTATAAAAATCTACGTCACCCGGATGATCAAGCCCGACCACGGGCTGCAGAAAAATGGAGGCCCCTATCCTGGAAGCGGCATCTAGGACCATTTCCCGGTGAGCGCAGTGCAGATATTGTTCAGTGTGAAAACCAAGCACGCGCCGCCAGCCATTCATCGTAAAACGTCTGACACTCTCGGATGGTGTCAGCCGCAGCTGGAGAAAATCATAGTGGACCGGCAGGGTGACTCCTTCGACACTGCCGCCGATGTACCAGGACTCGGTCTGATCGAGCAGCTGCCTGACCCCCGGGTGTGCAGAACTATCGCTGGTGCCGTAGACCAAGGCGGCCTCCTCTTTTTTATCAGGCTTCCAGATATCACCCACGGTGAGTATGGCGAGCAGGAATCCCTCCTGGTCGTTAAGAGCGATGAGCTGACCCGGCTGCACCGACCGGGCAAATGCCTCTGAAACATCGAGGCAGACAGGAACGGGCCACACTGTGCCAGCTGACAAACTGAGCTCATGGAGAACCGAGAGATAGTCTTCCTTGCCAAGAAATCCAGCCAGAGGGTAAAAGCCCCGGTTCATGATTAATTCCAAATCGAAGAGCTGGCGTTCGTTCAGATCCAGCGAAACCAGCTCCAGAGCCTGGTTTCGCAGGACCTCAGCCCTCCTGAAATGCACTACCAGAGATTCGGAATAGTCTTCATTTTTCATGATTTTCCAGCAGCGAAGGTTTGTCTTCTGCACCGTTCGGTACAATATCGTCGTTGTAACTGGCGGCTATTCTCAGTCAAGGCGGCCGCAATACCAGTCATAAGTGTTCTTGAGCCCTGAGCGCAGCGAGAAGTTCGGCTGCCACCCCCGGCTCTCCAGTCTCGATACGTCCAGCAGCTTCCGGGGTGTACCATCCGGCTGATCGGCATCGTAGCGAATCTCGCCCGGAAACCCGACAACCTCCTGTATCAACGCGGCCACTTCACCGATGGTACAGTCTTTCCCGGTTCCGACGTTCAGAAAAGAAGGTGCGCTGTGGGAGGATTCAGCATCCTCGGAGTGTAAACTTTCAGCATATGCCTCCGCACTCATCTTCATGACCTCGTAACAACCGGCAGCCATATCATCCACATGGAGAAACTCCCTCCGCCCCGTGCCGCTGCCCCAGAGCTGCACATAGGGTTGGCTGCGCAGTACCTTCCCGTCGGCTTCAAACAGGGCGCTTCGAACGGAATCGGTGAGAGGGCCGTAAATCTTCTGATCGTGAGCGATCCCTTCTAGATCACCCTGAGATGCCAGTTTAGCCAGATGGCATTTACGGATAATTGCCGGTATCACATGGGAATTTTCAAGGTGATAGTTGTCTCCCGGACCGTAAAGATTGGTGGGCATGACAGCTCGGTACCCCGTACCGTACTGGCGGTTGTAGGAATCGCACATCTTGATGCCGGCGATTTTGGCGATCGCATAGGGTTCATTGGTTGGCTCGAGCACACCGCTCAGCAAATATTGCTCTTTCATCGGCTGGGCAGAAAATTTAGGGTAAATACAAGAACTTCCGAGAAAGAGCAGATTGTTGACGCCCGCAGAAAAGGCTTCGTGTATGACGTTGGCCTGGATCATCAGGTTCTGGTAGATAAATTCACCGGGATAACTATTGTTGGCGTGGATACCTCCCACTCTGGCCGCAGCGAGCACCACATAGTCGATTTTTTCCGTACTGAAAAAAGTGCGCACTGCCGCCTGGTCTCTTAAGTCCAACTCTGCCGAGGTCCTGAAAAGCAGGTTTTTGTAACCTTCCTGCCTCAGAAGGCGAACCATCGCCGAGCCGACCATGCCCCGATGTCCGGCTATATATATCACATCTGTTTTTTTGAGCGAAAAACCGTCAGAAGACATGTAAACGAATCCATTATTCGTGGTAGTTATAGGTGTGATACCCCTCGTTCTGGCAGAGCGCATCTTTCTTGGCTTCCTCGAGGTCCGAGCGCACCATCTCGGCTACCAGTTCAGGGAACGACGTTGACGGGGTCCAGCCCAGCTTTCGCTTTGCTTTGGCCGGATCTCCCAGCAGGGTCTCGACCTCGGTGGGCCGGAAGTAGCGGGGATCGACACGCACCACAGTCTTGCCTGGCTTGAGCTTTAGATCAGCCAACTTCGAGACCGTTTTCTCGACCACCCCGATTTCCTCAATGCCGCTGCCGTGCCAGGACAAAGTGATGCCCAGTTCAGCCGCAGCGCTGTCGACGAATGAACGCACCGAGTGCTGCTCTCCGGTTGCTATGACAAAGTCTTCCGGGTGTTCCTGCTGAAGCATCAGCCATTGCATTTCGATATAATCGCGGGCATGGCCCCAGTCACGAAGGGCATTGAGATTACCGAGGTGGAGGCAATCCTGGAGGCCAAGGGCAATTCTGGCCATGGCCCGGGTGATCTTTCTGGTCACAAAAGTCTCGCCTCTTCTCGGAGACTCGTGATTGAAAAGGATGCCGTTGCAGGCGTAGATGTTGTAAGCCTCACGATAATTGACCACAATCCAGTACGAGTACATTTTGGCAACCGCATAGGGAGAGCGGGGATAAAATGGCGTTTTCTCGGTCTGGGGAGTCTCCTGGACCAGGCCGTACAGTTCAGAAGTGGAGGCCTGATAGAATCTGGTGCTGTCGGCGAGTCCCAAAATCCGAATTGCCTCGAGCAGTCTCAACGTCCCAAGCGCGTCTGAGTTGGCAGTGTATTCGGGTTCTTCGAAGGAGACGGCGACATGCGACTGGGCGGCCAGGTTGTAAATTTCAGCGGGCCTCACCTTCTCGATTATGTGAATCAGGCTTGAAGAATCTGTCAGATCGCCGTGATGAAGGATAAAATTACGATGCGTTTCGTGCGGTCCCTGGTAAATATGATCAATTCGATCGGTGTTGAAAAGGGAGGTGCGTCGTTTGATGCCGTGGACTTCGTAGCCTTTATCGAGCAGAAACTCTGCCAGGTAGGAGCCGTCCTGCCCGGTGATGCCGGTGATCAGCGCTTTTTTTTTCATTTTCAACTATGTCCTTTGGTGAGGCGGAAATTGCGACCCTCACGTGGCCGCTAACTAACCATATTTTTAATCAGTTTAGCAAATGTAATCTTCGATATTCAAACCTTGACTGTCCAGAACCTTTGTCCGCCTCCTGAAAATTTTACTCTGAAGCTCTGTTGAGACCGGAAAGTAAGGCTTTGACCGAAGCGATAATTATATCTGTGTCGATACCTGCCCCCCAGTATCGTCTGCCATCCGCTCGCTCGATCTCTATATAGGCGATCGCCTTGGCATGGGAGCCGGTATTGATCGCATGTTCGTGGTAACTGAGCAGAGTCCAGTCGCCGGTTATCTGGGTTTTCAGGGCAGTGGAAAACGCATCGAGCGGACCGTTTCCGGAAGCCCTGATTTCCCGCTCCACACCCTCGACTTCGATCGTTGCCTCGACTTCGGCAAAAGACCGCCGCTCCTGCTTGTCGCTGTGACGCTTCATCACGTGAAAGGAGTGCAGGTCGAATGGTGCATGAATATTTATATAGGTGTGCTCAAATTCTTGGTAGATTTCCTCCGGCTTGAGTTCCCGGCCCGTCCGGTCAGACAACTGCTGGATTACCGCGCCGAAGTCGGGATGCATTTCCTTGGGCAGTTTGATGCCGAACTCATGATCCATGATATACGCCACGCCGCCTTTGCCGGACTGTGAGTTGATTCTGATGATCGATTCATAGGTTCTGCCCACGTCGTTCGGATCGATCGGCAGATAGGGGACGGCCCACTGGCGTGAGTCGGCAAGCTCATAGTGGCTCATCCCCTTGTTGATGGCATCCTGATGAGATCCTGAAAAGGCTGTGTAGACCAGTTCCCCGGCATAGGGATGACGAATGTGCACCGGAATTCTGTTGACTCTTTCATAGACGTCTATCAGGTGGTTTATATCGTGGATGTCGAGCTCCGGATCGACACCCTGGGTAAACATATTCAGTGCCAGGGTCACCAGGTCCACATTGCCTGTCCTCTCACCGTTGCCGAACAGGGTGCCCTCAACCCGGTCAGCACCGGCCATCAGGGCAAGCTCGGTGGCAGCTACGGCACTGCCCCGATCATTGTGGGTGTGTACGCTGATAATCGCTGACTGTCGATTCTTCATGTGCGAGCAGAACCATTCGATCTGGTCGGCGAAGATATTGGGCGTGGTGAGTTCGACTGTGGCCGGCAGATTGATTATCACTGGATTTTCAACTTCCGGCTGCCAGACATCCATTACTGCTTCGCAGATTTCGAGGGCAAATTCCAGTTCGGTACCGGTAAAACTCTCAGGTGAATACTGATACCTGAAGCTGGTACCCGGATACTTCTTTGCCTCCTCAATCACCAGTTGGGCACCGTGCACGGCAAGGTCGACAATTTCCCCTCTACTCATGTTGAAAACCACATCACGCTGCAGCGTCGAAGTGGAATTGTAAAGGTGGATAATTGCCTGCTTGGCGCCTGTTACAGATTCAAAGGTTTTCTTGATCAAATGCTCCCGGGCCTGGGTGAGCACCTGGATTGAGACATCGGCAGGAATCAACCCGTCCTCGATCAACAGTCTGGTAAACTCGAACTCTACCTGAGAAGCCGAGGGAAAACCGACCTCGATCTCCTTGAAACCGATATCCAGCAGCAACTGCCACATCTCCAGCTTTTTGGCCAGGCTCATTGGCTGAATCAAGGCCTGGTTGCCATCCCGCAGATCGACGCTGCACCAGGCGGGGGCCCGATCGATTACTTTATCCGGCCATGTTCTTTCAACCAGTCCTATTGGCGGATAGGAACGATATTTGCCGACTAATTCCGTTTTCATCTCATTCTCCCATTTGTTGGTAATTACTACCCTTTCCAACCATAAAAAAAGGCCGCGGTCTCTGCAACCGCGGCCTATCGTCAATCATGGTTCTGCAAACGTCACATATCCACAACCCCTTCCGCGGCAGATGGTCTGGCTAGCAATAGTAGAGACAGTAGGTGGATTGGTAACGGTATCTGCATGGTTAATGAATGCGTAAACTTTCTGGTATCATTTTGATTTCACGCTACAATAATCCCGCTTCTCAGACATTGTCAACCCCTTTTACCGACTTTTCCGCTGTCATGGAAAGTCGCTGGCCCATTATCGACAGCTGAATCGGCTGCAAATAGTATTGTTTATTGACATCTAATTGCTGTGTCTCTATACTGTCAGGCTCGATTAAATTACTGGATTACCCGGTAATCCTGCATCTGAGATGTATATCAACACAGAGGATCAACCATGTCGCAGATTAGCGGTGCCCAAGCAATCGTCAAATGTCTCCTCGAGGAAAATGTAGATACAATTTTCGGTTACCCGGGCGGGGCTGTCATCGATCTCTACGACGAACTGAACAATTGTCCCGAACTCACCCATGTGCTGGTACGCCATGAGCAGGCCGCCGTCCATGCGGCCGACGGCTACGCCAGGGTTACAGGCGAAGTAGGTGTTGCCCTGCTTACTTCTGGGCCCGGAGCAACCAACGGCGTAACCGGTATCGCCACCGCTTATATGGACTCTATCCCCATCGTCATCCTCACCGGTCAGGTGCCGACCCCACTGATCGGCAACGATGCCTTTCAGGAAGTCGATATCGTCGGTATCACCCGGCCCTGCACCAAACATAATTACCTGGTCAACAGCAAGGACGAGTTGGTGGAGGTCATGCGCGAGGCTTTCCATGTTGCCCGCACCGGACGACCTGGTCCCGTGCTCGTGGATCTGCCCAAAGACATTATCAGGGACGGGATCGACTTTGAGGACAGAAAACCGATAAGGATGCAAAGTTATCAGCCCAATTACGAACCCCACATGGGGCAGGTCGAAAAAGCCTGCCGACTGATCATGGAAGCCAGAAAACCGGTGCTCTATGCCGGCGGCGGTGTGATTTTGTCCAATGGGGCGACCGAGCTTACCGAACTGGCGACCAAATTAAACATTCCGGTTACCATGACCTTAATGGGGCTCGGAGCTTTTCCAGGGCATCATGAGCTTTCCATGGGTATGCTTGGTATGCACGGCACCTACACGGCCAACATGGCTGTGGCCGAGAGTGACCTGCTCATTTCCGTGGGAGCCAGGTTCGATGATCGGGTCACCGGCAAACTGGATACCTTTGCCACCAATGCGAAAATTATCCACATCGATATAGATCCAACCTCCATCAGCAAAAATGTCAAGGTGGACGTGCCCATCGTTGCCGACTGCAAAAAATCACTCACGGCTATCAACAACTGGTTCAACAATCAGCAAGATATTTCCGTGGAGGCGGAAAAAGCAAAGCACCAGGACTGGTTCAATAAGATAACGAACTGGCAGGAACTGCACCCGCTTGGCTATCAGGAAGAGGGAGAGCAGATAAAGCCGCAGTACGTTGTCGAAATGCTGGACAAGCTTACCAAAGGTGAGGCCATAGTCGCCACTGAAGTCGGACAGCACCAGATGTGGGCGGCTCAGTTCTATCGCTTCAGTGATCCGCGCCGATTCCTGACCTCAGGCGGGCTGGGTACCATGGGTTACGGGTTTCCGGCTGCCATAGGAGCGAAACTTGCCCGGCCCGACAAAGTCTGTATCGATATCGCTGGGGATGGTTCGATCCAGATGAATATCCAGGAACTGGCTACGGCACGGCAATATAATACCCCCGTTAAAATCGCCATTCTCAACAATCAGTTCCTCGGCATGGTAAGGCAGTGGCAAGAACTATTTTATGACAAGCGCTACGCCTCCACCGTCATGGACATCGCTCCCGATTTCGTCAAACTCGCCGAGGCCTATGGTGCCGTCGGGCTGCGGGCGACCAAGAAAAGTGAAGTCGAGGATGTCATTAAAGAGGCCCTGGCGGTTGACAACACGGTCCTGATGGATTTCAAGATCTCCCGCGAGGAGGGTGTCTTTCCAATGGTTCCAGCCGGCAAATCGAACACAGAGATGCTGCTGGTTTGAGGCGAAGTTCAATCGACATCCTGCGCCCCATCGGCATCCAGGAAATAGTCCGGACCGGCAAAATTGCCAGCGCTCGAGGTCGGACATCTACAAAAGGTATTACATGAAAAAAGAGAGAATTCCCATTGCTGCTGAAGGTTACCCGTTTATTGGCTACAGCGCCCTGCTGACCATTCTCAGCGGGCTGCTTGGCTTCCCACTCATTACGCTCATTCTGCTCATAACGACCACCTTCATTTTAATGTTCTTCAGGGATCCGGAAAGAACAACACCGGAGATCGACCGGGGAGTGCTTTCCCCTGCCGATGGCAGAATAATTTTTGTGGAGACCACCAGAGACGAACGCTTTGCCGATGAAGATGTTCTCAAGATCTCCATTTTCATGAATGTCTTCAACGTCCATGTGAACCGCATCCCATTTTCGGGTACGGTGAGTAAAGTGCGCCATGTGCCAGGTTCCTTTCTGGCAGCCGACAGCGAGAAAGCGCACTTGAACAACGAGTATTGTGCGGTGACAATCATTACCGACAATGACAGAGAGCTCACCATGGTGCAGATCGCCGGGCTGATCGCCAGAAGAATCATCTGCCGACTGGAAACCGGAGACACGATTAAATGCGGTGAGCGCTACGGTCTGATACGGTTTGGTTCCCGGGTTGACCTCTACCTGCCGCGCCAGTCAAATCCTGCGGTCAAGGTTGGGGATAAAGTGGTCGCCGGAGAGAGCCTGCTGGCGTATCTCGGCTAATCTCTTCCTGGAGTTGGATTCCATGGACTGCGCCCGACCAAGAATCCTGGTCTCTTTTGATATTTTTTATTTCCAGGCTTCGACTTATTTTCCCGGCCTGATAGTTGGCTAACTCATGCGGATCATCAGCGGCTCGGCAAAAGGTCGTAAACTCTTTTCTCCCCTATCCCGCAGTCAAGAAATTCGTCCCACCTCTGATCGTGCCAGAGAGGCCCTGTTCAATATCATCGGAACCCGGATTCTCGATTGTTGTGTGCTGGATCTTTTTGCGGGAACCGGTGCATTTGGCTGCGAAGCATTGAGCAGAGGTGCCGCCAGAGTTTATTTTATCGATCACTCCAATGTTTCTCTCGACCTTATTCAAAAAAATATTTCCCTTGTTCCTGGCGGCACGGAGAAATCAGGCGTGATAAAAACCGACCTCGATAGAGGATTCAGCCAGACCTGCCGGTCCCGTTTCGAAAGCTGCAGGTTTGATCTGGTCTTTGCTGATCCGCCCTACCTCACAAAGCTATCAACCAAAATTTTATCAGCTCTTGACAATTGTTCTGTGCTTTCAGCCGATCCACTGATAATAATAGAGGAGCGGAAGAATTTTACTCCACCCGAACATTTAGAGAAGCTTCATCTCAAGGACAGCAGGAACTATGGAGAGAGTTCCTTTTACTTTTACGGCTATGCAGCCTCATAACCATAGAACAGGGTTAACCCATGAGTTCAAAACCAAACGGTGAATCAATCGCCATTTATCCAGGCACCTTCGACCCCATCACCAACGGCCACCTTGATTTGATAAATCGCGGCCTCTGTCTATTCGACAAGGTAATCGTCACCATCGCCATCAATCCGGGTAAAGAACCTCTCTTCTCCCTGGAGGAAAGAAAGCAGATGATTCTCGATTGCTATACCGAGGAGGATCGCGTCGAAGTCGACACGGTATCGGGGTTGCTGGTCGAGTATGCAGCCCTGAGAAATGCCAGGGCTATCATCAGGGGACTGCGCGCAGTGTCCGATTTTGACTATGAATTTCAGCTGGCCCTGATGAATCGAAAGCTCGAACGCTCGGTGGAATCGGTCTTCTTAATGCCCGGTTTTCGATGGATATTCATCAGTTCCTCGATCGTGAAAGATGCGGCCAGTCACGGCGGCAACGTAGGGGGGCTTGTACCTGAACACGTCGAGAAAATGCTCATCGCTAAATATCGGTAGCAGCTTGCCCAGTCCAACCACAATGAAGTCCCGCGGTCGACAATCCCCCAGCCCGGTTCGCAGAAAAATGCTTTTCTTCGGGAGTCTGCTGCTTCTCTGGCCGCTGCTGAAATTTCTTTCCCATAAGGTACCAAGAAAACCACGGATCATTGAAGCTACCGGCACCTTTCAAAACAAATCATTCCTAACCAAGGAGGAGTTTATAGTCTTTCACGAAGATGAGCAGCTCTGGGCCGTATCCCGGAATTGCACCCATCTCGGATGCCGCCTCAACTACATAGAGAAAAAACAGCATCTGGAATGTCCCTGTCATCAGAGCAGGTTTTCCACGCGCGGTGACGTATTAAGAGGTCCTGCCGAGAAACCGTTGCCGCGTTACCCGGTAGAGCGAACAGACACGCCAACCACCTTCCTGATTACCATTTCCTGAAAATGCAGGTCAGGGAAAACATCACAAAGGCTCTCGGCTCGGTGAAATGGGGGGAGTGGAGTTTAATCAGCCTCTATGTTTCTCTTCTATCAGGCATTATAGTGGGCATTCACTACAGCCCCGCCGAACCTTTCTATTCGGCATCCGCTCTTGACATCCTGGTCCCTTACGGGAGCTTTTTCCGTTCCCTGCATTTTTATTCAAGCCAGTTTTTCTTTTTGTCTGCAGTCGTGCATTTTCTGGTGGTCTTCGACCAATCCCAGAGTTACAATTTCAAAGCTTATGTCTATCTGATTTTCTGTTTTCCCTGCATCCTGATGCTGCTCTTCACCGGCTACGTGCTGCGCGGCGATGCTACGGGCTATTCAGCCGGCATTATTGCCGAGCATATTGTGGAGGCGATCCCGTTTTTCGGCTCAGCGCTGAACAATATGCTCTTTTCAATTTCGACTCATGGGATGGATCGTGTCTACCTGCACCACGTCATCTCTTTCGACCTGCTCTTTTTGTTTCTGGCCTGGGATCACCTGCGAAGATATCGGGTTGTTCTGGTTGACCATCTTCTCTTTATAAGCGCAGTATTGTTCTTTTCCCTGGTGATCGCCGCACCAATCGATCCTGATCAGCTCGGGTTGCTCTATATCACCGGCCCCTGGTTCTTCCTGGGACTCCAGGAACTGCTGCGCTACGTTTCTCCTTTTATAGCTGGCGTTCTTGTACCTGCCTCGCTGGTGATCGGATTGGTCCTCCTGAGAAAAGGTCATCGCTCCTACCGGCCCCTGCTTATTTTTTTGTGCTGCTGGCTCGGCTGCTATCTGCTTTTGACTCTGCTGGCCCTGACAGCTCACGGATAATGATGCTGACCAACACCAAACGGCCGCATTCAATAGAATGCGGCCGTTTGGTGTTATGGGCAATGCGCAGAAAAGATCAGCTGTTGAGCATACGCTGCTGCCACTTTAGAATTTTCGCGGTCTCGTTGGAAAGAACGATCAACGCCTGGTTTTGATCTACCTCGGCGCTTCTGATTTTTTCGAGATTACTAAATACTGAATGCAGGAGATCAACCGCTTCATCATCGAACTCGCCGCTCTTTTTACCGATACTTCCAACCACCGCGCCAATGAGGTGAATCAATATCTTCTCTATCGGCTTATTGACCAGCGCAGATTCCATCACCTGGAGCACCGAGTCTATCATGGCCAGCTTGGCACCGGTAATTTCCTCTCTCAGCGAGTCTACATTGGCCTTCAAGGAGGAAAAGCTCTCAGCACTGACAGTTTTTTCTGCATCCGCCTCAGCGCCTTCATTCAGGAAATTATCAAGCCTGTCTTCGATGTCGCCAATGGCCTCTTTATCCGACTCTTCCCCTTCATCTGATTCTACCTCGCTCAAGGCTGGGGAAGGTACTGTTTCTGAAGCAGTATCGTCATCAAAATCTAAATCGCCATCGGCAAAGAAATCATCGATGTGTTTACTAATCTCACTGTCCGGTGATTCGTCAGCTGCTCCGGCAAGGCCCACCGTCCTCTCGTCACTGGCAAAAAGGGCCGGGGCGACCTGGCCGTCAGCCAGCGGCAACGGTGCCTCTTCAGAATCGTCGTCTTCATCTGTCTCCACATCCACTCCTGGAATGATCCCGGCCGGCAGTGCTGAATCAAGTTCTTCGGCCGCTGCCTCTTCGTTGTCCAGGTCTGCAAGAGCCGGCGCAAGAACTCCTTCGTCCAGCATCGGCAAAGCCTCTTCATCCGAGTCGTCATCAGCCTCTGTTTCAACATCGACTCCGCGCAAAGCCTCCTCAGCGCTCAGTCCAGTAAAGGCTGGTGGTTCTTCACTATCCACATCACCGAAGAAACTCGCCACTTTTTCAAGTGTTTCTTCGGAAAAGCTTTCATCTTCAACAATGTCCTCAGTCGAGAAGGTCTGCTCGAACTCGCTGGTATCTTCGACAGAGAGTTCCCTCGCAACGGGGTCCTCGGACGGCTCTGATGCCTGTGTCTGTGCGGCTTCTAGCTCTGCGGCTTTGCTCTCTTCCCTGTACCTGGCAATCGCCTCAGGAGTAATTGATTCAGCAATCTCTTGTTTGAAGTGGTTGAATTTATCCGCTTCGCCTATGAGAAGGTCTTTTATCTGCTGATTGTTCAGAGATCCATCTACCACTTTTTCCAGCGTTAGATAGAAGGAATTCAATAGTTTGAACGCCTCGGGGTGAGAGGCGCTCTTCATCAGTTTTATATAGCCACCGACAGCGTCAATGCCCTGCAGCATTAACCTGTGGGGTTTGCTGGTATTCCACAGCTCCTGCAATTTTTTTACTTCGCGGCTTATTTCCGACAATTCTTTGTCGGTAATCTCCCAATCGATGCTGAGTATGTAGGCTTTCAGGTTGTACAGGTCGGGGTTGGTCTCGCGATATTCGGAAGAATCAACCAGTTGGTCTGAAACACGGTCAACTCCTGATACCTCTTCATCTGCATCGACTGTCGGTTGTTTCCCAATGCCGATTTGCTGCTTGAGTCGCTCGAATTTCTTGACGTCAGCCAGAAGAATCTCTTTTTTCTCCTGTTCAGAAATCTCGGTATCCAAGACGATCTTTTCGAGGTCATAGAAGAAAGCAATCAACACCTTCATGGCGTTGTGATGGGCGTTCGACTTTTTCTGATAGATATACTTGGTGAGTATCTGCAGTGCCTGAATATAGACCAGTTTAACCTTATCATCAGCCCAGCTGTGTTCAGCACGCTGCAGTTCATCGTTGAAATCGATGAGAATCTGGTCCGTTATTTCCCACTCAATGGAGAGCATCAGGTTTTTGAGTCGGGCAATAGGAGACTCCTCTTCACCTGAATATTCAAAAAGATCGACATACCCGGTATCAAAAGACTCGTCGGCAATTTGATCCAGTCCGACTGTGAGATCATCGTCGTATTGATTGCCTTTGTTTTGTTCCACCGTGCCTTCTCTCTAGAATAGTTTTTTCTGAATGGAAATGATCGTCGAAGCAATAATTTTTTTCAATGTCGCAGCCACGTTATAACCGGTAACCGCACTTGCTTCGAAGTAGGGAACCTGGAGTCTGCTGTTAAGATCTTTCTGAAGTACCTCAGTTGGTAAAATCGGTATGCCATGCTCCTTCAAATCGACTTTGTTGTATTGCATAACCAGAGGAATTTTGAAGATACTCTCTTTATAAGAGAGCAAGTTTTCATGCAGCTGGTTCAGAGAACGGATATTTTTTTCCCGCTGTTTTGCCATCGCATCTGCCACAAAGACTATTCCGTCGACCCCTCTCAAAACAAGTTTCCGGGTGGCGTTGTATTTCACCTGACCAGGCACGGTATAAAGTTGAATTTTTATATCGTAGCCCTTTATTTTGCCCATATTGAAAGGCAGAAAATCAAAAAAAAGGGTCCGGTCGCCATGAGTTTTAAGGCTGACCATCTCCGAGACGATCTGGTTTCTGAAAGAACGGTTTATGTATTCGAGGTTGGTGGTTTTTCCACATCGTCCTGGTCCATAGTAGACGATTTTAACCTGAACGACTTTTTCTTTTAAGTTGATGAAACTCAACCTGACACCCCCGTTTTATCGGTCGACACTTAGCTGTTTCCTTAAGGCTTCCATGCGACTAACCGGTCAGGATTTGTTCCAGAGTCGTTTGATTTGTTCGATGACGTCCACCACATTCAGGCGCAGAAATCCGAGCGAAATATCCTGGCCAAACATAGAGATCAGTAGCAGATCTTCATCTATTTTACTGAAATGGATGTTCGAGTCCTGGCCTTTATGGAACAGCAGCGAGAATTCTTCTTCTCCAACCAGTTTGGCCATCGCATCCACGGTGGCAAAATTACCCGCAGCAAGAGCGGCAAACGAGTAGACGTCGTATTTGTTTTCGCTGTTATCTTTTGCGGTTATGATATTTCCGGCCATATCAATTACTATTACGCAATCAACGCCCAGCTTGATTAATTTGTCAGTGAGAATCGCATCCATCTTTTCGATCTGTTCCTGACTGACAATTCCGTAATTCATACCCTTTTCCCCATGTTGAATTTTGGTGGCCCTGCTATTTAAGTAACACTCTTTTAATGTTTCGAAATTGAAAGAAAATTTTTGTGATCAAGGCAATCCGATCCAGACCAAGAGAAGTCATCGAATTTGCTGACCTCTTCACTTTAAAATAAAGAAATCATTACTTTTTTTAAAAAATCTGCGGTGATGCGATCAATCGTATTATAGTACTATACGATAGATTTTTTTTGAGTTGAAGGAGTTTTTTCTATTTTTTAATAAAAATCAGAGGCATAAAGTGGTCGTCAAAGTGGTCGTCGACGACTAAACCGGCAGCTCAGCCAACATATAAAATAAAATTTTCTGGGTTCGGTTTTCCTTACTACCACCTAATGACCGCCTGCCAAATAGCCGTTGCCAAGACCAGGCTAATCTGCTAAGAAACCTGCCTGAGGAACCAGACTATGAGCAGGAAAAAACCACACGTTCCAATTTTACCCGCTGATGTGTGCCTGATCGACAGCCACTGCCATCTCGATATGGACGACTATCGGCACGACCTGGACCAGGTAATCGACAGGGCAGCCCGGCATGGTGTCAAAGGCATCATAACCATTGGCATAGACCTGCCGAGCTCCAATTCTGCCGTCATGATCGCCAGGCGCTATGGGTCGATACGAGCAACTGTGGGGTTCCATCCCCACGATGCTGACAAAGCCACTTCTGAGACCCTTTCAGCGCTCGCGGCACTGGCCTCCGATAACAGTGAAGAAGTAGTCGGATGGGGAGAGATTGGACTCGATTACGTAAAACAATACGCGCCGCCGGCAATCCAGCGGCAGGTCTTCAGAAGACAACTCCAAATGGCCAGGGAACTGAAATTGCCGGTGATTATCCATGACCGTGAGGCCCACGATGACTGCCTGCGGATTATCAACGAAGAAGGTCCGTTTGCTGCTGGCGGGGTCATGCATTGTTTTTCCGCAGACTTTGACTTTGCCCGCAGGATGATTGACTGCAACTTTCATATCTCGATTCCAGGGATCGTCACTTATAAAAAAGCCGACGAGATGCAAGAGGTGGCTGCCAAGGTGCCGATAGAGCGACTGTTAGTCGAAACCGACGGTCCGTTTCTCTCCCCTGTCCCCTATCGAGGCAAACGGAACGAGCCACTGTATACGCTCTATACAGCAGCGCAGATAGCCGATCTTAGAGAGACCGACGTCGTTGAACTTGCCAGACAGACCACCGCCAACTGCCGTTCGCTCTTTAACTATCAGTTTAACTGCTGAAACCAGACCGTGCTGATGATACACCAGAACCTAAGCAAGCTCAGGGACGCGATCGAAGAAATTGCCCGGAGAAGCAATCGGGATCCCGCTGAGATCCAGCTGGTAGCGGTCTCCAAACGCTTTCCTCTTGCGGCAATGGAAGAGGCGCTGGAGGCCGGTCAGGTCATTTTTGGGGAGAATTACATCCAGGAAGCGGCAGAGAAGAAGTCTGCTCTGCGGGATCGTATCAGGCTTCACTTTATTGGTAACCTGCAGAGCAATAAAGCGAAAATTGCCGTAGAAACCTGCGATATGGTGGAAACGATCGACCGACCCAAAATAGTGCAAGCTTTGCATAAACAACTTGTTAGCCAAGATCGGCACCTCGACGTTCTGGTTCAGGTGAATGTTGGTGAGGATTCACATAAATCCGGGGTTCTTCCCCATGAAGCCGAGTCATTATTGCAGGTATATAAAGGGTTTTCCCAGACTGCGGCTGTGCGGCTTGATGACCATGCCCCCCTACACCCCTGATCCGGAAATGGCCAGGCCCTATTTCAAAGCTCTGCGCCGTCTGGCTGAACAGATGAAGGTCAAGGGGCTGCTTGGTGAGACTGGAAAAATCGAACTTTCCATGGGGATGTCCCATGACTATCAGGTGGCCATCGAAGAAGGTGCGACTCTGATCAGAATTGGTACGGCGATATTTGGCGAGCGGCCACCGCTTTTCCAGAACCGAAAAGGTTAAAGGATAGACGATGAAAATAACAATGATTGGTACTGGCTATGTTGGCTTGGTTACCGGTACCTGTTTTGCAGAATTTGGCCATCATGTCACCTGTGTGGACAAACTGAGCGATAAAATCGAGCGACTCCGGGCAGGTGAAATTCCGATTTATGAACCAGGCTTGGAAGCCTTGGTTGCCAAAAACAGTCAGGAAGGGCGGCTCAGTTTCACCACCGATCTGGGGGAAGCCGTAGCCGGTGCCGAGGCCGTTTTTATTGCCGTCGGTACGCCCAGCAGCAGACGCGGAGACGGCTACGCTGATCTGACTTATATTTATGAGGCTTCAAAAGAAATCGCCCCGTTTCTCCAGGGTTATACGGTCATCATCGATAAAAGCACGGTTCCTGTGGGAACGGCAAGGCAGGTCGCCAGAATTGTGAGGGAAGTCAATCCCGAGGCCGACTTCGATGTTGCCTCCAATCCTGAGTTCTTAAGGGAGGGCGCGGCAATCGCCGACTTTATGAGACCGGACAGGGTGGTCATAGGGGTTGAGACGGATCGGGCCGAAACCCTTTTGCGTGCTGTCTACCAGCCTCTCTACCTGCAGGAAACTCCGATCGTCAAAACCTCCATCGAAACCGCCGAACTCACTAAGTATGCGGCAAATGCTTTTCTGGCGACCAAAATTAGTTTCATCAACGAAATGGCCCTGCTCTGCGACGCTACCGGCGCCGACGTGGTAGCGCTGGCCAGAGGAATAGGCATGGACGGTAGAATCGGAGCTAAATTTCTCCATCCCGGTCCCGGGTACGGTGGTTCCTGTTTTCCCAAGGACACCATGGCCTTGATGAGAATTGCCCAGGAAAATGGAGAAAGTCTCCGGGTCGTCGAAGCGGCCATTGAAGCAAATGGAGCCCAAAAGGCCAAAATGGTTAAAAAGATACGGGATATGCTCGGTGGATCTGAAGCCGGCAAAACGATTGCGGTGCTCGGTCTTACCTTTAAGCCTGAGACCGACGATATGAGAGACAGCCCTTCAATTACCATACTACCAGCGCTGTTGGAGAAAGGCGCCATTATTAGAGCCCATGATCCTCAGGGAATGCAGGAGGCCCGTCAACTCCTGCCTGACTCCATTATCTATACCAGCAACTCCTACGAAGCCTGCACGGGAGCGGACGCAGTCATCATAATGACCGAATGGAACCAATACCGGGCCCTCGATATGGAACGGTTGGGTTCGGTGATGAAAGAGAAGATCTTTATCGATCTCAGAAATGTGTACCAGCCTGATCTGGTCAAAGAGAAAGGATTCAGATATGCAGGGGTGGGGCGATCCTGAAAATGAAAAACCCCGATATGGTGAAAACCACATCGGGGTCTAAAAAGTATCGGGGAGAATTTCAGCTGTTTCTCTTTGACGCCCTTTTCGAAGCTTTAAGTGGATTAATGCGGACTTTGGCAACCTTGATCTCAGGTTTCTGGTGGGTGGCAAAGTTGCAGATCCCAAGTCTCCATTTGGCATCCGGATTAACGTAGGTTTTGCAGTATTTAACCCCTTCTTCCTCGACGATGCGCTCGCATCCCTCACATTTATCGACAACAGGCTTGAATGTGCCTCTTAGTGTTATAGCTGCTTCCGCCATTTTGGCCTCCAAATCATTAGTAGTAATTTCTCATCGACTGTTGATGTCTACCTCAAAATGAGTGGCATTTCTTCCAGTCGAACTTGCATAATCTAACAGAAACTGATTATCACATCAAGACATTTCAATTTTTCTGCCATTTTCTCCAAATATTTCATAAAATCTCCCACTAAACTCATACTCAATCATAAATGTTTAATTACAAATAGTTACATACTTCATGCCTAGAAAAAGAAAATCTTTACAAACCGTCCTTGTATTATCCAACCTCAAGGAATATAATAGGATTTGTGATAAATTAGCGAAAAGATCAAGTCGCTCAACATTTTATGTTGAGAAAATTTCCTGCATTTCTGGAGATCGTTATGCCTGTCTATGTGTGGAAAGGAAGAAACCAGTACGGTGAAAAGCGCAAAGGTGAAGTCGAAGCTCCCGATATGGCAGCAGCGGTGTCTCATGTCAAGCGGATGCGTATCACTGATCCCGTGGTCAAGGAAAAACCCAAGGATCTGTTGGAAAGCATTCCTTTTTTTCAACCCCGTGTCACCGACAAAGATATCGTCGTCTTCACCCGACAGTTGGCAACCATGATCGATGCCGGTCTTCCACTTGTTCAATGCCTGGAAATCTTGAGCAAGCAGCAGGAAAACTCTACTTTCAAAAGAACCATTGGCGAAATCCAGGCGGATGTAGAGGCGGGAACCACTTTTGCCGATTCGATGCGCAAGCACCCCAAGGTATTCGACAATCTCTATTCCAACATGATCGAAGCCGGCGAGACCGGCGGTATTCTGGATACGATCCTCAATCGCCTTGCTCTTTTCATGGAAAAAACCATGGCCCTGAAAAAGAAGATCAAGGGAGCCATGACCTATCCGGCCATCTGTCTGGCAATCTCGATTCTCATCCTGATCGTCATCCTGGTATTCGTTATTCCGGTATTCGAAGAGATGTTCTCCCAGATGGACGCTGCTCTACCAGTGCCAACCATGATTGTCGTTGGCTTGAGCAACGCTTTTAAGGAGCATCTGCTCTGGATCATCCTGCCGGTTATTCTTCTCATTTACATCTTCAAAAAGGTCTATTCAACAGAGAAAGGCAGATATCGTATAGATCAGTTTTTCCTGAGATTACCGGTGGTTGGTATCTTGATCAGAAAGGTTGCGGTCGCCAAATTCACCCGGACCCTGAGCACCATGCTGCAAAGCGGCGTGCCGATCCTCGAAGCCCTGCAGGTCGTTGCCAAGACAGCGGGCAACAAGGTCATCGAGCGGGCAGTGTTCAGAGTCGGCGATGCCATAGCCGAAGGTCGGCCGATGGCAGAACCCTTGATGGAAAGCGGCGTGTTTCCCAATATGGTGGTGCAGATGATCAACGTCGGTGAATCGGTAGGTGCGCTGGACACCATGCTCGAAAAGATTGCCGATTTTTACGACGAGGAGGTCGACACAGCTGTGGCCAACCTGACTGCCATGATCGAGCCGTTCATGATGGTCTTCCTTGGTGGAATGATCGGAACGCTGGTGGTGGCCATGTATCTGCCAATTTTTGAAATGGCCGGACATGTATAGTTTCCTGACAAGGAATTTAAAATCCATAATTTTAATCGCCCGATACCATTGACTTTTTTCATCTCATTTTTAGAGTAATGAGGACTGCTAAAAAAAACTCGCGTTTGGATAGGAGGAGACTATGACACTGACCAAAGCTGATCTGGTACAACAGGTGTACAAAAACCATGAAGGGCTTACCAAGGCCCAGGCGACAGCATCAGTGGAAGCCTTTCTGCGCCTTTCAAAACAATCTCTGATCGGCGGCTCCGATCTGCTGCTTAGCGGCTTCGGCAAGTTCAACGTCAAAGATAAAAATTCCAGAAGAGGTAGAAATCCTCAGACTGGCGAGGAGCTCACCCTCGACGCCAGAAGAGTGGTTACCTTCAAACCTTCCGGAATATTGCGGGAGAAGATCAACAAATAGCAGCCAGCCAGCGAATAAGTCGTTGGTGTTTTGGACTCTTCAGGCCTGCAGCAAGTCTCATCATGCACTTGCTGCAGGCCTTCTTTGTTTGGGTCCACGCTATGAACTGATGAGTTCTCCAGATCAGGACGACAACACCGCTACTTCACCGCCATGACTCTACTGACCCCTGCACTTCTCCCCATCGAATCAATCCTCCAAGAAAGCCAGTGGAGTCTGCATCAGGATATTTCCATCGAATCCGATGATGAGTTTGTCGGATCCATTGAGCGCCTGGGATTGCTGCGCCCTCCCATTGTCAGAATAGGGCAGGACGGTTATGAGAAAATCTGCGGGGCGAGACGACTCGCTGCACTCAAACAACTCAATCATCCCCCCGGCAGCATTGCCTGCTCAGTTATCAGTGATCAGGCCCAACCTGAGGATGTACTGTTTCTGGTAGCCGAGGACCAGATCCAAACCGGCCCGCTCTCTCCCATCGAAGCCTCTCGTTTCATTCACCTCGTCGACGAACGGTGTAAACAGCCCGACCACCAGCTGCTCGATCTAGTAATCCCTGGTACAAGCGCTACTCAACGGAATCGACTGCTTTCCCTGCTCAAGCTCGAAGAACCCGTCCGCACCTCGATCCATTACGGTAAAATATCTATCAAAACCGGGTTCGATCTTGTTTCTCTGCCTACCGCCGAAAGACTCTTTACCCATGACCTTTTCATCCGCTTATCCCTTAATGCCAATAAGCAGCGCCGCTTTTTGGAACTTATGCAGATTGTCACAGGGTTGGAAGGTTGCACGATTGTTGAATTTATCTCCAACCACTTACCTGAACTCTGTAAAGAGCCGATTGACAATGCCCCCCAGCAGGCAGCCCACCTGATGAAGCGGTTATACGAGCATAGCCACCCGGGTATCAGCCTGGCACAAGAAGAATTTGTCAAACGGGTAGCGAAACTGAACCTGCCAAAGAATTGCCGAGTCTCTCCCAGCCCTGCTTTTGAGAGGGACAGAGTGACCCTGGAAGTGGAGTTTGATGATTTTAGAGCCTTCTCAGAGGCCTGGCAGAAGATGAAAAGATTTGTTTGAGCAGTTCAGCCAATCAATCACCGTTCGAGGGATACTGAACATCGCCCAGGATCAACAGATCATCGTCCAGGCGCCGGTGCCTTACATTCACGAGCCTTAACGCATGTTCACGGTCGCCGACGACACGAAAACCTTCTATCACACTGGTGCCGCCGTCACCGGCTATCAGTGGAGCATAAAAAAATTGCAGGTGATCTGCCAGGCCAGCCTTCAAAAATGCTCCATGCACCTCCGCCCCTCCTTCCACAAGCAGCGAGGTTATCTGTCTGGAACCAAGCACTCTCAAGGCCTCGGTCAGGCTTAACTTGCCTGAATCATCTACGGGAATCGGCACAACGTCGACTCCCAGGTTTTGCAACTGACTAATCTTCTCAGGAGGTGCGGAAGGAGAACAGAAAATCCAAGTAAGACGATCATCATTGTGACTGATGACTTTGGCCTCCGGTGAGATTTTCAGGGTAGTGTCGAGGATGATCCGTATCGGATTTTTCCCTCTCCGCCTGTCGATCCTGGTGGTCAGGGAGGGGTCGTCTATGGCAACGGTGTTGCTACCAACCAGAATTGCATCACAGCGGTCGCGAAGTCGATGCACCCACCTCCAAGACTCTGGACCGGTAATCGCATCACAGCTGTTTTTTCTGAAAGTAATCCTGCCATCCAGCGTCAATCCGGCCTTCAGCACCACCCAAGGCCTGCCCTTGCTAATGTAGGTTAAAAACGATTGGTTCAACTTCCGGCACTGGTCCTCCAGCAGCCCATGTCGGACTTCGATCCCGGCGCTGCGGAGAAATTCTGCACCGCTGCCGTTGACCAGCGGATTGGGGTCCAGCATGCCGATGCAGACTTTTTTAATTCCGCTGGCTGCTACGGCACGGCTGCACGGGGGGGTCTTACCGGTATGGTTGCAGGGTTCCAGCGTAACATACATGGTGGCGCCGGCGGCTCTGTCCCCGGCCTTGGTTAAAGCCTCGATCTCGGCATGCGGGCCCCCTGCCTTTTGGTGATAGCCGCGAGCGATAATCTCATCTTCTTTTACGATTACCGCCCCCACGCAGGGATTTGGCGAAGTACGCCCAATGCCTTTGCGGGCCTCCCTCAAGGCAAGCCGCATAAAATAAATGTCGCTATCTGAAAATTCGCCAGCCACTGCAGGACCAACCATTAATGATCTTCTCTAGATTCGAGCAGGACCTTGAGCTCATCCATGAATTCATTGACATCTTTAAACTGACGGTAGACCGAAGCAAAACGCACATAGGCTACTTCGTCCAGCCGGGACAGGTCCTCCATCACCCATTCACCGATAACCGAAGAACTAACCTCCTTGGAACCAAGATCCTGCAGCCTGTGCTCTATTTCGTCTACAAATTGATCTATGGAATCCCGGCTGATGGGTCGCTTCTCGCAGGCCTTTTCAAGACCGACAATCATTTTCTGGCGATCCCAGGGTTCACGTCTGCCGTCCTTTTTGACCAACACGGGCATCATCACTTCGAGCCGCTCATAGGTCGTAAACCTTTGATCACATGCCAGGCAGGATCTGCGACGTCTGGTAATAGTGCAGTCTTTGTTAAGACGGCTATCTATCACTTTGTTGTCGAGATGATCGCAATAGGGACATTTCATAAGATCCTCCAGGAGAGAAATCTGGTCTGACTAGCTTATCAACCGATCGTAAGCACCGCCAGATATAACCTGCTTCGACAGATAAAAAAAACCGGTATTGCCTGAGCAATACCGGCGAAACTATCACTAAACAGCAATCGGACTCACCGACTGAACTTGTCGATTCGTCTCTGATGGCGTCCCCCGGCAAACGATGATCTGAGCCAGACATCGACAATACTCTCTGCCAGCCCTTTGCCCAGCACCCGATCACCCAGGCACAAGATATTCGCATCATTGTGTTCACGGCTCAACCGGGCGGTATATTCGTTGTGACAGAGGGCTGCCCTTATCCCGCGATGCCGGTTCGCAGCCATCGACATGCCAATTCCTGTACCGCACACGAGGATGCCAGACTGGGCTTTGCCATCGAGCACCTGGGCACAAACCTGATCGGCAAAATCCGAATAATCAACCGAAGTATCTGAATCACAGCCCAGATCACTGACCTCATGTCCCAGGCTTGAAAGCTTTGCTACCAGAAGCTTTTTCAATTCAAAACCGCCATGGTCAGAGCCAATCGCTATCTTCATGGTGCCCGCGTTCCCCTATTCGGTGAACTGTTTAAATATGACCACCCCGTTGGTACCGCCAAATCCAAACGAATTTGAAAGTCCGTAGCGGATCCTCATTTTTCTCGCAGTATTAGGTACATAATCGAGATCACACTCAGGGCTCGGTTCGTGCAGGTTGATGGTCGGCGGGGCGATCTGGTCTCTGATGCTCAGCGCCAGAAACACTGCCTCAATACCTCCGGCCGCGCCCAACATATGGCCGACCATCGATTTTGTCGAACTGATCGCCAGTTTATAGGCGTGATCACCGAACACGGTTTTGATTGCCAGGGTTTCACAACGGTCGTTCAGAGGAGTCGAGGTTCCATGGGCATTGATATAGTCTATGTCTTCCGGATTGAGCCCAGCATCTTCCAGGGCAACACGCATGGACCGTACCGCACCCTCCCCGTCCTCCGGAGGCGCTGCAATATGATAGGCGTCGCTGCTCAATCCGTAACCTACCACCTCGGCGATGATCTCGGCACCTCTGGCTCTGGCATGCTCATACTCTTCCAGAATCATGATGCCAGATCCTTCAGACATGACGAAGCCGTCCCGATCTTTGTCGAATGGCCGTGACGCTTCAGCAGGACTGTCGTTTCTCTTGGAAAGTGCCTTCATTGAGGTAAATCCGTTCACCCCAAGGGGACAAATCACTCCTTCGGTACCCGCCACTGATCATCACGTCGCTCATCCCATATTTGATATGCCGGTAAGCTTCACCCACTGCGTGGGTGCCGGCGGCACAGGCGGTGGTCATGGTCAGGTTGGGTCCTTTCGAACCGATGGCCATGGAGATATGGCCAGAGGGCATATTCGGGATCGCGGTGGGGATAAAAAACGGTGAAATCCGCTTATACCCCTTAGTCAAGTAAGATTTCGTGCTGCTCAGTAATGGTCGGCAGTCCGCCCATTCCGCAGCCGGTGATGACTCCGACCCGGCCACAATTTTCATCGCTTATCTCAAGACCGCTCTCTTCGAGCGCCATATTGGTCGCAACCAGTGCATACTTGACAAACAGCTTGAGTTTGTTTGACGACTTTTTGTCAAAGTGATCTTCTTCTATGAAATCTTTGACTTCGGCAGCTATCTGGACAGGGTCGCCGGTAGGATCATAGCGGGTGATACGGTCTACCCCGCTCATCCCGGCACAGATGCTTTTCCAGGTCTTGGCAACTCCGGTGCCAAGAGGAGTCACCAGTCCTGTACCGGTTATTACTACTCTGCGGCTAGCCATTGATGTTTCCTTGGAATTGAGTCATTTCACGAGTACAGTCAATGAGCCCTTACTTGAGTTTGTCAACGTAGGCGACGGCATCCTGAACGGTAACGATCTTCTCAGCGTCCTCATCCGGAATCTCGATATCGAATTTCTCTTCCATGGCCATGATCAACTCGACCAGATCGAGAGAATCAGCGCCCAGATCATCGACAAAAGATGCCTCTGAAACAACTTTGTCTTTCTCGACGCTCAACTGCTCAACAATTATATCTACCATTTCCTGATTTATAGCCATTTTTCTTCTCCTTGATGATGGTTCTTTCGAAGCGCGGCTTCCCGCGCCAAGTTTTCATTAGATTTTTTCCCATAAAGGGCCAAATGATGCAATCTTTAATAATTGCGTTAAATTTGCAACTTAAATTTAATAATTATGGTTATTCAATTGGCTTTCTGCCCGTCATTATAATCACTAGCAGCTGCTTTGAAACAGCAGCCAATCCGTTCAGGTTTCAACACCAGTGAAAAAGAGAACGTTCCGAATAACTGTGCTTTCTTTGCCGCTGATAACGAAATATGTTCCAAGCAACAACCTCTCAGGTTGCCTTACATGTACATCCCGCCGTTGACATGAATGGTCTGCCCGGTCACATAGCCGGCCTGATCACTCACCAGATATTCAACCGCCGCCGCCACATCCTCAGACCTCGCCAAGGGCAGCCAGGGGAATTTCACTAAGCATTTTTTCTTTGACGGCATCATCGAGTTCCTGGGTCATCTCGGTGACGATATACCCCGGTGCAACACAGTTAACCGTGATCTTTCTGGAAGCGAATTCTCGAGCCAGAGATTTGGTCAGGCCGACCATGCCGGCCTTGGCAGCCGCGTAATTAACCTGGCCGCCGTTGCCGGAAAATCCGACAATGGAACTGACATTGACGATGCGGCCCCAGCGGTTTTTCATCATCGGCTTCAAAGCCGCTTTGGCACAGGCAAAGGCTCCTTTCAAGTTAGTGTCCAGAGACAGCGTCCCAATCCGCTTCCTTCATCCTGGCCACCAAACCGTCTCTAGTGATACCGGCGTTGTTGATCACAATATCGACGGAGCCGCTCTCGGCCACAATCGATTTAAAAGCGCTCTGAACCTGATCGAAGTCGGCCACATCGAATTGCACTGTCTGCCCCTGACCACCCGCCTGTTTCACCAGATCAATGGTTTTTTCCGCGGCATCTGAACGACTCACATAGTTGACCCAGACAAAACAGCCCATACGTCCTAATCGAGCACAGATTGCCCGGCCTATGCCCCTGCTTCCGCCGGTAACGACGGCTATTTTCCGATGATCTGTCATTGGCCGCGTTTCTCCTCTATCTTATCGATTAATTTAGGAATAACTTCATAGAGATCGCCAACCACACCGAAATCGGCTACGTTGAAAATCGGCGCATCTGCATCCCGGTTTATGGCCACGATGGTTTCTGAAGACTGCATTCCTGCCACGTGCTGGATGGCCCCGGAAATTCCGCAGGCAATGTAGAGTTTCGGCGCCACGGTTTTGCCTGTCTGGCCAACCTGATGAGGGATAAGGGATCCAGCCGGCGTCAACTACCGCCCTGGAGGCCGAGACTTTTGCACCCAGGGATTCGGCCAACTTGGTGAGTAACTCAAATCCTTTCTCGTTTTCAAGTCCTCTGCCGCCGGAAACCAGAATATCCGATTCCTGGATGTTTACCTTACTCCGCTGTTCACTTATGGACTCAAGCACCTCAATTCGGCTGATAAGCTGCTCCGGAGCAGGGGTGATCTCAATTATCTCGCCCTGCCGCCTGCTCATCGAAGTCCAATTCCTTCATCACTTTGGGGCGCACGGTGGCCATCTGCGGCCTCGTATCCGGGCAGATTATGGTGGCCATGATATTGCCGCCGAAAGCTGGTCTTGTCTGCAGCAGTATCCCGTCTTCCTGTCTGATTTCCAGCCTGGTGCAATCCGCCGTCAATCCTGCATCTACGGTGGCGGCCACACCGGGAATGAAGGATCGGCCAATGGCTGTTGCTCCGGCCAGGACTACCTCGGGTTTATGGGCGAGGATCAAATCTGATACTATCTTCTCGTAAATGTCATCGGTGAACAATTCCAAGGCCGGGTCATCCACCCGGTAAACTTTGTCGGCGCCATGGCCGATAAGTTTTTCAGCGCTCTCGCCGGTTTGATAACCGAGCAGAATGGCGCTGAGCTGAGCATTCCTATCATCTGCCAGGGTACGGCCAATGCCAAGCAGTTCGGTCGCCACCGGCGCCAGTTCTCCCCGGACAAACTCACAGAAGACCCAGATTCCCGACCATGATTCCAGGTCATCCTGGGCTTTTCTGCCGCCGCTGTCGTCTATTGACAGTGCTTCAACATCACAGGCCTCGACACAGGCACCACAAAGATTGCAGGTGTCGCCGACAACGGCAAGGCCATCAACAATCTCTATGGCTCCAAACGGGCATTGTTCTTCGCAGATACCGCAGCCGATGCACAGCTTCTCGTCTATATGTAACATATCTACTCCGCCTTAAACCAGATAGGGCTTTAGTCTGTCGACTAGCTGCTCAACCTGTTCGTCGACACTGCCGGATAATATGGCCCGCTCCCCGCGCGGCTCAGGAGGAAATACCTTGACCACCTGGGTGGGAGATCCAGGAAGCCCGATACAAGCCTGATCGGCACCGATATCTTCAGCACTCAGCATCTGTATTTCTGCCTTCTTGGCCTTCATTTTGCCCTTCAACGAAGGAACACGGGGCTGGTTGATATCTTTCACCACAGTAATCAGCAGCGGCAACCCGGATTTAAGCACATCATAGCCGTCGTCCATCATCCGTTCCATGACAATGGCAGAATCGCCGGCCTCCCGAATTTTCTGAATACAGGTCGCATAGGGGATGCTAAGCCTCATTGCCAGACCAGGCCCCACCTGGGCGGTATCCCCGTCAATTGCCTGTTTGCCGCAAATGATCAGGTCGAAATCACCCAGGGTCACTATCGCCTTGGCGAGCGTGTAAGACGTTGCCCAGGTATCTGCACCGGCAAAGCTTCGATCGGAAACAAGAACGCCCTTATCGGCACCACAGGAAATGGCCTGTCGAAGCACCTCTTCCGCCTGGGGAGGGCCCATACTGATCACCGTTACCTCTCCGCCCACCGCTTCCTTCAGAGATACGCCAGCCTCAAGTGCATGCTGATCGTAGGGATTCATGATCGATTCAACCCCCTCTCTCGCCAGGGTGTTGGTCTCGGGATCAAGACGCACATCCTTGGCATCGGGGACCTGCTTGATGCATACAATAATCTTCATCTAAAACCCGTGTATAGCTGGAAAATAATCGGAGTGCAGACGGCAGGAACCGCTGTCTGTCAAGTCACTTCGAAACCTTAACGGTTATATTCCTTATTCAGTTCCTGACCGATGACGTTGCGCTGCACCTGGTTGGTGCCCTCATAGATCTGCAGAATCTTGGCGTCGCGCATCATTTTCTCGGCCGGATATTCACACATATAACCGTAGCCGCCCATAACCTGCACGGCGTCGGTGGTCACCTTCATGGCAACATCAGTGGCAAATACCTTGCACATGGAAGAGGCCTTGGACATGTCCTTGGGGTGGGCGTCGATATGCCTGGCTGCGGCATAGGTCAAAGCCCTGGCAGCCTCGACCTGGGTAGCCATATCGGCCAGCATATGCTGAATTGCCTGAAAGCCGATGATCGGCTTACCAAATTGCTCTCTCTGCTTGGCATATGTTACGGCCATATCAAGGGCCCCCTGGGCCAGACCGACACCAAGTGCGGCAATACCCGGACGGCTTGAGTCCAAGGTCTTCATGACGGTAATGAAGCCGGTTCCTTTTCTGCCTATAATCCGGTCTGCAGGGATGCGGCAGTCCTTGAAAATCAACTCGGTGGTGGAAGAAGTGCGGATACCCATTTTGATCTCTTTCGGGCCGCAGGAAAACCCCGGATCGTCCTCCTCGACAACAAACATCGAGGCCCCCCTGGCGCCCCGACTTCTGTCGGTCATCGCCACCACAGTATATATCTGAGCCTCACCGCCGTTGGTAATCCACTGCTTGGTGCCGTTCAAAATCCATTCATCCCCGTCCTGCACGGCGGTGGTCTGAATACCTGAGGCATCAGAGCCGGCATTGGCCTCGGTAAGACCGAAGGCGGCAAATTTCTCGCCGGTGGCCACATCCGGCAGGTATTTTTGCTTCATCTCTTCCGAGCCGCCGATCATGATCGGGTAAGCCCCAAGAGCACTGGCGGCGAACGCAGTTCCCACTCCGATACAGCCGCGGCCGAATTCCTCTAGGGCCAGGGAAATGTCGAGGCAGCTTCCCCCGAACCCTCCATATTCCTCAGGAATCGGTAGACCAAAAAGGTCGGCCTGGGCCATGGCATTTAGAATCTGACGCGGAAACTCATGCTTTTCATCAAGCTCGGCCCGCTGCGGAATAATAAGCTCGTCAGTGATCTGTCGGGCAATGTCGACGATCATCTGTTGTTCTTCGGTGAGAAAACGATCCATCTCAGATCTCCTGTTTACCAGCTAAGAAGGGTTGCTCCCCAAGTTAAACCGCCGCCGAACGAACAGAATAGAACCGTATTTCCGGATTCTATCCTTCCCGCCCGGTTCGCTTCATCCAGTGCAATTGGAATTGAGGCGGCTGAGGTGTTGCCGTAGTTCATAACGTTGAGCACTACCTTTTCTCTTGGTATGTCCAAGCGCTCCAACAATTTATTCAGAATTCGGAAGTTGGCCTGATGGGGAATCATTACATCGACATCATCGATGCTCAGTCCCGTTTTGTCGAAGAGACCAAAAATGGCATCTTCCATGGCCTTAACCGCATGTTTGAAAACTTCTCTGCCCTCCATAATGATATGAGCGCCGGGGTTGTCTTCAACCATCAGATCCGGATTTTGGCTGGGAGCGGTGTGCATGTAAAGCAGATCCCAGAGGGCTCCATCAGAGCGGTGGTTGGTCCCGATGATTTTCCGGCCGGCATCCTCGCTGTGGCCAAGCACAGCGGCCCCTGCTCCGTCTCCAAAAAGAATACAGGTGTTTCTGTCCTGCCAGTTCACCCTCGAAGAGAGGGTTTCTGCCCCGATGATCAACACCTTTGACCCCTTGTCCGTCCGCACATAACGATCGCCGGCATCGAGTCCGTAGAGGAATCCGCAGCAGGCGGCATTGAGGTCGTAGGCGAAGGCATTGGTGGCTCCTATTTCATTCTGCACATAACAGGCGCAGGAGGGCATGAGCATATGCGAGCTGACGGTCCCGACCACCAGAAGCTCAATCTGCTTGGCATCCACTGCTGCCATGTCAAGAGCCCGGCGAGCGGCAGAAGCTGCCAGCTGGTAGGTCTTTTCACCGGCTCCACCAACTCTTCTGTTCTCGATTCCGGTTCTGCTTCTGATCCACTCGTCATTCGTCTCTACGATAGACTCCAACTCGACATTGGACATCACCCTTTTGGGCAGACATGACCCTGTACCAAGAATAATCGTTCCCATTATATACCTGCAGCAACGCCGTCAATTCCCTCAGCTAGCTCGCGGGCAATGTCGTCGTTGAGTTTCAGTCTTTCCATTTCAACGGCACCGATTATCGCATTTTTTATAGCCAAGGCACTGGATTTGCCGTGGCAGACGATACCGATGCCTTTTATTCCGAGCAGCAATGCCCCGCCATACTCGGCGTAGTCAACGCGTTTCTTGAAATTATCAAAGGCCGGGCGGGCGAGAAGGTAACCGAGTTTAGCCCGCTTGGATTTCAAAATTTCTTCGCGCAGCATTTTTATCGTTGCTTCTGCCAGCCCTTCACTGATTTTCAGGACGATGTTGCCAACAAATCCGTCACAGACGACCACGTCGACATCACCCTGAAATACGTCTCTACCCTCCACGTTGCCGATGAAGTTGAGGCTGCTTCTCTGAAGGAGATTGTAGGCTTCTTTTATGAGTGTGTTGCCCTTGCCCGACTCTTCACCGATGGTCAACAGGCCGACTCTGGGATTTGTGACATTGTAGAGTTTTGAAAACGCTGAAGCCATCACCCCGAACTGGTAAAGATGCACGGGTCGGCACTCGACGTTCGCACCGATGTCCATGATCATCACAGGTCCCTTGAGAGTGGGAAAGGCCGAGGCCAGACCGGGACGGGCCACATTCTTCAGCCGGCCCAGCTTTCTGACACCGGCGGCCAGCGTTGCTCCAGAATTCCCAGCACTTACCGCGGCGCTGGCCTGACCGGATTTGACCAGATCAAAGGCGACCATGATCGAGGAATCCTTCTTCTTGCGGATTGCATCCACTGGATTCTCGTCCATATCGATCACCGTTTGGGCATGCGCGATGTCCAACCGTTCGAGCAGCGTTTGGCTGGCAGACGAGGATTGCAGGAGTTCCTGCAATACCGCGCCATCCCCGACCAAGGTGATCCTCAGGTCATCCTGCTCTAAAGCCAGTAGCGCGCCTTTAATCAGTTCCTGAGGGCCAAGGTCGCCACCCATGGCATCGAGGGCGATCTGCATGGTGAGCCCCTATACTTCAGAATCGATGACGTATACGGATGATTTGTTGTATTTACCGCAGCTGCCACAAAGTTTATGCGGCTCTTTGGGTTCCCCACAATCCTGGCAGATTGACAGCGCAGGTGTGGTCAATGCATGATGAGAACGTCTCTTGCGAGTACGCGAGCGGGAATGTCTTCTTTTTGGTAATGCCATAATTTCCTCCGTTATAAAAACCGGTTTAACGATTTTTCAATTGGCGCAGCATCGCGAACGGTGAGTCTTGCTCACTTTGGTCGCAGTCGCACCTGCTCTGATTCAAGTCCGTTCCGCAAGCCTGACAAAGCCCCTGACACGATTTAGCACAGAGAATTTGCGATGGAATGCTCAGGTACACCTGCTCACGAAACATCTCACCCAGATCTATAACCGGTTCCTTCAGATACAGTCTGTTATAATCTTCTACCCGACACTCAGCTTCCTGGTGCCCTTGCTCATTCTCCTCGCTGCCAATCATGCAGGTATAAACAAAATCTGCAGCAAGTTTGAGTTTAACAACCGCACAACAGCGATCGCAGGAAGAGAGAATCTTACATCTCATCCTTCCTTTGATCAGTGCTTCATTACTGCCGGTGAGCATCGCTGTCGCCTGACCGTAGGGGCCATCAGCTAGAGTGAGTTCATCAGCAGGAAACCAGTCGTTTTCGACAAGTGTATAGATCTTTTCCGACTTATCAAGATCTGCAAGTGATATCTTCATTCCGTCCGGCCCCCTCACCCCGGAAACCTTCCAAAGACAAGCGGCTAAACAATCAACAATAATTAATATTATCAAGAATTGCTAGAAAAAAAATGTTTGGCCGATCCGGCATGATGCTCTGCTGTCCGCGATGAACAACTGGCGCCGAATAGAAAGCAGGAGCACCTCTGAAAATCAGAGAATCTGTGCCAATCTGGCGGAACATTGACGCAATCGCAGTGAGGCTCCAAAAAGGAAAAAACGAGCAGCAGAAGCGCAGTGAGTGGCCGTTCTTCTTTGAGTAGGGCAAAACCTCCAGGAATGGGGTTCAAATACCCCCCTATACCCTCACCCATTACTCTGGAAAAGGCACCTGCCGTCTCTGTCTTCCCTACGTTACCCGGCGAAATTCTTGTTTTTATCTTCGAGGGTCTTTATCAACCCTTCAAATTGCTGAGTTTGAAGGATCGCCCTGAATTGCTCCCTGTAGTTACGCACCAGGCTGACCCCCTCGATGTTGATGTCGTAAACCATCCATTTGTCCAGTTCCCGCTGCATGATATAGTGAATCGGAATATTTGTTCCTTCGTAAGGGGTCAGGGTGGTCACTTGGGCCCGCTTGCCTTTTATTCTTTCGGCCACGAACTCAACCTCGCGGCCGCCATATGATTCCAGTTTACCGATGTAAACGTTCTCCAGCAGTTTAGTGAACTGGGTGACGAAATAATCCCTCTCAGTTTCAGAAATTTCATTCCAGGTTTGACCCAGCACCTGCCGCGACATTTCTTTGAAGTCAAAACCGCTGGCAATGGTATCCATGATCTGGTTTCTTCTCAGCTCCTTCTGTTCGTCGCCTTTGAGTGCCTCATCATCGAGAATCCTGATGATTTGGTCGATCACGGGCTGGAGTTGAGCCGTCGGACTATGGTCGTCAGCAAACAGAAGAGATCCGGCAACCAGGGTGTGCAGCAATACGAGTGCTGTAGCGATGAGTCGTTTCATGGTCCTCGATATTTTGATAATTTCTTCTCTCAACTGCTCAGGGATTTATCTCCGAGCGACGGTAGTCATAGTAGGCCTGACGCGCACCCACATAGGGATCCAGCGATATCCTTTTGAGCTCTTCATAAACATCGGGGCTGATCGAAATCAGATTGATCCTGCTCACGCCAAGATAGGCCATGTCGAAGGCGAGGCTCTCACTGAAATAGGGGACCGGATGCATATAGACATCACCCAGAAAGCCTACAGAATCTCTGACATTTGAAGGCCCCAGAAACGGCAGACAGATATAGAATCCCTCACCTACACTCCATTTACCGAGTGTCTGGCCGAAATCGGCGAGCCGCGGCTCAATATCAAAATCCACATAAGCGGGATCCCCAAAACCGAAGACTCCGAGCGTGCTGTTGATCGCAAAGCGGCTCAAGACCGCACCGGCATCCTCGAATTCCCCTTGCAGCACATTGTTTAGAAACCTGATCGGCGCAGCGATGTTAGCAAACGCATTGCCTATACTGCGCCTGATATCTTGCGGCAAAACAAATGAATAGAAGTTTTTAGTCGGTTTAAGAACCCAGAAATAGACCTTGTCATTAAAAACGAAGATGGCCCTGTTCAGAGGTTCCAGCGGATCAAAAATCGCGGGTGGAGGCGCGTTGAAGAAAAAATCGTCCTCGAAAATAGGGTCCCCGAGAACCTCCTCGGGCTCGCTCATATAAGGGTCATCATCGAGCAGGTCCGGTCCTGCCACCCCATTCTCTGTTTCCAGCAGCAGGTCCGGATATGGGTTCTCCGCGCTGGGGTCCACTAACGCACCCAGACCGCCGCCCCCGGTATCGGCAGCATACGTTACAGTAGCTGGACCAAAAAAAATCACCACTGTTAATATAAACAGAAATGAACCGGTGCCCACTAATTTGCTCTGTTTGAGCAGTTCAGTAAAACGAAAGGACCTCACATACCATCCTCCCACGGCTGTAAGTATGAACAGAACAATTCTCTGCGGATTGGAGAGCACGCAGATCGCCCAGTTACCCAATCGAGCATAGTTGAAACCTCTTTCTGAAACGAGCCCTTTTCTCATGTATGTCCCTAGAGCCGAGCCGCCGGCTCAGCCGCTGCAGACCTGCATATTGCCCCACCGGTCAGTGGGTTTAATCAGCCTGCAAATAATACGATATATAAGGTTAAAGTCAATCTTTGTCATGGCCCCTGCCAGGCTATCACAGCAAACTGCACCGCATTCTTGAATAATGGTGTATCAGTTAATGTTTGCGAGGATCAAAAGCCTCTCTCAAGGCTTCACCGATAAAAATGAGAAGGATCAGGCTGCCCACCAGCACTCCAAAAGTTGACAGTGATAGCCACCAGGCATCAATGTTGGCTTTCCCTTGTGCCAGGAGTTCACCGAGACTTGGGGTCGATGGGGGTACACCAAGCCCGAGAAAGTCCAGGCTGGTGAGCGCCAGAATAGAGGCTGACATCCTGAATGGCAGAAAGGTGATCACCGGGGTCATGCCGTTGGGCAGAAGATGGCGATACATGATCACCCTGTTGCTGACCCCCAGCGCCTGAGCCGCCCTCACATAGTCCATGTTTCTCCCCCGAAGGAACTCAGCCCTGACATAGTCGGACAGCCCCATCCAACTGAACAAAGAGAGCAGCACCAGCAGAAGCAGCGCGCTGGGCTTGAAAATCGAGGCGAAAATTATCAGTAGATAGAGCTCCGGCATCGCTCCCCAGATTTCAATGAATCGTTGAAAAAAGAGATCAGTCCGGCCGCCGAAATAGCCTTGTATCGCTCCGCAGACTATACCGATCAAAGTGCCGACGGTGGTTAACGCCAAACCGAACAGGATAGAAAGGCGAAAACCATAGAGCAGCCGGGCAAAGACGTCCCTTCCCCGGTCATCGGTGCCAAGTAGGTTCTCTCTTGCTGGGCGGTGAGGGAACCGGCACATCCAGCGCATAGTTGATGGTGTCGAAGTAGTGGCGGTTGGGTGGAAAAAAAGCCCGGTTTTGTCCTTCTCGCATCAACTCGAAGAAAAAGGGGTCCTTATAGTCCGTTTCGGTCTCAAAAATCCCGCCAAATGTTGTTTCAGGATAAGTTTTGATGATCGGAAAATAGTAGTTTCCCTGATAGACCACTAAAAAAGGTTTGTCGTTGCTGATAAATTCAGCCCCAAGGCTTAAGATGAAAAACACCAAAAAGAGAAAAAGACTATAGAAACCTCTCCGGTTTCTTCTAAAGCGCTGCCACTTTCTGCGGGCCGGGGATAAGGCCAACTCGCCTTCTGCGCCGATGAGGGATTTAGAATTCAACACGACTGAAGCTGATGCGCGGGTCCACCACTACATAACTGAGGTCGGAAAGCAATCTGCCGACCAGCCCTATGATCGTGAAGAAATAGAGGGTGCCAAGCACCACCGGATAATCCCGGTTCAGCACCGACTGATAAGCCAACAACCCCATGCCCTCAAGGGAAAAAATTGTTTCAATCAACAGACTGCCGGTAAAGAAAGCAGCGATAAAATAGCCTGGAAATCCGGTAATTATGGGGATGATTGCATTTCGAAATACGTGCTTGAACATGACCGTCCGCTCATCGAGTCCCTTGGCCCGAGCGGTCAGCACATATTGTTTGCCGACTTCTTCGAGAAAAGAGTTCTTGGTCAGCATGGTCATCACCGCCAGGCTGCCCACGGCGCTGGAAAAAATTGGCAGCACCATGTGCCAGAGATAATCAAGAATCTTGGCAACAAAACTCAGCTCAGACCAGTTGTCGGAGACCAACCCCCGCAATGGAAATATCGACCAGAAACTGCCTCCACCAAACAGCACGATCAGGGTAATGCCGAGCACAAAACCGGGAATTGCGTAACCGACCAGAATCACCGTACTGCTGAATACATCAAAACCGCTGCCATCCCTGACCGCTTTGGCAATTCCGAGGGGAATGCAGACACCGTAGACAATCAGAAATGTCCACAGCCCCAAACTCATGGACACCGGCATCCGCGAGATGACCAGCTCTACCACATCCTTCTGATAATAGTAGGAGGCCCCCAGATCGAAGCGCAAATAATTTCCCATCATTTTCAGAAAACGCTTCAGGGGTGGCTGATCGAAACCATAGAGTTTTTTAAGAGCGTCCAAACGCTCCTGGTCGAGGCCCATATCGCCACGGTAAGCGGATGTCGAGGAGGCTGCCTCAGCTCCGGCCTGGCCCTGACCTTCGATTTCAGCAACCATCTTCTCCACCGGGCCGCCGGGTACGAACTGGGTAACCATAAAAGTTATCAGCATGATACCGAAGAGAGTCGGGATCATCAGCAATATTCGTTTGATAATATAGATCAACATGATTTCATAAAGAGGAGACGCAGGACCCGATCATCTGTTTGCACCTTTTTACTATACTACAAAAGTAAACCGGCAGGCCAGGCCAAACAAAAATTGGTTGCGCCGAAATACATTTTTCCCCATTGTCCCAGCTGACCTAAATAATTCAGGCAAAAGAAATTATTGCTATCGGCAGGTAATTTTATTACAGCTTGGCCAGACGATGAGGTCGGTCCCTGCTTTTTAATAGAAATGTCAGGTCCGTCCTCTTGCACCGATCTTCCAGCGACCAGCCGGGTCATTATGATCACTGGCGAAAAAAAATTCTCTGCTCTCATCGAGCGGGCCTGTAACACCGACTGCGTAGGTCTCGACACCGAATTTATCTGGGAACGCACATATTATCCCAGGCTCGGGTTGATTCAGCTGGCCCTGTCCGATGAGGAATGTTTCCTTATTGACCCTCTGGCAATCGTTGATTTCACTCCACTGGGCAGACTGCTCGCCAATCCCGGGGTGGTCAAAATTCTGCATGATGCTCCGCAGGATCTGATGATACTTAACCGGGTCACCGGAGTCGTTCCTCAAAATGTGTTCGACACCAGAATCGCGGCCGGCTTCTCGGGCTTGCCGTCAACGATCTCCCTTGCCGATCTCATCAACGATCTTCTCGACATCGACCTGGCCAAGACAGAAACCCGTACCAATTGGCTCAAACGGCCCCTGGACCCCTCACAGATTGACTATGCCCTGGACGATGTGCGCTATCTCAGAGCCTTGCGGATATTATTGCTGACCAGAATAATTGTTCCCGAAATAAGGGACTGGCTCCGTCAGGAACTGGATGTGCTCAGCACTCCTGGAGCATATGGTCTCCTTGCCGATAACCAGCGCTACCTCAAAATAAAAGGGAGCGGGTCACTCGACAGGCGCGGGCTGGCTATACTTCGAGAACTTTCATCCTGGAGAGAAGAAGAGGCACGAAACCGTAACCGCCCCAGGGGGCATATCCTCAACGACAAAGTATTACTGACCATTTCCAGAGAGAGAACTGCATCCCTCGACGCGCTGGCGGAACTGGAAATGCTTTCCTCAAAAAAAATAAAGCGTTACGGTGACCATTTAGTCGCATTAGTGAAAAATGGATTAGCCTTGAGAGATGAATACCTGCCCGAGATCAATCGACGAATAAGGCTCAACGGGGCCGAGAGGTCTACCTATCAGCAATTGCTGAAATTTCTAGAAGAATTCCATCGAGTCCAGGGAGTAGACCCCCATGCCGTTGGCAATACCGCAGATTTCAAGCAGCTGATAAAGCATCACGGAAATAGCCAGGTTCCTCTGCCTGAAAAATTTTCAGGAGGCTGGCGACAGGACCTGCTGAACCAATTTTTTCAACCCAAACACTGAAATTTCATCTTTGCCGTTTTTTTCCGATGAGCAGCGCTGAAAAAATTTTCTCTGTCCTGGCTATCTGCTATATCACAGGACTGTCAGCTTTGCTGGTCCTCTTGCCCTCGGCTCGCGAGCTTAACTATCTGCTGCCCCTGTCGCTTCTCGGGGTTGGTGTCAACGTCGGTCTGCTGTATGTGGTTTTCAAAGATATTTTCAGCCGTTCGTTCTCCTCTTCCGGGGTAAAATATTTCTGGGTTATCATCATCTTCATTTTCCTGCCTGCCATCATCATCTATCTCCCCAGACACGGGTTCAGGAAAAGATAAGCAGCCGATTCAACGATTTTTCCGTCCGGCTGATCCGTTCTTGACTTATTCATAAAATCGAAGTATTTTTGATATCTTTTGATTTTTTATTTCGGCCGTCCCGAAACTTTATTTGAGGCAGGCGGATCAACCGCCTGTTTTTTTAGTTATAAGTCGGCAATAAAAGCAGGGAAACAAAAAGCAAATGTTTGAAAACCTGACAGACAGGCTCGAGGGAGTATTCAAAAAACTCCGGGGACATGGTGTTCTTACCGAGGACAACATCAAGGAAGCGATGCGTGAAGTGCGCATGGCTCTTCTTGAAGCCGATGTCAACTACCGGGTGGCCAAGGACTTCGTCGATACAGTCACCGAGAAGGCCGTGGGCCGTGAAGTTTCCCAGAAACTCTCACCAGGCCAGCAGGTTATCAAGATAGTTCACGAGGAACTGGTCGAATTGCTGGGTGGCAACACCGAGCATATCCGGCTGGACGGGCATCAACCGGCGGCGATCATGCTGGCCGGACTGCAGGGGTCAGGTAAAACCACCACCTCAGGTAAACTTGCTGCCCAACTCAAAAAGAAGGGCAGGAAAGTCTATCTGGTTCCGGCCGACGTCTACCGTCCTGCTGCCATCGAGCAGCTACAGGTACTTGGTAATCGCCTCGATATACCTGTTCACCCGTCCACCACGGAACTCAGCCCGGTCGATATCTGCAAACAGGCCGCAGCCGAAGCCCTTGAGAAGAATTATGACACCCTGATCATCGATACCGCCGGTCGCCTTCATGTTGATGAAGCGCTGATGGACGAGCTCAAGCAAATTCAGGCTGCCGTGCCCCTGTCCGAAGTACTCTTCGTTGCCGATTCTATGACCGGCCAGGATGCAGTGACGGTCGCCGACAAGTTCAACCAGGATCTCGAGATCTCAGGCGTAATCCTTACCAAAATGGAAGGTGATGCCCGGGGTGGTGCTGCTCTTTCCATCAAAAAGGTCACCGGCAAGCCCATTAAATATGTGGGTATGGGTGAAGCACTGGATGCCCTGGAGGTCTTTCATCCCGACCGTACCGCCTCCCGTATTCTCGGCATGGGCGATGTGCTTACCCTGATTGAAAAGGCCGAGGAAGTAGTCGACAAGAAAAAGGCTGATAAGATCGCCAGAAAGCTCAGGCGCAACGAATTTACCCTGGAAGATTTTCTTGATCAGATTCAGCAGATCAAAAAAATGGGCTCACTTGAGCAGATCATGGGCATGGTTCCTGGCATCAATAAACTGAAACAACTCAAGGATGCCCCCCAGCCCGACGAAAAAGAGCTGGCCAAAACCGAAGCGATCATTCGTTCGATGACCTTTAAGGAACGGAAAAATCACAGGATTATCGACGCCAGTCGGCGTCAGCGGATCGCCGCCGGCTCAGGCACATCGGTTGCCGAAGTGAACCGGGTGCTGAAAAGTTATTCGGCAATGCTTAAGATGTTGAAAAAAATGAGGGGCAAACCAGGTGTGATGTCTGGGAAAAAAAGAAGAAAAGCCCCCAAGGGAATGCGAAGATAACGATTTTGTATGGTGCAGTGAGCCGTACAATTAACACTGGAGGTCAGAAAAATAATGGCAGTTCGAATTAGATTAACAAGACTCGGCAGAAAGAAAAAACCGTTTTACCGTATAGTCGTGGCCGACAGCGAGTGCCCTCGCGACGGTAAATTTCTTGATATCCTTGGCACCTACGACCCACTGCAGGATCCTGCCAAGATCGACATCAACGACCAGAAGCTGCAAGACTGGCTTGGCAAAGGAGCATTGCCTTCCACCACAGTGAAGAGCTTGATCAAGAAAGCCACGGTGGTTGCCGAATAGACCATGAAAGAACTGGTTGCACACATAGCGGAAGCGCTTGTCGATAACCCGGATCAGGTCGAAGTTGTCGAAAACGAAAGCGGTGACATGATCAACATTGAGTTGAAAGTGGCCCAGGAAGACCTCGGCAAAGTAATCGGCAAACAGGGCCGGACGGCCCGGGCCATGCGCTCGATTCTGTCGGCCTCGGCGGCGCGGGACAACAAGAAGTCACGGCTCGACATCCTGGAATAGCTCCAGCTTGTCATGGCCCAGCAGTACCCTTACCCAACCGAGAAGTATGTTCTTGTCGGCCGGGTGACCAGGTCCCACGGTCTCAAAGGTGAGATCAAAGTTTTACCGATTCAGGGATCAATCGGTGGATTCAAAAACTACAGCCGTGTTGCCCTCGTAGCAACCGACGGCCGGATGACTGACCTGCTTGATATCGTCAGATGGCGCCCTCAGGGCAAACAGATCATCCTGAAACTTGATACCATTGACAGCAAGAGTGAAGCAGACCTGACAGTAGCCATGGGAGTTCTCTGTGTCCGGCAAGACAGCCCGGAAGCAATAGAAGAAGATTCTGGCAGCAGCCTGGTCGGACTCGAGGTCGTAACGGTCGCAGACCTGGTCGTCGGTATCGTCGACAATATCAGTCATACCGGAGCGCATCCGCTATTGATCGTAAAAAATGGGCAGGAAGAAATTCTGATTCCCCTGGTAGACGAGATGATCGTCGATCGCCAAGAGTCTAGAATTGTTATCGATCCTCCACCTGGGCTGCTCGAAATCAACAAAGCGTAATCCATCGGGGTCTTGTTGATGATCTTCTCCATTATTTCCATCTTCCCAGCGCTGGTAGAATCATGCCTGCAGGACGGCATCGTTGCCAGGGCAAGAAATCAGGGGAAAATCGAGATAGAAGTGGTCAATCTTAGGGATTTCACCCATGACCGGCACCGTACCACCGACGATCGTCCCTTTGGCGGCGGTGAAGGAATGGTAATGACCCCGGAACCCCTCAGCCAGGCGGTAAAGGATAGTGCCCGGGAGCAGGCTCAGAACAAACGGGTCATCCTGCTCAGCCCCCAAGGCCGCAGATTCGATCAGGCGACGGCAGTCGAACTCGGCCGCGAACAGCAGCTGATTCTGGTATGCGGCCGCTACGAAGGGGTGGACGAGCGGTTCAGGAGAAAGTACGTGGATGACGAGCTGTCGGTCGGAGATTTTGTGCTCAGCGGAGGCGAACTACCGGCACTGATGATAGTCGATGCAGTGACCAGGTTGCTGCCTGGAGTACTCGGCTGCTCGGATTCAGCGGCCAACGACACCTTCAGCAGGAGTTTGCTGAAGCATCCTCAGTACACCCGTCCTCGCGTGTTTGAGGAACTGGAGGTACCGGAAGTGCTTTTCAGCGGCGACCACAGCCGAATCGAGAAGTTCCGCTTCCTCGAATCGGTGAAGAGGACCATGGAACGACGACCCGACCTGCTGAAAAAGGCGGTAATCTCCTTCACCAAAAAAGAACAAAGGCTGCTCGAGGCTCACGGCCTCAGAATAATTACTGGCAAGGACGAAAAAGGGTAACAGACGATGCCCACCCAAAAGCTCGACCTGGCCATAGCCCTGCTTCACCACCCGGTGGTGAATAAACTGGGAGAGACGATCGGTTCAGCGGTAACCAACCTCGATCTCCACGATATCAGCAGGGCAGCGAGAACCTATGGGGTAAGAGACTATTTTGTCGCTACCCCCTACAAGGATCAGCTCGAACTGATAGAAGAAATCACCGAACACTGGCAAAACGGTCACGGAGCTTCGGCGAACCCGGCCCGTAAGGAGGCACTGGCCCTGGTCAGACCGGTAGACGGGTTTGAAGCAATCATCCAGGAGTTGGCCCGTAAATTCGAGCAGAAGGTACTGGTGGTGGCAACCAGCGCCAGACCACAAGCGAATGAAATGGGCTATGAAGCGCTACGAGCCCACATCGCCGGGAACATATCGCCCGTACTGCTGCTTTTTGGGACTGCACACGGGCTGGCGCCCGAACTTATGGACAGAGCCGATGCGGTATTGCCGCCGATTGGCACAAAACGTCGGATTACAATCATCTCTCAGTCCGGTCAGCGGTGTCGATCATACTGGACCGACTGGTAGGTGACAGAAACTATTATTGAACTTATAAAATAAGAAACGTAAACACATAAACACAGACAAGGGTTACAATCATGAATCCGATAATCAACAAAATAGATCAGGAACAGATGCGCTTTGATCATCCCGAATTTCGACCGGGTGACACCGTGAAGGTACACATTCGCATCATCGAAGGCAGCAAGGAACGTATTCAGATTTTTCAGGGAGTCGTCATCAAGCGGAAACGTGGTGACATGGATGCATCCTACACCGTTCGCAAGGTATCCCACGGTGTAGGGGTGGAAAAAACCTTTGCTCTGCACAACCCGCGTATTGAAAAAATCGAACTGGTGTCCCGTGGACGGGTCCGGCGCTCTCGCCTCTTTTATCTGCGCGAACGTCGCGGCAAGGCAGCCCGTATCCGCGAACGCGGTATTCGTTAAATCGATCTCGAGCCTGTTATCGGCCGGTCCTGCCGTTTTAAGACCAACCGGGTCCGGCCGACCTAACTGATGAAGCCGTTGCTGTCAGGCAGATTCGACCCCGCCGACACGTTCCGGTTCGAGCGTATGCTCCTGAACAGGGGCTTCACGAGAATAGCCGGCACCGATGAGGCGGGCCGCGGGCCTCTCGCAGGTCCGGTGGTGGCCGCATCGGTAATCCTTCCGCCGGGTGCAGATCATACCCCTTTCCGTGACTCCAAGCAGACAACGCTTTCCCAGCGCTGCAGACTTCGGGATCTTCTCGACAAAATCGGCGCCGACATCGGTATCGGCATCGTCTCTCCCCGCACCATAGATAGAATCAACATTCTTCAAGCCTCTCTGCTGGCAATGAAGCAAGCCATTGAAGAACTGAGCAGATCCGGCTCGGAACCGGATTTCATTCTGGTCGACGGCAATCAGAAAGTGCTGATCACCATCCCTCAGGAAACATTGATCAAGGGAGATACCAGGTCAGCTTCGATTGGAGCCGCCTCAATCGTCGCCAAACTTACCAGGGACGAAATAATGGGCAAGTTCCATAACAGCTATCCCGGCTACAATTTTATCGGTAACAAGGGCTATCCGACCAGGGAGCACCGTCAGGCCATTCGAGATCTGGGGCCGTGCCCGGTTCACCGCTACACCTTCAGGGGAGTGAGAGAGTTTGTCGAAGAAACGGATAAGTCTCGGTAAACGAGGTGAAGATATCGCCGTCCAGCATCTTCGGTCCAAAGGTTTTCGCATCGAAGCCAGAAATTATCGGCAGAAAACCGGTGAAATTGATATTATCTGCAAAGACGATGATACGTACGTGTTCGTTGAGGTAAAAACCAGGAAACACACCGGATTCGGTCACCCGACGGAGGCTGTTGACAGTCGAAAACAGCGGCAGATCTACCGCACGGCACTACTCTATCTGAGCAGCAATAATCTGCTCGACAAACCGGTCCGATTTGATGTAATCGGGGTGCTCTGCGACCAGGCAATCCCGAATATTACCCATATCACCGGCGCCTTCGAGGTGCCTTGATTACTACCACCAAGCCAGCAAGCGATTTTCAATAATGTTAGATCAGACAAGCGACAGCGCGCCAATAGCCATCACCATGGGGTGCCCCGCGTCGATCGGGCCCGAGCTCATCGTAAAATTTCATCTTGCCCGTCCCCGGTCCGAACAGTTTCCGCTTGTCATAATCGGCGACCTAGAGTGTGCTTGAAAAGATTTGCACTCAGCTCGATCTGACCATCGATATCAGATCCTGGCAACCGGGAATGAAAATAGTCTCCGGCAGCCTCAACGTCTACCCAGGATCAAATCTCAGACAGGATTCATTCGCTTTCGGATCCCCTACCCCTGAAACCTCGATAGCCATGGCCTCTTACGTGGAAAAAGCGATCGAGCTGTGTATGGCCGGTCAACTGCGAGCTATCGTCACCTGCCCCATCTCCAAATTCTCGTTGAGCCAGGCGGGCTATGATTTTCCAGGCCATACCGAACTGCTGGCTCAACGGACTGGGACCCAGGACGTTGCCATGATGCTCACAGGCGACTCGTTGAGAGTCGTACCGGCAACCATTCATTGCTCACTTGCGCAGGTTGTGCAGAGTTTGAACAGCGAAACCATTACCCGCCAGATAATCCTTACCGAGCGAGCACTGAAAAGTGATTTCAATCTTGAACCGGTCCGCATCGGTGTTGCCGGTCTCAATCCCCATGCCGGGGAAAACGGCCTGTTCGGCAAGGAAGAGCAGACCATTATTCTACCGGCCATAGAAGAGGCCCGGAAAAACTGCGATCCCCAGCTCCAGTATCACCGGCCCTTATCCGCCGGACACCATTTTCTACAAAGCTCGAGCTGGAGCGTTCGATGCGGTGGTGGCCATGTACCACGATCAAGGGCTCATCCCTTTCAAGCTCCTCCACTTTGAGGATGGTGTCAATGTCACCCTGGGACTGCCCATCGTCAGGACCTCGGTCGATCACGGAACCGCTTATGATATTGCCGGACAGGGTATCGGCAATATCGACAGCCTCAAGTCCGCCGTCCGTCTCGCCCACTTCATGGCCGCAAACCGACAACAACAGTTATCCACCTAAAAACCGGCGGGCCCATGGTAGACAAAAGAAAAGGAACCTTTATCGTCTTTGAAGGAATCGACGGAACCGGTAAATCCACCCAGCTAGATCGACTTGCTGATGTTCTCCGGCGTGCAGGCCACGAGGTCATAGTAACGCGGGAGCCGACCGAGGGGGTCTACGGCAGACAGATCAGAGCGCTCTATCAAAATCGCCACACGGTATCCGTCGACGAAGAGCTCGATCTGTTTATTAAAGATCGCCGCGATCACATCGATAATCTTATAATCCCCTCGCTGGCAGCGGCAAAAATTGTTCTCTGTGACCGCTACTACCTGTCCACCGCCGCCTACCAGGGAGCAGCGGGATGTAACCCCGATCAGATCATAGCCCGGCATGATTTTGCCCCTGAGCCTGACCTGGCAATCATCATCGAGGTCGATCCCCGGATCTGTATCACAAGAATCACGGAAAAACGAGGTGATCTGCTCAACGATTTTGAACAGTTGGAGAGTTTGAAAAAAGTCGATAGTATTTTCAAGGAGATGGACTTACCGTATATTGAGCGAATTGACGGGTCGGCATCCGAAGATCAGGTTCACCAACAGGTGGTGCGGCTGATCGACAGACTGCTGCCCCACTTAACTCTCTCAGACACCTCGGAGCCTCAGTGATATTAGGCCGATTTAACACCACACGGGCAGTGCTGCTGCTCACCCTGCTGCTTTCCAGCTGCGCCTCCACAGGCAACCGGATCAGCTCTGAAGATTCTCCACCGTCCGACAACCGCGACCTCTCCTGTTCCTACTTTTATTTTCTCTGGGGGACCCACGCAGAATATGAGAAGAATTTTGATGAAGCGGTCGACGCCTATGAAAAAGCCCTGGTCTGCGACCCATCCGCTCTCTACATCAAACACAAACTTCCGCTAGTGCACCTGAAAAAAGGCGACACCTCAGGTACCATCGAACTTCTGGAAGAAAACATAGAAAACGATCCCCGGGACAGTGCCAGCAGGAAGCTGCTGGCCGGCCTGCTGGTTCAGCAGAAGAAGATCGACCAGGCAATCGACCAGTACGAAACAATCCTCTCCTACGATCCGGAAAACGAGCAGGTCCTGCTTCGGCTTGGCGTTCTGCTTGAGCAGGTGGGTAAACCGCAAAAGGCGCAACGGACACTGAAAAAACTTATCTCGGTCAACCCCCAGAGTTATTTCGCCTATCTGGCCCTCGCCCGAATGAGCACTTCACCAGATGAAACCCGGCGCTACTATCTGAAAACGCTTGAACTCAACTGGTCCACCGAGCTTGCCTACGAGGTGGCTCAGTTTCATATCGAGCAAAAATCCTACGACCCGGCCATTGACATCCTGCGGGAGATTCTGGCTCAGGATGGCTCCCAGGAGCAGGCGCGGCTGCTTATCGTTCAATCCCTTCTCGGATCAGATCGGGAAGAAGAGGCCATCGTCGAACTCAGTCTCATCCCCAGGTATCGCAACTCGCCGGTCCAGCTCTCCCTGGCGCTTGGCAAACTTTATGTACGCCTCGAACAATACGATGAGGCCATTGCCCACCTGACGGCAGTGCTGGAAGGACGGAATAACGGCTCCGCCCGATATCTGCTTGGTGTCTTGTACTCAGACCAGGAGCGCTTTGCCGAATCACTGGAAGTCCTGCAGGGTATCGAAGATGACCAGGAGGAATTCGAAGACGCCGTTTTTTTGAGATCGCGCCTTCTCCACCAGCAGGAAAAAACAGAACAGGCCCTGGAGATGCTCAACGGTTACCTCGAGGTCCCCTCCACCCGCAGACCACTTTTTTACATTATGGCTGCGTCGCTCTATAGGGACAGCGGGCAAATGGAAAAAGCAAGCACCGTTCTGGCCTCAGGTTATTCTATCTATCCGGACAATGAGCGTCTACTTTTTGAATACGGCCTGCAGCTCGAACGGACCGATCAACTCGACAAGGCCATCGGCGTCATGGAAGAATTGATTCTCATCAATCCGGATCATGCCGAAGCCCTGAATTTTGTCGGTTATTCATGGGCCGACACCGATCGTCAACTGGATCGAGCTTTGACCTATATTGAGCGAGCCATGGAGCTCAAACCGGGGAACGGCTATATCCAGGACAGCCTCGGTTGGGTGTATTTCAAGCTCGGCAACCTCGAGAGGGCCAGAGCGGAGCTTCTATCCGCCTTGAAATTGCTGCCCGACGACCCCTACCTGCATGATCATCTTGGAGATGTCTATCGGGCACTGGGCCAGAATACCAAGGCAATCCGATCATATAAAGAAGCACTCAAATACTTCGATGATCAGGCTAAGAAAGAAAAAGTCGAAAAAAAAATCGATGCTCTCCGGAAGAACTAGCCTGACGGCAGGAACCAGTCTGTTCCTGCTTCTCCCTCTTCTGTTGCTGGCCAGCTGCGCCAAACCGCCATGGACCGCCATAATCGACGAGGAACAGAAGAGTGCCGTCGAACAGACCTTTCTTGAGTTTAGCGCCTCACAGGATCGCTGCCGTCAGAGTTGGGATGCAGAGGTGGACATCAGCTGGAAGTCAGCTGTCCGGAACTATGCTTTCAGCGCCTACTACCAGGTACTGGGACCTTCCTATTTAAAGCTGATCGTCAGCAATCCACTGGGACAGCCGCTGAAAGCCATAGCAACCAACGGGACCACCTATCAGGCAGTCGACGCTGTCGCACGGTCAATGGTCACCGGCAGCCTCCACTCCTGGGCGATCAGCCATGACCTCCCGCTCAATCTGGTTAACGGATCCTGGCTCGACTGGCTCGAAGGACGTTCTTCAGCAACCATCGAGCAGATCGGAGAAATACGGTACGATTCCCAGGAAAGAGGAGTATGGCTTAGTATCGTTGGAGCGGAGAGCAATGAAATCGAGGAGTATATTTTGCTGGACAGGGAGACTAAGAGAATCGTCGAGCGGATCCTCGTCGCTGATCGCCAAGGCTCATTTGCAACCCTCGAGTACCAACGCTGGGAAGAAATTGACCAGTGTTTCTACCCTGTTCTGCTGGCGATCAGCGGCTTGCCCCTGGGTGGGCAGGCCGAGCTGCGCTTCTCGGAAATAAGGCAGTCCGATTTTGTACCCGCAGACTTCAACCTCGATTTTCCCCGGGAATTCAGCAGAACCTGGCTGCCCTGATTACTCAGCGCCGTCTCTTACTGCAGTTCTTTGACGATAACGACGAACAGATTGTCCTCTTTGAAAAAGAGCTGTTGAAGATCGTAGTTGCGGTTTGGCATGAGCAACAGTTCTACCCGCACTTTGTCCGGATCGGACTCTTTGGACACTAAAATCCGATTGACGTATTGCCCGCCTGCCTCAATCACCGGGGGAATGTCCTCGCCAATTCCGGCATCGATAAAATCGCACACCACCCGGGGTTCACCTTTCTCTATCCCGAACACCAGCGGCGGGTAAAAGTGATTCAGTCTGAACATTACAGTTTCGCTTTTGTTGACCGATTTTTCAAAAGAGATGTCAAGCAGGATCGGCTCGATTTCTTCGGTCTGGCTGGGCTGCTGTGCTGCGGGATCAGTCTCTACTGTTTGATCGGGCTGCTGCGCTGCGGGATCAGTCTCTACTGTTTGATCGGGCTGCTGCGCTGCGGGATCAGTCTCTACTGTTTGATCAGGCTGCTGCGCTGCGGGATCAGGTTCAACCGTTTGATCAGGCTGCTGCGCTGCGGGATCAGGTTCAACAGGCTCTTCAATCACCGGCAGAGTGGTTGTCTGAGCCTCTTCGCGTGGCTCGGCGGCTATTGCCGGGGCCGCTTCGATTTTCTGATCCTGGCTTTCTGCAGATGTCTCCTGTTCGCTTGTCACAGTCGAAGCGCTTTCGGGTTGTCCACTGGTCTCTGTTTGAGCATGTACCACTTTAGTGGCTTCAGCGCTGATCCTCTGCGGCTGAGAGGTTGCTTGCTCTTCCCCGGCTGTTGCCTCATAATCGGGATCAAAGGTTACGACAAGGCTGTTATTTGAGACATTGAATGTTTGATCATATTGGTAAGGGCTGTCTTGCTGAATATCGACAACGACCCGGATTTTTTGAGGGTCATTGTGCCTGCCAACCCGAACACCGGCAATGATGTCGCCGCCGACATCGCTGATTCGGTCAATCCTGGCGGGATATTTTACCCCGTAGAAATCCAACACGAGGCGGGGATTGCCGCCGTTCAGCTTAAATATTCTTGGAGTGTAGGAACCATTGAGCTTGAATACCACCTGTTCAGGCTTATCGTTACCAGCGATTACCTCGATCGACTCGATTAACGGATTTTTCGGTTCATCCTGGGCTACCGCCGCGATGGTTGTGGAAAAAAAGAAAAAATAGGCAAGGACGTACAATAACCGCTTCACGATTTCAGGTCCCATAATTTCACGTTGTTTTCATACCGTATGGATGTATGATTCCAAATCTGCTGAGCCGGCACGTTACAGGCGAAGTAATCTACTCCTCGCAGCAGTATCGGAGGAGCCAAAGTTCTGCAGATATGTTTAGATACGATACCATTTCAATACCTTATCCCTCTTTAAAAAGTCAACCTATTTTCGGAAATAGTGCAAAGCCGTTTCAGAGATACAATGAATGAATATACACGTCCCGGAGAGTCAAAGGAAGTATCATCGAATAAGGAGGAACAGACTTTTCTTCCCTTCGTGAGCAGACCCGGGCGTTACCTGGGCAGTGAGTTCAATCTGCCCGAGATCGATATCCTGGCCGAAGTTAAATGGGCCCTGGTTTTCCCCGACCTCTACGAGATCGGCATGTCGCACCAGGGATTACAGATCCTCTACCAGATCCTCAACGATCTCGATTCGGTTGCCGCTGAGCGCTGCTACTGCCCTGCTCCTGACGCGGAAATGCTCATGCGCAGCCGCCGCATCGATCTGACAACCCTGGAAACAGCCACCCCCTTGGCCAATTATGATCTGATCGGCATAACCCTGCCGCATGAACTCTGTTACACCAATATTCTGACCATACTTGATCTGGCTGGTATCGATCTTTACGCTGCCGACAGAGATGAATCTTCACCGATCATCATTGGTGGAGGAACCTGCGGTTTCAACCCGGAACCAATTGCCGAGCTTTTCGATGCCATCCTCATCGGAGATGGCGAAGAAGCGGTTGCCGAAGTAAGTCGTCTGCTCGCTTTACTGAAAAAAAAGGGGGTGAAGCGTGCTGCCATGGTCAATGAACTGGCCGACATAGAGGGGGTATACCTGCCTCACAGGTATAACCCCGTCTACGATACAGAGGGTAAAATTCTATCTCTTGAGGCACCCGAAGGTGGACCGGCCAAGGTGACAAGAAGAGTACTCGCCGATCTGAATCGGATAGATCATCTCTATAAACCACTGGTACCCAACGCCCGGATCGTCCACGACCGTCTGGCCGTGGAGGTGGCCCGGGGCTGCACCAGGGGCTGCCGCTTCTGCCAGGCGGGGATAACCTACCGACCGGTGCGGGAGCGCAGTGCTGAGCAGGTCATCGAACTGGCGGAACAGGGTATCGGCCATTCCGGCTTCGACGAGATATCACTCTTATCGCTGTCCACCGGTGATTACAGCTGCCTGCCCGAAGTTCTGCCTGAGTTGATGCAGCGTTTCGCCCACGACAAGGTATCTGTTGCCATGCCGTCGATGCGGGTGGGAACCCTTACCAGAGAGCTCATGGACCAGATCCGCAAGGTCAGAAAAACGGGCTTCACCCTTGCCCCGGAAGCCGGCAGCGAAAGGCTGCGCCAAACCATCAACAAAGGAATAAGCGAAGCGGATCTGCTGCACACTGCCGAGCAGGCCTATAAACTGGGCTGGAATCTGATCAAGCTCTATTTCATGATAGGCTTACCGACAGAAACCGAGACGGATATTGAAGCCATTGCTGAGTTGGTTGACAAGACAGCCCAGGCGGGCTCTGTGGGTGGTCGCGGCAGAAAAAAAATCTCGGTAAGCGTCGGGACCTTTGTTCCCAAACCCCACACCCCGTTTCAATGGGAACAACAGTTGACAATTGAGCAGAGCCGCACTCGCCTGTCACTGCTCAGGTCAAAATTGAAGAAAAAAGCGATCACCCTCAAATATCACGATCCCGAGCAAAGCTATCTGGAAGGAGTTTTTTCCAGAGGAGATCGAAGACTGCTGCCGCTTCTGATCAAGGCCTGGGAGAATGGAGCGCGACTTGACAGTTGGAGCGAACATTTCAACCTGAAGGGCTGGCTCGAGTCGGCGGAGCAGGTAGGTATCGATCTCGATTTTTATCTGCGCCAACGCGGTGAGAGCGAAATTCTGCCGTGGAGCCACATCGACTCGATGGTCGAACCCGAATTTCTGGTGGCTGAACGCAACAAAAGCCGCACCCTTGAATACACTCCGGACTGCAGATATCATTCCTGTCAGAAATGCGGACTCTGCGATTTCAAAACCATCCAGCCGATCGTCCATAACAAAAAGCAATCCCCTCCAGCGAACCAGATCATCAATGAAGAACCACTCGAAGAGGAGTACAGTCGAACACCACCATCACTATCTCGTCAGTTACTCCAGGACCGGCGCCATCTGCTTCCTGGGCCACCTGGAATTTCTTCAGATCATCCAGCGGGCCCTGCGAAGGGCCAATCTGAAACCCCATTTTTCCCAGGGTTTCAACCCGTCTCCAAAAATATCTTTTGGTCCAGCACTGCCCGTGGGTACCATGAGTCGCTGCGAATTCTTCTCGGTTGATCTGCAGCAGCCCATCACCGACCTTAACCAGGCAAAAACCCTGCTCGACGCTGCCCTGCCGGCTGGACTTGACATAATTGAGATCAGCCCGCTGGCAGGAAAACTGGTTCAAGACATGATCTGCACTTACGAAATTGAGCTGCCCCATGATCTCAATGAATCGGATCTACAAATGATCAGCAGTCTTGATTCTACTGATTCGATGGTTGTCGAACGGATCAGAAAAGGTAAACGTAAAAGTCTCGACATCCGCCCCCTCATTAACAACATCAGGGTCATTTCACCACGGACCATCATCCTTGAATTGATCAGTAAAAGTGCAATGCCCGGAACAAAACCGGCAGAAGCGCTGGCGACTCTGCTGCATCTGGATGAGGAAACGGTACTGAAGCTTCAGATCATGAAAATGTCATGGTCCGAACTTGAAAATTGATCGCTCTTGCCTGGGGCGGACATTTCGTGGTATGAAGACCATTGTTTCGTGGACCATGAAACAGCCTGAACTATCTTTATTCCAAGAGGAGAAATCATGAATAAGAAAATCGTCTTGCGTGATGATCAAATGCCCCTCCAGTGGTACAACGTCGTTCCCGATCTGCCTGGCGGACTGCAGCCGCCGCTTGATCCGGAAACCAAGGAGCCAATGGGGCCGGAGAAACTGGCCGCGATCTTTCCCATGGGGTTGCTCGAGCAGGAGATGACGCCTGAACGGTTTGTCGACATTCCCGAAGAAGTGCTTGAGATTCTTAAAATCTGGCGCCCTTCTCCTCTGGTGCGGGCCAATAATCTTGAAAAAGCCCTGAACACCAAGGCCAAAATCTATTTCAAAAACGAAAGCGTTTCACCGGTGGGTTCTCACAAACCAAATACCGCTGTTGCTCAGGCCTATTACAATTCCCGGGAAGGCATCAAGAGAATCGCCACCGAAACCGGTGCCGGTCAATGGGGCTCAGCGTTGTCTCTGGCCACCAACAAGTTTGGCCTGGAATGCAAGGTCTACATGGTGAGAGTCTCATTCGAGCAGAAACCGTACCGTAAATCGCTCATGCACGCCTACGGCGCCAACGTCGTTGCCAGTCCAAGCACTGACACCAACACCGGCCGGGCCATTCGCGAAAGACTGCCCGATACTCCCGGCTCGCTCGGCATCGCCATTTCAGAAGCCATCGAGGATGCAGCCACCCGCGACGATACCAATTACAGCCTTGGATCCGTATTGAACCATGTGATTCTGCACCAGTCGATCATCGGCCTGGAAGCCAAGAAGCAGATGGAAATTGCCGGCGACTACCCCGATGTGATCATCGGCTGCTGCGGCGGCGGCTCCAACTTTGCCGGACTGGCGGTCCCTTACGTTCCGGACTACCTGGAAGGTAAAAAAATCCGCTTCGTCGGCACCGAACCGGCCTCCTGTCCGTCTCTCACCGGAGGACGGCTGACTTGGGATTTTGGCGACACCGCCCAAACCACCCCGCTGCTTTACATGCACACCCTGGGACATGACTTTATTCCTCCTGGCATCCACGCCGGCGGCCTCCGTTACCACGGCATGGCACCGATTGTCTCGGCCATGGTTCGGGACAATATTGTCGAACCGATCAGACTGCAGCAGCTGGAATGTTTCAAAGCCGGTGTTCTGTTCGCCCAAACGGAAGGCATCATCCCTGCACCGGAAACCTGTCATGCAATCCGGGGTGCAATCATCGAAGCAACCAGAGAACCTGATGAGCCCAAAACCATCCTCTTCAACTTCTCCGGTCACGGCTTGATCGATATGGCCTCCTACGACAAATACTTTGCCGGCGAGCTCGTGGATTTCGATTATCCCGCAGAACAGATCGCCGAATCGATGGCGAAACTGCCCAAGTTATAAAGACGATCAGCACGGCAACGCCAATGCCTTGTTCAAGGCCCATAGTTCGGAGTGTAACGCTCATGCTGTGGGCCTTTTTTTATGCTGCCGTCTCCACAGCAGCGGCAGCGGAATCAACCATCGAAAATTTCATCGACCACGGTGGCTATGTAATCACCTCAGATGGCAGGACAATTGCCCAGTTTGCTGCAGACACGCCGCTCATCCCAGCCTCGACCATTAAAATTGCCACCGCCCTCGCCACCCTTGAACTTCTGGGACCTTCCCACAGGATCAGCACAGAGTTCTACCTCAGAGACCACAAAATTTTGTGCATCAAAGGGTATGGAGATCCCTACCTGATTTCGGAGCGGCTGCTGGAAATAGCGTCGGAGCTAAAAAAAAGGGGGCTGACAGAGGTGGAGTCCATCCTTCTGGACGACAGCTTTTTCAGGCTCGAGGGCCCGACCGACGGTACCGAAAACTCAGCCAACCCCTACGACGCCGAGAACTCGGCGCTGTCGGTCAATTTCAACTCAGTGCCGCTGATCAAGTACGATACCGGACTCATCGGTTCGCCAGAACCCCAGACTCCTGTGCTTGATATCGCCCGGGATATAGGTTCACTGGTTGAACCCGGTCTGCATCGGCTCAACGTTTCGGCCTTTACCGGCAGGAACGCAACCATCACCCGGCCCCGCTATGTGGCCGAACTCGTCGCCGAACAGCTTCGCCGCCAGGGCATCGCCGTGGGTTCAACCTTCACTCTCGGACTGGTAGAGGCTGGCGATAAACTGATCTACACTTACCTCAGCAAGATGACAGTCGCTGAAATGATCAGAGGATGTCTGCACTACTCCAACAACTTCATCGCCAACCAGCTCTTTCTTTACTCAGGGGTTAAGCGGTTCGGACCGCCTGCAACCTGGGAGAAAGGCCAAAGAGCAGTGGCGGAATTCCTCATCGCTGCCACCGGCTTGAGACAACCGGGATGTAACCGTCGTCGAGGGATCCGGGCTGTCGAGAAAGAACCTGATCACCCCGGCGGCGATGATCGCCGTGCTTGAACGATTCAAACCTTATAGCTCTCTGCTGAGCGAGACCCAGAATACACTGCTCAAATCGGGAACCATGGCTGGTGTCTACGGATACGCCGGCTATTTTGAATCGGCCGGCCGACTCGATCCTTTCGTGATCCTGCTAAACCAGAAAAGCAACAACAGAGAGCGGCTGCTAAAGCTTGCTTTGACTCATTATCGCCAGCAGGCGGAGCAGAATTAATTCCAGTGAGAATTTTACATATCATCAGCCAACGTCCTGACTCCACTGGCAGCGGCATCTATCTTCAGCAGCTCGTGAAACAGGCTCACCGTTCCGGCCACCTAAATCACTTGATCTGCGGTGTCAGCGGCAGCGAAGAAATCGAGCTTGAGGGGATAACAGCGGATCGAATCTCAACAGTAAGGTTCAACACCGACAGCAACCCGGGAGCAATTGTGGGCATGAGTGATGTGATGCCCTATCCGAGTCGGATGTTCAGAAACCTCAGGACTGAGGAGATCGCCCACTATCAGCGTCTCTTTCAACGGACCATCGACGAGGCCATCAAACGCTGGCACCCCGATCTCATTCATAGTCACCATCTCTGGCTGGTCAGCTCGCTGGCGGCCCAGGTAAAAGCAGACGTACCGATCGTCTGCAACTGCCATGGTTCTGACCTCAGGCAGTACCAGCAGTGTCCCCACCTTCGCGACGAGGTTGTAGCTGGCTGCAGACAGCTTGACCGGGTCCTGGCCCTCACCCAGGACCAGAAAAATCACATTACCAGAGATTATGACATTCAGCCGGACCGAATCGCAGTGGTGGGTGCCGGCTATGACGAACAATTATTCACCGACGTCAATCGACCTGTGCGACCCCAAATCCCAACCACAATCCTCTACGCCGGCAAACTGAGCCGGGCCAAGGGTGTTGTCTGGTTACTTCGAGCGCTTCAGAACCTTGACCATTATTCATACCATTTTCATCTGGTGGGCAGCGGGCAGGGAAATGAGTCGGAGCAGTGTCTTGCAGCAGCCGAAAAACTCGGCGACCGAATTACCCTTCACGGTCCTCTCAGCCAACAGCGTCTGGCCGGTTTAATGCAAGCCAGCCACCTGTTCGTGCTCCCCTCGCTATCTGAAGGATTGCCGCTGGTGGTACTTGAAGCTCTTGGCTGCGGCTGCCAGGTAATAGCCACGGATCTACCCGGCTGCAGGGAAGTGGCGGAGCGGACGGGCTCCAATCACCTGGTTCTGGTCCCCACACCTGCGATTGTCGAGACAAACACCACTGAGATTGACGACGAGGAGCGGTTCGTGAGTCATCTGACGGATGCACTCAGGCCGTTTCTAAACAGCAAACCCAAAACCGTTGAACGGGGTGCGGACCTCACCCATTTTCGCTGGGCATCGGTCTATCTAAGAGTCGAGAAAATTTGGCGGGAACTAACACCAAGCACCTGTCATCGTTGAAAAAACCGTTGCATATCGAGACCTATTCAGCTAGGTTGTCTGGAAGTGAATTGAAGACTTTGCCGGTAGTTCTGATAGATGGTTCATATTGACGAGGAGAAGATTCATGTCGAGGCGATTAACTAGAATGATTCCGCTATTCACCCCGGTTTTTCTGCTTCTGCTGGTGACCGTATTTCTGAGTGGTTGCAGCACCCCCATGGGTGATCCTGTGGATGGACAACGCTGGTATTCCATGCACCACTGCTTCTCCTGCCACGGACCCAACGGCGATGACGGTAAGGGACCGGTGGTCAAGGACCTGAATATGAGCTTCTGGCGATTCGAGAGAATCATTCGGGACGCCGGTTCTCCGATCATGCCCAAATATCCGGAAGAGAAGATCTCTGATCAGGATGTGGCCGATCTCTATGCCTTCTTGAAAGCCAAGTAAAACCCTCCTGCCACCCTGAAAAATGTAGTGAATAACTTTCATTCCAGATAATTGTGATTAATGTAATCGCCTGACAAGTTGCTACGTTGTAATACTTTGGGATGCCGTCAGGCGCTGTTCGATTATCTAAATTAAATCAAAGAGATTGGTCATGATCGAATCATTATACAATTTTCTGGGAATGCTCGGTTTTCATCATCCCCTGCACCCCATCATCGTGCACTTGCCGATGGGACTGGTGGTCGGCAGTGTCGCTTTTTCCCTGGCCGATATGAAATGGCCGGACAAACATTACGCCACCAGCGCCTATCATTGCATCCTGCTGTCATTAATCGCAGTCATTCCAGTCTACATCGCCGGGCTGCTCGACTGGCAGCAATGGTTCGGGGGCGATATCAATAAATGGATCATCATCAAGATGATTCTGGGAGTGTTGCTGACCATCATGCTGTTCGTCACTGTCCAGCAGAAGAAAAAAGGCGCCCCCCAGAAGAAGCTCTTTGTCTTCTACCTCATCAGCCTGGCGATCTGCGGAGGACTCGGTTTCTCAGGAGGCGAGCTCCTGTACGGCGGCTGATGACTCAGGCCTGCAGGCGGTGAATGACAATCCCAGCGGCTGAACCAAGTGTCTCGGCCTGATCGACGATCTGCTGGTGGTGGGTAAAGAGAATTACCTGATTTTCTTGCGCCAGCTCACCGAGCGCTTCAAGCGCAGCCCTGGACCGCCGGTCGTCGAAATTGACCAGGATATCATCGACAATAAACGGCATCGGCTCGTCTTCGGCCAACCTCACATGCAGGCTGGCGAGCCGCAGCGCCAGATACAATTGATCACGCGTCCCATCGCTCATAGACCCTACCCCGATTGAGGAGCCGCTGCGTTTCACAGCCGTGAGAATCGGCAGGCCCTGATCATCGATATCGGCGCGCAGTTCCGAAAACGCCCCCAGGGTCAGCCCGTTGAAGATCTCGGTGGCTTTATCCAGGATAGGACCCTGATGCGCTTTGCGGTAGCGTTCGATCTCGCGTTTCAGAATCAGAGATGACAAGGTGATCTTCACATAACGATCGGTCAACCGCCCTATCAGCGCCGCCTCCTGCTGCATCCGTTCAGTTGCTTCGGCCGCCCTGCTCCGACCATCCATCAGTTTCAGTTCCCGGTCTTCTGCGCCGATAAGTTCGGTGGCCGCACTAATCTGGGGTGCAAGTTCTTCCTCCACTCTTCGTCGCAGAGAGGCGAGTTGACCCGGCAGCGTATCAATATCAACCTCGGCTGCTTGCTCCTTGATTTTGTCCAGATCAATCCCTTCGCTCAGATTGGCAATTGATGCTTGTTTTGCCGATATCCGTTCGAGCAGCGCCTGAGTTTTCCTGGATCGTTCCATTGTCTCCGCCAGTTCAGCTGGATTATGACATCCTGCTTCACGAAGAAGCGCAGCCATTTGAGCGTTGAATGCCACAAGCTGTTTTTCCGCGCTGCTTAGATCGCTGGTCAATTCACTCATGGTTGCCAGCCCCTGATTACGCTGCTGATCAGCCTCTTTCGCCTGGCCAAGCAAATCGTAGAGTTTCAGCACCGCCTGCTCCGGGCCTGCTTCACGCAGATCGGCAGCGGCCGTCTCCACCATCTTCTGCAGATCATTTTCAAAGCGCGCCATATCTCGATCGATACCCTCTATCCGGCTTTGAAACCCTCGTGGCATTTTCCAGTTTGTTTAGACAATCATCGATTGTTTTCAGAAGATCAACCGCCTCATCCACAGAAATCTGTCTCTTGAATTTCAGTGACATCAGAGCGTTGTCCCAGTCGAGTCGCCAGCCGGCAAGGTCCCCTTCAGCTTCTCGCAGTTCGTCGCGGACCCTGGTCCGCTCGGTCAGCAGATTCTGGTTTTTCTCAGTCAGGGTCCGGCGCAGTTGATTATGCTGCTCGATCTCAGCAAGGGCCAATTCCGCCTCTTCCAACAACGGAGCCAATCGATTGCCTTCAATGGTGATACAACGATCTACCTCCGTGAGTGTTTCGGCCAAGGACCGACTGAGGCTTTCCCGACTCCTAATTTTGGCCTTTTGCTCCTGCACTCGCGATGATATAGCTGTCATTCTGAATCTCAGTTTTTCAACCTGATCGAGCCACTCCCGCATCTCAGCCGGCGACAGCGGTGCAATCTTCACCTCGTTCCAAATCTTCAGCCACCTGGCGTTGAACTCGCCGGCGGCCTGCTCGACTTCACGGCGCCGCTCTTCCATCTCTTTCTGCGCCAGGTGAAGATTTTCCATTCTGAGGGACAGCGATGCCGCCAGAGCACTTCGCTCGGCCTCACCTCTGAGCCGGTCGGCCAGCCCGTCCGCTGCTTCAACCTGCCGTTCATAGGCTGCAGACAGATTTCGGTCGGGATCGTAGGCCTGGATTTCCTCATCGAGCTGGTCGAGTTCCTCGCCGTCAAGCCAGGCCCTTTTAATCAACTGCCATCCCAGCTGCCGTTGCTGCCGTACTTCCTGTAGATCACTCTCCGACGGCAGGGTCTCACCTTTGAGCAGCTCGCGCCGGTGGACTTCTGCCTCCTGCAGCTCATCTGTCACCCTCCTGTGCTCTCTGTCAATCCGTTCCCGCCGTTTCTCCAGATCCAGAATTTCGGCTTCGAAACTTCTTACCGTTGCCGGCAGCGGAAAAGAAATCTGCTGCAATTCATCAAGCTCTCCCTTCCACAAACCAGCTCTTTTCAGATCCGCCAGGCAGTTTTTCTCCGCCGCCTCAATCTCTTCACAAAGAGTATCGATTTGCTCATCTATATCGCCAACACTACGTGCCTTTTTGATACTCAAAGATAATCTTTCAGGGTTCCTTAACCGGGGTAACGCGGAGAGCTCGGCCTGGATCTGATCGGTCTGCTTTTCCAGCTTTTCCAGGGCGCTCACCGCCTGTTTCAACCGCTGGTTGAGTGATTCATGAGTCGAACAGAGTCTCTGGATCGTCCGGCTTTTCCCCTGAACGAGACGAAGTGCATCACCATCTTCGAGGGACAGTCCGGGATCGACCGATTCGATCAGCAGTCCCGCATCCCTGCGTTGCGCGGTGCGTTCCCCTTCAAGTTTGATCCGGTCCTGACCATCTTTTCGGTAACGATCCAGCCGCTGGTAGAGATCTTCGATCATCGATCCATGATCCAGTACTATCTGGTTGGGCGAGATGGCAGCGTTGCTGATTTGCAAAGCGTTCAACCGCTCTTTATCGCGCTCTACCTGTTTTGAAAGCGAGACGATCTCCTGTTCGATCAGCTTCACCCTGTCATCGAATCCGGGCGGCAGCGGCGGAGCCGTTCCCTGCTCGCCCAGCTGCTTCTGCAGATTTTCGAACTCGGCAAGCTCAGGAATGATCCGCTGTAAACGACTCAAGCGCTCGATCTCACCACTGAGCCTGCTGCTTTCTTCTTCCAGGCGCTGGCGTTCGACCTCTGCCTCTCGTTTTTTCTCTTCATGCTCCTGATACTGCCTGGGCAGCAAACTTTCCTCTCTGACCATTCTTTTCTGCTGCAGATAGGAAGCAACCGCCTGGTTGATAAGTTGTTTGCTTCCCCTGCTCTTGAACAGATCTGCCGCCTCCGCCTCCAGTTCATCGACTACCTTGCTCAGCGCTGTGATGCCTGAACCGGCGGCAAACAGTGCCTGCCCCACTTCGCCCTTTTGAGCCAGGATTTCTTCACCTCCGGCGACCAGCATTTTGTGATCGATGCCATAGAGGGAAGTAAACACCTCCACCCCGATTGAGGGCATCAGCCGGCTGAGCTGGCGGCCATCGAGAGGGTTGTTGTCGCTGTCAACAAGGTCAGCCAGCCGTTTTTTACGTCGGTAAAATTCGAGCTCCTCCCCGCCTGTTCCTTCGATAATACCGCCCACCAGCAGATCGGGGTTGCGGTGCACGAAGTTATCAGCGGTTCGTTCATCGAATCCGTATAAAAGCGCTTTCAGTCCCCTGAGCGAACTGCTCTTGCCTGCCTCATTGAGGCCATAGACAATATGCAGCCCGGGCCCTGTGGAATCAAAATCAAGGGTCTGATCGGTGAAAGGACCAAAGGCTTTAAGGTAGAGCCGCTTTAATCTCACCTCTCTTCTCCCTGACGCAGAAGTCTGGCCAGCAGCATCTCCCGGACATCTTCCTGAATCTCCGGAACCTGTCCGTCAGCACAATCCAACAGCGCGCCGATTTCGATCAGCTCGGCCGGCAATTTCGCTTTCAGCCCGACCAGTTCGCTGGCCAGTAAATCCAGCATCTCATCATCGAGCTGCAAGGATCCTGCGGCCTGCAGAACATTATACAGAGGCGAGTCCTCCCCGATCAGTTCCTCAAGGCTGATACTCCTGCTGGTTTTAAATTTCACCTGTTCAAGCCAGATGGTGCCGATGGCAGCAGCTATAGCTCTGAATTCCTCAAGCCAGTGATAAGAACGGGCCTGCAGTTCTTCATGGAGCGGACTCGGCCCTTCGAGCACAAGCCTCAGAGCCAGCTGCCGACCCGCGCTGCTGGCCGCGGCTTCAGCCATCCCGGCGCGAACCTTGTCGATCAGCATCTTCTGCGAATCACAGTCGCTGACATCGAGCTTGCAGACATCCCAGCGCAGGACATCCACTTCAACCGTTTTGAGGTCGACAATTGTGCCATCAGCAACGGTCACCAGGGTCACCGACTTGGCCCCGGCTTCCCTGATATGTCTGCCCTGCAGGTTGCCGGGAAAGAGGATATAGGGAACTTCCGCCACCACTTCCCTGGCATGGACATGGCCCAGGGCCCAGTAATCGTAGCCTTTGGAGACCAGATCGCCCCTGCTGCAGGGGGCATAACTGGCATGTCCGTCCCGGCCGGTCAGTGAGGTATGCAGGAGACCGATGTTGAAATGGTTGCTGGAGAAGTCCGGGTATTCGGCGGCCAGGTTATCGGTTACCGCCGCTGTCTGGTAACTGCGGCCGTGAACCATCACCTTGAATGCAGGCAATTCAACTGATTCGCAGATTTTGTCGGAGAAGCGCACGACATTGGCGGGCAGGCTCAAGGTTCTGGTGATCGAACTGGTGGCGTCATGATTGCCGGCAATCATAAAGACCTTGATACCGGCCTGCTCCAGTCGTCCCATTTCCCTGATAAAGAACAGCCCGGTGTTGTAGTCTTTCCAATCGCCATCGAAGACATCGCCGGCTATGAGGATAAAATCGACCGGTTCCTGCAGAGCCAGGTCCACCATACTGGTAAAGGCCCGTCTGGTCGCCCCGCGTATCTCCTCGACCGGAGCCCCTTCATGGGCTTCAAGACCGCGCAGCGGGCTGTCAAGATGGATATCGGCTGTATGGATAAACTTGAACATCGATCAATCACCCGGCAGCGATGTCTTTGCTTCGACAACGGTCATCAGGGCTCACACGAACTGCCCACAAAGGCTCGACAGAACGACCGCTGATCACTCAAACACTTCGGCATCTCTGAACATCGGGGCCTCACTGTCCTTGGCAGACAGCTCGGGCCTGATTTCGGACGGCCATAAGATATCGAGATCGGGATCGTTCCAGATGATAGCCCGTTCATGTTCAGGGGCATAGAAATCGGTGGCTTTGTAAAGAAAGTCCGCCTCCTCCGAGAGCACCATGAAACCATGGGCAAATCCCGGCGGAACCCAGAACTGCAGTTTGTTTTCAGCACTGAGGCGAACCCCGGCCCATTTTCCGAAGGTCGGTGAGGATCTTCTGACGTCCACGGCGACATCGAAAACCTCACCGGCAACCACCCGTACCAATTTGCCCTGGGGCTGTCTGATTTGATAATGAAGGCCCCTGAGTACGCCGCGGGCGGAACGGGAATGGTTGTCCTGGACAAACTCGCAGTCCAGGCCGGTGGCCGAAAGCCAGGACCGCCGGTTGAAACTCTCCATGAAAAAACCGCGCTCGTCCCCGAAAACCTGGGGTTTAAAGATCAGTACTCCGGGGATCTCTGTGGTGATTACTTCCATATCTTAGGCATACATTTTCTTATAGTAGTCCTGATAAGAGCCGTTGATAACCGTTTCAAGCCAACTTTGATTGGCCAGGTACCAGTCGATGGTCATCTCGATCCCCTGCTCGAAAGTCACCGATGGCTGCCAGCCAATCTCATCTTTCAGCCTGGTGGAATCGATTGCATAGCGGCGGTCGTGCCCCAGACGGTCGGTAACAAAGGTGATCAGCGAACTCCTGCTGCTGCCGTCCGGCAGCAGGCCGATCTTGGCGTCCAGCATTTCGCAGATCAGGGTGACTACCTCGATATTGGTTTTCTCGTTGTTGCCGCCGATATTATAGGTCCTGCCGCTGCGCCCTTTTTCAAGCACCTCGATGATCGCCTGGCAGTGGTCGGTGACGTAGAGCCAGTCCCTGATGTTCTTGCCGTCTCCGTAAACAGGTAGTTCTTTGCCAGTCCTGCTGTTGTTGAAAATAAGCGGAATCAATTTCTCCGGAAACTGATAGGGACCGTAATTGTTGGAGCAGTTGGTGATCATCACCGGCAGCCCGTAAGTGTGATAATAGGCGGATACCAGGTGATCGGAAGAGGCTTTGGAGGCCGAATAAGGCGAACGGGGATCATAAGCGGTAGTCTCACTGAAGTAACCGCTTTCCCCGAGCGAACCGAATACTTCGTCGGTACTCACATGCAGAAACAGGGGCCCGGCCTGCTCATCCCTGCCTTCCTCCCAGGCGGTTCTGGCCGCTTCGAGCAGGGTAAAGGTGCCGAATGATGTTTGTCCTGATAAAGGCATCCGGCCCTACAATCGAGCGGTCCACATGCGATTCGGCAGCGAAATGGACCACGGTGTCGATCCTCTCCTGCTCGAACAGGGAGGAAACCAGTGGTTGATCGCAGATGTCTCCTTTGACGAAACGATAGCTGTTGCCCTCTTCAATGGTTGCCAGGTTGTTGAGATTGCCGGCGTAGGTGAGCAGGTCAAGATTCACCACCCGCCAGTCCGGACGGGTTCGGGCGACCAGGTGAATGAAGTTGCTGCCGATAAAACCGCAGCCACCGGTCACCAACACATTTCTTTGTTTTTCCATCTTTTTTGTGTATTAAAAGTTGCAATTATTTCAAAAAAACCTATCCTTCACAATTTTTCCAAGGCAATACTCCCCTGCGACACCAGAGAAGATGTTAAACATTGAGCAGGCCTGAACATTCTGGCGAAAACATACCCAGTAGTTCCAATTTAGCAAAGGACAATTTCCGATAATGAGTTCCCGTCTTAATATGGAAGTCGAAAGACGTCGAACGTTTGGCATCATAAGTCATCCGGACGCCGGTAAAACAACCCTGACCGAAAAGCTCCTGCTCTATGGCGGGGCCATAAATCTGGCCGGTGCGGTCAAGTCTCGCAAGGCTGAACGGCATGCCACCAGCGACTGGATGGCGATCGAACGTGAACGCGGCATCTCGGTGACCACTTCGGTGATGAAATTCACCTACAGGGACTACGAAATCAACCTGCTCGATACCCCAGGTCATCAGGATTTCTCAGAGGACACCTATCGAGTTCTGACGGCAGTCGATTCGGCGGTGATGGTCATCGACAGTGCCAAGGGCGTGGAAACCCAGACTGAAAAACTGATGGAGGTCTGCCGGATGCGCAACACGCCGCTGATCACCTTCATCAACAAACTGGATCGTGAAGGACGCAGTCCCCTAGAACTGCTCGACGAAATCGAAGAGAAGCTGCAGATCGAATGCACCCCGCTATCCTGGCCCATCGGTATGGGGAAGAGCTTCAAAGGCGTCTACAATATCTTTAAGAAAGAGCTCAAATTGTTTACCCCCGGGTCTGAAACAAGGAATCAGCAGGCCATCACCATCTCCGACCTCGAAGACCCCCGGCTCGACGACCTCATCGGTGATCAAGCCTCAGCTCTCAGGGATGAAATCGAACTCCTGGAAGGCGCTGCCAACCCATTCGAATACAGCCACTATCTCAAGGGTAATCAGACACCGGTCTTCTTCGGCAGCGCCATCAACAACTTCGGGGTCCAGGAAATGCTCGACACCTTTGTGGAGATGGCCCCAGCTCCCTCGGGCCGTCGGACTGTCTCCCGGGTGGTGGAGCCTGACGAGGACCAGTTTTCCGGCTTCGTATTTAAGATCCAAGCCAATATGAACCCCGCCCACCGTGACCGGATCGCCTTCATGCGCATCTGCTCCGGGGTCTTCAAAAAAGGAATGAAAGTTCGCCATCACCGGATCGGCAAGGAGATCAACCTGGCCAACGCCATCATTTTCATGGCCCAGGACCGAGAGAATGTCGAACAAGCCTGGCCCGGCGACATCATAGGGCTGCCCAATCACGGAACCATAAAAATCGGCGACACCTTCACCACCAAAGAAGAGTTGAAATTCACCGGCATCCCCAATTTTGCTCCCGAACATTTTCGCCGGGTACTGCTCAAGAACCCACTGAAGATGAAGCAGTTGCAGAAAGGACTGGTCCAGCTCGCCGAGGAAGGCGCCATTCAGGTATTTCATCCGCTGATCGGTTCAGACCACATCATGGGCGCCGTAGGCGTCCTGCAGTTTGAAGTTACCGTTGCCAGACTGAAAAACGAATACGGGGTCGATGCGGTCTACGAGCCAGTCAATTCGCGGGCGGCACGATGGGTACACTGCACTGACAAAAAGAAACTGGCAGAGTTCGAGCGGGCCAACCGGGGCAGCCTGGCCAGGGACGCCGAGGGGTTTCTTACCTACCTCGCCGATAGCGAGTGGATGCTCAACTACTTCATGGAAAAGTGGCCTGATATCGAGTTCCATAAAACCAGGGAGAATGTCTAAGGATAGCTCCCAACCCGTTAGATTCACTTAGTCATTAAGATACTGACCTGGGTCAATTTTTGTGGGGGGATGTTTGGCAGGGCTGCTGCGCTTTGGTTTTACGGGGTTGGATTGGCCGCTGCTGCTGCACGACATTTTTCATCTCAATATAACTGATCGAGATCAGGCACGCGACTCCGCGTGCGACGCTATCGGCCTGATCCTCCGACCGCTGAGGCCGGCTGGATGACGGCCTTCGGCCTCTGGCAACCTCCCAAGCTGCCCAAAACTCACTTATCACTTTAACATCAGGAAGTCAGGCCGGGAAAAGGAAGGAACGAAATAAAGAAGAAAATTCAGCTCTCCGAATCGACGAAAACCAGCGCTTGACCTTCGGTCAGAGCCTGGGCCGTCTTTTTCCGGGCCCCGGTGATAATGCGCTGCACTGTACCCCGGGAAACGCCCATCCGCGAGCCGGCTTCTTCCTGGGTCAAGCCTTCGAAATCGCAGAGCCTGAGGGCCTCCAGCTCATCGCGGTGCAGGCTGACCTGGAGCAATTCGCTGAGCGGCGTTCCTGTTGGTTTGAATGCTCGTCCGCAGAAGTTGCCTTCACAATGTCTGAGTTTCTTTGGCCTTGGGGACATATTGGCTGATGAGAATTAGTTTACTTAGTAATAAGAAAGAGCTGTGTTAGCGATATATACAGACATATGCCCAAAAAAGCAACTCCGTCAATCAGGACGGGGTGTTGTAACGGTAACAAGCCGTGGACAGCACCACTATTTTCAAGTAGACTGGTAGTAATTTTCAAACAATAGCAATCCCTTTGAACTGCCGATGTGGCTAGCGACCCGGCGGTTGATTCGAGGAGATTGATTTATTCAGCAAGATATGAATTTTAAACTGTCTATATCCTGCGCATTCTTCTGCGCTTTTCTTATTCTTTGGCCGTTTATCCCAGCCGATGGGGTCGCTGCCGACGGCAATAAAATCAGCGGCCCCCATTTTACCGATATCATCGTCACCACCTCCGACACCCACCTTCTCTTTTTTGGCGAATTGAAAAACAGTTTGACCTCAGAAATGATCGAAGGGCTGCACAGCGGTATTCCCGTGCAGTTTTTATTTTTTGTCAAACTTGAAAAGGTCAGGCCCAACTGGCCGGATGCCGATCTCACCAACATAGAGTTCTCCCACTCGCTCACCTATGATACCCTGAAACAGCTCTATACCGTAGAGACCGGGGAACTCAGTCAAAAGACTCACACGGTGAGGACCCTGGAGGAAGCGTTGACGCTGATCAATGAGATTAACGGCCTGAAGATCGTCAGGCTCAACGAACTTGAACCGGACCAAACCTATCGGCTGCGGGTCAAGGCTGATCTTTATAAGAAAACGCTCCCGCTGAGTCTGCACTCGGTCATTCCTTTTGTCTCCTGGTGGGACCTCAAAACTGACTGGCACTCCATCGAATTCATTTATTAATAAGCAGAACCAGTTCATGGCAGGACAAGACCCCATCCAGATCACCGATCGTACACCAGCAGAGCTCATGGTGCTGCGCCCGCAGACAACCGCTGAACAGCGGCGCCAGAAGAGAAGGATAGTCACTCGGGTCATCGTCTTCTGTCTCTGCCTTATACCGCTGTTTATCTGGCTTCAGGCCAGGCTTTTCGAGAGGGATATACAGCTTCCGGTAAACTCGAATATCGCCATTTTTGCGCTGATCAATCTCAACGTCATCCTTGTTCTGGTAGTCCTCTTCCTGATTCTGCGCTATCTGGCGGAGCTGATCTTCGAGCGCAAAAGCAATGTCATGGGGAGCAAGCTGCGCACCAAACTGGTGGTTTCCTTCCTCTCCCTCTCACTGCTTCCTACCATTCTGCTCTTCTTCGTGGCCCTGCAGTTTATCTCTTCCAGTGTCGATTACTGGTTCAACTCAAGCATCGAGCAATCCCTGGAGGAATCTCTCGACCTGGCCCGATCCGTAATAGCCGATACCCGCGAACTGGCCGCCAGCAGTTCGGATAGAATTGCTGACAAGATGGATGGTTCCAAGGTTGAATCACTGAGCAAGGAAACCCTGACCTCGCTGCTTAACCAGATGCTCTATCTGACCCCGGCCTCCACCCCGTCTATGCTTACCCTGCGCGTCGATCAGGCTGATCTCGAAGTAACGGTGGCAACCAGAGGACTCCGGGCCATAGCTCCGCCCCAAATTCCAGTGAAGACCCTGCAGCAGGTCCGCTCCGGAAATGAAGCCGAATCACTGATCCAGAAGACCGAGCGGGGAGAGCTGGTGCGCCATGTCAGGACTTTTACCCTGGGGCCGCCGCCTGGCAATAGCGGTATTCTGATCACTTCACTGCTGATTGACCAGGGAAAACTCGACAGGATGACTCGCATCTCAAGCGGCATCGATGATTACCGGCAGCTCATCCACCTCAAGGATCCGTTCAAATTCTGGCTGCTGCTTATCCTCCTTATTGTCACCCTCCTGATCGTCTTTGCAGCCATCTGGTTTGGCATGCGCATCTCCCGCACCATCACTGAACCGGTAGACAGGCTGGCAGCCGCCACCAAGCGAATCTCGGAGGGTGATTTCGAGTTCACCATGGAAGAGTCCTCCGACGACGAGATCGGCCAGCTGGTCACTTCTTTCAACACGATGACCAGCAACATCAACACCAGCAACAAGCAGCTGGCCGAAACCCATGTGGCGCTCGAGCAAAGCTCTCAGGAATCTGAGCAGCGCCGGCGCTACACCGAGATCATCCTGCAAAATGTCTCAGCCGGTGTGGTCTCTCTTGACGATCACGGCAGAATCACGACAATCAACAATTTTGCCGCCAAACTGCTGCGCATCGATCGCTCGAAATTCATAGGCCTCACCTACCGCGAGGCCCTGCCGCGCGAATATACGCATATTCTCGACCGTTTTATCGAGGAATTATACACCACCGGCAAGTTCTCCATAGAACAGCACCTCAAATTGAGCATCAACCGGATCAGGCTCTCACTGCTGGTCAACTTTACCCGCCTTGAAGATGACGAGGGGAACCCCATCGGTTTTGTCCTGGTCTTCGACGATTTAACCAAGATAGAACGAATGCAGCGCATGGCGGCCTGGAGAGAGGTGGCCAGGCGCATCGCCCACGAAATAAAGAATCCCCTGACCCCCATACAGCTCTCCGCTCAGCGTCTGCGCAAACGCTATCCTGAGATTCTCCAGGAGGAAGATTCGGTATTCGACCGCTGCACCGACACCATCATTACCCAGGTCGAGGCACTCAAGCGCTTGGTCAGCGAATTCTCCCAATTTGCCAGGATGCCCAAGATCAATAAATCACCGGGTGACCTGGTGGCGCTCGCCGCAGAGACTCTGGTCCTTTATCAGGAGGGTCACAAGCATATTGACTTCACTCTCCTGGTGGAGGATGAGATACCGATCTTCGATTTTGACGCCGAACAGATAAAACGCTGCCTAATCAACCTGCTGGATAATGGTGTTGCGGTATTGCCTGACGGCGGTAATATAGATGTCGAACTGACAGTCAATAAGTTCGCCCAGTCGGTTCTGCTCAAGGTCTTTGACGATGGTCCAGGAATCAGCAAGGAGCATAAGCTCAGACTGTTCGAACCCTATTTTTCGACCAAAAAGAGCGGTACCGGTCTGGGACTTGCCATCATCTCCACCATCGTCAACGATCACGGCGGCTATATTCGGGTAGAGGACAACACTCCGGAGGGCTCGGTTTTTACCATCGAATTGCCATTGACCAACACCAACGGCTATGCCCAGCACGGCTCCGACTTTTCCTGAAACGAGCGACAGTGCCTGAATTCAATCGTCCAATAGGCCCATGAATACGCAAATTCTGATTATCGACGACGAATCGGGCATCCGGGAGTCGCTCTCCGGCATACTTCAGGACGAGGGCTTCGATACTCTCACCGCGCCGACCGCCGAGGAAGGGCTGGAACTGCTGGAAACAGAAACCGTTGGTCTGGTTCTGCTCGACATCTGGCTGGGTGAAGGAATGGACGGCCTATCAGCGCTGCCCAGGATCAAAGAGCGCCTGGACATTCCCGTCATCATGATCTCGGGTCACGGCACCATCGAAACGGCAGTTCAGGCGGTACAGAACGGGGCCCATGATTTCATCGAAAAACCGCTCTCCTATGACAAGGTTATCCTGTCGGTGGCCAACGGTTTACGCTACGCCCGCCTGCAAAACGAAAACCGGCTGCTGCGCGAACGTTCGGTCAAAAAAGCGAGAATCAACGGCCACTCAGAAGTAATTGCCGCCCTGCATCAGCAGATCGAGATGGTCGCCCCGACCGATGCCTGGGTACTTATCTCCGGCGAACACGGCACCGGCAAGGAACTTGTAGCCCAGGCAATCCACAGCCTTTCTGCCAGCGCCAGTCAGCCGATGATAGAAGTTAACTGCGCGGCAATCCCTGAAGAACTCATCGAATCGGAGTTGTTCGGCCACGTCAAGGGCTCGTTCACCGGTGCTCGCTCCAACAAACGGGGTAAATTCGACCAGGCTGACGGCGGCATTCTCTTCCTCGATGAAATTGGTGATATGAGCCTGAAGACCCAGGCCAAAATCCTGCGGATTCTTCAGGAACAGAAATTCGAGCGGGTTGGGGGCAACCAGACCATCAAGGTGAATGTCCGGGTACTGGCTGCCACCAACAAGAACCTTGAACAGGAAATCCAAGACGGGCACTTCAGGGCGGATCTGTTCTATCGACTCAACGTTGTACCGATTCACGTTCCGCGGCTGGCTGATCGGACCGAGGATATTCCCGAAATTGTCGCAGACCTGATGCAGGGCTTGAAGGATAAAGGGTTGGAACCCAAAAAACTGACAGATAACGCCTTCGCCGAAATGAAAAATCACAGCTGGCCCGGCAACGTCCGCGAGCTGAGAAATTTTGTCGAGCGAATCGCCATTATGTGTCCCGAGGAGATTGTCGACGCTGATAAAATCAGGACCTATCTGGGACTCTCCGACCACGCTGCCTCGCCCCTCAGGGAGAGTAGTCTGGCCCCCTTTAATACCAACGACTTCAAAGAGGCACGTCGACTTTTCGAACGCGAGTATCTGCAGTTCAAGCTCGAGGAAAATGGGGGCAACATCTCCAGAACAGCCGAGCTGGTTGGACTGGAGCGAAGTCACCTGCACAAAAAATTGAAGAGTCTGGAAATAATAAACTAACTGAGCTGCCCTTTACCCCCGGAGCCAGAGCTCTGAGATCAACAGGAGAAACATCATGGTCTTTCCCGAATATCGCCCCCGGCGGCTGCGCCGCAACGAAGCCTTGCGCGGGCTGATCCGCGAAACAACACTGTCAGCCGATCAGCTGATTTATCCGCTTTTCATCGTTCCCGGCAAAAATGTAAAAAATGAGGTTCGCTCCATGCCGGGAGTTCACCAGATCAGCGTCGATCAACTGGCCAGTGAGGCCAAAGAACTCTTATCGATTGGGGTCAAATCGGTAATGCTTTTCGGCATTCCGGAGAAAAAAGACGGTGTCGGTTCCGGCGCTCACGACAAGGACGGGATCGTCCAGCGGGCTATCAGGGAGTTGAAAAACAAGTCCCCGGAATTGCTCGTCATCACCGATGTCTGTCTCTGTGAATACACCGACCACGGTCATTGCGGATTTCTGGTCAATGACGAAGTCGATAACGATACGACCCTGGAGATACTTGCCAAAACAGCGCTGTCCCACGCCAGGGCCGGTGCCGATATGGTCGCCCCATCGGACATGATGGACGGCAGGGTCGCCGAAATTCGAGCCACACTTGATGAGAACAATCTCGAAATGATTCCGATCATGTCCTATGCGGTTAAATACGCGTCGGCGTTTTACGGCCCCTTCCGGGATGCCGCCGACTCGACGCCCCAGTTCGGCGACCGGAGGGGCTACCAGATGGACCCCGCCAACAGCCGGGAGGCTTTGAGAGAAGCAACGCTGGACGTAGACGAGGGAGCCGACGTACTCATGGTCAAACCGGCCCTTGCCTATCTCGACATCATCTCAAAGCTCAGAGATGAATTCGACCTGCCGCTGGCTGCCTATCACGTCAGCGGAGAGTATGCAATGATCAAGGCTGCCGCCGCCAAGGGGTGGATCGATGGTGAACGGGTGATGCAGGAAACGCTGCTGTCGATCAAGAGGGCCGGAGCGGACATCATCATCACCTATTTTGCCAAGGAAATGGCCAGACTTTTACTTAAGTAATATATGATATTTTTTGTTTATATTACTGATTTTTTGATTTTTTGAAGAACCAGAACAGCCCCACCAGAAGACTGCCCGCACCATCGGCCACCAGGTCGAGTATCTCAGAGCTGCGTCCGGCGACGTAGCTCTGGTGATACTCATCACTGAGGCCGAACAGCACCGGTACCAGCACCGCCGCCACCAGCACCAGCACTCTTTTCTTCCTTCTCGCCTCGGCCGAAAAGCCAAAAATAACCGTCGCACCCAGTACTCCGTAGGCGATCATATGGGTGAGCTTGTCTGCCCCTGGAAAAAGCGGCAGATCGAAACTGTCCCCGGGTTGATGGGAAAGAAAAAAAAGAATCCCCATGCACAGCAGCATGGGGACGAATCGCAGATATCCTGACATTGAAAAAGATTTCACCAAGCTCTTCTATTCATTGTGGCACCTGCCCGAATTACTAATGCATTAGAAGCAGACAACCGCATCCGAATTTCAGGCTGGTCGACAATTCAACTGACTTTCCGGCGTTTCAAGATGGTCTTTTGGATAAGGAGACTTGAGAAAGGCTATACATTTCTAGTATGCCTCCCTCAAAAGCGACGCAGGATAAGAGACCATATCGAAACGCCCTATCCTATGTGTATTTCCGAAAGCATTGAAGGCGGGATCTTCTTCCTAATCCTCTTAATCGAGGCAGAAACCTCCTTCACCGGGCAATCCTCGAGAACCGAATCGGTTTTGTTGCTATAGGCGGTGAGGACCATTTTTCTGTCTTTCACCTTGTAGGTATGGCTCCACTCGATTTCGATGGTCTGGGGATTCTCGTCGATGGGTATGGGCAGCGGTTCGCCGTCGCGGGCCAGCTGTACGCAGTCAGACTGGGTCACCTCGAACAGCCAGCTGTTGCCCTGGGCGGTAGAGAGCAGCACAAAGACCCCCAGTTCCTGGATCAGCTGTTTCTTCTGACTTGCCGCCTGGACATTATTTTCCACCGCTTCCAGCAGCGAAATTTTGAGCTGCTCTTCGGCGGTTGAGGTACGCTTTTCCACCTGGGGATTACGAGCGCAGCAGTGCTTGTATTTTTTTCCGCTGCCGCAGGGGCACCGTTCGTTTCTGCCGATTTTGGCCATTGTCTCAGTCCCGTCCTACCTGGTTAAGCCCTTTATGAGCATTTCGAATAGCCGCACGATTTACAGGTCTCGCAGCCTTCTTCAAACACCAGGTTGCCGGAACATTCCGGACAGGTATCGGCAAATCCGTGCTGGGTACCGGCCATGAATGACTTGAACAGTTTACTGAGTTGGGCCGGCAGATCAAGCATATGGCCGCTGGAGCGGTCAAGTTGCTTGATGATTTCATTCATCGGCACATCGAAGCGCAGGGCCAGCGACACAAGACGGCAGGTGGTGGTCCACATGGTTGATTTGTCTTTGAGATCAAACCGGTTGTCGAAGGGAAACTTGGCGAACACCTCCATCGGCTCCTCTTTCTCGTCGAAGCAGACGATGATGTAGACCGATTTTCCGTCCTGGTCCTTCACCCTGTAGCGTTTGGCACTGAGGACGTCGGGCAGGTTGCGCTTGCCGTTGCCGGAGACCATGGCCATCTGCTCCTCACCGTTTGACTTCTCGGAACGCTCCTTGGTGTTGAGCACCTGGGAATCCCGCGAGCCGTCACGGTAGACAGTCAGCCCCTTGCAGCCCAGGTTATAGCCAAGCATATAAGAGCGACGCACGTCTTCGCGGTTGGCGGTTGAGGGCAGGTTGATAGTCTTCGAGATGGAGCTGTCTACCCCGCTCTGCTGGAGGATTCCCTGCATCTTGATGTGGTCGTCGGGGCTGATGTCCTGGGCGGTTCTGAACACCTCCTGCCAATGCTCGGGAATCTCAGGATGGCCGATCACGGTGCCGCTGTCCGCCACCTTGTCCATCAGTTCCTTGGAGTAGAACCCCTCTTCCTTGGCCACCTTCTCGAAGTACTTGTTTACCAGGACCAGCCGGTCATCATCCATCACGTGCTTGATCATGACGATGGAAAAATAGGGTTCGCAGCCCGAGGCGCAGTCGGCGATCATCGACACTGTGCCGGTGGGTTGGATCGAAGTCAGCGCCGCATTGCGCCGCGGCTCATAAGTTGCCGTGTCTTTGTCGAAGGCTGGAAACGGCCCTTTTTTCTTGGCGATCTTGATCGATTCGTCTTCTGCCATGTCGCGAATGAAGACCATGAGCTCCGAGGCCTGCTGACGTCCCTCGTCACTGGCGTAAGGAATGCCGAGCTGAATGAGCAGGTCGTGCAGCCCCATGATGCCGAGACCTATTTTCCTGGTCTTCAGGGTCATCTCCTCGATTTCCGGAATCGGAAAACGGTTGCAGTCGATGACGTTATCCAGAAAGATCGTCGCGGTACGCACCGTCTGCTCGAGTCGGCTGTAATCGACCTCGCCGTCACTGACGAACATGGCCAGGTTGATGGATCCGAGATTACAGCTTTCGTAAGGCAGCAGCCACTGTTCGCCGCAGGGATTGGTGGCCTCGAAGGATCCGAGGTGCGGGGTCGGGTTGTCCCTGTTGGCGCTGTCGATGAACAGCACTCCAGGTTCACCGTTAAGCCAGGCCAGATCAACGATCTGATCAAACACCTCCCTGGCCTTCAACTCTTGAGCCACATCGCCTGTGGAGGGCTCTATGAGCTCATAAGTGCCGTCTGTCTCCAGTGCCTCCATGAACCTGTCGGTCAGGGCCACGCTGAAATTGAAATTGTTGAATTTCTCCTGCTCCTGTTTGGCGCTGATGAAATCGAGGATATCTGGATGGTCGATCCGCAAGACACCCATATTGGCGCCGCGACGCTTGCCGCCCTGTTTGATGGTCTCGGTGGCGGCATCGAAGACGGCGGCGAAGGATAGCGGACCCGAGGCCACACCCTGGGTTGACTGGACCGAAGAATTTTTGGCCCGCAACCGGGAGAAGGCATAGCCGGTGCCGCCGCCGGTCTTGTGAACCAGAGCGCCGTTTCGAACGGCGCTGAAAATGCCGTCCATCGAGTCCTCAACCGGCAGGACAAAGCAGGCCGAAAGCTGGCCCAGATCGGTACCGGCATTCATCAGACAGGGGGAATTAGGCAGAAACTCCATGCGGTACATCATTTCGTAGAACCGCTTGCGCAGCTCATCGTAGTTCTTCGGCTTGCGCTTGCCGGCCGCTACCGCGTTGCCGACTCGTTCACAGAGCATTTCCCAGTTCTCTGCCGGATTGCCGTCCTGATCCTTCAGGTAATAGCGCCGTTTCAGAACTGTTTCCGCCGTATCTGTCAACATCTGCGAGGCACTACTTTCGGGCACCTGTCCCCCATCACCATTAGCATAAGGCTCGAGCATTGTATCACCTAAAATCATATCGAAATTTGAAACAGAATCGAAGCCCTTCTCTCCCGAAGAGCCGGTATCACTACGCTTGGATAGCATATACACTACATTTGCTGCCCTCACAAGAAGAAACTACAATATATAGTATACAATAAGGAATAAGAACAGAAAATCGAGATGATAAAATGTTTTCGGAGAAATAGGCTATTTTTGCCTTAAGTTCTTGGCATGGTTGAGATTTTCTTTGGCAATCTCGATGAGGTGTGCAGGGACTGGATTTGCCGCCCCATCGGTACCTGCCGCCGGGGTTAAAAGCCTTTGATAGACCTTGATTGCCTCCTCGTAGTTGCCCTCTCTCTCGAGGGCCACCCCAAGATTGACCAGGGCATAAGGATTGCCAGGATCGACGGCCAGAGCCTCGCTGAAATAGTCCTTGGCCCTCTGGGCATCCCCCTGGTTGAGCAGGGTAAAACCGATGTCTGTAAGTTTCACGGCATGCTGGGGATTGGCGGCTGGGTAGAGTTCCTCTTTCACCTTCTGCATCGAAGGGCCCAGCTGTTCTTCTTTGTCCATGGTCACCCGGGCCAGTTCAGCCGGGTTTTCAACGATCCGCGGGGTTATGAAAATGAACATATTGGTGCGCAGTTCCCTGGTCGACTTGGTTTTAAAGAGCCAGCCGAGCAGCGGGATGTCGCCAAGCGCCGGCACCTTGTTCACCTCATCGATACTGTCCTGACCGATGATACCGCCGATGACGATGGTGTCGCTGTTTTCCACCACCACGGTGGTCTGGGCAGTCCGCTTGAAGGTGGTTGGAGTCAGGGTGTCTTCCTGGTCCTTGAGCTTGATTACCTCAGTTTCTATCTCCAGCCGCAGGGTATCCGCCTGACCGATATGGGGAGTGATCCTCAGTTTGGTGGCCACATCCTTGTACTCGAACTGGGTGTAGTCCTGCTGACTGGCGGTGGTGTTCTGCGAGGTGACGTAGGGTACGTTCTCGCCCACCGAGATCTCAGCCCTCTTGTTGTCGGTGGTCAGAATCTGGGGGGTGGCGATGATATTGATATCCTCGTCACTTTTGTAGGCTCGCAGGATCGCCGCAATATTGGGAAAGGTAACGCCGCCTATCTCGATCCCCTGCTTGAGGACGCCAAGCGATAGCCCGGCAGGCAGAAACGGCGTCGCCGGGTTGGTGAGCCCCTCGATCACCCCAAAGGGAGGTTCGCCGCTGAAGGCGCCAAAGGCCACCCCTTCCCCTCCGGATATTTCATCGCCTCCGAACCACTGCACCCCTACCTCGAAGTTCTTGTCGACATTGACCTCCATGATCAAAGCCTCGAGGTAGACCATGCGCCGGGGAATATCGAGCTTTTTGATCACCGGTTCAAGAATCCGGAACTCCGCTTTCGAAGCCGTCACGATCAGGGAATTGGTCTCCTCGTCGGCCATAATGTTGACATCTTCCGATATGGCTGCCGTGTCGACCTCTTCTGAGCCTTCCTGCTGTTTCCTGGGCAGCGCCGTCAGAACCTTGGCAAGCTCTACGGCAGTGGCGTTCTCCAGATAGACCACATGGATATTGCCGGCTCCCTGTTCAGCTTCGACATCGAGCCTCGACACCAGCCCCCTAACCCGGTCTATCTCATTCTCGGCGGCCAGGACAACCAGGGCGTTAATGCGCTCATAAGGGATTACCTTGAGACCTGTAAGAGCAGCCCCGGCCTTTGGTTTGTCGGCCCCGCTGTTCTGGAAAATGGTCTGCAGGATGGCGCCCACCTTCTCGACATTGCCGTGCTCCAGAGGGAGGACGGCAACCTGCTCGCGGCCGTAAGGCACATCGAGCGTCTCGATAATGGTCAGCAGCCTCTTGATATTCGACATGGTGTCGGTGATGATCAGCATGCCCGACTGGGTATGGGCAACGATCACCGAGGTTTTGGAGATCAGCGGCTTGAGCACCTGATTGATTTCCAGCGGCGAAGTATGTTTCAGCGGTACCAGCTGGGTGACGATCCGATCACCCGGTTCCCCCTCCTCGTCGCCTCTGACAATATCGACATTTTGAGATCTGGCTGCGGCCAGGGGTACGATCTTGGTCACCGTGTCACCGGGAACCGTCGTATAGCCATGGATTTCGAGCACCGTCTCGAACACTCTGTAGGCATCTTTTTCAGAAATCTTGGTGGGGGAAATAATCGTCACCTGCCCCTGGACCGAGGGGTCGACCACAAAATTAACGCCGGTGAGTTCACTGATATACTTGATGAAGATATTGATATCGACATTGTTGAAATCTATGGTGACATAGCGCTGAGCGCCGGCTGCACCAGTCTGGGCGAGAGCCGGCTGCGCGGCAGTCAGAAACAGCTGTCCCCAACTGATTAACACGCAGATCAGCACTATACGGGTGATGACTCGAACAACCATGATCAGCTTACAATCCTCCCCCAAAAACACGCTCAACCAGTATCGATATTTCTTTCATATATTATCAGATGTACGACCTTTTATGATTATCCTGTCGTCCGTTTGACCAAGCTTGTCCAGATCGACACGCACCGGGCTGTCCTCCGCTTCATCTTCCTCACTCTGCTCAGCTGCCGAAGCCGATCTGCCGCCCAGGCTGGCCTCAGTATCCGGTGGGCTCGGTTTATTGGCCGCAGCCCTGAGCTTTTCAGCCTCGGCGATATCGAGCAGCTCATTTCGCCCCTGACGACTGATGACCACTTTACCCGAATCAATCCGTCGGACGCTTGCTCCGTTTATCATGTCGCCTTCTTTGAGCAGGTGCTGCTTTTTCTGCTCAACATCAAGCACCACGGCCCGGTTTACCCCGTCGATTTCAATGATGGTACCAACCAGGAGGAGACCCGCCTGGGCCTCTTCGCCGCCATCTAAAAGGGCAGCAGCTAAACCGCCGTCTCCCGCTCTGTGTCCCGAAAGAAAAAGATTCCGTCTGGTAATCGCTTCTTTGTCGATACTCGTTTTCGTCAATGCTCTTCTGCCCGGTCACCAATGTTTCGTCTTGCTGCTGGCTGAAGCGGCTGTACCCGGCGCTCAGAGACACTGCTGTCGACCCGGTTGTAAAACGCTTTCACCCCGAAGTAGCAGACCATGACCAAGAGCCAGCAGGACGACGATGTGTCGTACTGCCGATCCGGATTGGCTCTCGACTTTTTTCTTTGCGCTGGTCATGAAGACGGTTCGATCTCAAAAGTTAGAACGCTCAGCATCACGTCGAGCAGGCCATCTTCTCTGGAGTTGTTCTGCACCACAATTCGCTCAACGAACACAACCTTATCAAAAGACTCTATCGAGGCAAGAAAATCAACAAGCTGAGCCAACACAATCCCTTCTATTTTGAGATCGATAAGCGCTTGCCTGACGCCCTCCTGGTAGTCGGACACACCCGGTTTTATTGAGGTCACCCGCTCCTTCATCCTGACCGTGTCAATCTGCTGTTCGACAAAGGTGAAGAGACTGAATTCCGGACTACGGGACTGCAGGCGGCCCATGATGTCTCTTTTATTCTCACTTATCTGCTGGTACTCTTGCTGCAGCAGCTTCATCTCCAAGACATTGGCAGCCTTGCTCTGCAGCGAACGCTCGAGCCGCTGCTTGTTGGTCAGAAACGGCTCGGCAATCAGCTGATGAAACGCAAAACCGAGCACGAAAAGCAATCCGGCAGCCAGCATAAACCGCTCCCTTCTGCTCAGTCGCTGCAGCCTGCTTGCCTTGTTTGCCGCCATGTTCGGATTCTCTGTTGTCATAGTGCAGTTGCCGCAACTCACAAGATCAGGGATAATCGAGAACTTCACCCCTGAACCGTCTCCGGCAGTGCCGGCCGAATCGATCGACACTGCCGTGAAATATGGTGATTGTTCAAGGCTTTTCTTAATCGAGTCGACATCGTTGTAGGCCTCCGTCGTTCCATCGATACGGACCTTCTTGCGGTCAAAGGAAAAGCGTTCGAAACTGACCCGAACCGAGCTCGGCATTCTTTTTGAGATATCAGACAGCAGAGCCACCGACCTGATTTCCGGCTGCTCGACAATGGCGGCCACCACCGATTCATCGATCTCGTTAATTCGGGCTCGCAGTTCAGCAACCGGATCTGTCACCGGTTTTTTTCCGCCCATGGTCACTGAATAGATCTCTTCCGCCTCGGCCACGAACCGGGCGCGCTCCGCGGCCATCTTCTGATAATCATAGATCTGATAACCGGCCGCCAGCCCGAACACCGCCAGAACCAGGAGCAGCAGCGGAGCAAACCTCTTGAGCAGCGGTCAGTCCGGCCGGCTGCGTGGCGCTTTTCTGCACCACATTGAGCACCCCCGCAGCCTCCGCCTGCAGTGCCGTCATTCCCCACAACCGGGGAACCAGGTAGAGCGGCAGCATCTGCAGGGCCTGATTGGTGGACAGAGCCAGCTGGGCAGAGTCGACAATTTCCACCTCGGCAAAGTCCGAGTGGCCCTCAAGCCATTCTATCCCGAGTTGCTCGGCGCCACGGCCGCCTATCCTGACCGTACTGCGCTCGGTGCCGCCCCTTCTGGCCCCCAGGGCCCGACAGGTCCTCAGAAATTCATCTCTGATCTTCGCCTCCGGGGCGGAGGCCACCCCGGACAGAACCCGGATGGTGTCAATCTTGCCATCGGTGACTCGAAAGAAGCTTGATTCACTCAGTCCTGCATCGAGATAGATGAAAGAACTCAAAGGTTTGCTCAGAGGAATCGGCGAGCTGTTCAAGGCGGGCCAGCGGTGAGACGGTCACGACTTCGGGGACTATTCCATGCAGCGCTTGAGAAGCTCCAACCAGGGACTCAGATCCACCTGCCTGATGACGGCGGCCAGCAAGCGGGTGGCAGTGCCCGAGGTCTCGATCACAACGGTATCGTAGACAAACGGTTCGTCGCCGAAGCTGACAAGATCCAGCAGCTCGTAGTGAATAATCTCTTGGATCTTACGCCGATCGGTAAAGGGCAGGGTCAGATTTTTGAAATAAAACAGCGCCGCAGGCAAAGCCAGATAACACCGGCAGTCCCTGGCTCCACAGCGCTGAATTACTTCCTCGACCGCAGCAAAATAGTCCCCGCCGGAGCCAGATTCACTGTGGCTTGAGGCCATCGGCGTCACAGAGCGTTTCCCGGTCTCAGCCAGCAGACCGGCTGCACAACCGTCGCTCACGTCCAGTATAAACAATCTATCCGAGGTCATCGGTTAATCCATACTCCGATAGTAAATCGTCATTTCTTCACGTTCACGTGCTACATCTGCTGTCATACGCAGGGTGTGGGTTCGGTACCGGGCCGCCGCCACCACCTTGAAAAAGGAACTTTTGGTCGTAATCAGAGACGGTTCGATGACTATGTCCTGGGGCCAGCCCAGAACTGTGAAATACCAGTTCGGCTCGGCGAGCAGCAAGGCAGAATCGTCGTTTCTTCTGAATTCATCGATGATGCTCACGTCCTCTTCAGATATTTCCGGCGCCAGCGCCTGAAGTACGAGCGCTGGTGCCGTGTTGATATTGATCCTGTCATTACCGTAGATGCTAATATACTCGGCAAGGCCCTTCTTTTCACCACTTCCATGGAGAATTTCCATTGTCATTCCCCGAACCTGAAGCAGTTCATCGATGAACTCTACCGGGCCGTTGCGGGCCGGATAGGGCTCCGTCTGGGTCAGATAGTAATCGTTTTCCGCACCGTACGGCAGTGGGTCATCATCGCCATCAAGCCAGTCCGTGAGGCTATCGACAATGATCCGGGCTTCGATCTCATCCAGCACCGCAAACTGCCCATTGGTGAGAAGCCGGACGAGCATCTTGCGGTACGCTTCCGAGTCGTTGCCTGTATCAACCTCAGCGAGCGCCACCAGTCGGTTGATCGGGAAGCGGCCGGACAAATCGGCGATCCCGACCTGCAGGCCGCCATCTTCGAAAAGCTCTCCAAACCTCTGGCTGTCCAGCTTTGCCCAGTCTTCGACCAGGGTGTCATGGTCGCTCTCTCCACGGTCATGGTAGAGAACGGCCAGGCCGATGTCGACTCCAGATGCGGCCATGGCCTGCATCTGGACCTTATCCTGCACATAGAAAGCCCGCTCCATGGCCGACTGGGTGCGATCATTAAAACCGATCACCACAACACTGAGTACGGCGATGACGGCAAGCACGAGCAGCAGGGCCATCCCGCTCTCACCTGGCCATCGTCCTCCGCTCATCTCAGCCCTCGCCCCTGCCGCTTTTGGTGACCACTTGAGCCGCAGGTATGTCGATTGAGACAGACAACATTTTTTTCTCTGCTCCCGCTTCGGCTCCAGCACCAAGCTCCAGCTCCATCTTCACCAGCCGCGGAAAACGATCGTCGTCGGGACCGTCTTGCATGGCCGATGAACGGGCCTGCCATTGGTCGAGAAATTCACCATAGCTATCTTTGAAGCTCAACCTTATGTCGGCGACATGTTCACCTACCACCATCGCTGACGGGCCTGCAACAGCACCCTTTTCTGACACGTAATAACAACGGTATTTCAGATCTGATAGAGAACATACATCGAGTTATTTCCCGATCTCTCAAGATAGTAGCGTACCACCGAAATAGACGGTGGAGGAGCCGAGGTTTTGAACCTCAACTGGCTGGAGGTGGTGAACTCGAGAAAGGGGGCGGTGCTGGCCCGATCCGGCTCTGTTTCGGCCCTGAAGAAACCCGATTTACCTTTGTAGATTCCGAAAAAATCCCTCTGCAATTGATCGATTAGCAGCGCCGAACGGTTCTGAAAAGAACTATTCTGATCCACCCGGCCCACGATGGAAAATACTGAATTGTAGACCCCCAGGACAAGGGTCATCGATATCCCGAGCAGAGCAATGGCAACCAGGAGTTCAATGAGGGTGAAGCCTCCGCTGGGCCGTAATTGTCGTCCTGGGTTCATGGAGAATCTACCCTGAAACGGAATCTGGTTATGGTGAATAGCTGATCACGACGCTCATCACCGACCTGCAGCTCAATGCGCTGAAGATTGTCGGCGGCTCCCTCGGGCAGCTGGTCCAGATCTCCAAATCTTTTTCCTGACTCGAACTTCCAGAAATAATGTTTATGGGGGGCTTCAAAGTTCCCGGCCGAGACGGTCGGATCATCTTCGGCAAGAAATTCGGCCAGCCGCTTGGCTCCCAAGTGGGCGGAGGTGATGGTAAAATCATTGACATCGGCCACAAACATGGTCCTGCTCTGGCTCGATAGAAGTGCGGTCAGGGCGATCGCCAGAATTGCCATGGCCACCATGACCTCGAGCAGGGTAAAACCGGCACGATATCTTCTGCTTCTTTCTGATTTGGTGCTCACTTTAATGATTTATGATTTTAGATTTTACTGGTCTCAGGATGATCACCTGCGCGGAGCCAAGCCGGCAATCAGATAGTCGGAAGGCGAAAGCGCGGTGTCGTAGATTTCGACCTCGGCCAGAAACGGTGAAGCTTTCAGCGTCATAACACGGTCAGCGTCCCTCAGCTCTATGAGGACTGGCTCAATCATGCCCCGCCTGTTGACCCAGACGGGGACAGCCCCACTCAACGAGCGGCCGCTGGACAGTGTCCAGACCGAGCCAATGGAGACGGATTGGTCCAGTGCGAGCTTCAATGGTTTGGCCGTTGCTCTACCCTTTCGGAACGTGGCCTTTTGTTGCTCTCGAATTTCCACTGCAGCGGCCGTGACATCGACCAGCAGGATCCCCCTGGATGGGGACTCCAAGGCCACTCGTCTGGCTTCGTTGACTGCCAGGACAACTAGACGGGCCGAGCGTTTCAGCGGATCGTTGAAAAACAGCCCCTGGACCCGAGGAATACTCACCGCCAGCATAATCGCAATCAGGGCCGAGACGACAAGCAGTTCCACCAGGGTAAAACCTTGTTCGGATCTATGGCGACGACTGCAGCTGCTCACTCCAGTTCCCAGCTGTTGATGTCGCTGTCGTTGCCCTCTCCTCCCTGCTCACCGTCGGCACCGTAGGAGCTCAGATCGAAGTCTCCGTTCAGGCCTGGACTGATATAGACAAAAGGGTTTTCCCAGGGATCCATGGGTACATGGTTGGCATCGAGATAGCCCCCGGCTCGCCACTTTCTGGGGATTTTACCGCTTTTGGGTGCTTCCACCAGAGCTTCGAGGCCCTGATCAGTGGAGGGGTAAAAGCCGTTGTCGAGCTTATACATCTTCAATGCGGTTTTTATTCCCGCAACCTGGACCTCGGCCTTGGTCCGCCTGGCTTCCTCTGGACGTCCCATGATTCTCGGTCCGATGTAACCGGCCAGAATACCGATAATTACCAGCACCACCAGCAGCTCGATCAGGGTAAAACCCCGGATGCCCAAATTTATTTGTAATCGTCTCATCTTCTAGTTACTGCGAGAATGAATAATAATTTTACCTGAAAATTAGGATTTTCGATCAAGATCAAGGCGTGCAATGAAATTCACCCCTTTCGCAAAAGTAATGTCTCTACCCACCCAAACTAATTCCCTGTAAAAATAAGATTTTTTGTTCTATATCGAGGCGCGTCGGAATATCTGTCCACCCAAAAACCAATTAATTATAAAAATTAGGATTTTCATTCAAGATTGAGGCATGATTGGTAATTGGCCCGCAGGCGTACAGGTAGTACGTCGAGGATCCAATTACCAATCATAACGAAAAGATTGAATGAAAAGACAATTTTTCAGCCTATTACCTGGTTCATTTCAAATATCGGCAGCAATATTGAAAGTACAATAAAGCCGACCAGAATGCCCATAATAACAATGAGCAGTGGTTCGATCATTGCGGTGATACCAAGCGTCGCTGCTTCCAGCTCACGTTCGCTGGCTTGGGAGATTTTTTCCAGCATCTCTTCGAGTCTGCCGCTTGATTCTCCGACGGAGATCATCTGTACGACGGTGGATGGAAACCACTCGGATTTGGCAAATGGGGTGGTCATGCTGCGCCCGACCCTGATCTCCTCGATTGCTTCATCGATCACTTCAGCTATGCAGGTGTTGTCAACCACCCGTTTGCTGATCTCCAGTGCGTCGACAATGTCTACGCCGCTTTTCAGCAGATTTTCGAGCGTTGAAGAGAATCGAAAGAGCACGCTTTTTCTCACCACGTTACCAATCACCGGGCTTTTGAGCAGCAGACGGTCCCTGATTTTCCGTCCTGCCGGGCCGGAAAACGCCAGTTTAAGCCCAAATCCAAGGGCTATGCAGCCCAACAGCAGCAGCCACCAGTAGTTCCTTATCAGGGTCCCGCAGCCAATCAGCAGCTGGGTGGGCAGGGGCAGCGCTTTTTCCATCTTGGCATAGACCTGCATGATATCGGGGACCACATAGGTTATCAGCACAAAGAGCACGCCGCCCCCCACCAGACACATGAAGGCCGGATAAATCATGGCCGCCCGCAGTCTCGATCTCACCGCCTCGAATCTATCGCCGAAATCGGCCAGACTGGCGAGGACCAGATCGAGTGAGCCAAACGCCTCTCCGGCCCGCACCATGTTCACGTACATGGTCGAAAACAGCTCGGGATGGTTCTGCAGGGCCCGGCTCAGCGGTTCTCCTTCGCTGAGCGATTGGTTGAGCTGCGCGACAACCCGTTTCAGGCCAGGATTTTCGATCTGATCGACAATGGAAGCCAGGGCCGAATCAACTGGGATGCCGGCCCCGATAAGGGTTGCCAGCTGCCGGGTGAAGACGTTGAGTTCAGCTGAGCTGATTTTTCGCAGACTAAGCCAGTTGCCCAGTTTTGCAGACAGCCCGCTGCGCAGCGAACCGGACAGAGAGATCGCCACCGGATACTGGCCGCTGCTCCTCAACCTGGCCCTCACCGCAGCCTCGCTTTCGGCATCCATGATGCCGGAGTTACGAGAGCCATCCGGGGCTAATGCTTCATATTCAAATACCGGCACTTAGAAACCTGCATCTTTGTTTGACGGATAGACCCATGCTTTGAGGCGAATGGGTCTGCGCACCCGGGAGCATAGCAAAGTTAGACGACTTAATAAAGTGGGGTTTGCCATCCATGTCCCCATACGTCCATTCCGTCCCGTCAGGCAGCGTGGCACGCGGCGCTGTTCACTCACTGCCTCACCCGGCTCCTCGACCTCGCCTGAACTGATCGGACTCCTTCAAGTTATGTCATTATGTATAGTTGATTTTTGGCTGGGCAGTCTTTACTGGACCTGGTTAATATGGTAAAGCTGCCCGCTTTTTCATACACTTTTGTACCCCTATCGACCTACGCCGCCTCTGGTCAGGCCGCATAAAATGAGAGAGATGCTAACAACATGGCGTGTCAACCAGCGCTATCGGGAGGTAATTTCGGTCTGCCTGCCGCTGGTCATGGGGATGTCTGCGGTCACCATAATGGAGTTCACCGACCGGGTCTTTCTCTCCAACTACAGCCTCGAGGCAATTTCCGCGGCCAGTCCGGCCAGCGGTGCTGCTTTCGTATTCCTTGTTCTGTTCGGCGGAATAGGCAGCTATTGCGGTGTCTTTATCGCCCAGTACGTGGGCGCCGGCCGCAACAAACAGGTAGGGGCGATGCTCTGGCAGGGCATCTACTTTACCCTGTTCGCTGGTCTTGCCCTGCTTTTCATCGCCATCTTTCTGTCCGGACCGCTCTTTGCTCTGGCCGGACACGGACCGGAGATTCAGCGACTTGAGACCCTTTATTTCAGGATCCTCTGCAGCGGCGGTGTTTTCTATGTGGCGAGTCAGACCCTTGCATCTTTTTTCAACGGCAGAGGGCTGACCAGACCGGTGATGGTCGTCAATATTATCGGCATGCTGCTCAACATCCCGCTGGACTACTGCCTGATCTTCGGCTGGTCGTTCTTCCCTGAGCTGGGCATCGCCGGTGCCGGAATCGCCACGGTTGTCTCCAGTGCGTCTATCACCCTTATCCTGGTGCTGCTCATCTTCCGAGCCACCCATGAAGACCGCTTCAAGGTCATGTCAAAACGAGCTTTCTCCCTGGACTTGCTCCGAAGACTGCTCCGTTTCGGGGTTCCCGGCTCGATGCAGCTCTGTATCGATATTTCGGCTTTCGTCATCTTTATCATGCTGGTGGGAAGACTCGGGGTTGAAGAACTGGCCGCCACCAACATTGCCCTGTCGATAAGCGCCATCGCCTTTATGCCTTCCTACGGCACCTCCCAGGGAGTCGCCGTGCTGGTGGGCCAGGCGCTCGGCAGAAAACGGCCTGACCAGGGACGATACGCTACCGTAAGCGCGATCCACCTGCTGGTGCTCTATATCCTGCTGGTGGATCTGCTCTTTATTTTCAGCCCCCAGATAGTGGTCGCTATTTTCATCCCCGAGACCGCGGCCGCAGCTGAATACGCGCCGGTAACGGAAAAAGCCGTAACCATCCTGCGGATCATGGCCTGCTACCTTTTTCTGGATGCACTCTACATGGTCTTTGCCGGGGTGCTCAAAGGCGCGGGCGATACCCGCTATCTGATGTTCGCCATCCTGACCGCCTCACTAATCTGTTTCCTGCTGCCGCTCTACATCGGCATCGAGCTGTTCGAAATGGGCGTCTATTTCGCCTGGGGATGTGTTCTGAATTTTGTCTTCTCGCTGTTTCTCTTCACCGGACTGCGCTATCGCCGCGGTAAATGGCAGCGTATGTCAGTGATTTGAAAGACCTGGCAAGTACTATTGGGGACACAATACTCATTGTGTCCCACCTTCCCCCGCACATGCCGACTGTAATAGCGTAAACGGGGACACAATGGGTATTGTGTCCCCGTTTAAAAATTCAAAAAAAAATCAGGCTTTTCGATCAAGATCGAGACATGGGCGGAAATTGAACCGCTGGCGTATATGTAATACGTCGAGGAGTCAATTTCCGCTCATAACGATGAGATTGATCGAAAAGACAATTTTTTAGCGCCACTTTATGTGGCGCACCCCATCCCTTTCAACAATCTCAGCACTCTTTGGTTGCCTGGCAGGAGCAGGTATCTGCGTTGTCTCGGTTGCCGGTTCCGGCTCTTGCTGAGGCTCAGGCTGCGGCTGCTCTTCTGCTGCTGCCGCTGCTTCGGCTGCCGGTTCCTCGGGTACATCCTTTACAGGCTCCTGCGCCGACTCTACCTCTGGCTCTGCCTGCGGCTCCTCTGGTTCTGCCTTTGCTTCAGCTGCCGGTTCCTCGGCTACATCCTTTACAGGCTCCTGCGCCGGCGCTACCGGGGCCGGCTTGGGTGCTTTTTCCGCTTCGGGTGCGGGCTCGGATTTAAACAGTGCTCTAAGCCAGTTCCAGAACCGCTCGAACAGCCCTTTGGGCCTTCTTGCCTCCTCGATCTCCCGGCGGCGCCGCTCGGTGGAAAGAATCTCTTCCGGCGTAAATTCCTTGCGGTAGAAGTTTTCGGCAACTTCCGCCTCGAGCATCTTGAGTTCGTCTCCCCCCATCTCCACAATCCGCACTTCTATCTGTTCCCAGCCCAGCTTTTTACAGGCGCTCAGACGGCGGAAACCGGCCACCAGCGTGTCGTTCTCATCGATCAGGACGGGGTTTATCAGGCCCACCTGCTGTATCGATGCTTCCAGCGACTTGAGGTCGCCGACATCCTGTCGTATACGATTTGTTTCATCGACCTTGATCCGCTCGATATCGATCTTCATAGGCACTCCGGAAATCGGTTAATGGGGCTTATCCTGTTGATGTGGAGGAATAAAAACATCAACAGCGGCAGAGAACGCGCTTGCAACTAATCTAGTACATACCGGCAGCGCGGGCAAGCCATTTTCGCCCCACTTTAAAGACAGCAGAGGGGCTAGGAATGCTTGCGCATAAGATGGTTCACTGCCTGCTCGAGACCGTCGAGACTTAGAGGAAACATGGGAAAAATTTCCCGGATCATCCCAATGCTTCGGGTATAGGCCCAGTGGCTTTCAGGAACCGGGTTGAGCCAAACAGTGTGACTGAATAACTCATGGAGGAATCCAAGGCGTTCGATACTCGGACTGCCGCTTCGCTCGAAGGCATAGATCGAGCCGTCCGGCACCATCAGTTCGTAGGGGGCCATCGAGGCGTCGCCGACGATGATCAGCCTGGTGTCCGGATCGAGTCGGGTCAAGGAGTTGACGGCAATGGGCTGCTTGTAGCGGGCCGGATCCTCCCAGAGGGTATCGTAGATCGTATTGTGGAAAAAATAGGTCCTGACATCCTTGAACTGCGCCTGAGCATAGGAAAACAGGGTCTGGACCAGGTCCACGTAGGGATCCATCGACCAACCGCCGTTGTCGATGGCCAGGAGCACCTTGAGCCGGTCGACGATGTTACGGTCGAAGACAATCTCTATCTCACCGCCGTTCTTCATGGTCTGATAGATCGATTCTTCGATGTTGAGCCGGTCTTTGGCCCCCCGGGGCACCATGTTCCTGAGCCTCTTCAGGGCCTCGCCGATGGTGTCGCTGGACAGGGGCCGGTCGGTGCCGTAGGCGCGATATCGGCGCTCGCCCGCCACCTGCACGGCCGACTTGTTTTTCGACTCTCCGCCGACCCGCATCCCCCCCGGGTGATAGCCCGAATGGCCGACCGGTGAGGTACCGCCGGTACCGATCCATTTTGAGCCGCCATCGTGCCGGCCCTTCTGCTCCTTCAGCCGCTCCTTGAAATAATCAAGCAGTTCGGCGATGGTCTTGTTCTCCAGATCTTTCTCATCGATTCCGAGTGCGGCCGCCGCCTGTTTGGGGTTTTTCAGCCATTCGTCTAGCATTTCCCGGGCCCAGAAGTCCAGTTCCTCGTCCAGCTGTTCGGGCAGCTCCGTGCCGTGAAACTGGTGACTGAAAACCTGGTCGTAGCGATCAAAATATTTCTCGCTCTTGACCAGAATCGCCCGGGCGGCCACGTAAAAGTCATCGACAGAATTGACCAGGTCGCGGTCGACGGCCCGATGCAGAGTAAGAAAGGACGTAGGGCTGACGGGAATCCCGGCCTGCTTGAGGTTATAAAAAAAGGAGACGAACATCTGGTTCAGTTCCTGAAACGCCCCTGCTTGGGCACGAAATCGAGCGCTTTCTGGTAATCACCGCTCTTCTTGAACAAGACCCCGAGATAAGGGATCTCCCTGCTCAGCAGGGCGCCGCCGCGAAAGTCGGGATCGGCCAGCAGGGCCCTGATCCAGTTGATCAGTTCCCGGGTGGCCGGCCTCTTTTCGATGGCCTCGATGGAGCGCATTTCATAGAAAAGCCCTAGTGCGTTTTTGGCCAGAGCCCCTGAAATATCGGGAAAATGGGCATCGACGATGGCGCGCATCATGGACGGTTCGGGAAAGGCGATATGATGAAAATTACAGCGCCCGAGAAACGGGTCCGAGAGATCTTTCTTGGCGTTGGAGGTGATGATGATCACCGGTCTGTTCTTCGCCGTGATGACCTCGTCCGTTTCGATGATGTCGAACTGCATCTGGTCGAGCACGTCGAGCATGTCGTCCTGAAAGTCGCTGTCCGCCTTGTCGATCTCGTCGATAAGCAATACGCAGCGGCGCTCCGAGGTGAAGGCCTGGCCAATCTTGCCCATCTTTATATAGTCGCCGATGTTGGCAACGTTGCGGTCCGAGTCCCCGAACCGGCTGTCGTTGAGCCTGGTCAGCGTATCGTACTGGTACAGCGCTTCGACCAGCTTCATGCTCGATTTGACGTTGAGCACGATCAACTGCATGCCCAGACTCTCACTGACCGCATGGGCCAGCATGGTCTTGCCGGTGCCGGGTTCTCCCTTGAGCAGCAGCGGCATCTCCAGCGTCATCGAAATATTTACTATCTTGGCCAGTTCCTCATCGAGCACATAGTTCGAGGATCCTGCAAATCCCTGTTTATCCATCGTCTAATCCCACATCTCTTGTTCTTGTTATTCCGTCTCTCTTCTTTAATAACCATAACCCAATCACATACCATATCAATGATCCGATCTGGAGCACCAGCATCAATCCGAAGCCGTAATAAAACCCCTGCTCGTGATAGCTGCCGTCAGCGCCCACCGGCCACCTCTCGATGATGATTCCGATGGCCCACTGGGCGGTAAATGCAGCCACAAAGACGAGCATATTGACGCCGGTGGTAACCCGGCCCGAGAGCCGCACCTCGAACAGCTGCGACAGCCCCGCATAGGCGATGATCCCCGAGGTGCCGACAAAACCGAAGATGAGCCAGACCACAAAATACCAGGAAGCAGGTGTGACCAGCACCAGAAACTGGATGGTCATGAACATCGCCATGCAGACCGCTGAAGTGACGGCCGGGGTTATACCCCATCTGGCGATCCGGGCAGCGATGACACCCAGCCCGATAAAGCCGCAGATCATTGATACTGCGACCCAGAACAGCACCGAGGCCGCCTCACCGCGCTCCAGGCCGACCACGTCGCGCAGCCAGGGACCGGCCCACAAGCCCTGAATGCTTAAAAACGCGGCTTGGGACAGCGTTACCAATGGAGCAATGTGCCAGAACTTCAGGCTGGTGAAGACTTCTTTGATGCCGCCAAGCTGGGCAGCCAATGATTCGCTCGACGGAGACCTTTTCTTTTCGGGCACGACGGTGAGCACCAGCAGCCCGATCAGCACCGAGAGACCGGTCAGCAGGACAAATACCGTGCGCCAGTCGGAAATCGAGACCAGCCATTCCACCGGCGAGGTTGCCGCCAAGGCGCCGAGGCCGCCGGCGGCCATCTGAAAGCCATTGATCACCGGCCACTTGCTGCGGTCGAACCAGACCGTATAGGCCTTGAAAGAGGCCATCAAGCAGGCCGAGACGCCGAACCCGATAAAAGCCCTGCCGATCACCAGCCCGGCCAGGCTCTCAGCCTGGCTGAAGATAAAAGCACCGAGACCGGCGAACATCAGCAGCACCGCTTCGGTCTTTCTCGGGCCGTAGCGGTCCAGCAGGATGCCAAGCGGCAGTTGAAAGGAGGCAAAGGTAATGAAGTAGACCGAAGTCAGCAGGCCCAGCGCCGAGGGACCGACGCCGATGTCGGCCGCCAGGTCGGGCGCCAGAACCGCATTGACCACCCTGAACAGGTAGCTGAGAAAATACCCCGCCGCAAAAGGCAGAAATACCCGCAGCAACGTTGCTGTACCCATGCTTATTCACCGCCCATGGTTTTGAGGAGCAGGGGCAGGGTCTCCACCGCGTCGCCCTCGAAAAAATAATCCGTCATCACGCTGGCGCCGCTGAACAGGTCGCGTCCCAGGGCCTGCTCCCGGTTGAACTCAAACACCAGACCGCCCCCGAGCTTAACCTCCTGCGGCAGTCCCGCAGCCGGATAGACCTGGGCCGAAGTGCCGATGACCAGCAGAATTTCACAGCCTTCCGTCAGCACCTCTATTTCTTCAAGCTGGCGCACCGGTTCGCCAAACAGAACCACATTTGGTTTCAGCGGTGCGCTGCAGGATGGACAGCGGGGAATCTCCTGTGACTGGTAGTGGTGTTCAGCCACTGTCTCCAGGTGGTCGCACTGCAGGCACTGCAGGTGCTGATGATCGCCATGGATCTCGAGCACCCTACTGCTGCCTGACTGCTGGTGCAGGTTGTCCACGTTCTGGGTGACGATCCCAGCCAGCTGCCCCTTCTTCTCGAGCTCGGCCAGCGCCTTATGAGCCGGGTTGCAGAGCTTGCCGAGCAGGGTGTTGCCGAGCGCCCGGTAAAGTTCCCAGGCCTTTTCAGGCGCACGCTGGAAGACCTCCAGGGTGGCATACTCGTCGGGGGAATAGACCGTCCATAACCCGCCGGCGCTCCTGAAGTCGGGAATACCGCTGGCCACCGAGATTCCTGCTCCGGTGAGTGCCACCGTCTTTTTCGACTGTTTCAATAGAGCGGCCGCATCGGCCAGGCGGGCATCGTCTTCTGATTTAATGACTATCATCACCCTAACCTCCGCTCTCGACCCTGGCCAAAATCGGCTGGCGGACTCTAATCAGCCCGAGAATCTGCTTTTCACTCAGAATTTCCATTTTTCCATCTTTTCCAAGCTTCTGAAATGGTGCGTAAACTTTTTGGGACCCTTGTTAAATCTTGATTTTAGTTCAATAGCAACCCGTAGGATCTGACGGGGACACAAGAGGTATTGTGTCCCCAATCCCCAATATCAAGTTGTCCCCTTCTTGTATCGTATTTTCATCAGCCTCTCAACCGCCGCTCCAAAAAAGGAGAAAAAATTTTAGCCTGTATTTCAAAATATTTAAACGAAATCGAAGAACCGCAGCCTGTATTTTTGGTTGCTTTCCTTGTATCGGCCTGCTGATTTTTGATACGATTTAAGGGTACCTCTTTTTATTTAAGCCGCGCCAACGATCCTCAGCATGCAGCGGAGCACAACAATCTTAACACGACACTAGACAGTAGTCGGATCAAAGCACCAGTGAAATGATGACCAGGCCGTACCCCTCAGTTCCCCAGAAGAAAGATGATTTTCTTCAGCTTGCTGCGCTCCTCTGCCGCTCACTTGACGAGGTGGAGACGCCGGCACAGCTCTGCCTGGCCCTGCACCGAACCCTTTTTCTTCAATTGCAGGGAACCCACAACGAATTCTACCTGGCCTATCCGGACCGCAGTGTGCTGCTGCCACCGTCCACAGGTTTCAGGGACTCCAGCGATGCCGGCCTGGTCAGGGTCCCCCCCTATCTTGAGCTCGACGAAACTAACATCCTGCAGGTGATTGAAACCGGCGAACCGCTGATTTTCAACGATCCCGAGGCAGCCATGACGCTGCTTTCCGAAACCGGTAACCAGAGCCATCTTCTCACCCCCATCCTTCTCGAGGACCATGTCTACGGTATCCTCTACTGCGGCCACCAGACGGCGGGATATTTCGGGGCGGAAGACGTCAACGGTTTTGCAGCGCTCGGAGCCGTGATTCTCTCCACCTTCAAACGAATCGACCTGCTCAATCGGCTGCAAGGAAAAATGGCCGGTCTGCAGCGGGCCGAGGTTGTCCAGAGTGCGCTCTACGAAATCAGTGAAGCGGTGCATGCGAGCACGGGTATGGATCAGCTCTACGAGCAGCTCCACACTATCGTCGGCCGGCTTATCTCGGCCAAGAATTTTTTCATCGCCCTGACCGAAAGGTCGGGGGACAACACGGTGATCACCTTTCCCTATTACGTCGATGTCAACGATACCGACTTCCAGGGGTTGCAGATTACCCTGCGCCCCGGCGAGAAGCGCAACATCACAGGCTTTCTGATCGAAAGCAGGTCGCCGCTGCTGACCACCGGACCCGAAGATTTTGATGCTATCTGCGAGACCAATGACATCACCTTCTTCGGCTCCAAACCTTCGTCCTGGCTTGGCGCTCCTTTTTACCACGATCAGATTGAGGGAGCCGTCGTCGTTCAAAGCTATGACGATTTCGTCTACTCCGACCGGGACAAGGATCTGCTGCGCTACGTGGCCAATTACGTCGGTGATGTGCTGGCCCGGAAGAAGCGTATCAATCAGCTTAAGGACGCCAAGGACAAGGCCGAGGCCGAGAAACAGAGCAAGAGTACTTTTCTGGCCAATATGAGCCACGAGATCCGGACTCCTATGAACGGTATTATCGGCGTCACCAACCTGCTGCTCGGCACCGACCTGGATGAAGAGCAGCGCGACTATCTGGAAATGATCAGGGCCTCGTCCAAACGGCTGCTCGACCTGGTCAACGACATCCTGGATTTTTCGAAAATCGAAGCGGGAAAGCTGCGTACCAAGCGCTCGACCTTCAGGCTGCGCAACACCCTGGCCGAACCGATGAGCCTGATGCGGGTGCAGACCGCCCAGAAGAATATCGCCCTTAAATCCGAGATTGACAGCAACGTACCGGAACTGCTGATCGGCGATCCCAATAATCTTTGCCAGATTGTCCTCAACCTCATCGGCAACGCCATCAAGTTCACCGAGGACGGCGAAATATGCCTCCATGTCCAGCGAGATCGGCAGACAGAAACAGAGGATCCAACCCAGATGTCCCTGCTCTTTTCGGTTTCGGACACGGGTATCGGTATACCGACCGATCACCAGAAAAAGATATTTCACCCCTACGAACAGCTGGAAGCAGCTGGCAACAATACCTACAAAGGTTCTGGCCTGGGTCTGGTAATCACTACCCAGCTCGTGGAAGCGATGGGCGGCAGAATCTGGCTCGAAAGCGAGAAGGGCAGAGGCAGCTGTTTTTCATTCAGTCTGCCGTTTGAGCTGCCCACGCCGGTCACCCAGTCCTTCACCGGTGCCAGCCGCCCCCTCGACAGGAAGAGCGGCAACGGCAACAAGGTAGTTCGTATCCTGCTGGCCGAAGATGACAGCATCAGCCAGACCATTGCCGTGGCCATGCTCGAGCAGAGCGGCTGGCAAGTGACTGCCGTAACCAACGGCAGAGAAGTCCTGGAGGAACTTGAACACGAAAGCTATGATCTCGTGTTAATGGACATCCAGATGCCCAACATGGATGGCTTCGAGACGACCCACAACATCAGAACCCATGAAGATGAAAAGACGGCGAAAATCCCGATCATCGCCATGACCGCCCATGCCATGCGGGAAGACCGCGAAAAATGTCTGGCCGCCGGCATGAACGGCTATCTCTCCAAGCCCATCGAAACCAGGGTCTTCATGGAAGTGATCGATAAAATCCTCAGCGACACGCGTCCAATCTAAGAAATAAGGAGACACAATACTTAATTTTGAATTCGAAATTTAGTATTGTGTCTCCTTATTGCAGGCGCCCAGAAATTCGGGTTTTGCCCTGTCGACGATGATCATCCGTATCGCGCTGGCTGCACCACCCTTTTTTAATGTCCTTTTAGGTATCGCCGCCGCGGTGTTCGCGGTTTTGTTGACCATTATCAGCAACAAGCTATTTGTCGGCAAGAAATTTCAGTCCCATTAGAGAGCTGGTGAAAAAATGTATATCTGTATCGATTTTGACGGCACCATCGTCGATCACTGTTTTCCCGAGATAGGCACCGAAGCGCCCGGGGCGATCCTCTGGCTCAAGCGACTCCAGGACCAGGGCGCCAAACTGATCCTCTTCACCATGCGCTCGGACACCTCCGTGGGCGGACCGATGCTCTCGGACGCCGTCTCCTTCCTCGAAGATAAGGGGATCAAGTTCTACGGAATCAATAAGAACCCGGACCAGGACAGCTGGACAGAGAGTCCCAAGGCCTACGCCGATATCTATGTCGACGACGCCGCCTTCGGCTGCCCGCTGATCAGACCCAAAGGCTTCAGACGCCCGTGCGTGGATTGGGAAACGGTGGGCCCGGCGCTGCTGGAGCGGCTGTTGCGGGGGCGCTGACGATTATGTACTGATGGGGACACAATACCTATGGTGTCCCTATGATTTTATAGTCAGTAACAGAGGGCAGTACTGATTGGAGGGACACCATAGGTATTGTGTCCCCCTTATGGCTATGATATTCACTTGATTTCATGCCTGTTTTCAGTAAGAATCAAACTGAAGCTAAAACTCTTGGGTATAAAACCATGAAATCAAAAGACCAGATACTTAGCATCTTAGCTGACCACCTCCCTCAAATAAAAAAACAATACCATGTTAAAAGGTTAGGTGTGTTTGGATCTGTGCTAAGAGATCAGCTTACTCCTGAAAGCGATATAGATATTCTCATTGAGTTCACAAAACCTATAGGGTTTGTTCACTTTCTAAGAGTGGAAAATACCCTCCAGGAATTGCTCGATCTAAAAGTCGATTTGACAACTCCCGGTTCTTTAAAAAAACATATTGGAGCGATCATCGAGAAAGAGGTCCACTATGTCAGCTGAAAGGATAATCGATGATTATCTGAGTGACATCCTGGAGTCCATCGAGGATATAAAGCAATTTACAGACTCCATGTCTTTTGATGAGTTTGCAACCGATAAGAAAACTATCAACGCAGTGATACGAAGCCTGGAAATAATTGGTGAGGCGACAAAAAAGATACCAGAAGCCTTACGATTAGAGTTTCCGGAAGAACCATGGAAAGAAATCGCTGGAATGAGAGATAAACTGATTCACGAATACTTTGGAGTTGACCTTAGAGTGGTCTGGACTACGATTAACGAAGATCTGGATAGCTTCGGTAAAGTTATAAAAATCTTATCTGATCAATCGACCTCCTCTACATAGTGTGCACTGATGGGGACACAATACCTATCCTGTCCCTAATGAAATTGGGACAGGATAGGTATTGTGTCCCTCATCTCTGTAATTCTACTACTACTCCCCAAACTCGATATCGAGTTCGAGTTTTCTTAATTTCTTTCGATAAGAGTCGTTGCCCGGTTCGAGCATCACCGCCCGTTCGTATTCTTCTTTGGCCCGGTAGGTGATTCCCTCTTGCCGGTAATGATCACCGAGCCAGATGTGAAACGGTGCATAGTCCGGAAGTTTTTCCACTCCCAGGCGTAACACTTCCAGCGCTTTTTCAGGCTGCTTTTGACGCCGGTAGTAGGAGATCAGCTGGGTGAACCATCCGGCTCTGATCTCATCCTCCTGGTCCAGCAAGTCGAGTGCCCCGGCCCGGAAATAGCCTGCTCCCTCGACATCATCGATTTTCTCCAGATATTCACCATAGCGGATCCAGCTCTGCACCGATCGGGGCAGGATCTTTTCGATCTCCGATCTTTCCAACTCGTAGGTGAGCATGATCGGTAGCATCTGGACTAATTGCCCGGGATTTTGAGCGAACCGGCCCTGCATCATTTCAATGGCCTGGTCTCGCTTGCCGGTGATCAGCAGCCACTCGACCCAGTCCCCCAGCAGTCCGTCTTTGTTGAGCGCCCTTCGATACCCCTCCTGCATCAGGGCTGTAGCCTCGGTCTGCCTGGACTCCGGCAGCATCATCGCCAGCCGCTGCAGGTACGGTCCGGAGAGCGGCTGCAGACGGGCGGCCTGAAGGGAGTAATCAAATGCCTCCCGGGCACGCTGCCTGACGATTTCGATACGGCCCAGCTCGAAGGGATAGCGTCCCTCGAGTGGGTCGAAACGCATCGAAGTCTGCAGCGCCTCTTCTATCTCGGCCAACCGTTCTGAACCAAGATACCTGGACACGAAGAGATGGCTCACCTGCGCATAACTGTAGCCGCTGATCAGCACGCTCAACTGCACGACGCCTGCAAACACCAGAAAGAGCATGGTGAACGGCAGCAGCACGTGCCTACTCCGACCGCTCATTTCAGGCAGCAGCGACTCTTCCTGGTAATGTTCATAACGATGATTGACCACCGCCACCAGCAGCCCGCAGACGAAGAAAAAATAGAGTCCCACGGCACCGCTCTGCAGATTGAAATCTACAGCGCTGTGCATGAGCAGCGCACAGATCGAGACGATCGCCCCGATCCCCACCAGCACCGCCAGACGGTCCCGCCGGACGATGACCTTGCGCCAGCCGTGGACGAGCACCGTCGCACAGAACCAGGCCGCCAGGATAAACCCGATAAGCCCGCCGTTGGCTGCCATCTCCAGATAGTCGTTATGGGCGAAGTCAAAAACCAGATTGGTGGTCAGCGTCTTGTAGGACGGATAGAGGTCGACGAAGGTGCCGAAGCCGCCCCCGAACACGGGAAAGTCGCGGATCAGTGCCAGGGTATCGGACCAGAGCTGCAAGCGGGCGTCCCGTATCACTCCACTGGTATCGAAAGCCTTGTCGAACTCGTCGATGATCGGCTGCCAGCCGAACCAGCTCACCGCCAGCAGCGCCAGGCAGAGCGCCACCCAGAGTGTCGCCCGGCCCAGGGTGCGGCGCTTGTAGCTGTAGAGCAGGGCAAAGAGGATCATCGAGGCGAGAATGGTGATTATCCCGCCGCGGCAGAGACTGACAAACACGGAGAAGGCCAGCAGTACGAAGGCAAACCCCAGAAACAGGTGGAGATTGCTTTTCGGTGCAGAGAAAAAGACGACAAACCGTTCCCGCCAGGATTCATCATCGGCCGAGGCAGGCCGGTAGTAGAGAAACAGGGCCAGGACCAGCGGACACATGGCCCCCATGAAAGCGGCATACTGGTTGATATTGACCCACGGGCCGCCGGGGTGAGAGCTGGGCGCCGGTCGAAACCAGTAAATCAGTCCATTGCTGCTGAACTGCTGGAGCACGGCGATAAAGGCAATTGCGGCAGCCAGCACGGCAATGAATTTGAGCGTCCGATTGATTCTTTTACCCAGGCGGAGCAGCTGGATCGTCAGGATATAGAACAAGGCGTAGGAAGAGATGCGCAGCAGTTCCTGCAGGGTCGCCTTCTGGTTTACCGAAAGCGGCGCCCAGAAATCCCCGCCCGACAACTCATAGACCGGCCGGTAGACCTCCCAGGTTGCTGGAGATAGTATCTTCAACAATCCTGGTGGTAATGGCACAAGCTGCAGCGCCATCAGGCCCAGCAGCAGGCCCAGGGGCAGAAGCCCAGGTACCTTCAGCAGCGGTTCGCCTGCCCTACTCAGGCCAATAAGGCACAGCAGCAGGGCTAGTGCGGTGAGCACCTGCACAATCATCATCGACCAGTGCTCCACCGCACCGAAGGCCAGCGGCGCAAAGGCGAGGATGAACAGGAAAAGTTTGAAGGATGCGTTGGTCATCCAAACTTTTTAGTCTGTCGAACCACTGTTATCAACGAAAAATGTAGATTTCATTTCAAGATCAAGGCATGGACGGGAATTGACCCGCAGACGTACATCTCAGTACGTCGAGGACTCAAATCGTCCGTATAACGCAGAGATCGAGGAAAAAGACCATTTCAAAAGTTGAAGACTTTAGCCTTGAGGCCATGTCGATAAGATGCGGCCCCCCATCCAGCAGCATATTCGGGTAGAACTTCGCTTCGTCCATCCCCCTGTTCTTGGCGCAGGGCGTGCAGATGCCGATGGCGATCTCATTTTCCACCAGGTAGTCCAGATAGTCGGCCGGGACAGTCGCCGGTATCGGTCTTTTGTGAGAGATCCCTTTCTTTGTCGGCCCAGCTGACGCCGCCGTCTATAAAGAACATGTCCACATGGTGTCCCTTGGAGTGGGCGATCTTGGCAAATTGCATACACCTGGTTGCCGATTCATTGTTGTCCTTGCTCAGTACGAATAAGAAGTTGGCCATGGTTTGTCCCCTTCTGCTGGGTTATGCTCAATAATGGGGACACAATACCCATGGTGTCCCCTCCATATATCCTTAGTGTCTTATTGTGAAAAAGATCTCAGGGACACCATGAATATTGTGTCCCCTACCACAGCTAGTTACTACCTCTTTTTCATCCCAGCGCAAAGCCAAAACACACTTAAAACAAAAAATAAACCCTATGCATTCAATTAGTTATATTACATTGTAGGGGCAGTGCCAAGATGATACCGGCAGAGAAACAAGGAGGCGAAATACCCGAATCTTAGATTATTAATGGTAACACAATAAGTATTGTATCCTCCCAGATAATCTACAGCGCAAACATTTCCTGTAGCAGACTCAAGGTTTTAACCTGTGTTTTTGAGCTTATCCGTCCCAGTTTTTTAACCAACCGCTTTTTATCGACAGTGCGAATCTGATCAAGAACGACCTGCCCTTGCTTGCCTTGGAATGAGCAGCCAATTCTGGTCGGGTAATTTCTTCCCCTGGTGGTCATCGGCGCAACGATAACCGTCGAGATATATTCGTTCATTTCATCGGGGGAGATGACGAGACAGGGCCTGGTTTTCTTAATTTCGCGTCCGATCGTTGGATCCAGATTTACCAGAAATACCTCGAATCTCTCTACTACCATTCCCACTCCTCATCGTCCCATTCGGAAATCGGTGTTTCAACCAATACATCGTCTCCCATTGCCGTCATTTTCTGAAATGACCTTGCCCAGTCTTTCCGAGGCTGTTCGACACCCCTGATAATGAGTTCATGTTCTCGAACTTCAAACTCAACCTCATCTTTAAAACCGCACTGATCAATGATTGGCTTGGGAATACGAATCCCGTGCGAATTTCCGATTTTGATGATTGATGCTTTCATCATCTTCTCCACTAGTTGCTCCATAGTTCAAACATACCATTTAGTAATTACATTGTAATTACACGGGGGCTTGTGGGCAAGATATTTTTTATAGAATGAGGTGTATGGTGTGTCTCCCTACCCGCCCTCTGAAACGAAGAGATTTTACCTGACTGTCGAACAGGTTCAGACAGACGCTTGTAAAAACTTTGGATGTTAGTCAAAGATAGGATTAGACGCTATTCAAATCTCGTGATGCCTTGAGTACGATGAAAATTCCCTGTAATCTATACTTAAACAATGTACATAGAGCAGGTCACTCAACATAACTTCTCAGCGAGGCACCTCAGACGATGTTCACACCGCTCGTACGAACACTGATGACTCTTGGGGTTATAGCGTCGCTTTTCTGCAAGATTCCCACTGCTTCTGCCCTTTCCCCCGATGAGATAGTGGTGGTTGCCAATAGTCGTGCAACCGACAGTGTGAAACTGGCAAAATACTATATGCAAAAGCGCGCCATACCCCAGGAAAACCTCATAAAAATCCGAACAAGCTGGGACGAAGTATGCGACCGGGAAGACTACGATAAAAACATTGCAGCCCCAGTCCGAGAAGCCATAACCAAACTCCGCACCACCAAACTGATCCGCGGTATCGTTACAATATACGGCGTTCCCTTAAAGATTCGCCCCCCCACCCTCGATTTTGAAGATAAAGACCAAGTTGAAAAGCTGCGTCGACAGATACAACAATATCAGCAGAGCTTAAAAACTTCAGAAAAAGAGGACCAGCCTAAATTTAAGGACCAGATCAAGACTCTGAAGTCCCAGATCGAGCAGATTCTGCAAACCAATCTCCGCGCCTCTGTAGATTCAGAGCTGGCACTGGTACTTAACCAGGACTATCCGCTCGAAAACTGGCTTCCCAATCCATTCTATCTTGGATTTCGAGACCAAGAGCTTCTCTTGAAACGAAATGACGTGCTCATCGTCAGCAGGCTGGACGGGCCGACAGCTCAGACGGTGCGCCGGATTGTAGATGATACCCTTGCGACTGAGCAGACCGGGCTACAGGGCACAGCCTATTTTGATGCCCGCTGGCAGAAACCCCAAACCAACGAGAACAAAAGCGGCTATGCGCTCTATGATGCGGCCCTCCACAACGCCGCTGCAAACTCACCCAGCACGGGCGGCTGCCCGTCGTCATCGATGACCGTCCAGAACTCTTCGAGGAAGGTTCATGTCCTGATGCAGCGCTCTACTGCGGCTGGTACAGTCTGGGTAACTACGTCGACGCATTTGACTGGAATCCTGGATCTGTAGGCTTTCACATTGCCTCCGGCGAATGCACAACCTTGAAACGAAAAGGCTCCCAGGCCTGGTGTAAGCGGATGCTTGAAGAAGGAGTGGCGGCCACAATTGGCCCCGTGTATGAGCCCTATGTCCAGGCATTTCCCCCGCCTGATCTTTTCTTTACCATACTTACCGAGGGGTATCTGACTCTGGGCGAGGTCTATCTTATCACCCTGCCATTTCTTTCCTGGCAGATGGTGCTGATCGGCGACCCACTCTATCTACCGTTTAAACCTGTCGAAGAGAAGAGAGAACTGCCGGGTACACGTTAGGAAAATATGAGGAAACCAGGGGAACCCGCGGGGACACGATAGCATGTGTCCCCATTCTTCGAATTTTTCGT
>CAVWXN010000009.1:0-486493 GCA_963759125.1 uncultured delta proteobacterium
CCCTGGAGGCCAATGAATCAAGCCCGAAGGGTTGCGCAGCAGGCGCCATCAATTCACCATTGCTGTCTTTACGGGAGAGAATCTATAGGTAGTGAAATAAAAATGGCTTGGATTTTCTTCTTGTTAATCTTCTTTATCACCGGCATAATCATTCGCATCATTGTCAGCTCCATCCTGCTCGACCTTGACGCTTTCGTCGCCGGCGACTGTTACGCCTCGTGATTTGAAGAGGACATTCAGAGCCAGGAACTCATCGTCCACTTCTTCTTCGACCGTTTCCGGCTTAATATCCGGGTCGCTGTACCACTCCTCTCTGAGTTCTGCCAGTTTATCTTGTCCCATTGTGTTCCTCGCAATTTCTATGCGCTCTGCATTTCAGGTTACCTGCCTACCTGCGCGATACATTAATCATTTCCGTCTAAAATATTATGGCCTCGATTATCTGGATCCGGCAGGGAACCCTATTAAAAAAGCAGGACCGGGCAGGAAACATTGTGGAGCACATAACTGGCAACCGATCCGAACAGAACGTTGCGAATCTGCCCGCCCCGTTCATGTCTGCCGATCACAATCAGGTCGAAGCCATCCCTTTCAGCAATTTCTGAGATAACCCGCTGAGGAGTCCCGAAATCAATTACCGTCTCCAACTCGAAGCCTGCTTCCCTGAGTTTGACACAATGCTTATCGAGCAGCGTCCATGCCCCCTTTCCGTGCATTATCCTTGACCATGTCCAGCTGAATATCCGGAATCATTTTGTAGGTCAACAGCCCTTTGTCAATGACATAAAGCAGGGTCAGCGTCTGAGGGAACCTGTCTTTGAGCCTATATTATCGAGTCCACGGTAGAACGGGCCGTCGACGAGTCGTTAACCGGTACGAGAATTTTGGGATCCATACGATTCGTATCTCCTGTTCTCTATTCTTTTGGTCTCCAGCTATCCATAGACCAATCTGGGCAGAAACAATACCAGACCGGGCCAGAAGGTCATGATCAGCAGAATTCCTATTTGTATCATTAAAAAGGGCAGTACCGCTTTTGATACATAGACGATATCTTTGTTCACCGTTGCTCCGGATATGTAGAGACTGACACCAAGCGGCGGCGTACAGTAGCCGATCCCGAGATTGATGGTCATCAAAAGGCCGAAATGCATGGTATCGATGCCGAACTTGGCGAGCAGCGGCAGAAATATCGGCGTCAGGATAAGGGTTGCCGAAATGATGTCCATGAACATGCCGATAATCAGCAGCAGGATGTTGACCGACAGCAGGAACACCCATGGAGAAGAAATGTTCTCGACAACCACCGTGGCGATTTTTCCGGGAATCTGCTCAAACGTCAGATATTCGCCGAACACCGATGCGCCTGCAACAATTACCAGCAGGGTTGACGACGTTATCGCCGACTGAACAACAACCCGTTTCAGCGAGCGGAATTTCATATCCCGATGAATACAGGTTTCCACGAAAAATGCGTAGAAACAGGCAACGACCGCCGCCTCATTGGCGGTAAACAGGCCGGAATAGATGCCGCCGAAAATCAGCACCGGAAGAAAAAGTGCCCAGATACTTTCCTTGAACATTGCAAGCACTTCCGAGAGCGAAGGCCGCGGACGCCTGGTCATACCCATCTTCTTGCAGAAAAAATAGGCATAGAGGCTCATCGCCAGCATAATTGTCAGGCCCGGGATAAAGCCGGTAAGAAAGAGTGCCTCCAACTGATCGTTGCTGACCATGGCATAGAGAATCATAGCGATTGAAGGCGGAACGATAACGCCGAGAATCGGGGCCGTGGTCATCAGGCCAACCGAAAATTTTTCATCATACTTATTTTCGATCAGCGCCGGAATCATAAAACTGCCGATCGCAACGACGGTGGCAACCGTCGAACCCGAGATGGCGCCGAAAAACCCGCAGGCGAGTAACCCCGGCCATGGCGAGACCGCCCGGCAGAAAACCAACCATCACATTGGCCGCCTTGATAAGTTTTTCGACAATCGACCCGGTGGTCATGATATTGCCGCAGAGCACGAAAAAGAGCACGACGATCAGCGCAAATTTATCCATGCTGCGATAGAGCACTTCGATAACGATCTGCGGATCGATGCCGATCAGGAAAACGAGGCCGATCATGCCGGTAAAAAACAGCGCCATAAATACGGGAATGGTTGACGCGAGACAGCCAAGCAGGATAGCGACAATGATAAGATAGCTGCTGTCCATCGCTCAGTTGTCCCCCGTAATATCCTGCCGGTCGACGATCTTCCCAGATCATAATCAGCGTGCGTAGAACACATCATCACCCCATCAGCGGCAGAACCGCATAGAACGACCACTCAGGCAATCGCAGTGTTGCGGTCCTGGCATACTCGTCCTGATACATCATCATCGTCATCTGCCCACCGAGATAGACCATGATTCCGGCAAAAACGAGTACTCCAGATGTGAAAACAGCGTAAGTGGCTTTTTCAGAAACGGGAACAATCTGCGGCAAGCGCGTCGATGCGGATCAGCGAACGGCCTCTGATTGCCGCGACACAGCCGATATAGGTTGAAAAATAAATGACTTTGCGCACCACTTCATCCGACCAGTAGAGGCTGTAGTCGTCGGTCGTCTTTCGCAGTATGACGTTGGCCATCGCCGTCAGAAGCGCAGCGCATACGGCAATAAACAGCGACCACTCCTCGACGAAGAAAAGCGCGGTCGATCAGTCCTTAAAGTATTTTTTTCACCATTACAGTCATTCGTTCAAGGCAAAAAAAAAGGTCGGAGAAGATGGCTTCTCCGACCGCATAAATACTGGCGCGACTGAGCTAAGAGCCAGAATCAGGTTTAATTGCCCAGTTTTGCCTCACTGTGGCGAGATAGTCGGGACCGATCTTCTCTCCCCATTTCTCAGACTGGTCGGCCAGCTTTTTCAACTCGCCAATGTCGGCCTCGGGCAGTGGATAAACTCCACTCCTGCCTCCTTTGCCGCAGCGATCTGGTCATCATGCTGTTTTCTGGTCGCATCACGGGTGGCGGCACTTTCTTCGGCAATAACATCGAGAAAAGCTGCCTGCACATCTTCGGGCAGTTTGTCCAGCCAGCGCTTGTTGATCAGATGAACGAACAGCCCCTGGGCATAGTTCAACTCGGTGAAGGATTTGGCGATGGTGAATTTCTTGGTGATGTTACAGACAATCGCCGTATGATCGAGACCGTTGATAACACCGGTCTGCAAGCGCCTGCGGCACATCTGGCCAAGGCATAACGGTAAATTTCAAACCCCAGGCCTTATAGGAATCGGTATTGACCGGTGCCTCGGCAATGCGGAAATTGACGCCTTTGGCATCGGCGATCGATTTTGACCGGTGTGGTCGTGGCCCAGCCATAAGGCCCGTAGCCGGTAATATCGGCGACCACGATACCGCTTTCCAGTGCCGCCTCTGCAAATGGTGTCCAGATTTCAGGATCGTTTCTGAAGGTATCGAGTTTGTCAAAGGTATCGACAACATAGGGCAGATTGACGATACCGAGACGATCAGCGACATTGGCTGCAGCCACAGAAGAACTGAGCATGCCTTGCACGGCACCCAGCTTCAGCTTGCTGATAACATCTTTTTCTCCGCCAAGCTGTGCCAGCGGACGATAATCGACATAGATCCGGCCATTGGTTTTTTCCCATACTTTGTCGCGAATACTGTATCCGACGGCAACACCTTCGATGACCGGGTGCGAAATATTGGACAGAATATAGGTAAATTCTGCACCACTGGGATCAAATTTGGGTTTCCAGGCGGCCAGCGGGTCTTTTTTTTCCGCACCCGTTACGAGGCCCGGAAGACAGAATAGGGAAATCAACAGGGCGACTAATAGCTTTTTCATGACAACTCTCCTCTCCTCAGAAAATGAATGGTGGAAGGGCTAGATCCTTGGGCAATTCAGGAAGACAATGAAATATTGTTGTACACTGCCATCGGACTCCACTTAACATAATTGACCTTGATAATCAATTGCTTTGGACGATTTGACTATTTTGATTGAGGTTTTCCGCAGCCACCTTTCTTTTTCCTCAAAAACAAACCTTTCCCTTTTAAAAATCTGCCATATTATATGAGTACGACAATGTGGTATAATAATAACAACCTATTCGCCAATAAAGACCAAGTACACCCAATATGATACAGATTACTGAAAAAGCAGAAAAAATGCTGCGCACCCAGGGAGCTGGAGATAGTACATTTCTCAGGGTAATTGTCAAAACCGGAGGATGCGCCGGTATGACCTATGACGCCGAAATCGACTCGGAGATGCTCAGCGATGAAAAAGTCCTGGAGAGCCATAACGGCATAGATATCGTTTCCAATATCGAGTCCATCCCGAACCTCCTGGGTCTGTCATCGACTATTCCGATGACCTTATCACGGCCGGTTTTCGTTTCAACAACGGAAACAACGAATCATCGTGCGGCTGCGGCGCCAGTTTCGGCCTGAGCGGCTTCCCTGAACTCGACAACGGGGGTGATGAGCTGTGGCACATAACACGATCCCCCTTCTGGGCGGCAAGTCCGTTCATTGCATAAACGAACAGCAGATGGCCGAGGCCTGGCGCTTGCCGAGCAAGAAACCGGATCTTCGGAAAAAATTCAGGCAGCTCTGGCAGCACTGGAAAATGAATTGACCAGAAACGAACGCGCAGCGCTGGCCTTCGTGATTATCAGCAGACTTGAAAGCGACCCCCACTGCCACAGGCTGAGCACTGTCAGCAGCCTCCTCAGACAGTCATACCGGGAGGAGGAAAATCCTTGCAGAAGGAAGCGATATGCGCCGGCAATTTCTGCTATCAGGTGGTGGTTTTCCGGTTCCGAAATTACAGCGTTGATCCATTCACCCACCTGAACCATCTCTTTTTTCCTGAATCCGCGCGAGGTTACGGCCGCAGTGCCGAGCCTGATTCCGCTGGGACTGCTCGGTTTCCTCGGGTCAAAGGGCACGGCGTTGTAGTTAACCACCATACCGGCCAGGTCAAGCGCCTGGGCGGCGGGTTTACCGCCGATATTCTTGCTGGTCACATCAATCAGCAGCAGATGGTTATCGGTTCCCCCGGTAATCAGCTTGAAGCCGTTCCCAGTATAGTTTCAGCCGAGTCCGCCCGTTCTCAACGACCTGCCGGGCGTAATCCTTAAAATCCTCGCTGCCGCCTCCTTAAACGCCACTGCCATGGCCGCCGTCGTGTGGTTATGCGGCCCTCCCTGCAGGCCGGGAAAAACCGCTTTGTCGATCGCTGCCGCAAACTTTCTTTGCAGAGTATCATTGCTCCTCTCGGGCCACGCAGGGATTTATGGGTAGTGGTCGTAACCACATCGGCAAAAGGGATCGGTGAGGGATGTGCGCCGCCGGCGACAAGACCGGCAAAATGAGCCATGTCCACCATCAGCAGGGCACCGCACTCATCGGCAATGGCTCTGAAGCGTTCAAAATCGATAATCCGCGGATACGCTGAGTGACCGGCAATAATCATTTTCGGCCTGCAGGAGAGCGCCTTTTCGCGGATGTCATCATAGTCGATCAGGCCGGTCTCCCTGTTCAGGGCGTAGGACTCGGCATCGAAATATTTACCTGAAATACTGACTTTGGCACCGTGAGTCAGGTGCCCCCCATGGGGCAGAGCCATACCAAAAATAGTGTCGCCGGGTTTCAGAAAGGCCAGATATACCGCGACATTTGCCGGTGAACCTGAATAGGGCTGGACATTAACATGCTCAGCACCAAACAGATTCTTGGCCCGTTCGATGGCGATACACTCGATCTGGTCGATGATCTGTTGACCTTCGTAGTAACGTTTGCCGGCATAGCCTTCCGAATATTTATTGGTCAGCACCGTACCCGTGGCCTGGAGCACGGCGGATGACACGTAATTTTCTGATGCGATAAGCCGGATTTTATCGAACTGCCGTTTTTCCTCCAGCTTGATAAGCTCAAATATTTCGCTGTCTGTCGATTTGATATCTTCCAACTCCTGCTCCCTCCGGTTGCCTTTGCTAACTCTATTGAGTTTTTATTTATCGTCGCCTGTGATCAGTTCGGCAGCCTCAGCGTCACCGGAACAGTTCTCTGTTCCAGGAAACTGCTGAGGGAGCGCTTCTCTTCATCACTTTTTTTCTGGGCCAGTTCCCGCTTGCCGCTGATCCGCTCGATTCTTACCGCAACTACTTCGCACAGGGCAACCGCCTTGGTTTCGCTGGTTATCTTCTGGAACTGACGTCCGTCAGGTTCGTGGCTTGCCACCGGGCATTGAGCGCTGCAGTTTTTCTTCGATATCCCTGACGATTTCGGCCCTGCCACGTATGATAACACAATGGTAAAACTGGGTAACCCTGCAACTTTCAGGGTTATCACCATAATAGTCGAGATCGAGATAGGCAAGCGGAATATCCACCTCAAAACAGACCCTGGAGTCCCTTTTAAAATTGTCCAGTTTTTCACCGGCCCTGGCGCAGTGGAAATATATCGATCCACGATGGTACACGTAGTTTACCGGTGTGATATAGGGATAACCGTCGCACCCCGCTGGTAGCCATTCTGCCCATCCGGGCGGGCTCAGAACAGCATCCATTTCGGCCCTGTCGGTAATTTCACATTGTTTTCTTTTCATCGCCTCTACCTTCAGATAGTTCCTCTCCTGAATTTACTGATTTTAGGACGGGAACTATATGTCGAGTCCGCTCTCGGTAGCAATGGCAGCCCGACAACCAGTTTGATCGATTCTTTCCACCTGATCAGCGGGTTGTCTTTCAGCGAATCGAAACAACCAGAATCTTCTGGTCATCCTGTTCCGATCTGACGCGTTCGACTTAGCCGCTGCCTCACTGGAATCGATCCACACCCGCTCTTCGATCCGGTTCATTTTGCCGACCCAGATCGAATCGGTGAACAAAGGTTCGATCTCACGATCAGTTCCACAAGATCCTCCAGGTCGAGCATCGGCTCGATGCTCACCGAAGTCGCGAATCCTCTCAAAGGCCAGCCGCAAACTCTCCAGCCGTTCCGGGTAAGCAGGTGCTCCCGGTTCCCAGAACCACAGGATATCATCATCTCTGGCCGTGATGGTAAATCGAAACAGAATCCGCTTCTGCTCCCCGTCAAAACGATCGCAGAGCCGCTCGAGGCATGATACTGAAGGTTTGGACACAACCAGAACCCGGTTGTCAGCCGCCAGCAAGCTGCTTATAACCTCAAGCGCTTCGTCAGATTGTCATCGATGATATCATGGGCAGTCGGAAACATAACCTGGCCAGGATAGCATGGCTGGACTGCATCGACCATTTCCTTCGATGATCCGGCTCTGGGCCCACTCGCCAAGCGGCAGAATCGTCCCCTTTTCAGAGCAGCCAGTCGAGCATAACAGTACCGACAATCGTAGGGACAGCCGACACAGCAGTTGATTTCCGCCACTGCCCATTCCTTGGTACCCCTGATCATCATGAAAGACAGATCTATTAACTAAAACGTTCCCACAAACCACACAGTTCGCTGATACCTTTTGCGGCAAATCGCTTGATCGATGAGAACTGGTGAGTCGCGTAACCGGGGTTGTTTGCGGTTAGCTGGATTTCGACCCAGTCTTCACCGGCCATCACGAAATTACCGTCGCCGTCGGCACTGGAATCTTCCGGATAATCAAGATCGAGTAAAACCTCCCCGGCGACAACGCCAACGGAAACAGCTGCCAGGTGGAATCAGTTCAGGAACTGTGCTAAGAAGATTTTCGGACGCCATTCTGAGTAATCGCATTTTTCACGGCCAGAGCCGCGCCAGTAATCGAAGCGGTCCGGGTGCCGCCGTCGGCGTTAAGCACATCGCAGTCGACCCGCAGCGTAAGCCCTCGAGCGTCACGAAGATCAACCATCATCACGCAGGCTGCTGCCCGATCAACCGCTGAATTTCCATGCTCCGTCCCGACTGCCCCCCGATTTCGCGCCGATATCTCGACGAAGTGGCACCAGGTAAGAATGGAATATTCCGCGGTTATCCAGCCTTTGGGCCCGTACCTTCGAGAAACGGCGGGCACTTGTTCCTTCAAGGCTGACCGCGCAAATCACATGGGTATTGCCGGTTTTGATCAGCAACGACGCATAGGCCTGAGGCTGAATATCTGCATTCACCGAAAAAGGTCTGAGCTCGCCTGCTGAACGGTTGTTGCTTCGCATATGGTTATAAACCTTTAGGGTATCTTTATTAGATTTGTCGTTTATCGATGACCCGGTCGCCTTTACCGTTAAATCGTTCCAGGCTCCGTTCCTCGACCAGTTTGACATTAACCCCGACACCCAGCTCGGACGGCCAGTCTCTTCTTGATAGATCGACCATGGTCCGCTGTTTTTTCATCTGGTCGAAGAAGATCGATTCGACCACTTCAATCATCACCGTAACCTTATCCTCGTTATTTTCCCGCTCGATGATAAGATTGTAATGGGGCTGGGTACCTTCGATATCGAAAAGGATCGACTCAATCTGCGTGGGAAATACATTGACCCCCTTGATAATCAGCATATCGTCGGTCCTGCCGGTAATCCGTTCGATACGTTTGAAGGTTCGACCGCATGGACACGGTTCAGGAAGCAGTCGGGTCAGATCCCTTGTTCGATACCTGATAACCGGAAAAGCCTCTTTGGTAAGCGTCGTGATAACCAGTTCTCCGATATCGCCGGGTTCAACCGGTTCCAGACATGAGGATCGAGAATTTCCATCAGAAAATGATCTTCATTGACATGCAGACCATTGCATTCTTGACATTCGCCGGCAACTCCCGGCCCCATCACTTCCGACAGGCCATAGTTGTCAGTGGCCAGGATGCCGAGCCGTTCACTGATCTCCTTCTCTCATTTTCTCGGACCATGGCTCGGCTCCAAAAAGACCGAATTTCAGCGAAAGACCGTTCGGGTTAATCCCCATATCCATCATCACATCAGCAATTTTCAAGGCATAGGAAGGCGTACAGACCAATGCGGTGGTCTTGAAATCCTGCATGATCTGGATCTGCCGCCGGGTATTGCCGGATGAAATGGGGATAACCGAGGCACCGAGTCTTTCCGCCCCGTAATGCAATCCGAATCCGCCGGTGAACAGTCCGTATCCAAAAGCAATCTGAATCACGTCGTTTGCACTGACTCCGGCCATGCGTCAGAATACGGGCAATCAGGTTGGACCAGGTGTTAATATCATTTTGCGTATAACCGACCACCGTCGCCATACCGGTGGTTCCCGACGAGGAATGGATCCTGACCACATCTCTCAAGGGTACGGCAAACATGCCGTACGGGTAGTTGTTGCGGAGATCCTGTTTGGTGGTAAACGGCAGACGTCTGATATCATCGAGGCTTGTAAACGATTCCAGATCGATTTTTTCCTCCTTGAAGTTATTCCGGTAAAACGGGACATGCGTTGCTACCCGGCCCAATGCCGTCTGCAGCCTGTCCAGTTGAAGTGCGGTCAATTCATCAGCGGCCATCTGCTCATTGTTATCCCAAAACATTATGTCCACCACCAGTTCATTGCCCCTAGCGTTGCACAATTCCGCTGCTAGGGGGCTTCGATTGGTGAAGCTGCCCTGAACATCAAACCGGATTCACTGGTACCGTCAGATAATGCTGAACAAACGAGGCGGGCTTGACGGTTTAACAGCGGACTGCAGCTATGAAATGTTTCTAGAGATTATAGACCTGACTGCTTTCAAGAATCGTGAATCCTTCCTGCTGAAGCGAGTCGATCGCCAGGGTCATATCGTCAAAACGAAAAATCAACACCGCATTTTCTCCGGTTTTATTGACAAAGGCATACATGTACTCAACATTGAGGCCGATTTTCTGGATACAGTCAAGCACCGCCGCCAGTCCACCGGTTCGTCCGGCACTTCAACGGCAATCACCGTTGTTTTACCAACCGTAAATCCTTTTTCCTTCAGCGCCTTTTCAGCCTCCTCGACCTTATCCACGATCAGTCTCAAAATCCCGAAGTCAGCCGTATCGGCAACCGAAAGAGCACCGGATATTGATATTGTTTTCGGCCAAGATCGCTGTTATTTCAGCCAAGCGTCCCGATTTATTCTCCAGAAATACTGCAATCTGTTCTACCCGCATGATTCTCTCCCGGTCTCAGATTTTACGATTGTCAATAACCCGCTGCGCTTTTCCTTCACTGCGCTGGATAGCGCTGAGGATTAACCAGTTTCACCCGGCAGGTAACACCGAGAATGTCCTTGATATCTCTGGTGATACGTTTGGTAAGCTGCTCAAGCCCTTTAATTTCATCGGTGAACAAGGGAATCGCTTACCTCAACCTCCACTGGTCATGGTATCCATGGTTCCTTCCCGTTCCACGATAATCTGGTAGTGCGGCTCCACCCCCTCGATACCCATCAGAACATGTTCGATCTGGGATGGGAAATACGTTTACCCCCCGGATAATCAGCATATCGTCGGAGCGGCCGGTGACCTTCTCCATGCGCACCAGGGTGCGGCCGCAGTTGCAGGTCTCGTAATGAAGGCTGGTGATATCCTTGGTCCGGTAACGGATAACCGGAAATGCCTCTTTGGTAAGGGTGGTAAAAACCAGCTCGCCCCTCTCCCCCGGGGGCAAAATTTCACCGGTGTCAGGATCGATAATCTCCGGCAGGAAGTGATCTTCGAAAATGTGCATTCCCCCGCTGGAAGTCAGACATTCCTGGGCAACGCCGGGGCCGATAACCTCTGATAAGCCGTAGATGTCGACCGCTTTGATGTTGAGCTTGTTCTCCACTTCCTCCCGCATGTTCTCGCTCCACGGTTCGGCTCCGAAAATGCCGACCCGCAGCGACAGCGACGATGGATCGATGCCCATCTGATCCATCGCATCGGCCAGGTTCAGCGCATAAGATGGCGTGGACATCAGGATAGTGGAGCCGAAATCCCTCATGATGTTGATCTGCCGCTTCGAGTTGCCGCCCGATACGGGAATGACTGTTGCCCCCAGCTTTTCGGCCCCATAATGGGCGCCAAGACCGCCGGTGAAAAGACCGTAGCCGTAGGCGTTGTGGACCATGTCACCTCTGGTTGCCCCGGCACAGGCCAGGGCCCGGGCCATCATGTTGGCCCAGGTATCGATGTCCTTTTTGGTGTAACCGACCACGGTCGGTTTGCCGGTGGTGCCCGAGGAGGCATGGACCCGGACAATGTCATCGAGTCCCATGGTAAACATCCCGAACGGATAATTCTCCCGCAGGTCCTCTTTGGTCGGTAAACGGCAGTTTCTGCAGGTCCTCAAGCCCTTTTATGTCTTCAGGTTTGACTCCGGCTGCGATCATTTTTTGCCGATAGGGTTCAACCTTTTCGTAGACCCTGCCGATCAGCGCCTGCAGCCTTTTCAACTGAATGGATTCCAGGCCGACCCGCGGCAGGGTTTCCAGTTCTTCTTCCCAATAAATTGTCGACATCTCTCTCCTCTCCTGTCCTGAAAATATCGCCGCTTACCTTCCGCCGGCCGCTCGACCGCCGGCAAAGGCCTTAATATTCTCTTTAAGAAACCGCTGCGGTACCCGCTGCTCGATGATCGCCTCAAAAACCTGCACATCGACATCGAGATGCACGGAAAGTGCTCCAACCAGGGCTACATTGGCCGTTCGAACCTCTCCGGCCTCTTTGGCAATCGAAAACGCATCGACCCCAATTACCCTGATATCTCTTTTTTCCAGCTCGTCCAGAACATTTTCAGGGTAGACTGCCTGTCCCGTCGCCACCGAAGGGGGAAGAATTTTCTGAGTATTGACGATGACCGTACTGTCTGTATTCAGATAAGGTAGATAGCGGACCGCCTCCATCATCTCAAAGGCCATCTGGATATCAGCCGTACCAGGATCGATCAGCGGCGAATAGACCCTTTTCCCGTAGCGGAGCTGCGCAGTCACCGAACCGCCCCGCTGGGCCATGCCGTGAACTTCACTTTTCTTGACATCATAACCTACCTGCAAGAGGGCCGCCGCGGTCAATTCGCTGGCCAGCAGGATGCCCTGCCCGCCCACTCCTGAAAATAATATATTTCTTATCGCACTCATTATTTTGGCTCTCCCCTGGTGATGGCATTGAATTTACAAAGCGACGCACACTGCCCGCAGTCATTGCAGAGCACCTCATCGATCCTGGAGTAGCCTTTCTGACTTTTCTTGTAGCCTCTGGCCTCTGCCTCGCCCTCTTCGAAAGCGGTCCAGCTTATGGCCGGACAACCGAGCCTGATGCAAGAGGTGCAGCCGACACAATTGTCGATATTGGTATAGTGGGTTACCGGCTTGCGCAGTTTCATTTCCGGGAGCAGCACACAGGGTGCCTGGGCGATGATGACTGACATCTCGTCACGCTCCACTTCCTCCCTGATCACCTTGCGGCATTCAGGTACGTCATGGGGATCCAGGATCCGAACGTGCTTGACGCCGCAGGCTCTGCACAGGGCCTCCAGATCGAGCTCCTGGGCAGCCTCCCCCCTGATCGTAGAGCCCGACGCGGGGTTGGGCTGCTGGCCGGTCATGGCGGTGATACGGTTGTCAAGAATGATGAGGGTCGCGGCCGAACCGTTGTAGACCGAGTTGATCAGTCCGGTAATGCCCGAGTGCACAAAGGTTGAATCGCCGATAACCGAGACCACCCGATCGTGGCTGCCGTCACCGAGAGCCTTGACCATGCCGTGGGCCATTGGAATTGAAGCGCCCATGCAGACCGTCGAGTCAAGGGCGTTGAGCGGCGGCAGAAATCCCAGGGTGTAGCAGCCAATATCACCGGAAACGAAGACCTTCATTCGCGACAGGGTAAAGAAGATGCCGCGATGCGGGCAGCCCGGACACATATTTGGTGGTCGGGGCGGCAGTTCGACTGGTTCGAACAGTTCTTTGGGGGCCCGCTCCGGATCGATCGACTTCCTGACAATGGCGGTATTGAGCTCGCCAATGGCGGGAATCAGGTCTTTGCCATGGCAGTCAATACCCATCGCTTTAATCTGGGTTTCAAGAAACGGGTCGAGTTCCTCGACCACAAAAAGTTCCTCCACCGAGGCGGCAAAATCCCTGATTTTCTGCTCCGGCAACGGCCAGCACATGCCAAGTTTTAAAACGCTTGCTTCAGGGAAGGCTTCTTTTACATAGAGGTAGGAAACGCCCGAGGTGATAAAACCACGTTTTTTATCGCCGTCCTCAACCACATTGAAATCTGCCGCTTCAGCCAGTTCCCGGCACCTGGCCATGCGCTCTTCCACATAGAGCCGTCGCCTGCGGGCCATGGCCGGCAGCATGACGAATTTCTCAGGGTGTTTTTCGATGTCCGGCTTTTCGACCGGAGGCAGGAATTCGCCTCGACTGACCACCCCTTTGACATGCGCTATCCTGGTGGTAATCCTCAGCAGCACCGGAGAATCAAGCTCTTCTCCAAGCTCGAAGGCTCGTTTTAGAAATTCCTTGGCCTCAGCCGGGTCGGAGGGTTCCAGCATCGGGATCTTGGCAGCCAGTGCGTAGTTGCGGTTGTCCTGTTCATTTTGAGAGGAGTGCATGTCGGGGTCGTCGGCGGTCAGTACTACGAGCCCGCCCCTGCCACCGGTATAAGAGGCGGTAAACAACGGGTCTGCGGCGACGTTGAGGCCGACATGCTTCATGGTGGCCAGGGCCCGGCCCCCCGCAAAGGAGGCACCGATCGCCACCTCAAGCCCCACCTTCTCGTTGGGTGCCCATTCGGTGTAGACCGTATCATAAGCGGAGAGATACTCCATAATCTCCGTAGATGGTGTTCCAGGATAGCCGGAGGCAACCGCTACTCCGGCCTCATAGGCGCCAAGGGCGATGGCTTCGTTGCCGGACATCCAGGTCGAATTGTTTTGTGATTGTGCCGTCATCAGTTTCCTGTGATTCTCTGAAAATTAGTGGTTGATTGGTGCAAAGACCGTCCTGGCCATTATTTTAGGCAATCTGTGAAACTACTCTGAAATCATTGTTCCAGGCAAGGATTTTTTCCGACCAGAAAGTGGATCAGGAAGAATCCAGATCAGCTGCGCCACGCCCTCCTTTTTATTTTTTTCATGGTAATTAAAGTTTCTTCAGTTGTCGTATATAAAGGGATTGTCTCAACCATTTCATGGATTATAGTGGAATCGTAACAGGATAAAGAAGTTCATAACTGATAGACCCAACCAACCGGAGGTGCCCCATGTACGTCGGCAGGATCATGCACACCAACCTGATAACCGTATCTCCCAAAGCAACCTTGGTGGAGGCCAGAGAACTAATTGAAAAATGGGCCATCGACCATCTTCTGGTTGTCGATAATAAGGGTAAGCTGGTGGGCATCATCTCCGACAGAGATCTGAAACAATACTGGGCATCCCCGGCCAATACGCTGAGCACGCATGAACTGGGCTATCTGCTGGAAAAAATTCTGGTCGAGATGATCATGGTCAAAACGGTGGTAACCATTACCACCGAAACCACCATCGAACGGGCCGCTTTCATCATGCAAGTGAACAACATCAACTCTCTGCCGGTAATGGAAGACGAGGATCTGGTCGGCATCATAACCAGCACGGATGTAATGGGGGTGCTGCTCGAGGCCATCGGCATGAATGAGGAATCTGTTCGTATCGCTGTGCTGGTCAAAGACAGGATAGGAGCCATCGCCGATGTCAGCGCCATCCTGCGTGATCGGGCAATCAATATCCAGAGTATGATCACGCTGCCGGTTCGTGACTATCCCGACGTCAATCAACTGGTGCTCAGACTTTCCGGAGACGACGGTCCCCGGGCCGTGGCGTTACTCAATAAAAATCATTTCAAGGTTCTCACCCGCTACGTCAAGGACCTTAGCCCCTTTCTTCCCGATCTCGAAGCCTGACAGCAAGAGTTCCCGGACGATAACCCGGTCAGCGGGGCCGGGCATCAAGTTGCTGCAGCGCCTCCTCATCAAACTCAGAGAGAGTGTTGAGAAGGAGGTCGGCGGCACTGAAATCATGATCCGCTGACATGGCATGGGGAACGGCTACGGTCAGGAGGCCGGCGCCTTTGGCTGCCGCTACGCCGGACTGTGAATCCTCAAAAGCGACACAGGCGGAGGGAGGCAGCCCCAGAAATCCGACAACCATTTGATATATTTCGGGATCAGGTTTCTTCCTGGCTACCATGTCCCCACCAATGACATGGTCGAAACGATCTTCCAAGCCATGATATCCGAGGATGGCAACCAATTCGCTGCGGGGTGATGATGAGGCAATGGCCAGAGGGTAGCGGCCCCGCCAGCGATCGAGAGTCTTCCTGACTCCGGGAAGCAGACTGATCTCCGGCACCAGCTCAAGATAGTTCAGGCACTTGCCAGAAACGAGCTGGGCCGGGTCAAGCTCCACTGAAGCGGCAGCGTTGAATTCCTGAGCCATCTGCTCATCACTAACCCCGACATACTTCTTGAAATCTTCATAGGCGGGAACCTTAATTTCATGGACTGCAAGTGTCTCCTTCCAGGCCTGCCAGTGGACTTTTTCAGAATCAACCAGGGTACCGTCCATATCAAAAATCAATGCTTTGATGGTCATCATCTCAATCCTTTCTTAATCCAGCGATTAAAGCGCTCAGCGTTGCAGATAACCTGTCATCCCTAACACCATCTTGACTACCAGTACCATGGCAGCAGGGTTTGACAACAAATTATTTCCCTGTTACAAGACTGATCTTTTCAGCCGTCGAGGTTGACATCACTTTATCCGAGTTATTATGTTTGCCAAACATCACCAATCATTCTCACAAAGAGGAACATATGTGGAAATCTATCAGCGCCGCAGCGCCTGACTCCATTTTCGGACTTACCGAAGCTTTCAAGCAGGACAGCAACCCCAACAAGGTTAATCTTGGCGCCGGTGTCTACAAAGACAACAGTGGCGTTACCCCGATCCTGGACAGCGTCAAGGAAGCAGAACGCCGCCTTCTGGACGAGGAACAAACCAAGAGCTATCTTCCCATTTCTGGTGATCCGCTCTATACCTCCTGCGTGCAGCGGCTGCTGTTTGGAGAGGACAGTGAGGTGATCAGTTCCGGCCGGGCGGTGACCGCTCACGCCCCCGGAGGCACCGGTGCGCTGCGTATTGGCGGGGAGCTCATCCAGAAATTCAGCCCGGACGCCAGTATGTGGATCAGTTCCCCCACCTGGGCGAACCACAACGGTATCTTCGGAGCTGCCGGATTCAGCCTGAAAAGTTACCCTTACTACAACAGCGACACCAAAGGTCTCAACTACGATGAGCTGATGGCTGCTCTGAAACAGGTGCCTGCCGGTGATGTCGTCCTGCTGCACGGCTGCTGTCACAACCCCACCGGTGTCGATCTGAATAAAGAGCAGTGGTCGGAGGTTGCAGCCCTGGCTGTCGGAACAAGGCTGGATCGGGTTTCTGGATTTCGCCTATCAGGGATTCGGGGACAGTGTCGACGGGGATCGCATCAGCGTTGACGCCTTCGCTGCAACCGGGGCAGACTTCTTCGTGGCCAGCTCTTTTTCCAAAAACTTCGGTCTCTACAACGAGCGCACCGGGGCGATAACGGTGGTCAGCCCGAGTGGGCCGGAAGCTGCCGTGGCCAAGAGCCATCTGGACCTCACCGTGCGGGTCTGCTACTCCAACCCCCCGGCCCATGGCGGCCTGATCGTTAAAACCGTGCTGTCCGACCCGGATCTTGAACAAAACTGGCGCCGGGAACTTGAGCAGATGTGCCAGAGGATCGTTTCCATGCGTTCCGCCCTGGTAGAAGGGCTTGCCAGCCGCGGCGTCGAGGGGGATTTTTCTTACATCAGGAAGCAGCGCGGCATGTTTTCCTTCAGCGGCCTGTCTGATGAGACGGTTGCCTGGCTGAAAGCAAACAAGGGAATTTATGTGGTTGGCGGCGGCCGCATCAATGTGGCCGGCTTAACGACCGCCAATATCGATTATGTCTGCGACTCGATCGCAGAGGCCCTGAAAAGCTAAGCCCAGACACCCGCACGAACAAGGCCGGCACCCTCTGGCGGGGTACCGGCCTCGCTATTTTGGAGCTGGTCGCTTAATCGGCAGGAGCTATTTCTCTCTGGCTCCAAACACCAGCTTGCCCCCCATATGACCAGCCAGCCCGGCTCCCGCCACACAGATCAGGCAGATGAGCAGATATGTCCAGCGTCCAGGCGACGAGGCCACCCCCGGTTCAATTAAACGCCAGACGACCATGGCCAGTACCGTGGCACAGACAACGATGGTGGCGCCAATCTTGAGCCCGAATATTTTAGTTTTCGCGCCTTTGTAGCGCTCCTGCCAGGCAATATAGCCGGTGGCAATCACAAACGGCATGTTGATCAGCACGAATACCAGGCTATAAAAAGCGGCCTGCTCGAACCCGCTGAGACCAAGGATAATGCCGATCGCCAGAAAGACGAGAGCGAGAGGCAGAACGCCATTGGGCGTATGTACCGCTATCGGGTGCAGGTGGTGCTTCATCACCAGCTTGCGGAACAGGCTTGGGGCTGCCTTTTTACCTGGATCACCCGCTTGGGGGGTGAGTACTGCTTCGGTGAGGGTTTTTTCCTCTTTTTCGACGATTTCCTTGAAATACTCAGGTCCGGCGCCGCACACCGGGCAAGAGTCAGGCGGCTCCGGCCCCTCGTGAATATAGCCGCACAAAGTGCACTCCCACTTTTTCACCACTTCGCCTGACGACACGGGGGCAGGCTCGGCTGCAGGTTCAGGGACAGGCTCGGCTGCAGGTTCGGGCGCAGCTTCCGGCTGTCCTTCGGGTTGTGCATCGGTTTGAGGTTCTTCAGCAGTTTCGACTACCTCTTGGAAATACTCTGGTCCGACGCCGCACACCGGACATTCATCAGGAGGGGCCTCACCTTCATGGATATAGCCGCATACCGTACATTCCCATTTTTTCATCCTTCGGGCCTCCGCAAAAGATCTCGAGATTTAGAATCTAACCAGCCTATGATGTCACCGCGATGGTTATTTCTTACCCCAGTGCTGTGCATATGTCAATTTTTGCCGGCCGCCACACCTGCTGTCACTGCTCCCCCGGCTCCCCCGGGTCAACGTTATCAATCGCATCGATCTTCGATTGAGCCTCTTCCCAGCGATTCATCCAGCGGTCAAGCCGGCGGGTACAATTATTGTATTTTTCGTTGATTTCCGACCAGCCCGCACTGTCCTGGTAGAGCGCCGGATCAGCCAGTTCAGCTTCCAGCTCTTCTTTCAGAAGCTCGAGTTTCTCCACCTTTTTCTCAGCTTCCGCCAGTTTTTTCAACCACGGTCCGGCTAACTGGCGGCGCCTATCACGTCTCAAGGCCTCCTGACGGCGCTTCTCTTTTCTGCTCGCCTGGTTTGGTCGGCGATTATCCTCTACCCCAGCCTCCCCGCTGTTCTTGACAGACTCCTGCTGAGCCATACGCTCCTGGCGTTCCACATACTCGTCGACCGTACCGTCGAAAAGGCTCACCTTACCATTTTTAATCTCCAGTACCTTGTTCACAAAACAATCGACGAAGTAACGGTTATGGGAAACCACGATTATAGTGCCATCATACTGACGCATCGCCTCTTGGAGAACTTCCTGGGAGAGCATGTCGAGGTGGTTGGTCGGTTCATCCAGCAGCATGCAGTTGGCAGGCACGGCAATCATCCTGGCCAGCGCCAGCCTGCTTTTCTCGCCGCCGGACAGCACCGCTACCTTTTTGTCCACATCCTCACCCCTGAACAGAAAGGCACCGAGCAGCGATCGCATCTGCGTCATGGTCATGTCTCCGGCCACATGGGACAAGCTTTCCAGCACGGTAAAATCGGGGGCCAGTTCCTGGGCTTGATGCTGACCGAAATAGGTCATCTGGACGCCGCTGCCCATCCTTATGGAGCCACCATCACTGGGCAGCAGACCGGCGAGAATTTTCAGCAGGGTCGATTTTCCGGCTCCGTTGACACCGACGACTGCCACCTTGTCGCCCCTTTGCAGGTTGAGATCGATGTGCTCGAAAACCTTATTGTCATCGTAGCTTTTGGCAATGGACTCCACTATCAGAACGTCGCGCCCAGAGTGCGGCGCCGGCGGAAAAGAAAATCTTATGGAATGCTCCTCCTCGGCCAGCTCAACCAGGTCGAGCCGGTCGAGCTGCTTGAGCTTGGACTGGACCTGACGGGCCTTGGTTGATTTCGCCCGAAAGCGCTCGACAAAACGCATGGTCTGGCGAATATGGGCCTGCTGGTTATCATAGGAGGCCTTTTCAATCCTTCGTCTTTCTTCCTTGTCCTCGATATATTTTGAGTAATTTCCCCTGTAGGCAGTCAGGCGCCCCAGGCTGAGCTCCCAGGTCTGGGTCGTGGTTCTGTCCAGGAAGGTGCGGTCATGGGAAATAATCACCATGGCTCCATGATAGGTCTGGAGAAACGATTCCAGCCAGGTGAGGGAATCGAGGTCAAGATGGTTGGTCGGCTCATCCAGCAGGAGCAGGGACGGCGACTGAAGCAGCATCTTGGCGAGCAGCAGCCGCATGATCCAGCCACCGGAGAAAGAAACGACGGGCTTCTGCAGATCCTTGAGGCTGAAACCGAGTCCGAAAAGAACCTTTTCGGTCTGTGTCCTGATCGTGTAGATAGCGCTGGTGTCCAGCAGCTGCTGAATGCGGCCTTGCCGCTCGAGCAGTTCTTTGAACTCGTCACCCTCTACATTGGCGCTGCTCAGCACCTCATTAAGCTGATCGGCCTCCTCCTGCAGTTTCAGCAGATCGGCAAAGGCTTGAACCGCCTCCTCGTAGAGCGTACGCCCGGAACTTATCAGCGAGGGTTCCTGGGGTAGATAGGCGACTGAAAAGAGTTTCGATCTGTTCACCACACCGTCGTCGGCGGCGGTTTGTTCGGCCATGATTTTCATCAGGGTCGATTTGCCTGTGCCATTGACTCCGACCAGACCAATCCTGTCGCTGGGATGCACGGCAACGGAGACATCTTTGAACAGATGTTTTTCCCCGTAACGAATATCGAGATGATTAATCGACAGCATTTAGAACTTTATTTATTATTCCCTGAAACTATGAATTCGTCTTGATGTTTCGGTCCGGGATGCCTTAACTCTGCCCGCAGCAAACCTTACTCCAGCAGAATTATGATCCTGATAAACCTGACCATGATAATATTCTTTTCATAAATTGAAAGACCAAGTTCTTTATGGACTTATTAATCCAACCTATCTAAATAACAGGTTGGGTTGAAGCGGGAAAAGATTAAGCGATTAAGATCCAGTGCAGCTGTGGAATAACATTATTATTCATCAGTTATTAGGTGGGGGATTATCGGTCAAAAGATTTTTGCACTCCTGGTGAATTTAGAATCACGAGAAAACCATATTGGGGGATTTTACTATGGCGGCAGCAACTGAAGCGAGAGCGCAACAAATCACTGTGGATGATCACCCTGTTGTTGGGGCTCAAATTAATGATCATTCTGCCTATTTATACGGAGTTCAAGCAGATCTCTTCTTCACGGATGCCGACATTTTCACCCAGGCGCAGTTACTTGTAACTGACTACTACAATTTGGATACATTGAGTAATTTCTGGGACGTCTACAATGTAGAAGCCGAAGCATTGGGACAGAAGATCGTTTATTACCCTGATGGATTGCCTGATATAAATCGAACCCAACGTTTACTGTCCCGCCCCTCGGATCTCGATCGGCTTCGTCCCCCAAATCCCTATAAATCCGGCCGGATGCCGTGGATTCATAAAATTAACAGGAACTTTTTAGAGGCAACCGGAAAATTGGATAGAGCTTATTTTACCGCTCCATTTAGCCTGGCTGCCAACATCCGTGGTTATGAAAGTCTGGTGGAAGATATGCTGATGAGACCAGCTTTTGCTCATCGCTTGTTTGAATTTTTATGTGATGAAGTTCTTGTCCCTCATATTGAGGTAATGAGAGAAAAGGCTGGTATTCCGGATTTGCTCATGGACGGGCGTGATGCCTGGGCCTCACCGCCAATGATTACTTTAGATATGATGGATGAATATGTGGTCAACTATACCAATCGACTGCGGGACAAAGTCGGCGGCAAGTTGATAACCCGTGGCAACTGGGGAGATGCCAAAAGTAGAGATGTAGAACGATTCTTTTCACAGAAAACCAAGTGCAGCCCTGGTTCATTGAGTGTATTAGACCCTGATCTTTATGAAATTGGGCCGCAGCGCGTGAGAGAATATGCCAATCAACACCATCTCTTGGTAACCGCAGGAGTGGATGCTGCCCTTCTCCATAATGGGCCTGTTGAGGCGATTGTGGAACGAATAAAGTTATACATCGAGAACTTCGCTAGAGACGGGCGTTGCCTGATCCATCTCAACCAAATTCCTCTGGACACACCCTCTGAACACGTACACGCTGCAGTCGCCGCCTGCCATACATACGGGCGTGTTCCTCTTGCTGAGAATTTAGATGACGTGCAGTTTGAAATTCCAGAACGTGAGGATTTTTCAGACTTTAGAAAACAAATAGGGGCATAGGAAGCAAAACAGATCAGAGCGGTTGCCTGGAAGCAGGCGAACTGCTCAACCTCTCTCTTGCGCTGAATTGATATTGATCCGCTTTGGGAGAGGACCAGGCTGACGGCGCGGACAGCACCGCCAGTCTGATCTAAAAAATTTGCTTTGTTATCCTTTGAGAATGTGTTCGACAACCAAGTCTCCTACTTCGCTGGTGGAGTATCCCATCTTGCCAGCGGAGAGGCTCTTGATTTTGGTCCCTGTCACCGATTTGACGGCGTCTTCAATGGTCGTGGCTGCTTCTGTTTCACCAAGAGTCTCCAGCATCATGGCACCGGCACAGATTGAAGCCAGCGGGTTGATGATATTTTTCCCGGTATATTTAGGAGCAGAACCACCAATGGGCTCAAACATGCTTACCCCTTCCGGATTGATATTGCCACCGGCGGCAATACCCATGCCGCCCTGGGTCTCAGCGCCCAGATCGGTGATGATATCGCCGAACATGTTAGAGGTGACCAGCACATCAAACCATTCGGGACTCTTGACCATCCACATGCAGGTTGCATCAACATGGTAATACTCACGTGTCACATCGGGGTAATCCTTTTCACCAATCTCATGAAAGGCTCTTTCCCACAGGTCGAACACATAAGTCAGGACATTGGTTTTACCCACCAGGCCCAGGGTGTTCGCATCTCCTTTTCCTCGGGCTTTTTTCCCGAATTTACGCGTGTATTCGAAGGCATAGCGAAGACAGCGTTCAACCTGAAAACGGTTATAAACCATGCTCTGAACAGCCACTTCATGGGGGGTTCCCTTCATCGATATGCCGCCTGTGCCGGTATAGATGCCACCTGAATTCTCTCGGATCACCACATAATCGATATCCTCCGGAGTTTTGTCCTTCAGCGGGGTGTCCACCCCGGGATAGAGTCGTACCGGCCGCAGATTGATATATTGATCCAGGGCAAAACGCAGATTCAGGAGTATACCCTTCTCCAAGATCCCAGGTTTGACATCGGGATGCCCGATGGCACCGAGGAAAATTGCATCGAAGGCCTGCAGGTCGCCGACCGCAGTTTCCGGCAGCACTTCACCCGTCCGCAGATAACGATCCCCGCCGAAATCAAAATCGGTCATCTCCAGGGCGAAGCCAAAACGGCCGGCGGCTGCCGTTAAAGCCTTGCGGCCTTCGTTCACCACTTCAAGTCCAGTGCCATCGCCGGGAATGACAGCGATGCGGTAAGTAGTTGTCATGTTAGTCTCCAATTCTAAAATTTCCATGTAACTTTAAGAGCATGAGAGGCGCTCTAAATTTATTCCTGCCACTTTAGATATAATCTTCTATCTATTGTCAAGAATAAAGATACCGTCACACCCTGCGCCTGCAAACCTTGACCGGAACCGTTGTTCTTTGATCCCGGCACCCTGCGCAACAAATTTATACGGGTGCCAAGGCCGGGTGTGTGTCGTTAAGCCCAGCATTTATACATAACGACATAAGTTCAAGGCGCCTGGTGGGATGGATTGGACTTATGTCGTTATGTATAGTTTATCGTATAACGGTATGTACCCCGCTCCAGGCCAGAGTCCGTCTCTACAAGGAGCCGAGCGCCGTGGACGAGAGCCTGAAATCTTTTCAGATTCTGTTTTTTCAAACCAGCCAGGGCAGAGTAATCCCTGTCTGAGACGGTAAACCGCACCACCCTGCCGCCACCGGCTTTGACCAGTAGAGGACGGATTTTCTGATACCAGCATCTGGAGTTGACCAGTTCACCGAAAGCCGGATGATAGGGACCGGCGATCATCTCCTTCTCCAGCTCCGGAGTAGACTGTAACCCCATGCGGATAATCTTGATCTGGTTCTCCACAAGCAAATTTCGGGCCCGGGCCATGAGACTGACCGCCCGCTCAAGACCGAGAGGGCGCCATAGTGATCGGCGATACAATGAGGCGAGCTCAGTATTTTCCAGCACCAGGGTCGGGTAGAGTCTGACCAGATTCGGCGCTAAGGTAACTATAGCTCTGACTCCGTCCATAAACGACCGGGTGGTTTCTCCGGGAAGCCCGGCCATCAATTGTATCCCGGTCTCCATCCCTTTAATGCCAAGCAGACTTACTGCAGTCTCTACGTCTGCGGCAGTGTGTCCCCTACCAGCCAGTTGGAGCACTTCGTCGTTCATTGACTGGGCCCCGATTTCAACGGTCCCGACTCCGGCAGAAATCAGAAAATCGACGATTTCCTCACTCACACAATCCGGTCGGGTTGACAGCCTGATAGAATCGACCCGCCCCCTTTCGATATGGGGAGTGACAGCACTGAGAAGTCTGTACTGCAGCCCCTCATTCAGGCAGGTAAACGAACCGCCGAAGAAAGCTACCTGCACCGTACCATGCGCTTTGGACCTCGACAGCCAGCGCTCGATGGTCCTGCCCAGGTCGGCCACCAGATCGTCTGAATCTTCCTGGTTTGCTCCGGCGATACTGAGCTGGTTGCAAAACAGGCACCGATGAGGACAGCCCCGGTGATGGATGAAATAGGGAATGATCAATGCCATCGCTTATATCAATTTCTCCCAGCCAAAATTTACCGCACCGCAGAATTAAATACATAAAACAGCAAAGTCGATCGGTTGGCAACCTGACATGGCTTGATAAACTCTATTACCGCAATCAGGTGTCGCTTTATTATTGATCAGCTCTTTGTTTCCGTTTCTCGGCGGTTCATGACCTCTTCAATCAGCTAAAACCGAGAACCGAGACACCCCAGCCAATTGCCTCCGCAGCTATTCAGCATTAGTGTAAGTTGAAGATAGTGTCTGTGCTGTGTCCCAGGCACACCAGACCCAGTCATATTTTATCAGCTGCTTCTCAATTGGAGCCGGAACGGACATGAAGATACTCATAATCGGGGCGAGCCGCGGTATTGGCAAAGCACTCATGGAAGAGGCGCTCAAGGATGGTCATAAGGTCAGGGTGCTGGCCAGACATCCAGACAAGATAGAGTCAACCGATTCCCGCCTGGACCTGGTCCAGGGTGATGTGAGGGACCTGCAATCCGTCAGTGAGGCGGCCAAAGACATGGATATTGTCTGCTCATGCATAGGTGTTCCCATAACCTTTAAAGCCGTCGATCTATTCTCTGTTGCGGCGGCCAACCTGGTAAAAGTGGTGAGGCAGCAGCCACTGCTGAAACTGATTGCGGTCACTGGAATCGGGGCCGGCGACTCAAAAGGTCACGGTGGTTTTCTTTACGATAGAATTTTCAAGCCACTGTTTTTGAAAACGATTTATGAAGACAAGGACCGCGAGGAGGAGATCATCGCCGCCGGGGACATCGACTGGCTGATTGTCAGGCCGGCGGGCCTCACCAATGGGCCCCGGACAGGTAATTACCGTATATTAAATGACCTCGAGGGCAGCACCGCCAAACGGATCTCTCGACGCGATGTCGCCGATTTTATCCTCTCCCAGGCGGTCCAGCCTACCCAGTTCGGCAAAACTCCGTTGCTCACCTACTAATCCGATCATACGTTGCTCTCTGGCTGAACATCTCAGAGCTCGCTGTCAGCGCTTTTAAGGGCCGCAGCTGCAGCGCGCTGCTCGGCTTCTTTTTTGGAACTGGCGCTGCCGGTACCCAGAACTTGTTCTCTAAACACCACCGAGATACTGAATTGCTTACGATGGGAGGGTCCCTCCTCGCTGTCCAGACGGTAGGAGGGAGCCTCATTGTACTTCTCCTGAAGCACTTCCTGCAGTCTGCTTTTGGCATCGGCCATGAGCAGACTTTCTTTCTTGTCTGCAATAGACTCTTCGAACAGGGCCTGGACCAGAGAGGCGGTGGTTGGATAGTCGCTATCCTCAAACACGGCTCCGATCATTGCTTCGAAGGCACAGGAAAGAATCGAAGATTTGTTTCTGCCGTTCGAGCCATCCTCGCCTTTGCCGAGAAAGAGAAATCTCCCCAAATCAAGCTTCCTGGCCAGGTCAGCAAGGTGCGATTCATTGACCAGTGAAGCTCTGAACCTGGTCAACTCGCCTTCCCTCATCCCAGGATAGCGGCTGCAGAGCAAATGGCCAATGACCAGATCAAGCACAGCATCGCCGATAAACTCGAAAACCTGGTTATCTTGACCGGCTTGGGCCTGCTCGAAGGCGTAGGAAGAATGAATCAAGGCCTTCTGCAGCAGGCGCAAATCGGTAAAACGGTAGCCGAGCAGTTGTTCAAATTCGGCAAGCACCTCTTTGTTACTGCCGGCCAGCCTATCCATGAACGATCCCATCAATAATTTCCTCTTGTCAAACACTCCAATTATGGTATAAACAACGGTCTCATCTGGAATCACCGGCGGCGTAGCCAAGTGGCTAAGGCAGTGGTCTGCAAAACCATTATTCAGCGGTTCGACTCCGCTCGCCGCCTCCATGATACAGAAAAGGTTACAGGAGCTGCTCCTGTAACCTTTCTTTCTTCTAGATACCGTAAAATCAGCCGCCGGTCAATCCACCGCCAGCTCAGCAATTTGGCTCCGGTCCTCAGCCGACCTCTTAAACCTCAATTCCCCAGATCTCATTGGCATACTGCCTGATGGTCCGGTCGGTGGAGAACTTGCCCATCCGGGCGACGTTGAGTATGGCCATCCTGGTCCAGAGTTCCGGTTCGAGATAGGCATCGTTGACCCGGTTCTGGCAATCGATATAAGATTCCAGATCCCTGATCAGCAGATATTGGTCGTGCGGGCTCATCAGGGAATCTATCAGCGGCTGGAACAGATTGCGATCTCCGCGACTGAAGGTGCCGCTTGAGAGCGCTTCCATGATCTGGGCTACGTCATCATTTTCACGGCAGATCTGAGTGGGGGTTCGGCTGTTGTGAATACGCTCATATTCAGCCTCTTCGGCCGTCAGACCGAAAATGAAGATATTGTCTGCGCCCACCTCCTCTCTTATCTCGATATTGGCACCGTCCAGGGTGCCAATGGTTAAAGCACCGTTCAAGGCGAGCTTCATGTTGCCGGTTCCCGAGGCTTCGGTGCCGGCGGTGGAAATCTGCTCGGAAAGATCGGCCGCCGGTATGATAATTTCAGCCTGGCTGACATTGTAGTTAGGCAGGAATACGACTTTGAGCCGGTCGCCGATACGAGGATCATTGTTCACCACTTCGCCGATGGAGGTGATCAGCTTAATAATCAGTTTGGCGCGCCAGTAGGATGGGGCCGCCTTGCCGGCAAAAATCACGGTCCTCGGCGCCAGATCGGTCTGCTCTGAGGTAACGAATTGATGGTAGAGGTGAATGACGTGCAGGGCGTTGAGAAGCTGACGTTTGTATTCATGAATCCGTTTTACCTGGACGTCGAACATGGTCTCGTGACTGACCAGAACGCCTGTGCTGATCCCGATGTAGTCGGCCAGCTTGAACTTGTTGTTGAGTTTGATCTCCCGGAACCGGTCCTGGAAATCCTTGTCACCGGCAAAAGGTTCAAGCCCTCTGAGCTTGTCGAGATCAACTTCCCAGCCGGTACCGATCTTTTCGTTGATCAATCCTGACAGCTCCGGGTTTGATTTGAGCAGCCAGCGCCGAGGGGTAATACCGTTGGTCTTATTGTTGATCTTGTCCGGAAAGATATGGTCAAAATCCTTGAACACCTTATCTTTTAACAGCTGAGTGTGCAGCGCCGCCACACCGTTGACCGAATGTGAGCCAACGATGGCCAGATAGGCCATCCGCACCTTTTTGGGATAACCCTCCTCGATAATCGACATCCTGCCGAGCTTGCCCAGATCGCCCGGATAGTACTGGGCGATCTGATCCAGAAAGCGCTGATTGATCTCGTAGATGATCTGCAAATGCCTTGGCAGCACCTTGCCAATCATCTCCACCGACCAGCGCTCCAGCGCTTCCGGCATCAGGGTGTGATTGGTGTAGGCGAAAGTTCTGGTGCAGATATCCCAGGCTTTCTCCCAGTTCAGACCTTCGAGGTCGAGTAGAATTCGCATCAATTCGGGAATAGCGATCGCCGGATGGGTGTCGTTGAGCTGCACTGCCACACGGTCGGGAAACTTATCGAAGGTATCGTTGTTCTTTTTGTAACGGCGCATGATATCCTGAAAGGTTGCCGCCACAAAAAAGTACTGCTGCCGCAGGCGCAGCTCCTGGCCCGCATAGTTGTGATCAGGTGGATAAAGGACTTTGGAGATGGTTTCTGAGCTGACCTTCTGCTGAACCGCTCCGATATAGTCCCCTTCCCCGAAATGGGTGAGGTCCAGCTCACTCGAAGCCCGGGCCGCCCAGAGGCGCATGTTGATTACATGATCATTCATATAGCCCGGCACCATGATATCACAGGGCATGGCCATGACGTCCTGGGTATCAATCCATTTTGACCGATAGCACCCTTTGTCGTCCTGATAAGTACTTACCTTACCGTAAAATTGTATGCTGAAGACCGGCAGGCGGCGCTCGAATTCCCACGGTGTACCATACCGCAACCAATTGTCAGGGCGCTCGACCTGATAGCCGTCGATTAACTGCTGGTTAAAAAGCCCATATTCATAACGGATGCCATACCCGTAGGCGGGAATCTTCAAGGTGGCAATGGAATCCATGAAACAGGCGGCAAGCCTTCCCAGGCCTCCGTTACCCAGTGCTGCGTCTTCCTCCTGCTCGCGGATTTCCTCCATCGAGAAGCCCAATTCAGAAACGGCTTGTTTGGCTTCGTCATAGAGGCCCAGGTTGATGATCGAATTGCCCAGCGAGCGGCCGATGAGAAACTCCAAGGACAGGTAGTACACCCGTTTCTTCTTCTTGGCATAGAAGGTCTTCTGGGTCTTTATCCATTTCTCCACCATGATATCGCGCAAGGTGAAGGCCAGGGCCTTATAGATATCGGAGGCGCCGGAACGCTCGGGATCCCTGCCTTGAAAACTCAGCAGGTGATGAATGATACTGTCCCGGATCGATTCTGCAGTTTCAGAGAAAAAAGCCTTAGAACCTTTGCTTTCCAGAGCTTCAGACAATATGTCGGGGGTTGGTCTGCTCATCTGCATTCCTCCCGGGTTAGGTGTTTTGACTATTAATGAACCAGTGGCTTATGCTCAGAACCGCTTATATAAGAACAATAGCTCTGGTCTCGTATTCATGCTCGCAAATTCAGCCGGTCTTCGGATTATTTCCTGTAATTCAGGGGGTGTGTATGAAGGGGGTAGAGACCTTAAGCAGCCACAGACCCCATGGGGAGCTGCTCAATTTCCTCCGAAAAATTATCTCACAATGTCGTATACACATTCCTCTTTTCATGTCTATTATAAGAAAATGTCTTCCGATTCCCAGATTGACAGAGAGTAATTTTCAATTCTGCAATGTACTTCAGAGTGTAAACATGGAAAAAAATCAGGCAACCGTCTCAAAGCAAACATTATATCTCAGCGTACTGATCGTATTCATTGCCGGCTTCATCTGCGGTGTTGTTTTCAGCGTAATGAAATCATCTGGCACCGCCCCGGTAGCAACCAACTCCGCCCAGCAGTCGGCTGAGTCTCAACAGGAAGCTCAGGCCATCCTCAATCTCGAAGCCGAGGTGACCGCCAATCCTGACAACTATAACGCCTGGACCCAACTCGGACATCTCTATTTCGACAGCAACCAGGTGAGCAAGGCCATCGGCGCCTACACCAAGTCACTGGAACTGCACTCGGGCACTGCCAATCTCTGGACCGATCTGGGGGTCATGTACCGGAGATCCGGAGACCCGCAAAAAGCTATCGAGGCATTCGACAAAGCCATGTCCATGGACAATAGTCACGCTCCTTCAAGATTTAACAAAGGGATTGTTCTCCATTTCGATCTTGGCAAGACCGATGAAGCAGTCGAATCCTGGCGGTCGGTGCTGGTGATCAACCCCGACTACAAAACAGCAAACGGTATGCCGCTGCAAGAGCTCATTGACCAGGTGAAAGCAGAGGCCGAAAACAAAAAATAACAATCGAAATCCATAAAGGAGAGCACGATGAAATTCGAAACCATCGCCCTGCACGGCGGCCAAACCATTGATCAGGATACGCTGTCGAGGGCGGTTCCGGTGTACCGGACAAGTTCCTACGTGTTCAAGAGCACCGAACATGCGGCCAACCTTTTCGCTCTAAAGGAGCTCGGTAACATCTACACGCGCATCGGCAACCCAACCCAGAATGTCCTCGAGCAGCGGGTTGCCCAGCTCGAAGGTGGGGCAACCGCACTGGCCCTGGCTTCGGGAACTTCGGCAATTTTCTACACAATCATCAATATCTGTTCCCAGGGTGACGAAATCATCGCCGCCAACAACTTGTACGGCGGCACCTACGTTCAATTTGACTCGATACTGCCCCAACTGGGCATTACCGTTAAATTTGTCGACCCCGAGGATCCGCAGAATTTCGCCCGGGCGATCAATGAGAAAACCCGGGCCATTTTTTGTGAAACCATCGGCAACCCGACACTCAACGTGGTTGACTTCGAGGCTATTTCAAAAATAGCCAAAGCCAACAATCTGCCGCTGGTGGTCGACTCGACCTTCACCACTCCCTATCTGTTCAAACCGATCGAATTCGGGGCCGATGTGGTAATTCACTCACTGACCAAGTGGATGGGTGGACACGGAACCGGAATCGGCGGTATCGTTATCGATGCCGGCAGATTCGAGTGGACCGACCCGAAGTTCAAAATCTACAACGAACCGGACGACTCCTACCACGGTCTTCGCTATGCCCACGACCTCGGCGACCTCAACCCCGTCGCCTTTGCCCTGCGCATGAGACTCGTACCGCTGCGCAACCTTGGGGCGAGCATCAGTCCGGACAACTGCTGGTTTTTCCTGCAGGGTATCGAAACCCTGGGGCTGCGGATGGAGCGTCACTGCAGCAATGCCAGCGCGGTGGCCGATTTTCTGGACAACCACGAGGCAGTTGATTGGGTCTATTATCCAGGACTCAAAGGTTCGCCCGGTCATGAGATTGCCGCCACCTATCTGAAGAACGGCTTCGGGGGCATGGTTGCCTTTGGCATCAAAGGCGGTCTGGAAGCCGGTCAGAAATTCATCGAGGCGCTTCAGTTGGCTTCTCACCTGGCTAACGTCGGCGATGCCAAAACCCTGGCCATCCACCCGGCCTCGACCACCCATTCTCAACTTTCTGCCGAACAGCTTGCCCAATCCGGAATCACCGATACGATGATTCGACTCTCCATCGGGATCGAACATATCGACGACATCAAAGCCGACATTGAGCAGGCCCTGCTGAAAGCCACATCCTGATAGCCAGGGGGACGATGGAAAACAATTCAGCGTCATATCTCGAAGTCGGTTCGGCTGGAGTGGTGGAGAAACAGTTCTTCACCTATGCCCAACCGCCAGAGAAAATGACCCTTGAGAGCGGCGCCAGCCTGGGCCCAATCACCATCGCCTATGAAACCTGGGGAAAACTATCGCGCCAGCGGGACAATGCGGTATTGGTGGCCCATGCCTTTTCGGGTGATTCCCATGCCGCCGGCTTCTATGACGATGATCCCAAAGAGGCCAAACCCGGCTGGTGGGACTCCATGATAGGGCCGGGCAAAGGACTCGACACAAATAAATATTTCGTCATCTGCGCCAATATCCTGGGCGGCTGCATGGGCACCACCGGCCCCTCCTCGATAAACCCTGAAACCGGTGCTCCCTACGGGCTGGATTTTCCGATGATGACCATCGGTGACATCATTGAATCCCAGAAAGCCCTGCTCGAATACCTTGGTATCTCCTCTCTGCACACGGTGGTCGGCGGTTCGGTCGGCGGCATGCAGGTGCTGGAATGGTGTGTCCGCTATCCGGCAATGGTCCGCTCCGCCATCCCTATTGCCACCACCATGCGCCACTCGGCTCTGGCCATTGCCTTCAACGAGGTGGCGCGGCAGGCCATTATGGTCGACCCAAAATGGAGTAAGGGCAACTATTACGATTCGGAAAAACCGGACCTCGGGCTGTCGGTGGCCCGCATGATTGGCCACGTCACCTACCTTTCCGATGAGGCCATGCGCCGCAAATTCGGCCGCAGGCTGCAGAACAAAGCAAATTTTTCCTACGGGTTTGACGTCGATTTCATGGTTGAGAGCTATCTCCGCTACCAGGGCTCAAAGTTCGTCAAACGTTTCGATGCCAACTCGGTACTCTACATCACCAAGGCAGCTGACTATTTCGATCTGGCCAACAGGGAGCCCCCGGCCAGGTCGATTCAGGATATCCGCGGTGTACCGATCAAGTTTCTGGTGATCAGCTACACCTCCGACTGGCTCTACCCCACCTACCAGGCGAAAGAACTAATCCAGGCCTTGAAACGAGCCGACCTCGACGTCAGTTTCTGCGAGATAGAGGCCGATTGTGGGCATGATGCTTTCCTGATACCGGATCAGCGGCTGGGGACCCTGATTGGAGGATTTTTAGATGGTGTTCCCCGAAACTGAGCAAATGCGCTTCGATCTCCAGGTCATTGCTTCCTGGATCGAACCCGGCTCAAAGGTGCTCGATCTGGGCTGCGGCCATGGTGAGCTCCTGGCCTGGCTCACCGCCAACAAGCAGGTCAGCGGTGTCGGCATCGAACAGGACCAGGAAAAAGCCGCATTCTGCATCGCCAACGGGCTGAGTGTCCTCCAGGGTGATTTCAATGACGAAGTTGACGACTATCCCGACAAACGGTTCGACTATGTTATTCTCAGCCAGACCCTGCAGCAGGTTTACGAGCCGGCCCGGCTGCTCTATTCGCTGTCCAGAATCGGACGTCGGTTCATTGTCAGTTTTCCCAATTTCAGCCATTTTTCCATCAGGCTTCAACTGCTGTTCAAGGGAATGGCACCAAAGAGCAGGGAACTGCCCTACAACTGGTACGACTCCCCGAACATTCGGGTCATCACTTTGAAAGACTTCAGGAACTTTGCCCGCGACGTGGGTTATCGAATCGTCGAGGAAACTGCGATCAAAACCGATCATCACGCCAAACATGGCAGAGCGGTCAGATCCTTGATCAATATCAGGGCAACTTACGGAATTTTCATGATCGAGAAAGAGGCGGGACCATGAGCACAGAAGATAAGTCGGCGACAGAACTCAATATCACTCTGATGGGAGACATTTGCGACCATCAACATGTGAGCGCCGCTTCCAGACACCATCTTATCCCGGAAGTGGTCAAAAATCTAATGCAATCCTGGAGTACCAAGGAATGCTATGATCACATAAGCCCGGTGGCGATACCATCACACAAGGCGATCATCACCATCATCAAGCAGGCGAGGCGCATCCTCTTTCCAGGCTATTTCACCTCGGCCCGGCTCCACGCCTCCAACCTCGAATATTACATCGGCAAGGAAACTACCGAACTGTACGACAAGCTCTCTGAACAGATAGCCATGGCCATCCGCCACGACTGCCGGCGGCAGGACAGGCCATGCACCAATTGCGAACAACGGGCCAGCGATCTGGCCTACCGCTTTATCACCACCCTGCCGAAGATCATCTCGATCCTGGCCCAGGATATCAGAGCTACCTTGGAGGGTGATCCCGCCTCCAAGAGTCCGGATGAAGTTATTTTCAGTTATCCCGGTCTGCTGGCCATCTCCGTCTATCGTCTGGCCCACGAGCTTTACACTCTGGATGTGCCGATCATTCCCAGAATCATGACCGAATGGGCCCACGGCGAAACCGGCATAGACATCAACCCCGGTGCCCAGATTGGCCCGGGTCTGTGCATCGATCACGGTACCGGCGTGGTCATCGGCGAAACCACCATTATCGGCAGAAATGTGCGACTCTACCAGGGCGTCACCCTTGGTGCCCTGTCATTGCCCAAAAATGCAGTTGAATCACTGCGAAACAAAAAGCGCCACCCAACCCTTGAAGATGACGTAATCGTCTATGCCAACACCACCATCTTGGGTGGTGACACCATCATTGGAGCCGGATCGATTATCGGCGGTAATATCTGGCTCACCGAAAGCGTCAGCACCGGCACAAAAGTACTTCTAAAACGGCCGGAGCTGATCTACTCCAATTCAAAGTAGCACCATTACAGGAGAACACCATGGCTCTTACTCTGACCCAAACATACGGCTGTACCCCGCTGCTGACCCTTCAGCACCTGGGCAAGGACACGGGTGCAATTCTACTGGCTAAACAGGAATCGAGAAACCCGATGGGCAGTGTCAAATGCCGAATTGCGGTGGCGATGATCGAGGCTGGCATTCGCGACAATCTGATCAACGACGATACCCTGATCGTCGAACCGACCAGTGGCAACACCGGCATTGGGCTGGCCTTTGTCTGCGCTTCCAAGGGGTTGCGACTAACCCTTACCATGCCCGACTCGATGAGCGTCGAACGCCGCACCCTGATGACCCACCTGGGGGCCGAGCTGGTCCTGACCCCGGCTGCGGAGGGTATCAAAGGGTCGATCGCCATGGCCGAGAAAATCCTGGCCGAGAACGACAACAGTTTCATGCCAAACCAGTTCGGCAATCCGGCCAACCCTGAGGTCCACCGCAAAACCACCGCTGAAGAGATCTGGCTTGACACCGACGGCAAGATCGACATCTTCATCGCCGGGGTCGGCACCGGCGGCACCATCACCGGAGTTTCAGAAGTGCTCAAGGAGCGCAACAGCAACTTACAGGTGATTGCCGTTGAACCGGCAAACTCACCCGTGCTCTCCGGAGGCACCCACAGCCCGCATAAGATTCAGGGCATTGGCGCAGGTTTCATTCCCGAGGTGATGAACACAAAGATCTTAGACGAGGTGATAACGGTGACCAATGAAGACGCCTTCGAGACCGCCAGACTGCTGGCCTCTAAAGAGGGAATTTTCTGCGGGATCTCATCGGGGGCGGCCGGCTGGGCTGCGCTGCAGGTTGCCGCCAGACCGGAAAACAAAGGAAAATGTATCGTCTTTATAATGCCTGATACCGGAGAGCGCTATCTGAGCACCGATCTGATCAGCAGTTGATCGGCATCGCCAGCAGCTTACCAGACGCCACTGATCTCGGCCCTGCAGAATGGGCAGCTGCCCTCGACCAGCAGGTTTTTGCCTACCTTGAATCCGTGTCGGGAAATGACCGTCCTGGCGCAGGAGGAGCAGAGCGTATCCTCTCCTCCACCACCGTGGACGTTGCCTATGTAGACATGCTTCAGCCCCGCCGACTGACCGATTTCCCTCGCTCTCTTCAGCGCACTTGAAGAAGTGGGCGGCCGGTCCGTCATCTTGTAGGTGGGCCTGAAAGCCGAAACATGCCAGGGCAGACCCGGATCCACTGAGCGGATGAAAGAGGCGAGACGCTGCAGCTCCTCGTCTGAATCATTGAGATCTGGAATCACCAGGGTGGTCGCCTCCACCCAGACCCCCCGATCCCGAAAATATCTTACATTGTCAAGTACCTGCTGCAGACTGCCGCCGCAGGTAGAGGCGTAGAACTCCTCGGAGAAGGCCTTGATATCAATATTGATGGCATCCAGCACATCTGCGAGGGCGACGGCGGCTTCAGGGGTCATATACCCATTCGAGACGAAAACATTGTTGATTCCCTGTCGGCCAGCCAGCTCAGCACACTCATGGGCAAACTCAAAAAATACAGTTGGTTCCGAGTAGGTATAGCTGATTGACCGACACCCCGCTTGCTGCGCGGCAGCGACAATCTCGGCAGGCTCTTTTCGGAGATGCGGGATTCGCTGGACCTGCGGTCCGGCCTGTGAGAGCGAATAGTTCTGACAATGCAGGCAGCTGAAATTGCAGCCCACGGTGGCAATGGAATAGGTCTGTGATCCCGGCAGAAAATGAAACAGCGGTTTCTTCTCGATGGGATCGACATGTTCCGCTGACACTTTTCCGTAGGCGAGTGCATAGAGCACGCCGTCATTGTTTTCCCGTACCCCGCACACCCCCCTGCGCTTGTTTTTGATGCGGCAGCGATGCGCACAGAGCCCGCAGACCACGGTATCCCCTTCAGCATGATAGAAACGCGCCTCTTTCATCCCATCGCCTCCCAACCGCCGTTTTTCCTCAGATAACAGGGTCTGAACTGGGTTTTGTACTGCATACCCGAGATGTCCTTGATGTAGTAGCCCAGATAAAGATATTCGATGTTTTTCTGCAGGCAGAAATCGATCATGGTCAGGATATTGAAAGTGCCGAGACTGCGGGCAGCCTCGGCGGTATCGAAGTAAAAATAGACCGCATTCATCCAGTTCTCGCCGATATCGATGATGCCGTTGCCCAGCAGCCGACCGTCCTTGCGGTAGTGAAGCTCCAGGGAGGTGACGATATGGTTGAGGAAAAACCCGGAATAGTAGCCGAGTGCCGTATTGTTTTTCTGCGGGTAGCGGGCGGACAGAAAGTGCTCGCAGAGATCCAGGTTTTCCTCGCTCATCTGAACCGAATTGAAATGGACTGAGAGATCACTGTTTTTCTTCAGGGTGCGGCGCTGATTCCTATTGGGGCTGAATTCGGCTGGGTGCAGTCTGATCGGCACACACTGGCTGCAGCCCACACAGCGCATGGTATAAAGGCTGTTGCCGTTACGCCGGTAGCCGGCGGCCAGAAAAATCTCCATGATCCGATCGGTGATCGGACCGAAGAGCGCCTGGTAAAAAGTCGCCGTATAGGGAAGCTGATAGGGACACTCCATCGACATATTGATAAAATAGCGGTCCAGTCTGCTCTGCAGTCTGGCAAATTCGAGCTCGCACTGACGATCGTACAAAGACATTCTTCCCCTCGATCGCTCCCTTCTATACCAGTCCTTGATCGAGCATGGCGTTGACCACCTTGACGAAGCCGGCAATGTTAGCCCCGGCCACATAATTGCCTTCAACACCGTAGCTGCCGGCGGCATCGATACAGGTCCGGTGAATCGACTCCATGATGTGCTTCAAACGGCTGTCCACCTCTTGGCGGGGCCAGGACAGCCGCATCGAATTCTGGGCCATTTCCAGACCGGAAACGGCCACCCCGCCGGCATTGGCCGCTTTACCCGGTCCATAAAGAATTTTTGCGTCGATGAATTGATCGACCGCCTCCGGGGTGGACGGCATGTTGGCCCCTTCGCTGACCAGATAGACATCGTTGCTCAGCATATTGGCCGCATCCTTGGCGTTGATTTCGTTCTGGGTTGCGGAAGGAAAAGCGCAGGCGGCTTTATGGTTCCACAGGGGATTGTAATCCAGCGCCGGGTCAACCGGGGTGTAGACTGCCTGAGGATATTTACCGATATAGTCGCTAAGCCGGCCCCGCCTTATATTTTTCAGCTCCATGACGTATTCAAGCCTTTCCCGATCGATACCCTGTTCCTCATAAATATAGCCGGACGAGTCCGACAGGGTGACCACCCGGCCACCCAGCTCGATGATTTTTTCGGTGGTGTACTGGGCCACGTTGCCGGATCCCGACACCAGGCAGGTCTTGCCCTCTAGAGCTTCTCCCCTGGTGGCCAGCATCTCGGCAGCAAAATAGACAACACCATAACCGGTGGCCTCGGGCCTGATCAGGCTGCCGCCCCAGTTCAAACTCTTGCCGGTCAAGACCCCGGTGAATTCATTTTTCAGTTTTTTGTACATACCGAAAAGATAGCCGATTTCCCTTGCTCCAACCCCTATATCACCGGCCGGAACGTCGGTGTTGGGACCGATATGGCGGTACAGCTCCGACATGAACGACTGACAGAACCGCATCACTTCATTATCCGATTTCCCTTTCGGGTCGAAATCTGAACCACCCTTGCCGCCGCCCATGGCCAGGGTGGTAAGAGAATTTTTAAAGACCTGCTCGAAAGCCAGAAACTTGATGATCCCCAGATTCACCGAGGGATGAAACCGCAATCCTCCTTTGTAAGGGCCAATGGCGCTGTTCATCTCCACCCTGAATCCGCGATTTACCTGTACCTGGCCGTTGTCCGCCATCCACGGAACCCGGAACATGACCACCCGCTCCGGCTCGGTGATGCGCTCAAGCACTGCCTGCTGGCGGTACTCAGGGTTGCGGTCCAGCACCGGTTTGACCGTTTCGATCACCTCTTCAACGGCCTGATGGAATTCATACTGTTCCGGATCCCTTGCCTGAATCATCTCAACAATCTGTTCCATTGACTTCTCCTTTTATGATGTAGTATCAATCCTCGGTCGTACAGGTGTTGTCTATCAGATCCTCACGGTAGAGGACAATGCCCGTTGATTCCGGTCCCTCGCATTTGACAATCAACGGGTGCTTCAGCCTCAGGTGTCTGACCCAGTTTCCGTCATAGCTGGGCGGAAAGTCGAGCAGCCAGTCCCAGTCGATCCGGTCGCCGTTGCGAACATCCTTGCCCTTCATCTCATCTACTGTCAAATAGGGAATTCCCAGTGAGGTGATGTTCTGAAAAAAATGGGACCCCTGGGAAGGATCGGCCCTGAGCAGCTGACTTCTGACCTCGACGATGGCATGCACCGAACTGATATCGCACCATTGTACAGGAATGCCAAGCCAGTGATCGTTGGTACCCCAGCGACCCGGGCCTATCATTAGATAGTTGCGGCCTTCGGCCTGGAGCCTGCGGTTCACCTCGCCAATCTCCCGGGCTATGTCTCTGGTGGCGGCAGGATCGAAGGCGTCAGGTTTGACGAAAATGATGTCGGTCATCGAGGATATTCTGCCGTGGCCGAGGCTCTGGGTGGAATAAATGATCGACTGCTCGATTTCATGATCACAGATGCCCACATCGGCCCTTTCACCGCCGGTGACCATCGGTCGAATCTGGAGTAGATAAAAGGTTGACTGATCAAGCGTCTGCCCGAGTTGAACGGCGAATTCAATCTCCACCTCACAACCCATACCAGCCCGCCCGATGGCCAGCAGTTCAGAGAGAATCTCCCCCAGAGGATAGAGCGAATATTTGAGTATCTGGGCAAAAGTAAGGATTTTCACCCCGGCCATGTTCACGTCTCGTATCCGATGCTCCTCGGGAACATAAGTTGAGGCCAACAGCCCCACCGGCAGATCACCGGCCACCTCCTGAACATCGTATCTGGTGAGGTTGGCATTGTAACGGTTCAGGCAATCTGAGTTCTCCAGGTCCAGGGCGTAGAGTTGGCGCTGACAATTTTCAAGGATATCCTCCACCGTCGAGAATTGAATGAGTTTCTGGGGATGAGCCGGCGAAAAGCGCAGGTTGCGCTCGCCCTCGACGACGGTTTTGCCAACGCCCAGGGCGATATGGGCAATGCCCTCAGCCGGCAGCATATCCTGAACCGGATAGTAATTGTGCGACTGGGCGACACCTGAAACGGCCGGATACCAGCGTCTCTGATAATCGGCCCCTACCAGTTCCTGGATGATTACCGCCATCGAGTCCTCCCGGCCTCCCGATCCAATACCACGGGAGAAGGCCTGGGGGCTTTCGAACCAGGTCGAGGCATAGACCATCTTTACCGCTGTCTCGAGTTGCCCGAGCCGTTCATTGAAATCCTCGTGATTGTTGGCCAGAAAATAGGTGGAATAGAGGCCGGCATAGGGCCTGAACTGACCGTCTTCAAGCAGGCTTGAGGAACGCACCGACAGCGGAAAGTCAATGTGGAGCAGAAAAGCTTCGAGCTCCTGCCTGAGCCAGGAGGGCAGCCGCGCATCGATGAACAGGTCGGCGATGTGTTCATCACTCATTTCGGTGGTGAAATATAGATTATTCTGGCTCACGAAGTCATCGAATCCCTCGGCCGAGATCACCGCCGATCTTGGTATGTTGACCCGATGTCGGGCGAGAACCGAAGCGTCAGACTCGGGTTGCTGCAAACAGCCCCACATGAAGGCCAGGCCCCTGGCCTTGCCGCCAATGGGCCCCTCACCGATTTTGACAAACTCGTTGATCTCGGAATCGTACTTATCCCGGTCGAAACCTGTGATAACTCCCTGCTGTCGGAGCTTTCTGAGCGCTCGAATCTTGCTGATAATATTCTTGCGCATGGCCTCGACCTGATTGATATCACCAATAAAATCACGGTGCAGACTGCGGGCCAGCCGAACTTCCGAACGAGCCATCATCCAGTTTGAGAAGTGATTGCGCAGCGCGTGATACTGCAAACATTCATCGGGAACCTGGCCCAGTTCCCGTTCGAACTCGACGATGTTGGAGGCACTGCAGATCGGTGAGCCATCGGGCATCCTGAAGACAAAATCTCCAAAACCGAGATAGGTGAGGAAAAAATCATGGAGTTCCCGGTGAATGTCAGGCGATTGTTTGGCGATGAAAACGGCTGGGATTTCCTCGGCACGCCTTTTATTCTCCGTTTCCGAGGAGAGCATCAGCAGCGGCAGATCAGGTACTTGCTCTCTAATCTTAGCCAGAAAGCGCTCTCCGGCCCGTCCTTCCACCACGCCGTTTTGTGGAAATCTGGCGTCTGAAATGACGGCAAAGACAAAAGGTTTATAGGTCTCGTAAAGCTGCAGCGCTTCCTCGTAGCTATGGGCCATAAGGATTTTCGGCCGGGCCCTCATTCTCAGCAGCCGATGCCGCTCATTGATGCTTTCGTCGAGTACCGCCTGGGTCTGTCTGACTACTTCCCGATAGATAGCCGGCAGAAACAGCGAGCGATAATCCGGAGAATCCTCGACGTAGATAATGACCCGGACCATGGCCCTGGCGGTGTCGTTGTCGACGTTGGCATGATCTTCGACGTTTTTGATGATGGCCATCAGCAGGTCGTCCTCGCAGCACCAGAGAAACACGTCATCGATCGAGGTCCGGCCCAGCCCGGGAGGCAGCGGGAAAAGGCTGCGCAGATTATGGGTAAGAAGAATGACCGGCAAGTCCGGGTGGGTTTCCTTGATCTGCCGTCCCAGATTGAAGGCATTCATGCCGGCCAGATACGGCATGGTAATGACCAGGTCGTACTTTTTGGCCTTGATGGCGGCGAGCGCCTCCTCTCCAGTTGAAACCCTGGTCACTTTCGGGGCCTTGCTCAGGTTGAGGCCATGATATTCATGAATCAGCCTGGTGGTAATGCTGCCGTCCTCCTCCATGATATAGGCGTCATAAAGACTCGAAACCAGATAGGATTTCCTGAACCTTAAAGGGCATCAGTTCATGGAAGACCTTGAAGTGCGGGTCGAAGGATGTCGGAAACATTGTAGGATTTACGACCATTGAATACCACCCTTCGAGGCGCTAAAACCGTCCTCGCAGTTATGGTGATGCAGTCCAGCACCTCTACTCATCATAGCGCATCTGCCTTCACCCTACTCTAAAGCCGCTGGGCGAAAAAATAAATCTCCAATTCAACCAGGCGACCGTTTTCTTACTGCCCCCCCAGTACTATGTAGACAAATGGCTGCCACCCGGCCACCAGCAGGAACAGCAGCGTCAAAATGATATTCAGCAGAGCGGCCCGACGGATGAATTGATCGACCAGTCCGCCAGCATCATTCAGCCAGACTGCAATCCCGGCCATTGCCGCGCCCAGCCCCGAGATAACAGCGCCGTGCAGAAAAAGGTAGAGCGGCAAGCCGATTAGGACGTAGGGATAGTGCAGCAGATCAAACGGACAGCGGTGGTGGGGCAGCGCGTAGACATAAGGACTGACCAACACGGTTATGACCACCAGAGACAGCAGGTAGAAACACGACCCAGCCGAATGTCAGCAGCCAGCCGACAAGAAGATGTGAGGTCCTTGACGGACTTTTGACTCGCAGCTGAAAAACTGAGCCGGCCAGGAGCAGGACGGTGGATACTGCCAGCAGAGACAGAATTGTGGCGCTGGAGGAATAATCAAAGAGACTGTAGCCTCCGGTTACCTCACCGCCAAAAATAATTCCACAGCAGCTGGTGATAATTTCCGGTTCCAGGTTCACCAGGTAGAGCACAACCAGCAAGGCATCGCTAGCCAGAAAAGGCAGCAGCACGAGCAATCCAAAGGACTTAAGCCTGGTAAAAGGAAAATCTTCGGAGCCGATGTCGAGTTTATGCAGGATGATCCACAGGGTACCAAGAAATATGGTTGTCAGTTTAAAGCCGAGGGCCGGCAATCCATAATAATTTGCACTGAGCGCCCCGGCCGCGCACATGGCCCCGGTGAGCACGGTGGCAAAATAATCGGCTGCATAGATGAAGATAAAGGCGGAAATTATCTGGACCACAAGTCCGAACTCCACCAGGGTGGCCGCCAGCCAGATCTGCTCCTCGAGTCTGATCTGGCGCTCGGAATCCGAACCGATGTCCCAATACCGAAGTACCTGCAGGGCGGTGACTGCCCCGACAATCCCAAAGATGATTGTCACCGCCGAACAGGTGAGCAGGGCGATGGACCAGGATTCCAGGATCATTGTGGTTCAGAAGGCCGCCGCCAGCACGCCGTCCCTTAGATAGAGGCAGCGGTCAACCACCGGGCTCTCGGAGACGAGCGGGTCGTGGGAGGCAATGACAATCGTTTTACCGAGCTTCTTGAGGTCCGACATGATCGATAAAAAATCCTCACTCAACCTGGTGTCGAGATGGGCCGTCGGTTCATCGGCAATAATTATGGATGGATCGTTGATCAGCGCCCGGGCCACCGCCGCACGCTGGAGTTCGCCGCCGGAGATTTCAGCGGCAGGGAAATCACTGCGGTGATCTATTTCCAGCCTTTCCAACAATTCCATAGCCCGTTTCTTCCGTTGGGCCGGTCTAACCCCGAGCGGCAATAGCGGCAGGTTTACATTCTCCAGTACGCTGAGTTCGGGGATGAGTTGGAAGCGTTGAAATATAAAACCGATATGCTCCCTCCGGTACAGGGTCAGAAATCGATCCGGTAATCGGGCCAGTTTTTTCCCGCCCACCACGGCGCTGCCACTGGTCGGCCCGATGATACCTCCGAGGATGGAGAGCAGGGTCGATTTGCCTGAGCCGGAGGGACCGTGGATGCAGATCGTCTCGTTGGCCTCAATGGTCAAGTCGATACCGCGCAGGGCATGGACCTGGTTACGTCCCCCACGGTTGTAATACTTTTCCACTGCCTTGAGTTCTATCTTCATCTCAGATCACCGAATCGGGGCGAATCGCTGCACTGTGCCAGGCCGGTATAACAGTTGCAGCCAGATAGGGCAGGACGCTCAGTGAAAAAATGATCAGCAGATCGTCGAAGTTAAACACCGGGATCAGGGAGACCGGCGGCTTAAGCACCGACCAGCCCAGCAGTACCGGACTGAAGAGTATTCCGTCGAAAAACAGCAGGTGCATCCAGGCACCCAGATAGCCAAGGCCAAATGCTGATGCCGAGACGATGAGAGACTCCCAGAATCTGAGGGTAATGACGTCCTCGGTCTGCCAGCCCACTACTTTTAAAATGGCCACTTCCCGCTGCTGGGCGGGCGTCAGACCGGTCGCCTTATCCCAGGCAAAGATCGCGAAAGCGGCCAGGGCTCCAAACAGACAGGCCAGCCCAAAGCCGGAGCGCCAGCCGAAGGCAACCCGGTAAGTCTTGGCGATTCTGTCTCTGGTGACGACTCGGACACCCTGCTAAAAGCTCCCCGATCTTATCGGCGATATTGTCGATTTCAAGAGGGTTGGCCACATCGACCAGCAGATCGGTTATCTCAGCCGGCGCCAGACCGAAAAGATCCCGGGCGGCTTGAAGATCCATAATGATCAGGTCATCGGTGACCATCGATGTGTCTGGTCCAAATGCTCCGGCCGTGACGAAGGATTTCAGAGTCAAGTCCGGTCGAAACAGAGAAAAGGTGCGTCGGGAGCCAAGTTCGAGACTGTGCTGGACGCCACGGCCGATAACCGCATTCTCGGCAATAGTGTCAAGTTGCAGCACCGGCAGATAATCAATTCCCAGGCCAGGCAGTGGTGATTTTTCCGATAACTTCGGATGGCCGATGACGGTATAATTTGCCCCGTTGTTCTCGTCGAAATAGTACCCCCACACTCTGGGCTGCACCGAACGTATGCCGAAAATATTCTCAAGCTTGTCAACCGCATCCTCGGTGAGGCTAACCTGGCGGCCGGCAGACATCTTTTGGACAGTGATATCGGGTACGGTCTCGAGCAGCCGGCCCGCCGCTTGTTTCAGGCTGGTGGTAGTCAGGGAAAATGAGGCGACCATGAAGATGACCAGGGCGAAGATGAAAACCACTACGACATTTCTCCCGACTCGTCTTTTAAAACCGCTCAGGGCATAATCGGCGATATTGAGTTGCCTGTCTATATATCTGAGAGCCATCTACTTCTCCGGAATCCAGAACGAACCGGTGGGAAAATGCTCGATGCTGCCCGGATGATCCATGAACGGTGAGAGTCGGTCGGACACGGCCAGATGCCTCACATAACGGGCATCGGTGGCGATACAGAAATCACTCAGCCCCAAAACTTCAATTGAGCGGACTATCCGGCGCTCGGCCTCACTTGAGGCCGCCAACCGCTGGTTCGCCACCCCAATCAGACCGAGTTGAACACTTATACAGACAGCCAGAAAGAGAAGAAACCGCAGAGCTGGCCGCATCTCAGTTGGCCTGCGTCGCCTTCTTTTTCTTCATTTTCATCATATGCTTCTTTTTCATCTCCATGATCTGAGAAGATGTTATCTGAGCGAAACTGAGGATGGCGGTTCCATGATGATCTGATTTGAAATTTTCCGCCTCTTTCCGGGTGCTAAAAGGAATGAGTTCCTCTCCCATCGGCCCCAGCACATCACTGCCAACCACATAAAAAGCCGACCTGCCGTCGATGTAGTCGAGGGTATAGTAGTTACGCACCCAGATTTCCGCCCTCGACAAATCAGCGCCGCCACCATAGCGGTCACTGTTGAAATAGTAGGCCATCATATCCTTGACCCCGTCAAAGACAAGCGGTTTATCATTACCATCAACAATCTGGGCAAGCCACTGCTCGTAGTTGGCCACGAACATCCCGCACACCGGACACTTCTCTCCCGGCCCAACCGGATGCAGCGGTTCGCTTGCTCCCGTCGAAGCTAATGCCAGCATCATCAACACAGCCACCGCGGCTGCTCTCGCTACTCCCATTTATGCCTCCCCTCTAATTATTAAGGCAAGTAGGGGCCGAGCAACTCCTGAAGTTCGGCCTCACCGACTCCTCCTAAAATAGCAGTAATAATTTTCTGATCAGGACTGATGAAAATTGTCTGGGGAACCAGACTCACCTGATAATCCTCCGCCATCTTCCCGTCCTTATCCAGCGCCACCGGAAAACCGATGTCGAGGTCGTCGATAAACCTACTGACCCGCTCCACAGTCTCATTGGAGGTGGCCACGTAAAGCACCTTGAGCCCGCCTTGCTGGTAGGTGTCGAAATAGCTGTTTATAATCGGCGAATCGGCCCGGCAGTATTTGCATTCTGTGTCCCAAAATCTCAGGATTACCGGGGATCCGCGCCACCCTTGAGAAGAGATTGTCTGTCCCTGCAGATCGACGATGCTGAAGGCGGGAGCCCGGTCCCCAATTTTCAAGCGACCGATTTTTTCGTCGCTGCACCCGATTACCAGCAGTACAGTAAGAGAAAACAGTGCAGCCGTCGAAAAGAGAATCCACTCCGCTCTTATCCTATTGAAGGCAGCCATCTAGAAGTAATGTTGTGCGTTGAGTTCCCCACCTGGTTCAAGTCAGGAAACTAACTCCATCTCCTATCTTTTACAAGCAGCATCTGTAGGCAGTCCCAAATCGTTCCACCCTATGACCCTCTTATTTAGCCCTGGGGAAAAGGACGATAATTGTTGTACTTACCGACGCTGAATGCTACAATGTGCTATAGGTAGTTTCCCGTTTTAGATTTTTCAGCTGTCACGGTTTATCATGGAAAAAAACGAATTTACCACCATCAGGAAAAAGCTGGCCAAAACCCAGAAGGAACTCTCCGAACTACTCGGAACTTCTCTCAAAGCGGTAAGCAGCTATGAGCAGGGATGGCGCAACATTCCCGTTCATGTGGAACGTCAGCTCCTCTTTCTGCTGGCCCAGAAAAACAACACGGGAAAGCATGTCTGCTGGGATATCCGTGAGTGTTCCGAAGAAGTTAAGCAATCCTGCCCGGCCTGGGAATTCAATGCCGGTCACCTCTGCTGGTTCATCAATGGCACCATCTGCAACAACGATGTGAAGAAAAACTGGGAAGAAAAAATCGCCGTCTGCAGAAAGTGCCCCGTTTTCAAGGCCCAGATGGACTATTAGCCCAGATCTCCGGGGTAATTGACATTGCGCCACCCGTCGACGAGTCCGTCTGGGATCAATGGTTGTTGCACCATTTCAGTGCTGCCCAGTTCACTTATTCTTCTGCTCCCCGACATAATCAAGTTCTCAACCAAAAGGCTGCAGCGATAATCGTACCAGGCCAGCAGCGGCTCACTCCTGCCGGTAACCGGATTTCTCGGGATCACCGCCCGGTACCGACCCTTTCTCTGGGCCAATAGCCAGGCTATGGACTGCTCGGTAATATAAGGCATGTCACAGGCGAGAACGAGCCAGGAAGTATGAGGGCGTTGCTTGACCAGGGCTCCAACACCGGCCAGAGGTCCCTGCAACCCGGGCAGATCATCGATCCGCTCGATCTCTTCCAGGGCTGCTGGCAGCTCTCCCCGGCCAGAGATAAACAGCTCGTCAACAAATGGACTGATCGTTGCCAAGGCCCGTTCCAGCCAACTTTTGCCGCGCTCATCTCTGATCAGGTGCTTGGGCCGCCCCATGCGGGAGCTTCGGCCTCCTATCAGGACCGCCCCGGCCAGTGGAGTCGTGGTTCGACAACGCGCGAGCCAAAACTTGATCTGCTCGGCACAGTTTTGCAGATCGGCTTCGGTTCGGCAAAGAAAGGTGCTATCCGGACTTAGATCTCGATGAGACGTTTCTGAGGAGGAGAACAGCAGGTGTTTTGAAGTCGTGGCCAAGCCGGAGTTTATCAGCACCATATCGGCCTCGGCCAAAAGGTTGATCAGGCTTGGTCCCGAGACAGAGGGCTCTGACGTTCGGGCCCAAGATACGACGATTCCAGCTGCCTCTAACAAATTTATGAGTTTTGGGCAGAGTTCTCTCTGGCGGCTATCTTCACTCGGTAAAACCGCCAGCACCGGGAGATGATTTGGAAGATTGACCATGGCTCCAGCTTTCTTAACAGAAAACACTGCCTGACCACAGTGGCAGCACCCCCCGCTGCCGTCCGAGCTCAAGGAACATCTCCACCGCCCTCCTCCCTTCCTCGCCAAGATCATGTGAAAAATCATTTACATAGAGATCGATATGCTGTTCGATTACCAGATCATCGGTTTCCTGGGCATGGTGCTTTATGTAGGGGTAGCAAGCGTCGGGATTGGCGCGGGCCCATTGCAGGCTGGCTTCGATTCTTCTGCCGGCTTCCTCTTTCAGCAATGGTCCCAGTTCCCTCTTGACCCCGATACAACCCAGCGGCAGAGGCGCATCAAAAGAATCCTCCCACCACTGGCCCAGGTCCTGAAGGCAGACGAGGCCTGACTGACGATAGGTAAAGCGGCTCTCATGGATGATAACACCGGCATCCACCTTTCCCGAGACTACCGCATCGATGATCTGCTCGAAGCGCATCTCGACCAGATCTGTGCTTTCCGGGGAAAACATTCTAAACAGCAGGGCGGCGGTCGTATACCTGCCGGGTATGGCAATTCTTTTGTTTTTCAGTGCCGCCCCTGAGAGCTCTTCTCTGCTGATGAGCAGCGGGCCGCAGCCCCGTCCCAGGGCACTGCCGGAGTTGAGAATACAATAGGATTCGAGCAGATGAGCGACGGCATGAAATGACAGTTTGGTGACCTCGAGTCTGGACTCAAAGGCCCACAGATTCAGGGTCTCCACATCCTCCAGATGGGGCTGATGAAAAAAAGGCTGCTGTTGATTTCTCGCCTCTTCAACCAGTCTGCAGAAGATGAATGTATCGTTGGGGCAGGGTGAAAAACCAAGAGAGAGCGGTTCTGCTTTAGTCATAAAATATCCTTGGATCTATTGATTATCAGCGCTGCAGCCTGAGCCGCTCTGGCAGCCGCTTCAGCAATCGGCCAGTCGTCCCCTGGCCGATCCTCCACCAGGTTGGAGATAGCTCGAACTTCCAGCAACGGTATATCGAAAAGCTGGCATACCCGGGCCACAGCCGCTCCTTCCATATTTTCACAGATTGCCTGGTAGCGGGCGGCAAAAAAATCGCCCCGAACTTTCCTGCCGCTGGCTCCGTTAACTGTCACAAAGTTCCCCACCGCCGGACTGAGTCCGCCAGCGTCCAGGGCCGAGCGGGCTTCATGGAGCAGGCCGGGGTCAAGTTCGAAGACGGATGGCGCCGGAAAAGCATACTGTCCAAACGGTTCTATCGTATCTTCATAGCAGATGCCGAAATCACCGAGTACTTCGCGGCTGGCCACACAGAGATCAAGCAGATCAAGCTGCTTATCTGCACTCGAAAAATATGCCCCGCCGATGCCGAAATTGACAACTCTGCTGATCTTCGTATGGTGTCTCTCTAGATGACGGCTCAGGGTGATTCCCGATTCCATCGGGCCGACGCCCGAAACCAGCAGCTCTGGTCGCTCGTCAGCGGGGTGAGCAAACCGCTTGAAGGCATCCATTTCCATTTGAGTTGCAGCGACCACCAGATGCATGGTATGAAATCCGTCCTTTGCGTGATGTTTCTACAAGTGTAACCTGTCAGCTCTTTTTATTTTGTAATGAACCAGACCTCACTATGCAAGATGATTTAAAACTCGGTGCCTATCATTATCATCTGCCCGAGCAAAATATTGCCCAGTTTCCCTCCGAAAAACGGGATCATTCACGACTGCTGGTACTCAACAGAACAACCGGCCTGATCGAGCATTTTCTTTTTCATCAGATCAGCGGCTTATTCAATCCAGGCGATTTGCTGGTCCTTAACGACACCAAAGTATTCCCGGCCCGCCTCCACGGCAGAAAAGAGAGCGGCGGAAAAGCGGAAGTGTTTCTTTTGAACTATCCCGCACCGGGGACATCTGAGAACTCCGAATCAGACCAGCGGCGCTTTCGCTGTGAGGCATTAATCAAATCCTCGCGTCCACCAAGGACGCAGTCGATCATTATCTTCGATGCCCACAGTTTCTGTGAAATGATCAAGCAATGTGGGAGAGGCAGATGGTTGATTGAACTGGTGCTTGATGCAGATACAGACCTCGACTCCCTGCTCGACGGCCAGGGAGAGGTGCCGCTTCCCCCCTATATAAAGCGCGACAAAGGCTGTTGGAATAGTGACAGACAACGATATCAGACCGTCTATGCAAATCAGCTGGGAGCCGTTGCAGCGCCGACCGCCGGCCTCCATTTTACCAAAGATCTCATCGACAAGCTGAAAGGTAACGGCGTCGGGACAGCCCCCATCACCCTGCACGTGGGCTACGGTACCTTTGCCCCGGTACAGCAACAGAACATATCAAACCATCGTATCCACAGGGAATTTATCGAAATATCAGAATCTACTGCGGAACTGGTCAACCGAACCAAAGGTAATGGTGGTAAAATCTGGGCAGTCGGCACAACCACGGTCAGAGCACTGGAAGCCAGCATCGATCAGAATCACCGGCTGATTCCGGTGCGGGACTGGTGCGAACTCTATATAACTCCCGGGTTCAAATTTAGGGTGATCGACAACTTGATCACCAACTTCCATCTGCCCGAGTCTTCGCTGCTCTTTCTCGTTTCGGCGCTATGCGGTAGAGAGACACTGCTGACTTGTTACCGTGAGGCGATCGAAGACGATTATCGCTTCTACAGCTACGGAGATGCAATGGCCATAATAAGCTGATTCGGTCTGCAAGAGGCCGACCGAATCAGCTCAGGGAATACAGGTTGGATTTCTGGAAAGGATTATTTTCCGGAAGCTGCTGCAGGGCAACCGGAGCAGCCGGCTCCGGCCTGTCCCGTCTGGCAGGGAGGTGCTGCAGGTTTGCTTTCTTCTTTCTTGCCCGAGCCATTGCCGGCGGTTGAATAACCATCGGCGTACCAGCCGCCGCCCTTCAACTGAAATGAAGACATTGACATCAACTTTGTGACAGGTCCCTGACATTCAGGACAACTGGCCAAAGGCGGGTCGGAGATTTTCTGTTGAACTTCGATTATGCTCTGACACTCTGTACATTCATATTCATAAACCGGCATCGTACTTCTCCAAACTTTTCACGACAAATTGTTACATCCGTCTCAAAGAACAGATTTCTAATTGGTTTTTTCGTGCGCTAAAATAATTCGTGTTGCCCCATCTGTCAATATCCACCATCCAGTAACAACAAAAGAATTTCCCATCAATTGCGAAGCCGTACAAATTGACACCTTCTACATTGTGGCATAGTTTTCAGTAAACTCATCTCTGTTTACTCCACAGAAGATCACCGTATACTTTTTGAGTCATATGACATTATGAGTACTCATTACCGCCGTCAGAAATCTGCTCCACCAGCAGAAGATCAGGAAACTTCCTCTGCCCCTTCGGATCTCAAGAAACGACTCGACTCCCTGGAAAAGGAGAACCAGCAGCTAAGGGACCGGCTGGCTGGAATGGTCAACGAACAGACCAGAGAAGCAAACCAGGCCCTGAGGTTGGCCGAGTATATAATCGACCACAGCCCGGCCATTCTTTTCCGGCGACTGGCAGCCGAAAAACTTGATGATAGAAAGATGGTCTATGTGTCGCCGAACATATCACGTTTCGGCTACAAGGCTGAAGACCTGCTGAGCAACAAGATGATGTTCCGCGACCTACTTTATCAAGAGGATGCCAAACGAATTCAAAAAGAGATCAAGGAGTCCGTCGAGGAGGAACGCAGAGACTACAGCCAATACTATCGCATCGTAACCAGCAGCGGAGAACTGCGCTGGGTTGAGGACCGCACCTCGGTGGTTGAGGATGACCAGGGTGTCCGCTACCACCAGGGTATCGTCATTGATATCCACGAAAGAAAAGAGGCCGAAGAGAAATTAAGAAAAAGCGAGGAGAAATATCGTCAGATTGTTGAGACAACCTGCGAGGGATTTGTGTTGCTGGACACTGCGATGCAGGTGCTTGACCTCAACACTGCTTTTGCTAGGATGATGGGCAAGCCTCTGGGTGAACTCATCGGCAGTAAACCGTTTGAGTCCTTTGAGGGTGTTGACTCACTATTGACGAACGCCTCCTCAGGGACTTCAGAGACCAATGATTTTCATGAGTTCGAAGGGCGGCTCGAGTCCGCGGACGGGTCGTTTATTCCGGTGCTGATCCATGCCAACAGTCTGCGTGGCGATCAGGGCGATTCTCTGGGTCTCATGGCCTTTGTCACCGACATTTCCGAACACAAGAAAGCATTGATGCTGGCAGGAGAAGTACAGAAAAGTCTGCTGCCTGGGGTGCCGCCGGTAGTAAGCGGCTTTGATATTTGCGGCCGGAATATCGCCTGCGACGAGGTTGGCGGCGATTATTTCGACTATCTAACCAACGGCTCCCCCAAGAATTTTGCGGTGGTAGTCGGCGATATCAGCGGGCATGGAGTCGATTCCGCTCTGCTGATGTCAAGCGCCCGTGCGTTTCTTCGAATGCGGGCTTCACAGCCCGGCAGTGGTACTGAAATCATTTCATCTCTGAACCGGCACCTCTGTGCCGACGTGGATCAAAGCGGCCACTTCATGACCATGTTCTACCTGCACTTCAACCAGGACCTTGACCGGCTTGAATGGATCAGAGCGGGGCATGACCCGGCCCTGTGTTATGATCCTGAGGACGATCGATTCGAGGAACTTGGCGGTGCGGGTCTGGCCTTGGGCGTCGACGCCGATTACCCGTTTACCGGACAGTACCGGACTGAGATGAAGAGCGGCCAGGTTTTCCTGATTTACACCGACGGCTTATGGGAAGCGTGCAATGGCAGCGCCACACCCTATGGAAAGGAGCGGCTCAAGAGTTGTATACGCCAGCACAACCACCTGAGCGCAGCTGAAATCGTGGAGAGAATCCTTGAAGACCAGGAACAATACAGAGGCGGCATCAGAAATGAGGATGATATAACCCTAGTCGTTGTCAAGTCTCTCTAACAAGATTGATCTTTTTCACCCGTTTCCCCTGCCTGCCACTCTTCATTCAGCCTGAGTGAGAGGGTCCGAAACGCTTTCTTCTGTCCTTATGAGACCTCTCACATCCTCCATAATCAGGTAGAGGCAGGGCATCAGCACCAGGGTGATCACCGTCGCAAAGGCAATGCCGAAACCCAGGGAAATGGCCATGGGAATCATGAAACGGGCCTGCCGGGAGGTCTCAAAAATCATCGGCGCCAGTCCACAGAAGGTGGTTAAAGTGGTGAGTACAACCGGCCGAAACCTGCGCACCCCGGCCGCGGTGATCGAAGGTTCCGGCGACATTCCCTTGCTCCGCTGCTTGTTGGCAAAGTCGATAAGTACCAGTGAATCGTTGATGACGATGCCGGACAGGGCGACGATACCCATCAGGCTCATCAGGCTGAGATTGTAACCCATGATCAGATGGCCGAACACCGCTCCGATAATGCCGAACGGTATCGCCGCCATGACGATGATGGGCTGGAGGTAGGAGCGGAAGGGAATGGCCAGCAGGAAATAAATCGCCCCGAGGGCAAATATAAAATTTTTCATCAGTTCGCCGACGCTTTCTTTACGCGACGCCTGGCGACCTTTGTAGCCATAAGAAAGGCCAGGATACTGCCTGGCCAGTTGGGGCAGGACATCTGCGTTGAGGCCGGCCATGATGGTCGGGCGTGGCGCCAATTGGATCCACATTGGCGGTGACCATGGCCGTACGTTTGGAATCCCTTCTCTTTATATTGGTATAGCCCCTGCCTTTGTCGATGGTTGCTATGTCACTCAAAGGAACAAAGGTTTTCCCGGGCGTTGCCACCATGAAGTTTTCTATATCATACTCGCTCAGGCGCTGCTGCTCCGGCAGTCTTACCCTGACGCTCACCTCATTGCTGCCCCGCTGCTGACGCAGGGCAATGGTCCCCTGAAAGGCAGCGCGAACCTGTCGGCCCACCTCGGTGGCGGTCAACCCGAGGCTTTCACCCCGCTCATTGACAACAAAATCATACTGCGTTTTGCCGGCGGCATAGCCGCTGTCCACATCTTTTACACCCGAGTAGAATTCCAGTTGCTCGGCCAGGTTCAGACTGGCCTGATCCAGCACCGAGATATCCCGGTGACTCAATTCGATCGACAGGCCGGCACCACTTCCCGGACCACCCCGGTCCGACTCGTAGCGAAGCGACTGCAGCCCGACAAGGGGCCCCACTTCAGCGCGCCACATCTGGGTTACGTCGCGGGTACTGAATTGCCGAACCCCTGGAGGGGTAAGGTTGGCGTTTATCTCCACCGTGTTGTCGGAGATCGACGAAGAGATGCCCTCCAGTAATTGGTCCCCGCCGTTGTTCTCCGCCACCTTTTCGATACCTGCCACCAGCCGGTCCCGCACCCTTATCATATCTGAAACATGGCTGCCGATTGGTAATACGGCCGTGACAACGGCACGGTCAGATTCGACTCTGGGCATCAGGATCATGGCAATTCTGCCGCTGAAGACATAGCCGCCGGTGATTATCAGGATGCCGATCAGAAAGGCGGTCGTCATATATCGGTACCTTAAAAACCAGCCCAGAGATGGCTCGTAAATCTTACTTACATACCAGTGCAGCAGGCCGCTGAAGAATCTCTGCCAGGCGCTGACTATGCGGACCATTAGATTGCCGTTGCTCTCTTTCGAGTGAGCCAGGTGGGCCGGCAGGATAAGCAAAGATTCAAACCAGGAAACAAGAAACACCGTAATAACCACCAGCGGGATGACCCGCCAGACTTTACCCATAACCCCCGGAACGAAATAGAGCGGCAGAAAGGCGGCGACGTTGGTGAGGATGGAAAAGCCGATCGGCATCGCCACGTCTTTCGCCCCGCGGATGGCTGCTTCCACCCTGTCGTGGCCCCGCTGCCTGTATTCATAGATGTTTTCACCGGCAATGATGGCGTCATCGACGACGATACCCAGCGAGATGATGAAGGCGAACATCGAGATCATATTGATGGAGACATCGAAAAATGGCAGAAACAAAAGGCCTCCGAGAAAAGAGATGGGAATCCCCATGGTGACCCAGAAAGCCAGTTTCAACTCCAGAAAAGATCCCAGCACCAGAAGCACCAGAACAAGGCCGATAAAGGCGTTTTTGAGCAGCAGCTCCAAACGCTGTTTGTATACTGTCGAGCTGTCGCTGCTGAAACTGTAGCTGACTGCCGGCGGCAGACTCGGTTCGATTTCAGCCATCGCCGCCCGCGCAGCCTTCGACACGCCGATGGGCGTCTCCTGGCCGACCCGGTATATCCTCAGCAGTATAGAACGCTGTTTGTTGTAGGTGTTCAGCCGGTTGCTGTCCTCAAACCCCTCTTTGACGACGCCGATGTCTTCGAGGTATATGGTCGAACCGTCACTGTTGAGGATCACCGGGATTCGGCTAAATTCGTCGGCCCAACTTTTACGGTTCATGACCCTCAGAAGAATTTCACCACCTTCCGTTTCGATTTTGCCTCCGGCAACGTCGATCGATTTCTCGCGCAGAATCCGGGCCACCTGCTCAAGCGTCAGATTGTAACGGCGCAGGGTTTCCATCGAAATCTCAACCGCGAGTTCATAATCCCGGACCCCGCTCAGCTCGACCTGGGTGATCCCTTTATGCAGCAAAAGCTGGTCTTTCACCTGCTCGGCAACCCGCCGTAATTCACGCTCCGAAACGTCGCCGTAGACATTCAATCTCAAAACCTGACGTTTACGGGAAACCAGGGTGACCTTGGGCTCTTCTGCATCGGCGGGAAAGGTGTCAATACGATCGACGGCCTGCTCGACATCGGAAAGTACCTCCTGATCGGAAGCGTCTTCCATCAGCTCAGCTTCGAGTGATCCACGCCCTTCAGAGGCAGTGGCCGTTATCTCATCGATACCCTCGATTCCCTGAACAGCCTGTTCCAGGGCCAGCACCGCGCTTTGCTCGACCTCCTCGGGTGAAGCGCCCGGGTAGGAAACACTGACCGAGATGCGGTCGAGCTCAAACTCGGGAAACACCTCCTGCTTGATGGTAGTCGACACCAGAAAGCCGCCCAGAAGCAGGACGATCATCAAAAGATTGGGGGTGACCCGGTTGCGCACCATCCACTGGATGATTCCTTTACTGTCGGGCATGGTCTTCGGCCCCCTGCTGCCCATCACGATTTTTTGGATCAGCCGCAGCAGCTGCCGGTGCAGATCCGGGAGAGCCTTTCTTGGATTTTGCTCCCTTCATCCCGGGACCGCCTTTCTGGCCTTCGAGACGAACTTTCATGCCCGCCACCGGGGTGGCGATATTGGAGACAATGAGCTTTTCTCCGGGCTGCACTTCATCCTGGAGCAGAACGGTCAACGGTCCCTTGAACACCGGCTCGACCCGGCGGATTTCCAGGGTCGAATCGGTGCCCAGCAGCCAGATAGTGTTGCTGTCGCGCAGATGGGCCCGCTTTAATGGGTAGACATCATCGAGTGTTTTACCGTCTATTTCAACCCGCACATAGGAGTTTAAGAACAGTATGGGTTGCCCCTGATTTTCTGGTTGCAGGCAGAGTGGATCCTTGACGGCAACGATCACCTTCGCCATCCGGCCGCCCTCCTCCAGATCGGCCGCCAACCGGATTACCCTGCCGCTTCGGAAATCGTCTGAACCACCTGAAGTTTTAGTGAAGATGCGTACGGTGGAACCCTGATCAGAATTTTGTTTGTTGGGAAACTTTATCCAGTCGAGCTTATCCACCGGCACCGCGACCAGCACCCAGAAAGAGTCTGTGCCGATCAGGTGGGCTACCGGAGCGGACTCTGTTACCCGGGATCCCAATTCAACAGATTTAGAGCGGATCACGGAGTCAAACGGTGCTTTTAGCGTTGTTCTTTCGAGTTCCAGGGCTGCCTCGGCAAGCTTCGACCGACTGGATTTCAGAACAGCTTCTTTCTGCCTGAGCTGCGGGAGTCTCAGCATCAGTGCTTTCTCCTCATCCCCCGCGTCTTCGCCGAGCAGTTCGAACTCCTTTTTGGCAACCCTTTGGTTGCCCATCTCCATAACCAAGTCTGCCTCTGCTCTGGCTACTTCGCTCTCCAGCTGACTGACTTTGAACTGATAGTTCGCCGGATCAATTTTCAAGACGATCTGTCCCTCGGCCAACACTCCTCCAGGTACCACCTCCTCATTCAGGTAGACCACGTCACCCCCGACCGGGGATTTCAGGTCTACTTCGCGAGCCGCGACTACACTGCCCATACCGCTGATAATTGTCTGCTCCGAGCTGAAGCTTATTGATTCAACCTGCACCAGGGTTTCAAATACCGGTTTCTGGCGGGGCAGCGCTTTGGGTGAGGTCTTCATGAAGTGCATGGCGACAAAAGCTCCGCCGGCCAGGATAAACAATGGGACAATGACGGAAAAGAAAACCATGCGCAAACGGCCTTGGCGGACTGGGCGCTCTGGGTCAGGGCTATTTGAGTTCATCTATCGACCTTAATTCTCCTGGTTGGAAATACCATAGGTAACTTCACCGGCGGCAAGTTCCATTTCCGGCAGGTCAATTCGGCCGCCCAGTGAACGGTAAAGCCCGATTCGATAATCGATCAGCTGCTGCCGGGCTCGCAGCAGTTCAGTCTGCAGCCCCTGAAAGGAGAGCAGGGCGGTGAGCACACGTTGATAATCCTGGGCTCCCTGCCGGTAACGGTCGCCAACCCGCTCCACCGTCACCTGGGCCAGATCGAGTCTGATTTGCAGATTGTCAATCAATTGTTGCTGTTCCTGCTCGAGAATCAGGGCGGTCTCCACTTCCCCAATGGCTTCGAGCACCGTCTGTCCATATTGGTGAAAGCTCTCACTGGCACGGGCCTGAGTCCTCTCCACCTCAGCCTGACGAAAACCACCGTCGAAAATCGGGCCAACCAGATTGCCTGCCAGACTGCTGATCCAGTTGTTGAAGATATCACTGGCCTGCGCCCCTCCGGTGGAGACATCTGCCGACAGACTCAGACTGGGGAATTTATTAGCCACTGCTTCGGCAACCCGCTGGTCCGAGGCCAACAGAGAGAAGTATGCACTGCGGATATCAGGCCTCCTGACAAGCAGATCGCCCGGCAGCCCAGTCTGGGGCAGCGGCGGCAGTTCGACAAGATCTTCTGGAGCGGGCGGGCTGGAGTTGCCCGGCATCAGACCGAGCAGAATAGCCAACCGCTGTTCGAGGTTATACAGACGGACCTTGAGGATGATCAATTCACCGTTGTTTCTCTCGATCAACTGTTTCTGCTGCATGACGTCAGCAACACCAACCTGTCCGGCCTTAAACTGGGCGGTGATGATTTCAAGGATTTTCTCGTTGAGCAGACGCTGCTCGATTACCAGTTCCTGCTCCTTTTTTATTTCCGCAATCTGATACCAGACGCTGCCAATTTCAGAGGTAATAGTTATGGCAACCGTCTGCAGGTCGGCCTCCCGGGCCTCTGTGTCGAGCACTGCGGCTTCGGTGCGGGACCGCAGCTTGCCCCAGAGGTCTACTTCATAGGAAGCGGCCAGCCCGAGAGTAAGGCTAGTTGTACTGTCCGTCTCCTCCCGGGTGGTCCACGTCTCTCTGGCCACTCCTCTTCCGTCAAGCTCAGGATAGAGAGCTGCTCCCGCCTTTCTGGCCACGGCCTCGGCCTGCACCAAACGGTCATGGGCGGCCAGCAGGTTGAGATTGCCGGTCAAAGCCGTATCGATGGCACTGGTCAGACCCGCATCGTTGAAAGTGAGCCACCAGTCAGGCTGCAGTATCGCCTGCCCCTGCCCGGAAAACTGATCCGGCAGCTCCAGCGGTTCAGGGGCTCTCTTGGTCACCTGTACGCAGGATGAGAGCAGGAAGACAAGCGCGATGACACGTATCTCGATCAGTCGCCGAGCCATTAATCTCTTTCTTTCATTTGTTGTCCTTGTTGGGCCTGTAAGGTCTTGGTCAAATTCTGTCACCGGGACTTGCACATTTCGAGCCGGTCTCTATTGTGTGGCAATAACATATTAAAACCGATTGATATTTTTTTCACCTTACGCGTTTTGAACAGGCCAGTTAAGACCCAGGTGACGGGTAAATTTTATCCATAATACCAGAGAGCTGTGTGCTTTTTACCCAGCCGGCATTGCCGCCGTAAGAAAGAGTTAACCGACAGCCGGCGCCTGAGGCTGCTTGTCGTTCATCAGAGTTTCTGGTATAGATCACCAGCTGAAGTACTCACCTAACCACCTACATAGCGTTATGAGATCACCCATTTACCAGTGTCGCTCCTATTGGAGAATATTTTTCATCTTCCTGGCCGTCCTGGCGGCAGACGCTGAGGCCTGGGCGGAGAGCCCGGAAATCCTGGCCACAATGCTGCAGGAGACTTACGCCGCCGTCGACAGCATCAGCTTTTCATTTTCCCAGACCACCAGCGGCCCCATGACCGGCCGGCCCAAGTCCGGCATAGGCAACGGCCTCTATGCGAGAACGGCTGAAAAACCGCTGATGCGCTGGAACTACCTGGCACCTGATCCCCAGGTGGTAATCAGCGACGGTAGAACGATATCGATGTATTTTGAAAAACTCAATCAAATGATCATCTCCGAGGTTGACCAAGCCCAGACTGATATCCTCTTTTCCTTCTTTGCTGCCTCGGAACCGTTGGACAAACATTTTACCATTCTGCCACCTTACCTGGAAACCGATATATCCTCTGACCAATCTTCAGAAGAACTGCCCGAGATGCAGGCCTTGCGGCTGGAGCCTCTGGATAAAAACTCGCAGATTCAGAACATTCACCTATGGATCAGTGACGACTTGATCATAAGGAGAATAGACCTGCTCGATCATTTTGACACCAAAACCACCATCAATTTGTCGAACATCAATATTAATCCGCTTGATCTAACCGACCGGCAGGATCTCGCTGACAGGTTTGCCTTCATCCCGCCTGAGGGAACTGAGATAATCAGACAATGAGGGCCCACCATAAACCCATCTCACCAACTCTTATCACCCCAGAATCATAGGATTTCAGATGGAACACGATAGTGACAGTTTTGCAGCACTTTTCAGCCAGAGTGAAGAAAAAACCCTGAGGAAACTATCCCCGGGCCAGAAAATCAAGGCAACAGTGGTAGGTATAGACAAAGAAACCGTTTTCCTCGATGTGGGTACCAAGAGTGAAGGGATCGTCGAGGCCTCTGAATTCATTGACGAAAACGGTGAATTATCGGTTTCTCCCGGAGACCAGGTAGAAGTCTATTGCCTCAAATCGGGAGCCGGCGGGCAGATCTTCACCGCCAAGCTCGGCTCAGGGGCCAGCAGTGCCCACCTCGAAGAAGCCTATCACAACTCCGTCCCGGTTCAAGGTTTTGTCAAGGCTGAGATCAAGGGCGGTTTCGAAATCACTCTCTCAGGCAATGTCAGGGGGTTCTGCCCCTTTTCCCAGATGGGCCTGCGACGTGTGGAAAACGCCGCTGAAACCTACCTCGAGACCCACATGAGTTTTCTGATAACCAAATTCGAGGCGGGAGGCAGAAATATCGTCCTTTCAGCCAGACTGCTGCAGGAGGAAGAGCGGCAACTGAAAAAGGAAGAATTACAGGAAGTCCTGGAGGAAGGACAAAGCATCGAAGGTACAATCTCGGCCATCAGGCCCTTCGGCCTGTTTGTGGATATCGGCGGAATCGATGGACTGGTGCCAATTTCCGAGGTTGGCTGGAGCCGGGTGGATAACCTCGAAGATACCTATTCTATCGGCCAGCAGGTCCGGGCTGTCGTCAAAGGACTTGATTGGGAAAATGACCGGATCAGCCTGTCCATCAAGGAAACCCTGGATGATCCCTGGGAGGCAGCGGTAAAAAATCTCTCAGAAGGCAAAGCCTATGTCGGTAACGTTGCCAGGCTCGCCCAGTTCGGCGCCTTCGTCACCCTGGCTCCCGGCGTTGACGGCCTCGTTCACATCTCCAAACTCGGCGGCGGAAGAAGAATTAACCATCCCAAAGAGGTGCTCGAGGCCGGGCAGAACCTCGAGGTGATCATCGAAGCCATTGATCCCGCAGACAAACGGATCAGCCTCGTCCCCTCCGACTACGTCTCGCTCGAAGATGAGGAGGAAAAGGAGCGCCGGGAGTACAAAGACTACCGATCAAACCGGACGGGCCCGAAGAAAGAGGAAGCAAAGGATACCATGGGCAGCTTTGGGGCTCTGTTGAAATCCAAGCTGGAAGAAAAGAAATAGTCGCCTTCCTCAGTCAAGGGCCTGACGAAGCATTTCAAAAAGGATTACTGCCGCGGCCACAGAGCTGTTCAGGCTATCGATCTCGCCGGCCATCGGTATCGAAACAAGCACATCGCAATGGCGCTTGACCAGCGGTCGCAAGCCGCTCCCCTCATTGCCGACTACCAGGCAGGCGGGTACATTGAAATCGGTCTGATAGATCGATCTGGCCTGTTCATCTTTGACCGCCCCGAATATCCAGCCCCCCGCCTCTTTCACTTTCTTCAAGGCCTCCGCCAGATTGGTCACCTGACTGATATGCACCTTGGCAATCGCTCCCGCCGATGCCTTGGCGGCAGTTCCCGCCAGCGGTGCTGAACGGTCGCGGGTTAGAATCAGGTGAGTAACCCCAGCTGCGTGAGCCGAGCGGATAATCGCTCCGAGATTGTGGGGATCCTGGATTGAGTCGCAGGCCATCAGGCGCGGATTTGCTCCCTGTTGAGCCGCTTGCTGGAAGAACTCGAGCAGATCCTCGAAGGGCAGCAGCGGCACCGGCGCACACTTTGCGACAATGCCCTGATGGTTCAGCGGTTCGGGACTTTCGGTGATCCTGATCCGGTCAACGAACAGACATTTGATCTTATGGCTGCGGGCTGAGTCGATAATCTCCTGCAGCCCCCTGCTCTGTTTTTTTTTCTGGACACACAGCTCGACCACCCTTTCCGGCTGGGTATGAAGAACTTCAAGGAGGGGATGGACCCCCCAGATAAGATCGTCGCTGTAGCGGATTCTGTGCTCCCGACTGGCTGGACTGTTTTTGCTGCGTCCCATAGATCAGTGAGGCTCCCCGCAGGGCTGCCCGTTCAAGCCTCTTCTGCCTTCGGCACGGGCCGCTAAGATGATGGAGCAGAGCATGGTCACCGCCTCTTCAAGCCTATCGTTAACGACCAGGTAGTGATATTTTGAACTCTGCATCATCTCCTCGACACTGTTGGCCAGGCGGGTGGCAATGGACTGTTCATCCTCGGTGCCTCGCTGGCGCAGCCGGGCTTCCAGCTCGGTTGCATCAGGTGGGGCTATGAAGATGTCGACATATTCCAGCTGAGTGTTCTGCCTAATTATCTCGGCACCCTGTACATCGATGTCGAGGATCACATCGAAGCCATTGCGCAGCTTCTCTTCGATCGGGGCGGCCGCGGTTCCATAATAATTTTCATGCACCTTGGCCCACTCCAGGAAAGCGCCTGCATCGATCATCTGCTCAAATTTATGATGGCTCACGAAATAGTAGTCTCGTCCCTCCTGCTCCCCCCGGCGGGACGCTCTGGTGGTGTGAGAAATGGAAAATTCAAGACGCTCCACCCGGGCAATAACCTGTTTCAGAATGGAAGTTTTTCCCGTTCCCGAAGGAGCGGAGACGATGATGAGATTACCGCCCACGTAAGCTATTTCTCCTCCTCTTTGATGACTTCCCGGTGCTCTGCAAGATGGTACCCTTCCTGCAGTGCCGCCAGCCGCTGACCAATGGTGTCAGGCTGCACAGAGGAAAGAATCACATGATTCGAATCGGTGACGATAATCGATCTGGTTCGCCTCCCTTCGGTCACATCTATGAGGCGCTGGGAATTTTTGGCCAGTTCTTTGAGCTTTCGGGCCGGTGCCGAGCCGGTATTGATCACTGCCACCACCCGTTCCACCATGACGGTGTTGCCGTAGCCTATATTGAGTAACTGCATCTTAGCCCCGGAGTCTTAGTTCGATATCGTTTTCTACTCAATATTCTGCACCTGCTCACGCATCTTTTCAAGCTCGCTTTTCAGGGATACAGTTTTATGAGCATTCTCGGCATCATTGATTTTTGATCCAATGGTATTAACCTCACGCAGAAACTCCTGGATCAGAAAATCGAGTTTACGCCCCACCGGTGCAGAACTGTCGAGCAGATCACTCAATTGCTCGATATGGCTGTGCAGCCTGACCATTTCCTCGGTGACGTCTGATTTGTCGACCAGAATGGCCACTTCCTGAGCCAGCCTGGCCGGATCCAGATCGATAGTGCCCAGCAGTTTTTCGAGCCGTTCCCGCAGGACGTTTTCACGGTCTGCCATTATGGCTGGAATGGATTGCTCAATGGAGTCAAGCACCTCAGTGAACACCTTCAGGCGCTCGCCAAGGTCTGCGGCCAAGGCCTCTCCTTCACGAGCACGCATGTCATGACACTGGCCAAAGGCATCATCGATAGCCGTTTGCAGCAGTGGCCATATTTCTTCCAGATCTTCAGGCTGCTGCTCCCTGATCACGACATCAGGCAGATTGATCAACAGGGAAAGCTCGGTCTGACTTTTGAGGCCCAATTCACTGGCCAGTTCATCCAACCTATCCCTGTAAATCCTGGCCAGATTTACATCTATACCGATCTTGACCAGGTCGGAGAAGTCCCCTGAAACGGAAACTATCAGATCGACCCGACCCCTCTGATGGAAGTTGCTGATCTTCTTCCTGATCAGATCTTCCAGAGCAGCGTAGTTGCGTGGTAATTTAATCTTGGCATCAAGAAACCGGTTGTTGACGCTCTTGACCTCGACGGTCCAGATTCGCCCCTGGTTCTCAACCTCGGCCCGTCCATAACCGGTCATGCTTTTTAATGCCATCCTGTTGCTCCTTTCTTTATTACGGCCTGCCCGGCGCTAGAGCCACAACCAAAAAGGACGATGCCGGGCTTCAGCCCAGCATCGTCCTCAGATCATCGAAGCTGCGCCTTATTGGGCAGCCATTGCAGCATCGAGTTCCTTGACAAGCTGATCGGTGATGTCCACCGCTTCAGTGTAAAAAATGACACCGGCCTTGGAGTCGAGAATAAGGGTGAAGCCATTCTTTTTACCAAACCCCTCCACCACACCTTCAAGTGCCTTTAGGATGGGTGCCAGTTCTTTGTCCTGCAGGGTTTTCAGTTCAAACCGGGCATCATCTGATTTTTCCTGCAGTTCGCGTCGCTTTTTCTGGAATTCCCTGACCTTCACCTGTTTCGTTTCTTCACTCCAGGCCGAGCTCTTTTTTTCGATTTCACTCTGCATGTCTACCAGGTCCTGCTCTTCAGACTTGAACTTGGACTGCAGATCCGTCATCTTCTGATCAAATATTTCCTTGGCAGCCTTGCCCGAAACCGAAGTTACCAAAATTTTCTGGACATTCATGACACCGATTTTCATATCGGCAGCCCTCGCGGATTCCACCGAGACCAGCGAGACGCAAAGACACAACGATACAAAGCCAACAATTAACAATTTATTAAACATGATAGCTCCAGGCAAATAACAAGCGGGCCCCGAGGGCCCGCTGTAAATTCAACTATGATTGGTTTAAAGACGCTTATTCGACGATGACGAAGTCAGCCCGACGATTCTGTGCCCAGGAGAGTTCATCATGACCATGCATGAGCAGCCGTTCTTCACCAAAACTGATGGTGCTCAGTCGGGAATCACTAATACCCAGGTTAACCAGATATTTCTTGGCGCCCAAAGCGCGGCGCTCGCCCAGTGCCATATTGTATTCACTGGTACCGCGGGGGTCGCAGTTGCCTTCGATGCGGATGTTGGTGCCGGCCTGGCTGCTCAGAAAATCGGCGTTAGCCTCGATTCTGGGTACTTGATCCTTTCTAAGATCGGATGAATCGAAATCGAAGTAGACGGGCAGCATACCTTCGGACGTCCGGCCTTCTGAAATGCCTATCGGCTTTGACTCCAGCGATTCTTCCTTGCCCATGGCACCCTTGTCGGTAGACGGTTTCATCTCTTCATCGGTGACCTTATCCTTGGCACAGCCTGAGATGAAAACAAGGCTTAGGATCATTAACACCTGCAAGAGAACCTGGATTCTGCTTAACATAATTACAACCTCCTGTTATCAAAAAGAAATGATGGCAACAACCTGTGCCCATGACAGCTCTGTCTCAGTCAACAGAAACGACAAGAATCGTACTGTTCTTAACAGCTTAAATATAGAAAAATTCGCCCCAAATACAAGAACTATTTTGCCTCTGGCGTAATAAAGCAACGGACAACTGACCATTTTCCGGGTTGCCCTGAGATACAGATTATGATCCGCTTTTTTGTCAGACAGAAGCTGTCGGGGGATTCCCAGCTCTTCTGCCATGAGGTTAACAGATCCCGCCCAGCCCAAATCTCTCCATTCTCCCCTCTCTATGGCAAAACATAAAAAAAACACTGTACTTTATCCTAGTGATATTTACTATTTCGGTATAAAGTGAGCGGCGAAAAACAGCGCCATGCATGATGTTGCCAACTATTCGACCCACCAAGGGCAGCATCATTCAGCACAGGAGACAGTTTCGCATGGCTTAAGAAGTTTCTTAGAAATAGTTGAGCCGATCCGTCTATCACGGCTTAATCAGGAGAGTTATATGGCCAAAATGCATGTCAACCCAAACCGTGCCACCGATAAAGCGGTTCGAGCAATTGACAGAAAGCGGGAACAGGAACGCAGGAAAATGTTCATGCTGGCCAGAGACCACGCTGAACCGCTGGCGACCAAACTCTGTCAGCGACTGCTTGATAGAAACATTATCGAAACCACTTCAGTGGAGTCGATCCGTACGGCGTTGGAAACTCAGTTCAAATCCCTGCATATGCTTGAGGATTTCGATCTACAGCTGAAACTTGCCCCGGTGCGCACCCTGGTACAGGATCCCAATATCGTTACCCTCTACTTCACTCAATATATCATTGAAGATCTCATCGAGCATCCCGACATCCAGGACGTCTTCGGTGAGGATATCGATATTTACCGGGCCATCGATTCGATAACCAAAGTACTCAGGCCAAGGTGATCCACCCCGCTCTGTTTCCCTCTCTGGTCTATTGCGACGAGGCAGGGAACATCCATGATTTTCCCGACCTGGGTATGGCCGGCATGGCCCACGGCCGTTATCTCAAGCCAGCTCTTGGGGAGCTCATCGAACTGCCCCAGGGCAGTGATTTTTTCACCCTGCCGAATCGTCTGCCGGTGGGCATCGACCCGGTCAGCGGTGAACCCCTTCTTTTAGAAGAAGACCCCCGCTATCCCGGACGAAAAATTTACGGGGTTGCCGCCTTTATGGCTCCGGCTCACACCTCGACCCTGACGGCGGCCTACCAGAGCGAAGAAAATGCGCCGTTGTTGCCCCTTTTTGCCTACACTGCGGTGGGCTGGTACGACGGTAAATTCTGGGCCGCGGGCTTTCGCAGCGATGCCGATTGCCGGCAGGATTTCACCCAGTTCGACCAGCGCAGAATCGAGCGAAGCACCAATCAAAGACTGCAGCGTCACCAGGAAAATCGTTTGATACAGCATCTCGGCACCTGCTGTCTGACCTACCGGTGCCCGGCCGCACGAAATTATTTTCTCGGTCGCTGGGAGGCACCGCTTCCCACCTCACCCACCTGCAACGCCCGCTGCCTCGGCTGCATTTCTCTGCAGCCCTCAGAATGCTGCCCCTCAACCCAGGAACGACTGCAATTCACTCCTTCGGTCAAGGAGATCGTCGAAGTGGGCGTCGCCCACCTCAACAGTGCCGAGCGTCCAGTGGTGAGCTTCGGCCAGGGCTGCGAAGGAGAGCCGCTGCTCCAGACTGAGCTGCTGGAAAACTCCATCAGAGAGATGCGAAAAGGGATTGCCAGAGGCACGATCAACTGTAATACCAATGCGAGCCTTCCCGCCGCGATAGAGCGGCTGCGTGAGGCAGGGCTCGATTCGATCAGGGTCAGTCTCAATTCAGCTCGCGAAACCTTTTACCACAATTATTATCGGCCACGAAATTATAGCTTTTCTGATGTCAAAGAGTCGATCAAGGCTATGAAACGGGGCGGCGGCTTCGTCTCTTTGAACTACTTTATCCTGCCTGGCTTCACCGACTCGACGGAGGAGACTTCGGCGTTTCTGGAACTCATCGAAGAAACCGGCCCCGATTTTATCCAACTTCGCAACCTCAATATCGATCCGGAATGGTACCTCAGAGAGATCGGTTCGACAACCGCCCTGCCGTCCTACACCATTCGGAATTGGCTGGCAATGATCAAACAGAAGTTCCCTTCGCTGCGTTTCGGTTATTACAATCCCTGCCTGAACCCTTGATGCAGCCAGACATATTTATGAGGACACCAGACTCGATACTGAAGCATAAATGTTACTATTGGGTCTCCAAAATTCTGCGAGAAGTAACGGCAAGCAGCAGGAATCTCACCTCATTTGACATTGGGGGGTTGTAAAAATGGTTCAGTGCGATAGAATGGGATTGATAAACATTCTCAACCGTTAATCTAAACCTTACCCAAAAAACCGTATGCAATCTCAAAGCGAAATCAGGCTGACCCCACAGCGCCAGGTGATTCTCGAAGAACTGGCAAAAGTAAAAACTCACCCGACCGCCAATGAAGTCTATGACATGGTGCGTAAAAGGCTGCCCAGGATCGGGCTCGGCACCGTGTATCGCAATCTGGAGTTAATGGCGGACAATGGGATGATTTTGAAACTTGAAGTGGGCGGCTCTCAGAAGCGCTTTGACGCTACCACCAATCTTCACTATCATATCCGCTGCACCTGCTGCGGCAAGGTAGATGATATCGAGCTGACTGCCATGCCCCACCTCGATCAGCTGGCTTCAGATTCCAGCGATTACCAGGTGGTTGGCCATCATATTGAATTTTCCGGTATTTGCGCGACCTGCGGCGAAGTCCAGGAGAAGGCAATCACCAACTGAACCAAGCCCTACCCCGGTATAAAAAAAGGAGGGGAGATACACTCCCCTCCTTTTTTATTTATCTTTTTATAAAAGAGTTTAGGCTACCTTGAAAAATTAGAATTTTCGTCCAAGATCAAGGCGCACGGAAGAATTTTACCACAGGCGTATGGTTAATATTCCGAGGATGAAATTTTTCCGTGCAACGCAGAGATTGGGCGAAAAAGCAATTTTTAAGGTGGCTATCAATCTATGGTCGGCCTCGGATAGAGCCCGGAGCGCTCAACGATCTCGGGTACTTTCTCTTCCCATTCGATGGCCATCACATGAAAACCTGCGACCCCTTCCACCTCTTTTAAACGCTGAATCGACTCGACGGCAATGGTGATGCCCTCATCGGCCTGTTTTTTCTTGTCGACGCCTTTCATACGCTCGATCAGCTCATCAGGAACATCCATGCCGGGTACGTTTTTCTGCAGGTAACGGGCCATACCCACCGAACGCAAAGGAGTGATGCCAGCCAGGATATACACTTCTTTGTGCAGGCCGCGTTCCCTGACGCCCTCCATCCACTTTTCAAATTTATCAAGATTGTAGATGCACTGGGTCTGGATGAATTCCGCTCCTGAGGCAATCTTTTTGGCCAGCCGCGGCACCCTGATCTTGAAGGGATCGCCAAACGGGTTGGCGGCGGCGCCGACGAACATGCTTGGCGGCACCTTGATTTCGTCACCACTGAGAAACTTGCCCTCATCACGCATATGCCTGACTGTCTGAACAAGCTGCATCGAGTCGAGATCAAAGACATTCGAGGCCTGGGGACTGTCGCCGAAACTCTGATGATCGCCGGACAGGCAGAGTATGTTGTTGACTCCGAAGGAGGCGGCGCCCAGTATGTCGCTCTGCAAGGCGATTCTATTGCGGTCGCGGACCACCATCTGGAGCACCGGATCAAGCCCCATGCCCTTCAGATGAATACAGGCAGCCAGACTGCAGAGTCTGGTCACCGAAGTCTGATTGTCGGTGACATTGATCGAATCGACGTGATCCTTGATCAGTTCTCCCTTTTCCTTGATATGGGCAGGATCACTGGAGCGTGGGGGACCGCATTCACTGGTAACTGCCTGGTGACCGCTTTTGAGTACCTTCTCTAGTCTGCTGCCGGTTACTGTCGCTGCCATTAGAAGTCCTCCAGTTTGAATGATCGGGGTCCGCCGGAACGGTCTTTCGACCAGTCTTTGAGAGGCATCACTTTTTCGTAAGTATCGAGGCGCCCCAGCGCTTCGAGCCGGTCAATCACAAGCTGCCAGGCACATTCCGTCTCCTTGGAAATTTCGCACTTGCCGGTAGTGGATCCGCCGCACGGTCCGTTGAACAGTCGCTTGGCACAGCGGCTTACCGGGCAGACACCGCCAGTAACCCCCAGCACGCAATCACCGCAGGCCTGACATTTTTCGGTGAACACGCCGGTTTCTGGAACGTCACCCAGAAAGGTGGTGTTCAGAGCTGGGTAGATCGGAGTCGACTCATATTTCGTCGCCATGAACTGCACCCCGATACCACAGGCCAGGCTGAGAACCGCTTCAGATTTCTTGACCAGGTCCTCGGTCTTTTCAAAAAACTCGTGCTCACACTGCCGCTCGATACCGCTGTCGACAATCTCGATATCGACATCATCCTGGCTTGCTCTCATCCTGAGCTGGGCGGCAAGGATGCCTGCCTCCTTGTTGCCGCCCTGATGGCAGACGGCCACGCAGGTGTTGCAGCCGAAGACGGTTAACTGCTTGTGGTCCTTGACCATTTCCCAGATTTCTTCAAAAGGTTTCTGTTCCCCAACGATCATAGCCTACGCTCCTTTATCAGCCTAAACGGCCTGACATCATTATTCTTCAGTAACTTCAGAGATATCTTTCTGTGCCCGGGAAGCACCTTTCTTGGCCTTCAAGGCCATCCACACCGGAGATGGTCCCAGTTCGGTAATTTTCTCGGAGAATTCGGTGCAAATTTCAGCCCAACGCGGGCCCTGGGCTGCTGAGAGATTGAAAAAATGCAGCCGTTCAGGGCTGACCCCGACGGTGAGAAGATGCTTCTTGAGTTGCTGAACTCGTTTGGCGGCGTTGGTATTTCCTTCCAGGAAATGACATTGACCGGGTAGTCAGCCAGCCACGAAAACGCCATCGATGCCTCGCTCAAAAGCCCGCAACACATAAATCTGATCGAGCTTTCCAGTACAGGGAAGCCTGATCACTTTGACGCTCGGAGAATATGAGAGTCGCATGACACCGGCCAGGTCGGCTGCGGCAAAGGCGCAGTAGTGGCAGGCGAAGGCGATGATATTGGCCTTCCAGTCAGACGGAACCTCGCCCGTGACTTTTTCAGGATTTGGTGTTACCTCTTTTTCTTCACCGGGTTCCATTCAATTCCTCCTGGATCTTTAGTTGATTTCGGTCACTGAATCGATCATCGCGGTTATCTGGTCATCTCTGAAAAAGTTGACCTGAAAAGCCTTGGCCGGACAAACGCCGGCACAGATACCGCAACCCGTGCACTTGACCTCGTTGTGACTCACCATCCCGTCTTCGTCGATGAACGGCGAGCCAAACGGACAGGCTCGGAAACAAGCCAGGCAGGACATACAGATATCCCGGTCGTGCTTGGAAATGATACCGGAAACGGTCAGTTTTTCCTTGGACAGAAGCGCTCCAGCCCGGCCTGCGGCGGCCAGCGACTGGCTGAGGGTTTCCTCAAGGTTTTTGGGGGCATGGGCCAGACCGGCGAGGAAAAAACCCTCGCTGGGAAAGTCCACCGGCCGCAGCTTGACGTGGGCCTCGAGAAAATAGTCGTCGACGTTGCAGGTCAGCTTATATTTCTTGGCAAACTCTGTGGCATCGGCCTGCGGTCGCAAGCCGGTCGACAAGACGACATAGTCGGGATCAATAACCATCTCTTTGCCGAGCACTTTGCCCGGTAGACTGACCCGCAGTTTATCTCCCTCGGTGTCGACCACAGGTCTTTCTTCCGGGGTAAAGAGGAAGAACAATACACCCAGATCGCGAGCCCTCTTGTAGTAGTCTTCTTTGAGTCCATAGGCTCTCATGTCGCGATAGAGGATGATGACGGTGGTCTCCGGGCTCTTTTCCTTAATGGCAATACTGTTTTTCAGGGCATCCTGACAGCAGATCCTCGAACAATAATTGGTCGGTTCCTCTCGGGAACCAACACACTGAATCATCACATAGGTCTCTCCTGCGGCCGGATCACGCTCGGCCATCTGGTCCTCAAGCTCCCGTTGCGTAATAATACGCTCCGAATCATTGTAGCCATACTCACTGGGCTCATACTCGCTGCCGCCGGTGGCGATCATTATGGCCCCGTGCTCTATCTTTTCACCATTTTCGAGACTGGTGAGAAAGTTGCCGATGAAGCCATCGGTGCTGTCCACCACGGTATTCAGATGAACGGTCACCGCCGGATTGCTCTCAATCCGCTCAATCGTCTCGGCTAAAAAGGCCTGAACATCATCACCTTCCAGGTTTCTCCGCACCCGGCGCAGAAGACCGCCAAGAGCACCTTCACGTTCCACTAAATGGACGTGATAGCCCTGCTCGGTCAGCGACTGGGCCGCTGTCATACCAGCAATACCGCCGCCAACTACCAGCGCCTTGTGATTGACGCCCACCGAATTCTGGCTGACCGGATCCAGCAGCCTGGCTTTGGCGACATTCATATTGGTGATGTCAATGGCCTTTTCTGTGGCCACGGCCTTGTCGTCTTTGTGCACCCAGGAGCACTGTTCACGGATATCGGCCAGCTCAAACAAAAACTTGTTGAGGCCGACCTCCCTGATCGTATCCTGAAACAGCGGAGAATGCGTACGCGGCGTACAGGAAGCGATGATCACCCGGTTCAATCCCTTTTCCTTGATCAGTTCCTTGACCTTGGCCTGCCCGTCCGGGGCACAGGCGTACATAATGGTCTCGGAATGAGCCACCCCCTGCTCCTTTGCCGCCGCGTCAGCCACCTGCTGGACATCTACCGTTCCGGCTATGTTGACCCCGCAGTGACAGATAAATACACCGATTTTGGGATCCTCGCCGGCGATGTCGCGCTCGGGCGGCAGCACCACTTCCTCGACCTCCGTACCTCTGCGGTCACCCAGTATCGACATGGCCCCGGCTGCCGCACCACTGCCCTGAATGACAGTTTCAGGTATGTCTTTGGGGCCCTGATAAATACCCGCCACATAGATACCTTTGCGGCTGGTTTCGACCGGATTCAGTTTCGAGGTCTTGGCAAATCCGTATTCGTCGGCTTCGATGCCGAAAGTCTCGGCGAATGCCAGGGCATCCTCTCGGGGCTCAAACCCCATGGACAGAATGACCATATCGAAATCTTCGTTGATCCGCTTTCCTTCTTCATCGATATAATGAATTGTCAAATTACCAGTCTCTGGATCTTCAACGACTTCGGATACCATCGCCCGCCGATAAATGGTCCCACTCTCGTTTTTGGCCTTATCGATGTATTTGTCGAAATCCTTGCCGAAGGCACGAAGTTCCATATAAAAAATAGTACCCTGCACGTCATCGTCGTGTTCTTTGGCAATAATGGCCTGCTTTGCCGCGTACATGCAGCAGACCGAGGAGCACCAGGCATTGGCGTTATGGCTGTTGCGGGATCCGACACACTGGATCCAGGCAAGTTTTTTGGGATGAGCCTCATCCGAAGGACGAGCCACCTCACCTCCGCAGGGTCCGGAGGCCGACAGCAAGCGTTCGAACTGCAGGGCGGTGACGACATTTTTATGCCTGCCGTACCCGAATTCCTGGCGAATCGCCGGATCGTAGGTCTTCAGACCCGGGGTCAGGATGATTGAGCCCACCTTGAGCTCATAGTGTTTATCGGTGTCCTCGAAATTGATGGCTACCGCATCACAGACCTTTTCACACTTGCGGCATACGTTTTTGGTCAGATAGAGGCAGCGCTCTGGATCGATGGCCCGGGTATTGGGAACCGCCTGGGGAAACAGAGCATAGATCGCCTTCCTGTTGTCCAGGCCCTGGTTGAAGACGTTAGGGACTCTGGTCGGACAGGCTGGCTCGCAGGCACCACAACCGGTGCAGCGATCCGGATCTACATATCGGGCCTTCTCTTCGAGTTTGACGGTGAAGTTGCCTTCCTCACCTTCGACGGACACAACCCTGGTCTGGGTGTACATTTTGATGTTGGGGTGGCGGCTGGATTCGACCATGCGCGGAGAAATCATACACATTGCACAGTCACCAGTGGGAAACGTCTTGTCGAGGCGGGCCATGGTTCCGCCGATGGATGGTTCCTCACCTATCATGTGGACCATCAGGCCGCTGTCGGCCAGGTCGAGCGAAGCCTGCATCCCTCCGACGCCAGAGCCCACTACCAATACCGAACCAACCTTGTCCACGTTTTTTTCCAAGGGAGCGTTCTTCGTCAAAACATCCTCCTCAGGATCAGACCCTCTATGCCCATCTTGCCGGCTGTTCGCAGCTGCCGACAGGAAAAGCGGGCTCTGATCAGAAATAATGAGTAGTCATATCTTCTGTCTGCCCAGCACAACGGTCCCATTATTGTGGAATTTTGTCTCTATGACAATCTCTTTTTTGAAATTCGTCGAGCGGTCACTGGTGAGTTGATCTTTTTGTATAATATTATTAATAATTTCGCCTGGCCCAAATTGTCATTTCACTACCAGGTCGCTGCCCAGAGAGCCCACCGACAGCCAATGCTCGAGTCCAGAAAAAACGATCACTGCTGCACCTGTCCCGCCCCCCTGACCGAGCGCTGCGGACCTCATAGCATCAAGCTCTTCAAGCGGGGTAAGAGCCGCTATGAAAAAGTCAGCTATCCACTGCACTGCGGTATTTATCACCAGATCGAAAGCTCGCGTGCAGTCATGCATTTCAACCTCAATCATCAACTAATCCGCCTCATAGGCAAAGAGCGGGACTGGCCCCATCCCCAGGAATGGCTGAAAAGAACGATCGGCAACGACTGGATCTACTATTCCACCGGCGGTTACACAGGCGTCTTTGAAACGACCGGAGAATTCTACCTGCCCAACCTGCCGTACCCCACCAACAATCATCTCGGTGGAAAACCCTTGGGCCTGGAACCAATACGTTCCCTGATCGACAACTGGCCGCAAGAGATCAAAAACATTGCCGGCCACTGCGGCAGCAGTTCCGGGGCGGTGGCCCAGACGCTGGATAGAATCATGGCCAGCACTCCCGACGTATTGGCCGAAAAGGGAAACACTCTGCACCGTGTTATCGGCGGACCGGTCACCGTACTGCCACCCGACACCCGACATGTAGATTACCAGGTGATCCCGCTGAATGTGTCCGTTGGCTGTCTTTATAAATGCGGATTCTGCAGAGTAAAAAACAATCGGGGCTTCGCCGAGCTTACTGTTGATGAAATCGATGACCAGCTTGTGCGGATCAGGGAGTTGCTGGCAGCCGATCTGATCAATTTCAACTCCATCTTTCTCGGTCAGCACGATGCGCTCAATTGTGATCCCCGGCTGATCTGCAAGGCGATCGAGCGAGCCCATCACCAGCTAGGCTTGAGCGGCTCCTATATCGACGGCAGCAACACCTTTCTGTTTGGCTCGGTCGGCTCACTGCTTCGCGCAGGCACGGAACTGTTCGATGAGCTCGACCTGCTACCCGGACGCATATTCATCAACATCGGGCTCGAATCCGCCGATCAGTCCACCCTCGATCTCCTCGAGAAACCGCTTTTGGCCGCCGATGTTGCCGCCGCTTTCTCGAAGATCCAGTCGATCAACAAACAATGCTCCAGTGTCGAAGTCACCGCTAATTTCGTTACCGATCCAGAGCTTCCCGACAGCCATTACAGAACCATGCTCGAACTGATTCGGGACCAGGTCGGCAGTCCCCGGGATAAAGGCTGTATCTACCTCAGCCAGCTTCGCTTCGACGCCCCTTCCAGAGCCCGGCTGTTCGATTTTTACAAACTCAAGCGGCTCAGCAGGCTGCCGCTTTTCATGTACACCATCCAGAGATTATGATTTACTGGCCAATCGAATCTATCACTTGAGAAGGGAGGTACGGACTGTGAAACAGCCGGACAATTTGCGGGCGGAGATACTTGGCCGACGAGATCTGTTGACCGATCGGCAGCGGAGCGAGAAAAGTGAACGGATCGCTACTGCACTTCTGGCAACCGAAGCGGTGGCTTCCAGTAGCTCCATTTTCATCTATGTCAGTTTCAGAAGCGAGGTTGAAACCTTGTCAATTATCCGAAGTCTTCTTGATCTGGGGAAAAAAGTCTCCGTGCCGCTGACCAGGGTCGCTGAAAAACGGCTTGACATCGTGGCGCTTGAAAATCCCGATCGCGATCTGGTTCCCGGCTACTGCAATATCCCTGAACCCACTCAGCAACTAGCCGCTGAAAAAACAATCTCCCCCGAAGAACTCGAACTCATTGTCCTGCCCGGCTCGGTGTTCGATAAACGGGGAGGCCGTTTCGGTTATGGCGGCGGCTATTACGACAGGCTCCTGGAGCAGATTCCTGCGGCAGCCAGATACGGCCTGGCTTTTGATCTGCAAATAGTGGAGAAACTCAACCTGCAGCCGCACGATCAGATCCTTGACAGCATCATTACCGAGCAGAGGTTTATTACCGTGCCGGGACGTCTGAACCAGCAGCCCAAGTGAGGGCGAAAAGAGTGGTCACACCACCTCTTCCCACTGCCCTTTCAGCTGCCATTAGCTGCCATTAGCTGCCATTGAGGGTCGCCGATACTGCCCCGGGAGAAATCAATTTTTTTATTAAATTCAAAACTTTATATTTTTTTCTATCCCCTGAAAAAAAATATACTCACGCCGACATGAGCCTGCGGATGTGCACAAATCGAGCTTCAATAATTGACTTTTACTTTTCCGGCTTGTACAGTCGTCATTCAAATCAACCCTGTCTCCCCTGATGAGAGTGCTGCACCCTTCTTTCATCATCTGAGGCAGAGATAAATCCAAGCTGCGAGAACGTTATGAAAGTACTTGTGGGCCTGTCGCTTCTTGTTTTTCTTGTTGGCATCTCCTACCGGCTCTATGGCTGGTTGACGCAGACTGTCTTGGCCGCCGATAGAAGCGCTTCAGCCGGACGCCTGCCATCAGCTCTCAAAGGGTTCATGGGAACCGTGTTCAGCGGTGAGCTCATCTCCCTGATCAAAACCTTTTTCACCGATGTGCTGTTCCAGAAGAGACTGCTCAGCAAGTCAGTCCTCAGATGGGTGGCCCACTCTCTGATTTTTTTCGGTTTTATTGCGCTTCTGCTGATGCACGGTCTTGGTACAGGAGTCAGTGAGTTTTTCTTCAGCGGCTATTTGTCGACCATGCAACCCTATCTTTCGCTGCGTAACCTGTTCGGTTTGATGGTTCTCGTCGGTCTGACCATTGCCATTTACCGCCGGCTTACCGATAAACCGCAGCGGGTAAAAGGTTATGCCAGTGACTGGCTGGCCATCGCCATCGTCGGCGCCATCATCCTTTCGGGCATGGTACTGGAGAGTTCCAAAATCTCAAGTTATTCGGCCTTTGCCGCCATGGCGGAGGATTACGGAGATATTACCGAACCGGACGAGCTCATGCCGCTGGAGACTTACTGGGCAGCAGAGCATGGCCTCATCTCTCCGAACATCGCCAAGCCTTATGACCCTGCCCTCATAGAAGAGGGCCGGGAAATTGCCGGCGATGCCTGCATGGAATGCCATGCCCCGGCCCAGAACGCCTTTATCAGCTATTCCCTCGCCAAAGTGGTTGGCCCCATCGTCGGCGGACTTGGCGATGAAGGGGCGGTAAACGCTCTCTTCTACCTGCACATCATCTTTTGCCTCGGCCTGCTTGCCTGGCTGCCCTTTTCGAAGATGTTCCATGTCATCGCCACGCCGATATCTCTGCTGATCAACGGAGTCATGGGCTTCAAGGAACCCGCCAAAGACCCGGCCAACGAGCTCACCCGTCAGATGATCGGCCTGTCGGCCTGCACCCACTGCGGCTCCTGCAGCGAACTCTGTTCCTCGCTGATGTTCTACGAGTCTTTTCAAAATGAATTCATTCTGCCATCTGAAAAAGTACAGATATTGAAGAGGGTTGCCGCCGGCCAGAAGGTAGATGATCAGACCCTGGCCAATCTCCAGAAGGGCCTCTATATCTGCACCAGCTGCGACCGCTGTTCAGAAATCTGCCCCTCCGGTATCAATCTCAGGGAATTATTCATCAACTCGAGGTACCAGCTTCTCAGCCAGGGCATACCCGAAACTTCCATGTTGAGCCATTTCTCTTTTCCGCTGTCGTTGACCAGAAGTTTCATTGACGACCACAAAAAAGCTCTGAAAAAACTTGAGGAAATATTCAAAGATTCCTTTACCAGACTCAAAGATCTTACTTCTATCTCAGTAAGCGATCCGGTGCAGGTCGGAACCAGCAGCTACCAGAGCTGTTACTCCTGTCAGCGCTGCACCAATATCTGTCCGGTGGTCAGGCTCTATGACGATCCGGAAGCAGAGCTCGACATGCTTCCTCACCAGATCATTTTCAGCCTGGGTATAGGCAACAAGGAAATTGCCATGGGTTCACAGATGATCTGGAGCTGCTCCACCTGCTATCTCTGCCAGGAGCACTGTCCGAACAAGGTGGAGTTGACCGATATTTTCTACAATCTGAAAAACGCTGCGATCAAGCAGATTGAAGGAGGTCGCGCATGAAACTCGCTTTTTTTCAGGGGTGCAACATACCGATCAGAATCGAGCAATACGCCGTCTCGGCTCAGGCAGTGCTGAAAAAGCTGGGCATCGAGCTGGAAATTATCGAGGAATTCACCTGCTGCGGTTACCCGGTTCGCAATGTGGACGAAAAAGCCTACATCATTCCGTCGGTCAGAAACATGGCCATTGCCGAAAAAAAAGGGCTCGACATCATGGTCATCTGCAACTGCTGCTTTGCCAGTCTGCAGAAAGCAAAAAATGTGATGGCCAACAGCCCCGAACTGGCAGCCGAGATCAACGAGATACTTGCCAAAGACGGATTGAAGTTCGAGGGAACCACCAAGGTCAAACATTTCCTCTCTGTCCTCCATGAAGATGTAGGCCTCGAATCGATCAAAAAGCAATTGGTCAATATGGTCAGTGATCTCAATCTCTCGGTCATTCATGGCTGTCACATCCTCAGGCCTCGTGAAGTGACCCTGTTTGATGACAGCTTCGTGCCGAAAATCACCGACGAACTGCTGGCCCTAACCGGGGCCACCAGCCTCGACTGGCGAGGCAAGCTCGAATGCTGCGGAGCTGCCCTTGGTGGGCTGAACAGCGAACTTTCCGAAATCCTGCTCAAGGAGAAGGTTGCTGGAGCCCGTGCTGCCGGAGCACAGTTCATTACCCCGGTATGCTCATACTGCCATCTGCAGTTTGACACCACTCAGCTGAATATCAGAGCGCAGCAGCGAGATCAGGAAGTGCTGCCGGTTCTCCTGCTGCCCCAGCTTCTGGGCCTCTGTCTTGGTATCGATGAGAAAGTGCTCGGCCTAGAACAGAACAATACCATCGAGGCGGCCCACGTCGAAAATCTCAAATCGATGCTGGGGCCGCCGGTGGAGAAAAAGAAGAAGCGTAAAAAGCAACCGCAGAAAGCCGCCGCCTGAGAGTATCCCACCCGAAAAGCAAGAAGCAGACCGGCTGATTATCAATGCCGGTTTGCTTCTTTTTTTTTCCAACCAGTGCTTATACTGGCTTGTGATAATTGGTAAATTTGTAACAACCCAGAGAAAAAAAAGGACCGATATGAGCAAAATAATCGCATTTGCCGGCAAAGGCGGCGTAGGAAAAACCACCGTGGCCTCGCTGGTGGTAAGAAGTCTGTCAAAATCCGGAAAAACTCCGATTCTGGCAGTGGATGCAGACCCTAACTCCAACCTTGGAGAGACTTTGGGCCTGGATGTCACCTCGACCATCGGCGACATCCGGGAAAACTTCATGCGTGATCCCCAGGCAGTACCTTCAGGGATGGATAAAGCTATCTATCTCGAAAGTCTGGTTGAACAGGCCCTTATTGAAAAGCCGGAGTTTGATCTGCTGGTTATGGGCCGCCAGGAGGGACAGGGCTGCTATTGCATGGTCAACAATATTCTCCACAATTTCACCGACCGTCTGAGCCAGAGCTACCGCTATATGGTGGTCGACAACGAAGCCGGCATGGAGCATCTGAGCCGGCGCACCAGTGGTCGTGTGGACATACTTTTTCTGGTCACCGATTATTCACTGCGTGGGCTCAGGGCATTGAGAAGAATCCATGAAATGCTCGACAGCCTTAAACTGGAAGTCACGGATATGGGCATCATCGTTACCAGGGCTCCAGGCGAACTCAATGACAAATTTCTGGAGGAGGTCGCAGAAATTGGCGTGCCGATCGTCGGCATCATTCCAGATGACCCAGCTCTACTCGATTTTGACATGGAGAAGAGATCGCTGATGGACCTGGCCGACGATTCTCCCGCTGTAGCCGCGGTCGATGATCTGCTGCAGGAGAAATGCCCGGCCTAGCCTAGCGCTGCTATGGCTGAACCAGCAGTATTCTTTTGCACCGCAGACGATGAATTCTGCTCTAGGAGACTACCATGGGACACGAGGTAAGTGTTTTTGAACCCTATCCTTTCCAGGTCGGGCAAAAGATCCGGATCGAGAACTCACGCAGAGCCGGCGATTGGGAAGTAGCCGCCATAGGCGGCAGAACTGTCACCCTGCGCTGCCCGATCTCCAACAAGACCTTCGAATGGAATAAATTCTGCTATCTGGTCGCTGAGGAAAAAGACGCGGTCTGGCCCAGAAAAGACTAGACTTGTTCTGCCTTATCTACATACACAGAGCAGCATGCAGGGCCCGCTGGGCACCGGCAAACTCATCCCGGTTGACAATAAACTGCATATTGGTCTGCCGCGTGGTCTGAGACACCGCCAGAATATTGATATTGTCGTTCGCCAGAGCCTGGGCGGCTCTGGCCATGATGCCGGGCTGGGCGATATTGGAACCGATGGCACAGACAATGGCCACCGGATCGGCCGTCACGGTTTCAAAATTGTCACTGAGTTCGGCCAGCAGATGCGGTGAACAGTCAGCCTCCATGACAATCAAATCAATGGTGTTGGCATTGGTCATTTTGCTGATGTAAGAGACATTGTGCCTGCCGAAGACCATCATTATCCTGCGGTCAAATCCAACCTCGCCGACCATTCTTGTGTCGTGCACCTCCAGACAGATCACCTTGTTGGAGCCGGTGACGATCTCTACTTTTGATTCAGGGGCGACGAAGTCGTTGGTGATCAGCGTACCCGGATGATCGGGATCAAAGGCGTTCTTGACCCTGATCGGAATCGAGTTGATTTCAAGCGGCTTCGAGGCTTTGGGGTGAATCGCCTCCATGCCGACGTCCGCCAATTGATCGGCCACATCGTAATTGGTATTGCACACCGGGTGGGCGGTGTCTTCGCCGATCAACAGCGGATCCCCGGAACAAAGGTGATATTCCTTGTGAATAATAGCCTCAGAGGCACCGAGCAGCACCGCTACCTTGGAAAAAGTGACTTCGGAATAGCCGCGATCGAATTCCCGCATAATGCCTTCGGTCCCTTTGGTATATCCGGTTGCAAAACAGATAGTGGAAAATGGATCGATACTGTCGAAGCTGTCCTTGATCCGCTGGTCTATGGTCAACTGGCGACCGTCATCCCAACCACTCAGATCTACAAAAGTCGATGTTAAACCCCGGTTTTTCAAGATATTGGCCGAATTGTAGGCACTGTGCATTTCGCCGAGCGAGGCCAGCAATTCGCGGGCGGCCAGAAGCAGCTCTCCGCGGGAGACATAGCCCGAAGCCAGCACGTTTTCCATGCTGCGCAGAATATTGATGGAAAGATCGATGCGGTCACCGATAAAGTCGTTGGCCTCTGCTACATCGAGTCCGCAACCGGCCAGACCTTCGTTAAGCTCAATGAGTTGCTCTCGCAAGGCCAGCATCTTCCTGGGATAATTCTCCTGATCCTCGAACAGTTTATAAATTCCAGGCTGACTGGTCTTCTTGTGCTCGAGCAGATCGTTGGTAACCCCGGCATAGGCCGAAACCACATAAACCCTGCCGAACACATCATCAGGATTTCGCAGGATAATGTTGTCGATAATCTCGGGGAATCGGGACATGGAGGTCCCGCCAATTTTTTCAACTCGCAGACTGTGTTGTTTCATATCAGTTCCAGGATCAATCGCTCCAATATTTTAAATTCCTTCTGTGGGGCGCCCAGAGAGCAGGTGCACTTGGGCCAGCAGGCTTTCATCCGTGGGGACTATTATAATTCTGATTGAGTCTTTGTCCAAACCTGCCGAAATCTATTTAACACAGCAGGCAAATACAAGCATATTCTCGGTTACCTGCAACAGAAACCCGTTGGTCTGCCGGCATAGATTTTATCTTGCACAGGCGAAGAGAATTAGAGTAAAAATATTACGAATTTTAAATTTGTGTTACCAGCTGCTTGGTCGGCTTAATAGTTATTGTTTTAGATCGGTTGTCAAACACCCATGCATATATCTGAAGGCATCCTCTCAGCTCCAATTCTCCTCGGCGGGGCATCCCTGACTGCCGTCGGGACGGTGATCGGTTTGAAAAAGCTCGACCTGGACCGGATCATGGAGGTATCGATGCTCACCGCCACCTTCTTCGTCGCCTCACTGATCCATGTGCCGATCGGTCCCGCCTCTATCCATCTGGTACTCAACGGGCTTCTCGGCATCATGCTTGGCTGGGCCTGTTTCCCGGCAATTCTGGTCGGCCTGCTATTGCAGGCGGTGTTCTTCCAGTACGGCGGATTGATGGTATTGGGGGTCAACAACTGTCAACATGGCCGTGCCGGCAGTCCTCTGTTTCATCTGACCCGGCCGCTCCTCAATGCAGAACAGAACCCGGCCGCTGGCAGGCTTTATCGCCGGCAGCGGGGCCATATTATTTCCGCAGTGTTGATGGCGCTGTCTCTGGCCTTCACCGACGCGGCTTTCTGGCCACCGCAAAAATCACCATCCTGGCCAATATCCCGATCATGGTGATCGAAGGATTCATCACCATGTTCATCGTCTCTTTTATCGGCCGGGTGCACCCTGAACTGCTCCCGGGAGCCGCCCCATGAAGCAGGATTCAGTATATCCCCTTACTGCTGCTCCTTGTGCTGGCAATGGTGGACACCGTCGCTGCCCACAGCGTGCAGGTCTTCGCCTATGTTGAAAACGGTCAGATCGAGGGAGAAGGTACCCTGAGCCGGCGGCAGCGCGGTGAAAAACGGCGTCATTACAGTTTATTTCAGGGGATGGAGAACGGATTCTCTTACCGGCCACCGATGAAAACGGCCGCTTTACAGTATCCGTAGAGCAACTCGGCCTGCCGGAGCCCAGCGACCTGGTGGTCCGGCTCGATGCCGGCCCGGGCCATCGCAGCCAGTGGCAGCTCAAAGCCGAGGAATTTTCAACCGTACCTGACCAGAACAGTGTTTCCGGGCGGATTCAGGAAGAATCGGCCGCCACGGGCCGAATGGCCGCCTACCCGCCCCTGAAAAATATTGTAACCGGCGTAATCTGTATTTTCGGACTTGGCCTGTTGATCGCATGGTCCAGAAAAAAAGGAGGAAAACGATGAAAATGCTCTCGACTGTCACTTCCGGCCGCACTCATTTTCTTTTTGACGATAGCAGCAGCTGGGACGGCCACAGCCCATTTCGGCATGGTCATTCCCGAGCACCCTATTCTCACCGAGCAGAAACGCTCCACCACGATCAACCTGTCATTCTCTCACCCGTTCGAGGGTATCGGCATGGATCTTGAGAAACCAAAGCGCTTTTTCATGCTGCATGACGGTGAAGAAACCGATCTCAACGCCGAGCTCAGGCCCGTGAAGGTCATGGAAAGCAGCGGCTTCAGCTATGAATTCGGCCCCCGGCGGCCCGGAGTCTACCATTTTGTCATGGAACCGCAGCCCTATTGGGAACCGGTGGAAGACCGATTCATCATCCATTACACCAAGACCGTTATCAGCGCCTTCGGCTCGGAGGAAAACTGGATGGAGCCGGTGGGACTGCCGGCCGAGATAAAGCCGCTGCTCAGGCCGTTCGGTAATTACCAGGGCAACAGTTTCACCGGTCAGGTGCTGATCGACGGCAAGCCGGCTCCAGGCGCCGAGGTGGAGATCGAGTATTACGACCAGGCAGGCGCCTACCGGGCGCCCACCGAGACCCACGTGACTCAGGTTCTCGTTGCCGATGACAACGGTGTTTTCACCTTTGCCTGTCCGCTCAGCGGCTGGTGGGGATTCGCCTCGCTGAGCCTGGCCGATTACACCCTGAAAAGCCCCGAAGGCGAAGAAAAGGAAGTGGAGATCGGCGCTGTTCTGTGGATCCACCTGAGTGACTATCAGGGCCGATGAACTTTCGAGAGCTTCAGCAGCGGCGACTCCTTTATCCATCGACTCGACACCCGCATAAAGCTGATCTCGGGCCTGGCCCTTATTGTCGTTATCGCCCTGTGCCGCAGCTTTCCCGCCGCCACAGCGGGGCTGCTGGCTGCGGCGCTGCTGGTCATCTCGGCACAATTGAGCGGTCGGGCCGTCGTTAAACGGTTGATCCTGGTGAACGGTTTCGTGGCCTTTCTCTGGGTTACCCTACCCCTGACCTACCCCGGCGTCAGCCTCTTCAGCTTCGGACCGGTTTCCCTCAGCCGCGAGGGAGCCGTTCTGGCCAGCCTGATCACCATCAAAACCAATGGTGCGGTCCTGGTCCTGATCGGCCTGCTTGCCACCTCTTCGGTCGCGGAACTCGGGAACGGTCTGGCCAGGCTGAAGATACCGCCCAAACTATGCCTGCTGCTGTTGTTCTCCTACCGCTATATCTTCGTCATTCACGAAGAGTATCTGCGGTTGGTCCGAGCCGCCCGGCTCCGCTGTTTCAAGGCCGGCACCAATATGCACACCTACCGGACCACCGGCTACCTGTTCGGGATGACCCTCGTGAAAAGCCACCACCGGGCCCACCGGGTTAAACAGGCCATGGTGCTCCGAGGGTTTCAGGGCCGGTTTCACTCGCTTTACGGGTCGACCATCGGCCGCGCCGAAATCATCTTCGGCCTCTCGGCGCTGATCGGCATCGCCGCTCTAATCGCCCTGGAACTGGGGTACCGCCAATGATCATGACTCTGCCGCCGTTAATCGAGCTGACCGATATCACCTTTAGCTACCCCGGTAGCAGGACGCCGGTACTCGACCAGATCAACCTCAGACTCCAGCATCAGCAGCAGCTTGGCTTGATCGGTCCCAACGGCTGCGGCAAAACCACCCTGTTCCACTGCATGATGGGTCTGCTCAAGCCGCAGTCCGGCTCCCTTTTTTTCAGAGGTGAAGAAATAGGTCCAAACGATGATTTTATCAGGCTGCGCAGGGAAATAGGACTGCTCTTCCAGGATGCCGACGACCAGCTCTTTTCCCCCACCGTTTTAGAAGACGTCGCCTTCGGCCCGCTCAATCTCGGGGCCGATCCCGAAACGGCCATACAGGCTGCCCGGCTAACGCTTGAGCAATTGGAACTGTCGCATCTGGAGAAGCGGACCACCCACCACCTGTCAGGCGGAGAGAAGAAGCTGGTGTCACTGGCCACCATCCTGTCGATGCAGCCCAGGGCGCTGTTCCTCGATGAGCCGACCAACAACCTCGATCCGGATACCAGGGAACGGCTGATCGACATCATAGCCGGCCTTGGGCTGGGGTTCATCATCATCTCCCACGATTACGATTTTCTGGCGGCCACCTGCGTCGATCTGGCCGGCATGCAGGCCGGCCGCATCGTTCCTGCCGACCACTCAGCCCTGCATATCCATCACCACGTCCACCCCCACGGCGACCATCCCCATAAGCACGGCGATCACTAATCTGACGTTGATGAAATCTTCAGGCGAGAACCGGAGGCCAGGGCAGAATCCATAAGACTATTCCCTTCAATATCCACCGATCATTGTTATCTTGCACTACAGCACCCTTTCAGGTAGCTTTTTGGCAACAAAATTCTATAGAGGACACAGCTATGAGAGACAGATCGTATCTGGAAAATCTGGACAGTATAATGGAATCCCTTACCAGAGGTGCATTTCTTACCGTCAAGTCAGAAGACAGTGTCAACACCATGACCATTGGCTGGGCGACAATCGGTTTTATCTGGAGAAAGGAAGTGTTCATGGTTGCCGTCAGGGATTCAAGATACACTTTCAGCCTGATTGAAAAGAGCAGTGATTTTACCGTCACCATTCCGATAGATACAAGCAGCAAGGATGCAGTGATGTTCTGCGGCACCAAATCGGGCAGGGATTACGACAAGTTCATCGAATGCGGCCTGCAGACTCGCAAGGCGGTAGCGGTGGACTCACCGATAATCGACATTCCCGGGATACACTATGAATGTAATATTATCTACAAATCGGCCATGGACAAGACCAATCTCGATGAGAAGCTGGAAAAGCTATACCCGGCCAACGATTACCACACCCTCTATTTCGGTGAAATTCTGGCCTGCTACCAGACCGATTGAAAGGATAATCAAAGTTTCCTTTTCAACTAGGCAGGTACGACAGCGAGGTTGATGCCATGAAGCATATTGCAGTTCTGTTTATCACCCTGTTCATTTATGTAAACGCCGCCGCCGAGAACCTCAAAATCGGGCTTTTGCAGATCGAGGACTCGGTCCCCTTTTATGTGGCTGAAAAGGAAGGTTTTTTTAAAGAGGAAAACGTCGACGTCGAACTGGTGCCTTTTCTCAGCGCTCTGGAGAGAGACAGTGCGCTTACCGCCGGAGCTATCGATGGCGCCATCTCCGACCCCATCGGTGCGCTGCTGCTGGATAAAGGCCGGGGGCTGTTAAAAATCACCTCTCTGGGGCTGGGTAAAACCTCGACTGAAGGGGTTTTCGCAATTTTAGCTGCCCCATCCTCAGACATCCATACCCTCGACGATTTAAAGGGGGTAGAAATCGCGGTCTCCAACTCCACGATTATCGAATATGTGACTGATATGCTTCTGGAACAGCAGGGATTTCGCCCAGAGGAAATCAACAAGGTGGAAGTGAAGAAAATGCCGATACGGATGCAGATGCTGCTCTCCGGTTCCGTCCAGGCGGCCACCCTGCCCGAGCCCCTGTCCTCAATTGCTGCGGGCAAAGGTGCCAGAGTTCTGATTCGCGACGCCGATCTGGATCAGAGTCTGTCTCAGACCGTGGTGGTGATAAGTACAGAGGCACTGAATTCCAAAAAAGAAGCGGTCCGGTCACTATTCAAGGCCTATGAGCGGGCAGTAGAGGCCATTAATGGTGACCCCGAAAGCTATCGGCCCCTGGTAATAGAAAAGGGCCGAATTCCACCTTTTCTGGCCGACAAATATCCCATCGCCGTCTATCCGTCACCGGAACCATTCAGCAGAGATCTCTTCGAACCAGCGGCCAGTTGGCTGGTCGACAAGGGGTTGATTGAGACAATCACCTACGAAGACATCGTCGCCACTGATTTTCTAGATGACTGACGACCGCCGATGATCAAGGTCAGCTCAGCCAGCCTGAGCTTTGAGCATGAAGGACAGTTCCAGAACGTCCTGGATGATATCTCTTTTGAAATTGATGCGCAGGATAGCTGTGCGATAATCGGGCCCTCGGGATGCGGCAAGACCTCGCTGCTCTTTCTGCTGGCAGGCATCCTGCAGCCCGATTCCGGTACCCTGGCGATCGCAGGCAACCCACGCTGCGGGACGATACTCCAGAATTTCGGTCTCTTCCCCTGGAAGACCGTGGCTGAGAACATTGGCCTCGGACTGACTTTAAAAAAAGTCGATAAAGACAGGATCAGACGGGTTGTCGGCCAGCTTCTCGAGGAAATGGAGTTGGTTGGTTTCGGCAATCATTTTCCCGGGCAGCTTTCCGGAGGGATGCAACAGCGGGTGGCCCTGGCCAGAGCCCTGGCCGTCGAGCCTGAAATCTTGTTCATGGATGAACCCCTGAGTTCACTCGATGCGCTTACCCGCGAGCGACTCCAGAATCTCATCCTGGAAATTATTCAGAAGCGAAAAATCACCACCGTGCTGGTCACGCACTCCATTGAAGAAGCTGCGTTTCTCGGTAAAAAGATAATCATCCTGAGCAGAAGTCCGGCCCAGATTCTCAAGGTAGTAGACAATCCGGATGCAGTGTCTTCCGAGTACCGGCTCAGTGAGCAGTTTTTCCAGCAGTGCATCCGCTTACGTGAGCTTCTGAAAGGTGAGGTCAATGGGCAGGAAGCGTGATATTTTCCTGGCCGCGCTGATCCTGCTGGCGCTCTGGCAGGTCTGTGCGCTGCTGCTGGACTCCATGGCCCTTCCTCAACCCTGGCTGGTTATGGTCGACCTGGCAACCAAACTGACGAATGGCAGCCTTATCGATGATCTGGCGGTGAGCAGTCTGCGAGCCCTGGCCGGCATTGGCCTGGCTCTGGCGGCGGCAGTTCCCTTGGGACTTCTGGTCGGCACGGAGGAACAGATTGACAAGCGGGTTTCACCCTTTATCTATCTGCTCTACCCAATTCCCCATGTGGTCCTGCTGCCGCTGATCATCATCCTTTTCGGCATCGGCAATTTCTCCAAGATCTTTCTGATAGCTCTGATCGTCTTTTTCCAGATTCTGGTAACCACAAGAGACGGTGCCAGAGCCATAAACCGTAACTACTTTCACTCGATGAAAACACTGGGAGCAACGAGATTACAGATCTATCGTCACTTGGTTCTACCAGCCACGCTGCCCAAAATTTTGACCGCCATGCGGATTTCAGTGGGTACTTCTGTCGCCATCCTGTTTTTTGTCGAATCTTTTGCCACCACGACCGGACTTGGCTATATCATCATGGACTCCTGGGGCCGAGCCGACTATGTATCGCTCTACACAGGCATCTCCAGTATGGCGCTGCTCGGTTTTATGCTCTACATGATCCTCGATAGAATAGAACGGCATGTCTGCCGCTGGATGAGCGGTCGATAATCCAACAAAACCTCGCTATTTTCCGGTTATTTCAAGACATTACTTGAAATTCTTCACCAAGCTGCGATATAAGGGATAGGTAATGAGTTTTTTCTTCACAGCAAGCAGACCAATCAACATCTAACATAGGAAAGACAATCATGGACAGTATGGGATTATGGCTGGTAATTGGCGCAGCGATAGCAATAGCTGGAATTTGTGTGATTCTGCTTCAGAAAAAAGCAGGTGAAGCGAAGAAATATCTCGACGAACTCGAAACCGTTAAGAACCAGCTTGCCAATTCATCTCAGGAAAAAGGCAGTCCAGCTGAAGATCTGCAGAGAAACATCGATGGTCTTTCTGCGACCCTACAATCGGTCAAAGATCAAAACAGCCAGTTGAACACCGAAATTACTGAAATCAAAGACAAACTACGTCTGGCAGAAGAAGAAAACAGGGCCCAGGCTGCAGAGCTGACCGAGGTCAATAAAAAACTCGAAGAAACCATCGGTACCGATGGAGACTCTGAAGACCTATCCGAGAAAATTGCTTCGCTGAAGAAAGAGCTCGAGGTGAAAATCCAAGAACTGGCTGCTGTCGAAAAGCACTTCGAAGACCAGATGGATGAGGTGGTTCAATCCTCGATCCAGAAAATTACCCACGCCGAACAGGCCAAGGAAGAGGCAATTCAGGCTGCACAGGACAATTTCGAAGCTGCTGCTGAGGCCAATATCCGGCTCAAGGAGCAAGAAGAACTTATCAAAAAACTTCAGAGCTAATGTTTCTCCTTTTCGTCTAACCTGACGCACCAGAAATAAGTTCTCGGGGGCGCTACCGCCCAGCTGGAGTCGGAGTAATTCCTACCCAACTGAACCTCTCCGGCGAGTAAAAATTACCCACCCCCTCTCCCGCCTCTCGGGCATTACTGTAGTACCTCTTTATTTTCGAACTTTTACATCGATGTAACTTTCTGAAAACACTGCCACAATTAATTATTTAACTATTTTGCTTAATAGTTGGCATGGTTGTTGGATTGTAGCCAACACAATCTTGCTTTATCAACCATTAACAGAATAGGATTTGCCATGAACATGAGAAAAATCACCTCGATGACCATGCTGCTGTCGCTGCTGGTTTTAGCCATCAATTCAATCATTCTCTACGTAGTACCTGAGGGAAGAATCGCCTATTGGGCCGACTGGAAGTTCCTGGGCCTGACAAAAGGCGACTGGGGAGCCCAGCATACGACCGTTGGCGTGCTCTTCCTGATCGCCGGAATTCTGCACATCTATTATAACTGGAAACCGATTCTTGCATACATGAAGAACAAGACCAGACAGATCAAGGTTTTTACCGGCTCTTTCAACGCCGCCCTGGCCGTTACCGCCATTTTCGTAGTTGGCACCTATTTCAATATTCCACCGATGAGTACGATTCTGCACATTTCTGAGTCGGTCAAAGATCAGGCGGCAGTCACTTACGGAGAACCACCCTACGGACATGCCGAGTCCTCCACCCTGAAGATGTTTACCAAAAGAGAAAATCTGGATCTGCAGCAGAGCCTCGAACTACTCCGGGCTGATGGAATTAAAGTCGATGGACCAGAGGACATTTTAAAAACCGTCGCCTGGAGAAACGAGCGCTCGCCCCAGCAGATCTACGAAATTATGAAACCAGCAAAAATGGCGGATAAACAGTCAGTTTCTGCTGACACGGCGGTGCGGTTCCCCGATGCGCCCGAGTCAGGTTGGGGAAAAAAGAAGCTGGCAGATGCATGTATCGAGTATGGACTGAACCTTGAGGATATTCTGGCAAAACTCGGGGATCGCGGAGTCGTGGCAGAAGCAGAGATGGACATCAAAGAGATCGCAGCGGCCAATGATATAGATCCAATGGGCATATTCGAAACCCTGCACGACATTGTCACCTCGAAAAACTGCTGAAATATAAAATCACTAGTAACTGGCCTTGTCGGGAGGGGGTGGCCCAATCGCCCCCGGGCCCCAGCACCCTCAGTAAGCAACACATTTGTTTGCAGGTAGAAGTAACCACAGCCTGGATCTTCGCTCAGCGGGATTCAGGCTGTGCTGTTTTCTCTGCCCCTCCAGCCAATTACATTTATGGGTATTGGTAAATTTTCGAGATCCGCTAACGGTTTGTCAGGTTCACAGGAGATAACCCAGCCACCAGTGGGTGTTTGAAACTCCGGCTCTAGGATGCCAGAAAAGTTGACCAAACAGTGGATTTTTTTATATGATGTCAGGTACCTTTGATGTTTGTTTGTCTTGACTTTGACGGCTTGGTAAATATCTTTTGCTCTATCGTTAATATCAACGGGAGAAAGTGTCTATGCACTCAGAAGAACGTAGAGAATCCTACCGGTTGGTGGACCTCTCCAAAGCAACTTGTAATCTGCTAGATGGTGATGATCGCATCCAGGGAACGCTAAAGAATCTCAGCAGGTCAGGATTCTTCATTGAAGTGGAGAGGCAACCGGAAATTTCGAAAACTTACGGCATAGAAATCATTCTTCAGGGATCACACAGCAGGCTCGTGGTCGATGACCTGTTTGGGGTCGTCACCAGAGCAGATGAGGAAGGAGTTGCCGTTGAATTCTCCAAGTCCTTTGAGTGGCTTGTGCTGGCGCCCATTTTCTTTTAGACGAAAAAGAGACGGCCTCTAGTCGCCAATTAATCTTCTCCAACAAGATTTCGCTCACTCTTGGGAGCCTTCAGCGGTGACCAACCGTGCAGCCCCCAGAGCACTGCCAGCAGTCCGAGTAAGGTGAACCCGGCAGAGGCTGCAGCCACCCCGGCAATTCCCCCCATACCCCAGAGAAAACCGGCAATCAGGACGCCAACCATTCTGCCAACTCCAGCGGTGGCGTAGTAGCCAGACATCATCGTTGCCCGGGCCTGCGGAAGTACTTCCGTACAAAGAGGAAAACTGGTGACAATGGTAAACTCGAACGACAGAAATACCAGGAACAAGCCGACCATTGCCAGCCCCAGACTCTGGCCGATAACGGGCAGCAGCAGATAGGCGGCTATGGCCATCAGAGGGCCCAGTATGATTGCTCTTTTCAGTCCAAGTCGATCAGAAAACAGGGCGGTCATGGATTCTCCAAGCAACTCTGCACTTCCTATGGCCACGGTGGAAAACCCCAGCGCAACAATCGAGACATTGAAATCCTGCTCAAACCAGGCACCGTACACCACAAACAGGCAATCATTGGCAACCGATATGAAGAAGCCGAAGGCCAGCATTCCTCTGGCCGGCCTGGATTTTGAGAGCTGCATCATGGAAGCCAGGAAGTTCACTTTTCCCCGCTGCTTTTTTGAGCGGACCTTATCGGCGGGAATTATCACTCCCATAAGCACCCAGCTTATACCACCAAGTGCGGCAAGCAGATAGAAAGAGTTTCTCAAACCGACATGTTCGATAACCAGAGCCAGGGCCGGGATGCCAATCAGCGTACTGCCGGCCCAGGCCGTTTCTGCAATGCCGATAATGCGCCCCCTGCGTTCGAAACTGACGTTATTGCCGACAAAAGCCTGAATCGCCGGATCAAATAAGGTTTTTCCAAAACTGGCAACGACCAGACCAACGAATACCGGCCAGTACACAGGCACCAACCCGCAGATGAGCATACCCAGCGCCAGCATGGCCAGCCCTGCCCGCATCATCATCCTGTAGCCGTGACGGTCCGCCAGGGGACCGGCGAAAATTCCAAGCAGGGAGGTGAACTGACCCGCAGCAATTATCGAGGTGATGGCTCCGAGCGGCACCTCGAGCCCCCTGCTTAGCGCCGGAGCGAAGGGGTAGACGAACCGGCGACCGGTATTGAGAAGCAGCCTGAAGGCGGTGATCGCAATAATCTGCTTGATGAATCCCGGAGGGATGTTTTTATGTGGTCTCGTTACATTCATTGTGAATTTATAATAGATCAGAGCCCGCTAATGTTTACAGGACCTCCTAGTTGATAGCAATCAAATAACCGGCGAGGGCTTTAGTCAAACAAAGCAAGATATAGTTACCGGCTCAATTCACATTTCTGTTGCCAACCACAGGGGATTTATGCTTGAATCGAAATCCGATTCTATCTATTCACCTGGTTTCATGGCAAAATCCAAATAAATCGATACCCTGATTAGCCTGTCCAGACATAATTTATCTTTCGGCCAGATACCATGGATGTAAATAAAGTCGTACAATTGAAACAAGGTTTTGTACTCGAACGAATCGACGGAGAGATCAGCGTCTACCACCCTACCCTGACCACCGCAGTTTATCTCAATGAAACTGGCGCACTGATCTGGGAACTGTGTGACGGAAGCCGATCAGTTGCCGACATCATAGACATACTCAGCAATCATTACCCTGAAAGCAGGCTCCAGATAGAAACCGATGTAAAGACGATTGTCACCCAGTTGGTGGAGTATCAGATCGGTGAACTAATATGAGAGTATCTGGCCGCACAGCGATGTAGATCATGAAGTGTATCACTGTCTCCTTCGCCGGATTAACCGTAACGATCAGTTTCGACACCTCTGAGGCACGGGATCACCTATCACTCCTGTTTAAAGATGTCACGACTGAGCAGGGGGGCGAACACGATCAGTCGCACCTTTCACTCTTGTCTGATGAAAATTTTAATGAGTATTATCTTCTGGTCGGAAACAAGCCACTATATCGTGGACCGCTCGGGGTCAAGTTCGCTGCCCACCTCTACGACGCGGTAATCTTTCATCTATTGAACAAAGCCGAGACAGGGATTGCCCTGCATGCCGGCGGTATCACCTGTAATGCTAAGACAATACTTCTGCCGGGACAGAGCGGGGCTGGGAAATCCACACTGATCGCCTGGCTGATCTCCAGACAATTCTGCTATCTTACCGATGAGCTTGTCTTTATCTCCATGGATGCTCCTGGAGAAGTAGAGTATTTTAGACGACCTTTATGCCTTAAAGCTGGGTCATTAGAGCTCATAAAGGATCTCCTTAGCCCAGAAGATAAAGAAGAGATTTTGGCAGACTCTCACGGTGCGGTTATCCCCCACCGGCTGCTCAACCCGGTCTGCGAACCATCCCCTCCACCACCTTCACTGGTCGTCCTGCCGGAATACTCTCCGGAGGCAGGTCCTGAGCTTGAACCCATCAGTAAGGCGCGCTTCGCCACCCTGCTTATGGGATGTCACGCTAACGCAAGAAATCTAGTTGATCATGGCTTCCAAAAGATAATCGACATTGCTGGATCTACACCGGCCTACCGGCTAAGGTACGCCAGGCTGGAGACGGCAGAAGACCTCCTCGAGCAACTACTGCATGGATAGACAAAACCTATTAACCCGCAGGGTCCTGGGACTGTGCGCCCGTGACCGCGGACACCCCCTGATGTACGAAATGCTCAGTCGGAGCCTTTTTGAGTTCCGTGACGGCGCTGGTTCCTGGGAACAACTCGTCCACGATGCCGAGCAGCACGGGGTTGCCCCTCTTCTGCATAAACACCTGACCCATATCGGCTTCACGCTGCCAGAAGGCTGGCACCGAACCCTCAGATCTCTTCACCAACGTACCCGGTTTTCGAATCAGATCAGGAATAATGCAGTTGCGGCCGTTATCAATCTATTTCAGCAGGAAATAATTGAAGTTCTGGCCATAAAAGGAATTGCCTTGAGCAATTTCGCTTATGCTGATCCGTCCTCAAGACCGATGCGCGACATCGATCTTCTGGTAAAGCAGCATGACCTAACAAAGGCACAAAACATATTGCTAGGACGTGGCTACCAGAAGGAACAGAACCATAGCATTCCCGATGACTATTATCACCTGCCGCCTCTGGTGAAAACCATTGACGGCCTTCCTGTTACCATCGAGCTCCATCACAACCTACTACCACTGGACGGGAACCATCTGCACTGGCCCCTGGAAAAGTCTTATGATTCTGCTCTACCGCTAAAGATTGATGGGATCAATACGGCGACGCTCGGTCTCGAAAACAACCTTCATTATCTCTATCTCCACGGCCTCCGCGCCCCTCTCACCTATGAACCTTTCCGGTTCGTGCACGTTGCCGACATCGTCAGCCTGGTGGAAAAGTATTATGATCGAATCAACTGGGATGCTGCGCAAACAGAATTCAGCCTGCTTCGCTCGATATTATCCAGGTTTCATTTCATAACCCCATGGTCCGACCAGATCCTTAATGGCCTGTCCCTTGATATCAGAAGGATACCGGACAACCCCGGTATACCTTACTCAGGATGGCCACTGCTCAAACTCAAAGAAGTTCCTGCCAGCCAATTGCCGTTGCTATTGCGGGAAACCATTTTTCCTCCTCAGTGGTGGACACAGGTATACTACGGGCAGACAGGGGGAACAGGATTTCTGAAGGTACGGATGTTCGAGCATCCCCGGACTATCTGGCGTTGGCTGAAAGCTTGTCTTAACCAGCGGCAAGGCAACGCCGGTTGACCGAGCTATAAAGTACAGAAAATGAATCTGTTGCAAAAGCTACTTCCCATTTGCTCTGGGCAACTTATGCCAACCGGTGTCGGTAAAGATAGCTGGACTTGCTTTCATATTATGGTATATTGACGCAATTTTATTGTCAGATCGGGGCCTTGGTGGTTGATCTGTCTGAAACCTTTAATCAAACAATGGAGATTGCCAGTGAAGAGATTCAGATTTTTAGTTGTGTTGCTTCTTGCAGGTTTGTTGACGATTTCTTGCAGCGACGATGACGGCGGTACCGCTGGAGGCAGTGGAATAGCAGATACGGATCCCCTAAACCCCCCCACTCAGCAAGCAGCTGCACAAGAGAATGTAGAAGCGGCTGCAACCCAAGCTGCTTCTGGGGCAGCAATCGGAACCAATGACTTTAATCTGAGGTTTGTTCAAACCGTCCAGCCTTGTGCCAGTTGCGGTATATGGTTTGACTCCGCACAGCTCGTCGTTCAATACACTGGCGATAACAATAAGCCTTTCACCAAGGTTCAGAAAGGATCTCTTTTGATAAAGCAGGCCTCGGGCAGGGTGGGACGATTTCAAGCCAACCTGAGTACAATACCAGCTGGGGCTGTAATCAACAATGCGACGCTTAACATGCGTTTGAACACCCATGAAGGTATTGCCAACAGTGACAATTCAAGCGTCATTGAAGTCTATGATGCCCCAACCGGTGCTTTTGTCAGGCGTATTACCGCCGCCGGGGATATCAAAGGCAGAGGATATTCGAAAGGAAATCCCGTTGTGCCAATCGATTTCACCGCCTATGCAAAGCAGGTGCGCGGTCAATAAATAATAAGGGATCAGACTGTTTAGCGCAGTCTTCCAAAAACTATAAGAATGCCCCGATGGATTCCACGACGGTGGTGACTATCGGGGCATTTTTATAGCTCACTTCCCGTTGATCATCATTGGTTTTACAACCAGCTTAATTGACATTCTAGCAATTAGTCACCCTACCCTCGCCTGCCCGAGTAGTCTTATACATTGCTGCGAACTGCCTCATCCCGTCAATCTAAATAAGAGACTGCTATTTCTAAATTGGCTGGTCTGAGAGATGCGGTAATTATTGAAGCGGCCGATAGCTTAAGTGCATATCGAAAACCCTGCGGATAAGATCGTGTTCCATTCTTTTTAAAAAAAAGTTGTCGCTCCGCCCGGTTCTGATGGCGATCAAGTTGAGTGATGGCACGATAAACACAAAATTGCCTCCGGAACCATACATCCTGTAAAAATCCTCAGGGAATTCCTCGTGCAAATAACCATCCACGTTGGATCGGAGATTAGGGTAATAAGGAGTTGTTACGAAAGACGGCACCCATTCTTTCGGCAGGATTTGCTCACTTTCCCAGCTTCCTTCATGCAGCATCAGGTAAGCGAATCTGGCGAGATCCCTTGTTGTCATCTTCAGCCCACCCCCGGAAAACCATTTTAAGTCGGGAGGAGCAGGCGGATTATGAAATTCAATTCCAAAAAAGCCTATTTTTTTCAGCAACCGACTCCAGAGAAAATCTTCGGCGGGCATCCCATAAAGCTGATTGAATACCAGGCTTAGATGAGCAAAACCTACACTCGAATAAAGACCTGACTGCTCGCCCCAATGCTCAGGCTCAACGTATTCTTCAGGTTGACCTGGCGAATAAGCGAGTTCACTGGTCTGTGGATATCTAGGATCGTGACCTACAACCCACGCTCTATAATCAGCCTGCTGATCACGGCCTTCTCTGTTGACCTTACCCTCTGCGGTAAAACCCGCTGTGTGCCTGAATACCTGCTCAAAGGTAATGTCTTCCTTTCTTGGATCGGAAAGGGGAAAACCTTCTGCAATCCAGCGTCTGTCGTAGAGCTTGGAGGAACGATTTATTTTAACTGGTATTTTACCATCTTCTCCATCCTTAACTGCGATACCAAAACAGGCAAGTGCAATTGATTTGCCAATCGAAGCCACATAGAGCTTTTCGTCTTTTGAAATCTTTTTCTTTTTGGCGTACCACTCCCCTACTACCCAACCATCCTTGATGACAATTGCACTGGTAGAATCCTCGACTTGGAGATTATAGGCTAGAAAATTGCTTACGCCTTTAGGGTTCAAGTCGAGGCTGATCAGGAAATCTGGATCCGTGTTCTTACGCCAACCGTCCTCGCTCTCCGGTTCAGGGAAATAAGTCTCGGAGCAGGAAGTCAGAACACTCAACACCATAAAAGCAATAAAAAGAGCTGTTCTGACCGACATGTTGCGCTGCTCCAATTATCTTAATTCAGTCGGGGGCGGCTTAGAGATACCCCTCTTCCCGGTACCATGCGGCTGTGCGGCGCAGTCCCTCATCGATGCTGATATGCGGGGCATAACCGAGATCCCGTTTGGCCTTGTCTATCGAAAAAGCGCGGTTTTGGCGATACCAGTCAACCCGGCGGGGAAAGATCGGCGGGGTGATTTTGAATGGTTTGCAGACCTTCTCGCAGATATGGCCCACGATGATCACCGGTGTCACCGGAAAATGCGGGATTTTGACATCCACATTGAGGGCTGCAGCGGTTTTCTGGACCAGCGTCTCGATCTCGATATATTCTTCATCAGCGATCAGATAGGCTTCGCCGAGCACCCTTGCCAGGTTCCTGTGCCAGGACATGGGCATCAACGAGGTGATCAATATAGAGGGGGTGATAGAGGGTTTTGCCGTTGCCAAACATCGGAAACATCCCCTTGTTAACTCTCTTGAAAATCATGAAAAAACGTTCGGGATCACCCGGGCCATAGATGGCCGCCGGCCGCAGGATGGTAGTCTCCATACCTTTCTGCTGGTACTCCTTGACGATCGGTTCGGCTTCATACTTGGTCTGCTGGTAATAGTCGGCCGCATTGATCGGGCTTTCTTCATTTCCCGGAGGGTTATCTACGTTGCCGTGCACCCCGCAGGTGGAGCAGTAGACAAACTTCTTCACATTCTCACGACGGGCTGCTTCCAGCACGTTTCTGGTACCCTCGACGTTGACATCCCAATAGTAGCTGTTCGGCACATTGAGTTGTCTGAACGCCGCCGCCAGATGATGAACGACGTCGACCCCTGTCATACAGCGGTCAACAACTTCTTTATCTGTAACGGTGCCGATGACCACCTCAGCTCCCCAATCACGAAGCTCCTGGGTCTTCAGCCCTTCCTGGAAATCCAGTGCGACAACCTGATGACCATCATCGAGCAGGCGACGGACAAGTGCTTTACCGGTGAACCCGGTTCCCCCGGTAACCAAAATTTTCATCACTTTACTCCTTTATTATTGCCGCAGCCAGGTCACCGGCTGCGACTACTGTACTACTATGGTTAGAACCGGAGTTGAGAACTGCCGGTCCTTTTACTTTTCAAATTGTTGATACAGACGATTCAGCTGCTGGCCGGCCGAGTCGGACGAAAAATCCTCACCGGCTCTGGTTCGGCAGAACGCACCATACTTAAGCCGCGACTCAGTATCTGTCAATGCCAAATCGATGGCTGCAGCCAGATCGCTGCCCGTCTCGGAAGCTGCATAAAAAGCGTGGTCCCCTAAGAAGACCCTGTTGTTTTCGGTATTGAAACAGACGACTGCCAGACCTGCAGCCATATAGTGCAGCACCTTCCCACTGGCCTCTCCCGCCCCTGACTGCTTAGGATCGATGGCCAGGTCAGCGGCGTAGAGCCAGGCGCCCAGATCACCATATTCGACTTCTCCGGGAAGCACTACCCTGCCGGCCAGCCCCGTGCTGTCAACCGTCTCCCTGACCTTCTCCAGCGGATAGCCGATCAGGGCAAAAACGGTATCATTGCGTTTCTGCAGCACCGGTTCGATGGCTTCTATCAGCAGATCAACACCTTTTCCAGGAAGCAGTGAGCCGGTATAGATGACCACCTTTTTGTCAGCCGGAAGCCCAAGTTTCTCTCTTCCCCCATCGCCGTCAGCCGATTTGAAAAAAGATGAGGGTACCACATCACCAACCAGTTCGAGTTTGTCTTCACTCACCCGGCAAGAGTGGACAAGAAAATCCAGGCTGGCCTGCGAGGAGCAGACGATCCTGTCCGGCATCAGGCAGATTAGCCGCTCTAGGAAATAAAAAAAATTAAGCATGAACGGTATCTTTTTGAACGTTCCATAGGAGCGCAGTTCTCCCGACAGACTTCCCTGGATATCCATGATAAGGGTGATTCCACGCCAGAATAGCAAAATTTTCACCCACCAGCCGATCAGTCCGCCTTCATGCAGATGGCCGTGAATAATGGTCGCCCGTTCCTGCCAGACGACTTTTAGCACCAGGAAAAAGAGCAGCACATCGGCCAGCGGTTTAAACGGCGAGAAACCGGCGCCGGTCTTGGTATAGCCGGGAATCGGCCAGATCCTGTGAACCTCGAGCCCCTGGACATCGCCGCCAAGCCCGTAGGTACAGAGAATAACCCTCCTGCCGGTTGCAGCCAGCCCGCGAATTTCATTGAGAATACGTATGTGACATCCCCGGTTGGAAAAAAATGGCGTCGGCCCTATATGGATGATCGGTGCCGTCATGGCTGGCTATGGTTTCCCATTTCCCTGAGAATCAGCTGGCTATAAACTTGACTACTAGTTCCATTGATAGCGGCGTTCCACCGCCTCGATCTCATCTCGACACTTTAGCTCATCCCAGGCCAATAGCGGTCCGATGATCTTGACGACCCGGTTCAGCACCTCCATGCCGGGATGACCTATGGTCCCCAGGCCGGTTCGGGCGAATACCACGTCATCGAGAGTACAGGCCATTTCATGCTCCACCGCATAGGCGACCTCACCGACCAGCGTCTCCCGCTCTTCCGAGAGCTTTTCCAGGTAGCCGGCTTGGTTCCGGCAGTAGTCGATCACCTTATCGACTTCGCTGCCGTGCGAGACGATCAAATCGTGTACGGTTTGGGCTGGCAGAATTTCACGGTATTGCTGCTGTTTTTTGGCAACGAACTGCTCCAGGTTGTCTATCCTTCCCTCGAACAGCGGTACCGAAGCAGTTCGGCAGCGGGGGTCCGGCATCGACATTTTCCGGCCGATAAGATCGACGGCCTGCTCGGCTATGGCTCTGGCAGTGGTATATTTGGCGCCCATCACCGAAACGATTCCCTCGGGTCCTCCCTGCTCACTGTGGTCAACCACCTGATATTCTCCAGTGCCCTGGTAGGTGTCGGTCTTTATCTCATCGCTGATCAATGGATAGAGACCGGCAAAGGCATAATGGACGTCGCTTTTCTCCAGAGAGAGGCCTGGCACGATGGCATTGATGTCCTGAAGGAAATCGTCAATATCTTTACCGGTTACCCGGATTTCATCGAGCTTGTCAGCAAACGGAACGTTGGTGGTACCAATGAGGGTGCGGCCCCGCCAGGGTATCATAAAAATATGCCGGCCGCCCCTGGTCACCAGCCCTTCAGTCTTTTTACCGCTGCTCAACGCCAGGGCATATTTTTCCTCGAGCTGCCTGACGACAATATGGACGCCTTTTGAAAAGCCAGTTGTGTCCTTGAACAGCCTCAGACTCTCGATCTGGGAATTGATGCCGGGCAAAAACGGGCCCGCGGCATTGACAACCATCTTGGCGTCGATCTGAAACTCCTCGCCGGACAGTTTATCCCGGCAATGGACACCGGTGATCCGTTCATCAGTACTGATAAGTCTCTGAACCGCTACATGATTTGCCGCCTGAGAACCATTGTGCACGGCGCTTTTGATAAACGCCAGGGTCATGCGTTCGCTATTGTGCATATGGGATTCAAACAGGGTATGCGCTCCATTGAGGCCGTCTATGGCCTTGAGCATCGGCACCTGCTCCAGCACCTTGCTCTTCGAAAAAAAGGCTCCGAATTCCACCTTCTTCGAGGGGTCGCTGACCAGCCCGTTGAGCCCCGAACAAATAGTTCTGTAGAGGTTCATCCCGGCCAGCAGCGCAGCCCTGCCCTTCATGATGCTGCCCTGGATGGTGGGAATCAGAAAGGGAATAGTGGTGGTGATGTGCGGGGCGATGATCTGGAAATAAGTCCGCTCGCGCGCCGATTCGCGCACCTTGCCAAACTGCAGTTTCTGGAGATAGCGTATGCCTCCGTGCAGAAGCTTCGACGATGCCGAAGAGGTGCTCATGCCAAAGTCATTTTTCTCCACCAGGCCAACGCGCAGGCCACGCAAGGCGGCGTCATGGGCCAGGCAGGCACCGGTTATGCCGCCGCCGATTATTACCAGATCGAAAGCAGCTGATTTTAACTTCTCAATATCTCTTTTCATTCGCTATGATCATCAATCATATCCCGGCCAAGTATCGGATGCCAATAATTTAAACGGGCTAAAATAGAAAATGCTTCCCCGGAGTGTCACCCGAGAAAGCATTCCCTACTTCTACTATTTTGTATTTTATAAATTAATTATCTTCTAATCGCTTTAATTCCGAGCCATTTAGTGTATGACCCGTGACTACCGCAAGGGTATACATCATCACCCCAGAACGTGAATGTATCTCCCGGGTTAAGATCGTAGGTACCGAGATCTATATCCCTGCTTCTATCAGGACAGACTTCACGCCAATTATCCTGGGGACAATCGCAACCAAGGTCGCTGGAAAGTGGGTACTCTCCACTGGCTACCTGGGTACCGTTTATGGAAAATTTATATGGCGATTTTCCGTCAAATTCTGTCACAGCTTTTAAAACCAACTGGTAGGTGCCCGCTTCTCCGGGAAAAGATTTGTCGCAAGTACCGCTTCCTGTGTAAGCTTTTATCCCCACTGCGCCATCCCTGTTTCCCCAGTTAGCTGAGCAATTAAAATCAAACGCATCAAGAAAAATCTGAGAAGAATTGGTGACAGAAGCGGTTTTCTCGGCTTCTTCTTTCTCTTCTTAGTCTCGGTTTTTGCAGAAGAATCTTCTTTGGCTGCTGAAGCCTGAGTCTCGCCACTGCCGCCAGTGGTGCCCCCATCATCACTGCTGTCGCTGCAGGAAACAAAGAAAAATCCCAAAATCACTATTACTGCCCAAAATCTAAACATTCTCACTGTTCACCCTCCGTTTATCTGGTAACAGTTTAGATAAAACTAATGATTATAATAGCTTCCCTATCAGAAACCGGTGTCACTATAACATAATATTAAAGCATGTCCAGCTATCTTTCTGATTTTACGTGCCTCAGCTGAAGATTAAGAATTGTTATCATTATATCAATCAGCGTCTGCACCTTATTCGCTATAGCGTCGGCATTACTCATTTAATCATATCATAAAACCTTGTAATGTTGATATAATTGAGATTTTATGCCCTTTGTTGTAAAGTTAAACGGCGATGAGGTTCAATACCTGCAACTACAGTGTCGTCATCAATCTGCAGAGTGCAGAATTCTGTCTGCACCAGAACCAGATCGTGGCGCTGGAAAAACGACTGGAGAAGATCTACTCATCGATCCCCTCGTTCAACGACATCTGTACCCTGAAAAACGGGGTTCTGCGCTACGAATCCATATCGATCATACCACCGAAAACCGGTTCCAAAAAGCAGAAAGTACTGCTGGTTCTGGGCAACCCCTCGATCAGGAGCGTCAAACACGGGATGCTCTTCTATTCCAGGCGTGACGGCGGCAGGCATGGATTCTGGAGTAAACTGGCCCGGGCCAAGCTGGTTGCGCCGGTGGTCGAGGATACGAGAGAGAGGGAGGCTGAATGCCGGTGGACACAACTCCTCGAAGATAGTGCATCACCGAATTATTGCGTCGGCCTCACGACGTTCTACTCGTTCCCGACCCCTGGTTCTGATGATGAGCCATTCTGCGGATCTGCGGGGGTGGAGAGATTATTCGAGCCTGTCCTCAAACAGATACGACTGCAGGAAACTCGTCGACTGCTCTCCCAGCCGTTCATCCATGATTCAATTCTTGTCTTTACCCGCAAAAGTCTGCTCAAGCACTTTTACAAGACTACGGGCATCAAACCGTCCTACTGGCCAATTCGCGGAGAAGACTCAAGTGGGGACGAGCTGGCGGATCTTCTGTCTCGGGCCGCGAAAGTGAGATCTTCTGCCACACCGCTGCTGTTTTGATAATATCATTCTTTCATTTTCTTAGAGGATAATGTCATGACCGTCTACTTTCATTACGATTTTTATGAAGAGTACACTTCGGACCCAGCCGCTGAGAGTGGCCGAATGGAGGCGATCGTGGAAGAACTGTCCAGCGTCGTCGAGCTGGTCGAGTGTGAGCCTGCGACTGAAGATGACCTTCTGGCCGCGCATTCCAGCGGCCATCTGAACTGGGTACACAGCCAGGGGCTTTTCGATATCGCAGCCCTGGCTGCCGGAGGGGCAATTCAGGCCGCCCTGCGGTCGCTCTCCGAACCAAGTTTCGCGGTGATCAGACCGCCCGGACACCATGCCTCAGCCAGCAGCTGCTGGGGGTTCTGCTATTTCAACAACATGGCTGTCTCTCTGCTGCGCCTCAAGCGCGATGACCTGATACAGCAGGCTTTCGTTCTCGATTTTGATCTTCACTTTGGCGACGGCAACGTAAATATCCTGGACCGGAACCCCTGGGTGGAGATTCTCAATCCTGAGGCCTCCGCTCGAGACGCCTATCTCGAGGAGGTGCGCCTCGCCCTTGAAGCTACGGCTGCTGACATGTTCGCCGTATCAGCTGGATTCGATAATCACGTCAATGACTGGGGAGGCCTGCTTCTCGCCAGCGACTACAAGATCATGGGGCAATGGGTCAGGGCGGCCGCCGAGAGAAATGGCGGGGGGTGTTACGGTATTCTGGAAGGCGGCTACAACCACAACGTCCTGGGTACCAACGTGCTGGCCTTTATCGAAGGTCTGGCGGATATCTGAGCCGGGGCCCGCCCACCAGTGTCATTTTAGGTTGGCTATGGCAGCTTCAAGAAATATCGTCACAAACTTACCAGCATCTGCTAGATGAACTCACCGTTGGTCGAATCTTGGTCGATCCACCAACGCCTCTCTGCCCCCCTCGCAGCGTCCTAACTGCTCGCTGCAGGGGGTGCTGTTTTGTATCTCTAAAACTTCATCCTGACTCCAGGCCTCTACCTCACCGCCAGCTTCAACTTCCTGGCTGCCCTTGCATCGAAAGCCGAATTATTACGCCTTTGGGGTGACTAAAGAAAAGCTTCAGTTTTGAACCTTACCGAGGAGGCGACAATGAGCGCCTCAAGGGGTAGGACTACTTATCCTGAACCGCCCCACAAACCCCAATATAGCTCCAGCCACCGGAAGCATCTGAGATCATTCGGCCGCTTCCAGTGACTTTTCTTGTCGGGCCGTCTTCTCTGTATGCAGCAGATGGTGCGGACTTTTCGATTTTACGATCAAGGTACCGTATCGATCCACTGCATAGACAGGAACGAATTGGAACTCCGAGAGAGGTACTATGTCATCGATAATGGAGCGCATAACCAGCTGGTCTCCATCTGAAGTCTCAACCAGCAGAACGGCGTGCGATTCTTTTTTACCTCTCTCGGTCAGAAAACCCACGAGAAGGTGCATCTTATCGCCAGGCCAGTTGAACCTCCCCAGCGTGGCTGCCTTTACCAGGGCAATGTCTTCACAATCTCCACCCTCGGTCAATGCCGTTTCCGGGTCAGCCCAGTAATCGGTTTTGTGGAAATGGTGGTAATCATCGACATAATCGATATCAGCATTGACAAACTCGTTCAGTTTCTTCAAGGCGGCGACCTCTTCCTGAAAATCGAGCTCCACCAATTGTTCTCTCCAGACAACGATCCTGGGGTTAGTTGAGGTATTCATCTGATCATAGTGCAGCCTGGCCCGCTCATACCAGCTCGCCAGCCGAGACTCGATTTTCGCGTTATGAATACGGATCTCCTCATATAACTCGGGAACACTGGCCGACAGGGGGGAAACCACGAGAAAAAGAAGCAGAAACAGGTCAGGTAGTAAGAGCTGATTCAGTCCCCTTGAAACTTTACCGGGAGCAGCTAAGCTCGATTGCCCGGCCGATATCCCGGATCCTGACTTCGATTTAAAGAGCGACTTAAATAACAAGTGTAAATCCCTCTATTCTTTCACCAGTCATGGCAGCTCGACTCACGAACAGATTCTGCCTCCCTCTGAATCAGCTTCAGGCAACCAGCCTGCTCCAATAACGTTTACTCTCCAGGAGCTGCTGCCGGTCATCATCAAACACCTCGAAAGTCACAGTGCTTTTGTAGCCCAGATCTCTCAACGATTTTGCAAGTCGCCGGAAATTGATGGTGCCAAAACCAAGGGGTAGATGATCATCGTACAAGCCGCGGTTGTCGCTCAGATGGATATGGCCGATTCTATCGCCAAAGCACTTCACCAACTCCTGCAGACGCGCCTTGCCATTATCTGCCAGATTGGCATGCCCGGTATCGAGCGTAAATTGTAGAGTTGGAAATCGATTAAAAATCATCTCGAGCTCAAACGGTTCGACCCCGATACCGTTTCTGGGCATCATGTTTTCGAGGCAGATGGTCACCCCCAGTTCCTTGGACGTCGCAACCATCTCTGTTAAAAACTCAAAGGCATTGGTTCTTACCCTGTCCACAACGTAAGCACCCATGCCGCTTATCATCGGCGGGTGCAGGACAACCTTTTTTGCTCCCAGATTGGCGGCCACAGAAAGTGATCGTTTCATTTCTGTTGCAGAAGCCTGCCTGATACTGTCAGTCAAATCGGCCGCGCTTACAAAGGTGGGCAGATGACAGACTATTCCCATTCCGTGATTTTCGAGCTCCTTGGCGATGGCTGATCGGTTTTCGGAGACAATACTGTAATGCGCCTCAGGCGGGTCCATCGCAAGTTCCAGATAATCGAATCCAAGCTCAGCAAACGTCCGAATTTCTTCGACAACGGGAAGTACAGGAAAATTCATTGCGCCATAGATCATGGATCACCCCACAGAATATCCCAACCTGGACTACTCTTAATGATAATCACCGCGTCGTGACATCTACAAATGGTTTGTTGAGATCTTGCTGACTTGACAGCTTGAAATTATTGGTGCCCCCGGCATGATTCGAACATGCGACACCAGGATTAGGAATCCTGTGCTCTATCCCCTGAGCTACGGGGGCGTGGTGGTAGGTGTGGGTGGAGCATCCAGTGCTGCGGACGGTCCGGAAGTGTCTTATAGCACCGTCTAGGGACGGTGTCAATCTCTACATACCACCATCAGTCCCATCCATATACCACAGGCGGCGGGGCCAGTTAAATAGTTTCCATCCAGAAACGGCCCTTTTGTCCAATATCTTCGTTGTGGTCGAAATTTTATCCTCGGAATATCGACTATATGCCTGCGGCAAAATTTCTCGCACGCCTCAATCTCGAAGAAAATTCCTCGTTTCCGGATGGAAACTAAATAGCAAAGTTCTCGTCAGGTCAGTGATTCCCCATCCTGCAGCATAGGAGTGATAAAATCCTCTTCCTGAGCGTTGCATTTGATGATGCAGTTGCGGCCTACTTTCATCTTTTCAGGAATCCTGGCTTTTTCTCCAAGCAGGGTAATACCGGTATAAAGGTGCTTCGGATAGAGCCGGTTGGCGATATCGTGATGGTCACCGAGTCCGACGGTTGAGTTGGCTCCGAATCTGGTGAATTTGTCACTTATGACCAGATCTACCTCGGCTTTGGTCTCTACCAGGCAGTCTCTGAACAGTATCGAGTCTTTGACCAGCGCGCCCTGCTCGACAACTACGCCGGGCGACAGCACCGAATTCATGACTGTGCCATTGACCACACAACCAGCGGATATGAGTGAATTGTCAACCCTGGCACTGCCGCCGTATCTGGCGGCCGGTCGATCCGCCCGGCGTTCCTCTGCTTCGACATTGGTGCGAATCTGCCAGCGCTCCAGAGAAATGGGACCATCCTTTTTCAACAGGTCCATATTCGCTTCCCAGTAAGCCTGAATGGTGCCGACGTCGCGCCAGTAACCGTAGAACGGATAGGCGAAGACGTTGTCATTCTCAATTGCCCAGGGCAGGATATGCATACCGAAATCTATCTCGCTGCTCGAGCGGGCCAGACTTCTCAATAGATAATCGCGGGTAAACACGTAGATGCCCATGGAGGCCAGGTTGGTTTTCGGCACCTCTGGCTTTTCCTCCCAGTCGACGATGCGCCCGTCATCGTTGGTGATTCCCGCCCCGAACTGATGAATCTGCTCCATCGGAACCACCATCATGCCAACCGTAACATCGGCCTTTTTGGCCCGATGAAATTCCAGCATCGCGTCAAAATCCATATGGTAGATATGGTCTCCGGAAAGAATCACCACCTCGTCGGCCTCGTTGGCCTCGATGAAATCGACATTACGCCTCACCGCGTCGGCTGTTCCCTGATACCAGTCACTATCCTTGGAGCCGGTCCGGGGCGGCAGTATCTTGACGCCGCGGGTACGTCCGGTAAAATCCCAGGCCTCGCCTATGCCGATATGGCTCATCAGGGACAGCGGTTTGTATTGAGTGAGCACGCCAACCCTGGTCAAACCGGAATTCATCACATTGCTGAGGCTGAAATCAATGATCCGGTAGATACCGCCGAAGGTGACCGCCGGCTTGGCCCGTTTTTCGACCAGCAGATTGAGACGGCTGCCGACCCCGCCAGCCAGCAGCAGTACGAGCGCGTCTTCTGGTTTTCTCATCGCAGCACCCTCCCCGCTTCCAGCAATCCGGGCCATTTATCCCGATCGAGCTCAGGTGAAATAGTGACCCCTCGTCCCATCTTAGTTCCGGCCGGAACCCTGTTATTCCAACCAACTACTGCAATCTGTTTTTTCGAGTCTCCGTGATCAATCCCGATCTGTACATCATCCTCGTAGATTGTATTTACATCTGAAATCAACTTATCGAATCTGCAGTTTTGGCCAATCACGTTGCTGAAAAAGATCACCGAATTTTCAACTACGGCTCCAGGACGTACATGAACGCCCGGAAACAGAATCGAATTTACGACCGTGCCTTCCACCACGCAGCCATTGTAGATCAGGCTGTTACGTACATCCGCATCCTTACCTATGAGGGCGGGCTGATAGTCTCTTAACCCCCGGTGATCGAGGTTGGTCCTTATTCCCCAGCGCTCGAGGTCGATCAGCGGCTGGTCTCCAAGAAGGTCCATGTTGGCATTCCAGTATTCCAGTACCGTTCGGGTATACCCCCAGTAGCCGTCAAACTTGTAGCCATAGATTCGACTTCCCTGCCGCATCAGCCGAGGGATGATGTCATGGCCGAACTCGAAGGATTCATCCGCCTGGTTTTCCTCCAGTACACGGTAAAGTACCTCCGGCTTGAAACAGAGCACGGTGAGCGACGACCACTCACCTTCGGGGTTCTCGCTCTTTTCCTGGTAGTTGATCAGTTTTCCGCCTCGATCACCGTCCTCATGATCGAGGTGCGCCATGCCGAAACGGGACGCTCGAGCTTTCTCCACCCGCTTACAGACCACCGTCAGATCGGCGTTTTTTTCGTGATGGTAGGCGATAACGTCACGGTAATCCATCTGATAGATATGATCGCCGGAGAGGATCAGGATCTCCTCGGGACGATGATACTGGACGAAATCGAGATTTTTATAGACAGAATCCGCCGATCCCCTATACCAGTCCTGCTGTTCTGAATCGATAAAGGGCGGCAGGATGGAAACTCCGCGAAATCGGCCGATCATGTCCCAGGCCGCACCGGTGCCAATGTGGTTGATCAGGGAATAACTGCGGTACTGACTGAGAATAGCAATCTGTTCGATCCCCGAGTTCATAAGATTTGACAGGGCAAAATCTATCACCCTGGCAAATCCGCCGAATGGCACCGCCGCTTTGGGTCGATAATAGGTGAGCACATTGAGCTCATCTGCTCTGCCCCCGGCCAGAATCATCGCAAGTGTCGTCGGTTTCAACATCGCCTGTCTCCGAACAGTCTGGTTCGCTCAGACCAAAATGGTCTGCTGAAAAATATCAGTGTAAATGCAGGCAGGGGTGCAGCTGGGTGGGCTACTTCATATGACGCGAAGTAAGACGCTTCAGGGTCTGCGTATTAATGTCATATTCGGTTAGTTCAAGTGCTTTGAGTGGAATCTCCGCCCGAGCTGATCCTTTATGCCCTCCGGCTGGTCCCAAATGACCAAATACCCTGGTGGCAAGTTTACCGGCACTTTTACGATACCCATCACAGCGGAAGATGACAACCAGTTTGTCGTGGTAAACGCCGGAAACCAATACCCAGTCGATATCGGAGACATGATTGAGAAAATCGGCAATGATAACCAGGACATCGGGACTTCGTACCCTGCCGATGTGGGTGTAGAATCTGCCTTTCGAGTATTGCAGTTCATTGAGTGCAGTACTGAAGTATTTGAGTTCGGAACGACGCAGGTCTGTTAACTCAAATTTTCTGACCAGGTTACGGTTGGCTATGTCGAACAGATACCTGAAGGATATGCCATCAGCCAGCCGAGACTCTTTTTCGAAATCTCCGGTGTCAACCTTGATCCCATAGAACAATGCTGTTGCCAGGGCCACGGAGGGTTTCATGTTGGCCGCCCGCAGATACTCCACCAGCATCGATGACGCAGCACCGTAATCGGGCCTTATGTCGACATAGGCGGCATCCCATTCATTGCTGATGGGGTGATGATCGATGATGGCATCGAACGGGATATTTTCAAAGGACGGAAGATGATCGGGTTGGGAATCGACTATGACCTTCTTTGTATAATCTGAAGTTTTGACCGAACTGAGCTTTTCCAGAGGAATTCTCAACCGGTCGATCATCGCCAGGTTGTTCAGACGCGTGACCTCGTTCGGGTGAGCGATGGTCATGTGTTTGACCCGGTATCTGAGCAGTCTCTTGACCGCCATCGCACAGGCAAGAGAATCGGGGTCTGCGTTGATGCAGACCAGAACGGTGTCTTCTTTGTCAAATACGCTCCAGAACTCCTCCAAGCGAATTTTGGCAGACTTTTTATACGACTGCTCACAGAGATTAATACCGTTCACTTTATGTTTTCTCGCCATCAATGGTAACCGTGACAATCTATCAGGACCGGGCCCCCATCCTGACTGCCTGGCAGTCAGCCTTCCCATCCTTTTTGTGAGTTAGTCTCCACCCAGTAGCAAACCTCGCATGGACATTACTCTCAGTCCATTGCTTCACCTGCACTTTAGATTGTCAGCCACCTCCGGTTGAATTTAGCCTCGAGCCGCTCCGGACCTCCTTACGAGACAGAAAGGCTGCCTGGCGCAGAGATCTCCGGATTGCCAGACAGCCGAACGAGCATTTACTATAACACAGGTATAAATAAAAATTCAAGCCGCACAAAGAAGAGCAAGCTATTGTAATCAGGAAATTTATCGGTTGACCACAATTAACCGAAGGGATGTTTGTCAATTTAACACCGGTTCATTGGCTTGTTGTTCCCAGGAATTGTCTAGTCCTCTCAATCCCTTACTCTTGACTGAATCAGAAGGTAATGGTAGGTAAATTGACTCAACCTGTGCTGATACAATTTATGGTATTAGACTACTATGATCAAAATTCTCGCGGTAGCACTTGGGGGAGCAATCGGCTCAACCGGCAGGTACTTGACCTCGCTGGCCGTCGAATCGTTCTCCAACTCAAGATTTCCCTATGAGACTCTGGCGGCCAACCTGATCGGCTGTTTTCTGATCGGACTGCTCTGGGGATATTTTGAACGATTGACTATCAGCAATGAATTCAGGCTTTTTCTATTTACCGGCATCCTCGGCGGTTATACAACTTTTTCGACCTTTGCCAGGGAAAACATACAATTTTTCAAAACGGGAGAGCCGTTCTCTGCCCTGAGCTACATACTTGTCAGTAATCTCATCGGTCTTAGCCTTGTGGCTGTGGGATTTCTGATTTCCACCCATTTTATACATCCAAATTGATAGTCTGACCTTTTATGCAGCTTCTCAACCGCTACCTGCTGGCCCAGTTTATCCGGCATTTTCTGACCCTTAACATCGCTTTTACTTCCCTCTACCTGCTGATCGATTTTTTCGAAAAATACGACGAGTTCTCCGAGGCCGGAAAACCGATATCGTTGATCTTCGGGTTTTTTATGCTCAATCTGCCCTATGTGGCTGATCAGCTCAGCCCGGTTCTGATACTGCTCTCCGGGGTCATCACCCTTGGAATTCTCAACAACAACAATGAGCTGCTGGCATTGAAAGCGGCCGGAATCCCTCTTCGCAAAATAATCAGACCCATCCTTATTGGCTCAGTGATAGCCACCGCCCTTTTTATACTGGCGGCCCAACTGCTGCTGCCCAAGACCATCGCCGCTACCAACGATATCTGGTTCGAACAGGTGCGGGGCAAGGTTCCTTTAGGAATTTTCAGGAACGGCAGATATTACTTCAAGGGAAGCGAAGGATTTTACTCATTTCAGTGGCCCAGCAAGGAAAAAATGATCTTCAAGGATTTTTCCTATTCGACCTGGGATGAGAATTACAATATCAGGTCACTCGCCAGTGCCAAATTCGCCGACTGGGTCCCACCAATGTGGGTGCTGAAAACCGGACAGATCATCGAACGAGACGCAGGCGGTTCATTCGTCTCCAAACCTTTCAAGGTATTTACCCAGCGTTTTCCTGAATCACCCGATGATTTTCTAGTACCGGAATATGAATCGGCTGAGATGTCGCTGACTCGGCTATTCACCAATATTGGCAATCAGGACCTCTACTCGGAGAAGGTCGAAGCCAGAGCCGAATTTTATGGACGCATTTCCTACCTGCTGCTTGGTATACCGCTCTTGCTTCTGGGTCTGCCTATTCTTATTCTTTCCTATCAGAAGTGGGGACGCGACCTGTCCATTGCCATTCCGGTCAGCTGTTTTATGGCATTTACCGCCTGGGGAATATGGGGGGCACTGCAGTCCTTAGCCAAAGCAGGCTACATATTTGTCATACCGGCGGCTTTCACTGTGCACTTCCTGTTTTCTTTGATTGGTCTCTATCTGCTAAAAAAACAAGACCTATAAGCTGAATGCCAGACATGATCCGAGAAGTTAGAGACAAAGGTGTGGTCTGGAGTGGTGAATTCGATACCTACTCCCAATCGTTGCCGCCCCTTCTCGACGCCACAGGCCTTCTGGCCGAGCTTGCCGGTCACCAAAAGGTTTTGATCAAGCCCAACCTGGTGGAGGCGTTTGATCCGCCAATCACCACCCACGTTGACATGGTGGCAGCACTGGTCGATTATCTATTGTTTCACAATTCCGAGATCCAGATCGTAGTCGCTGAGGGAACGGGCTCACTGGAATACGACACCTTCCATTGCTTCGAACAACTGGGTTACCTGAGGCTGCTGGACAAAGAACGGGTAGAACTGCTCGATCTCAATATCGAGCCCTGCATCCATCTCACCAACCCGAACTGCAGGCGCTGGCCGGAAATCTACCTGCCAGAGTTGCTGTTCAATAGTTTTGTGATTTCAGTGCCGGTGCTCAAGGCTCACTCGCTGTGCCGCGTCACTCTGACTATGAAAAACATGATGGGCTGTGCACCGCCGGCCCACTATCAGCAGGGCGGGGCTTGGGGTAAATCGTCGTTCCACAGGAAACTGGACGAGGCAGTTTTCGACCTTAACCGTTACCGGGCACCGGATTTTACTGTAATAGATGGTGCCGTCGGTATGGCCAAGGCCCACTTATGGGGACCGACCTGCAATCCGCCGGTCAAGAAAATCATCGCCTCTTACGATCCGGTGGCGGTCGATGCCTACGGGACCTCGCTGCTCAAGAAATCATGGAAAGATATTGGCCACCTATGGATGGCCAATAAAATTCTCGGCCAAGCCGACCCCCTTGACATCCGGCTGCCGGTCATCGCCTAGAAAGAACTTTCACCACAGAAAAAAGGGGAGCACGGCCGACCGTGCTCCCCTTTCTCCTTCTTGCCGATTAAGCTGTTATTCGCTTTTCTCTTCCTCTTTCATCTCTTCAGGAGCAGCAGGGTCTGCCTCCGCAGGCGGTGCTTCGATGCTGAGCAGATCTATCTCAAACACCAGAACCGAGTTGGGTTCGATCACCGGTGGCGCACCCGCCTCACCATAGGCAAGATCTGCCGGAATGGCGACCCGGTATTTAGAGCCAACGGGCATAAGCTGCAGTGCTTCTGTCCAGCCCGGAATGACCTGGCCTACCGGAAAGGTCACCGACTCGCCCCGCTTGATAGAACTGTCGAATTCAGTACCGTCGATCAAGGTACCGACATAATCGACTTTGACCGTATCCTCAGCTGTCGGCTTCTCACCATCACCCGCCACCAGCACCTCGTACTGCAGGCCGCTGTCAGTGGTCGAAACCCCTTCTTTATTCTTGTTTTCTTCGAGATAGGCCTGACCAGCGGCGCTGTTTTTCTGCTTCATCTCTTCGAGTTGGGCTTCCTGCTCAGCCTGGAGAGTCGCCGCAAACTCTTCCTGGGCACTGGTCATCTCATCCTGGCTCAACCTCGGCTCGGCCCCGGCAAAACCGTCGTCGAGACCTTGCTTGAGAATGTCGAAGTCGATCTTGCCCTTCATATTGATCAGGTATTTGCCCAGATCTAGACCGATGGAGTAGCTCACTTTATCTTTGTTGGTCTCTAGCGGCTTGTCAGCAGCTGAATCTGCAGCACTGAGCGTCAGCGGCAGAAAAACCAGCCCGAACAAAATCGTTGCGATTATTCTTTTCATCATATCTCCTTGTGTTTGTCCATGAATCATCCCTGCCTAAAGGTCACATCGGGGAATCATCGGTTTGTAAACTATGAGGTTATACATTGCTGACCTAAAATGAGCCAGCAAATAATTATTGAAAATTCCGGTTTTCCCGCTCAGATCACCACGATGGTGACTCCGGGGTTGGAAAAATCGGAGGCGCAATCGCGTTCCAGGTGAGGGAACCGGTGCAGCAATGCTTTGCCAGGTCCAGTCCTCTTCCTGAACCCTTCACCAGCGATAGCAAAATTTATCTTCTTCTGTCGGCTCAGTTGGTCGAGAACCTTTCTGCATTCCGTTCGTATTCTGCCGCCTTTACCCGACGATCCGTAGCCATGGATCAGAGTGACAACCCGCACACCATCTGTTCTGGCCCGCGCCAGCTCATTATCCATGTTTTTCAGGGCCGTTTCCACCAGGGGGTGCCCACGCTCGATATTTACTATTCGGTGAGGTATGCCAGGAGCAGGATCGACCGCTGCTGTTTCCAATGGTGCGCCGCAGAACCTACAGGCGACATCATTCAAGATTATATCGTTGCCGCAGACGGGACATGGAGACATGATAGATTTTCCAGGTAACAACGATCAGTGGCGGCGAACCGAAATCACCGCTTCCATCTGGCGCAGGTGCAGGAGAACCTCCTGGAGATGGTCCAGATTCCTGACTTCGAGGGCAATGCTGAATTCAGCTCGGTCTTCCGGTGTTACATGGGCCGAGATCTCCACAATGGTTGCCATATCGGCACCAATGGCGGAACTGATATCGGCGAAAATCCCCCTTCGGTTCTCGGCAGTTACCTTCACTTCCACTCGATAGCTCTGATGTTCCTGACTGTTCCAATACACCTCGATCCAGCGTTGTGGGTCGGAACTGAGCAAGTTAGTACAATCCGATTTATGTACGGAGACGCCGCTGCCGGTGGTGATAAATCCGACAATAGGATCTCCTGGAACCGGATTGCAGCACTGACTTACCTTGGCCAGCATGTCATCGATACCGTCAATACTGATGGCCGAACCGCTGCGACTGGTTCCCGAACGGACCTGAGAAGACATTACCTCGGCAATCTGTTCGGGAGTCATCTGTGAGGGAGCTTGTTCCTGCTCCCTGCGCATCTCTGGCGGGTCGAGTGCCTTGACCAGATTTTCTATGGTAATGGCACCGCTGCCAACCTTGACCAGCATATCATCTAAAGAGTTGCAGCGCAGCGACTTGAGCAGCAGCTTGATGTGGCCGCTCTTCAGCAGCCGCTTCAGGGTCAGGTCGTGTTTTTTCAGTTCCCGCTCGCACATCTCGCGGCCCAGCGCGAAAGACTTGTCCCGTTCTTCACGGCGATACCATGATCTGATTCGGCCTCTGGCCCTGCTGGTTTTAACCAGATCAAGCCAGCCCCGGCGCGGCCGCTGATTCGGCGAGGTGATAATCTCGACGATATCACCGTTCTGGAGTTCGTACTTCAGAGGCACGAGGCGGCCGTTCACCTTGGCCCCCGCACAGTGATTGCCAACCTCGGTATGAATCGCATAGGCGAAATCGATAGGGCAGCTCTTGGCCGGCAGCTCTTTTACCTCGCCATTGGGCGTCAAGGCATAAACTTCCGGATCGTGCAGTTCCCCTCGCAGATTTTCCAGGAATTCACGAGAATCCTCAACATCCTGCAGCGAGGTAACCAGGCTTTTCAAGTCCTTGAAAAGCCTGGCGTCACTATCATTTACCTTCTGGCCTTCCTTGTAGGCCCAATGGGCGGCAACGCCTTCCTGGGCAACGCGATCCATCTCCTCGGTCCGGATCTGAATCTCGATGAAATGATCCCGCGGCCCGACCACGGTGGTGTGCATCGACTGGTAATTGTTGGTTTTGGGAACCGAAATAAAATCTTTGATCCGGCCGGGCACCGGCGCCCAATTAGCATGAATAATGCCCAGAGCCTCATAACACTCCTTGACCTCTCCGACGACAACTCTGAAGGCAACCTTGTCATAAACCCTTTCCAGTGGGATATCCTGGGCGATAAGCTTCTTGTAGATGGAATAAAGATGCTTGGGACGACCAAGAATACGCGTGGGATAGACATCTCCATGTTTGAGCTTTTCGTAGAGAATGGCGATCATCTCATCGACATAACTCTGGCGTTCGGTGAGCGAGCTTTCGAGCCTGAGATTAAGATCCACATACTCAGCCGGGTAGAGGTATCTAAAGGCGAAATCCTCCAGCTGACGCTTGAGCCAATCGATACCCAGCCTGCTTGCCAGCGGGGCATAAAGATCCATGGTCTCCCTGGCCACTTCGATTTGGCGCTGACGCTCTACCAGATCGAGGAGCAGCAGGTCCTGAAGCCGATCAATCAGGCGCACCAGCAAGACCCTGATGTCCGTGGCCATGGCCAACAGCATTTTTCGAACATTCTCAGCCTGACTGGTAAGCCGATTGTTAAACTGGACGCTGGTAATTTTGGTGGTTCCACTGACGATGTAGGCCACATCCCTGCCGAACTTCTCCTCGAGTTCCTCAAAGCGAACGCCGTTTTTCAAGGCACCATGCAGCAGGCCGGCAATGATGGTATCCATGTCCAGATGCATGGAGGCAAGGGTCGAGGCCACCTCAAGAGCGTGAATCAGGTAAGGCTCCCCGGAAAAATGTTTGCCGCCACGGTGGACGTCAACGGCAAGCTCCCAGGCTTCATCGATGGGACTCAGATCGACATCATGAAGATAGTTGGCGGCCAGCAATTTCAAGCCGCCCGGATTTATGACAGAAGCCTGTTCCATTTAGGCATTCACCTGGGCACCAATTTATCAGTTGGCAAGTTTCGAGGATATATAGGAAACCACGTCCTCAATCTCCACGTCTTCTGTTGTACCATCTTCTCGGCGGCGGACCTCAACCATCGAGTTTTCCTTGAAGCGCTTTCCGACCGTAATCCGGTAAGGAAAACCGAGCAGATCCGCGTCCTTGAATTTGCTCCCAGGCCGTTCGTCCCGATCGTCGATAAAGGCGTCAAAACCGGCCTCGTTGAGCTGGGTATAGATCTTTTCGGCAGCAGCGCTGACCTCATTATCATTGAGGTCAAGATTCAGCACTGTCACCTGATAGGGAGCCAGGGGAGCAGGAAAAATGATGCCGTTGGCATCATGGTTCTGCTCTATGGCGGCAGCCACCACGCGGCTGACACCGATGCCGTAGCAGCCCATGACCAGCGGACGTCCGTTGCCGTCGCGGTCCTGGTAATAGGCTTTCATCGATTCCGAATATGAGGTCCCCAGCTTGAAGATATGGCCAACTTCTATGCCCTCGACCAAGCGTATGCCAGCACCGCAGGAAGGACACGGATCAGCTGTGGTGAGCCGCCTGAAATCGGCAATCTCCCTGACCTCGAAATCTCTTCCATGGTTGACGTTCTGCAGATGGTGGTTCTTTTCGTTGGCGCCCACGGTCAGATTAACCATCCTGGTGACCTCCTGGTCAGCGAGCAGCCGTATTCTGCTGGCGACGGGTCCCAGGTAACCGCTTGGCACGCCGGTGGCATCATAGATCTCCTTGTCGTCGGCCGGCCTTATCTCAGTGGCACCAAGATAGTTCTTGAGCTTGACTTCTTCGAGTTCGCGGTCACCGCGCAGCAGCACAGCCACCGGCTCATCATCGGCCAGGTAGACCAGAGTTTTGACAAGCTGGTCGGGTCTAATAGCCAGGAACTCACAGACGCTGTCAACTTTGCGCTTGCCTGGAGTTTCAACCTTGACCATCGCCATTTGCTCCACGCTGCCCGCAGGCTCCACCAGCTTGACTTCAGCCTTTTCGAGGTTGGCAGCCCAGCTGCAGTCGTTGCAGACGGAAATGGTGTCCTCACCGGTGTCGGCCAGGACCATGAACTCGTGGGAGAAACTGCCGCCGATGGCGCCGGAATCTGCCTGCACACAGCGAAATTCAAGGCCGCAGCGCTGAAAAATGCGGTTATAGGCATCATACATTTTCCGATACGACACCTCAGCGGCCTCATCGTCTACGTCAAACGAGTAGGCATCCTTCATGATAAATTCACGCCCCCTCATCAACCCGAACCGGGGTCGTATCTCGTCCCGGAATTTGGTCTGGATCTGATACAGATTCACCGGCAGATCTCTATAGGAATGCAGCTCCTTGCGGGCGATATCGGTGATTACCTCTTCATGGGTGGGGCCAAGACAGGACTCGCGCTCATGACGGTCCCTGAAGCGCAGAAGTTCAGGCCCGTATTTCTCGTAGCGACCCGACTCCTGCCAGAGGTCGGCGGGCTGTACCATCGGCATTGACAATTCCTGGGCGCCGGCCCGGTTCATCTCTTCCCGGACGATATTCTCAACCCTTCTTATGGCCGCAAGGCCATAGGGCAGATAGGTGTAGACACCGGAGGTCAGCTTCTTGATAAAGCCGGCGCGAAGCATTAACTGATGGCTGATTACCTCGGCCTCAGCTGGTACCTCTTTGAGTGTCGGAATCAAAATCTGTGAATAACGCATGGTTTCCTTTTAAGCGGACTGGTTATTATTTTTCTGCCCCTGGTCCTGGAGACGTTCGGCCTCCATTTTTTTCAACTCGTCCATGAAGACGCTCAGGAGCTCGTCTTCAGCAACCCGTTTAACGATTTCGCCCTTTTTGAAGATGATCCCCATGCCGCGGCCGCCGGCCACCCCGATATCTGCCTCCCGTGCCTCTCCGGGGCCATTGACTACGCAGCCCATAACTGCCACTTTAAGTGGAGATTTCATCGTCTGAATGTAGTCTTCCACCTCCTGAGCGAGAGAAAACAGATCAATCCCGGTACGACCGCAGGTCGGGCAGGAAATGAGCTCCGGACCCCTCTCTCTGATTTTAAGCGACCGCAACAGCTCATAGGCCACCCGAATTTCCTCGACCGGATCCCGGGTCAACGAGATCCTGAAGGTGTCACCAATCCCCTCATTGAGCAGAATCCCCAGGGCCACACTCGATTTCACAGTCCCGCCGATCAAGCCCCCAGCCTCAGTCACTCCGAGATGCAACGGATAATCCAGTGTTTTTGACAGGGCGCGATAGCCATTTATCGTGGTAAGCGCATCGGCCGATTTTATCGAGATCTTCATCTCGTGATAACCAAATTCCTCGATCAGCCTGACATTTCTCACCGCACTTTCAATCAGCGCTTGAGGACTCTCGGCAGTCGGGTATCCATAGCGCTCGAGCAGATCCTTTTCTATGGAGCCGCTGTTGACGCCTACCCGGATCGGCACCTGCTGATGCCTGGCCGCATCCACCACCTTTTTCAAATTTTTCGGGCCACCGAGATTGCCCGGATTGATCCTGATCCCCTGGGCACCTTGCTCTATTGCTGCCACCGCAAGCCGCCAGTCGAAATGGATATCACCAATCAGCGGGATACCAATCTCCTCACGGATTCGTCGAATTGCCCGGGCCGCCTCCAGATCGGGAACCGCGACTCTGATTATTTCACAACCGGCAGCCTCGAGCCGGTGGATTTGCTCCGCCGTCTTCTCGATATCCGAGGTATCGGTATTGGTCATCGACTGGACGCTGATCTGCGCACCTCCACCGATCAACATACCACCGAGTTGTATCTGTCTCGTTTTACGCCTGATGATCATACCATATCTACCCGGACTTGGGCCGGCTCACCAGGCTCAATTGTGCATCTGAAGAGCGCACGTACTCAGGTGTTGCCTGATCGAGATCGAGGTAGTTGCCCGCCGCCTGCTCAACCGAAGCGAGAAACCCAATATTGGCTGCCGAGGGCGAAGTTATCCTGGTCAGCAGTTCAGCTTTCTCTCCCGGCAACTGGCTGAAAACATCATTATAAACACGTACCCCGTCGCCCGCTATCGTCACCGGCTCGTTGACCAGTCCAGCCAGAGCCTCCGGTGCCATAACTGCCGGCTCGGAACATTTCACCACTTCCCCTCCCGGTCGATAGCGATAAAAACAGCAGTATACCTCCTTCTTCCTGGCATCCATCGCTACACAGATCAGCCTTTCAGAGTGGACCGAGGCAGCCACCGCGTCCAGCGAGCTGATACCTATCAAAGGCAGTCCTCTGCCATGGGCTAAGCCTTTGGCGGTAGCCATGCCGATACGCAGGCCGGTGAAACTGCCGGGGCCGGTTCCCAGGGCCAGGGCGCCAATATCGGAGATATTCAGATCAGCAGTCTGCAACAGCCAGTCAATGGAACCAAGAAGCCGCCGAGAGTGGGTGACGCCGGAGTCGAAACTGAGTGTTCCCAATACCTGCCCGTCAGTAAAGCCCCCTCGGGTGATGGCCACCGAGCAGTTACTGGTTGCCGTATCGAAGGCAAGTATGGCAGAAGCGGATGTCATTGGCTGAATATCCTGACGATATCATTGTAAAAGACAAAGAGCATCAAAGTCCCGAGCAGGGCAATGCCGACCTGCTGGGCCAGGATCTGGGCCCGCTCATTAAGCGGTTTGCGCCTGATTCCCTCAATGGTGAGAAATACCAGATGACCGCCATCGAGTACCGGAATCGGCAGCAGGTTGAGAATACCAAGGTTGACGCTGAGCAGCCCCATGAAATGGGCCAGGTTAAGCCAGCCGGCCCGGGCCTGCTCGCCGGCAAGCTGGGCGATCAGAATGGGTCCGCCAAGTTCGGAGGCCGGGACCACGTTCTGGATTATTTTCACCACCCCCATAAAGGTCAGGTAGATGAACATCCAGGTCTGCCAGATACCGGCCTGCAGAGCCTCAAAGGGCCCGGCCCGGCGATATTCGATCTGCTCCTTCTTGACGATGCCAATCATAAAGCGCTGCTCGACCTCCTCACCAAAGACATTGGTGACGCTGTCAATTCTCGGTGTGACGGGAATGATCAGTTCCTCGCCTCCTCGCCCTATTTTGAACTCGAGCTGCCGGCCTTCACTGGTCGAGACGGTGGTCAGCACTTCCCTCCAGCTGCTGATCGCTTGGCCGTCGATGCCGATAATCGTGTCCCCCGCCTCTATACCTGATTGGGCTGCCGGAGACCCGGAATTGACTTCACCAATTTCCGTTGTATCCAGGTTTTCAGGGATTCCCATTACCAGAAATATGAGAAAAAACAAAAAGACGGAGAACAGCAGATTGAACAAAGGACCGGCCAGCACAATGAAGAATCGATTCCAGACCGGCCGGGCAGCAAAAGAGCGCTCCTGATCCTCGGTATCGGCAGCTTCATCTGGATTCTCCCCGAGCATTTTTACATAGCCGCCGAGCGGAAATGCGGAGATCAGGTATTCAGTTTCACCGACTGTTTTGCTGATCAGTTTTGGCCCGAAGCCGAGGGAGAATTTGAGGACCTTGACTTTGAACAACTTGGCGAACAGGAAATGGCCAAGTTCATGGACAAATATGAGAATACCGAGAACAACAATAAAGGATACCAACGTATTCATAACGTATATTTCAAGAAACTATCTGAGATCTTCACTTGGGTATGAGCGATTCGGCCAGTTTTCTGGCTTCGCCGTCGGCCTCAATCAAGCCTGCCAGATCCAGATCCGGCCCGTTTTCGAGGCTGGACATAGTCTGTTCGACAATGGTGGAAATCTGGGGAAAGGAAATCCTCATATCGAGAAAAGCCGCCACCGCCACCTCGTTTGCCGCGTTCAACACGGCGCTGCTTGTACCACCCCTCTCAAGTGCCTCGAAAGCCAGCCGCAAAGCCGGAAAACGGGTGAAATCTGGTTCATAGAACTCGAGGTCACTGCATTGCCAGAGATTCAGCGGTTTCAACCCCAGGGCAATGCGCTCGGGGTAGGACAGGGCGTAGGCAATCGGGATTTTCATATCCGGAATACCCAACTGGGCCAGTACCGAGCCGTCCTGATACTCAACCAGTGAGTGCACTATGGACTGTGGATGTACGGCTACCCTGATGGACTGAGGTTCCATGCCAAAAAGCCAATGGGCTTCGATGACTTCGAGTCCTTTGTTCATCATGGTGGCCGAGTCAATGCTTATTTTCTTGCCCATGGACCAGTTTGGATGGTTAAGCGCCTCGTCACAGGTCACCTTGAGAAGATCCTCTTGGGGGGTGTGCAGGAACGGTCCACCTGAGGCAGTGAGAATAAGCTGAGAGACATCCTCGCGCCGCCCGGCTTCAAGCGCCTGGAAAATGGCGCTGTGTTCGGAATCGATAGGCAGCAGCCGGACCCGGTTGTCGCGCACCTTCTGCATCACCAGCCTGCCGGCCACGACCAGTGTCTCCTTGTTGGCAAGGCCTATGTCCTTACCTGCTTCGATGGCGCTGATGGTGGGCAGCAGGCCAGCGGCACCTACCACCGCGCAGATCGTCATCTCGACTCCGTCCAGGGCGGCCACCGCAACATTTCCCTCGTTTCCCCAGACGATCCGATCAGCAAACTCCGAGGGCACCATGGTCAAGAGCTCGTCGGCATGTGCTTCATCGATCACCGAGATCAATTTCGGTTTAAACTCGAGGATCTGGTCGCTCAATAATTTGACATTGCGGCCTGCGGCCAAGCCGAGGATCTGGAACCGATCGGGAAACTGACGAACGATATTGAGAACGTTGATACCTATTGAGCCGGTGGATCCGAGAACGGAAAGATTTTTCATCAAGAACCTGAATAGATAAGCATGTAATATAGGACGGGGGACGCCAGCAGTAATGAATCGATACGATCGAGGACACCACCGTGACCGCCCAACAGCGTTCCAGAATCCTTGACCCGATAGCCACGTTTGACAACCGATTCGACCAGATCGCCCACCATCCCGACCACCGACAGGACAACGGCCAGCACGGCGACAAACCAGATCGGCGCTGCCACCGGGAAGATCAGATAGAACACAAGGCCTGCCACTACCCCTCCGGCAATTCCGCCGAAACCGCCCTCAACTGTCTTGTTGGGACTGATATTTGGACACAGTTTACGCCGGCCCAAACGGGAACCGGTGAAATAGGCACCAGTATCGGATCCGGCCGTGATCGCGGTGAGAATAATCAACCAGGATGCTCCGTCCTCAAGCCCCCGTATAAGGATCAGATGTGAAGCGAGAAATCCGACGAGTACAAGTCCCAAAGTCCCCCTCGATAAAACCATCAGGGGAGCTTCAAAACGATGATAGTGGTTGAAAACATAAAGAGCCAGAGTGATAAAGCCGAGCAACAGTCCGGCCGGTACGACAACCGCAGACTGGCGGCAGAAGAGTGCTCCCAGTATGGGCAGAATCAGGATCAGCGGCAGCAGGACCCGATCGGATTCGTACAGGTGGTCGGCAAACGCCATCCGGCAATACTCACGACTGCCGAGGAAACCGATGAAAACCATGGCCCCCCAGAAGAGTTGAAATGATCCCAGGGCCAGCAGAAGCAGCCAGCCAATTGCCAGCAGTATGCCTGGTACAATACGGTTCATGATGCCTTATCCGTGATCTGCTCCCCGGTTTTTCCGAACCTGCGTTCCCGGCTCTGGTAGTCGAGCAGCGCCTCGTGGTAGGCCTTCTTCCTGAACTCCGGCCACATGGTTTCAGTAAAATAGATCTCCGCATAGGAAGCCTGCCAGAGAAGAAAGTTTGACAGACGCTGTTCCCCTCCGGTGCGGATCAATAGATCGGGATCGGGCTGTCCGGCAGTATAGAGCTGATCGGAGAGAAATTGGTGATCGATCTGCTCCGGTTTGAGCTTCTGGTCCAGGCAGAGTTGAGCGATGTTTTTCACAGCCAGGCAGATCTCATCACGGGCTCCGTAGCTCAGGGCCAGATTGAGTACCATTTTATCGTTGCCGGCGGTGCGTCTGATTGTATCTTCCAGAGTCTGACGAACGGTTACGGGCAGCTTGGTTGTTTCCCCGAGGCAATTGAGACGAATCTCGTTTTTCTCCATCCTGCTCAACTCTGAGACCAGATAGGACTTGAGGATGTTCATCAGACCGGAGACCTCTTGCTCCGGACGATTCCAGTTTTCTGTGGAAAAGGCGTACAGGGTCAGGTGGCCGATACCGATTTCCCGGGTCACCTCAACGATCTTCCGAACCGAATCGGCACCTACCTTATGTCCGTAGATTCTTGGTTTCCTGCGTTGTTTGGCCCAACGACCATTGCCGTCCATGACAATAGCAACATGGCGGGGAAGGCGTTCCGGATCGAGGGGGGCTGAAAAGCTCATCAATCGGTATCAGGACTGTGAAACGGCGCCAGAGCGCCTCTCAGACCTCCATCACCTCTTTTTCCTTGGCTGCACTTATTTCGTCGATCTGAGTGACGTAGTCATCGGTTTCGGACTGGGCATCATCCTGGAGCTTGAAAAGATCATCTTCGGATATTTCTTTATCTTTTTTCTGCTTTTTCAACTGATCGATGGCCTCTCTACGGATGTTTCTGATCGCTACCCGAAACTCCTCAGCAATTTTTTTGACCATTTTGACCAGCTCCTTACGCCGCTCCTCGGTCAATTGGGGAATGTTCAAACGGATGATCTTACCGTCATTGGCAGGGGTCAGACCGAGATCAGATTTCAGAATTGCCTTTTCGATGGCACCCAGCACCTGTGGATCCCAGGGCTGAATGGCGATGGTACGACTCTCGGGAATGGTCAGCGTACCGACCTGATTGAGCGGCATGGCACTGCCGTAGGCCTCGACCTGGATTCCGTCAAGCAAAGCGAGTGATGCTCGTCCGGTCCGGACTTTGGCCAGTTCGTTCTTGAAGGCCTCGACACTTTTTTCCATTTTTTCAGCCATTTCCAGAATCACTTCGCTCATATTCTCACCCGTTTCGTTGAATTGAAAGTGGTCTTCTATTCCAAGCTGATCAACGTCCCGACATTTTCGCCAAGCACCGCTTTTCTGACATTACCGGGTACGGTCATATTCATCACCAGGATAGGTTTCTTGTCTTCCTTGGCCAGCGCAATTCCGGCAGCATCCATTACCCGAAGCCCCTGCTTGAGCACGGTATCGTAGCTGAGCCGGTCATATTTGACGGCATCCGAATATTTTACCGGATCTTTATCGTAAACGCCATCGACCTTGGTAGCCTTAATGATCAGATTGGCGTCGATTTCCAGTGCCCTCAGCACTGCGGCTGAATCGGTGGTGAAATAAGGGTTGCCTGTGCCGGCGGCAAAAATTACGGTTCTGCCCTTTTCCAGATGCCTGGTGGCCCGTCTTCTGATATAAGGTTCACAGACCGACTGCATGGGGATAGCCGACTGCACCCTGGTATCTACCCCACACCTTTCCAGGGCATCCTGCATGGCCAGACTGTTCATCACCGTGGCCAACATACCCATGTTGTCGGCGGTGGAGCGATCCATGCCTTTGCTGGCTCCGGCCACGCCCCTGAAGATATTTCCTGCCCCGATCACCAGACCGATTTCGACGCCCAGACCGACAACGGCCTTGATCTCCGATGCAACAAAATCGATCACTCTAGTACTGATCCCGAACGAATCTTCACCCATAAGTGCTTCGCCGCTCAGTTTCAGTAGTATTCGTCGATATTTGACCTGCATCGAAGTGCTCCCGTTTTGAATTGATCGATTCCGGCTTCAGACCGGAACCGAAGTCGGTCTATTCCATGCCAATCTGAAAGCGGGCGAAACGTTTCACGGAAATATTCTCGCCCATTTTCCCCACACAATCAGTCAACAGATCCTGGACGCTGAGATCGGGATCTTTGACGTATTTCTGTTCAAGTAGACAGATTTCAGCAAGAAACTTATCAATCTTACCGGAGACAATCTTCTCCACGATGTTTTCCGGCTTGCCAGATTCCAGCGCCTGCTGGACGTAGATATCCTTCTCCCTGGCCAGGACGTCCGCCGGCACACTCTCACGGTCGATAGCCACCGGATTGGAAGCGGCAATGTGCATTGCCAGATCACGGGCCAGTTCACGAAACTGATCGGTTTTAGCAACGAAGTCAGTTTCACAGTTGAGTTCAATCATAACACCGAGCTTTCCGCCCGCGTGAATGTAGGTCTCGACAACACCTTCTGAAGTGGCTCGTCCGGCCCGCTTAGCGGCAACGGCAAGACCCTTTTTGCGAAGCAGATCAACTGCTTTTTCCATATCTCCATCGGTTTCGCTCAGGGCCTTTTTGCAATCCATCATTCCGGCACTGGTTTTGTCGCGCAACTCTTTAACCATCTGGGTGGTGATTTTCATGATATTCCTCCGTGCATGGCTGTACCGCTTTGCCAACCGGTACAGTTCCTCTTATCTGATGTAAATTAATTGTCAGGTACGGCAAGGCTTGACCGGGAATTGCATCAAGCGATTTTGCCGCTATAGCGAAAAGGGGCTGTCTGACGACTGCCCCTCTCATTTTTCCACCAGCCCTCGCTGGATATAGACTGCGAGGCTACTCGGCAGCTTTCTCAGAGTCTTCTGCTTCACTACCTTCCAGAGCTTCACCACCTTCCAGAGCTTCACCACCTTCCCTTCCCAGAGCACTGTCTTGTTCGGCATCGGCCATTGCCGCTTCCAGTGCCTCTTCTGAGGCCTCCTCACCGTCGCGCATGGCCTGACCCTGCAGGACCGCCTCGGCAACATAGTGGCTGATCAGTTTAATTGCCTTGATAGCGTCATCGTTGCCAGGAATCAGGTAGTCGATGCCGTCCGGATCGCAATTGGTATCGGTGACTGCGATAATGGGGATACCAAGCTTTTTGGCCTCGTTGACGGCGATTGTTTCGGCCTTGGGATCGACCACAAAAAGAGCACTGGGAAGCACCCTCATATCCTTGATACCGCCGACATTTCGTTCGAGTTTGACTCGCTCTTTCTCCATCATCAGAATTTCCTTCTTGGGGAATTTGTTGATGGAGCCATCCTCCTGCATGGATTCGATCGACTTGAGCCGGTCTACACTGGTTTTGATAGTCTGGAAGTTGGTCATCATTCCGCCGAGCCAGCGATGGTCGACATAGTACATATTACAGCGCTTCGCTTGTTCCCGAATAATTGCCTGGGCCTGGCGCTTGGTGCCCACGAACAGCAGAGTTCCACCGGCCCCGATGTCTGTGGTGATGAAATCGCAGGCTTTGTCGAACAGGCGCTTGGAAACATCCAGATTGATGATATAGATACCGTTGCGCGGACCGTAGATATAGGGTTTCATTTTCGGGTTCCAGCGCCTGGTCTGATGACCGAAATGCAGGCCTGCCTGCAGCATCTCTTTTACACTTGCGTTTGCCATGGTTAACCTCCTTCTGGTTGTTCCTCCATTCCCCGTTGATCGGCTCACGGCCGACACCAGATTGGCTGGGAATGTGTGTATTTACTGGCTTTTAACATTATCACCCAAATGTTGGGCGCAAAACATATTCTTTTAACATAAAACTCGCCTTCTTGCAAGGCTTGGCGGGCCCTGTTTCTCCTCCGGCGAACCCTCTATTTTTTTATCAGTGAAGAGCGCCCACCAAGGATTTCTTTGAGCCACTCAAAACCGAATTTCAGCAACTCCGCATCGTCTCCAGCAATTCTCTTTCTCTGCTCCCGGTTGAGACGATAGTGGTCGAGCAGACGCCGCTGCTCGGAAAAATTTCTAAAACCATCGATATCATAGCAGACCATAAAAGCTATCTGCTGCTTTGGACCACCACTTCCCTCACCTTTCCAGGGGTTGGTCGTGAACAGCGTGTCGACCGCGGCCCAGCGATCATTCATTTGATTGAACTGATCGAGGTGCTGACTTCTGACCCATTGTTTCACACTGTTTGCCTGAGCCTCATAATGGCCTTTGCAGTAGTCGTGATTGGTCAGGAAATAAAAGTCGCTTACACGACCCCTCGCACCATTCCTGTCAACTGCCCGTTCCAGTGGATAAGTCCGGCAGGCGGTGGGGCGATCTTCGTATACGGTACAACCCTGCTCGTCCAGAAATGGGCAGTGGTATTCATTTCCGGCTGCTACCAATTTGAGAATCACGGTGGGAAAGTAGGGATTGGCACCCTTTTTCAGTTCGGTGTGCGAACGCATAAAAGTTTCAGAATCGATGGCCAGCCGTTTTTTCAATCTGACTATATCGTAAGGATAAAGATCGAGTTCCACATTTTTACAGCAGACAGTGAAACATGAGACACCCGGATGGCACTTGAAGGTGAATTGCTGGCTGCCAAGCGGCTCCATTCCTTCAGGAAATTGTTTAAATTCAGTCATAGCTTCAGAACGCAAAAAAGCTGACATGAACGAAGTTCACTGCCAGCTTTTCACCACGGTTGATTGATAAGAAAATCAGCTTTTGTCTTCTTCTTCACCCAGATCTTCTTGATAACCGACCAGTTCGATGATCGCCATGGGAGCGGCATCGCCCAGCCTGTTGCCGGTCTTGATGATTCTGGTGTAGCCGCCCTGACGGTCGGCAAACTGACCTTGAATTTCATCGAATAGTTTGGCCACCACGTCCTTGCTCTGGATATAGCTCAGGGCCTGCCGTCTGGCGTGCAGATCACCGCGTTTGGCCAGGGTAATCATCTTCTCGGCGATGGGCCTCAACTCCTTGGCTTTCTGCTCGGTAGTGACGATTCGCTCATGTTCGAACAGGGAGGTGACCATGTTCCTGAACATTGCCTTGCGATGCGAACTTGTACGGCCAAGCTTTCTGCCGGATTTTCCGTGTCTCATGATTCTATCCTCAACTGATTAGTCTATTCCTTTTTCTTTTCAGGTATTTCCGGACGTTGCCACTTGTCGAATTTCAGCCCGAGGGTGAGACCCATTTCGGCCAGCAGGGTCTTGATCTCGTTGAGCGATTTACGCCCAAAATTCTTGGTCTTCAACATTTCCTGATCGGTTTTCTGGGCCAGATCGCCGATAAAGTAAATCTCGGCATTTTTAAGACAATTGGCCGAACGCACCGATAACTCGAGATCCTCAACCGATTTATCGAGATAGGGATTCAACGGTGGCAGATCATCGTCAGCCTCTTCCTCTTTATCAGGCTCAGCCTGTTCCTCATTAAAATTTATGAAAATGGACATCTGCTCCTTGAGGATTTTGGCGGCGTAGGCAAGCGAGTTCATGGGGGTCACACTGCCGTCGGTCTCTATTTCCATGGTCAACTTATCGTAATCAGTCATCTGGCCGACACGGGCCTGGGAAACGACGTACTGCATCCGTTTGATCGGCGAAAAGATTGCGTCGATGGGAATCTGGCCGATGGACAGCTCATCCTTTTCCTGGCGTTCGGCCGGAAGATATCCTTTGCCCCACTCAACCGTCATTTCGGCAGAGAACTCAGCCTCACCCGTCAGCGTGCAGATCAGCTGCTCGGGATTCATCACCTCAACGTAAGCGGAAGGAGTGATATCTCCTGCCCTGACTTCGCCGGCACCCTTTTTTTGGACCACGATTTTCTGTGGTTCTTCACAATTGAGTTTGAGGCGGATCTGCTTGATGTTCAGGATGATCTCGCTCACATCCTCCATCACGTCTTTGAGGGTGGTGAATTCATGCAGCGCGCCCTCGATCTTAACCGTGGTAATGGCCGCTCCCTGAATTGAGGAAAGCAGAATCCTTCTCAATGAATTGCCTATTGTCGTGGCAAATCCACGCTCAAGAGGCTGACAGACAATTTTCGCATAAGAGTTCGTATGACTGTCCTTTGTCCGTCTCGAGCTTTTCAGGCTTAATAAGCTCGTGCCAGTTCCTGTAAGAAGGTATGTTCTCGTCGGCAGCGTGAGTCATATCATCCCTTTATCTGTGAGTTGCAAAACCCTTTTATCCGAGTGTCAACACAATATGTGCAGACAGACGAAGACAGAAAACAAGTTGTCTTCATCATAGGAGGGTTTCCAATTGATATCGACGGATAATCCCGGTTCAGATGAGCCGGGAGTCCGCCGAAATTCCTTTTTCTAATTATTTTGAGTAAAGTTCGACGATGAGCTGTTCCTGAATCGGCATGGTCAGCTCTTCTCTGTTCGGTAACGCTTTAATCGTCGAAGCATACCCTTTCTTATCAAGCTCAATCCAACTCGGCACGCCGCGGCGATCAACAGCTTCGAGGCTGTCGTTGATCAAGGCGTTAGCACGGCTTTTCTCTTTGATGGTAACCACATCCCCTACTGAAACTTGATAGGATGGAACATTAACCTTTTTGCCGTTAACCAGCACATGCTTATGTCTGACTAATTGGCGGGCCTGATTTCTGGATGAGGCAAAGCCCATCCGGAACACGGCATTGTCGAGCCGACGCTCAAGCATGATGAGAAGGTTCTCACCGGTAACCCCTTTCTGGAGATCGGCTTTCTTAAAGTATTGGCGAAACTGGCCTTCGAGCATTCCATACATACTCTTGACCTTCTGTTTCTCCCTGAGCTGAACCGCAAAATCAGATTGTTTCCTGAATCGTGCCTGACCGTGCTGTCCCGGGGCAAACGCGCGGCGCTCAAACGAGCATTTGTCGGAATAGCACCGATCCCCTTTCAAGAACAGTTTGAGTCCTTCACGTCTGCAGCGTCGACACGCTGCTCCTGTATCTCTAGCCAACTTAGCCTCCGTTGATTAAATACTGAAAAGCCCCTCAGATGACGACTATCGTCCCCTTTAAACGCGGCGACGCTTAGGGGGTTTGCATCCGTTGTGCGGTATCGGGGGTCACATCGTAGATCCGGGTAACTTCGAGGCCGGCGTTGATAAGTGCCCGCAGGGCAGATTCACGTCCGGGTCCGGGTCCCTTCACCTTGACTTCGACTTTTTTCATCCCCTGGTCGGTCGCCTTCTTGGTTGCATCGACAACCGCATTCTGAGCGGCAAACGGTGTGGACTTACGGGAGCCTTTGAATCCCAGCACACCAGAACTACACCATGAGATCACGTTTCCCTGTTTATCGGAAATCGTGACAATGGTATTATTGAAGGTCGAGTATATGTGTACGATACCTTCGGGAATATTCTTTTTTACCTTGCGCTTAGATCGGGTTTCCGTCTTTTTTGCAGCCATTCGTATCTACCTGTTAGATTATTGAATTTATTTCCGGCGTACGGCTCCACGACGGGGGCCTTTTCTGGTCCGGGCATTGGTTTTGGTTTTCTGTCCCCGCACCGGCAGTCCCTGACGATGGCGCCTGCCACGGTAGCAGCCAAGATCCATAAGCCGTTTGATATCCATGGACACTTCTCTACGCCTGTCACCCTCTACGACATAATCACCCTCGATCACTGTACGGATCCGATTAATATCGTCACCGCTGAGGTCGTCACTGTTCATCGTGTAGGGAAGATCAACCGCGTCGAGAATCTTCCGGGCCGAGGTCAGACCGATACCGTAAATATAGGTCAAGGCCCGATCCATGTGCTTGTTTTTGGGAAGGTCAACTCCTGCTATGCGTGCCAAGATGTATCTCCTTTACTCTGTTTTCCGGATGGATAAAAACTATCCCTGCTTCTGCTTATGTTTCTTGACTTTGCACGACACGCGGACAATGCCGCTCCGTTTATACACCTTGCAGTCGCTGCAAATCTTTTTTACCGATGACCGTACTTTCATGGTACTACCTCAATTATTTCTTTTTCTTGGCATTCTTTGCCCTGAACGTCACTCTGCCACGCGTCAGGTCATAGGGAGAAAGCTCAACGGTAACCCTGTCACCAGGCAGAATCTTAATAAAATGCATGCGCATTTTGCCGGAGATGTGAGCCAGAACCTTATGGCCATTGTCCAGTTCCACCCTGAACATGGCATTGGGTAAGGGTTCGATGATCGTTCCTTCAACTTCTATTGCTTCTTCCTTAGCCATAAATTTTCCTGAGCTAATTAATGATCGTCAAAACTAATCATTATAATACACAGAACCAGAAAAGAGAAGTATTATTTCTCTTCCCCGATGAACGGTGCCCGAGAACTGAGGACCAGCGGTCCATTGCTTGTGACCGCCACCGAATGCTCGAAGTGGGCGGAAGGTTTTTTATCACTGGTAACCACAGTCCAACCGTCCCTTAGTACTTTGACCTTGTGGGTACCGGCATTGACCATTGGCTCAATGGCCAGCACCATCCCCTCTTTCAAGCGAGGTGAACTGTTGTCCTGGACGAAGTTCGGTATTTCCGGTCCTTCGTGCAGGGAGGTGCCGATACCATGACCGACAAACTGCCTGACGATTGAGAAACCGTTGTTCTCAACATGATCTTGAACCGCGGCAGATACATCGGCGATTCGGTTCCCTTCCCTGACCTGTTCAATTGCCTTGTGCAAAGACTCTTCGGTGATTCTCAGAAGCTTGTCCTTGACCCCATCAATCTTGCCGACCGGAATCGTCACCGCAGAATCGCCGTAATAACCTTTATATAGGGTGCCGAAATCAACCGAAATGATATCGCCCTTTTTCAATTTCCGTTTCCTTGAGGGAATGCCATGCACCACCTCTTCGTTGATCGAGACACACAAACTTCCTGGAAAACCCCGGTACCCCTTAAACGCTGGTAACGCTTTTCTTTTCAGGCAGAGTTCCTCAGCCAAGCGGTCTAGCTCGAAGGTGGTGATCCCGGCTTCGACCTTAGTCTGCAGCATCATCAGTACTTCAGCAACGATCCGGTTCGCATCCTCCATAATCCTGATTTCGTCACGACTCTTGATCGTGATCGATTTGCCAGACGAACCACTTGCCGAGGCCAACACCTTTTATCTCCTGCCCTTGATTCTCCCCTGCTTCATGAAACCTTCGTAATTTCTCATAACCAGGTGAGACTCAATTTGGGAAATAGTATCTATGCCGACTCCGACCACAATCAGCAGAGCCGTACCTCCAAAGTAGAAGGGCAGACTCAACTTCGAAATAAGAATAGTCGGCAGCACACATACTGCACTCAGATAAATGGCACCGATAACCGTCAGCCTGGTGAGCGCTTTATCGATGAACTCTGCGGTGCGCTTACCGGGTCTGATGCCGGGGATGAAGCCACCGTTCTTTCTTAAGTTTTCCGCCACATCTTCAGGCTTGAACTGGACAGCAGCATAGAAGAAGCAGAAGAAAACGATCAGACCTATAAAACAAATATAGTAATAAACTGTACCAGGCGACATGGCCGCGGAAGCCCGCTGGACCCAGTCGATCTGGATGAAGCTGCCGATAGTTGCCGGAAACATCATGATCGACGAGGCAAAGATAGGCGGAATGACACCCGACACATTGATCTTCAATGGCAGGTGCGAACTCTGCCCGCCATAGACCCGCCGACCCACGACCCGTTTGGCGTATTGAATCGGAATACGCCGCTGGGCAGTTTCGAAGAAAACGATCAGACCGATGACACCAAACATCAGCAGGACGATGAACGGTACGAAAAAGATCTGGATCTCACCCGCCTTGACCAGCTCGAAAGAGTTAATGATGGCGGATGGTCCCCGGGCCACGATACCGGCAAAGATGATCAGCGAAATACCGTTGCCGACACCACGCTCGGTCATCTGCTCACCAAGCCACATCAGAAAGGCGGTACCTGAGGTGAGGGTGATCATGGTCATCAACTTGAACTGAACACCAGGATCCAGGACGATCATCTCTCCACCGGGACCAGTCATGCCCTCGAGCCCGACGGCAATGAAAGAGCCCTGGATAACACTGAGGACCACCGTACCGTATCTGGTGTACTGGGTTATTTTTCGACGTCCGGACTCACCTTCTTTCTTCAGTGCTTCAAGCTGGGGAATCACCACGGTGAGCAGCTGCATGATAATTGAGGCACTGATGTAGGGCATGATCCCCAGGGCGAAGATGGAGAAATTCTCCAGTGCCCCGCCGGAAAACATGTTGAACATGCCGAACAGGGTACCCGCGTTCTGCTGAAAGAAAGCAGTCAAAGCCTCGCTGTTGATCCCGGGGGTCGGCACCTGCACACCGACCCGGTAGACCGCGAGCATCATCAGGGTGAACAGCAGCCTTTTTCTTAGCTCTGGTATCTGTGCTGCACTTTGCAATCCGCTCATAATAGTCCTTAGACGTTAAAAAGCGGCCCTCCTCCGGGGAGCGGCCACTTTTTCAGAACTTCTTTCCTGCTACTCTGCTGGAGCCGAACTCTCGGATACGGAACCGCCGGCTTTTTCGATAAGTTCCTTTGCCTGAGTGCTGACTTTCTCGACTTTGACCGTCACCGGCTTGGTAATTTCACCGTTGGCCAAAACCTTCGCCATTCGGCCGGCCTTGACCATACCGGCCTCAACCAGGGTCTGGGTGGTTACTTCCTGGCCCGATTCGAATTTATCAAGCTGGGTCAGGCTGACTATGTCGACTTCTTTACGGAACTTGTTATGAAAACCGCGCTTCGGCAGACGCCGCTGCAGGGGCATTTGGCCGCCCTCGAATCCAGGCTTGGATTTATAACCTGAGCGGGACCTGGCTCCTTTGTGACCACGTCCGGATGTTTTACCAAGTCCGGTTCCCGGTCCCCGGCCGACCCGCTTACGATCTTTTTTCGACCCCTTCTGGGGGAAAGATTTGCCAATGATATCATTTATGCCTCCTCCACCCGAACGAGGTGCGCGACTTTCGCCAACATCCCCCTGATCTCAGGAGTATCCTTGCGTGTTATGGTCTTCTGCATTTTGGTCAGTCCCAGGCCGGTCAACGTTGCCCGGATCTTCTTGGTACTGCCGATTCCGCTCTTAATCAGGGTAAAGGTAATTGTATCAGCCATCTGATTACACCTGTGTCGATTTATTCTCTCTATTTCTGTACTACTGTCAACGAGGAGAGCCAGCGCTTTTCAGGCGAGGATCTCTTCTACGGTCTTACCACGTAATTCAGCGATTTTCTGAGGGCTTCTCAGTCTTCTCAGACCATCCAGAGTGGCTTTAACCATGTTGTGCGGATTGTGAGAGCCCAGACACTTGGTCAAAATATTGTGCACTCCAGCCGCCTCGAGCACCGCCCGAACCGGTCCGCCCGCGATCACTCCGGTACCAGCCGATGCAGGTTTGAGCAGGACTTTGCCAGCCCCGTACCGGCCGATGATTTCATGTGGAATCGAAACCTCGGTCAACGATACGGAATTCATGTCTTTTCTGGCCCGCTCGATGCCTTTGCGAATAGCCTCTGGCACCTGGTTGGCCTTACCCAGCCCGTAACCGACCTTGCCTTTGCCGTCGCCGACAACCACAATAGCACTGAAGCTGAACCGGCGGCCGCCCTTTACAACCTTGGCAACCCTGTTAATATAAACAATTTTTTCAATGAGTTCGTCGGCCGCTTCGCCTTTCGAACGTGTAAATTCAGACAAGGGACACCCCCATTAATACGAGTTAAAAATCCAATCCGCCTTCGCGAGCTCCTTCTGAGAGAGCCTTGACGCGACCGTGATAGAGGCAGCCGCCCCGATCAAAAACCACACTGGAAATACCAGCGGCCTTTGCTTTTTCGGCAATCAGTATGCCGACTTTTTTAGCCGCTGTTGTCTTTCCTTTTTCATCTCCGCTCTCAAAACCTTTTTCGAGAGTCGATGTCGAAGCCAGCGTCGTTCCTGCCGAATCATCGATCAATTGTGCATAAATATGCCTGCTGCTCTTGAATACGCGCAAACGTGGCCGCGAACTCGTGCCAACAACTTTCTTGCGAATCCGTTTAACCCGCTTTTTTCGGGCCACAGCGCTGGGATTTGTTTTTGCCATCGTCTTATCTCAACCAGTTAAATATCTCAAATTACTGTGTTTATGCTGCAGCCGCACCGGTCTTACCGGCTTTGCGCTGGATATACTCGCCTTCGTACCGGATTCCCTTGCCCTTGTAAGGCTCGGGTTTACGGATGGCGCGAATCTGGGCGGCAGTCATACCGAGTGTTTCTTTGTCGATCGATTCCAGAACAATGGTGTTGTTCTCGACGCTGCCGGAAACGTTCTCGGGAAGCGTGAATTCCACCGGGTTAGAATAACCGACATTCAAAGTCAGTTTTTTTCCCGAAGCACTGGCACGGTAGCCGACGCCTTCAATCACCAGAACTTTCTTGAAACCCTCGCTGACGCCAATCACCATGTTGTTGATCAACGATCGGGTCAGTCCCCGGAAAGCGTTAACCTTTTTATCACCCTCACCACCACTGACCAGTATCTGATTGTCTTCTACCTTCAGTCCGATTTCTGCGTGGGCAGTCCGGCTCAAGCTACCTTTCTGGCCGGTTACGGAAATATCCTGGCCCTTGATCTCAATCTTGACACCCGCCGGGATATCTATGGGCATTTTTCCAATTCGAGACATGTTTTCCTCCGTTAATCGGTATTCTCTACCAGACTTGACACAGAATCTCGCCGCCGGTATTCGACTTCCGAGCGGTCCGGTCCGTGAGCAGTCCTTTGGATGTTGAAATAATAGAAACACCGAGTCCGTTCAAAACCGTCGGAATAGAACCTGCCGGAGCATATTGCCTCAACCCTGGCTTACTGACCCTTTTCAGGCCGGTGATCACCGACTCTCCATCTGGGCCATACTTCAGGTTGATAATCAAGGTGCCCTGGGGGCCGTCGTCGGTAACTTTCCAGCCCTCTATATAACCTTCTTCCTGGAGGACTTTTGCCACATTCACTTTGATTTTCGATTTCGGAATCTCCACCGATTCGAATTTCACCATTGTTGCATTTCTTATCCTGGTCAGCATGTCTGCCAGGGGATCGCTCATTGCCATAGCGAACACTCCTTATGAATTCTCGTCATTGACTTGGCTTAAACGTTACCAACTTGACTTGGTTACGCCGGTGATCTCACCCTTGGAAGCCAAGGTCCTGAAACAGATCCGGCAGACGCCGAATTTCCTGATATAGGCCCGTGAACGCCCACAGAGCGGACAACGGTTATATTTACGAACCTTGAATTTGGGTTCGCGCTGCGCTCGAGCTATAATTGATTTCTTAGCCAAACCAACCTCCAAATAAGTGCTGAATATGCGCTTTGATTGCTTATTGCCTGAACGGCATCCCCATCAGTCTGAGCAGTGACTGGCCCTCGGCATTGGTTGGTGCCGTGGTGACTATGGAAATGTTCAACCCCTTGATCTTGTCAATTTTGTCATAGTCAATTTCAGGGAAAATTATTTGCTCCTTGACTCCCAGTGAGTAGTTGCCGCGCCCGTCGAACGCCTTGGGTGACACACCTCGGAAGTCACGAACCCGGGGAAGAGCGACATTGACCAGCTTACTGAAGAAATCGTACATTTTCTCGCCCCTCAGCGTCACCCGGCAGCCGATCGGCATACCTTCTCTGAGCTTGAATCCGGCAATCGATTTCTTGGCGTTGGTAACCACCGCCTTTTGACCGGCGATCCTGGTCAATTCCTGAGCCGCCCCTTCGACAATTTTCGGATTCTGCACGGCCTCGCCAAGCCCCATATTGAGTACGATTTTTTCGAGCTTAGGAACCTGCATTATATTTGTGTAGCCAAACTCTTCTTTTAGTGCCGGCACACAATCGTTGTAATAGAAATCTTTAAGCGCACCCATGTATAACTCCTGAAGTCAATCGTCGCTGTTGTCTGTTATTTACTTTCAATGGATTCGCCGCACTTCTTGCAGAAGCGAACCTTTGTTCCGTCTTCGAGCACTTTTCTGCCGACTCTGCCGGTCTGTGCACATTCGGGACAGATGATCTGGAGATTGGAGACGTGAATCGGCGCCTCTCGCTCAACGATCTGACCCTGCTGGCTCGGATCTCTGGGCTTGGTATGCCGTTTGATCATATTGATCCGTTCTACCGTTGCCTTACTGTCGGCAGGAAACACTTTCAGAATCTTTCCCACTCTTCCCTTGTCCTTTCCAGCGATTACTTCGACCTGGTCATTCGCCTTGAGGTAATTTCTGCCTTTTGCCATGACTCTACCTATAATTGACTCTAATCTCTTGATGTCGGCTCTACAGCACTTCGGGAGCCAGTGAGATGATTTTCATAAATCCCTGGTTCCTGAGTTCCCGAGCAACCGGTCCAAAAATACGGGTGCCGATCGGCTCACCTGCAGATGAAAGCATGACGGCGGCATTTTCATCGAATTTCACCCAGGTGTCATCCATCCGCTTCATCTCTTTCTTGGTCCGGACGATAACGGCCGTCATGACGTCACCTTTCTTAACCTTGGCATGGGGAATTGCTTCTTTCACCGTAACCACGATCACATCGCCAATACCGGCATATCTTTTTCTCGTGCCGCCGAGCACTCTGATGCACAGCACCTTACGTGCACCTGAATTGTCGGCCACATTCAGCATTGTTTCTGTCTGTATCATATTCTCACCTGACTCTCTAACCGCCCTTTAAGGCTGTCAATCGATTGGACGGTAATGTGCTATACTGCCTGCTCAAGCACGGACTTGACGCGCCACCGTTTTCTCTTACTCAGAGGCCGACACTCCTCGATCAGCACCACATCACCGATATTGCAAGTGTTCTGCGGATCATCGGCGAGATACTTGACGCTGGTAGTGACGTATTTGCCATACAGTTTATGGCGAAACTTTCTCTCGACACGGACGACTACCGTCTTTTCCATCGCATTGCTGACAACAGAGCCAGTCCTGGTTTTTCGTATTTTTCTATTTTCACTCATAACATTCACTATGCTGTGATGCGTTTACCGTATGATCAAGCGCTCTAACCGAGTGCCTTTTCGTTGACGACAGTTCTGATCCGCGCGATATCCTTCTTAACTTTTTTCAACCGTGAAGTATCCTCAAGAGGCCGCAGTTTGTGCTGAAAAGAAAGGTTTCCCAGTTCCTCGCGCAGCTCTGCTTCCTTTTTGGCCAGATCCTCAGCGCTCATATTTCTGATTTCTTCGGCTTTCATAACGTGCTCCTCTTGGAAATGACCTTGGTGCTGAAAGGAAGCTTGTTGCCTGCCAGGGTCAGAGCCCGCACCGCCAGTTCTTCATCAACGCCTGAGAGTTCGTAGAGGATTCTGCCGGGTTTGATTGGAGCGACCCAGAATTCGGGGCTTCCTTTACCTTTACCCATCCTGGTCTCTGCCGGTTTTTTGGTTACCGGCTTGTCAGGGAACACCCTGATCCAGACCTTTCCGCCACGTTTTATCTTTCGGTTGATGGCAACACGGGCAGCTTCAATCTGCTGGGCCGTCATTTTACCGCTGCTGGTCGCTTTGAGGGCATAATCACCGAAGGAAATTGATGACCCGCGCTGGGCGGTGCCGCGCAATTTCCCTTTGAATACTTTTCTATGCCTTACCTTTCTGGGACTTAACATGTCTTACTCCGAAAATTATCTGGGTTGAGATCAACCTAAATAGTGTCTCAGTTTTCGCCTTCCTGATCTTCGAGAACCTCACCGTGGAAAATCCACACCTTGACGCCGATAATTCCATAGGTGGTGCTGGCTTCAGCCAGGGCGTAGTCAACATCAGCTCGCAGCGTATGCAGCGGGACCCTGCCTTCACGAACCCACTCGCTTCTCGACATCTCAGCACCGCCGAGACGTCCGGCACAGGAAATCTTGATCCCCTTCACCCCGAACCTCAGTGCCGAATTAACCGCCTTTTTCATAGCCCGCCTGAATGCCACCCTGCGTTCGAGTTGAGAGGCTATCGATTCAGCCACCAGCTGGGCATCAGCCTCTGGCCTCCGGACTTCCTGGATGTCCAGGGTAACCGGACGGTGAACAAACTGTTCGAGGTCTTTCTTGAGAGTTTCAATCTCAGCGCCTTTCTTACCGATAACGATACCCGGCCGGGCGGTGAACAGCTTCACCTTGATTTTGTCGCCGGTACGTTCGATTTTGGTTTTTGAAAGACCGGCATGATAAAGACGTTTTTTCAAATACTTCCGAATCTTCTGATCTTCAATGAGATAGGAAGAATAGTCTTTATCGGCATACCAGATCGAATCCCAGGTGCGGGTGATGTTCAATCTGAGTCCTATTGGATTAACCTTCTGGCCCAAAATAATCCTCCAACTGAGTGCTTTGTGTATTTAGTTCACTTATTCAGCTTGTCTCAACGACGGCTAACCTTCATCCAAGACCACGGTTATGTGGCTGGTGCGTTTAATGATCTTAGTGGCCCGGCCCATAGCCCGGGGCCGAATCCTTTTCAGCGACGGTCCGCCATCAACCGCAATCTTCTTGATGAAGAGATTGTCCACATCCACTTGATCATCCTGCGTCGCATTGGCCACCGCTGATTCGATAACCTTGCGCAGAATTTTGGCTCCCTTCTTGGGCATGAACTTCAGCGTGGTTATCGCCTGGTCAGCGTTCATACCGCGAACCGTGTCGGCTACTAGCCTGGCTTTCTGCGGAGAAATCCGGATATATTTTCCTACGGCTTTCGTTTCCATTTTTTCTGCTCCCAATACCTTGAAAATCTAAATCCTATCTCTTTCGATCCGCAGCGTGACCGTAAAAAGTCCTGGTCGGTGAAAACTCGCCAAGCTTATGACCGACCATGTTCTCGGTAACGAAAACCGGGATAAATTTCCTTCCATTGTGAACGGCAAAAGTTAAACCGACCATTTCAGGTGTCACATCGGAACGCCGCGACCAGGTCTTGATAACTTTCCGGGACCCGGATTCGATAGCCTGATCTACTTTCTTTATCAAGTGATCATCGACGAATGGGCCTTTTTTTACTGAACGAGACATTATTCACTCCTTGTTATGATCTACGCTTGACTATCATCTTGTCAGACGCTTTATTCCTTCTCGTCTTGTAACCTTTGGTCGGCTTGCCCCACGGCGTGCACGGATGACGTCCACCAGAACTCTTTCCTTCGCCGCCGCCCATCGGATGATCCACCGGGTTCATAGCCACACCGCGGACACTGGGTCGCTTGCCGAACCAGCGGGTCCTACCCGCCTTGCCCAGTTTGGCGCTTTCATGTTCACGGTTGCCAACCTGACCGACACAGGCCCGACACAGGTGGTGGAATTTTCTCACTTCACCTGACGGCAGCCTGACCAGCACGTAGGTGCCTTCCTTGGCCATCAACTGAGCTGAAGTTCCGGCACTGCGCACCAATTGGCCGCCTTTGCCTATCTTCATTTCAATGTTGTGGATAACGGTACCCAGTGGAATATTTGCCATCGGCAGACAGTTGCCGGGCTGTATATCCACATTGTCTCCGGCAACGACCTGATCGCCAACGGCTATTCCGTCCGGGGCCAGAATATATTTCTTCTCGCCGTCGATATAGCTGAGCAGGGCAATATTCGCAGACCGGTTCGGATCGTATTCGATCGACACGACCTTGGCGGTGATGTCTGTCTTATTGCGCTTGAAATCGATAATCCGGTATTTTCGTTTGTGTCCTCCGCCGCGGTGGCGGGAGGTAATCCGACCGTAATTGTTACGGCCTCCACTCTTGGAAAGACTCGTTACCAGACTTTTTTCAGGTCCGTTGGTCGACAAGTCCGGATTCGTTGTTGACACATGATGTCTTTTACCGGGTGATGTTGGTTTATACGTTTTTATGGCCATGATTTCCCAATCGCTCCATCCTTTGCGTTGGTTGTTGATTTTCTTCGGTTACTCGTTACGGTCGCTCTTGCTACAATTCGTCGACAAAACTGATTTCACCTTCACTCAACGTCACGTAGGCTTTTTTCCAGTCCTTTGTGTAACCGATATAACGTCCAACTCTTTTCTGCTTGCCGCGCATGGAAGCTGTTCGAACATTTCCGACCTTGACATTGAACATCTTTTCAACAGCATCCTTGATCTCAATCTTGTTTGCCTCGGGGTGAACCTTGAACACCACCTGGTTGTTCAGTTCCTGGTGCAGGCTAGCCTTCTCCGTAAGACAAGGTCCTTGTAAGATAGTGTGGATATTTTTCATGCCGTAAACCTCTCTTCCAACCTCTCGATGGCGGGTTGCAGGAGTACAAGCTTCTCATGCAGAAGGATGTCGTAGACATTCACTCCATCTGTCTTCATGACTTTGTATCCCGGCACGTTGCGCGAGGATTTGCTGAGTTCTTCGTTTTCTGAATCGACCACGATGAGCGCGTTGTTCAACTCGAGGACTTCCATAATGGAGACAAATTCCTTGGTTTTGATCGCCTCCAAGGTGAAATCGTCGAGAACGACAAGATTGCCCTCCTGGTAACGTGCCGACATAGCCATCGCTACCGCCTGCTGCTTCACCTTGCGATTGAGTTTGAAGCTGTAGTCACGGGGCTTGGGGCCAAAAGTGGTGCCGCCGCCGCGCCAGATCGGGGACTTCCTGGTTCCCGCACGAGCCCGGCCTGTTCCCTTCTGACGCCAGGGTTTGGCTCCAGATCCCCTCACCTCTTTACGGGTTTTGGTGCAGGCGGTTCCGCTTCGACGGGCAGCCCGCTGCTGACGTACTACCTCGTGAAGCACGTAGTTTTTAACCTCGCGATTAAAAACCTGGTCGTTGAGATCAATCTCTCCGACGTTCTCGTTCTTGATATTTTTTACTTCTACCGTTGACATTTGTTTCTCCTTGGAGCGGTTTGAGCTGACAGCTATTTAGTGAATATTTTCAGCAAACCGTTCTTGGCCCCGGGAACGGAACCTTTTAAGAGCACGACATTCTCATCGGGCCTGATATCGATCACCCTGATGTTCTTTTTCAGGACTGTGTCGTTGCCCATGCGTCCCGGCATTTTCTTGCCCTTAATTACCCTGCTCGGCCAGGCACTGCAGCCAATAGAACCTGGAGCCCGGTGAAAACCGGAACCGTGGGCGGCACCGCCACCTTTAAATCCGTGGCGCCGCATAACACCCTGGAAGCCACGGCCCTTGCTCCTACCCTGAACATGAACCAGCTCACCGATCTTGAAAACGGTGTCCAGCGGCAGTTCCTGTCCAACCTCGAACTCTTCCGGATTGTCGACCCGGAACTCACGAACATGGTAGAAACCATCAGCACCTGCTTTTTTGAAATGGCCGGCCTGGGGCTTGTTTACCCTGCTCGCCTTCTTGGCATCAAAACCAAGCTGGATGGCGTTGTAGCCTTCGCCCTCAACGGTCTTTACCTGGAGAACCGTACAGGGACCAGCTTCAACAACGGTAACCGGAATAGCGAATCCCAGTTCGTCGTAAACGCGGGTCATCCCAACTTTCTTACCCAATACACCTATAGTCTTTGGCATAATCGTACCCGATGCTTCAATTAATCTGTCTTATCTGCTGACTACGGCAATTTGATCTCTACGTTCACTCCGGCGGAGAGTTCGAGCTTCATCAGCAGATCAATGGTCTGCTGGGTCGGTTCGAGAATATCAAGCAGCCTCCGGTGAGTCCTCATTTCGAACTGCTCTCGCGACTTTTTGTCGACATGAGGCGAGCGCAGGACACAGAACTTCTTGACCGATGTCGGCAGCGGTATTGGCCCGGCTACTGATGATCCGGTCCGGCGCGCCGTATCCACGATTTCGTGGGTGGATTGATCCAGCAATTTGTGATCATACGCCTTGAGGCGAATGCGAATTTTTTCTGTCGGTATCATCTCTGCACCTTAGCCTGAAATTTCACTGATAACGCCGGCACCTACCGTACGGCCACCTTCGCGAATCGCAAAACGCAAACCAACGTCCATCGCGATCGGCGTGATCAGCTCTGCCTCAACCGACACGTTGTCGCCCGGCATTACCATCTCTACTCCCTCGGGCAACGTCACCACCCCAGTCACATCCGTCGTACGGAAATAAAACTGAGGACGATAGCCATTGAAGAACGGCGTATGACGGCCGCCCTCATCCTTGCTCAAGATATAGCACTCGGCCTTGAACTTGGTGTGCGGGGTGATTGAGCCCGGCTTCGCAAGTACCTGGCCGCGCTCGATCTCGTCACGCTTCACACCGCGCAACAGGGCGCCGATATTGTCGCCGGCCTGACCCTGGTCCAGAAGCTTGCGGAACATCTCCACACCGGTTACCGTCGTCTTCTCCGTCTCACGGATGCCGACGATCTCTATCTCTTCGCCTACCTTGATCACACCGCGCTCAACACGACCCGTGGCTACCGTGCCACGACCCGAAATAGAGAATACGTCCTCTACCGGCATCAGAAACGGCTGGTCAACGTCACGTTCCGGCTCAGGGATATAGGTGTCAATCGCTTCCATCAGATCCCAGACGCACTTGGCCTTCTCTTCGTCATCCGGATTCTCAAGGGCAAGAAGGGCTGAGCCCTGGACAAACGGAATATCATCGCCGGGAAATTCATACTTGTCCAGCAGCTCACGAAGTTCCATCTCCACCAGCTCGATCAGTTCCTCGTCGTCGACCATGTCGCATTTATTTAAAAACACAACCATCGCAGGAACACCTACCTGGCGGGCAAGCAGAATGTGCTCACGGGTCTGAGGCATGGCCCCGTCAGTGGCCGCCACAACCAGTATCGCTCCGTCCATCTGAGCCGCGCCGGTGATCATATTCTTGATGTAGTCGGCATGACCCGGGCAATCTACATGGGCATAGTGACGATTGACCGTCTCGTATTCCACGTGGGCAGTGGCAATTGTGATGCCACGCTCTTTTTCTTCAGGCGCCTTATCAATCTCACCGAAATCGGTGAACTGGGCTTGACCTTTCAAAGACAGTACCCGTGTTATCGCTGCCGTCAATGTCGTCTTGCCATGATCGATATGACCTATCGTGCCTACATTCACATGCGGCTTCGTCCGCTCGAATTTCTCCTTTGACATCTTCTTTCCTCAATACTGATTGGGTCTAAATCCCTCTGATTTTCCTGATTATCTTGTCTGCCTTTGCCTTCGGCACCACATCATATTCCAAAAACTGCATGCTGAAATGGGCCCGCCCCTGGGTTGCCGACCTCAATGAAGTCGAGTAGCCGAACATCTCGGCCAGCGGCACGTGGGCCCTGACAATCTGGACATCGTTTTCGGACTCGATCCCGGTGACCTTACCTCTCTTGGAGTTGAGGTCCGAAATCACATCCCCGACATACTCCTCCGGAGTTACCGCTTCCAGATCCATAACCGGCTCCAGCAGAACCGGTTCAGCTTCGCTTCCGGCCTTTCTCAATGCCATTGCCGCCGCTACACCGAAGGCCATCTCGGTCGAATCTTCCTCATCGTACGAGCCGCCTGTCAGGGTTACCTTGACATCAGTGAGCGGGTGGCCGATGAGCGGCCCGGAGTCGAGCGTATCCTTGACTCCCCTTTCTATGGCAGCGAGAAACATTGATGGGATCGTCTTCTCATCAACTTCGCTGCTGAAAACAAAGCCGCCGCTTCGTTGCAGTGGCTCTATCTTGAGGACGACATGGCCGTATTGTCCCGCGCCGGTCGTCTGCTCAAAGCGCCCTTCTTCGGTGACACTCTGAGTAATCGTCTCTTTATAGGCTACCTGGGGGGTTCCGACTTTGGCGGAAACCTTGAATTCGTTGAGCAGCCTGTGCACGATTATCTCCAGGTGAAGCTCGCCCATCCCTGAGATAATCTTTTGTCCCGTGTCTTTATCTGTGCTGACGGTGAAGGACGGGTCCTCCAGAGCGATCTTATCAAGCGTTTCGGTCAGCTTACTCTCTTCGGCCTTGCTTTTTGGCTCAATGGCCACACCGATGACCGGATCCGGGAAGTCCATGCTTTCCAGAACCACAAAATCGCCGTTTTCGCAGAGCGTATCGCCGGTGGTAGTAAACTTGAGTCCGACAATCGCCCCGATGTCTCCAGCCCCGATCGACTTGACCTCTTCCCGCTTGTTGGCGTGAAGTTTCAGAAGTTTGGAGATTTTTTCCTTCTTCTTCTTGACCGGGTTGAACACCTTGTCGCCGACCTTGAGCGCCCCCGAATAAAGCCTCACAAAAGCAAGGTTTTCAACGAATGAGTCGCTCATCAGCTTAAAGACAAGGCCGCAGAACTTTTCCTTCGGTCCGGTTTTACGCTGAACCGGCTCACCCTGTCGATCGAGCCCTTCAACGAAGTCGATATCCACCGGTGAAGGCAGATATCTGACCACGCTGTCCAACAAAGGTTGTATACCTTTGTTCTTAAAGGCGCTGCCGCACAGTACCGGCACGATTTCAAGCGCCAAAGTGGCCTTTCTCAGTGCACGGTACATCTCGTCAACCGAAACCGGTTTATCGTCAAGATATTTTTCCATGACCCCCTCATCGAAATCGGCCAATTTCTCGAGGAGTGTCATTCGTGCGGCCGTGAATACTTCTTTATACTGATCAGGAATGGCTGATTCTACCACTTCCTGTCCTAGAGACTGCTCGGAAAAACCGAGCATTCTCTCTTCAACGAGGTCTATGACCCCTGTGAAATCTGCTTCTCTGCCGACCGGTATCTGGAGGGGCAGCGGATTAGCCCCAAGCCGTTCGGACATCATTTTCAAACACCGCTCAAAATTGGCCCCTACCCTGTCCATCTTATTGATGAAGGCCAATCGGGGGATGGCATATTTGTCAGCCTGCCTCCACACTGTTTCCGATTGGGGCTCGACCCCACCGACAGCGCAAAAGACGGCGATGACGCCATCCAGCACCCTCAGACAGCGCTCCACCTCGACGGTGAAGTCAACATGGCCAGGGGTGTCTATAATATTGATCTTATGATCATCCCAGGTGCAGGTCGTTGCTGCCGAGGTGATCGTGATTCCTCGTTCCTGCTCCTGTTCCATCCAGTCCATGACGGCGTTACCGTCATGAACTTCGCCCATCTTATACGAACGGCCTGTATAATAGAGAATCCGTTCGGTGGTCGTAGTCTTGCCGGCATCGATATGGGCCATGATGCCGATATTGCGTATGCTCGATAATTCTTCCGAAGCTGACATCAACAAACCTCACATCTTCTCTATTGGTGATTTCAGCTCCTGATCTCAGCAAGGCCGTTCCTCTTCTTACCAGCGATAGTGGGCGAACGCCTTGTTAGCTTCCGCCATCCTGTGGGTATCGTCTTTCTTCTTTACCGACGCACCCCTTTGGTTGTAAGCATCGAGCAGTTCTGCCGCCAATTTCTCCGACATTGACTTGCCCGAACGGGACTGGGCAAAACCAATGATCCAGCGAATTGCCAGCGCGTTTCTTCTGGTCTGACGTACTTCCATGGGCACCTGGTAGGTGGCACCACCGACACGTCTTGACTTGACCTCGACCCGTGGCCGGACATTTTCCATGGCCTGCTCGAAGACGATCAACGGCTCCTCGTCGGGCACGCGCTGATCGATGACTTCCATCGCATCATAGAAGATTCGCCTGGCCAGGCTTTTCTTGCCACGCTGCATCAGACCGTTGGTAAACTTTGACACCAGCACGTTATTGTAACGCGGATCCGGCTCAACAACCCTTTTATCTGCACCTTTTCTACGGGACATAATTCAAATCTCCATTCCTTATCAGGAAGGCTTCTTGGCACCATATTTCGACCGTCCTTGGCGACGATCGGATACTCCCAGAGTGTCGAGCGTACCGCGGATAACATGATACCGGACACCGGGAAGATCTTTTACCCTGCCGCCCCTGATCAGAACAACCGAGTGCTCCTGCAGGTTATGGCCGATGCCCGGGATATAAGAAGTAACCTCAATACCGTTTGTCAATCGTACCCTGGCGACTTTTCTCAAAGCAGAGTTCGGCTTTTTCGGTGTTGTGGTATAAACCCTGACACACACTCCCCTTTTCTGTGGAGACCCCTTCAGCGCAGGCGTATTGGTCTTCTTGACGATCTTCTTCCTGCCCTGGCGTACCAGTTGATTAATTGTCGGCATTACGTTTACTGCTCCTTCTCTCAGATCAGATTGTAACTTTCTAATGAACCACAGAACAAAACACCCAAATGTGCTGTGGCACAAAAGACAATACTTACATCACACCTGTTTTAGTGTCAAGCCAAAAAATAATTACGGTTCAACTTATTTAACCAGCTCCTGGTCGATTCCGGTGCCGGCTGAAATGAGCCGCCCCATGATCACATTCTCTTTGAGCCCTTTCAGTTCATCCATTTTGCCGGCCATGGCTGCATTGGTCAGGACCTTGGTGGTCTCCTGGAAAGAGGCTGCCGAGATAAAACTCTCGGTGGACAGCGAAGCCTTGGTGACCCCGAGCAGCAGCGGTTCGGCGGCCGGCGGTTTGGGGGCCTCGGCAAAGCTGCCGCCATTTGCCATAAACTCGCTGCGTTCGGCCATCAGTCGGTCACGCTCATCTTCAAAGGCCCACCATTCGACCTGCTCACCGATCATGAATTTGGAATCACCCGAGCCGGTAATCAGGACCCGGCGCAGCATCTGCCTAACGATGACCTCGATATGCTTGTCGTTGATTTTGACGCCCTGCAGACGGTAGACCTCCTGAATTTCGTTGACCAAAAACTTGGCCAGTTCCTTGACCCCGAGGACGCCGAGAATATCGTTGGGCACGATGGTGCCTTCCATCAGCCGCTCACCGGCCTGTACGTAGTCACCTTCATGGACGATTATATGTTTCGATTTAGGCACCAGGTATTCCTGCGCCTCTCCATATTCCGGAGTAACGACTACCCGGCGCTTACCCTTGAGTTCCTTGCCGAAACTAACCCGGCCGTCTACCTCGGAAATAATGGCCGGCTCCTTGGGTTTGCGGACCTCGAAGAGTTCTGCGACCCTGGGCAGACCACCGGTAATGTCTTTTGTTTTAGAAGTCTCCCTCGGGATCTTGCCAACGATGGTACCCGCCTCGATTTCACTGCCGTCTTCGACGGTGATGATCGAGCCGACCGGTAGACTGTAGCGGGCAAAAATTTCAGAGTCCGGCAGTTTCAGCGTCTTGCCGCGTGCATTCTTCACCGAGACGCGGGGATTCAACTGGGCACCGACGGCGGAATGAACAACGACCTTCGAAGATTTACCGGTCACCGGGTCAACCTTCTCCTGCATGGTCGCACCTTCCGCGACATCACCATATTTGATGATGCCACCTACCTCGGCCACGATGGGAATGGTGTAGGCATCCCAATCCGCCAGGATGGTACCCGGTTCCATCGTCGACCACTCGTTGACCAGTACCTGGGCACCGTAATTGACCTTGAACCTTTCGCGCTCGCGGATTTTTGCCGTCTTGATGACCTCACCCTTGTCACGCACCACGACCTCACCGCTGGGGGACATTTCGATTTCAACATTTTTGGAACCGAGTTTGATGCCTTCCAGATGCTTGGTAAAATCCTGTTCGTCAAGGGTGACGATTTCGGCATTGCGGTTCATGACAATCTTGATACCCTCGGCATTCTCCACGTGATGCATATTTTTAAAGGCCACGACACCGCCTATCTGGGTCACCAGTTCGGCCTGTTCGACCGCCCTGCTCGCCGTACCGCCGATATGGAACGTACGCATGGTAAGCTGGGTTCCCGGTTCACCAATTGACTGGGCGGCAATCACACCGATGGCCTCGCCAATGTTGACCATGTGTCCACGGCCCAGATCACGACCGTAACATTTGGCGCAGACGCCCCGGCGTGAGCGGCAGGTAAGTACCGAGCGAATGGTTACCCGGTCGATGCCCGCCGCTTCAATCTTCTCGACCAACGACTCGGTAATTTCCTGGCCGGAAGCAACAAGGACCTCATCCTCGGAGAAAGGATCATGGACATCTTCGAGGGCCACACGGCCAAGAATACGTTCACCAATGGGTACGATAATCTCACCCCCGTCCATCAGTGGTTCGGCGATGATACCATCAAGAGTCCGACAGTCGGTTTCAACGATGGTGGCCTCCTGGGCCACATCGACCAGACGTCTGGTCAGGTAACCCGAATTGGCAGTCTTCAGCGCAGTATCGGCCAGCCCCTTACGAGCACCATGGGTGGAAATGAAATACTCGAGGACCCCGAGGCCTTCCCTGAAGTTGGCCTTGATCGGCGTCTCGATGATTTCGCCCGAGGGCTTGGCCATCAGACCGCGCATGCCGGCCAGCTGGCGGATCTGATCCCGGGAACCCCTGGCTCCCGAGTCCGCCATGATAAAGATCGAATTGAAGCTGGGTGCATCGACAAGCTTGTTATCTTTGTCGCGCACATAGTCAACCTCGATCTCATTCATCATCTCGTTGGCAACATCCTCAGTTGCTTTTGACCAGATATCGACGACCTTGTTGTATTTCTCACCCGAGGTAATCAGACCGTCCGAGTATTGCTGTTCCACATCAGCAACGCCAGCCTCGGCCTTCTCGACCAAGTCCTCCTTGGCCAGCGGAATCTTCATATCATTGATACAGATGGAGATCCCTGCCCTGGTGGCATACTCGTAACCGATGTCCTTGAGCCTGTCGGTCAGGATTACTGTGTCTTTGGTACCGGCATAGCGATAGGTGAAGTCGATAAGTTTGGCCAGCACTTTCTTTTTCAAGGTCTGGTTGACTACCTCAAAAGGTATCTTTTTGGGCAGCAACTCACCTATAATGACCCGGCCCATGGTGGTATCCACCATCTTACCGTCCCTGCGCACCTTGATCCTGGCCTGTAGATCGACCTCGCCATGATCGTAAGCAATCCGCGCCTCGCTAACATCGGCAAACATCTTGCCCTCACCCGGCACGTTGATCCGTTCCCTGGTCATGTAGTAGAGACCGAGAATGATATCCTGGGAGGGAATGATGATCGGTTCGCCGTTGGCCGGTGACAAAATGTTGTTGGTGGACATCATCAATACCCGGGCCTCGACCTGGGCTTCCACAGAGAGCGGTACGTGCACCGCCATCTGATCGCCGTCAAAGTCGGCGTTAAAAGCAGAGCAGACCAGCGGATGCAGCTGAATCGCTTTGCCTTCGATGAGCACCGCCTCAAAAGACTGCATGCCGAGACGATGCAGGGTCGGGGCACGGTTGAGGATAACCGGATATTCAGTAACCACCTCGTCCAGTACGTCCCAGACCTCCTTGACACCTTTCTCCACCATCTTTCTGGCACTCTTTATGGTGGTCACATAGCCACGACGCTCGAGCTTGTTGTAGATGAAAGGTTTGAACAGTTCCAGCGCCATTTTCTTGGGCAGACCGCACTGATGGAGTCTGAGATTGGGACCTACGACAATGACCGATCGGCCGGAATAGTCGACCCGCTTACCGAGCAGATTCTGGCGGAAACGTCCCTGTTTGCCCTTGAGCATATCGGCCAGAGATTTCAACGGCCGCTTGTTGGCACCGGTAATGACACGGCCACGGCGGCCGTTGTCAAACAGCACATCCACCGCTTCCTGCAGCATGCGCTTTTCGTTGCGGATGATGATATCAGGTGCATCCAGTTCCAGCAGTCGCTTGAGACGGTTGTTCCGGTTGATCACCCGGCGGTAAAGATCGTTGAGATCGGAAGTTGCGAAGCGGCCACCCTCCAGAGGTACCAGCGGCCTCAGATCGGGAGGCAAGACGGGGATTACCTCGAGGATCATCCATTCGGGCTTATTGCCGGACTCGATAAACGCCTCGATGACCTGTAGACGCTTACCCAGCTTCAGGCGCTTGGTCTGGGAGCCGGTGGTTCCCATTTCAGCTCGCAGTTCCTTGGACAGCTCGACGAGTTCCTGGGTGCCCAGCAACTCCCGGATTGCCTCGGCGCCGATCCCCACTTTGAACTGACCGGGGTAGTCCTCTCGAGCCTTGCGGTATTTCTCTTCAGTCAGCAGGGTTCCCTTGGGAATATCTTCGGTTTCGGATTCGACCACCGCGTATTGCTCAAAGTAGAGAATCCGCTCGAGCTGCTTGAGGGTCATGTCCAGCACGGCACCGATCTTGGACGGCAGACTCTTGAGAAACCAGATGTGCGCCACCGGAGCGGCCAGCTTTATATGGCCGAGCCTTTCACGGCGCACCTTGGACTGGATAACTTCGACGCCGCATTTTTCGCAAACCACTCCGCGGTGCTTCATGCGTTTGTATTTACCGCAGTTACATTCAAAATCCTTAACCGGGCCAAAAATCTTGGCGCAGAACAACCCGTCCCGCTCAGGTTTGAAGGTACGGTAGTTGATGGTCTCAGGTTTCTTTACCTCACCGTGCGACCAATCGAGAATTTTCTCCGGCGAAGCAAGAGAAATCTTCACCGCTTTGAATTTGGTAGGAGCCTTCGGTTTTTGAAAAAAATTGAATAACTCTTCCACGAGTTCACCTCTGCTTCAAATTTTTATGCCCGGAAATTTTGCCCGGGACTTGAAGAGCTGGCAGTATCTTGAGAAATAGGGATAATCAGCCCAGCTATTCCTCAATGAGCTCCATATTCAGACACAGTCCCTGCAGTTCCTTGACCAGTACATGGAAGGATTCGGGCAGGCCGGTTGCCAGGAAATTGTCTCCCTTGACGATACGCTCATACATCTGGGTCCGTCCATCCACATCATCGGACTTGGCAGTCAAAAATTCTTTCAACGTGTAGGCAGCCCCATAGGCCTCCATGGCCCAGACCTCCATCTCACCGAGACGCTGACCGCCGAATTGGGCCTTGCCGCCCAGCGGCTGCTGGGTTACCAGCGAGTAAGGCCCGGTGGAACGGGCGTGAATCTTGTTGTCAACCAGATGATGCAATTTCAGCATGTACATGGTTCCGACAGTGACCATGATTGGCAAACGGCTCACCACTCAAGCCGTCGTAAAGCTGCACCTGGCCGATTTCATCGGCGCCTGCCTCGTTCAGCAGCGCCCGGATTTCAGCCTCCTCGGCCCCGTCGAATACCGGGGACGCCATATGCAGACCAGTCTGATGCTCACGGGCCCAGTCGATCAGTTCTTCATCGCTGAGGCCCTTGGTTATGCTGGCAAATTCCTCTTTCGAATAGATATTCTTGAGCTTAGCCTTGATCTCCGAGGCCGCCTGCCGGTTGGCCATTTCACTGAGCTGGTCTCCGAATTTTTTGGCGGCATAGCCAAGATGCACCTCCAATACCTGGCCGACGTTCATACGCGACGGTACGCCCAGCGGATTCAGCACGATATCAACGGTGGTGCCATCGGCAAAATAAGGCATATCCTCTTCAGGCAGCAGACAGGAGACCACACCTTTGTTACCGTGGCGACCTGCCATCTTGTCGCCGACCGAGAGCTTGCGCTTGGTGGCCACATATACCTTAACCATTTTGACCACGCCCGGGGGCAGGTCGTCGCCTTTTTTCAAGCGCTCGATGATTCCGTCATAACGTTCACTGATAAGCCCGGCCTGGCGCTCATAGCGGCCGTAAATATCTTCTATCTTGTCAAGATACTTGGCCCGCTGGGAGAAATCGAGCGAGCGCAGACCGTGGAAGCCGACTTGCTCAGCCAGCTCTGCGGAGAATTTTTTACCGAGTTTGACCAGAATCGTTCCGTCCTTTGCGGTCACATCTTGTTTAACGGTTTGCTTGTCGACGATCTTGCCAACTTCACGGCAGACACCGCGTTTGAGACTGGCGTGCTCGTCGAGCTTGTCCTGGTTGAGCCTTTCAATTTCGACATCTTCGATCATCAGAGAACGCTCGTCCTTGTCGACCCCTTTCCGCGAGAACACTTTGGCGTCGATAACTACTCCCTCGACTCCGGGTGGAACACGGAGCGAAGAATCTTTGACGTCCTGAGCTTTTTCCCCGAAGATTGCCCGCAGCAACTTCTCTTCCGGTGAAAGGACTGTTTCGCCCTTGGGGGTAACCTTGCCGACCAGCGTATCACCGGCCCCGACCTCGGCACCGATCCTGACTATTCCGGACTCGTCCAGGTTGCGCAGGGTCTCCTCGCTCACATTGGGAATGTCACGGGTAATTTCTTCCTTGCCCAGCTTGGTGTCCCGGGCCATGGTCTCGAACACCTCAATGTGCAGTGAGGTGAATGCATCCTGCTTAAGCAGCCGTTCATTGATCAGAATCGAATCCTCGAAATTGAATCCGCGCCAGGGCATAAAAGCGATAGTGACGTTTTTACCAAGAGCCAGTTCGCCCTTGTCGCAGGATGGGCCGTCAGCCAGCACGGTGCCGGAATGGACACGGGTTCCCGGTTTGACCAGCGGTTTCTGATTGAAGCAGGTATTTTGATTGGATTTTTTATACTTCTCGAGACGGTAGACCGCGACACCGGTATCAGAGCCATCGACACCGGGCTCGTCGTAGGTGACGACAACACGGTTGGCATCGACTTCCTCGACCACACCGTCACCGGCCGCCAGTAGACAGGCGCCGGAATCCTTTGCCACATAGCGCTCCATGCCGGTGCCCACGAGCGGAGCGGCGGTGCGCATCAGCGGCACGGCCTGACGCTGCATGTTGGAGCCCATAAGCGCGCGGTTGGCGTCATCGTTTTCCAGAAAGGGAATCAATGAAGCAGCGACGCTGACCAGCTGATTGGGGGCGATATCCATGTAAGTGATGCTGTCAGCTCCGGTGGTAATAACCTCGCCGTCTTCCCTGGCGATCAGGGTATCCGGAATGATGCAGTTTTTCTTATCGACCGGTGTCAGGGCCGGAGCTATATAGTTGTTCTGCTCCTGGAGTGCACTTAGATAACTGATGTCCTTATCATAGACGATCCGATCTTCAACCTTACGATAGGGGGTTTCGATAAAACCGTAGGGGTTGACACGGGCATAGGTGGCCAGCGAGACGATGAGCCCGATGTTGGGTCCCTCCGGAGTTTCCACTGGACAAATCCTACCGTAGTGAGTGGGATGGACGTCACGAACCTCAAAACCAGCCCGCTCACGGGAAAGACCACCCGGTCCCAGAGCCGAAAGACGCCGTTTATGGGTGACTTCCGAAAGCGGGTTGGTCTGGTCCATGAACTGGGAAAGCTGGCTGGTACCAAAAAACTCTTTGATTGCCGCTGAGATTGGTTTTGGGTTGACCAGGTCGTGGGGCATCAGCGTCTCGACATCCTGCAGGGTCATGCGCTCCTTAATGGCCCGCTCCATACGGACCAACCCCATCCGGTATTGATTTTCCACCAGTTCGCCAACGGTCCTAACCCTTCGATTGCCCAAGTGATCGATGTCGTCAACAGTTCCCTGACTGTCTTTGAGACGAACCAGATACTTGACCGCTTCAACGATGTCATCTTTGGTCAGGGCCCGCTGAGAAATGTCCACATCGAGGCCAAGCCTGGCATTAATCTTATAGCGACCAACCTCGGAAAGATCATAAAGTTCAGGATTGAAAAACAGATTCTGAAAGAAGTTCTGCGCGACCTCAGGGGTCGGAGGGCTCGACGGCCGAAGCCGGCGGTAGATCTCCAACAGGGCGTCCTTGGTTGAGGCGACCTTGTCAACAGCCAAGGTTTTCCTGAATGACTCGGAATATTTTACACCATCGATCCCGAGTATCTTGAATTCTTTGATTTTGGCTTCATCGAGAGTCTCGAGCAGCGATTCAGTGATTTCGGTGTTGTACATGACCAGCGGCTGCTCTTCGGCCGGGTCGGCAATATCGTGACAAATCACTTTGCCGATAAGGGTTTCGGGTGAAATCTTCATGAACTCGATGCCCGCCGTCTCAATCTTACGACACATGGCCCGAGAAATTTTCCGCCCGGCCTTACCGATCAATTCGCCGTCTTTGGGGTTGATAAGATCGAATTCGAGTCTGGTTCCGAAGGCGGTCTCCTCGCTATAGCTGATCAGATACTGATTCTTCTGCTTTCTGATAGTGGAGATCGGATAAAAATGCTCTAGAAGCTCGGGGCCCGTATAGCCAAGTGCTTTGAGTAGCGTCGTGACAGGAAATTTCCGGCGCCGGTCGATACGCACATGAAGGATATCTTTGATGTCAAATTCCAGATCAATCCAGGACCCCCGCACCGGGATGATACGTGCAGAATAGAGTAATTTACCGCTGGAATGACTCTTGCCCTGATCATGGGTATAGAAAAGTCCCGGAGATCGCTGAAGCTGAGAAACGATTACCCGCTCCGTACCGTTGATAACGAATACGCCATCAGCGGTCATCAGCGGCAAAGAACCGAAGAAAACCTCCTGCTCTTTGATATCCCTGATTGACTGGACTCCGGTCTCTTCGTCTACTTCGAAGGTGATCAGTCGAACCACGATCTTCAGGGGAATTTCATGGGTCATGCCGCGTTGCTGACATTCCTGAACGGTATATTTGGGTTCTCCGAACTTATATCTGACAAATTCCAGAGAACAGACGCCATTGAAATCATTGATCGGAAAAATTTCCTTTAAAATGGACTGGAGCCCAATGTCTTCTCGCTGGTCGGGATCGCAGGTCATCTGCAAAAAATGTTCGTAAGACTTTCTCTGCATTGAGATCAGATGCGGTGGTTCCAGAATGCTGGTTGCACTGGCAAATTGCTTTCTGATTCTTTCCATGATTTTCCTCGAGGTTGCTAAAACCCTGAATTTATCGATCTGTTATATAAATCCGCTGCGTATCGGTGGCCAAACCTGCGTATCCAATGCCGTACGGCCGGGAGCGGCTATCTCTGAAAGAAAAGGCTGAGCCCGTGAAAACATCCAATTGTGTTTAAACGTCCAGAACAATCGTTAAGCATCGCCCTTTCTACCGTCAAATATCGGTCGATCTTTAACGGTTTCACCCAAAAAGCGTAAGTATCTATTATTATTTGTTTTTTGGGGCTATCTAAAAAATACCTGCCTAAACGCGACACGCCGCGCATAAAAGCGCAGCGTGTCGTAACCGTGATGGTTCAATGTTCGAACCATCCGATATAAAAAAGAACTATTTGATTTCGACTGATCCGCCGACACCTTCGATCTTGGCCTTGATCTCTTCAGCCTCTTCTTTGGTGACGCCTTCCTTGACCGGCTGAGGCGCTCCCTCAACCAGTTCCTTGGCCTCTTTCAGACCTAGGCTGGTGATGGCGCGAACCTCTTTAATGACCTTGATTTTCTGGTCTCCGGCACCGGATAGAATTACATCGAACTCAGTCTGCTCCTCGGCAGGTGCCCCACCCGCATCACCTGCGGGACCAGCTGCGGCAACTGCAACCGGAGCGGCGGCGGAAACGCCGAATTTCTCTTCCAGTTCCTTGATGAGCTCAGAAAGATCGAGAACGCTCATATTGGCAATGAATTCAATTACGTCTTCTTTTGTTACAGCCATTTTATTTTCCTCTTTTCCTTTGCTAGATAATCTTGATATTAGAATTTTTCAGACCTGCATCAGGCCTGTTCCTTCTGATCCTTAACTGCCTGCAGACCGTAAAGCAGGTTCTGCGGTACCGCCGAAAGCACCCTGACAAAAGCGGTTGGAACACCGTTCATCACCGACAACAGCTGGCCGAGCAGGACTTCCTTGGCCGGAAGCTTTGACAAGGCGATCAGATCGTCAACAGTGATTTTTTCTCCCTCGAGAACAGCAGACCGAAGCTGAAATTTGTTATAAACCTCAGCGCACTTTGCCAGTACCTTGGCCGGAGCAACCGGATCATCATAGGATACGACAATGGCTGTCGTCCCAGTGAAATCCTCAGTAAGAGATTCACAGGACGTATCGGTAACTGCCCTTCTCAGAAGAGTGTTTTTGGCGATGCGGATTTCAGAACTTGTCTCCCGAAGATCACGACGAATCTTCTCGAGGTCTGAAACCGTCAAACCGCAATAGTCCGCAACGACAGAAAACTTGGCCCGACTGAACGAATCGTTCAATTCGGCGACTATTGCTGCTTTCTCATCTCGGTTCAAATTACCCTCCTACATTTGGTTTGATTACGTTTTTCGAAACAGCAGTTACCACGTGATACTTCTAGGCGCTACTTGCGCCTTGGTCTCGGCAGGTCGGTTATACCGATTAAACTTTCGTGCCTGCTGTCTTCGACAAATTAATCGCCGCTTGGGGCGGCTATCAATTCTTCCCTAGCCTGTTAACTACCTTATTTGACCCTGGTCCTGACATCCAAGGTATCCACCTTGAATCCCGGGCCCATGGTTGAAGACACTGAAATTGAACGCAGGTATACGCCCTTGCTGGTCGAAGGCTTGAGCTGGATAAGCCGCTCAATGAAGGCAAGTGCGTTCTCGTAAAGCTTTTGATCTCCAAATGATACCTTGCCGATCCCGGCATGGACGATACCGGCTTTGTCGACCCTGAAATCGACCTTGCCCCCCTTGATGTCTTTGACCACATCAGCGATATCAAAGGTGACCGTACCCAGCTTGGCATTGGGCATCAGATTACGAGGACCGAGGATACGACCGATCTTGCCGACGGTGCCCATCATATCGGGGGTGGCAACGGTTTTATCGAATTCGAGCCAGCCGCCCTGGATTTTTTCCACTAGGTCGTCAGAGCCGACGAAATCGGCGCCGGCCTCTTTAGCCTCAGCCTCTTTAGGCCCTTTGGCAAAAACCAGAACACGGGTCACTTTACCGGTACCGTGCGGTAACACAACCGAGGAACGGACCATCTGATCAGCATGGCGTGGATCGACACCCAGTTTGACAGCTATGTCGACAGTCTCGTCGAAGGAAACATAAGAAGATGCGACTACCAGCTTGAGCGCCTCATCTATGGCCCTGACAATGGTCCGGTCGACCCCTTCTACTTTATTTCTGTATTTCTTACCATGTTTCGGCATGACAGCCTCCTACTGCACTTGTCTCCCTGATCAGGGCTTCAGAGGTACGTAGTAAAATTGATTTTTTGCTTAATCAACCACTGTAAGTCCGGCGCTTCGGGCCGAACCTTCAATGATTTTCATTGCGCTTTCAACGTCGTAGGCATTGAGGTCAGGCATCTTCAGTTCAGCAATCTCCCTGATCTTGTCCCGGCTGATTTCAGCAACACGCTCGGTTTTAGGATTACCCGAGCCCTTCTGAACATTGGCGGCCTTGAACAGCAGAACCGACGCCGGTGGGGTTTTGGTGATATAGCTGAATGAACGATCCTGATAGACAGTGATGACTACAGGAATAATCGTATCGCCCATTGACTGGGTCTTGGCATTAAAAGCCTTACAGAACTCCATGATGTTGACACCGTGCTGACCAAGAGCCGGACCGACTGGCGGAGACGGATTGGCCTTCCCGGCCGGAATCTGAAGCTTGATGTATGCCATTACTTTCTTGGCCATTTTTCTACTCCAACAATAGTGACGTAAATACTACCAACGACAAATTATTTAAATGTATCAGGTATTCGAAACCTGAACGAATTCCAACTCTACCGGCGTTTCCCTGCCGAAGATGGATACCATTACCCGGACTCTGCCCTTGTCGGGAAACACCTCGTCAACCACGCCCTGAAAATTGGCAAAGGGGCCGTCGATGACCCTGACAACTTCACCGATATCAAAAACGACCTTGGGTCTGGGCCGCTCGGAGCCATCTTGGATTCTGCCAATAATTTTTCCGGCATCCTCGTCGGACAGCGGAACAGGGTTGAGGTCATCTCCAACAAAGCCCACCACCCGTGGCATGTTCTGATGGACGATGTGCCAGGTGGTGTCATTGAGCTCCATACTTACCAGCATATAACCGGGAAAGAACCGTCTCGATGAGGTCTTACGTGAACCTTTGATCATCTCAACCACCTGCTCGGTCGGAATGAGGATTTCTCCGAAGTACTCTTCAAGCCCTTCTTTGCCGATTCGCTCCTGAAGCGTTGCCTTTACCCTTTCCTCATAACCGGAATGGACCTGCAATATGTACCATTGTCTAGCCATTTATGTACCGTTAGTTCATAGGACAGGAAAAAGGTTGATCCATCAGCGTTAGGCAACAACCTGTAATGGTCTATTCCCCTTTAAGACAGATTAACGCAGGATGAAAGATATCAACTTACCCAGAATGACGTCGACGGTGCCGAGATAGATGGAAACGATAATAGTCAGCAGCACCACCATCCCGGTGAGCCCGAGGGTCACCTTCTTGTCCGGCCAGGTAATTTTGGAAAATTCGGCCTGTACCTCTCCGACAAATTTCTTTATCTGGGAAGGCGAAAATGGAGAAGGCGCTGTCTTGCTCGCGGCGACCTGCCTGCTGCTCTGATTTGATTTCCCTGCCATCGCTACACCATGAAGTTCTTACTCATTTCTGTCAGTGGCAGGCCAGGAGGGATTCGAACCCCCAGCCCCCGGATTTGGAGTCCGGTGCTCTACCAATTCGAGCTACTGGCCTACCCGACAGTCTATTTTGTCTCTTTATGAGGAGTATGACTCCTGCAAAACGGACAATACTTATTGAACTCCAGTTTGCCGGGAGTGTTCTTCTTATTTTTGGTCGTCGTATAGTTCCGACGCTTGCAGGTACCGCATGCAAGGGTAACAATATCTCTCATCTCTTTACTTCCTGCGTCAAGAAACAATTGCCCCACTCCTTTCGAGAGCGGGGCAATTGTTGTGTATTTAGTGGGTCTTAGCCTGAAATTTCACTGATAACGCCGGCACCTACCGTACGGCCACCTTCGCGAATCGCAAAACGCAAACCAACGTCCATCGCGATCGGCGTGATCAGCTCTGCCTCAACCGACACGTTGTCGCCCGGCATTACCATCTCTACTCCCTCGGGCAACGTCACCACCCCAGTCACATCCGTCGTACGGAAATAAAACTGCGGACGATAGCCATTGAAGAACGGCGTATGACGGCCGCCCTCATCCTTGCTCAAGATATAGCACTCGGCCTTGAACTTGGTGTGCGGGGTGATTGAGCCCGGCTTCGCAAGTACCTGGCCGCGCTCGATCTCGTCACGCTTCACACCGCGCAACAGGGCGCCGATATTGTCGCCGGCCTGACCCTGGTCCAGAAGCTTGCGGAACATCTCCACACCGGTTACCGTCGTCTTCTCCGTCTCACGGATGCCGACGATCTCTACCTCTTCACCTACCTTGATCACACCGCGCTCAACACGACCCGTGGCTACCGTGCCGCGACCGGAAATAGAGAATACGTCCTCTACCGGCATCAGAAACGGCTGGTCAACGTCACGTTCCGGCTCAGGGATATAGGTGTCAATTGCTTCCATCAGATCCCAGACGCACTTGGCCTTCTCTTCGTCATCCGGATTCTCAAGGGCAAGAAGGGCTGAGCCCTGGACAAACGGAATATCATCGCCGGGAAATTCATACTTGTCCAGCAGCTCACGAAGTTCCATCTCCACCAGCTCGATCAGTTCCTCGTCGTCGACCATGTCGCATTTATTTAAAAACACAACCATCGCAGGAACACCTACCTGGCGGGCAAGCAGAATGTGCTCACGGGTCTGAGGCATGGCCCCGTCAGTGGCCGCCACAACCAGTATCGCTCCGTCCATCTGAGCCGCACCGGTGATCATATTCTTGATGTAGTCGGCATGACCCGGGCAATCTACATGGGCATAGTGACGATTGACCGTCTCGTATTCCACATGGGCAGTGGCAATTGTGATGCCACGCTCTTTTTCTTCAGGCGCCTTATCAATCTCACCGAAATCGGTGAACTGGGCTTGACCTTTCAAAGACAGTACCCGTGTTATCGCTGCCGTCAATGTCGTCTTGCCATGATCGATATGACCTATCGTGCCTACATTCACATGCGGCTTTGTCCGCTCGAATTTCTCCTTTGACATTTTCCTGTCTCCTCAGGCCAAAAAAGTTAAATTTAGCTTACTTCTTGTCCATGGAGCTCACGACCGGATTTGAACCGGTGACCTCATCCTTACCAAGGATGCGCTCTACCACCTGAGCTACGTGAGCGTGTTCAGCCAAAACTGGAGCGGGAAACGAGACTCGAACTCGCAACCCTCAGCTTGGAAGGCTGATGCTCTACCAATTGAGCTATTCCCGCCTCTAAATACTATCCAGCTTCCACCTGGAAACATCGTTTCCGGAGGGAAACTGGTTATGCTTGTGAGAAAAGATGGTGGAGGGGGGAGGATTCGAACCTCCGAAGGCTCCGCCGACAGATTTACAGTCTGTTCCCTTTGACCGCTCGGGAACCCCTCCACTGAGCTAAATGCCCTGAATCTTTATACTCTAACCAATACTTAATAAAGTATTTTTCCCTTTTGGAGCTGGCGATGGGACTTGAACCCGCAACCTGCTGATTACAAATCAGCTGCTCTGCCAATTGAGCTACGCCAGCTTACAAAGCCAATCAATATACATCTGCTGATAACTTTAATCAATATCTTTTTTAGTCAAACCCTATTTTCAAATTCTCAACATTTTTTTCTCTGAACGCCTGTTTTGCGCCAGTCAAAAGGCCAAAAGGTAATCATAAAAGTTTGATATGTAACAAAGAGGATCATTGAGATTTTCCACAGTGAGATACGTTCAGGACGTTCATTCAGGCTAGTCGCGAAGGCGGTGCCGGTGGAGCAGCCTGGGAGCCAGGTGAACTGGCTTCACAGCGAGCAACGCTGCCTGAGGGAATGGATTGAATGCCGGTCGCCAGAAAAAAAAGGCCGGCCCTCAACAGGGCCGGCCTTTCAATAAAGAGGTAGCTGTAATTATTTATTATTCAACGGCTGGTTTGCCAAACGAGCTTTCCCGATACTTCTCAAACGCCATCGCCGTCGTCCGGTAAGCGATATGGGCAAACTTGGTATAAGGCAGATAGAGGAACAGCATCATTACCGCTACCAGGTGACAGAAGTAGACGATATAGCCGATTGCGGGCAGCCCGAGCCAGCGCAGAAGTTCTGAAGCAAGGCCGGTAACGCCAACAGCGGCAATCTCCCAGATCAGGAACCAGTCATAAAAGGTCTTGCTGCTCTCACCCGACGCCTCTGTCTTGGTCCTGTTGGTCCAGAGCACAAAGATGCCAAACAGCAAGGCAATGGCAGACACATTAGCCAGGATTTTGAACGGATCATAGAACAGCATCGGCCCATGCCAGGAAGGCAGGAACAGACCGATAACATCATTTTTCAGCAAAGACCAGCAGGTCACGATAAACAACCCGATGAAGGCCAACATCAGCGGCAGATGGCCCCTGACCCTGTCTGTGTTGGTAGTGCACTCCTTAAAGCGGTTATGCTGGACGATCTCCACCAGCGATGGCCACAGAAACTGAGTGACGAACTGGGTGACCGATGGACGGTATGCCGAACCGATCCCGGCCTTTTCCGACATGGTCTTCCACATAGTGGTCAACCCTTTGTAGAGCGATATTGCTGCAATGCCTACGGAGGTCAACATGATCAAGACGATAAAGAAAATATTCTTGGCATACCACTTGAATTCCCAGTGACCAAAGAAATGCTGGTAGCCATACTTGGCAAACTCCTCTTTGGAGGGAATATGCATTCCTCCGGAAATCAACCACATCACGAAGATGACCACCACCGGGATGCCTATCAGAATCGGCAGATTCTTGGCCGACGTCGCCAGCTTGGCCAAACCGGCCGGCCAGCCGTACATGGTGTAGGCATAGGCCCTGATCGCCCCCAGTACTTCCGAGGGCTTGGCCCCGCGAGGACAATAGGTGGTACAGTCGCCGCAGTTATGGCAAAGGAATACGTCCGGATCAGCAACCAGGTGGTCTTTCATCCCCCAGGAAGACCAGATCATTTCCTTGCGCGGAAAGGGCTTTTCGTCCGAGGACAAGGGACATCGCACGGAACAGGTGGCGCATTGGTAACACTTTTTTAAAGAGTCGCCGCCGGCCCCCTTAAGATATTTAATAAAACTCAAATCAGGTTGAACGTTCATTGTTTTGCCTCCTGTTATCTTATCTATATTCACCTGAGGTGTATCAAACATATTGCCGGGCCGTTTCTATTATACAGCCCGGCCAGATAAAAAACAGGTTAGAAGCCCTTAAATGGATTCGGTCCCATCTCGACGATTTCTTCAACGAAATCGTTCAGGATCTGCGGGATCTTGTCATAATCTGTAATGGCTACCTGTTCTGCGGCACAACGTTCCGACTCGAGTCCGAGGGTAGAAAGCGTGTCGCCAATATTTTCCATACGCTTGTTGGCGATTTCAGAACCTTTTACAAAGTGGCACTGGTAGTCGTCCCCGTAAGTACAGCCCAGCAGCATTGCTCCGTCCATACCTGCGGACAGCGCATCACGTATCCAGGCCATGTTCACGGACCCGAGACAGCGAACCGGGATAAAGCGAATCATATGGTTGATGCCGTTACCCTTCATACCAGCCATGTCGAGAGCCGGGTAGGCATCGTTTTCGCAAGCGAAGACCACGATTCTCAGACGATCATCATCTTCTTCTGGCACCTCCACCGATTTGATCATCGATCCGATAAGATCGATGTTGTAGTCGGTAAAGCCGATAATGCGCTCGGGACAGGCGCCCATGCAGGTACCGCAGCGGCGGCATCTGGTGTTGTTGGGCAGCGGGGTCCCTTTTTCATCGTCATCGAGGGCACCGAACGGACACTCCTCAGTACAGCGTTTACACTGGGTACAGCGCTGCATGAAGAAATCAGGCCAGGTCTGGTCACCGGATCGGGGGTGAACAGAAACACCGCGGTCGGTGGACTCCAGACACTGGATCGCTTTGAGGGCTGCGCCGGTGGCATCGTCGATGGTCTCTTCGATGGTTTCAGCCTTGCGCACACCGCCACAGGTGTAAACACCGGTTCTTCTGGTTTCGTATGGAAAACAGATGAAATGCGAATCGGCATAGCCGTCGAACAGATCCAGATCGATAAATGCCGGACCCTGGCGGTAGGCCAGGTTGACGGTGTCTTCTTCCTTGGTGGTCGGCTCCATACCGGCGGCCAGGACGACCATGTCGACATCAAGCTCAAGATTCTCGCCGAGCAGGGTGTCTTCAGCTGTTACCTTGAGCTTGCCGCCATTTTCCTCGACCTTGGTGACAGCCGCTTTGGTCAGGAAAATGCCGTCATTTTGCTGGGCGCTCTTGTAGAAAAGCTCCTGGCTTCCGGGAGTACGCATATGCTGATAGAGAACGTAGGCCTTGCCTTCCTCGTTGTCTTCACAGACATATTGGGCCTGCTTCAGGGCGACCATGGAGGTAACCGAGTTGCAGTACGGAAAGTCTTTGTCGTCATCCTTGCCACCCGGGCTCTGCACGAAGGCTACGTTCTCGGGTACCTTGCCTTCTTTGGCGAGTTTTTCAAATTCGACATTGGTCACTACGTTCTTGATAGCCCCGTAACCCAGATGTTCATACTCGGAGACATCGGCGGGCACCCAGCCTGTGGCCACCACCACAGCGCCGTGAATCTCGGCATCTGGATCGTCGGCCATGTAGTCCTTCAGCCCGACGTTGGGATCTTCCATTTCGCCTTTCTCGATCTTCTCGCGTTCTTCCGTCGTGACTTTAGCCGGGGCATCCCACTCGGTCTCCGCACCCGTGGCTTTCATTGAAACCTTGAATGCTCCTGGTCCTCCGGCGATACGGGCAACCTCAGCACCGGTCCTGACGGTGATCTTATAGTCTGACTCGACTTCAGCAATCAACGCAGCTACTGGGTTGTCTTCGAGATCGGTCCAGGGTGATTTGGTCGGAAAAGACTTCCTCCAGTCAGAGGCTTTACCACCCAGCTTGTCTTCCTTCTCAACCAGGGTAACCTCGTAGCCGGCTGCAGCAGCTTCCTTGGCAGCCGTTAGTCCGGCGATCCCACCGCCCATCACCAGAATTTTCCGGCTCAGGTTCTCGAGCAGATGCGGTTCGGGCGGCTTCGTTTTCTGGGCCTGGGTACAGGCCATGCGTATGTAATCGCTGGCGCTTTCGTTTAAAAACGCGGCCGCCTCGGCGTGGGGTTCTTCTCCTTCAGCTGGCTTGACTTCGGTCCAGACCACCTGCTCGCGCAGATTTGCCCGAACCGTTATCGTGCCCTCACCAAAATCGAACTCGTTCTGCATCACTCTCGGTGAACAGGCGCCGACAACCACCGTGTTGACTCCTTCAGCGATGTCATTTTCAATCAGAGACCGTCCATCTGATCCGCATAGACAGTCAGCCGTCTTGCAGTCCATGGACATTTCGCCGGTTACCACCTCGGCAAGTGCATCCATATCGAGCGCGTCGCCGATGCCGCAACCAGAACATAAATAAGCGCAGTATTTTTTATCCATTATTCATTACCTCCTGGAAACCTGAATTGCCTTCAAGGCAGCGGCGGTGGATGATTGAGTTGTAGTAGCAACATCGGAGGCTTTCTTGGCGCAACCGGCTCCGATAATGCCGTTGGCGTAGTCGGAAAGCACGAAACCGTTGTCATCCAAATTGACGCCGGCAGGCACGTCGCCTGCGGCGATACTTGGCTGCATGCCGGTGGCCAGGACAGCCAGGTCAACTTTCTGCTGTACTTTGTCTCCGGTGACTGCATCTTCAGCTATCACAATAACGCCGTCGCCATCAACCTCAATATCAGCAACCTTGCCTTTGATGAACTGGGCATTTTCATCGGCCATCAGTTTTTCGCGGAACTTCTCATACTTTCCAGGAGTCCGCAAGTCGATGTAAAAGACATAGATTTTCGCTTCCGGATACTGTTCCCGAATATAGTTCATCTGCTTGAAAGTGGCCATGCAGCAGATATAGGAGCAGTATTCCAGGTGCTTTTCGTCGCGTGATCCGGCGCACTGCACGAAGCCAATGGACTCGATTTCCTTATCGGAACCGGGAACGACAATTTTACCTCCGGTCGGACCATTGGGAGCTGCCATACGCTCTACCATCATGTTGGTAACGATGGCGTTGGACTTGGAAAAGTTCAGGCTGTCCATTTTCTCCGGATCATACGGCTGCCAGCCAGTGGCCCAGATGATGGAGGCGACACTAAGGGTGATGGTCTCGGTCTTCATGTCAAGATCGACCGCATCATATTTGCACGAAGCCTTAACCGCTTCTGCCCCATCGGCCGAAAGCGCCTCTTTGTCTATCACGAATCTTCTGGGAAAAGCCATCGCATGCGGCAGATAGGCGGCCTTGCATTTGTCCATTCCAAAGTTGAACGGATTGTCGATTTCGTCCGGACAGGCCGCAGCACAATCACCACAGGCGGTGCAGTTGCTGTTCACATAGCGGGGGGCTATGTCGACTCTAACTTCGTAATTGCCGGGACCGCCACTTACGGAGGCGACGCTGGCCATGGTGTAAGTTCGGATTTTACGATTGTTTCTGATCCGTTTGAAATTGATTTCCAGGCCGCAGCTGGGCGGACACATTTTCGGAAAATACTCGTTCAACTGAGCGACTCGTCCGCCGAAACTGGGACCATTGTCAATCAGAAAAACGTCATTTCCGACTTCGGCGGCTTCAAGTGCTGCTGTCAGCCCACTTATTCCTCCGCCTACGACCAAAATTGCACCACCGGTGCCTTGCTCGTCAGTCATACCATTCCTCCATAGTTACTGAATATTTTCCTGCTGATAGATGTTGTATCCCCAATCGGGTAGAGCCACATCTACCAATTGTTTAAAACTGCTGAAAGGATTCTGGGTCAAAAATCCTTTTCCTTCGGGAAAGTTTCAAGATACTTGCAGCTTTCCCGAAGGAAAAGCGGTTGCCACCATAGAAAAAATCTCCAGGAGCACAAGGCCCCTGGAGATTTTCTTACATCATAGTGCTCGTGCTGTCATCCAGCGCTTACAGCCATGGTTCAGTCTCAATGATGTTAACCATTTCGACCTTCTCGCACTTCCATTCCTTGGATTCAACATCGAAGGTGGAGTTTACGAAGCACTTCCAGTTATCGTCATCACAGGTCGGGAAATCTGAACGATAGTAGAAGCCCGGATAGCGGGATTCTTCACGGAACAGAATGTGACGGATGTGAGACTCAACACACCAGATGCGATGGTAGTTCTCCCAGCAGCGCAGCAATTCGTGCAGGTCGCCAGCAGCCATCTTCTCTGAGTCCTCGCGGAGCATTTCGAGAAGATCCATACAGATCTGGAGCAGTTTACCGGAGGTCATGTAGTAAGTTGCGACGCCGCCACCGTACTCGTCGGTAGCTTTCATCAGACGCATCATCAGACCTGCAGGCTTGCAGTAATTCGGATTTACATCTTCAGCGGTCGAGGCACCAACGAATTCGTGGTAGCGCTTGACTGGAGCGTAAATCTCGTCTGCAATTTCCTGTGCAGTCTGCTGCAGTTCTGGGGTGAAATCGTTGTCACGGCAGTACTTGACCATCTGCTTGGCAACGATGCGGCCTTCGGCGTGTGAACCGGAGGAGAACTTGTGACCGGAGGCGCCCACGCCGTCGCCGGCGGTGAACAGACCGTCTACGGTGGTCATACGGTTGTAGCCCCACTTGTACTGATGGGCGCGGGAGTCACTGGCGATATCGGGTACCCAGTCCTCATCCGGACCGGAACACCAGATGCCGCAGCAACCGGAGTGTGAACCGAGCATATAAGGCTCAGTCGGCATAATCTCAGAACCAATCTTCTCGGGCTCTACGTTCATACCGGCCCAGAGACCAGCCTGACCGACGGACATATCCAGGAAGTCTTCCCAGGCCTCAGACTCGAGGTGCTTCCAGAATTTCTTCAGGGATTTTTCGTCCATACCAGCAGCTTTACGATCCTCAAGGAAGGTATTCAAAGCAACGTCGGTGGCCATGTAGATCGGACCGCGACCGGCTTTGAGTTCGTTGAGCATCAGGTGGTTACGCAGACAGGTCGGGGTAACCGGAGAGGCACCGTAAGGCATGAATTTATTGAGTTCTTCCTGGGCAGCATCGCCACCGGCGTAGAACTCGCCCAGGCCGTTCGATACTTTGGCTTTGAACAGCAGGAACCAGGCACCAACCGGTCCGTAACCATCCTTGAAGCGGGACGGGGTGAAACGGTTTTCCATCATGGTCAGGGTAGCACCAACCTGAGCGGCCAGGGTGTAGGTGGAACCGGCATTCCATACCGGATACCAGGCACGGCCTTTACCTTCACCGGTTGAACGCGGACGGAAGATATTAACAGCACCACCACAGGCGACAACGGCGGTTTTACACTTGATGACGTATACTTTGTTCTCACGTACGGAGAAACCAGCAGCGCCAGCGATCTGGTTCGGCTTGTTCTTGTCGAGCAGCAGTTTCACGATAAAAACACGCTCGAGGATGTTGTCAGCGCCCAGTGCGGTAGCAGCAGGCTCGGCAACGATACACTTGTAGGACTCACCGTTGATCATGATCTGCCATTTACCGGTACGAACCGGGGTTCCGCCTTCGCGCAGGGTCGGAGCAGGCTTGGCGCCGTCAATGTTTTCACCATCGGCGTCTTTCTTCCAGACCGGCAGGCCCCATTCTTCGAACAGCTTGACAGACTCGTCCACGTGGCGACCACAGTCATAAACCAGGTCTTCACGGATAACGCCCATCAGGTCGTTACGGACCATCTTGACATAATCTTTAATCGGGTTTTCACCAACATAGGTGTTGATCGCGGAAAGACCCTGGGCAACAGCGCCTGAACGCTCGAGGGAGGCTTTGTCCACGAGCATAATTTTCAGATCTTCCGGGGCCCACTTCTTGATCTCAAAAGCGGTACCGCATGCGGCCATACCACCACCGATGATCAACGCATCTACGTCCATTTCGACGATCTCAGGATCGACGACGGCTAAAAGTTCGCCTTTTGGTTTGTTCGGTAATGCCATATTCAAATCTCCTTTTGAATAAAGATTTTAAGATTTTACACAATCCAGCTCATCAAGGGGTCGGAAGATCTGACTCGAGGAGCAGACATTCGTCATCAAGGTTTCCACCTTTTTCACCCACGTAAGCATTGGCAGCACCCTCAGCCGTGGTCCGGATCGGGAACTTGAAGCGCTTCATGTTGCCATTGCGGAACTTGACAGTCCACATAATGGAGTCGGAAGAACGCATCGGATGTACCTGGCCGCCCATCGGAACAAAGTCGTCGTAACCGCGCACAAAGACCGATCCCTGCGGACAAATCTTAACGCAGGAGTAACACTCCCAGCAGGCATCAGGCTCTTGGTTGTAAGCCTTCATCGTCTCAACGTTCAGAACCATCAGATCGTTGGGGCAAATGTACATGCATGCAGTCTTGTCACCGCCTTTGCAGCCGTCACATTTTTCAGGATCTACATAACTTGGCATTAAACTACCTCCTCAGTTAGTTTTAACTGTTGTGGCTCTGAACCGACAGAGCCCACTAAAACCAATACAAACTTTACTGCTTCTATTACAACCCATAGTCGGCTGGAGAACCGAAGCAAAGCAGCCAACTACTTGATTTTAAAGAACCTTTTGTTAAGCAATACCGTTGCTTTTCGCACTCAAAAAAAAATGAGTGCTCACTCATTTCCCAAGACTTTTCTTATAAAATGTTGCCCGGAAATTGTCAAGATATTAAATCGAAATGGCGGGTGATTATTCGTAGGACTTCCGGGTCAGAACTTCGCGTGGTTTGGCGCCGTCCGCTGGACCGACGATGCCTTCTTTCTCCATCATCTCAATGATCCGTGCCGCCCGGTTGTAACCGATCCTCAAGCGCCGCTGAACCATCGAAATCGAAGCCTGCCCGGCCTCACAGACAAAGGCTACCGCCTCGTCATAACGGTCATCATAATCGTCCTCAGCACCTTCGCCAGAGAGCAAACTATCCTCTTCCACCTGTTCGAGGACCGATTCATCGTAGACCGCCGCTCCCTGTTTCTTTAGAAAATCTACCAGTTCGGTGGTTTCCTGTTCCGAGATATAGGCGCCATGCACCCGCTTTATGGTTGCCGATCCGGGTGGCATGTAGAGCATATCGCCCATCCCCAGCAGGTGCTCCGCTCCGGAACCGTCGATGATGGTTCTCGAATCGACCTTGGAAGAGACCTTGAAGGCAATCCTGGTCGGGAAATTTGCTTTGATCAAACCGGTCAGAACATCAACCGACGGTCTTTGGGTGGCAAGTATCAGGTGAATGCCGGCGGCCCTTGCCATCTGCGCCAGTCGGGCGATCGCCCCCTCGACGTCTTTGGAGGCAACCATCATCAGGTCGGCCAGTTCGTCTACTATTATGACGATATAGGGCAGTTTTTCAGCGGCCACATCATTGTAGCTGTCAAAGCTCTTTACCTTGGCTTCTTCGAGCATCCGGTAGCGGCGTTCCATTTCTCTCACCGCCCAGAGCAAGGCCCTGCTGGCCAGTTTCGGCTCAACCACGACCGGATGAAGCAGGTGGGGTATCCCCTCATAACCGGAGAGTTCGATCCGTTTGGGGTCAATCATCAGAAAGCGTACCTCGTCAGGAGTGGCGTTGAACAGAATCGAGGCGATGATAGAGTTGATTGCAACGCTTTTGCCGGCTCCAGTGGCACCGGCTATCAGCAGATGGGGCATCCTCGCCATATCGGCAATGGTTGGGGCGCCGACCACATCCAGCCCCAGGACGATGGCAAGCTTGGCCCGATTGTTTTTAAACCGTTCGGAGGCAAGCAACTCTCTGATATAGACAACCTTCCTCACTTCGTTGGGGATCTCTATACCCAGTGCCGATTTGCCGGGTACCGAGCCGATGACCCTGACAGATTGGGCCCTGAGACCCAGAGCCAGGTCGTCGGCGAGACCTACTATCTTGTTTATTTTGATGCCAGGTGCCGGTGAATATTCATAGGTGGTGACCACCGGCCCGGGAGAAATACCGACTACCTTGCCCGATACTCCAAAGTTTTTCAGTTTCTGCTCGAGCTGTTTGGAAATTTTCAGGTAGACGTTTTTGTCGATCTGTTCCTCCACCTGCTCATTGCGCGTCAGAAGTGAGAGAGGTGGCAGTTTCCAGTTCCCCTTGGCCAGCGGTGCCATCCGGAACCCCTTTTCCTCGTCTGCAGGTTCTACCGGCTTGGGGAACTCTTTGACCACCGGCGGCTCGACGGCCTCCGTTTTTTCCGCTGCAGGAGCTGCCGCAACCAAAGGAGCCGAGCGGGGCTTTTTCACCTTCGTCGGTTTCTGCGGTCGGGACTTGATCTTTTTGACCGCCGTGCTGATCAGACCAAATACCCCTTTGACCAGGCCCTTAAGTGAGCGCCAGATCAAACCAATCAACTGGTAAGGGGAGAACTGGGTGGACAGCATCAGAGAGACTATCAGAACCAGGACCAAGATCAGGACGGTACCGGTTCCACCCAGGAGCGAATGGATCAGGCTGAACACCGTCTTGCCCAGGAATCCTCCCGTCTCGAGCAAATCCGGTGAACGCAGACTGAGGGAGGAAAGCAGTGCGCAACAGGAGATTATTGCCCCGCTGACCCCAAGCGTGACCTGAGGAAGTCGCTCAAACGACATCCGGGGGTTGAAAAACAGAAAAGCAACCCAGGCCAGCAGACCGACCAGCAGGTAGGCACCCCAGCCGGTGAATCCGAGTAAAATCTGGGAAGTGAGACGGCCCACCTCTCCGCACCAGTTCCCCGAGGACGTTACCTGAGCCGAAATCAGACTGATCAGGACAAAGGCTGCAACAAACAGTCCGAGTACGGCGACTATTTCCTGCCTGAACCCCGGACTATTCTTCTTTTGTGACTGGGCCATTGAGTCTATTCGCTCCTGCTGTGGTTCTACAATTGAGTATCAGGCAAGATATGTACCCATAATCAGTACAAATTGCAAGATAGAGCAAGGAGTGGGGCCGGTCCATGGACTTCCCACCAGAGAAATGGGTACCCCGGAACGGATGGGATAAGAGCAGGAAACGATGCTGAAAAATCTAGAAAGCTAGGCGGAGTCGACGGAGTGCGGTTTCTGAATGGATTGCTGAACAGCGTCTAGCACACCGTTGATGAAAGAGGGGGAATCCTGGCTGCCGTATCTTTTGGCTATTTCAACTGCTTCGTTGATGGCAACCTGGGCGGGAACATCTTCCTGAAACATCAGCTCATAGATCGCTACCCGGAGCAGGTTTCTGTCGGTGGCGGCGATCCGCTCCAGCCTCCAGTTGGTGGCATGGGCAACGATGGCGCCATCAATCTGGTCGAGTTTAGTGAAAATGCCGCCGAGAAGGTTCCGGGCATAGGGACGAGCCTTTTTATTGACCTGATATAACAGGCTGAAGACGGCAAACCGCTCGTCAAGCTCAGCCGCGTCCGTTGATCTTTCTCTGTCAAGAAAATCATCCTGAAAGAGAAACTGCAGGGCAGCTTCCCTGGCTCTTCGCCTCGTTCCCATAACTCACCAGAAATAAAAAAAAGAAAGCCGCAAGCGATCAATGACGCCGCCTGCGGCTCGTTTACCAAAATCTAAATGTGCGGTTCAATCGAGGACTTCAATTATATTGGCCATCTCGATTGCGGCAATGGCTACCTCCCCACCTTTGTTGCCGGCCTTGGTACCGGCCCGCTCGATAGCCTGTTCGATGGTCTCGGTGGTTAACACCCCGAACAATACCGGAACACCAGTCTCCAGACTCACCTGGGCGGTACCTTTGGAAACCTCGTTGACCACCACGTCGAAGTGCGGTGTGGCACCGCGAATCACTGCCCCGAGGCAGATCACGGCATCATATTTCTGCGAAGCTGCGAGCTTCTTGGTAATCAACGGAATTTCGTAAGCGCCGGGCACCCTGACTACTTCGATGTCGGCTTCGGCCACTCCCGACCTGAGCAAACTGTCAAGAGCTCCTTCCAGTAATTTCTCGGAGATAAAGGAATTGAAGCGGGCAACAACAATTCCGAATTTTTTCCCATCCCCCTTCAAGTGCCCTTCAATATAATCTACCATGTCAGTCAATCCTCTCTGTGGAAGTTCACATTATTTGATGCTCCAGGCACAATCGAAATGTTGCCGGGTACTCATTTATTTTATCTGGATAAGATGGCCCATCCGATCTCTTTTGCAGAGCAGGTAACCTTTGTTTTCCTCCCCGGCCTCCATCTCTATCGGCACTCGGTCGACGACCTCGATGCCATAGCCTTCCAAGCCAACAATCTTCTTGGGGTTGTTGGTTAACATTTTCATCTTGGAAACCCCAAGATCCCTGAGAATCTGGGCACCAATACCATAATCACGTAAATCGGCCTTGAACCCAAGCTTGAGATTGGCCTCGACGGTATCAAAACCTTCCTCGTCCTGCAGCTTGTAGGCCCTGATCTTGTTCACCAGGCCAATCCCCCTTCCTTCCTGTCGCATATAAAGAACAACGCCGCTCCCCTCCTCTTCAATCATGCGCATGGCCGCATGGAGCTGGCCGCCGCAGTCACAGCGAGAAGAGCCAAACACATCACCAGTCAAACATTCAGAATGGACCCGCACCAGGACCGGCTTTTCGGGGTCGATCTCGCCCTTTACCAGGGCCATATGCTCCATATTGTCGACCTCGTTCTTGTAGACGATGGCTACGAATTCTTTGGCATGCTCGGTCGGAATCCGCGCCTCCGCCGCCCGGTGAACCAGTACATCCTGACGCAAGCGATAGGCGACCAGGTCGGCAATGGTGGCGATCTTCACCTCATGCTTCTGGGCAAATAGTTCCAGATCAGGCATTCTGGCCATGGTGCCGTCGTCCTTCATAATTTCACAGATCACACCGGCGGTCCTCATCCCCGCGAGACGGGCCAGGTCAATAGAACCTTCCGTTTGACCGGTACGAACCAATACCCCACCGTCTTTTGCTCTGAGTGGAAATATATGCCCGGGGCTGACCAGATCATAGGGAGTGGCGTCAGGAGCAACCGCTGCCTGAACGGTCCGAGCCCGATCAGCTGCGGAAATGCCGGTGGACACGCCGGTCCGGGCCTCGATGGAAATGGTGAACCCGGTCCCGTAAGGAGACTGGTTGTCATTGACCATCATCGGTAATTGGAGTTGGTCGACAATGTCGCCGCTCAAGGTCAGGCAGATCAGTCCCCGCCCATGGGTGGCCATGAAATTGATCGATTCGGGCGTAACTGCTTCCGCTGCCATGCAGAGGTCGCCCTCGTTCTCCCGGTCTTCGTCATCGACCAGGATGACCATTTTCCCGGCCTTTATATCTTTTAGTACCTCTTCAATCGAACTGACTGCCATATGTCACTCGCCCTGAATCTAACAATTTAATAAAAACCTTTCTCGGCCAGATAGCCTCGGTTGATTACGATCCCGCTCTCATCACCATATTTTTTTTCAGCTAGAAGCTTCTCCACATATTTGCCGATGATGTCAACCTCTATATTTACCTTGCCGCCCGTTTTCAACTCTCCCAAGGTGGTCAACTGCATGGTGTGCGGAATGATTGATACCGAAAAATGCCCCTTGGAACAGCGGTTTACCGTCAGGCTGATGCCGTCTACCGTAATCGATCCTTTCTCTATTATATAGCGATCGTTTTCCGGGGGCACGGCGAAATCTAATACGGTGAAATCACCTTCACGCTTCAGAGCCGTCAAGCTGCCCACGCAGTCCACGTGTCCTGAGACAATATGGCCACCCAGGCGATCGGACAGCATTAAAGCCCGTTCAAGATTGACCGTTTTGCCGACCCCGAGATCACCCAGCGTGGTCCTTGACAAACTTTCAGGCGACACGTCAGCCATGAATCTTTTGGCTGAAATATTGTAGGCAGTCAAACAAGCCCCGCTCACGCCAATCGACTCCCCTTCCACGGGGTTGTCTATCTCAAACCCGGCCTCAAATTCAAAGGTGAGGCCTCCGCCTGTCGACCTGACGCTTACTACCTTTCCTCTGCCCTGTATTATCCCGGTAAACATAGGCCTAGTCTTCAGCGTTCTCCATCAGTTTGGCGGCCTTCTCTCGCAATGCTTCAGCCATGGCCGAGTGTCTGAAATTCGCATGTATGGAAGCAGCGGTTTTATAAGCATCTGCGGCCCGCAGCTTTTCACCTGAGGCCATGTAGATCTCCGCCATCCGTTCAAGTATGTCAACTGAGTTCTGGGGGTCATTGTTCTTCTGGTAAGTGTCCAGCAGATCAAGACAAAGGTCCAGAGCCTGTCGGTACTCCCCGAGACCTTTATGGGCCGTTGCCAGCTGCTTGGCAACTGAGAGCAGGCTTATGTGGTCTTCCAACTCTTCGCAGATTTCCCAGGCCTTTTTATAGTGGAGAATTGCCTTGTCAAATTCTTCTCTCAACAGGCAGGCGTGGCCAAGCTGGTTAGAAGCGTTGGCTATGCCCTCGAGATTGTTTTCCTCTTCAAACCCCCGCAAAGCGTTGTGCAGGGCAACAGCGGCCAGAGCGGCCTCACCGCGCTCAATATAACCGCGGCCCTCGTCATAATCGAGCTGGGCCTGGCTCTTCGTGGGTTTTGGATCGTTAAGGTCCTCGGCCGGACCGATTGAGTCTAATTTCTGAATGGGTGTAGTCATGATAGTTAATTATTCTGAATTGAATTTACAGCTTTCTTCGCCTGCTCAGCGACGCTGGTTTGCACCGGGTTCCCGCCCTCCCAGATTATGAGTTCGGCTGAGTCACCGTGAAGCCCCATCAATTGTAACGAAGCTTCAGTTGCTTTAATTCTGCCGAGTAGTCGGGCCAGTTGCCCCCGCACCTCAGGCTGAGGATGATTGAGAAAATGAAACATCGAAAAAAACGGAGTTTTACGAATCAAATCGGGTCTGTTTTCAGCAACCTCCGCCAAAGCCCAGATGGCCTGAACCCTTGTTGAATCAGCACCTATGTAGTGTAACAGATACTGGGCAAAGGCGCCAAAGATATCAGGTCTGGCGGCGATCACCGATCCGAGCGTCTCGATCATTCCCCAAGGAGTCGCAGCAGAGTCTGAACAGGCCTCGAAGAGCCTGTGCAGCAGCTCTGAAACCTGCCCCGGGTCCCGGGTGGCCACCCGGGCGCAGACCTGTCCTAGGAGCCAGGCAATTTTCCAGCGGTTCTCTTCCACCGGATCGTAGAGCAGTCTCTGGACCAGCCGCAACGTTTTCTTGTCGTCCAGACAGAGCGCCACCAGCGCGTCCTCGTCACCTTCTTCAACCAGTTGTTTCACCAAGTGCTTGGTGGCTCTTTGTCTTTCCTTATCCTTGTTGGCAAGCGGCTCAACAGGAGGAGGAACAAACCCGGTAGCGGCAGTGACCTGGACGACGTCTTGCTGGTTTTTTTGCTGCAGTCTGTCGGCAATGTCGGAGATTTCGGTGTGCAGACGAACAAAATAAAGCACTCCGCGCACCGCCCGACCGTCGAGATTCCTGGTTTCGACCACCTGGTGGGTTATTTCATCGTAATTCTCTATTCTGCCAGTCAGGTAGTCATCCTCAGGCATCAATTCCCAGGCCAGATCAGCATTGTCTCCGCAGGCATGAACCAGCGTCTCAACCAGCGCTGCCCCGATGCTGTGGCCGGTGGGATCCGAGGAATAGACGGCCCCACAGGAACAGGAACCGACCGCGAATTCGCTCAAATTACGGTTCTGCTTGTCGGCAGTTGGAGCCACCTCCTGGCCGCAGAAGGGGCACCAGGGCCGTTTTACTATGAGTTTCATTTTCATCGGTCACGTCGCCCCAGCGACGAACTTTCTACTTCAGTTTCTCTTCGAGGCTGGCAATAAAACTGGGCTCAACCGAATAACCAAGACTCAGGGCCCGGTCCATGTGTTTCTTGGCTTCGCTGAACTGTTCGCTGAAATAAAGTGCCACTGCGAGGTTGTTGTGGGCAAGCGGCGAGCTGTCATCGAGATCGAGTCCTTTCCTTGCGGCCTCGAGGGCCCGGGCATCCTCCCCTTTCATGGTCAGCACGGAGGTGAGATTGATCCAGACGGTCGCCAGCTTGTCGTCGATACTGATGGCTTTCTGGTAATGCTCGATCGCCTTGTCGAGTTCGCTTTTCTGCTGGCTGATCAGGCCAAGATTGGCAAAAGCCTGGGCCGCCTTTGGGTTTACCGAAACCGCTTTGTTGTTGAGTTCCTCGGCTTTCTCCAGATTGTTTTGACCGAAGTAAATAGCACCGAGATTGATCATCGATTCCACCGACTGGGGATCAAGCTTTATGGCGGTTTCCAGCGAAGCTATTGCCTCATCGACCCGGCCGGCCTTCATGTAGACCAGGCCCAGGTGGTGATGAGCCATGACATTTTCTGGCAGATCCTCTACTTTTTTTTCCAACTCCTCGATCACCGCATCGAGATCTTCACTCAATTGTTCTGACATTTTGTTACCTCTTAAAATGGATCCTGATAAATGATTTAGTGAAATTTTTTTAATAATAAAATTCGGCTTTCTTCTCTGTATTGGGCGGCATATACTATAGACATGTGGGGTGTACTTTCAAGCGCTAGCGGAGAATCCACAATGCTTCTCCCACCGCTATTCTGGGACACCGAGATCCGCGCTGCAGGAAACCAGCAAATCCTGCTTGTTTGCAGATAACACTTTCTTGGCCTCAGCAGCGTCTCTGCCTATCTGATCGGCCAGATCCGGAATGCCTGTAAACTTCTTTTCATCACGCAGAAATTTCAATAAATTCAATTTGATCGGCTTGCCGTAGATATCTTTGTTGAAATCGAATATATGGGTCTCGGCAACCAGCTTTTGATCTCCGAAAGTTGGATTGTAGCCAATGTTCAACACCCCCCCGTAGCACACACCTTCGCAGATAACCTGGACTGCATAGACACCGATGCGCGGCACCAGATCTTCTTCGTTGACCTTGAGGTTTGCGGTAGGATAGCCGATCTCGCTGCCGCCCCTTTTCTTGCCGACCTGGACAACACCCCGGATCTGATATGGCCGCCCCAGCAGCGACCGGGCATCAATCATTCTACCTTCGCATACCAGCTTCCTTATCTGGGTCGAACTGACCAGCATTTCGTTCTTGTAAAAGGCTTCGACCACTGTAACCGGAAAATTCCTCTTGCGGCCCTGCTCTTTGAGAAAGGCAGTATCACCACTTCTTCCTTTGCCGAAGGCATAGTCATAACCAACCACCAGTTCGGTCATGCCGATGGTATCGAGGAGAGTCTCTTGGACGAACTGCTCCGCCGTTGTCGAGGCGAAGGAGCGGTCAAATGGAATGATTACGAGATTGTCGATTCCCGCCTTGCCGATCTGCTCTATTTTCTGGGCGATGGTCGAAATCAGCAGAATCCCGTCGGGCCTGAGCACCCTGAGGGGATGCGGGTCGAAGGTAACGACAACGCTGCACCCCTTATTTTCTCTGGCTTTGCTGACCACTTCGGCGAACAGTTGTTGATGACCGAGATGTACCCCGTCGAAGTTGCCTATGGTGACACAAGCCTTCTCAAAAGGGCTGATGATATCAGCGAGATTCCAATAGAGTTCCATTACAAAATAGTATCGCTAATTTTCTTTTTGCGGCTCAAGAAAGTCTTGACAAATCGGGGTACAGAAAGCATATTCACCACACTAATGCCGAAGTGGCGGAATTGGTAGACGCGCTAGGTTCAGGGTCTAGTGGGGGTTTCCCCGTGGAAGTTCGAGTCTTCTCTTCGGCACCAGTTAAAATAAAAGCCTGCAGCCCGATGGTTGCAGGCTTTTTCATTTCGTCCCTGCTTGTCCACATGTACTCTCATCATTGTTTAGAGCTCTGTCTATCCCCGCTGCCAGATCCATCTTCCGATCCGGCCAGGAAACACGAAAGGCTTGTAACTTTTTAAAGTTACAAGCCTTTTATATAAATGGTGCCGAAGGCGAGATTCGAACTCGCACGGCCGTGGGCCACTACCCCCTCAAGATAGCGTGTCTACCAATTCCACCACTTCGGCATATCCTATTGATCGTCTCTGGGCTGCTATTGTTTATCCGACTGATCGGCAGCTCCAGTCGATTCCTGCTCGGCCGGCACCACCAAAGTGGGCTCAACCACCTTGGTCTGTTCCTGGACGGTCTTTTCAATGGCCGTTTCGGTCATCACTGATCCGGAACCCTTCTGCGTGGAAATGTAGGCCAGAGCAACAGAGGTGACCATAAAGATCACTGCTGAAAATGTCGTAACTTTGTTCAACAGCGGAACCGGTCCTTCGGTTCCGAACAGGGACTGGCTCGATCCTCCGAAGGTTGCCCCGATGTCTGCTCCCTTGCCGTGCTGCAACAGCACGATCCCTATCAGAAACAGGCAGACAACTACGTGAACGATAATCAGCAGGGTTTCCATTTGTATATCACGATCTTAGGCAAAATTAATAATACGTCCGAAAGATTCTGCATCCAGAGCCGCTCCTCCCACCAGTGCACCGTCGATATCAGGCTGGGCCATGAGTTCATCAACATTGGCGGGCTTAACCGATCCACCATACAATATTCTCAAACCATCAGCAATATCTTTTTCATAGAGGTCCGCCGCCAACTTCCTTATGAAGGCATGGGCCTCCTGGGCCTGCTCGGTTGAAGCTGTCCTGCCCGTACCTATGGCCCAGACCGGCTCATAGGCGATAACCACCTGATTCATGAGGGCTGGTGACACCTCGGCAAGTCCTGCCCGAATCTGCCTCTCGAGTACCGCCAGGGTCTGGCCGGCCTCCCTTTGCTCGAGTGTTTCACCGATGCAGAGCAGCATGGTCAGGCCCTGGTTCAGGCCGCCAAGGAGACGTTGATTAATCATTTCGTCACTCTCCATGAAAATCTGCCGCCGCTCACTATGGCCGACAATGGCCGCAGTTGCACCCATATCTCTCAGCATCGCGGGGGAAATCTCACCAGTGAACGCACCCTGTTCCGCCCAGCACACATTCTGACCTGCAACAATTATATTAGTTCCTTGAACCGCTTCAGATACCGCCCCAAGGGCAGTGAACGGTGGTGCCAGCAGCACGTCTCTATCCGCCGTTTTTTGGGTGGCAGCGGCAACCTGTTGGGCCAGCAAACTGGCTTCCTCAGACGTCTTGTGCATTTTCCAGTTTCCAGCCATGAGCGCTCTTCGGGTCATGATTATCTCCAAATCGTTTTATTTCAGTGCCTCTACTCCGGGGAGCGTCTTCCCTTCCATCAGTTGCAGAAAAGCCCCACCGCCGGTCGACATATAGCCTATGCTCTCGGATACTCCCGCCTTCTTGACAGCAGCGTTGGAATCGCCTCCCCCGGTAATCGACAAGGCATGGCTTGACGCCACCACATGACAAAGTGCCATTGTACCTCGCGCAAAACTGTCCATCTCAAAGGCTCCCATCGGCCCATTCCAAACAATGGTTCTCACATCGGCAAGTGCCTCCTGAAAATAGGTCGAGGTGGCCGGGCCGATATCCAGGGCCATCCAGCCATCGGGTATTTCCAGGCAGGTCACCTGCTTGGTCACCGCAGCGTTGGAAAAAGACTCAGCCACGACCAGATCAACCGGCAGAAACAGTTTGACGCCTTGTTCCTCGGCCTGCTGCAAGAGATTCCGAGCAGAATCAAGCAGGTCGTTCTCAACCAGTGATGCCCCCACTGGGCATCCCAGAGCCTTCAGAAAGGTGTTGGCCATTGCCCCGCCGATGAGCATTTTATCGACCCTGGACAGCATATTCTCCAGTGCACCTAATTTGGACGACACCTTGGCACCGCCGACGATAGCGGCCAGCGGCCTGACCGGATCGGCCATGGCCTGATGAAAATAATCCAGTTCCTTCTGCAGCAGAAACCCAGCCCCTTTGGATTCAATTCGCTCGGGCACGCCTGCAACCGAGGCATGGGCCCGATGTGATACGGCAAACGCATCATTAACGTAAACCTCAGCAAGAGCAGCCAGGGCTGCGGAAAAGGCGGCATCATTCTCGGTTTCCCCTTTATGGAAGCGCAGATTTTCCAGCATCAGCACCTCTCCGGGCCCTAGCTTTCCGGCCTGCTCTTCCACCCCTGCACCGATGCAGTCGCTGCTCATCTGAACCGGGCACCCCAGCAATGTTTCGAGATGTGCGGCCACTGGGGCGAGGCTGAACTGCAGATTTTTCTCACCCTTGGGTCGTCCTCGATGCGAGCAGATTATCAGTTTTCCATTCTGCTTCTTTATAAACTCGAGCGTTGGCAGTGCCTCTCGCATACGGGCATCATCGGTGATTGCGCCCCTCTCATCCATCGGCACATTGAAGTCAACCCGAACCAGGACCTTCCGGTTTTCCAAATCAAGTTCTTTAACGCTTTTCATGGTAGTGACACCCGTCTCAACTCTGGGATATTGGTTTTCTTAAGATCACTGCATCATCTCTGGGCTGGCTATAATAGTTAATGCGCCTTCCGGTCGCTGTAAAGCCGGCCTGACGATAAAAGGAGACGGCAGGCAGATTTTCAGATCTGACTTCCAGATATAAGGTAAGCACTGCAACCGCTCGCAGCTGCTCCTCAAGTGCAGCTAGCATAAGCCTTGCAACAGAATGGCGTCGCCAGCTTTCAGCCACGCTGATTTTCAGCAACTCGGCCTCGTCCTGAAGGTACCTGGAGCAGCACCAACCGACCACCTCCTCAGCGACAACAGCGACCAGAGTGAAACAATGGTCACGGTTCAATTCATCTTCAATGAGTGCTCTGCCCCAGGGCGAGGGCGCTAGCGTTTCGAGACGGATAATGGTTTCGATATCTCTGCCGACCATCGGCCGGACAGTGATGGGGTCAGACCATGGTTTCTGCAACTTTCACCGTCAGATCACCGAGCATATTGGTATAGCTGCCAAGTTCGTTGTCATACCATCCATAAATCACCGCCTGGGTAACCGGAACCTCAAGGATGGAACTTGCCTCGGAGAGATCGGCGGCTCCGGTTTTGGCAAGATTGACGAAAATAGAAGCCGTCCTGGTATGGGTTTCGGTACCCTCTATGATCGCCGCAGCCTGCGGGACGCCGATTATATCTGAAGAGACATTCTGGTTTTCACTGTATTTGAGATAAGGGCTGAGTTCAGCATAGTCGCGGTAGATGGTATTGATAAAGTCTCTTTTGGTAGGATTGCCCGGCTCATCCTGAATATTGATGACCAGGATTATAAGTGAGCCGGTGGAGGTGGGGATCCTGACCGATTCAGCGATAAAACCGATATTCTTCATCTCGGGAATTACCAGTCCCAGGGCTTTGGCAGCGCCTGTGGTGGTAAGAATAATGTTGTTGAGGATCGATCGGTTTTTTCTCAAATCGCCAGCACCAGCCCCCGGTAATCTGTCCAGAACCTGCTGGCTTCCTGTTGCGGCGTGCACGGTTACCATCGAAGCGCTGAGTAGATTGTCCTCGCCAATGCTTTCGATCAGAGGCTTGACCATATAGGACAGACAGGTGGTCGTGCACGATGCGGCCGATATAAGGGTATGCCGATCCGGATTGTAATCATCGTCGTTTATTCCCATAATCGTGGTAACTGCATCAACGGGCATTTCCAATCCTTTCGACTTGATCTTGAATGGTGCAGACAGAATCGTTTTGACAGCCCCGGATTCGAGATGGCCGCGCAGAGCTCCCCGGCCGCCATCGGCATCGGCAGTCGGATCGGTAAAGGCTCCGGTCGAGTCGACCACCAGAGTGACCCCGTTTTCGCGCCAACCTATTTCTTTTGGATTTCTGCTCTCTCTGAGAATCCTGATCGGCATCCCTGCGGCCACAAAAGTTCCAGCTGCGTCGTCAAGTTCCTCGATCACCCGGCCGCCGGTGTGGCCGTACAGGTAGGAACCCAAACTCCCGTAGGTAGAGTCACGCTCGATCGCTGCGGCAAGGTCATCGAGCCCCGAACCGACATCCCTGCCTATATTTACGATCAACTCTGAAAAATGTTTGCGAGACACATGGTGCCACAGCGACAGCTTACCGATACGACCCAGACCATTGATCCCTAATTTCATGGCAGATGTTCTCCCATCCGGTTATTTTGCGGTTGAGCGGTTCAATTCGTCACACTAAGGCCGCCTATGTTCGACAGTTTCGAGGTCATCGCGAAACTCAAAACGTGCGGTTATTTACCACATTGAGATGCTTTATTAATAGCACCTGCACCACCAAAACTCCAGAGAGAATTATGCACTTTTCTGAGCCCTTGAATCAGGGCATACTGATCAAAAGATACAAGCGCTTTTTAGCCGATATAGCATTGCCCGACGGCAGCAAAATCACTGTTCATTGTCCCAACTCTGGTTCGATGCGGACCTGCTCGGAACCGGGCAGTCCGGTCTGCTATTCTCGCTCTGACAATCCCAAAAGGAAATATCCCCACACCCTGGAGCTGGTCCACAACGGCAAAACCTGGATAGGGGTCAACACTTCAAGAACCAACCGGATCGTCGCCGAGGCCATAGAAAACAAACAAATAAAAGAATTGCATCAATTCGAATCGCTCAGAAGAGAAGTAAAAACTTCGGCAGACAGCCGGCTCGATCTGCTGCTTGAAGGAGGTGGAAAACAGACCTATATCGAGGTCAAAAACTGCTCACTGGTAGAAAATGGGCGGGCCCTGTTTCCTGACGCCGTGACAGCAAGGGGAACCAAGCATCTCAAGGAACTTGCCCGGCTGGTAAACCTGGGACACAGAGGAGTAATTTTCTTTCTGGTACAGCGTCTCGACTGCAACTGCTTTTCACCGGCGGCAGCCATCGATCCGGTATACGCGGCCACTCTGGCCGAGGTGCAGCTCAAGGGAGTTGAGGTCCTCGCTTATCAGGCAAGACCTACGCCAATTTCTATCGAGATAGTCAGATCACTGCCTGTCAAACTCGAAGGGTAGCACCACTTTGGCCGGTCGCTGGCAGCGGATCAATGGATTATATCCGCCAGCCGGCCCCAGCGAATGGAGGTAAAGCGATCGGCGGACAAGAGTGGTTTGTCGATATCCCACGACCAGTAGATTATCATTGCTTTACCCAGGACATCGTTTGATTCGACAAACCCCCAGAATCGGCTGTCAGAACTGTTGTCACGGTTATCACCCATGACGAAATATTTTCCTTCCGGTACGGTGATCGGACCGAAATTGTCTTTGGGGCTTACCGATCCCGGCAATATTGTAGTGGAGGTAAAGTGGGCAAAGGGGTCTTCTGCCAGTTTACCGTTTCGGTAGACCTTTTTGTTCTTTACCTCGATCTTGTCGCCCGGGACGCCCACCACCCGTTTGATGTAGTCGATGGAACGGTCCTTGGGAAATTTAAAGACGATAATATCACCCGATTTTGGATCCTTGAGAGGTACCAGCACCTTTCCGTTAAAGGGTACTCGAATGCCATAAATGAACTTATTGACCAGCAGATGATCACCGATCATCAGGGTTGGCAGCATGGACCCTGAAGGTATCTTGAAGGCCTGGACTACGAACGTCCTTATAAAAAGAGCAAGCAGTATGGCTATGGCGATAGCCTCGGCATACTCCCTAACCACAGATTTCTTTTTCTTGAGTGACTCCACTACGCGATCCCCTATCTAAATAAAGCGCCAGAATAACAAGTTTAAACAAACCTGATGGTTTGCCAAGTGAGGCAAAGCTACTTTAAATCCCTGCATATTACAAGATCGTTTGGCAGGCGCTGGCTGTTTCTGGTTTTTTTTCCTTGATAAACAGCCACCTAGAGATATACACTACACGCAGAGGGAGGCTTGATTCCAACAACCATATATGGCACAAACCCGGTATAAAAATTTATACTAATCCGAATAAATGCCTGTTTAAAATAGAAAAAAAATTGAATGTTTTTGATCCTTTTCCTTGACAAAGCATTTTTTTTATGTCCTAAATGTAATCTAATATGGAATGACTCCGCCTTATTGGCCATTCCTTAACGACAAATGGAAATTGATATTTCACAACTGCTAATGCAAAGACTATGTTCTCCTCATCGCAACTAGTTGTTGGCGTAGATATCGGCTCGCATTCTGTTAAGGTCTGCCAGCTAAAGCGCACCGACAAGGCCTACTCCATCGTCAATCTCGGTAGTGCAATCCTTCCCGAAGGGGCGGTCGATGATGGTGCTCTCAACGAGCCCGAAATCGTTGCTTCTGTTATCTCAAATCTGTTCAAGAACCTGAAGATCAAGAAGAAGAAGGTAGGCTTTTCCATTTCCGGCTACTCGGTAATCGTCAAAAAGGTCAATCTGGCGGTGATGGGTGAACAGGAGATGGAAAATCATATCATGACCGAAGCCGAGCAATATATCCCCTTCGATATTCAGGATGTCTATCTGGATTTTCAGGATTTGAAAACTAACACCGCCGACTATGACCGCACCGACGTGATGCTTGTTGCCGCCAAAAAAGAGATCGTCGACGATTACCTTGACATGCTCGACTCAATTGGTCTGCAGGCTACCATAGTTGACATAGATGGCTTTGCCCTCGAGAACACCTACGAGTACAATTCCCCTAAAACCGAGAATGTAGCCCTGATAGATATTGGTGCTTCGAAGATGAACATCAATATTATCTCCAAGGGCATGTCGGTGGTCGCCAGAGACATAGTGGTTGGCAGCCGTCAGTTGACAGAACGGATCATGGGTCAGTTCGATCTTGAGTTCGAAGAAGCGGAAGCTCTAAAATTGGGCGATGTCGAGGCAGGAGACAAGCAGAAGGATCTCGAAGAAATCTTCACCTCGGTCTGCACCCAGTGGATTCTCGAGATAAAGAAAGCCATTGACCTCTACCGGTCCAACTTCCCCGATGCACCACTGGCCAAGCTTGTACTCAGCGGGGGCGGGTCAAAGGTTGCTGGACTGGCTGATTATCTGAACCAGGAAACCGGTATTGAAGTGGTGAAGTTCAATCCTTTCAACAACATGAAGTCTAATAAGCGTAAAATTGATCCTGAATATCTGAAGCAGGTCGGGCCCGAAATGGCAATCGCCTCAGGCATCGCTATCAGACCTTCAGTGATATAGGAAATTCATGCAATCTGGTGACCTATGCTCAGAATTAACTTACTTCCTATAAGACAGCTCAAAAAGAGAACGAAAGCGCGAAATCAACTTTTCGTCTTCTTTCTTATTTTTTGTGTGGTACTTGCTCTTCTCGGTGTCACTGGAGTATTGCTGGCAGCCAAAATAACTGAGTTGAACGAAGACATCGTTGCCAAGACCAACGAAAAAAAATCGTTCGACAAGGTGGTTCAGGAAATAGCCGACCTGGAGAAGAGAAGATTAGATCTGAACAACAAGATAAAAATCATCAATCAACTTAAAACAGATTCATCGCTTACGGTTCACGTACTGGACGAAGTAGCCAAAATCATAGACAACAAACGGATGTGGATTACCTCGTTCAATCAGAACGGCGGCAGCCTTGCCCTGTCAGGCTATGCCCTTGATAACAAGACCATTGCCGAATTCATGGAAAATCTGGAGCTTGATTCAAGCTACATAAACGGAGTTAATCTCAGCAACACTTCGCTCAAGAATGTCAGCGGCAACAGCCTGAAATCATTTTCCATTTCAGCATCTGTTTCTTCTCCGACACCTCCAGGGGAGACACAGGCAGAAGCAGCGAATCAGCAGTAATAACTTCAGGGATACGATCAGCCAATGAAAAAGAGCAACTCAAAATTCGCCACGTTCCTTGATCAAAAATATATCCCGCTTGAGAAAAAGTATAAAATTCTGCTTGCGGCGATAATACTTGATCGCACCAATCGCTCTTTTCTACTTTCTTTTTTTCCAGCCTAAAAGCGAACAGATCAAAGGTCTGGAGGTTACCAGAGATAAGCTTGTCAAGGAAATTCAGAATTTGAGAGAGAAAAAGAGACGGCTCCCCATTCTTGCTTGCCCAGGTTCAGAAGGTTGAAGAAGAATTCGAAGAAGCTCAAAGATGCTGCCAAAAGACAAAGAGATTCCCAAGCTGCTTACCGATATTTCTGCACTGGGCAGAACCGCTGGGTTGGATTTCGTCAGTTTTACCCCTAAAGCCGAGGTGCAGAGAGATTTTTACAACGAGGTACCGGTCGCCATATCAATCAATGGCCCGTACCACTCGATCGGAGGCTTCCTGGATCAGGTCAGCAAACTCGACCGAATCGTCAGTGTCACCAATCTCTCCGCCGGCTCTCCAAAAAAACCGCTTTGGGTGAGTGGATGGTCAGCGCCAGTGGCCAATTGGTGACCTATCGTTTTACCAATAAAGCACTGCCCAAACCAGATGATAAAAAGAAGAATGAAAGTAAAAATTTTCACATGAGCGTGTCATGAATATGATAGTGTAGCCACCGCCACTTTAGGAAACAGCTTGCAACAGCCTTGATCGGGCTCTTTTCTTTTTTTCTTGTGAATCTTGCTCTTGCTGCCGATCCCCAGGAAAATGATCAGGCTGCTCCAGAAGAAACTGTGCCGATCGAGATAGAAAAAAGCAGCTTCGGATTATGAGTATCAAGTTGAGAACAGAGCTGATCCATTCACTCCTTTTGTTAGTGAAACAGCTCAACAAAACAACCCGATACTTCCTGATGAGATAGTTGATAATAATGAAGTGCTCACCGGCATGCAGCTCTTCGAACCGGGCCAGCTTACCCTAGTCGCCCTGATGATGACTGGTGGAGAACACTTGCCATGGTGCAGGATTTTACCGGGAGAGGGTATGTCGTCGAAGAGGGTATGAAAATTGGCAGACGCGGCGTCATAACCAGAATCACTGAAGATAAAATTTTGATAGAAGAAACAGCACAAACCCGCAGCGGAAAAGTACTCAAGAATGAAATCGCGATGGTGTTAAAGCGAGAGGGAGAAGAATAGACAATGTATACCAGGTTTATAACTACATTATTGGCCATTTTCTCCGTTATTTGCGCTTATCAGATTGGTCTCAACCCTTCTGTGGCCGCAAGTCAGATGTACAAGATTTCCAGCGTCGCAACGATATTCAATCAGACAGCCTGGAAATGACGATTAGCGGAAACACTGCTCCGGCATACACGGTTTCAGAACGATTCGATCCTTATCGCCTGATTGTAGATATCGCCGATACCGAACTGGACGCAAGCATCACACCTGATCAGATCTTGCCGGCCAACAATCTGGCCAAGCTCAATCTTTCCATGCTGAAAGATCAGGATCCTCCTCTGGCCAGATTTGAATTTACCATCGGTGAAAACGCCACCTATGATGTTCAGCGCATCGAGAACGACATCAATATCAAAATCCTTTCTCAGCCTGGCTCCCCTGCTGTTGCTGCTGCACGATAACAGCATGGCATCGATGGACGCTGAAAAATCTGCAGAAAAACCCGTACTTGATGAATCAATTTTCGAATCACCCCAGGATGGAGCGCCAGGTTTGCAGATGCCCCAGACTGAAGAAGGAAGATGATCTCGCTCAACTTGAAGACACTTTTTCCTTCTCCGGCTATACAGGCGAACGGATCAGTGTCGACTTCTATAAAATTGACCTGCATAATGTTTTCAGACTATTTCAGAGAAATTTCAGGGATGAATATTATTGTCGACCAGGCAGTAAACGGTACTCTGACTCTGGCCCTGAACGATGTACCCTGGGAATTTGCCCTTGACGTGATTATGAACCTCACCGGGCTCCAGAAAGTAGAGCGTTCAATACACTTGTCATCTATCCCCAAAATAAAAATTTCACCTGGCCCGAACAGGCAGAAGATAATCTCTCTTTCGAGGCCGATATCGAAGTGGTCAAAGAAGAGGCTCTGATAATCTCGGAATCAGCCACCCAGCCAGCCGAAATAATGCAGGCCAAAGAACTGCTGATCAAGGCCTACAAGCTTGAAGAAGAGAACAAATTCGAAGAAGCCGTCACGCTCTACGAGCAGGCTTTCAAACTCTGGCCGGATAATGGCAGGATCTCGGACAAACTGGCAAATCTTTACCTGGGCAGAATGAATATCAACGCCAAGGCTTCCTACTACGCCCAGAAATCCCTGGAGATAGACCCCGCCGACACCCGTGCAGCACTCTATTGCGCCATCAGCGCCGCCAATATGGAACGCACTGCCGAGGCGCTTGAATGCTTTGCCCAGAGTATCAGTGATGATCCACCCAAGAAAGAAGCATTGATCAGCTATGCTGCCTTCACGGAGAACAACAATCGGCTGGAGCAATCACTCAAACTCCTGGATACCTTTGAAAACTATTATGGGGACACCGTCCATACCCTGGTAAGTAAAGCTCGTATCTACGACAAGTTGGGAAATCGCGACAAGGCAAAAGAACAGTATCGATCGCTTCTGGCTTCGGGGCTGCAGATGCGTCCGGATCTGAAAGCATATATCCAAAGCAGAGTTTCTGCGGCAAACTAAAGTTGAATTGGATTTACACAGGCTAAATCTTATTGATAACTGTCTACGAGGTTCTGAAAGATGAAGGTAACCAAAAGACACATGCACTATCTGGCCATTTTGCTGCTCCTTTTCTTTGCGGCTTCATGCACTAATCAGCAGGCCGTCGTTGAAGAGCCGATCGTCCCGGATGAGCAGACCGCTGCGTCTAAAAACCCCATTGAAAAGCCACCGGAGTCGTTACCGACCATGTATCAGACTCCCGCCTATATGGTCGACTCCGAGGATGAGGATGAGGCCATTCTCAGTGAAGAAGAGACCTCTCTCAAGGTCGGGGCGACGATCAAGTCTACCCGAGGTCCACAGCCGCTATGGGATATACTCAAGCGGTTGGCGCCCTGAAAAAAATGAATGTCTCCTGGGCCAGCGATGTCGACCAGAACGTCTTGTTGATGTTGACATAAACGCCAACGATGACTTTTACGAGGCAGTTGACAATCTGCTCAGGCAGGTAGACTATTTCCACGAAATGCAGGGCAACACCATCGTCGTAAAATACAAAGAGACCAGGCAGTTCCGTATCGCCATGCCGTTTATCAGGCAAAACTAGCCAGACTGGCATTGGCGGTAATGTTCTAGGCGGTGAATCTTTCAACTCCAATGTTGATGGAACTATCAGTTTTAGATAGCCCAGAGAACACCTTCGATATCTGGGAAAGTATTCAGGCCAATATGGACAAGATCATCGAAACCTGGGGGACCACCGTGGTGACCCCAGAGGCTGTTGTGCCCGAAGCTGAAGGAGCTGCCGAGGAAGAAGCCATTCAACAGGCAAGCCGCAGAGTATCAAGTGGTGGTGTTCAGTACTTTATTGACAAGCCAGTCGGCATTGTTACCGTTGTTGCCCCTCGACCATTGCTTGATGAACTGCAGCAATACTTTGACAGTCTCACAGGAGAACTTTACAAGCAGATCGCAATCGAAGCAAAAATTATCGAGGTTCGGCTGGTGGATAACTCCTCCATCGGGATGAACTGGAATCAGGTTTTCAAAAATTTTGATGTCAATGGTCTGGTAACTTTTGGCGATAACCCTACTCCAGAGTAGCTGGCAGCCTTGGTCAGGTATGGCCATATGTTTACTCAAACAACAATTCGTTTGACAATGGCACGAACACGGGCCTATCTACGATCCGACCCGATTCATTTCAAAGATATGCCCTAGCAGCAACATGTTCAATGTCTTTCTCAATGCCTTAAAAACTCAAGGAGACACTACAGGTCCTTTCGAATCCAAAGATAAGTGTGATGAATGGCCAGCCTGCACTTCTCTCGGTTGGTGAAAATGTCACTTATATCTCGAGCATCGAGGTAGATAGGGATACAGGTGGAGTTCAAACCCTTTTAACTTATACGGTAGAAACCGAACGTGTTCTTTCAGGCGTCAGTCTTGCTTTGACTGCTAATATCCTTAACGATAAGGAGGTTATTATGAACCTGGTTCCGATAACCTCCAGCTCTCGAAGAACCGATCGAATACCGCGACATAGGTCTGGAAGGCCAGCAGATTGGCTTGCCAAGAGTCAAGGTCCGAGAGATGAGTACCACTGTGCGGGTTAAGGATAATGAGATGTTGGTGATAGGCGGACTTATCAGCGAAGTAGATGATGTAGAAGGAAATTTTGCACCTTTGGTCGGCAAGATTCCGGTTGTCCGCTACCTTTTTGGCTACGAAGAAAAGCAAAAGCAGAAGGTGGAATTGATCATTCTGCTGAGACCACGGATTATATAAACTCAGGAACGTTCATCTTTAAGAACATTACTTCATCATTTGGCAGGGAGACTATTATGAACAGGCTGAAATATCTGCTCATTGGAATTTTAGCGTTGGTTATGGCCGGTTGTGGCCAGACTGTTGTGGAAACGCTCCATGTTCCTGAAGGAGCTGGACAGAACGCACCTGGGAATGGAAAATCGGTAGTGATTTTACCATTCGCCGACTACAGCTTTGCAGACAACCTCACTGCATCCTATCGCAGAAACTTGCAGATATCTGAGTCGGTAACCGACAATCTTGTTGCTAATGGGTTTAGTACTTCGATCCAAGAAGATGTCTTTCGTTACATGGTCGAGCAGGATCTGATCAGCCTCGTGGCCTACGAGGAGACCAGCTCGAAATCTATGCGCAATGAGTTGAGCGGCGAGTGGTCAAGTAAAATGAAAGGCATTCTCCGAACCTACATCTCGGAGCAGGAAATGGCTGGCGATAACAAGGCCATATCAGCCCCAGGCACGCATGGGCTCGACGAGACTACGGTTGCTCAGCTAGGCCGTCGCTTCAACGCCGACTATATTGTCCGCGGCCGGATTCTCGAATACAAAACCCGAGAGGATCCCACCTGGGAACCCTGGAAAAAAGGATTTTTACCATTTCTGCTCCAGGGTACATCGCGCATTGCGGTCGGCGTAGCCGGTTCAGATGAATACGATCGGTATGGTCAGATGGCCGCCGGTGCCGCCTATGGCGCCCTGATCGGCTACCAGACCGTCTGGCCCTTTGACGGCGTCTACCTTGTTCGGCGCCTCCAGCGCGACCTCAAATGCCATCTTTCTGGGGCGGTGCCGGCGCTGTTCTGGGAGACATGTCCTACAACAGCGGCAAAGTTGAACAGGCGGTGGTGCAGATGCGCATCTGGGTGCAAGAGGCGGCTACAGGAAACCTGGTCTGGACCAACAGAATTCGGGTCGCAGTATCACCTGAGTCCGTCTATGCTGACCAGCAATATGATGCACTTTTCAACAGTGCAATCGAAAAAGGAGTCAGTAAGCTGATCGACAATTTCGTGACTTACGGACTGTAAACTTCATACCTGCCAAAAAAGAAGGCCGTTTATCCCCAGGGATAAACGGCCTTTTCTATTTAATCTGAGTTTCTGATCAGATCAATTCGATGCCTCTTTGTTCTTCTGAGCATTCTGGAATAATGCCAGGAAGTTAACCGGCTCCATCAAAAACGGCATAAATCCACCGTCTACAGAAATCTGACTGATGATCTGTCGGGTAAAAGGAAACAGCAGGGTCGGGCATTCAACCCCGAGCACCATTGACATATGTTGCTCGGGTATGTTTTTCAGGAAGAATACAGCGGCGTGCTCTATCTCCAGAATAAAGAGTACCCGCGAGTCCTCTTCTTTGGTGACGACCTTGGCGTTGATTTCTAATGCCACTTCCCAATGATCCTCTCCCACCTTCTTGTTGTTGAGTTGCAGATTGAGCTCCACTTTCGGTTCCGAATTCTGGTTTGCCCTGAATATTTCGGGGGAATTGGGATTTTCGAAAGAAAAATCCTTTATATACATTTTCTGCATCCGCAGAACCGGGGCTTCCTGCGATCCCTGTGCATCAGCAGCTGCTTGTTCTGCCATTTTCTCGCTCTCCTTAAAATTTGATGTTAGTTAAAAGGACAATGGGCGGCATTAAACTGCATCGCAGAGTCTCACGCAAGGTTTTTAGCATTCACTGAATTTTCATCAAGTAGTTGTTTCAGGTAGATCCCGGTATAGGACTCTGTCACCTCGCCTATCTGCTCCGGAGTTCCGGCTGCTATCACTTCCCCACCCCCGTCGCCACCCTCGGGGCCAATGTCTATAATCCAGTCTGCCGTTTTTATCACGTCCAGGTTGTGCTCAATCACCAGAACAGTATTGCCCTGATCCACTAATCTGTTGAGCACCTCGAGCAGATGCTTGATATCGGCCGGGTGCAGACCCGTGGTTGGTTCGTCGAGGATATAGAGGGTCTTACCTATACTTCTGCCTGACAGCTCCCGAGCCAGTTTCACCCGCTGGGCCTCGCCTCCTGACAGGGTGACAGATGATTGACCTAATTTTATATAGGACAGCCCAACATCATATAACGTCTGTAACCTTTGTTTAATCGCAGGAATATTTTCAAAAAAGTCCAACGCTTCAGCAACCGTCATAGAGAGGACATCGTGAATCGTCTTATCCTTATAGGTGATATCGAGGGTTTCCTGGTTGTATCTCTTGCCTTTGCAGGTCTCGCACACCACATAGACATCTGGGAGAAAATGCATGGCGATCCGCAGCACCCCCTCTCCATCGCAGGCTTCACAGCGTCCACCCTTAAGGTTGAAACTGAATCGTCCGGGCTTGTAACCGCGGGCTCTCGATTCCGGCAGCCTGGCGAACAATTCACGAATCGGTGTGAAAACCCCAGTGTAAGTGGCCGGGTTGGATCGTGGGGTTCTACCGATGGGACTCTGATCAATATCAATGATCTTATCGATGTAGTCTAGTCCTGCCAGACTGGTACCTCTTCTTTTTACTTTTTCACTTTTGATCGATTTTCCATATTTGGCCAGCTTAAAGAGCGATTCCATGACAAGGCTGCTCTTGCCTGAACCGGAAACTCCGGTAACGGCAGTCATCACACCAAGAGGAAAATCAACCCCGATATTCTTTAAATTGTTTGCTACCGCTCCCGTGATCTTCAGTGATTGGTGCCCCCTCTTCCTGACCTTTCTCCTGCTGCCGGGGACAGCGATGCTTTTCCTTCCCGAGAGGTAGGCACCGGTTTCAGACTGTTTCTGATCCAGCAGGTCTGGAATGGAACCACTGAAGACAATATCACCACCGTGCACACCGGCACCGATTCCCATATCCAGGACATGATCTGCAGCCAGGATTGTATTAGTATCATGCTCCACAACGATGACCGTATTCCCGAGATCTCTGAGTTCCATCAGGGTATTGATCAATTTCTGATTGTCCCGCTGGTGCAGGCCGATGCTCGGTTCATCAAGGATATAGAGTACCCCGGCAAGACGTGAACCGATCTGTGATGCAAGCCTTATTCTCTGGGCTTCTCCGCCCGAAAGCGTGCCGGACTTTCGGGCCAGCGTCAGGTACCCAAGCCCAACATCCTCTAGAAAGGAGAGGCGGTCGACAATTTCCTTCAGCACCGATTCGCCTATGGTACGCTCCCGTTCGTTGAAAGGTAAAAGTGGTAGACCTGTGAGCAATTTTTCAACCGACATGGTGGTCAGCTCGAAAATATTGTGATCCCCTATCCGAACCGCCAGCGCTTCGGGCTTGAGGCGCGCCCCCCGGCAGGCAGGACAAATCTGTTCATTCATATAGCGGGCCAGCTCATCCCGTATCATCGCTGACTGGGTTTCGTGATATCTGCGGTCAAGCTGCGGGATGACGCCCTCAAAAGATTTGACCGCGGTCATCACTCGCCTTCCCTTGCGATAATAGAAGTCGATCTCCTCGCCGTTGGACCCATACAAAATGAGCCTTCTCTGCTTTTCGGATAGCTTTGCGAAAGGTGTTTTTAGTGAAAAACTGTAGTGTCTGGCGACAGCGGCAAGCATCTGCCCGGTGTAGGTTGACTCATTTCGCCATCCCCAGGGAGCGATGGCTCCACCAATCACTGACAGTGAGTGGTCTGGAACGATCAGACTTTCGTCGAAGAACTGTTTGACTCCGAGCCCACCGCATTCACCACAGGCACCCAGGGGGTTGTTAAAGGAAAAAAGCTGGGTTGAGAGCGGGGGCATTGATATACCGCAGGTATGGCAGGCAGCGAACTCACTGAAGAGCTGTTCGCCTTCCCGGTCTGGGAAATGGGCCAGCAGGAAGCCGTTGGTCACTTTCACTGCAGTAGTGATCGAGTCTGCCAGCCTTCTGCGCACGGCTGGCTTCAAGACAAGACGATCAACAACTATCTCGATGGTGTGCTTTTTGTTTTTATCAAGGGCCTGAACGTCGTCGGCATAGAGGATATCTCCATCGACACGGACCCGGACAAAACCCTCCTTTTTTATTCGAGCCAGAAGCTGCTCGTGCCTGCCCTTACGGTCGGATACCATTGGGGCCAGAAGAATGACCTTGGTCCCTTCCGGTTCCTCAAGAAGGATGTTGACCATGTCCTCAATCGATTGTGAGCGAATCTCCTCACCGCATTCCGGGCAGTACGGCCGACCGCAGCGAGCAAAAAGCAGCCGCAGGTGATCATAAATTTCGGTGACCGTGCCTACCGTTGAGCGAGGGTTTTTGCTGGTGGTCTTCTGCTCAATGGAAACGGCGGGTGACAGCCCTTCCAATGAATCCACATCGGGCTTATCCATCTGCCCGAGAAACTGCCTGGCATAGGTGGAGAGAGACTCAACATAGCGTCGTTGTCCCTCAGCGTACAATGTATCGAAAGCGAGGGTTGACTTACCTGAACCCGAGAGCCCGGTAAATACCACCAGCGCATTTCTTGGCAGATCGACATCGATATTTTTCAGGTTGTGCATCCGCGCCCCTCGGATGCGTATCGTTTGTGGTTCCATATCGAGAAAATTCTAGCGGATCAGCAGTCGGGAGTGTTCGATCTTGATACACAGGTCCATGACGACACGAAGACCTGCATCTATTGCGAAATGAGCCGCCTCTTCATTGATGATGCCCTGCTGCATCCAGACTGCCCCGGCACCGATTTCAACGGCTTGGTAAACAATCGGCCCAATCTCGCTGGACCTGCGAAAAATATCCACGATGTCCACTTTTCCTGGTATCGCTTTCAAATCAGGATAGCAGGCATGCCCCAGGATTTCACTATGTCCAGGGTTGACAGGAATGACTGAGTAACCCTGATTGATGAGATAAGCTGCCACCGCGTTGCTCGGCCGCTGCATCTTAGGAGACAGGCCCACGACGGCGATGGTTTTAGAGTGATCGAGCAATGATTTGAGCTGTTCATCGGATGCTGTAGCTGTCATAAAAAGTGCGCTATCCATGTTAGATTTTTAGATTTTGACCAGCAAAATATAATGGAGATCAGCTGGACAAAAGTCAAGATAGCAATTATAACCAGGAGTTAATCATTATTCTCACTCACCGGCAGGAGAAACCGCCGGAGTGGGCCTTTCAGACTTTTATTCGAGGAGTACGCATGAATTTCCAGGATATAATTTTCGAACTGGATAGATACTGGGCAGATCAGGGCTGCATTATACAGCAACCATACGATATGGAAGTAGGCGCCGGGACCTTCCATCCCGCAACCCTGCTCAGGGCTCTGGGACCCGAACCATGGAAAGCTGCCTATCCACAACCGTCCCGTCGCCCCACCGACGGCCGCTACGGCAACAATCCGAACCGGCTGCAGCACTATTATCAATACCAGGTAGTGATTAAACCATCTCCATTGAACGTTCAGGAACTATATCTGGAAAGCCTCAAACGATTCGGCCTCAACCTGATGGAGCATGATGTCAGATTCGTCGAAGACGACTGGGAATCGCCAACCCTTGGTGCCTGGGGATTGGGATGGGAAATCTGGTTGGATGGTATGGAAATCACCCAGTTCACCTATTTTCAGCAAGCCGGATCAATTGATCTGCATCCGGTCACCGCCGAAATCACCTACGGCCTCGAAAGGATTGCCATGTATCTCCAGGGGGTCGACAGTGTTTATGATATCGCCTGGAACGATGAGATCAGCTATGGCGAGATTTTCCATCAAGCCGAGGTTGAATTTTCTACCTTCAATTTTGAAGAGGCCGATGTGGACAAGATGATAGGATTCTTTAATTCTTACGAGGCCGAAGCGGAAAAATTGATTGGTAAGGATCTGGTTCTGCCAGCCTATGATTATTGCCTGAAATGCTCACACGTCTTCAACCTGCTTGATGCCAGAAAAGCTATCAGTGTGGCAGAGCGTACAAGATACATAGGCAGGATCAGAAATATTGTCAGAAATGTGGCGGAATCCTATGTAAGCCAGCGGGAGAAAATGGGGTTCCCCCTGCTTAAATCAATATCTGCCTGACATAGTTGGTCCCAAGGACTGAACCTGCCAGATATTACTCCTCTGGATGTGTTCATAAAACTGGTAACTATTCATCACCGTCTGTGATAGGATGTGCTGGGGCTTCTTTCCCTGCCCTAAAGATCGTTTTTCTATGTACTACTGGAATTGTATTCGGTCTGCTTCTCTTCTGGAGGGATAGATTATGGATGTCGATAAAGAAAAACAGGCTCAGGCCATGGCCAAAGCAAAACAATCGCTGCTGCAGGCCGAAATCAAGCGTGAAGAGGCTCGTCTGAACCAGGCAGCTGCCCTTTTCCTGCAGGAAAAGTTCGACATTCTTCTCAACGACGAATTCGTCCAAAGCCTTGGCCCCCATATCCTCAAGCTCTATCGCGGCGACCAGAGAAAGACTGCGATATCCTTGCTCGACAAACTGGAGAAGAGTATTTGCAGCGATTCGGTGGAGGTACGAGAGCGGTCTCTGATGGTGATGATGATGCTTTCGGAGCAAATCCACATCAACAATATCAGAGAGTTAAGCTCCATTGTTGCAAGAATCTCCGCTAACTGGCTCTATTTCGAGAGCGAGTTTATCGCCGGCTTTGAACCAGTCTGTCTCAAGCTGCAGAGAATTGTTGTCGAAATGCTCTCAACCGAACAATGGTACGAGGTTGAGCACCTAATTGTAACCATGAATAAGATCAGCAATAAAACGCTGCTCAAAAACAACCTCATACAAGGAGTCGTCGCCCGGGTCCACGACAAGCTGGCGGAACCGGATGTTCTTGATATCCTTGCCAATGCGTATCTCGGTGAAACTTCCCAGCGTAAGGACGTTGTTGAAAACATCCTCATCAATATGGGACAGCAGGGGACCCATTTCCTAGTCCAAAAACTTGCCCACAGCAACGACAAAGAAGAGCGGCTGGCTTTGGTGGACCTCATTCCCCGGATCGGCAAGGTCAGTGTACCGGTACTTATCAGTTGCCTCAATGATCAACAGCTCTGGTACATAACCAGAAACATAATTATGATCGTTTCCCGCCTTGGCAATGATGAGCTCTACCAAGAGGTAAATCAACACCTGTCACACCCGGATATAAGGGTGCAGCAGCAGGTACTCAATTGCATCGAGGTGCTTGGCGGAGAGAAGATGCGGGAGCGACTGCTTGAAGCCCTGCAGAAAATTAACGACGAGCTCAAAGCACATCTGGTAGATCTCCTCGTCCAGTTTGAAGGAGCTGAGATCGAAGAGGCCCTGCTGGATCTTTTTGAGCAGCGAGACAGCTTCAGCAGCCACGTGCATGATTTTCTGATTTTAAAGCTTTGCAGCAAGCTTGTAGCCTACCCTTCATACCGGACCATACAAGCCCTTTTGGGCCTTGTCGAAGATCGAAAGGAGCGCTATGGGGCTGCTGACAGCCTGGTGCGAGCCGCTATTGATGCTTTGCAAAAGATCGAGCAAAACACCAGCGGTGAGTCTATCTTTTCGCAGCGCATTGAAGAAGACCAGGTTAACTCATTGATCGAAGACGAGGCCCTTGTCCAAATTCCCGCCGATTCTACAGATCTATCGGATGCCTACTCTGAAGTAGGTTTGAGTGATATTTTTGTAGAAACCCTTACGGACACCCTGACCAGTCAGAAGCCTGTAGAAGAGACGGAGGATCGGACTGCAACCTTTGAGTCTCATCTGAGCCAGGACCATCATCTGATGGTCTGGAGTGCCTTCTATGAAAGGCTTGACACGCAAGAAGCCAACACCTTCTTTAAAATTCTCACACCGCTTACTCTGGAAGCTGGTAAATATATCGTCCAGCAGGGAGATACGCAGTCCGACCTTATCTTTATCGATCATGGCTATGCCGACATAATTCTTCCAGCAACCACTGGCAGCCTTGCATTTGCCCCTTTTCAGGGAGGCGAGATCTTTGGCAGCGAAGCATTTTTTAATGGAAGTCCCTGGCCTTTCACAATTCAGGCTCAAACAGAGATTCAGGTGCGACTGCTCAAAAAGGAACAATTTACAGAGATTCAGGACACAGTGCCCGACCTGTTCGATAAATTGTCAGATTTTTGCGCGCATTACGATGTGTTACCAAATCTCATCAGTAGCGCAATGGATGATACTTCCAAAAAAGAACAAGAGGTCGACATCCACTGCTCTTTTTCTTTCAAGGACAGCAAAGGGAAGGATATTCAAAACGAGGTGACGGGCAACCTTGCCCAGACCAGCCATGGCGGCTTCAATCTCGCTGTACCATACGCCAATCTCGACAATATCATGGTCTGCCTGGGACATCAGGTTTCAGTTGAACTCTCCTACGAGGATGGTACTCGACAGACCTGTTTCGGCCTCATTGCCGGCGGAGGAATGTATAAAGGCTCGCAGGACACCCTTCTCCTTCACCTCAAACTCTACCACCCATTGAAGGAAAAGAACTTCATCTGCGAATCAATCCACATCATGTGATCCCCACGGTAAAACACTATGGCACGAGGGCTCTTTGTCGGACTCACCACTGTCGATATCTTCAATGTCGTCGCTACACACCCATTGCCGGATCAAAAAATTAAAACACATCATCAGGCAGTCTGTGCAGGCGGGCCGGCTGCGAATGCAGCAGTGGCCTATGCCGCTTTTGGCAACAAAGCTGCTCTGGTCACCGGGCTGGGAAACCACCCGACTGGAGCTCTGGCGCTCGAGGATCTGCAGAAACATGGAGTAACAGTCCATGATTATTCGAACGATCCGGAGGCCCTGCCAGTCCTGTCGTCGATAATAATTGATTCCTCCAACGGCAGCCGCTGTGTGGTATATCGCAACCCCCAGGGCCGCACCTTGTCTCCTGACCAACGGTACAATCATCTCTTGGAGGATTGCCCGGTAATTCTGCTCGACGGTTTTTACCTGGAGCAGGCCATCACTGTCGCCCAAGAAGCCCAGGGTCACTCACTCACTGTTCTGGATGGAGGCTCGTGGAAAGAAGGACTTGAAGACCTGCTGCCTTTTATCGACTATGCTATCTGCTCGGCTGACTTCAGGGCTCCGGGCTGCAGTTCGGACGAAGATCTTTTGGGCTTTCTGGAGGATGCCGGGGTGAAAGGTGCGGCAATCAGCCATGGTGCCGAACCAATTATTTACCGGATCGAAGGTAAACAGGGTCACCTTTTGGTACCACAGGTGGTTGCGGTTGACACTTTGGGGGCCGGAGACATTCTGCACGGAGCCTTCTGCCACCATATATTAACAAACCCATTTCCCAAGAGCCTGGAAATGGCTGCTTTAAGCGCATCTCAATCATGCATCTCATACGGTACAAGGGAATGGATCTCTCACTATAACGATCAGGATTATGCCAATGAAATCAGATAAGAACAACCCAGCCATCGGTGCCAGCCTGGTTGATGCCGTCAGAAATCCTCTTGAATCTGCGAGCCAGGAAAGTTTTGCCAAGGCACTCGAAATTACCAAGGCCTATGCAAGCTCGGGTGCTTCCACTCACTACAGTGCGGTAACCCGGCTTTTTTTTGATCTTTTTGAGATGTTTGAGACGGGGAAGGATCCCCGGGAAAAATAGGACTCGGCGCTGGACATATTTTTTCGGCAGTAATATTATCGAAGTTTTGAAAGCGGCCCTTCTCTGCAACCCACACCGTTCAAAAAGCATCAGATACTCAGGACGAACATTGTGCAATTCACAGAAGAAACAGGTGTCATATTGATCGTTGATGACGATCGACCGGTGCGTGAGGCCTTGAGCGTAGTGGTCTCTTCACTCGGATATACCAGCCTGGTTGCCGGTGGCGGCAGGGAAGCCGCTCAAATTCTAAAAAAAACCAGGTGCGATATTGTTCTTTGCGATCTTATAATGCCGCAGATGGACGGTATGACACTTCTTAAACATATACTCACGTATCATTTCAATACCGATGTGATAATCGCCACCGGTCACAACAACAAGGTTCGGTATGCCGATGTGATCCGGGCCGGGGCAATCGATTTCATAAAAAAACCGATCGATCAGGCAGAACTTGAAGCCAAACTCGCCAGAGTGATTCGTGAGAGACGCTTAATCAGAAATCTCGAAGCCCTGTCAATGAGTGACGGGCTCACTTCTCTGCTGAACCGTCGCGCTTATGACCAGCGCTTGCCCCATGAGGTAGAACGAGCCCATCGGCAGGGCTATCAATTATTTTTAGCCCTCATCGATGTCGATAACTTTAAGGCCTATAATGACACCCATGGTCACGACCAGGGCGACAAGATACTGATCACCCTCGGCGCGACCTTAAACGAATATACCAGAAACAGCGTGGATCTTTGTTTTCGCCTGGGCGGGGACGAATTCGCTGTGCTCTTGCCACAGACAACCGTCACCCAGGCAAAAGAAATTATTCAGCGGGTCATGTACAATTTCAGTGAAAGCACTGCCAGTCAAACCACGCTTTCCATCGGCATTGTTGCCTGCAGGCGAGACGCTAGTGTCGATCTTGGCGAAGACATCAGCAGAATGCAGATCCTGGCCGATCAGGCAATGTATGATGCCAAGAACTCGGGCAAGAACTGCATTATCTGTCGGCTATAAGACTGTCTTATAGTTACGCAGAATTTCCGGTGACAAGATTTAATTGATCTTCTTGGCAGGGTCAGCAGCTTTTGTCCAGGGCATTTTTGTGAAAACTCAGATCAGGTTTGACCGGATAGTCGGCATTGAAGCAAGCCAGACAGAAATCGTCGACAGTCATTCCGGTGGCCCGGACCATACCTTCCAGGCTAAGATAGTAAAGCGAATCGAGGCCCAGATACTCAGCAATCTGGTCCACTTCATTCCCATAGGCGATCAACTCTTTACTGGACGGAAAGTCTATACCATAATAGCACGGGTGTCTGGTCGGCGGACAGCTCACCATCATATGCACCTCAGAGGCTCCTGCATTGCGAAGCGATCGAACCCTGCTTTTCCCGGTGGTGCCTCTGATGATCGAATCCTCGATGATGATGACCCGCTTTCCCTCAAGAAAGGATCTGACCGGGTTCAGTTTAACCCTGACGTTGAAATCACGCATCGATTGGGTGGGTTGAATAAAGGTCCGGCCCACATAATGATTTCTGATAACCCCAAATTCCAGCGGGATTCCGGACTCCTGCGAATAGCCTATGGCCGCGTAATTGCCGGAATCGGGGAAGGGCATGACAAAATCGGCATCCAGCGGATCGTTCCTGAGCCAGGATCTGCCCCATCCGTTTTCGGGTCTCGTATACATTGATGCCGAAAATATCGGAGTCAGGCCTGGCAAAGTAGACAGTTTCAAATATGCAGAAGCTGGTTTTCCGTTTCTCCCAGGGGTAGATTGACTTGATCTGGTCACCTTTACAGATAAGCAGCTCTCCGGGTTCCACATCACGCAGGTACTGAGCCTCGACCAGGTCAAGGGCACAGGTCTCAGAGGCGACGATATAGCCGCCATTGTTCAATTTTCCCAGACAAAGCGGTCTGAAACCATTGGGATCTCGAATAGCCACCATTGTATCTTTGGTCATCATCAACATCGAGAAAGCACCCTTGATCTCCTTGAAAGACATCGCCAAAGCTTCTTCGAAAGATCTATCGGTGGCTCTGGCCATCAGATGGAGAACAACCTCACTGTCCATGGTGGTCTGAAATATCGAACCACGCTCCTCCAGCCTGTTACGCAAGGCAATCGAGTTGACCAGATTGCCGTTGTGGGCCACTGCCAGGGTGATACCCTTGTGGGTGATCATCAATGGCTGGGTGTTGATGATATTCGAGGCTCCGGTGGTTGAATATCTCACATGACCAATGGAGATATGACCCTCAAGTGAGGTCAATGTCTCTTCAGAAAACACCTCGGATACCAGCCCCATATTCTTGTGAATCAGCACTCTTTCGCCATTGGAAGTGACGATTCCTGCACTCTCCTGCCCTCGGTGCTGCAGGGCGTAGAGCCCGAAGTAGGCCAGTCTCGAGGAATCGATGTGATTATATATTCCGCACACACCGCACTCATGCCGGGGTTTAAGACTGGCTGCGGGAGAATCGCTAAACTTTCCGTTGATGGTCGTCATGGAACTTTTCCACTTTGTCCGTGTCCAAGGCTGAATCTGCCTACCTGCAAAAAATGGTAACACACGGGTATCTTAAAACAGGTAAGGCACAAAGATCGATTAGTCTTTGTGCCTTCAAAAGAGCCGTAGAGAATTGTTTATAACAAGTAGGATCGAAATTCAACAAGAAAGCGATTGGTCACCCGGCAATGATCACATACAGGCTACAGTATAGAGCAGCTCGGTCAATTTGACCATATTATTGAGATCGACACTTTCTTCCGAGGTGTGGACATCGGTCATGCCGGTTGCCACGATCGCAGTCGGCAAGCCATAGCCATTGAAAATATTGGCATCGCTTCCTCCGCCGGCAACAATAAACGACTGCTCTCGACCGAGGGCAAGTCCTGCCTGCCTGACAGTTTCGACTACGGTGTCACTCTCTTCCAGCCGCATCGCCGGATACTCTGACTCTACCTTTAAATCAACCGTGGGCGGCCTGTAAGCCGGATTATCACTGACCGGCCAGCTGGCAATGGTGTCGAGGAAGGCGGTTTTGAAGTCATCAGTGTAGCGGGCAAGTTTTTCCGTTGAGTGGCTGCGGATTTCACCCTTGAGCATAAGTTGAGCAGGGACAATATTGGTTGCCACTCCGCCCTTGATTATACCGATATTGGCTGTCGACTCCTCATCAATTCGCCCGAGCTTTATTCGGGTTATCGCTTTGGCCGCAACCAGAAAGGCACTGACCCCTCCCTCCGGGTTGATGCCGGCATGGGCCGCCGTACCATGCACATCGACCCTGATGCGATTGGCTGCCGGCGCCCCGATGATCACTTTATCAATGCCTGTGGAATCCAGGGCATAGCCGTATTCCGCCTGCAGCTTCCTGTAGTCCAGGGCCTTGGCGCCTTGAAGACCGATTTCCTCACAGGTGGTAAACACCAGTTCGATGGGACGATGCGTCGCTCGATTTTCTCTGAGCAGCCGAATCAACTCGACCAATGGTGCGATGCCCGATTTATCATCACTTCCCAGAATCGTATCCCCGAAACTGGTGAAGATGTCTCCGCTGCGCTCGACCTTCACACCGTGGCCAGGGCGCACTGTGTCCATATGGCAGGCGAAAAAAATCGGAGCCGAACCGTTGTCTCCAGCAAACCTGAAAATCAGGTTTCCCGACTCAGAGCCGGTCCTCAAAGTGGAATCGTCCTCAAATGAATAATCCGCCTCCAGCTCAGCGAACACCTTTTTCAGATAATCGGCGACCGGTTTTTCTTCTCTTGAGGGGCTGCTGATTTCGCAGAGCCTCACAAATTCTTCGGCTAATCGTTCCCTATCTATACTGATATCCATAAAAAAACCTCGGATGTTCATATCTTGGTAATGTTTTAGCTATGCCCGACCAGGACGACGGCATGACAGCTGATACCTTCCTCTCTGCCAATGTAGCCCATCTTCTCGGTGGTTGTCGCCTTGATATTGATGAGCTCCGGTCCAACCTGACAATGGTGAGCCAGCCGCTTTTTCATTGTTTCAATATGAGCTGCCAGTTTAGGAGCCTGACAGACGATGGTGATATCCGCATTGCTGAGCTTCATTCCCCTCGAGGCACAGAGATCAATGACTCTGTCAACCAGAATCAGTGAGGAAATCCCCTTATATGCCGGATCGTTATCAGGAAAATGGCTGCCGATGTCACCACCGCCAATCGCGCCCAAAATCGCATCGCACAAGGCGTGACATACTACGTCGGCATCAGAGTGGCCGGCAAGGCCCCGCTCATATTCGACCTCCACTCCCCCTAAAACCAGGCGTCGGTCGTGGGCAAAGCAGTGGGCATCAAATCCGTGACCTATCCTGATTGAGCCGGTCCTGCCAGTGATAATCGATTCCGCCAGGATCAGGTCCTCCTTGCTGGTAACCTTGAAGTTCAACTCTTCCCCAGCGACCAGGCGAACCACCGCCCCTGCCTTTTCAAGCAGGGTCGATTCATCGGTGACCCCGCCATCGCCGTTCTGATGGTAGGCATTTTCAAGCAGCTCTTTTCTCGCCCCTTGCGGTGTCTGGGCCTGCCAGAGACCAGCCCGATCGACAGTCCCGGACACCCGATGAAGATCGTCACCTTGTTTAAGGGTATCTTTCACCGGAATTGCAGCAATGGCTGCTCCGTGCCTGAGAATCTCACGGTAACACCTCTCTATGAGGCCGGTGGAAATCAAAGGGCGGGCACCATCATGAACCAGGACGACTTCGACTGTATCGTCAAGTGCATCGAGTCCTTTTTTAACCGAGTCCTGTCGTCGTAGGCCGCCAGCCACGAAAGAAATTTTCGAGCTCCAGGGAACATGCTGCGCAACTATCTGACGGGTGAAGTCAAGCCTTTCCTCACTCACTGCAACGACCACCTGGTCAATGAAATCGCATTGGGCAAACGCTGAGACACTGTAGACCAGCAGCGGTTTTCCACCCAGTTCAAGAAACTGTTTGGGAATGTCCACCTTCATCCTGGTGCCGCTGCCGGCAGCGGGTATTATAGCAGCCGCCCGCGCCCTCAACTGCCCCAAGGCTCCATGATCGGCCAGCCGAAAAGGAGCGGGCTATAAGCCGAATTCTGTACCATAACGGTCATGATCATTTAACTGGGACGACGGTCACCCGCCGCCTCGTGCAGCCTACCCGGAGATATCGGACGGGCAACCCTCAAACATCTCCCTATTTGGCCTTGCTCCAGATGGGGTTTACCATGCCCTTCGTGTCACCACGAAAGCGGTGAGCTCTTACCTCACCGTTTCACCCTTACCCAATACTGGTGGGCGGTTTGTTTTCTGTGGCACTTTCCGCCGGTCGCCCGGCGTTCGCGTTACGAACCATCCTGCCCTGCGGAGTTCGGACTTTCCTCCCCGACTTGAAAAGCCGGAGCGATCATGCACCCGCTCCGGCTTTGAATTGTAGTTCTTATATGGAAAAGAGCAAACGAATTTCGCGGCAGCCCTACATTTCCTGGTGATAAATAAGACGCTGGCAGGAAGGGCATTCTAGCACCTGGTCGCCCCTGAGCAGCATGTTGTACTTCTGGGGCGGCAGGTTCATAAAACAGCCCTGACAGACACCCTCCAGCACGTTGACGATGGCCAGCCCATTGCGCCGTTCCCGCAATAGCTCATATTTCTGGATCATTGTGCCATTCACCTCACCGGCCTGCTTGTCACGTTTATTAATTTTGCTCTTCTTGCCTTTACTCAACTCGTCGATGACCGACTTGACCTTTTTTTTCTCTTCGTTGACAAGGGATTTCTCGGTTTTAAGAATATTCTTTTCTTCGGTCGTCTCGGCGGTCAAATTTTCGACCTGCTCCATAATCGAGACGATCTTTTCCTCATTTTCCTTGACGTTTTTCTTGGCGTCTTCAATCTCTTTGAGCAGTGCGGTCTGTTCCCTGCTGGTCTGCACCTGCATCATTTTCGACTGACGCTCTTTGACATGGGATATCTTGTCCGCCATCTCGTCTTCCAGCGTACGCCTCTCTTTTTCGAGCTCTTCGATCAACACTTCCTGCTCATTTATTCGTCCTTCCCGATCAACCAGAGACGCGATGCGGCCGTCCAAGCCGTCCTGCTCCTGCTTGATCTCACTGTCGATCTTGTCGATTACCAGATCCATTTCCTGCAATGCCACCAATTGTTCTATTAATTCGTTCAAGACGCTTCTCCCTTATTAGTTTTAACGATATCTATTTTTATCCACCGATGAAAACGGGTGGTTTTCCGTTTCAGTCTCTTTTATATCGAGATTCCAGTTCCGTTCCCGGCTGTAGGCTCTGAGTCGCTCGGCCAGCAGCCTGACGGCCGGTTTCTCGGTTGCATAATGGGTCCCGTCAATGATGCAGAATCCATTCTCTTCCGCCCAGCGGCCGACATTGTGTTTTATTTCAGCCGAGATATAGAGATCGGCGCCACTGCATTTTGCCGCCTCGGCAAAATCAGAGCCGCTGCCGCCGCACAGTGCCACCGTGACAATGGCTTGAGGCAATTCACCGGCCATTTGCACAGCATCGAGAGCCAGAATCTCCAGCAATAGCTCGATAAATTCTGTCCTCGGCTTTGGTTGAGAGTAGCGACCTATCCTTCCCACCCCTGCATCATCTGGAAATTGTCCACCTGCAGGGACCAGGGGAGTGACATTTTCCAGGCCGAGGAGCTCAGCCAATATATCGTTAACCCCTTTGCAGACAGCGTCGAAATTAGTGTGGCAGGCAATGATATTGAGCCGATGGGTTAATGCTTTCTCGAGAAATCTACCGGATGAATCGCCGGTATCAATGGAAGGAATGGGTTTGAAAATTGCCGGATGATGAGTGATAACCGTGTCAATATTTCTTGCGAGGGCTTCATCGAGCAGTCGGTTGGTGGGGTCAAGCCCAACCAGGACGGAACCGACCCGGCGGTCCCGGTCCCCGACAATCAGTCCGACATTGTCCCATGATTCGGCCATGCCGAAAGGGGCAATTTGATCGAGACCTGTGATTACATCAGCAACCGTAATTTTCATTCTCACTGTTTTTCATGCCCAAAAAGCATAAAAAAAAGGTACATCCCGTTACCGGGTGTACCTTTAAACCTCCTGCGTCCAGGTAGGTTTGACTTCTCCTGAACCCATGGTCTTTATTGAAAGGGGGCCGATCTTTATCCCCCATTGTCCATATCGAAAATATTTTATTTTCAAAACCCTGTCTGTCAAATTTATTTGCTCTGGTGGGCGCAGTAGGACTCGAACCTACGACCGACCGGTTATGAGCCGGTGGCTCTAGCCAGCTGAGCTATGCGCCCTTCCCGGCAGTAAAATATTATACTAAAAATCATTACTCTAACAAAGTCAACCCATAATATACTATCCACCTCCAAACCTCCTGGCCCTCGACAGTTTCCTCTTTTCTGGCCTGAGTGTGAAACACTGCCTGCTTGCTGGGCTATCGAAACGATACTATAGTAAGCCAACAACCTAGACAGATTCCCTTTACCCGGCGTTATCACAGTGATTTACACAAATCTTCTCATCTTCATTGCAGCCATCTTCTTATTCAGTCTCGCACCCACAGGCGAACCACCGGCCATCTCATTCGCCGGTTCGCTGACCATCTACGCTGCCTCTCTGGCTGCTTTCTGGCTACTCGTCAAAAGGGTATTCGCCAATCCTCGGACAAAAAAGACCGAGGGATATTTCCTTGCTGAAAAAAAATTGTCGCTCGCTGCCCTGCTATTTTTTTCAATCATTCTTTTTTTGAGTGATATCAAATACTATGTCGCTTTTTTATCCCTTAATCAGCGGTTTCCCTTCCTCACCAACATTGGCGGGCTTTTGCTCTTTTTCTCGTATCTCACACTGATCTGGGGTGGCGCTTACAGAAGTTATGCTTCGGTTTTCGGCAAGCTCCATTCACCCGCCTCTTTCGTCTCGAACAATATTCGTTTCAACCTGGCTATCGTCCTCCCCTGGATAGCCCTGAGTCTGATGTATGATCTGCTGGCACTGATTCCTTCCAGCAATCTTGGACAACTTCTCGATTCTTTATGGGGAGATTTGTTCTTTCTCGGACTCTTCCTCATTCTGGTGCTGATTTTCTTCCCACCGCTAGTCAAGCGTCTATGGAACTGCGCCGAAATGAAGGATGGACCTCTCAAGGATCACCTTGTCGCCTTTTGCAGACGACAGAATTTTGAAGCCACCCTCTGCGTCTGGCCGCTCTACGAAGGTCGAGTCATAACCGCAGCCGTCCTCGGAATGATACCCGGACTTCGCTATATAATGCTGACACCGGCCCTGATGCAAAATCTTGACATTCATGAGCTCGAAGCGGTCATGGCCCATGAGATCGGCCATGTCAAGTACCGGCATCTGCTGCTCTATGTTCTGTTGATCGGAGGTTTCAGCCTGGTAGCTGGCTTACTGGCCGAACCGATACTCTACCTGTCCCTGTCAATGAACTGGATCTTTACTCTGTTGGCCAAAGATATAATTTCAGCGGAAACAATAATAACGCTGGTCGGCGGTCTACCGCTTCTGATCCTGCTGCTTCTCTATTTCCGTTTTGTGTTTGGGTATTTTATCAGAAACTTCGAACGACAGGCCGACCTTTATGTATTCAAGGTACTGGGGAGTGGGCGCCAGCTCATATCCGCCTTTGAGAAAATAGTGGTGACCAGCGGCCAAAAAGCCGATCAGCCGAACTGGCACCATTTCGGTATCGGCGAACGAATAGCCCAGATTGAACTGTGTGAGCAGGACCCTTCGTTGATCGCCAGACAGGACCGCAAAATCAGACAAAGTCTAGCTGTCTACCTAGCGATACTGGTCGCTGCAGTGTTTCTCATCGATCGAGTGCCCGCCGATCAACTGGTCCGCAATTACGAGGGAAAATATATTGAAAATGTATTGATGCCCAAACTGCATGGCACCGGCAATGAGGCCTCCCAATATCGATTGCTCGGTGACCTGTTCTTTAGTCGGGGTCTGGAGGATCGATCACTGAAGGCCTACTCTAAAGCGCTGCAATTGGACCCGGCCAACCCGGAGCTCCTCAACAACTTTGCCTGGCTTCTGCTGACCAGCAGCGATCAGGACCTTAGAGATCCGCAGCGGGCTCTGACTCTTGCCCGCAGTGCAGCCGTCTTAAGCCCCCTGCCGCACGTACTGGACACCCTGGCGACTGCTTTCTGGGCCAATGGTTTTGTCGATGAGGCAGTCGAGACAGAGCACCGGGCCCTGGAAAGAGACTCGGATCAAGCACCTTTTTACCGCCAACAACTCGAGCGTTTCCAAAACGAGTCTTACCACCACAACACAGAGTTTATAAATTAATCAGGTATACAGAGAAGGAGCTTAGGACCATGCCTTATCTTGGTGCCCACGAGTCTGTGAGCAAAGGACTCCATTTAGCCTTTGACAGAATCGCCCATGTCGGTGGAGATTCTTTGCAGATATTCACCAGAAACCAGCGCCAGTGGCACCCCAAACCGCTATCGGGGAAGGAGATCGAACAATTTCGATCAGCTCGAGAAAATAATGGAAATATGATCGTCGCCTCCCATGCCTCCTATCTTATCAATATGGCCAGTGGTAAAGATGATCTGCGGGCTAAATCCATAGACAGTTTCTCCGGCGAGTTACAACGCTGCAATAATCTTTCCATCCCCTATATCGTCATTCATCCCGGTTCCCATGGCGGTGACGGAATCGAAGCTGGACTGGTGCGGTTCGTCAGCGCCCTTGACGAAGCTGTTGACCGAGCCGGCTCCCAGGCCATAGTATTGCTGGAGACAACTGCAGGCCAGGGAACATCATTGGGCAGCCGGTTCGAAGAATTGGCCTATATTAGAAATCATTGCCGTTTTCCCGAAAAAATCGGGATGTGCTTCGACACCTGCCATGTGTTCGCCTCAGGCTACGATATCATTTCTGGGCCCGCTTATCAGCAGACCATGGATGAATTCGATCGGCTGATAGGGCTTCAGCATCTGCATTTTTTCCACCTCAACGACTCCAAAAAGGAGTTGGGCAGCCGGGTCGACCGGCACGAACATATTGGCCAGGGCTGCATTGGACTGGAGGGGTTCAAGAATCTGCTCAATGATCACCGTTTTGTCGATCACCCCATGACCCTGGAAACACCCAAGGGTGATGATCTGCAGGAGGATATCGAAAATCTGGCAACTTTAAGAAGTTTGATAAAAAAGACACCTTGAAACTGTCTTCAACTCCAGTGGTCCTGGCATTTTCCCGACCAGGATTAATGGGCCTTGCGCAAAGCTATAGAAAAGTGGACAATATACGGGACACGCTATCCTCAGACTGGAAAACAGGCAAGGAGAACCGATGAAATTCCTCTACAGTGATGCATTGCTGGACCTACTTGTAACATACGGGGTTCTTAGCGACAAAAAGCGTACATTCATCAGCCTTGAGAAAGGAAAGCAGCGCCAGAAACTGCTCAAAAAAAGCAGCCAGCCGGATCCGCTCGACAAAAACTACCCGGACCTGATCGACGTCATCGTCTCACTCAACCTGAAGAAGAGCGGCAGCAAAACAGAAAGCATCGACGAAGAAACGATCATGCGCGCCGTTGCCCAAGAGTTCAAAATGGAGTTCAAAAAGCTCGATCCACTCGAGCTTGACATGGACATCGTCACCAAGACGATCCCCAAAACCTTTGCCATCAGCCACCTTCTACTGCCTTTCAATGTAGTCGACGGCGTTCTCGAGCTGGCCGTCTACCATCCTGATTCGCAGACTGTCCTGGCCGACATAGAGCAGGCTAACCAGATAAAAACCAGGACCTATATCGCCACCAAATCCGATATCAAGCGTATTCTCGCCGAGTTTTTCGGTTTTCAAACTTCCATCAGTGCCGCCGAAGACCAGATGGGCATGAGTCAGAGCGGCACCTCTGTGGATATTGGAAATCTTGAGAGATATGTAAAGATCTCCTCCAAGGATATCACCTCATCGGATCAACATATCAAGAACGCGGTCAACCATATTTTCCACTACGCACTGGATCAGCGGGCCAGTGATATTCATATCGAGCCCAAGCGGGACATCTGCATGATCCGCTTTCGTATCGACGGTATTCTGCACACCATCTACAAGCTTCCCAAGGTTGTCCATCCTGCTCTGGTCTCCCGAATCAAATTTCTGTCCAGGCTTGACATAGCAGAGAAAAGGCGACCCCAGGACGGCCGCATCAAAATAGGTATCTCCGGGGAGAAAGACATCGAGATCAGGGTTTCCACCATACCCGTCTCCTTTGGCGAAAAAGCAGTTTTGAGAATTCTCGATCCTGAAATCATCTTTCAATCCGTGCAGCAACTCGGTTTGTCAAAGCGAGATTTCGGCATCTTCAAATCTTTCATGTACTCACCCCACGGGATCTTTCTGGTCACCGGCCCCACCGGTAGCGGTAAATCAACCACGCTCTACTCGGCTCTCAAGACGATCGCCACACCGGAAATGAATCTAATAACAGTCGAGGATCCTGTTGAAATGGTCCATGAAGAGTTTAATCAGATTGCCGTGCAGCCCCTGATCAACGTTACCTTTGCCACCATTTTGAGAAATATCCTGCGCCAGGACCCGGATGTGATTATGATCGGCGAGATCAGGGATTTTGACACCGCAGCCCACGCCGTTCAAGCGGCGATGACCGGTCACCTGGTATTCTCCACCCTGCACACCAACGATGCGATCTCTTCCATCGTCAGGCTCAAAGACCTCGGACTCGAATCTTTCCTTATCAGTTCCACCCTGCTCGGAGCAATGGCCCAGCGCTTGGTCAAGACCATCTGTCCGGACTGCTCGGAGCCAATCGAGGTTGAGGCCGATTTGCTTTATAAGATGGGATTTCCAGTTTCCGGCAAGGAACCGATCACCCTGAGACGTGGCGCCGGATGCCGGGAATGCAGGGGAACCGGCTATAAGGGAAGGTCCGGCATCTTCGAGATTTTCCCACTTTCAACCAGACTCAAGGAAATGGTTGCCGCCGGTGAAGCCACCGAAGATATGCGCCAGGTTGCAATACGAGAAGGGATGACTACCTTACGCGAGGATGCCTGGAGAAAGGTAAAAGCAGGAATAACCACCTACGAGGAGGCTCTGAGGGTTACCGCGGAATGAGGCAACCTGATGGGGAAACATGGGCGTTAAAGTAGTCTGCCGTAACAAAAAGGCCTATCACGACTACACCATTGAGAGCAAAATCGAGGCAGGCCTGGTTCTTTCAGGCCCGGAGGTGAAATCACTGAGAGCCGGAAAGGCCAACCTCAAGGACGGCTATGTCAACATCGACGATAAAGGCGAGGCCATCCTTCATAACGTACATATCTCTCAATACAGTCATGCCACCCACAACCCCAATGAGCCGCTCAGGATCAGGAAACTTTTGTTGCATAAGCGGGAGCTGAAAAAACTCATTGGTAAACTGCACGAGAAAGGGCTTGCCCTGATACCACTGTCGATATACTTTAACGATAGGGGTAAGGCGAAAGTTGAGCTGGGCCTTGCCCGCGGCAAAAGACAATACGACAAACGGGTTGCTTTAAAGAAGAAGCAGTCCGACCGGGAGGTTGAGCGCGCCATGCGCCGCGACCGCGATAATTGATCTTTTACAATCTGGGGGCGAAACGGTTTCGACGGGGATGTGTAAGCTCGTCGTTGCATGCCGAGCTTTCTATTAGCTCGTAAATCCAATAGAACCTAAATATAATCGCAGACGATTATAACTACGCAGTAGCAGCTTAATAACTGTCATACTGCCGTTCCACCAGCTTTCGCCTGTAAAGCTGGACCTGGGGCGTCGACTCAACAGGCTGGCCCGCTGATGGTGTCTGTACGTCAGTAGGTAAGATTTTCGCAGAATAGCACCAGGTCCGCTCTGTTCCCGCGGCATACCCGGTGCGAACCTTCAAGCCGGGAACTAAGCATGTAGATACGAGAGGGGAGCATTTGCGGACGCGGGTTCGACTCCCGCCGCCTCCACCAGTTAAATAGCAAAAATATTATTTTTTTTGTGCCCCATCATCGCTCTTCATGGGATATAGGAAAGCTCGGACTCTTATTTTGCTTAACAGATTTGTCAGCGCTGCAATATCAGCTTATCAACGATAGCCTCTGATTGCAGCTTCTTCAGTTTGCTGAATAACCAAATTGCAAAGCAAGAGTCTACTGGTTAGGATTAGTTTTAATACCCCTGAGCACTCCCCGGATTTAGGCTCATCACATCCTGCTTAATTTTGTCATACGTTCCATTGATCTCGGAATCAGAGAAGCCTGCTATTCTCAGACAAGACTGAAAACTCCGAGTGGCGTGATTAAACTGGCCGACCGAAACCCGTCCTATATCATATCCATAGATAGCATCCCCCATGTTTCCCGCCTTTCCTTCACATTCCTCGGGGACAGGTGGCAAGTAAGCGGATGAGATCTGGCCAGCATTATTTGCGGTTCCTGAAGGCTCCTGCACGGACGAGTCGACATAATATTGATAAGCGAAATAACCGGCTACCGCCAGGATAGCTATGAAGATCAGATTTTTCATTTTTCCCCTCTCTGCTTGAAATAATGAGATCTAAACACACCAGAAATTTATTAACTGATAGAATTGACGATTGTCGCCCAGCTATTGATTATGATCACGAATAGCAGGAAAAAACTTCCAATTCGTCGACTTAAACAAGCCATGCAAATCACTGACAAAATTTGCAACAACTTTCCCATCATGTTGCCGAGATCATGACCAAATGTCTGCATCATAAATCGGGTTATCAGATTCGCTTCAGCTTTGCTACCATATTTCGACACAAATTCAGCAGTTGACAAGTAATCGAAGAGTATCGTCACCAATAAAATCAACCATAAATACCAATATCTTTTCAGGGAGAATGTTAGATTTTCTTTAATGGGTACTTTTTCATCCAGTATTTTCATCGATAAGATCCTTTACACCAGTCTCCTGCGACAAGAGATTCTATCTGTTTGAAATCCATGATTTGATTGACTAGACAGTAATCAGTTTTTACAAAGTATAGGAGAGTAAAGCACAGGGTTCGAATTGAACAACATCACCCCTTATAATTAAATGCATCTTCCTCCTAGCATCAAAGTAATTCTGCCCGTGGTATTGATCCTCGCCATGATGGTTGGCTGCAGTGGCAAAGAATTACAAACTCAGAATATTCCCCAAGCTAATCTTCCACCTGCCTATAAGGATACAAACCAGAACTATTGGTGGAGATGCCAATTCAAAATCGTTTGGCCAGAAAATAGTAGATTAAACTGGGGTATGGATTTACTTCTAGCTCACTCGGTTATTTCTCCAATTCTTCAAAAGAATAATGAAAATATCTCTTATTGGCGCTTCCACCGAAGAGCAGCACGTGACGAATCGGGCCACCAGTTTTCCTTCATATTTTTTAGCAAACCTGAAGCTGCTGCTAAGATTTATAGGGAAGTCCAGCAGAGTTGGATATTGCAGAACGCACTAAAGGCGAACCTGGTAGAAAATGTGACTACAGGCGATCCCCAAAATCCTAGATTTCCAAATATTGAAGATACTAGCGATCCCAATTGGCCAACAGAAATTCAGAAAAACTGGCCCTCCTACATAATGGGTGTCAGTTCGTTATGGCTCGGACTTATAAATGAATCCATGCAAGAGCCAGCTTGTGAGAATGATGATATCAATCTTCTATTGGAGAAATATTTTGAGGTTGATGCCAAGATCACTCAAATGTGGAGAAACGAGGGACAGCACGCTCTTCTTCATCACCTCAGTGCTGTCTTCGGATACAATCCATTGTCTGTCAGGAAGATGATTACTTTCTAATCCTTCAATTTTCTGTGTCCAGGATTTGGGTGAAGATCCATAACACGGAGAACTCTCATTTACGATGGCCTAGTTTTTAGGGGGCACGTGAAAATCATTGATAGTAAACAATCGAACAGGGTTCTCATATCCCTCTAATACTTCAAGGTGTTAGTGGATAATTGGGCTTTCCTACTTACATTAGTCCCATCGGGTAGAGGTGTACAGACTCACTCACTGAAATTCAATCAGAAATAAGCTCGAGCTAATTATGCCGTATTTATTATATGTGAGGGGGCGGTGATTTCCTCGCTCGAAGAAAGGAAAATTCATCGCTCTTCTTTTGAGAGAGCATTACCCCAGGCTTGATTTTCTCGAGGTAATTGATGCAACCACCTCTACAGATTAGCTGGTGAAAATACTTCTATGAGAATAGCAATTCAATATACGTTCGCTATTTTATCGCTCACTTTTTATGGCGGCCAGGTCTGACCCTACATGGCGACCCTGTCCCCCGTGTATCTGGGGACAATAATAGCGATTGGTTTCCTGACGCTGCTGGCGATGCGTCAACTACTCGCCAAAAAAATCATCGCTAATGCGGATCCCTATGAGCAGCCCAAAAGAGCCTTCTTTCTGGAATTTATTATCTGTATTTGTGCAGCCTTTTTAATCATTATTTACCAGAATCGGGTACTGCATTTTCCTCTGGAAAGTACCTTGTCACTTCTCATTGGCTGTATCATTGCTGGTTTTTTCATTGGCTTGAATTCCTCACTTATCAAAGAAAGAGAGATTATCTCCCATGCTGTAAAAGCCGGTGAATATGGTTTCCGCTCGATAAAGTATTCACCAATTACGCATAAGTTCACCCTGATCGCGGCAACGACCTTTGTATTCGTCTGTCTCGTCTTGATTATGGTGTTCTCCCGGGATGTCGAGTGGCTGGCAAACACTGCCGGGGATGCCGACTCGATAATGAACGCCCAGTTATCGGTAATTTACGAGGTTTTATTTATCATGGGCGTCCTGATGATACTGATCTTCAACCTCATCATTTCCTATTCACAAAATCTCAAGCTTCTTTTCAACAATCAGACGGTCATTCTGGAGAAGGTCCGGAAAGGAGATCTGAGGAGTAAGGTCCCTGTGGCCACCCAGGATGAGTTTGGCGTGATCGCAGAACATACCAACCACATGATCGATGGACTCAGACATCGATTTGAATTGATGCACTCCCTAAAGCTCGCGGAAGAAGTTCAGCAAAATCTTTTACCAAGTGAAAATCCTTCCCTTCAGGGCTATGACGTGAGCGGAGTCTCCATGTATTGTGACCAGACTGGAGGAGATTATTACGACTACTTCCCTCTACCGAACGGCAAACTGGGCATCACCGTCGCCGATGCCTGCGGACATGGAGTGGGAGCCGCCATGCTGATGACCACGGTTCGGGCTTTTTTAATTTCTGCAGTGGGAAATTATACGGATCCCGCAGGTTTGTTGAACGAAATCAACAAATGGATCACCAGGGACTCCGCCACCAGCGGCAATTTCACCACGATGTTTTTTTTAGAACTGGATCCGCAGACTCGCATATTGCGCTGGGTGAGAGCCGGGCACGAGCCACCGCTTCACTATCACAGCCACTCAGGTTCAGTAACGAAACTTGATGGTGTTGGGGTGGTTCTCGGCATTGACGAATCATATACCTTCGAGAATCAGCACACCGACGTCCAGGAAGGAGATATCATACTTATTGGCACAGATGGTATCTTCGAAACGAGAAACCAGGACGACCTGGTTTTCGGTCAGGAGAGAGTGCGCGACCTGATCAGCCTGCATAAAAATCAGCCGGCCGCAGTTATACAAGAAACCATTGTCTCAGAATTGAAAAGCTTTCGCGGTAAAGTAAGCCAGGAAGATGACATTACACTTGTCGTCATCAAAGCAGATTAAAAGGTCAATTTTGCTGTCGTTGAATGCCCCTTGCTCCATCTCTTCAAGGAAAGCTATACCTATCCGTGCCTTTTTCCCTGGCAGCATGCCCCCTCATCATCCTATCAATGGGAAGGCCGGAGTGTGCAGAAATCGACTCAGTGGTCATTATTAGCCGCAAATCATCCATAACTCTAAAATTATGATTATGGTGTGCCCGCGGAGGATGTATTCCGCATTTAAACTTGAACAGGAGTGATGGATGTCGAGCCCGATACTGAAAGCGGCACATGTTTCAAAACACTACAACATAGGAGAGCGTCGCGCTGTTGTCCTCCACAATGTTTCACTGCAGCTTGAGGCGGGAGAGTTTGCTGTCATATCCGGAGCCAGCGGCAGTGGCAAGACCACCTTGCTCACCATTCTCTCAGGGCTAGATAAACCTAGTAACGGCCGGGTATGGCTGGCTGACGAGGACATCACCGACCTCGACGAAAATGGGCTTGCCCCGCTGAGAAACAGGTTGATAGGGTTCGTCTTTCAGGCATTTCACCTGGTGCCTTCCCTGACATCCCTGGAAAATATTATGTTCCCGGCAGAACTTAACCGGGACCCGGAGGCATCCGAAAAAGCAGCGCATCTTCTCAACCGAGTTGGTCTCTGGGAACGACGTGACAATAGGCCTGAACAGTTATCCGGCGGCGAAAAGCAGCGTGTCGCCATCTGTCGGGCCCTGATCAATAATCCCCGTCTGGTATTTGCTGATGAGCCCACCGGCAACCTGGATTCAGAAAATTCCCGGGAGGTGGTTGAACTCTTGCTTGAACTGCAGCAAGAATTCAACACGACCCTGCTGCTCGCTACCCACAGCAGTGCCATCACAGATCGAGCCGATCGAATCCTCTCCCTGCACGACGGCCGATTGGTTAAAAACGACATCCGGCCATGATGATTCATTATCGCTTTCTGTTGGAAGAACTTCGATACGGCGGGAAACAGGTCCTCACCTTCGTTGTCTGTGTCGCTCTCTCCATTGCAACGCTGACCGCACTTAACAGTTTCAGGCGTGATATCCATGGCTCCCTTATTGACGAGGCGAGAGCCCTTCAGGGCGGTGATATCATTATCCATGCCCACCAGCCAATCTCTAAAGAAATGCAGGCCACCGTTGATACCCTGGCCCGGGAGCAGGGTTTTCAGCAGCAGAATACCCTTGAGTTTTACACGGTGGCACTTTCCGAGGAAAAGGACAATTCATTATTCTCAAGTATCAAGGCCGTAGAATCATCTTATCCCTTCTTTGGCACCATTGACATTGCCTCCGGAAGGAAGCTCAGCGAGGTGTTGAAACCGGGCAGCGTCGTAGTTGCCCAGGAAGTGCTCGAAAGGCTTGATCTGGCAGTTGGGGGACTCCTCAATATAGGCGACATCGCTTTTGAAATAGCTGATGTGGTCACCTTTGAATCTATGCGGCCGGTATCATTTCTCACTCTTGGACCGCGCATCTTCGTATCGATGGCAGACGTGGACCGACTTGGACTTCTCGGACGCGGGAGCAGGGTCGAACACGAAATACTGATAAAGTTAGCTGATCCGACACATGCAGACCGCCTTTCTGAAACGCTGAGTGCGGTCGCTACCCCCAGAGTGGAGCGGGTTGAGACGGCTAAAAATGCCCGCTCACGGGTGAAGGTCTTTTTTGACAACCTGCTCTTTTTCCTTTCCTGCATCAGCATCCTGACCTTGATGCTCAGCGGTATCGGTATGCAGGGATCCCTTTCCGCCATACTCTATCAAAAACAGAATATCATTGCGGTGACCAAAGCCTTTGGTGCTTCCAACAGATACCTGTTGATCCAATACCTGGCCATGGTCTCTTTTATGGGCGCCTGCGGCAGTGTAATAGGTGTCATCGTAGGTTATCTGATCAAAAGGTTATTTCCGCTCTTGTTCAGAGATCTGCTGCCCCAGGATGTCGGTTATGCATTTCACCCGGTTGATGCGCTGGAAGGGATAGTACTCGGCATATTTGTGGTAACAGTCTTCACCCTGCTCCCCCTGCATCGCCTGGGCACAGTTAAACCGGTGATGATATTCCGGCATGAAACCGGGAGTGAAAAACCAGGGGCAGCCCCATTGCTTGCCGGACTTGTCTGCAGCGTGTTCCTGATTCTGCTTGTCGTCCGCCAGATCGACGACCTTAAAATCGGTTTTTTCTTTGTGCTCGGGCTGATCCTGCTGATCGGGACGGTTGCCCTGGTCGCCTCCGCCAGCCTCTGGCTGCTGAATCGTTCGACCCTGCCTACGCTATCGCTGCGTCAGGCGGCAAAGAGTCTCTATCGACCCGGCAACGCCTCCCGATCGATTGTCATCACCCTCACCTCCGCCATTTCGGTACTGCTTCTGATCTTTCTTCTAAAGTTAAATCTGTTCGCCACCTTTATAGAGTCCTATCCTGAAAATGCACCGAATCTCTTCTGTATTGATGTTCAGCAGGATCAGAAAGATCTTTTCCAGGCTGTGGTTGGCGAGGAGGTGCTGCTGTTTCCAGTGGTTCGAGCCCGCCTCTTATCCATCAACAACACCATGATCAATGCCGAACAGGAGAGACAAAGAAAAACCGACAACCTTGGTAGGGAGTTCAACCTCACCTATCGGGAAACCCTTCTTGAAGATGAAATTATCAGCGCTGGCAATTCGCTCTTTGGCGACAGTAAAAGTTTGCCTTCCGGGGTCGTCGCCCTATCGGTGCTTGACTCCATCGCCGAAATTGGAGAAATCGGTCTGCATGACCGACTGCGCTTTAACATCCAGGGAGTTGAGATTGATGCCCAGGTGACAAGCATACGTTCCAGGACCAAATCCAGGCTCTATCCGTTTTTCTATTTTGTTTTTGATTCAGGTACCCTCGAAGCCGCCCCGCAGACGTTTTTTGCGGCCATGCACCTGCCCAAGTCTCTGATCCCCGACATGATCACCGCCATCACCGCCCAGTTGCCAAATGTATCAACCATCAATGTCGCGGACATGGCTGATCGGTTCGGTCAATTGATGAAACGTTTGTCTGTCATCGTCACCTTTTTTGCTTCATTCTCGATTATGGCCGGCTGTCTTATTCTGGTGAGCACGATTTTCGCGACCCGACTCGATCGTATCAAAGAGACCGTCTACTATAAAGTGCTCGGTGCCGACAGTAGTATCGTGCTGCGGATTCTGAGCTATGAGCACGCCATGTTAGCCTTTCTGAGTTCGCTAATGGCCGTCTTGTTTGCCGAAGCGGCAGCCTGGCTGATCTGCAGAAATGTGTTTGATATCGCCTATCAGCCCCATTGGCATGTCGCAGCCCTAACGATCCTCTCTTCAATCATAATCCTGGTGCTGATTGGTCTGGCAAGTTCAGTCGGCATCATCCGACAGAGACCCGCAGTATATCTGCAACAGCAAAACAGCGTCTAATGATCACGACAATCAAACCCAATGTTCTTTCCAGGACAATACTGCTATTCATGATGGCGGTTATCTTGCTGCTGGGAATCTCCTGCGATTCCTCCCCGCCACCCCAGCAGCAAGAACCAGCAGAAAACAAAACGATGACAGATAGTCGAGGGGTTATCGTAGCCATGGGGGACAGCCTCACTTCTGGACTGGGAGTTCCCCCAGAAGATGCCTACCCCGCGCAGCTTGAACGGTTGTTGGCTGAACGAGGACATGACTACCGAGTGATCAATGCCGGCATCAGCGGAGAAACGAGCAGCGGCGCCAGATCCCGGGTTGACTGGGTCTTGAAACTAAAACCCGACATAGTAATTCTCGAAACTGGCGCCAATGACGGGCTGCGGGGAATTGATCCGGCCCTGATCGAAGAGAATATCGAGCAGATCATTGTCAGACTCAAAGAGGAAGGTATAACCATCGTGCTGGCTGGCATGATGATGGTCACCAACCTCGGAAAAGACTACATAGCCAACTTTAACAGCATCTATCCCCGTCTCGCCCAAAAACACCAGGTAATTTTGATGCCGTTTTTCCTGCAGGACACGGCCACCGAAACGTCAAAAAACCAGGCCGATGGAATTCATCCCAACAGTGAGGGATATAGGATCATCACAGCCAACCTGCTGCCGTTTGTGGAAAAGGCCATAACATCAGACTCACAATAGCCCCTTTAACCTGCACTTAACAACAGGGGTGGTGTCCAGGACCATCGGGAGCCGAGAAATCACAAATACCAGAGTAATCCACTATTATTTTCAGAATAATTGACCTTTGGTTCAAAAAAACACGCGGCTCAATTGACAGGCACTAACGCTGTGGATATGCTTTAAATATTAGTGTTTACGTCTATTTTGTTTACCCATCAGCAGGCGTGTAAACACTTCCGGATACTTCTTCCGGAGGCTGATCTGCAGATGGGTCAAAAAAACTTTGTGATGATGTGATTTTCGTTCTTTAGCGATACTCAGGAGTCACTATGGCTGACAGGAAGGCAGTGAGATTTTTTCAACGGGCATTCGTATTTCGTTTCGGAAGGATCGTTTTGCTTACTTTAATAATAATCTCAGCTATTTATGGGATTGTAGCAGCTGTTTATGCCACCAAGACCATTTTCAAAGTCAAGATGAACTATGCAGTTGTGCTGGAAAGATTTGGCGGCAATAGACAAGCTGTCACCGACATCGGCTGGCACGTCCGCCTGCCGTTTTTTACCAAAATTGAGCAGGAAGTAACCCTGATGAATCAGACGCTCTTTCTGGGCGGCAGTAACGAACCAATGCGCATCATCTCAGAAGAAAATGTAGCGCTCTGGACCTCGGCGCTTCTTACTTATCGTATCACAGACCTAAAAACCTGGGCCATTGAGAACCTCAATCCGATGACTCTGCTCCAGGGAGATTACGACGGAATCGTCAAAGATATCATGCAGGCTGAATCGGTAGGTAAACTGATCAGTGATCGCCAGCAGGTCAAAGAAAAAATATTCAGGGCTTTAAAGTCACAACCCATAAACGAAGGCGGGCCCTCACTGGAGGAAAAATACGGCATTGAGATCATCAGCTTTGTTCTCAAAGAAACTCGGTTTGGTGACAAATTGGTGGAAGCAACCGAGGAAAAGAAACGGCGGGAACTGATCGCCGAAGCAGAAAACTATGCCGCCGATCAGGAAGCAAGCAGAATCCGGAAACTTTACGCCGCTTACCTGGAAGGTATCAGTTCTCTGCAAAAAGAAGTCGGCAGACCTGACGGCTCTACCGATACATCGCTGCTGCAATTTCTAGTGCAGCAGAAATGGGCCTCAGCTTACGAAAAGAACCAGACCGGTCAAAATACAGTGGTGATTCAAAATACTGAGAAGGTCCCTCCCGTTACCCTGCCGCTTCCAGCAAATACTGAATGATCGGGGTTGAGCAACGCCAATGGCAAGACGATTAACAAAAAAAATCCGCTACATTCGCCTGCCTGAGGTACGGATAGCAGAAATAGATGCAATTGTTGCGTCATGGTCCAATGAAACCAAAGAATTCATGCGGGCCCGCCTCAACCAGTACAAACCTCACGGAGGGTTTTTCAGAGGACTGGGCGGTCTTTTCCGCTGGTTTACCATATCCCCCCGTAAACGCGATCTGGCAATCCTGAAAAATCCGGAGATCCTCACCGACTGGCAAAAGAGATTTGAAGTCTCCGGACAAACGATACCGCGGAAAGCCTGGAACCACATCCTCGAAAAAGAACTCACTGACAACGATCACGCTTACATGCTCGCCCTGCTTGAGCGTGAGCTCTCCGATGTTCATCTTCCTGAGGAACTGGCCGATCTTTTCGAGAAGATTTACCGGGCCCATATAAGAAAAGAGTACACCACCGACCCGGAAGTACCGCAAGCACCGATTGTGCTGTTTATAGGAACCAGTGGCAGCGGTAAGACCGCAACCGCAACCAAAGCCATCGAGCAGGTTTTCTTCGACAGCGACGTAAGGCCCGAGGTCGATCTCGCCCAGAAACGTCTCAATGTAATGGCTGAGACGCCCTTCTGGAAATCTCTTGAGGATATTGAACCTGATTTGGCCTCGGAGATTGAGCGCCGAAAACGGCTGAAAAGGTACAAGCGGCTGTCGAAAATCCCCCTGATCAGCCTGGTATTCCGCAAGCAGATCGGCAAAAACCTCAGCGATCTTGAAGAGCAGAGCCTGAGCGTTGATTACGCCCGCATCACCCCCAATGATTTTCAAACAGCACTTTCCGGGGAACCGGGCAATTATCTCAGGCGGGCCTTTGGGAATCCGAGACTCACCTGCATCAGGCATCTTGAAGAAGCTCACAGTGCTTTTGCCAGGAAGGAAAGCGGGGGAGCAAGCGGGGGCGGGCCGGAACGTCAGCAGGGAACCCTGGTAGACAGTTCCAACATCATCATAGATGAGATAATCAACGGTACAAGAGACTGCCTGCTCATTGCCACTTCCGATCAGCCGGAGATTTTCGATTCAGCTATTTACAGGAGATTCGTCGAGAAAGGACTGATTATCGACGTCTCCGATTATTGGCTCAAGAAAGCCAATATGAAGGAGATCATCCGGATAGAGTTGATGCGCAACAATATCCGGGTCAGCGCCGACGAGATACCGCCTGAATACGGACATATCCAGTGGATCGACCCCGAGGACCTCAACACCGCAGTCGGTAAGTTTTATCGTATATTCAAGGATCGCGCCCTCCAGGTAACACCGGCCTATGTGCGTAAACTGGTTGGCTATATCATCAGCCTCAAAGGAACCTTTACCGCAGATTTTCTGGATGACCCCCTGCTTGTTCGCCACGCCTTCGAAATGGTGGCCAGAAACGCCTTCGGTGATCTATTCAAAAAGGTGGTAAACAGGATCGACCGCAGTGCCCACTGGGATGATTACGTCGGTGACATAAAAGATACTTTCAGTGAGATGTCAAACAACTGTCTGATTTACAACGTAAGTGAAGAGAAGGGAGTTGTTCTTAATGGTCCTCCGGGCAGCGGTAAAACCTTTCTGGTGCGCACCTGGCTCAGCGAAAACAAGAAAATTCACGACATCAGCACCAATCCAAGCGCCCTGCACAACCCCGCTGATCCCATCGATGGTACTGTAGAGAACCTGGTTAAAATCTACGATATTGCCAAGATGATTGCCCCGGCGGTGGTCTTCTTCGATGAGGGTGATGCGCTCGCACCTCGCCGCAGCAGCAGCGGTGGTTCTCCCTCCGACCGTCTGACCAACAAATTTCTCAATATCATCGACGGTGAACAACCCCTGTCAAAGGTCTTTACCGTCCTGACCACTAACAGACTCGACCTTCTCGACCCCGCCCTTATCAGGTCAAAACGTTTAAAAGTTATGGAAGTGTCGGGACAGTTGGCGAAACGCGATATCAACGAGATCATTGATGCAACTATCACCAACATTCCACTGGAACCAGGACTTACTTCAAACGAGGTAATCAACGCGGCCAAGGGGATCTGCCATACTCCAGCTGATTTTGCAGCATTCGCCGAGAAAGCTTTGTCGCTCCGCAGTACCGAGTTGATGGTATTAAAAAAATTCAGGGAGATCTCATCCCTTTCTCCCGAAAAACAGGAACGATTTCTCAAGTTCAACCTGAAAACGCTCACCGGCATTCTAGAAGCTGTTGGTGACAGCGGGGTTCTGTTAAAGGCCTTGCGTGAATCAACGACAGAGTTTCTGGCTAACTATGAAGACGCGATCACCCATTTTGCCAACGTCGGCAACGAGAATGATTATCCGCTCTGCCACACTCATTTGAGGCATGCCCGCGAAGAAATGTCGCAAAGCCCAACCAGGAAAGGAAAGGTCGAGCTCGATGACTTCCTCGAAGCCGAACTCAGTAAAGAACCGCAAAAAGGTTTTATTGTCGGTGTCGGAGCCAACGATATCGACGGCGTTCTGCTTCCTATCGCCACCAGCCTTACCTACAGTCTGGGGATAGAGAAGGTTCTCGTTACCGGGGCCGTCGCGGCCTCAGGTGACAGTTCAGCCCAGATGGAAATGGCCGTCCAGATGACGCAGCAGTCAGCCCAGGAAGCCTTAACGCTGGTGAAAAACTATTTCCAGGCTTTGATCCCTCAATACAGTATGGCAAAGCTCCTGGGAGAATTTCTCGCCAAGCTTACCATCCACCATCAACTACTCTCGGCCTCCTATAATGTGGGGGGACCATCAGCCGGTTATGCACTGGCTCTTAACACCCTGTCGGCAATTCTGCACATTCCCATCTACAATGATTTTGGTATAACCGGTGCCCCGTGGACCAAAGGTGTTACGAAGGATGAGGTGGGTGGTTCAGTGATAATCGGCGGACACAAAAAGAAGACCGAGAAAGTGCTGCAATATCTCAGGCGTATGTATATGCCCCGACAGAATTACAAGAGCCTTGAGCCCGAGTTTCTGATCGGCTACTGGAGTCAGAACAAGGACATTCTCGGGGTAACCCATTTCGGAGATCTGGTACCGGAAACCATCTGGCTCGGCGAGGACTATGAAGAACTGCTGCTCGAATTGACTGATCATCGAATCCAGTACAAACTCAAGAAATTTCAAGGTAACGAGTTGGATGAAGCGGCGGAGGAAAATATTATTCGCCTCAAGTCAATCCTGAAAAATCAGGCGGAAAAGGAAATAGTCAGAAAGGTAGAAGCGATCAAAAATTACCTGAGCAATCCCAATCACGACCCGCTGATCTCGCTCGAATCTATTTTCAAGGAAGAGCATAAATTAGTGACTCAACAGGTTAAGAAGGTTTTTGGCGTGCTGGACCCTTTTGCCCGGCGTTTCAGAAAAGAGACCTCAGTTCGCTGAGCCTAATTTATCCAAACCTGAAACGGACTGGCTCCAGCATACTGTCTATCCTCGCTCCAAAGGGCATGGCAGTGCCCCAGATAATTCTCCTGCTTGCAATTCCCAATTGGCGGATTACCATTTCCAGATGAAATGGTTACCCCAGCAACCAATAAGTATCCTGATCTTAAATTATTTTTAAGCTCACTACCGATTCGATGTCAATTCAATTGACTCTTAGATGAAGGCACTGACCCTACTCAATTTGGCCTCAGAATGTCTGAACATCAACTGAACAAACAGAACCAGTCCAAAGCGATTCCGGTCATTGAGGAACAGGGGCGGGCGCTCATGCAGGCGGTACCTGACCTCGTCTTCCTGCTGGGACTGGATGGCCGCTATATCGATATCTTTTCGGCTGCCGATGAAGACCTGTTCCTGCCGCGTGAGCAGCTGATCGGCCGCACCGTCCTGGAGGTTCTGCCTCCTCCGGTCGGTGAGGACTGTATGGCGGCTATTGGGGCGCTCTCCTCACCCAAAGACGTCAGCTCCTTCAGCTATGAGCTGCAGATCGGCGGCAACCGGCGCTGGTTTGAAGGCAGTGGCGCTTGCCCAAGAATTGAATCCCGACGTGGTACTGATGGATATCAGTATGCCCGGTATCGGTGGGGCGGAAGCGACCCGGCGGATAAAAAGCGCAAACCCTGAAATTCAAGTAATTGCCCTTTCGATGCATGAAGAGAATGAACGGGGATCGGAAATGCAAGAGGCGGGGGCCACTAAATACATCAACAAGAGCCGGGCCGCTTCTACAATTGGTGATGCCATTCGATCCTGCTGCGGTTCTAAAATTAAAGATTCCTAGGGTGAAATGAGCAATAAACTAAACATATGCTGGTTCCGCCAGGACCTGCGCCTGAATGATAACCCTGCGCTTCTGGAAGCAGCCGGCAGCGGCCAAGTCCTGCCTATATATATTCTGGATGAGGCAAATGGTGACAAATGGCAATGCGGCGCTGCCGGACAGTTATGGCTGCACCATTCTCTCAAGTCCCTGAACAGATCACTCGATGGAAATCTCAGAATCTATCGCGGCCGGGCGGAAGAGATTATTCCTCGTTTATGCAGAGAATTTCAAATCGATAAGGTGTTCTGGAATCGCTGTTATGAGCCATGGCGGCTCAAGTGCGACAGGGAAATAAAAAATCGACTCGAACTGCACTCGGTTCAGGCTCATAGTCATAACGGTTCATTGCTCTGGGAACCCTGGCAGATTCTCAAGAAGGACGGTAGTCCCTATAGAATCTTCACCCCATTTTATAAGAGAGCCCGCGCCCAAGCACATGCCAAACTTGAAGATCCCCGGCCGGCCCCCCTGAATCTATCGCTTTACCATGCTGATCCAGGCGGTATCACGGTGGAGGACCTCGGACTGCGTCCCGATCATTCCTGGTGCAGAAAGGTAGAGGGACACTGGCGGATTGGTGAGGAAAACGGCCTTCTCGCCCTGGAAACGTTTCTTGAATCGAGACTGACCAATTATCAACAGGGCAGGGATTTTCCGGCCCTAAACGCCACCTCGAGGTTATCACCACACCTGCATTTTGGGGAGCTTTCTCCACGTCAGGTCTGGCAGCGTATCAGTGAGGCATGCGATGACGACAATGCCGAGACCTTCAAGTCAGAACTGGGATGGCGTGAATTTTCCTATTATCTGCTCTATCACTTTCCACATTTGCCGGAAAAGAACCTGAAACCTCGGTTCGACCAGTTCCCGTGGTGGCTGAACGAGCGCTGGCTCGAATGCTGGAAGCATGGGAAGACGGGCTATCCTTTCGTTGATGCGGGCATGCGCGAACTCTGGCAAACCGGCTTCATGCACAATCGCGTCAGAATGATTGCTGCCTCGTTTTTAGTCAAGAATCTGCTTATTCATTGGCATCATGGCGCCGACTGGTTCTGGGATTGCCTGGTTGACGCCGATCTGGCCAGTAACAGCGCCAGCTGGCAGTGGGTCGCCGGCTGTGGAACCGATGCCTCACCTTTTTTCAGAATATTCAATCCTGTTTCCCAGGGCCACAAGTTCGATCCCCAAGGGGTTTACACCCGACGCTTTGTGCCAGAACTGGCCAACTTGCCGAACAACTATCTTTTCAGTCCCTGGCAGGCTCCCCATGAGGTTCTCGAGCAAGCCGGCGTCCGGTTGGGCGATACTTACCCCTATCCTCTCATCGATCTGCAGCAATCGCGGAAAAAAGCGTTGGATGCGTTGAAACAGATCTCCTAGTGCTCCTCTTCGAACGCAGCAACATAGCCTCTGCCTGAAGCGATGGCAGGCCAGGTAATGCGTCGGATTCAGGTCAGACATCCCAGCCTCTTGCAGTAGAGGTCTGAGCGGAAAAAAATGGAGGATTATGGACAAGCAATCTCAGCGGTTTATAGTTTGCTGACCTCGATTGAGGGAATTTATTCTAAAAAAAATAAGGAGCATAATATGACCTCCACATCATTATTTGACCCATATACTATCGGTGATCTGAACCTGAAGAACCGGATTGCCATGGCCCCAATGACTCGCGGAAGAGCCGGAGACAGCCGGGTGCCCAACGAACTGATGGCTGAATATTACTATCAGCGATCATCGGCCGGTCTCCTCATCACCGAGGCCACGGTCATATCCACCCAAGGCATCGGCTGGATCGGCTCACCCGGCATCTACACCGCTGAGATGGCTGACGGCTGGCGACTCGTAACTGACCGGGTAAAACCAACTGGCAGCCACCTCTTTCTTCAGTTATGGCACTGCGGCAGGGCTTCACATAGCGATTTTCACAACGGTGAGCTGCCGGTATCTGCTTCTGCGGTAAAACTGCAGGGGGATCAAATTCATACGCCGCTTGGCAAAAAAGATTACGAGACCCCACGCGCATTGACCGTTGAAGAAATTGGAGAAACCGTAGCTGACTACCGCAGAGCCGCAGAACTCGCTCGCGACGCAGGGTTTTCAGGGATCGAGGTGCACAGTGCCAACGGCTATCTCCTCAACCAGTTCCTCGATTCACGGACCAATAAACGGGACGACCATTATGGCGGAAGTCTCGAAAACAAGACCAGATTTCTACTCGAAGTGCTCGCTGCAGTTACAGAAATATGGCCTTCAAAACGGGTCGGCGTCAGGCTTTCCCCCAACGGTGTTTTCAACGACATGGGCAGCGAGGACTTTCGTGAAACTTACCTCTACGTCATCAAGCAATTAAACCAATGCGACCTCGCCTACGTCCACATCATGGACGGACTTGGCTTCGGCTTCCATGGTAAAGGTGAGCCGATGACCCTGCCCGAATTCCGGGAGCACTACCAGGGAACGATCATCGGCAATTGCGGTTACAGCCTGGAAGATGCAGAAGAGCGGTTGGCGGCTGGTCAAGCCGACATCGCCGCCTTCGGACGGCCGTTCATCACCAATCCCGATCTGGTAGAACGTTTGAAAAACGGCTGGCCGCTGACACCTTCCGAGGATATGTCCCTGTGGTATACACCGGGGCCGGAGGGCTATACTGACTATACTCCCTATTCTGGCTAGAGTGCCTACCTCAACGGCCCCTGCAGCCGGGGACACAATACCCATTGTGTCCCCTATTCCAAAAGCTATTGTGCCGGTATTGTACAAACTATTTTTCCTGTGCTACACTGAACCTGATGTGTAGATGGCGCTGACTTATCGGGGACACAATGGGTATTGTGTCCCCATGATTACAAAGCACGAGGTCACGGGAAAATGCTCAGTAAGATTATCTTCCAAAAACTGATGGTGCTCTGCCCCAGCTTTCTTTGCCCTATGCTGCTACTGGGGTTGGTTTTCACTTAAGTTGTGCTGGCCGGGGGGCCAGAGTTCTAAACTAACGGTCGTCAATACCCACCAGATCATCTCCTGTGACAAACTGCGGCTCGACCCTGGCTGTTTTCGATGCAAAAAGGGTGACATCACCTACAAATACCCGGCCGATGCCATTGAAACAGTCACCTATAAAGGTGAGACCATCTACCCTTATGACAGTCCGGTTCACCTGACCGAAGCGGACCTCTACGAAAAAGACTGCGACTACCTGATAAAGACACTCAAGAGCCCCCTGATACTTGAGAACGACCCCGACATTTTCATACTGGTCGGTACCATGTACGAAAAAGGCATCTGTACCAGGCAAAACGTTCAACAGGCCTATACCTACTATAGAAGAGCCGGGAAACCAGGTATGAAGAAATATACCGAACTCAGGCGCAGATCCGGCTAGTCTCCATTGCTGATCCCATCGGTCGCATTGCTCCAGTTTCAGCCACCCTGATGAATCTGTTTCAGATGATCGGCACCAATCCTCTTACATATCTATATTGCACCACTTTCTCTATTGATACTGGCTTTTTAGCGAAATGGTATTACTACCAAACAATGACTGTTAAATTTTTCTGATCTTCGAAGCGAATCAAATATGCCCGGAACATTAGCTAAGCGCCCCTTTGTTACAATTCTTCTACTATTGATCATAGTGGTTTTCTCACCTATTTTTCTCTATGGGGAGGAGAACACTGCCACTGAGCAAAATAAGTCGGCTGAGCAAACTGAGTCCGCTGAGCAAACCGAGCCCGCTGAGCAGAAACTGGACTTGATAGAAGTTTATAAGTGGTCAAACTCCCTGCCCAAAGAACTGATCGATCTGCAGTTCGGGGTCAATTCTCTGTCGGACATAACCAAATTAGAAGAACAACTTCCTGAAATAAATACTAAAGTTGAGGACCTCGAGTGGGATGCGGTTACACTCAAATCAAATCCCAACCTCACATTCTACTCAATCAATGCTTTTGAAGCTAAACTCAACAATCTCACGGCCACACTAAACAAAATCAACAAGACTCTGCAAAAAAACATTAGCGAACTTGAAGCCTGGCATACAAAATGGCTGGACCTGGAGGAACAGCTTCAAGAAGTTAGCTCCGTTCTTGATAACGAGTACGTTTCCAGCGCTACCTTCCCGGACTTTTATCGTTTGCCGGACATTATCAAAACTGGAAAGGATCTGATCACTACCAATCTGCGATCCAACCTTTTGGCCGGGCATGATATCGGAAAACTGCAGACCAGAATTTACAGCCTGAGCGTCATCGGATCTGAGCTTGTCGATGAAATGAATGCGTCAGGAGCCGAGCAGACTTCACCTTCCATGCTTTCTGCTGACTTTTACAAACTGATCAACAGAGCGCAGATTGAAGAGAGCTGGGAAAACCTTCTTCTTTTCGTTAAGTACCAGGTTCAGTATCTCGTTCAGAACCTAAAGTTCGTTGCGGCCTGCCTACTTTTAATCCTGATTCTCTCCTTTTTGATAAAATTCTCAAAGAATCTGGTAAAACCTTCTTCAGGATGGACCGTTTTTGCCGAACGTCCGCTGATTAGCTCCATATTCGTCTTCTGCGTCGCCTTAATTTCCTTTATAGCACTTAGTAATTACACTGATCTGCCTCCGGAATGGAACACCCTGATGTATCTGCCGCTTCTATTTAGCGTCTCAGTCCTCGTCGAAACTATCTGCAAGACCAGGTGGCAAACAAGGCTTTTAAGACACTTAATTTTCTACATCGGTCTGACCGTTCTGCTGACCCTCATCAATCTTCCGAAGATGCTGTTCTATCTCTTCGTTTTCTACGTCTCGATTGGCCTAATCTTTTATTATCTCATCTGGATTGTGCGTCGCCCGTCTGATTCAGGTGGCCGCACTAGAATCTGGCCGGCGCTGATCCTGGGAATTTTCCCTTTGCTCATCATTGTTGCTGGTATCAGCGGTTACGATCAGCTTGCCGTGGTCTTATTCGGCAGAATCCTGTCTCTGATTGCAGTCACCATTACCATACGCCTACTGCTGCTTTTTATTTCCGGACTATTGGAACTAATATTGAACAACACACCCTGGCGGTTCATAAAAAACAATGCCGCCACCATGGTCCAGCAAATACATCCTGTGCTGGCGCTTCTCCATTTTGTTCTCTGGATAGCCTTCGCCCTAGTCATAGCATGGGTCTACCCGACGCTGTTCGATGCATTTGAGGCGATTTTGTCGCTTAAGTTCACTTTCGGATCACTCACCATAACGCCCGGTTCAGTGATAACCATCGTCCTTATCATTTACATTACACTGCTTGTTTCCCGCGGCTTGAGAGCCTTCCTGCTCCAGGAGAGCCTTCCCCGCCACAAGGTTGAGAAAGGCGTTCAGCTCTCCATCACCAGGCTGGTGCACTATGCCATAATGACCTTAGGTTTCATTGTGCTTCTGCGGGTTCTCGGGTTTGGCTTGAATCAGATTACCATATTAGGCGGCGCCCTCGGTGTCGGAATCGGTTTCGGCTTGCAGGCAATTGTCAATAATTTCGTCAGTGGACTGATTTTACTTTTTGAAAGGCCCATAAAGGTGGGAGACATGATCGATGTCGGCACCCAGGTGGGGGAAGTAAAAGAACTTGGCCTCAGGGCAACAACGGTGCAGACCTTTGATAATGCAGAAGTGGTAATTCCAAATTCCCAATTGATTTCAAGCAGTGTGACCAACTGGACGCTGGCCGAGAAAAAAGTGCGGGTTCGGGTCCCGGTGGGGGTCGCTTATGGCTCCGATATCCCAGAGTGTTCAAAATTCTATTGGACTGTGCCGAAGACAATCCCATCGTCTTGAGCACACCCAAACCGGCGGCACTGTTTCTTGCCTTCGGGGAAAGCTCCCTGAATTTCGAATTGCGGGTCTGGATCGCTGATTTCAACGACAGGATGGTGGTTCTGAGTGAGCTGAATCAGGATATCGAGTCGGAATTTAGACGGCCGGCATAGAAATACCTTTCCCACAGACGGATCTGCATCTGCGCTCCATCGACCGGGATGCCGCTGAGTCGTTACATGGGGCTCGGGTCAGCTCCAACGAGGATCGGCCCCAAGAATCTGAATAACCGCTGACCGGTTTCCAGCACTCAGCGCATCGCTTTTTTATTTTAACGCAAATTGAGAGACGGTATTGACGAACATTTTCGGCAGTCCGGTATCAAAATGGTCGCCATCGACTTCACAGCCATAACAGTTCTCCTTACCAATCAGTTGTTCCAGAGCTGCGGTCAATTCCAACTCGGCCCCATCGCCCTCTCGTCCTCTCTCATTGTCGCTCAAAATTGAAAATAGAAGTGGGGTCAGCACATAGATACCGTTTACACAGAAAAACTCTTCTGCGTGTTCCTCTCAACCGTGAGAAATTCTGCAGCATAATCTGCTGTAGGCTTCTCCTTGATGGCCGACAGGGCCAACACACCCTCTTCTTCCCAGGTGCCGCTGACAGTGCCGTAATGCTCCACATGATTGAGCTTCTCTTTATAGATGCCGACGACACTGCTTTTCGCTCCCAGTTCATTGAAACAATCCACTACCTGTCTGGCGCATGAACTACTCTGAAAAGATTTGTAGAGGTGATCACCAAGCAACAGCATAAATGTTTCCGAGCCGACCCAGCTCTGCGCACACAATACCGCATGACCGAAACCTTCCTGCTTAACCTGGGGGATCAGGGTCACGTGCTTGCCAATTTCGGCCAGCCGGCGAGCCTCCTGTTTCAGATGGGTGGGCAATTTATTGAGCAGCGTGGACGGCAAAGGCTCGAAAAAGGAGTTGAACAGCTCTTCGTCGGCCGGATTGATCACCAGTCCAATCTCTTCTATGCCGCCACTCAAAGCTTCCTCGATAATGAGTTGAAGAATCGGTTTGGACACCCCTTCCTCTGTTACAATCGGTAGAAAACACTTTTTCACCGCTTTGGTGGCCGGGAACATCCTGGTGCCGTTTCCGGCGACCGGGATAATCGCCTTTTTGACCGCCGTCGCTTTTCTGAGATCAAGATTAAAACATTCAACCCCATACTCCTCTCTCAGGTAGGTCGAAAGTTGACCGCGCTCAAGCTCCCCTCTGGCGACAAATTGCACACTGCCATCTCCCTGCGAACCGACCCCCTTGCCGCCGTAAACCCACCTCTTCAGTGCTCCATCCTCGAGTACCCGGTGCAGTTGAGGACTCCTCAGTTCATCGGACAAGCTCATCAAATGATCGTCGAACAATTCCTGAGCCTGACTCATCAGAGTGCCCAACTCTTCAGCATTCCCGGCCTCGATTGCCTGGATCGCCTTATCGGTAATTTCGGAGCTGATCCTGCCCAGATAGTCCTGAGCTCGCTGATCCCCGCCGTTCTGGGGAAAAGGAAAGGCACGGTTCAGATCGGCAAGTATTTTCACGGTATCCTTGGAGCGCTTCAAATCCCCTATCAACAGATAAAAATCACCACCGGGAACGATTGGATAGGAGGTCATCAACTCGCCGTCAAAGATCATCTGCACGGGAACCTGGCCATAGGCACAGCCCTGATCCATCCTGCCGCAACGTGAGGAAGTCATGATCTCACCCTGATAGGCTGCCTCGATCTCTGCCCGCTTGGTGAGGTTCAGGTCGTAGATCTCATTGAATGAGCGGGCAACCAATACGCAGAAGGCGGCAGAAGAACTGAGTCCCTTTTTGACCGGCAGGGTTGTCTTGAAATTATCAATTGCCACGCCGCCTACTCCATAAAACTCCATCATGTAATAGGCTACGCCGGCTGCATAACAGAAGATGGAATCAGATTCTGCCACCTCTTTGAGCCGATCCTTATTCATCTCGATGTCGAGATATTCCGGATCACTTCCCTCGGTTATGCAGGACCTGATTATCAGCCGTGATTCATGTGCTTTGCTGCGCGCGTATATCCCCTGGTTGGTGCCGCAGATAACGACATTGCCGGGGACGATTTTAGAGTTAATACGCCGATAGACCCCGGCCCAGTCGGAATGTTCACCAAACAGGCAAATCCTGCCTGGTACGAACAATTCTATTTCCTTCGAGTAGGATTCCATGCCATTCTTTTGCAATAAAAATGTTTGTTTTTCATGAAGAGAGTGATTTTCTTAGAGCAAAACCATCAGTGTACCAGCCATCGACAGGATGATATTGGCAAAGGCATAGGTACCGGTATAGCCCAGCGCAGGGGCGGAAGACTTGGCCTCGCGGGTGACGATACTCAAAGCCGCTCCGCTAGTCAAGGCCCCTGCCAGAGCACCAAACAGCAGTACCGGAGAAAGTTTGAGCACTTTGCTGCCGAAAACGTAGCCGGTCAGCAGGCGTGAAATCAAATTTTTTAAGATGAAGGCTACCTTGAAAAATTGAAATTTTCGTTCATAATCAAGGCGCGAATGTAAATTTTGCCGCAGGTCGAGTTGATATGTCGAGGATATAATTTTCATACGCAGCGCGGAGTTTGGGCGAAAAAGCGCTTTTTCAAGGTAGCCCGAATTGTTGACAAAGAATTCATCAGCCAGGGATCGACGATAGATCTTGCAATTGTCATTTATAGAGATGTACCTTGGTACAAACGATTTCAACCTATCTGCAGCAATTGAATAAAGAATCGTCCTCTGCTGTCGATTATCGATGTGCTGCACTATTCTAAATTCAGGAGAAACTAATGCGTCAACAGATCCAAACTGACCAGGCGCCTGCCGCCATCGGTCCATACAGCCAGGCAATCAGACATGGCAACATGATCTTTACTTCGGGACAGATTCCGCTTGATCCTCAGACCGGCGATATAGTAGGTGAAGACATTACCACCCAGACCAGGCAAGTGCTCGATAACCTCTCAGCAGTTCTTGAGGCCAGCGGGGTCAGTCTTGGCGAGGTGGTAAAAACCACCTGCTTTCTTCACGACATGAATGACTTCGCGGCTTTCAACGAAGTTTACCAGCACTATTTCGACACCGACGCACCCGCCCGCTCATGTGTTGCCGTTGAGCGGCTGCCCAAAGATGTGCTGGTGGAAATCGAAGCCCTGGCGATCCTTGAATCCGCGCAGTAAGTGACGGTTGCCGTGTTCAAGGCCTCAAGCCTTGAGCGCTTTTCTAGTCCTAGTAGCGGCTGCTAATAGCGCTTGGATTCGGCCGGACTGAGGGTCACCCAGTCAACTGCCGTTTGATCGGTTCTGGCCAGCGGGACAACCGTGCAATGATCGTGCAGCACCGTCTTGATCCTCTCGTCGCTGATCGAGACCCTGGCATTTCCAGGCAGCCGTGTCCCCTTACCATCAACCGCCCAAGGCACACGTAAAAACGGCACATAATTTCTCTATGGTTATCGTCCTTCCCGCTGCACCGGTTTTGTGCCAGCCTCTGATTCTGCCGTCGCAACCGGAGAGGCGCAAACCGACCCCGGCCAGAGCTCCGATCACCCCGTCACCGGTGCCACCATGTTCTGATAGGTGTATGCCCGCCTGCTCAGCCGTCTGGTAAGCGGCTTGCTTGGTCAGGACACTACGTTTTCCCGCAATTCAAAGTCAATCAGAAGTTGTGAGCCAAGAACATTGTGCTCGTCTGTCACACATAACCCCGGATAGGATCCTTGGGCTGATACGAGACTGAGAAAATTTTGAGCATAAGGCGATCAGATTTGGCCGAAAAATTATTTTGCGATCAGTACAGACCGTGAAACACATGGCGCTGTTGTGGGAAGTATAGGGCACCAGGTCGTGAACAAATAGCTGATGCCGGCTGATATCTGAAGCCTCGGTGACCAGCCGGTAGAGGATCAGTTCCTGGGCCAGATCGTCGGCCAGTTGACCTGAACCGGGACTGTGCTCGTTGTCGGTATCGTCAATACTTATAATAGTTTTCATAAGGTTTTTTGATGCGTCTGAGTCTTAAACCCCCGTTACCCGAAGAAAGCCCTCTATGAGGAGATTTTAAAAAGTGCCACACTGTAGACATTTTCCTGCCCGACCGCCATCGAACACACCATGGTGACAAATATCGACTTAAAATAACAGCTGGGCCGCAGTGTTTTTCCTTGGCCTTCAAGTTTTGATCCGCGCTGCTTGCTATCGAATGATTTGAACCTATTTTGTAGGTGGTGTTTTCACACCCCAATACAATCTCACCGGAGGATCATATGGCAGGTAAAATATTTTATCGAGAGCGGGTAAAATCAAAAGAAGGACAAATGACCCCGCGTTTCAGAGTCGTTGCAGCAAGTGACATCGATTTGAAGATCTATGCGGATCATTTTCGCAGAAAAGAGCTCGAGCAATTAGCCAAAGAGACCAAAGCGAAACTGGTCGAACTGAAAAGAGACAAAAAGAGCAAGAGTAGAAAGTAGAAATTCGAACTACCTAGAAGAGAGGGAACCATGGCATTGGTGCGGGAGAAGGATGGCAAACGGCTGCATGTGAAAAGTGCCCTGATGGGTGAAAGTCTGGTCAGCAAGGAGTTCATCGAAAGCCTTGATATCGCCCCTCAGGAGCGACTTTACCCTGACGTCAAAATCATGAAAATAGGCGGTCAGTCAATCTGTGACCGCGGTGTTAAAGCTCTGCCAAGCATTTTAAAGGAAATCGTCGCCAACCGCGCAGACCACAAGATGCTCATCACCACCGGCGGTGGAACAAGGAGCCGGCATATTTACACCATCGGTCTGGAGATGGGCATGCCCACAGGGGTTATCGCCAAATTCGGCAGCATGATCTCTGAACAGAATGCCCTGATGATCGCCACCCTTCTCTCACCATGGGGTGGAGTAAAAATCGCCCACAGTGATATCGTCAAACTGCCCACCTACTTCTCTGAAAGTATCATCCCGGTTATGCACGGCATGCCCCCCTACGACTATTTCGCCATCAAACCGAAAGTCGGTAGAATACCGATACACCGGACCGATGTGGGGCTGGTGATCCTTGCCGACCTGATTGGCTCGAAAACGGTACTTTTTATTAAAGATGAAAACGGGCTCTACTCCAATGATCCGAAAAAAGATCCCGACGCTGAATTCATTGCCGAAATAGGTGCCGCCGATCTGCTGGCCAGGGATCAGGACGACCTGGTGGTGGAGCGCCCCTGTCTGGAGATTATCCAGAACAGTGAGGTGATCGAAAATGTGCAGATCATAAATGGTATGACTCCGGGCAATATCACCAAGGCACTCAGCGGCGAGCACGTCGGCACCATCATCTATAAACAGTAACAGCCCTCTACGATATTTCCCGGTCGAAACCGTTGCTCAGATCGAGAAATGGTCTCGGCTGATCAGTCGATCGATCAGGATACCGACCAGAAAACCGGCCGCCAGATTCGCTGCCAGGGTGATACCGACAATCAGCAGGATGACGAAAAATTCCTTGCGGTCGTGCATATCTATGACCGTCAGCCCCAGTTGTGCCCCTGCGAAAACCAGCAGAACGCCAAGTACCGAGAGCGGCAGCAGGTGGACGAGGATCAGCGTATGCTCCCCAAACATAACGGCAATCAACAAAAATATTATGCCAATGATCAGGTTCGAGCCTCCGGTCCTGGCACCGAATCGGTAGCGTGATGCCAGTCCCCCGGCTCCATGACAGAGAGGTATCCCCGCCAGAAAAAAGCTGGTGGCATTGGCCAGGGCCATACTCACGCATAACCCCCGCTGGGTGACACGGGAGCTTTTCTTGCCGAAATACTGACTTGAGAGATCGGCATTGGCAATCACCGCGTTGGCGATAGTCATCGGGATCTGCGGGCAGAATTAGGATCACCAGGGCAAAGCTGAAATCAGCCGCGGTCGGCAAACCATACGGCAGCAGCGCCGGCAGGTTTAGCCCCAGCGTCAGATCTTCCCATCCCTGACGGCTGCCAGCCAGCAGACCAATCAACACACCCGCACCAATAACCACCACGGCGGCCGGTAAGCGTTTATTATCCAACAGCACGAGACAGAGCAGGCCGAGTCCCAGCCCCAGGAGCAGCCCAATCGGCAGAAAGCCGACCCTCTGGATCTGCAGATAAGGCTCAGCAGTTCCCTGGACCAGCTGCAGTTTGGAGCTGCCGAGCATCAGGTGCACCCCCTGGGTGAGGAGCAGGATACCGGTGGCAAGCTGAATCCCGCGGATAACTGCCTTGGAGATAAATCTGGTTATCACATCGATCAGACCGGTCAGACCAAAGAGCAGCAGAATGACGGCCACCCAGAAGCATGAGGCCTGAATCTGGGCAGCTGAAATCGACATGGCTATGGCATAGCCGCTGATAACTTTCATCGGCTCCACCGGGCAGGTCACCCGGAAGTATAATCCTGTGAGGATATAAAAGAGGCCGATGGTAAAGAATATACCCGTTGGATCGAGCCGATTGATTATGATCAGCCCGGCAGCCAGAGGCAGGAGTGTGCCCAAATCACCAAGCGAACCGGCAAACTCGGTGCGATTGAAGCTGAGATGAGAGAGCATATTTCTCTTTGTCTTCGATTGAAACGATTGACTAGGTCAATCCCAGCTTACCCGATTTCAAATGGAAACATAAGAAGTAACAAGATTTTTTGGTCTCTGACAAGCCGGTTAGAACGAACCAGCAGGTGCAGGCTCAACCCAGTTGTGCAGGGTGATCGCACCAGAGTACGATGATTCGGCAGGTTGATCCTGATGCCGAGGTGACAAGATGTAGTTAGGTTTGTGGCTGAAAGTATTTAAACCAGAGGTTTTCCGTATTTCTTCTTCTGATTCTTCATGCGCTTCAGCTCGACATCGCCTGGTACGACGATCTTCGGATCTGAGCTTGAAGTCGAGACTTCTTTTACGGCCCCGGTATTTTACCGAATTCAAAATCAGCTTCATGGTCTCACGGCGAGCCATATGCTTATCATCGGACTTTATAATCCACCAGGGGCAGTCTTTGGTATGGGTTCGCTGCAGCATTGCCATCTTCTTGTCAGTAAACTCATCCCATAGATCCTGGGCCTGCAGGTCAACCTCCGAAAGCTTCCACTGACGCAGCGGGTCGTTGCGGCGTCGCTCGAACCGCCGGGCCTGTTCATCCTTTGAGACGGAAAAATAGAACTTCAGCAGAATTGTCTGTCCGGCGTCGAGGATGAAATTATTCTCATAGAGGGTAACTTTACGCAGAAAGCGGCGATACTGATCGGCCGTGCAGAAGGACATTACCGGCTCCACCATGGCCCTGTTGTACCAGGATCGGTCGAATAGCACGATTTCACCTGCTCGGGGAAACTGCTCGATGTAGCGCTTCATGTGCAGTTCGGTCTGCTGGACCGGATTGGGTTTGCCCAGGGCCACGACCCGGTAGTGTTTCTCATTCATGTACCGGGTCACCCTGCGAATCGTACCGCCTTTTCCCGAGGCATCCCGGCCGTCGAACAAGATGATCATCTTTTTGCCGGTCCGCTCGAGATGCTCCTGCATCTTGATCAACTCGGCCTGATACGGTTTTAATTCCTCCGATTGATAATACTTGATCAGTGAGGATTTGATGATTTTCCGCTTATGCTTTTCCTTGAGGATTTTATAGATACTGCTCGTGGTAATAACTATCCACATCCGGTTCGCTCGGCTGTGAATCAAGGCTTTTCAGGACCGCTTCGATGGTTGTTGCTGCTGCTCTCGTCTTTTTTTGTCATCCGGCTGAACTGAGTTGAAGTTATGGACCAGATCCACTCTACTCACTGCGCATCAGAAAATTATTTGGAAGCTGTGAGTTCTGTGATCCTGGACCACTGGACTGGTAATAACGGCAATTGGAAAGTCCTGCAGCGGATCAGTTGGACCTGCCGCAGGACAAAATAATCTGTTGGGTTTGCTTGTTTTCAGAGCTACTGCATCATTTCACTGACGGCTTTGCCATACTGCTGACAGGCTTTGGCTCCCTCATCAGTCTTGATCATTTCCTCGGTCAGGTTTAATGGTCCCAGTGTGGTCATGTCCATCTTGTAGACATGCTGCATGGTTTCGTAAATCATTGGAGCTGATTCACCACTGTGGGTATGTGATCCAAAGGCGCCGCCGATCTTGCCAATAAGATTGGCCCGCTCAGCCAGGAACAGGAATTGCTTCATGTTATTGGTCATATCTTTATGGTAGGTGGGGCAGCCGAACACATAGCCGTCATAGCCGATGATCTCGGCATCGCTGTTGACCTTCGATATGGAGACAAGATCAACATCACAGCCCCCCATTCTCATCCCCTCGGCAATGAACTGTGCCATTTTTTCCGTGGTTCCGGTCCTGCTGAAATACGCGATCAATACCCTTTTCATAGCTTCTCCTTACGTTGATAGTTGAGACTGCAGGCATCGGGACCACGCCTGCATCGAGCCGCACTCCACTTGTTCAAACACATTCCTGTCAAAGAGAATCCTTTCTCCTGATCATTTTTTACACATGGATATGGGGTAACGCAAGATAAATAGAGGTTAAAGCTGAGAATAATTCCTATTGCGGCGGGCCACTCAGGTTAGTTCAGGAAAGGTCGGGCCGGGGTGTTACCCCGGCCCAAGTGAAATCAATCAATATCAAAGGCTATATTCTCTTTAATTGAGTAAACCACATCTTTCTTCTTGCCGCTGACAAAATAGGTCAGGACTGCCTCGATTTCCACGTTTTCAACATCGGTGTCAAAGTTGATCAGGAACTGCTCTTTCTGCATATCCCCTCCTGATTCGTTTTGGTTAACTGTTTCAGTTGCGGGTTCTTCTACTCACCTCCTTTTTCTATAATTTATGTAGTTAATACCACCCCCAGTACTGCATTGTGGTAGATGATCTTCCTATTATTACCGATGGGTCCAGATATGTACAGAAAAAGATTGTCAGGCAGGAAACGGGGAGGAAAGTGCAGGAAGATAAGTGGAGATCAACCGCTCAGCAGATCTAAAGGGTCTCGGCACTGAAGGTATCGCAGGCCTGGATGCTGCCCGACTGCAGCCCCCTCTTGAACCAGCGGACCCGCTGCTCTGATGATCCGTGGGTGAAAGAATCGGGTGTCACATAACCGCGCGACTGCTGCTGCAGTCGGTCATCGCCGATCATGCTGGCGGCGTTCAGTGCTTCCGCGACATCACCGCGTTCCAGTATATGCCGGGTTCGATCGGCATGATTGGCCCACAAACCGGAAAAGCAGTCGGCCTGCAGTTCGAGGCGCACCGAAAGTTTATTGTAGTCGGCTTCGGAAACACGCGGGCGCATGGCATGCACCTTATCGCTGAGGCCAAGCAGATTCTGGACATGATGGCCGACCTCATGGGCAACCACATAGGCTTGGGCAAAGTCACCCGGGGCGCCCATCTTGGTTCTCAAATCCTGGTAAAAACTCAGATCGATATAGACCTTACGATCGGCGGGACAGTAGAAAGGACCCATGGCAGCCTGGGCAAACCCGCAGGCGGACTTCACTGCACCTGTGAACAGCACCAGGGTCGGTTCTTCATATCTACCGCCGGCCTGGTTGAATAACGCCCCCCAGGTATCCTCGGTATCGGCCAGCACGACAGAGACAAAATCGGCAAGTTCATTCTCTGCCTCTGTCGGCACATATTGGGACTCCTGGACCGCAGGACCGCTTACGTTCCCACCTAACTGCAGAATAAGCGAGGGATCGATACCAAAGAACAGGCCAACCAGCACCAGCACCAGAAGTCCAATCCCTCCGCCCTTGGCCTTTCCCGAGAGCCTTGCTCCTCTTCTGTCTTCGACATTTCCGCTTCGGCGGCCATCTTTCCAGCGCATCTCATCTCTCCCCGAACAGTTTAAAGTGATGCTCGCATCATCATGCAACCATCATCGTGTTACTCCTTTTATAGGTAATGACAATAGTGGTCAGCAACGGCCATGTCAAATTTCACAGATAAAACATAACGGTGGCTGCACGCCGCCTCCGACCGTTGCACCAGGGGGTAAAACGTGGTACTTGTAGCCAATCCGACACCGTGTGAACCCCCTTCACGTCCTTTAGAGGCAAAATCATCATGGCTTATTGTCCTAAGCGGTTGCTTTCGATCGTCATTGTAATGCTGACTATTATGCTCAATCTGGCCCCAGCACTAGCCCGCGACTGGCCTCAGATAATCGCTGCCGCCAGAGGCCAGACCGTCTATTTCAACGGCTGGGGTGGTTCTGAGGTGATCAACCGCTACATCTCCTGGGCCGCAGAGCAGGTCAGCCAGCGCTACGGTATCACCGTCAAACATGTGAAAGTAGCCGATATCGGTGACGTGGTCAGCAGGATACTGGCCGAGAAGAGCGGCGGCAGAACCAGCGGCGGCAGTGTCGACTTGATGTGGATAAACGGAGAGAACTTCCACGCCATGAAAGACAAGGGTTTGCTGCTCCCACCCTATACCCAGATGTTTCCCAACTACCGATTGGTCGATACCGAAAACAAAGTTTCCACCCTGTTCGACTTCACCGTACCGGTGGACAACCAGGAATCCCCGTGGGGCATGGCCCAATTGGTATTTCTCTACGACTCAGAGGTAGTAAACGCCCCGCCTTCAACCATGGCAGAATTGCTCGAGTTCTGCAGAGACCACAAAGGGCGTTTCACCTATCCGGCACCGCCTGATTTTTACGGGACTACCTTTATCAAACAGGCGTTGCTCGAATTGACCGGGGAACGTGAACTTCTCTACAAGCCAGTGAATATTGATAAGTTCGACCAAGTCACTGCTCCGCTCTGGGATTTTCTTGACGCTTTGCACCCGCATCTGTGGCGCGGGGGCAAGGCCCAGCCCAAGAGTGCTCCGGAGATGAAACGGCTGCTTGCCGACCGGGAGATTTTCATCTCCCTGAGTTTCAATCCCGCCGAGGCGAGCAATGCGATCGCCACCGGGGAACTGCCGGAAAGCATCAGAACCTACGTACACGAAGGCGGTACCATCGGTAACACACATTTTCTGGCAATTCCTTTCAACAGCAGCGCCCAGGAAGGAGCCATGGTGCTGGCCGATTTTCTGCTGTCCCCCGAAGCTCAGGCCCGCAAAAGCGATCCTTCCATCTGGGGTGATCCGACCGTACTGGCGCTTGCCAAACTTTCTCCTGACCAGCGCACTCTTTTCGAAACCATTCCCCTGGGAGTGGCGACCCTCAGTCCTGAAGAGTTGGGACCGGTGCTTCTCGAGCCCCATGCTTCCTGGGTAGCTGCCATCGAGAAAGAATGGCTGGGGCGCTATTCTAAATAGCGGTCTCGGCAATGTCAGGACGACGCAACCGGCTGAAAATTTTCCCTGCTCTTACCCTGGCTGTCTTTCTACTGCCGATCCTGGTTGGTCTGCTGTTCACCTGGGCGCCCGCTTTCGGCTATCTCTCAGCTGCCGGCAGTAACCGTTTCAGCCTGGAGCCGTTCGCCACCCTCCTGCACCACCCAAGCCTGCCCGGAGCATTGCGCTCAACCATCATTTCCGGTATTGGTGCCAGCCTGATGTCCCTGGGGCTGGCCCTCTGGATAGCGGCAACCCTCTATGGCTCCAGATTATGGTCCACCATCGAACTGAGCCTGGCCCCCTTGCTGTCGCTTCCGCATGCTGCCTTCGCGATAGGTTTCAGCTTCCTGATTGCGCCAAGCGGCTGGCTGATCAGATCGGTTTCACCCTTTCCGTCCGGTTTCACCTATCCGCCCGACTGGACAACCACCGGAGATCCGTGGGCCATCAGTCTGACTCTCACCATGCTTTTTAAGGAAACTCCGTTTTTGCTGCTGATGATATTCAGCGGCCTCAACAGGCTCGATGTCAGAAGAACCATCTGGGTAGGACGCAGCCTTGGCTATCACCGGCTGCGAATCTGGACCCGGCTCATTATTCCCCAGCTCTACCCCATGCTCAGGCTGCCGCTGCTGGCAGTGTTGGCCTACTCACTCTCGGTGGTCGACCTGGCCTATATCATCGGTCCGTCGCTGCCACCCACCCTGGCTGTGCTCATCGACCGGTGGTTCAATGATCCCGATATCTCCAGTCGGTTTATCGGGGCTGCCGGGGCCCTGTTGCTTCTTCTTGTGACGCTGGCCTGCATCGGTTCAGCGCTGGCGCTTGAATATCTCGTCAGCAAAATAGCTTCCAGAAAAATTCTGGACGGCAGACGCAAATCCCCCTTTGAAGTGCTCGTCGGAACCGGCTCCTTCTATGCCCTGATCCTTCTGGGCGTCAATGTCCTGAGTTTGACTGCCCTGCTGCTCTGGTCCGTGGCCCACTCCTGGCGATTTCCCCACTTTTTCCCAACCGGGTTCAGCTTCTCAAATTGGTCAACGGCCCTGAGTCATTTGCTCGAGCCGATTTCGGTCAGCGCCCTGGCAGCGCTTTTGAGTTGTCTGCTGGCCATCATCCTCGTCGTTGGCTGTTTCGAGAATGAACAGAATCTGGCCCGCTCCCGCATCGACTCGATCAGCCAGCGCTCATTGTGGATAATCTACCTGCCGCTGCTTATCCCCCAGATCAGTTTTCTTTTTGGCATCCAGGTATTGCTGATCATTTTTAACCTCGAAGGTTCCTGGGGGACCCTGATCTGGATTCACCTTGTCTTTGTGCTGCCCTACGTATTTCTGACGCTGGCCAACACCTACCGCAGCTATGACCAGCGCTACAGTTATGTGGGTACAACCCTGGGCGCTCGTCCGATTCGCACATTTTTCCGGGTAAAACTGATTATGCTGGCCAAACCGATCCTGTTCAGCATGGCGGTCGGATTCGCTGTTTCGATTGCGCAATATCTTCCCACCCTGTATGTTGGGGCCGGCAGATTTGCAACCATAACCACTGAAACGGTCAGCCTGGCCAGCGGTTCGGACAGAAGGGTCATGGCGGTCTATGCTTTGAGCCAATTTCTGCTGGCGCTTACTGGATATCTTACAGCCATCGTGCTTCCTGCTCTTATGTTCAGAAAACGCCGGGCAATGCAGAATTAAACCGATCATGTCACTTGTTCTCGACTCGATTAAAATCAGTCTCGGTACTGTGCCATTGTTCAAGCCTCTGAGCCTGACTGTTCCCCCGGGTAGAATCGTCACCATCATGGGACCCTCAGGGTGCGGAAAATCTACGCTGCTGGCTTCGATCTGCGGGATGCTCGACCCCGGCTTTTCATTTTCCGGCACCATCACCCTCAATGGCCGCCCCCTGAACGGTATCGAAATGGAGCACCGCAAGGTCGGCATTCTCTTCCAGGATGATTTACTTTTTCCGCACCTTGACGTATTCGGCAATATGGCCTTTGGCTTGCCTGCCCGGATGAGCCGCCTCCAAAAACGAGAGCGGGTCGACAACAGCCTCGCGGCGGCGGGGCTTGAAGGCTTCGGGGCCCGCGATATTGCCACACTTTCCGGCGGACAGAAGGCCCGGGTAAGCCTCTTGCGGGCCTTACTTGCCGAACCTGAAGCAATTCTGCTCGATGAACCGTTCAGTAAACTGGATGAAAATCTTCGCGGCTCAATCAAACAGTTCGTCTTCGATCAGATCGGCCTCATGAACATCCCGGCCCTGATGGTTACCCATGACCGCAGCTGATTCAGCCGACGGAACCTATATTGAACTAGAGTAAAGACCACCATGCTTGATCGTTACAGCCTCAAAATCCTCAAACCGCTGCTTGACTCCCTTGCCGGTTATCTGCGGCAGAAGGGAATACGGGCCGATCACATTACCATCGCCTCCTTTGCCATTGGTCTACTCGGCGTAATCTTAATCGCCCGCCACCTCTATCTGCCGGGCGGGTTGTTGATTATACTTAATCGGCTGGGTGACGGTGTCGACGGGGCCCTGGCCAGACTTACCGGCAGCACCGACAGAGGCGCGTTTCTTGACATCTGCCTCGATTTCATTTTCTATTCGGCGGTCGTGTTCGGTTTTGCCCTGGCCGATCCAGCCCATAACAGCCTGGCTGCAGCATTCTTGATTTTCTCATTCGTCGGTACCGGCTCCAGTTTTCTCGCCTACGCCATCATGGCGGAGCGTCGGTCGCTGACAGATCTGCGGCTGCCGGGAAAGGGGTTCTACTATCTCGGTGGTCTGGCGGAAGGAACAGAAACCATCATTTTCTTTATTCTGATCTGCCTGTTTCCCTCCTTTTTCCCTGCTCTGGCCTGGATTTTCGGCTCTATCTGCCTGCTCGGTGCCGCGGCACGAATCGTCTACGGCTACCGCACGCTTGACTGAAAGGGGACACACTACCCATCGTGTCCCCTTATGCAGAATAGCTTGATGCAAACATTCCGGAGATTTGGGACACGATGGGTATTGTGTCCCCCTAACCTGGGTCAAGCCGATCACGATACTTGCGCAACAGCCCCCGAAACTGATCATAGGAGAGGCCGAGCAGTGCGGCACTCTTCTTCTGGTTGTATCTCGCTTCCTCCAGAGCCTTTTTGAGCAACTGCTGTTCGTAAGACCCAACCAGTTCTTTAAAGCCGGCGGAAATATCGGCAGACCGTTGTTTGCTCGGCAGATGCTATTGTCTCTTCCCGGACAGGCAGAACGCCAAAGGGTGAAATAAAGGGGTCAAAGTCAATTTTTCCGATCCTGCCCGAACCGGCTCGATAGACGGCTCGCTCGATCACATTTTTTAATTCCCGCACATTGCCGCCCCAACGGTAATTCTCCAGAGACCGCACCGCCTCGGACGAGAAACTGAGGACTTCGTCGATGCCAAGCTCGAAGAGCATTCTGGAGCCGAAGTGGCGGGCCAGCAGCATGATATCTTCCCCACGGCGCCTGAGCGGCGGCAGAAACAGCACCTCGAAGGTGAGCCGGTCGAGCAGGTCCTGTTTGAATTTTCCTTGGGAGGCAAGGGCGGGGAGATCGGCATTGGTGGCACAGATTATCCGGACATCGACTTCAATCTGATCTGAGCTCCCCACCCGTTCGAAGAAATGATATTCGACTACCCGTAAAATTTTCTCCTGGGCCTGAATCGGGATGGTGCCTATCTCATCGAGAAACAGGGTGCCGCCGCTGGCGGCCTCGAAGCGTCCTATGCGTCTGCCCTCAGCACCCGTGTAAGCTCCCCGTTCATGGCCAAAGAGTTCCGATTCTATCAATGTCGGAGACAAGGTGGCACAGTTCAGAGTAACAAACGGACCCTCCCATCGTTTCGACAAAAAGTGAAGGCGGCGAGCCGCCAGTTCTTTACCAGTGCCCCGCTCACCCAGAAGCAGAACAGGACGGTCCACTGGTGCGACTCTTGAAAGTCGGTCCTGGAAATCGAGAAATATTTCGGACTGTCCAAGCGCCTCTTGACGATCTGATGCTGAATCAACCATAGGTGTAATTCTCCAGGAGAACATATTTATATAATGGTAAATTATACCATATATTAGTTATTTTAACTATATTTAATACATAATATACCACTATGACATCATGTCGATTATCGCGCCCTTCTGTCACCAACGTTCTGATATTAAATGAACAAACCTAAAAATTTCTAAAAGTGGCACATGTTCTGCAAATAGATAAGCAAAACCATTACCATGAACGGAGGTTATTATGAGTGTATTTACCAGATTCAGAGACATTGTAAGTTCAAACATAAATTCAATGCTCGACCATGCCGAAGATCCCGAGAAAATGATCAAGCTGATGATCCGCGAGATGGAAGACACCCTGATCGAACTCAAGTCGGCCTGCGCCGGTGTTATTGCCGCCAGAAAAAAGCTGCAGCGCAAACGTGACGACATCGATGAACGAGTCGCTCTCTGGGAACGGCGGGCCGGACTGGCAGTGAACAAGGGAAGAGATGACCTGGCCCGGGAGGCGCTGATTGAAAAACGTCGTTTTTCCGAACTAGGCGAATCGCTGGATCACGAAGTTGTCGAACACAGCGCGCTCATCGAGCAGTATCAGGCCGATATCGGTGAACTCGAAACAAAGCTTGCTTCGGCTAAAGAGAAAAAGCGGATCCTCATTCAGCGACACAAGAAGGCGACACACACCAAACGCGCCCAGGAGGACATCCGCAAGATGGACAGTGCCGAGACCATGGCCAGGTTCGAGCATCTCGAAACCCGTATCGACAGAATGGAGGCCGAAGCCGAACTGGTTAATTATGGCAAAAAGAGTAGCGCCGAGGATCAATTTGCGGGGCTGGCAGCCGATGACGACATCGAAAAAGAACTTGCCAAGATGAAGTCTGCTGCATACCATGACCAGGCAGACAGTGACAATCAGAGTCAATCATAAGCCCACGCCGACATCATGCAACCCGTATTTATCGTAGCCATAGTCTTCGGCTCAGTTGTAACGCTGGCAGGATTACTGTGCGGCACCATTCTGGTGATTATCAGAATGCGCCAGTCAAGTTCTGGTCAAGCGAAACACGGGAGTCAGGACGAAGGAATGATGGTCCAGGAAATTTACCGGGGCCTGGAAAAAATGGAGCAGCGGATCGAAGCGCTCGAAACCATCCTGATGGATGGTCATGATAGAGGAGAAAAGAAATGAGAACGTTCGGCAACAGTAAAAAGGGCCTCTACCGTTCCAGGAATGGAGTGATTCTGGGGGTCTGCAGAGGAGTAGCCGATTATTTCGATATAAAGGTATTCTGGGTCAGGGCCATCATGGTGATCATTTTCCTGCTGAGTGGATTCTGGCCGGTAATTGGCATCTATCTGGTGGCCGCTCTGCTGATGAAGCCAGAGGCGGCACAATCGTTCGCCAACGATGATGAACGTGACTTTTATGACAGTTACGCCCACTCACCCCAGAGTGCCGCGCAACGGCTGAAAAAGAAGTTCAACGATCTGGACCGTCGAATCCGAAGAATGGAGGACAGCGTTACTGGCAGGGAATTTGAATGGGAGCGCAAGTTCAATTCAACTCCGTGACCTGCGCGATTAAGAACAAAAGGGCGCTTTTCCTGTCAGGAAGAGCGCCCTTTTGTTCTGCGCAATAGCAGGCGACTGAGAATCTTAGTCCAGTCAGTCCGAATAATCAGTGGCCGTATTGAAGTAGAGCGGTACCATGGCAAACCACTCAAACCGCTGATCAAAGGTGATGGCCAGCCCGTGGTCGTCGGTTCGCACAATTTTACCGGTCATCGAGCCGAGGATCATCTGGCTGTACCTGCCGCTCAACACGATTTCGATATCAAATTTGCTGCCTAGCTCCGGCTTTTCATCCGTTTCCACATACAGGCCGGCAATGGAGATATCCCTGATCGGCCCGCTGATTGTTACCCCGTCAGCTTTTAAATGGCACACCGCCTTCGAAACCACATCCATTCGAAAAGCAGCACGACGTTCTCTCGACTTACTCATCCACCTCCCCCTGATCTGAAAAAAATTTACCGGTCACCTGAGCGTTCAAGAGATATTATCTTGATACCGGTTCAAATTCAATATATTCCAGAAAGATAGGCATATTCGGGCAATCACAGAGAAATATACAGATTCTTATTCTGAAGCTGGAAACAGCGCCTCCAGATAGATCATATCGCCCTCACTTTTGATCTTGACCTTATAGTCAAGGCTGTGAAAAAGCTTGATCATCCGTTCGTTATCTTTGGATGTGTAAGCGGAGAAACCGGCTATACCGATGCCTTTTGCCGCTTCGGCAAGCTTTTTGATGACGATCGAGGATAGTCCCTGACCCTGCCACTCTTTCTGCACGGAAAAGGCGATCTCGGCCAGATTGGTTTCCGGATTCGTATAGTATTCGCCGACGGCAAGTACCCGCTCATAACCGGATTCTCCCTCAACGGCGACAATGGTCAGATCCTGACTGTAGTCGATTATGAAGGTTCGTTCGATCTGCTTGGATACGAAGCTGGTCTTTTCATGGAAAAACCTCGAGACCACATCGATCTGGTCGAGACCGTAATAGTGCTCCTGGAGCGGTCGTTCATCGGTCAATTTTATTGGTCGAAAGGTGATCTCCCGACGATTGATCAGCCGGGTCTCCTCAAGATAGAGTGGGTAAATGGCATGCATCTCCTCTCTTAGCGTGCGTTCCGGGCCAAGCAGCCCCAGATCTTTGGCCTGGTCAAACAGCATGTCACGAAAATCGGGATGGGCGATGGAGATCAGGGCAATGGCCCGCTCCTGAATCGACTTACCAAACAGATTCACCGAGCCGTACTCGGTCACCACGTACTGCACCTCACCGCGCGGCACCACCACGGCACTCTGGTGCAGCATAGGCACAATCCGACTCTCCTGGTCATTGTTTCTGGTGGAGGTGATCATCAGGATCGATTTGCCGCCCTCTGACATGGAGGCGCCACGGAAAAAATCTACGATTCCGGTAACCCCGGAGAAATTGTTGTAGGCCAGGGCATCGGCGGCCACCTGGCCGGTCAGATCGATCTCCTTGCCGATATTCATGGCCACCATTTTGTTGTTCTGGGAAATGATCCGGGGATCATTGACATATTTGGACGGGTGGAATTCCACCGCCGAGTTGTTGTCCAGAAGATCATAGAGATTCTTGGTGCCGATGGCGTTGGAACAGATGATCTTACCTTCGTTGAAGCCTTTTTTCCGGTTGGTGACCACTCCCATGGCCATCAGTTTCATGATGGTGTTGGTGACATACTGGGTGTGGATTCCCAGGTCATTCTTCTCCATGAGGGCGGTTATATTGGCATCCGAGGTGGCCCCCAGCGACATCTGCATGGTAGAGCCGTCATCCACCAGTCTCGACACGTAGCGGGCGATGTTTTGCGCTGCTGCCACCTCCGGATACTCGCCGATGGCCCGCAAATCCTCGTCATACTCGACGAAAATGTCGATGTCGTTGACATGGATGTTGGAACGGCCCTGTACCCGGGGCATGTTTGTGTTGACCTGGGCGATTACCAGATCGGCCGCTTCAGCCGCGACCGCAGTCACATCCACTGAGATTCCGAGGCTCATCCAGCCAAAATCATCCGGCGGCGTCACCTGAATCAGCGCCACCTGAATGGGCAGCATTCGCGACTTGATCAGCCGGTCAATCTCACTTAGATTTATCGGGGTAATAAAGCGCAGATCACCTTTGAAACTCTCTGAGTTAGCTGAACCGAGGTAGAAAGATCGAATATTGAGGTTCTGTGACTTGGATCTGTCGGCTATTCTGGACAGCGAAGTGGACTCGGTACTGAACAGCCTCACTATTTCCAAATCGGTGAACATCAGGCTGGCATCAGCCAAACCTTTTACCAGATGCTGGGGTTCACCGGAGGATGAGCCGATAAAGATTCGCTGCCCGGATTGAATTCTGGCAATGGCCTTGTCGACCGGCAGCCTGTTCTGCTGGTAGTTGTCAGCCCAGTATCCTGATTTATTTTTCATGGTGCCTCCCCGAGGATCAGCAAATCTGCTACAGTGCTTGGCTCTTCCATGGTATTGGGTCTCAACGCTTTTGGCAAGCAAATGAATGGTCCAGATGGGCCATGCAAAAAAATCTTGATCATCAACCTGCCACAAGCTAGGGTGGCTGCAGGAAGCTCATCCTTGAGACCAGGGAAAGCTATAATGTGAACAAAAAGGACGGGAAGCTCATGGGTAAGACCGGATTTGTATTCGATGAGCGGTATCTGCAGCATCAGACATTCAACGGGCATCCGGAGTGCGCCAAGCGGCTCACCGCAATCATGGATGGTCTTGCCGGTGAAGGACTGCTGGACGATCTGGTGAAGATAGCCGCGGAACCCGCCAACCAGCGGTGGATTGAGACGGTTCACAATATTCATTATATCATGAAGTTCGAGGAGGCCTGTCTGTGGGGACTTCCCGACTTCGAACATCAGGACAATTCTATCTGCCGCGAAAGCTACGAGACTGCCTTACTGGCCGTAGGCGGCGTACTCAAGGCCATCGATGCGGTGATGAACGATGAAATAAAAAACGCTTTCTGTGCGGTCCGTCCCCCTGGGCACCACGCCGAAGCCAATCAGGCCATGGGTTTCTGCTACTTCAACAACGTGGCGATCGGGGCAAGATACCTGCAGAAACAATACGACATCGAAAAGGTCTGCATCATCGACTTCGATGTCCACCACGGCAACGGGACCCAGCATATTTTCGACACCGACAATACGGTCTTTTATTACTCGATACACGAGCACCCGTCATTCGCTTATCCGGGAACCGGCAGGGAATTTGAAACCGGATTCTCTACCGGGGAGGGGTATACCAAGAACTCTCCCGTCTTGCCGGGACGAGGCGATGAGGAGTACCGGGAGAAGCTGCTCAGCGACCTGGTTCCCGCCTTCGAGGAGTTCGCCCCCGAGGCGGTGCTGCTCTCGGCTGGATTCGATGCCCATGAGAACGACCTGATGTCAGGGACCAATCTGAGCACCGACGGCTATGAGTTCGTCAACAACATCATATTCGACCTGGTGCGATCCAGTACCGGCGGCCGTGTTGTATCAGTTCTCGAAGGAGGCTACGATCTGCAGATACTGCCGATCCTGGTGGCTAATCATATACGGAAATTGATGACCCTTTAACCAACCCCAGCACCATACTGATAAAAAATTGATATTATTGACATAAGCGGAGGCTTCAATGTTTGTTACCGAAATGATGAAAACCGATCTCGTCGCCGTCAATCCCGAGACCAAGCTCTCGGAGGCCAGATCACTAATGCAGGAAGGAAACTTTCGCCACCTGCCGGTGGTCGATGCCGAGGGCAAACTGGTAGGGATCGTCACCGACAGGGATATGCGCGACGCCCACCCATCGTCGCTTCTTGACGAGGAATCTTACCAGAAGACGCTGGACAAGGTGATGCAGCACACCATCAGTGAGATCATGACGGCCGAGCCGATAACCGTAGCTCCCTACTACACCCTGCAGGATACCCTGCTGATAATAGGTAAAAAAAAGGTGGGGGCGCTGCCGGTGATCGACGAAGAGGGACGTCTGAAGGGGATCATGTCCACTCGGGACCTGCTGCGCGCCTTCGTCAACATCATGGGCATCGAGGAGCCAGGGACCTTGCTCTGTATTCTGGTGAGCGAAGAGCCGGGACAGCTCAAAAAAATCGTCGACATTGCCTATGAAGAAAATGTCTCACTCGGATCTGTGCTTGTCGCCCGCGACTGGGATAAGGAAAAGCGGGCCATTTTCCCCTATCTGCTGACCAACAATGTGATGTCGATCAAGAAGAAACTGCTGGCTCTCGGATTTGAACTGCTCGACCCGATGCAGTGGTATCTCGATCAGTCACCCAAGAAGGAGTAGCGGCCCAGACAGCCCATCCCCTATCAGCTCTTTTCACTCGTGGAGCAGACAACCATGACTTCGAGCCAAAAAGGTATGAAGCGCGCACTCACCAATTACGGTGATGCCGAATTCTCCCTCTATCTGCGCACCGCCTTCATCAAGGCCATGGGCTACACCGATGGCGCCCTGGACCGCCCCATAATCGGTATCGTCGACACCCATAGCGGCTACAATCCCTGTCATGCCACGGTCCCGGATTTGATCGCGGCAATCAAACGCGGCACCATGCTGGCCGGGGGATTGCCGATAGAATTTCCGACCATATCCCTGCACGAGTCATTTGCCTATCCCACCTCGATGTTCCTGCGCAACCTGATGGCCATGGACACCGAGGAGATGATCAGGGCCCAGCCAATGGATGCGGTTGTGCTGATCGGCGGCTGCGACAAAACCGTTCCGGCCCAGCTGATGGCCGCCGCCAGTGTCGATATTCCTGCCATCACCGTGGTTACCGGCCCTATGCTCTCCGGCTCCCATCGCGGTGAGCGGGTCGGGGCCTGCACCGACTGCAGACGATTCTGGGCCCAGTATCGAGCCGGCGAAATAGATCCCCCTGAAATTGACGAGATAACCAACAATCTGGTGCCCAGCGGCGGAACCTGCGGAGTGATGGGTACGGCCAGCACCATAGCCTGTATGACCGAAGCCCTGGGCATGATGCTGCCCGGCGGAGCCACCATTCCGGCTGTCCTGGCCGATCGTTTTCGGCATGCCGAAAAAGCCGGGCAGCGGGCAGTGGCGCTCGCCGCTGAAGGGCTGACCCCATCCAGAATCATCACCCCCGCCTCCCTCGCCAATGCGCTGAGAATGCTTCTGGCCATCGGTGGATCGACCAACGGTATCGTCCATTTGGCGGCCATTGCCGGCCGTCTCGGCATCGCTATTGACTACCAGGCGTTCGACCAGATGGGCCGAGAGACACCGGTGCTAATCGATCTCAAGCCCTCAGGCAACTATTACATGGACGATCTTTATCGGGCCGGCGGCCTGGCCCCGGTTTTCAGGGAATTAAAACCTCTCCTCAATCTTGACTGCCTGACCGTCAGCGGGCGAACCCTGGGAGAAGAGATAGACGATCTCCCCGCAGCTTTCAGTCAGAGGGTTGTCAGGAGTATCGACCAGCCGATCCACCAGGGCGGTTCGATTGCCGTGCTCAACGGCAACCTTGCCGGCAACGGAGCCATTATTAAACAATCGGCAGGCACCCCGCAACTTATGGCTCATACCGGAAAGGCAGTGGTCTTCGAATCGATCGAGGATATGGTTGCCCGGATCGACGATCCCGATCTCAAAGTCTCCGAAACTGATGTACTGGTCATGAAAAACTGTGGCCCGCGGGGTGCACCGGGAATGCCGGAGGCCGGCTATATCCCCATCCCCAAGAAGCTGGCCCGAAACGGAGTCAAAGACATGGTAAGAATTTCCGACGGTCGTATGAGTGGTACGGCCTTCGGCACCATAGTTCTGCACGCCAGCCCTGAGTCAGCAATTGGCGGTCCACTGGCACTGGTGGAGAACGGAGATTCAATCACCCTTGATGTTCCCAATCGACTGCTGACCCTGCATGTTGAGGAGTCGGAGCTCGAGCGACGGCGCACCACCCTGAAGCCAGCAATCGACCCGACCACCCTGCGCGGGTATTTGCGGCTCTATCACGAACAGGTGAACCAGGCAGAAAAGGGGTGTGATTTCGATTTTATGACGGCTCACGAAACGGTTGCCAAAACCCCCTGAACCATTATCCGATACCCATCTCCTGCCAGAGCTTTTTCAGTCGTGAATCGCTGTCCGGATTGACTGCTCTAGGGGGCATTACCCCTTTGAGAATTGCTTCTACCTGCTCCACTGCACTCCAGGCCTGGGTCTCTGCATTCTGGACGGTGAGCCCTCCCAGGTGCGGGGTGGCAACCACACCTTCGAGTTCAGCCAGGTGGCTGGAAGGCCGTTGATCGGCTCCACGGCCCACGTCCATGGCTATTTTCGCAATTCGACCCTGCCGATACGCCTCTTCTAATGCCTCCTCGTCTACCAGGTTACCACGCGAGACATTGACGAAATAGACATCGGACTTCATCAGGGAGATCGCCTCACGGTTGATAAGATTCTCGGTCTCCTCGTTGGCGACGGCCAACGGCAGCACAAAGTCAGATTCTTGCAAAAGGGTCTCGAGGCTGACCTGTTCGATTTCTTCACGGCAGCAAGTTATATAGGGATCGGTGATCAGCACCCGCATCCCCAGGGCCACCAGTTTCTCGGCCAGATAGCTGCCGATAGCGCCATAGCCGATAATACCGGCGGTGCTGCCATTCAACTGCCGACCCATGGGTGAGGGCGGCATCCTGCCGGCTTTGAATTCGAAGGTCGAAGCGGTCACATCCCTGGCCAGATCCAGCATGAGGGCCAGGGCCATTTCAGCAGTGGCAGGAACGAAGGCCGGCACCGAATTCAGTACCAGAATATTGTTGGCCGAGGCCGCCGCCACATCGACGTCGCTTGTGTCTACCTGGGGGCGAATAAACACAGCCAGGTCGATGAGCTCCTCGAAAAGCATACGGGCACCGCTTGTCGCCCGGTGACAGATCACTACCTGGCAACCCGAGGCCGCTTCAATGACCTCCTCGGTGGTCAGATTCCTCTTTTGCGGATTGAGAACGACCTCCACCTTTTCGGTAAGGGCGGAAAGCGCCTCGTGAGCTTTCTTGAAGTAAACCCCCAAATCCTCTGGATTGTGCGACAGGAATATTCTAAGCATTTCAGCTCCTCCGCCTCGTGGTTGAACTGTTTCGGGTGACCAGCGCCGTCTGTTGACCGGTCATTGATGAATCAAAAATTATAAAGCTCCGCCGGGTTGTCCCGCAGAATCCTGGTCCTCGTCGAGGCATCATCCACCCAGTCCAGCAGCAGGTCGAGAAGATCCGCTTCGTCAGGAGGATCTGTCTGCCCCGGATGGGGCCAGTTGGAAGCCCAAAGCATGCGTTCAGGAGCGAATCTGACCAGCGCTTTTGCTTCCAGCGTTACATCATCCCAGCCAGGAGGGCCGCTTTCGGAGGACTCGTAAGGTGCTGACAGTTTCACCCAGCAGCGGCCCCGGTCGAGAAAGCCGAGCAACGACTTGAAGGCCTGATCGACTGTGGACACCGGTCCCATGAAGCGGCCGACATGGTCAACCACCAGGTCGCAGGGAAGCGCCTCGAGCAGGGCCTCGCGCTCGGGAAACTCTCTGCCGTTCATCTGGAGCTGGACATGCCAGCCGAAATTATTGACCCGGGCAGCCATTTCCTCGAGAACATCCCAGGCCAGCGCGCCGCCGGGCAGCATATGAAATCGTACGCCGCAGACCCCGGCATCGGTCAATTCCTGCAGTTCTTCATCGCTTGTTTCGGGACCCACAACCATCACTCCCCGGGCGTTCGGCCCAAGGGCCTTCATGGCCTCGAGCTGACAGCGGTTGTCGGTACCGTAGGTAGTCGGCTGGACGACCACGACCCGCTCAAGATTGAGTCGTTTCTGGATGGTGCGGTAGTCTTCCACTAAAGCATTGGGCGGCGTCATAAACGCCGTCGGGGCGGTGGGGTAAAAGTCGTTGTAAAAATGCATGTGGGTGTCGCAGCTGCCGGGCGGGGCTGCAAGTTGCGGAAACTTATCAGGCGTCATTGTCCACCTCCATCTCTGAGGACCGCTTTACTCTGCTGTTAATGACTCCATCTGGGCCAGCCACTGACCATGAAGCTGCACCAGCCGGTCTTCCAACGCGTTTTTTTGGGGATCGACCTGATTGGCCTCTGTTTCGAACCAATGCACCATCATCTTTACTCCTTCATGCAGACTTATATCACAGTGAAAATCAGGCAGTACACTTCTTATCTTGGTGTTGTCGAACAACCCTGGATAGGTCTTCTCAAAAAACAGGTGGCTGAACAGATCCGGGTCGGCAGCAACCAGCAGTTCAGATGGGATATGGACGATGTCGACCTCAAGATTCAAAACCTTGCCGAACTCGAGATAGAGGTCCTCCCAGCGGCAGCGCTCTTCGCTGCAGGCGTGGTAGGCTTCTCCATAAGTATTCGGGTTACCAAGAACGCCGACGAAAGCTTTGGCCAGGTCCGGGGTGAAAGTGAAACTAAAAGGGGTGGAACCGTCTCCGAACATGACCAGCGGCCGGCCTCTTCTTATCCGGTCGATAATACCATAATTCTGGCGCAGCACCCCCATATTGGCAGCGCCGGGACCAAAGGTAAGTGAGGGCCGGATCATGGTCACCGGCAGCTGATGATTATCGATCTCTTCATTCAGGTAGCGCTCAACCTCGGCCTTATCAAAAGCATAGCTGAACACCGGATCGTCGAACAGTGATTCCTCCGACTCCACCGTCGGCACACTCTTATACGGTCGTTTGTAAGCTGCCACACTGGAGCAGATGACGAGATGAGCCCCGGAGTCCCGGAAAGCCGAGACGGTGGATCGGGCATCGGCCTCGTTGAAGCAGATCATGTCGATCACCGCATCGAATGTCTCCTTGCGCATCGACGCTTCAAATCCCTCGCGGTCGGCCCGGTCGCCGATGATCTGCCGGACTTGCCCCGCCACGGGCAAGCTGCGACTGCCGCGGTTGATAGAGCGTCACCTCATGGTCCTTGTCGATCAGCAGTTTGACGATCTCCCGGCTTATGACACCGGTACCGCCCAGAACCAGAACCTTCATCACCTTTCCTCCCTCATTGAAAATCAGCGTGTCATCCAGCCGCCGTCCACCGTCAGCGTAGTGCCGGTGATGAAGCTGCCGGCATCGCTGCCTAACAGAAGAACCGGGCCGATCAGATCCTCCGGCTTACCCCATCTGCCGAGAACCAGCATGGAATTGAAATAGGCTCTCAGCTCTCCCTGCACCAGACGGTCAGTCAACGGGGTGGAGACCGGTCCCGGGGCTATGGCATTGGCTGTAATGTTCCAGGGTGCCAATTCCTGGGCCATGGTTTTCGTTATCCCGATCAAGCCGGATTTGGTCGCCGAATAACCGCCCCGTTCCGCCTTGGTACAGAGGCCGAAGATCGAGCTGATATTGACGATGCGTCCCCATTTTCGCTCCTTCATCTGGCCGGCAAGCTCTCTTACCAGGACCACCGGTGCCGTCAGGTTCAACTCCAGCAGCCGATCCCAGTCCTCATCTACAATTTTATCCACAGGGTTAACGATGTTAGTGCCGGCGTTGTTGACCAGGATATCAACCCGGCCCATTGTCTCCACCGCTTCCTTGGCCAGTCTGACCGTATCTTCACGATTGAAAAGATCGGCGACCACACAATGACCACTGCGGCCGGTGTCAGCCAGAATCTGTTTCATGGCCTCATCCATCTCCTCACGGCTGCGGCTGTTGATGACGATATCGGCGCCGGCCGAGGCCAGACCCCGGGCCATCGCCAGGCCGATCCCTTTGCTGCCCCCGGTGACCAGCGCCACCTTTCCGGTCAAATCGAACAGATCAGTTATCATGGTTTTACTCCAGAAATGAATGGTGTGTGGGTTCTTCTAAATCGACCGGCTGTCGATTTCCGGAAGCAACCCCTCTGCCTTGGGTCCTCTGTAACTCCATTAAGACGTACGGTTGGCAGAGATAGATCGGGACAGAAGCTGGCCAACCTTTTACCTTGATTTACTGCCTCTTACCCCTGGATCTCAGTTGACGAACTTGGGCATCAACAAGCGCGGCAGAAACAGTATCAGATCGGGAAACAAGATCACCAGCATCAACACGCCAAGCATGGGCAGTAGAATTATGGCAACATCCTTCATCGCATGTTTGAGTTCCACTTCACCGATAGCGCAACTGATCAGCAGACAGAGGCCGTAGGGCGGGGTGACCAGCCCGAAGGCCAGGGAGATAACCCCGATAATGGCAAAATGAATCGGATGAAGCCCGGCAAACTGGGCCATCGGCCAGAGCACCGTGCCCAAAATGATGATCGCCGGAATCGCATCGATGAACATACCGATGAACAAAAAGGCGCAGGCCACCAGCAGGCCAGTGCTGATTGGACCAGCGCCAAACTGTTTGAGAAAGTCCACCAGCGCCAGCGGTATTTTGTAATAGGCCAGCAGCCAGCCGAACGCCGAAGCAGTGCCGACGCAGAACAGCGAGATTGCCGCAAATCTGGCGGATTCATAAAGAATCTTGGGTACATGCCTGATCTTGATCGTATGGTAAATCACCATACCGAGAATCAGTGAGTAGATTACCGCAATAACGGAAGCCTCGGTCGGGGTAAAAAAGCCCGCCACGATTCCACCGACGATAATCATCGGCGTCATCATCGGCAGCGTGGCCTGAAGAATTGCCACCACAGCCTCTTTCAGAGATGACCGGGAGTAGATCGGATAATTATAAATCTTGGCATAGACATAGACCGTCATCATCTGAGAAAGGGCCACCAGCATCCCGGGAATGACGCCCGCCAGAAACAGGCCGCCGATGGATACCGTCATCAAACCACCCCAGACAACCATCAGGATACTGGGCGGAATAATGACCCCCATCACCGAGGAGCAGGCGGTGACGGCCACCGAAAAAGTGGGGGAAAAGCCCTGCTTCTTCATCTGGGGAATCAGCAATGAACCGATTCCCGCCGCATCGGCGGTGGAAGATCCGGAGATCCCGGCAAACAGCATACTCACGACCACATTGATGTGACCAAGTCCGCCCGGCAGATGGCCGACCAGCGCCCGGGCCAGCTTCACCAGCCGATCGGTTATACCCGCCGAATTCATAATGTTGGCAGCCATCAGAAAAAACGGCACCGCCAGCAGAACAAAGGCGTTATAAGACTTGAACATTTCGTTCATCAGCAGAAACGGCGTGAGTTTGTCATCGATCATGAAAACCGGCACACAGGCCAGGCCGAGGGCAAAGGCGACCGGAATCCTGAGGATCACGAGAGCACCGAATGTGATAAAAAGTATTGCTGCTACCAGTCCTGGTGTCATCGCCTATCACTCCGCCACAATTTGATGTTATCAACATACTTTTCGATCAGGAAAATAATCCACGTTATACCCGCAATCGGCCAGGCCATGTAGATATAGACCATCGGCAGCTCAGCCATCTCCGAGGTCTGCAGGAGTCCGAATTTGACCAGCGGCCAGCCCCAGACGATGAAGACGATGGCGGTCAGCAGAATCCAGAAATCCACAAACATATTGACTAATGCCTCACCACGCTTGGTCGACGCTTTGGGCAGCAGATCCACGGTGAAATGCGTGCCGTCTCTGACCGCAATCATCGAACCAACCAGGATAACCCAGATAAAACAGAATCGGGCCATCTCCTCGGTCCAGATATAGCGGGGAATAAAGCCCAGATATCTGCTGATAATCTGCAGGGTCACCGGAATCATGAGCAAGCCCATCAGGGTCGCAAGCAATATCTGCAGAAACCGGTAGTACCCGTTCAATACTTTTCTCATAATCTTAGAACCAGCCCCGTGTTGCTTCTACGATTTTCAATTACTGCTCTTTCATGCACAAAAGCCGGGGACCACACGGCCCCCGGCTTTTTTTGAGCTAACTACACCTTGTCGATCTCAATTGGCACACATGCAGCTTTACTCGGCAGCAGCCTGGATCCGATCATACAACTCGGGAACACCCTGCTCCTTGAAGTACTCGATGAGAACCGGCTTGGATGCCTCGACCAGTTGGTCGCGATCCTTGAAGTAAACCGTCTTCAGCTTACCTTCAGACTCCATCTGCTTCATCTTTATGCAGATCTTCAGAGGCCTCGAGGATACGGCCGTAGGTGCCCGCATCCTTGCCCGCCTGCAGAATCGCGGCCTGCAGGTCTTCGGGAAGCTTCATGAAGGTCTTGTTGGAGAAACAGAGGGGGCGCACGGTAATCGCATGGGCGGTCAGCGCGATGTTCGGTCCTACCTCGTAGAACTTCATCTGCTGGATACCGGCGGCCTCGTTCTCGGCCGCATCGATCACACCGGTCTGAATGGCGTTGTAGACCTCAGCATAGGCGATAACCGTCGGAGCCATGCCAAAGGCTGAGAACATCTTGGTCTGGATCGGCGCGCCCATCACGCGGATCGGCACATCCTTTAATATCTTCCATGGTCTGGACCGGCTTGTTGACGATCAGCATGCGGGTACCACCGCCTCCGTAACCGATGATCCGTACATCAGCCCTTTTCAGGATATCATCGACGATGGGCTGCAGCGCATCACCGCCCAGAACCTTAGACCAGTGAATGTGGTTCTGATAGAGCATCGGCGGATCCATCAGGGATGCCATCTTGGAAAAGGTGGACATATGCGATGGGGAGGCCACTGCATAATCGACCGAAATACCCTGATTCATGTAGGCGACATAATCTTTCTCGAGGCCCAACTCGCTGTTTAGATGCATGACGAACTCGATGGACTTGTCTCCAGTGTAGTAGAGCTGCACCAGTTCCTCGAATTTACGCATCAGCCTGGTGAAGGCGTGGTCCTCATCGAACTGACTGGCTCCGTGGAAGGTGAAATCGGCGGCCTGAGAGGCCGACACCAACATCATACTGGCAAAAAAAGCAACAACGACTGCTCGGAAACTTTTCCTCTTCATATACGTCCCTCCTTTTCTGTTGTCCGGCTTTCTACCCCTGCAACACCGCTTCACAATAAAGCGGAGTTTGTTACCCAAGCTCTTTCTCAAACGGTATTGAAAATAAACGGCAGAATATTAGCAAACAGTACCTGCACAATGCTTTATTTTCAAGCATTTTATAGGCCAGGATTGGCCGCAATAATCAGTATTATTCTTGAGATTGTTGCTCAGTCTGGTCCAGCAGAGAAGTAGTGATTAATCCATTATTTCTTTTTGATTTTGGAGATGCTGAATAAGCAGTTTGAGAGAAATGAAATCTATTGACAATAGCAGCGGCGGCAATAACTTGACGGGAGTCCTTATATCAAAAAAAATGGAATTATCACTAAACCGCAGTTACAAAGGATATAAAAACATGGATAGCCATAGTCTGATGAACGGGGTGCTTGCACCGGTGATCACTCCTTTTGACGAAAACCTTGAACCAGATGCTCAGAAATTATCCAACCACTGCCGTTGGCTGCTGCATAACGATGTGGGGCTGGCCGTTTTCGGCACCAACTCAGAAGCCAACTCGATGAGCACCGAAGAAAATTTCGGATTTACCATGGAAAAATTTTAGAACGAGCCTTTTGAAAACTAAGATTTTCGTTCAAAATCAAGGCATGCGAGAAATTTTACCACAGCATATGATTGATATTCGAGGATAAAATTTTGAGCATAACGCAGAGTTTGGGCGAAAAGATCGTTTTGCAAATGGCTCAGAACTATCACACTTACAGAGGCCAGGAGATGGAAGCACAGACATTTGGGGTTGGCTGCCGGGTTACGTTCTCGAAAACCGTGGGAGAAAGCGATATCTACCTGTTCGCAGGGATCACCGGCGATTTCTCCCCCAACCATGTGGACCGGGAGTTCATGAGAAGCACCGCCTACGGTCGGCGCATCGCCCACGGGTCCCTGCTGATCGGCTATGCGTCGACGGCATCGACCATGATCCTGCAGAAATATCCCACGGAAAACAGGGAGATGACAGCCGTATCACTGGGCTATGACCGTATCCGCTTTCTGAAGCCGGTATTCATCAATGATACGATCACGGTTAATTATGAGATCGAAGCCGTCGACCAGGAAAAGAACCGCTCCCTGTCACGCATCGAGATTACCAATCAGCACGGCGAACTGGTGGCAGTGGCCACCCATATCCTCAAGTGGGTGGCAAACTCCTGAAAAAGGATCAGATCGATTCAGGCCCGGAACACAACCGACCTATTGCAGATTTATCACTTCCCGCTCGATCACCTGCTCCATAACGGCCACCGGTGCTGGGCAGCCGGTGTAGAGTTCAACTTGCCCGCAGGCCTGATAAAGCAGCATTTTCACCCCCCGGACAGTCCTGCAGCCGACCGCCTCGGCAGAGCGCAGCAGTTTCGTGTCAGAAGGCAGGAAGACCACATCCATGACGATGGTATCACGGTTCAGGGCGATTGTTCCACGGGACTTTCGTCCGCTGAACGGAAACCCAGTGCTGTGCAGTTGACCAGAATGTCGAACCCTGCAGATCCGGGAAAGTCTTCCAGTGAGCCACCGAGCGCCAGGGAAAAATCATCCGCCATCTGCCGGGCCCGTTCGACGGACCGGTTGAACACCGTCACCCTTCCCCCTTTCTCGGCCAAGCCGTAGCTCACTGCCCTGGCGGCGCCGCCGGCACCAAGCAGAGCGATCCGGGTTCCTGCCAGGCTGGTCAACTCTTCCAGAGCTTTGACGGCACCGATATAGTCGGTATTGTAGCCGGTCAATACCCCGTCGCGGTGATCTATGGTGTTGACCGCGCCGATGGCTCGCGCCGCCGGATCAAGACGGTCAAGGTAAGGAATGACCGCAGCTTTGAACGGCATCGACACGTTCATTCCCCTTATTCCCAGCGTCCGTATGGCCTCGATGCCGGCCTGAGGATCGGTAATCCCAAAGTAGACGAAGGTATAGTCCAGCCCCAACTCTCTGTAAGCGGCGTTATGCAGCTCCACCGCCAACCGGTAGGGATGGGCGGCCATCGAGCCGCATAAGGTGGGCAGGGTCGGGCTCATAATCGATACTCGAAGTGAGTGCTGCCTGAAGGCCCTAAAACTTTAAGCATTACCATTTTATCGAATGTTCATGGTGAAACGAGTGATTTTTCCTTAAATCGAGGCGCGCTTAGAACTTTACCGCCGGCATAGAGTTACGTTCGAGGATGAAATTCTAGGCGCAACAAAGAGGCAAGGGAAAAGTGCCGTTTCCATCATGAAATCAACAATCATTAGGCGAAATAGAGACCACCGTTAATTTCAATGATTTCCCCGGTGATAAAAGCACCCAGTTCCGAAACGAAATAAATGACCGCTCCGGCTACATCAGCCGGGGTCCCGCCCCGTTTCAACGGAGTGGCGTTGATAGCCCCCTGGATGCCGGCATCGGTATTGAAGGTCTCATGAAACGGGGTCTCCAGAATCAGCCCGGGAGCCACCGCATTGACCGTGATCCCTTTGCCTGCCACCTCTTTTGCCAATCCTCTGGTGTAGGCGATAATCGCCCCTTTGGATGCGGCATAGGCCACGGCCCCGTCTCCCCCGCCGTTGCGAGCCGCCAGCGATGACATGTTGACGATCCGTCCCCAACCATTATTCATATAGGGCAGCACCGCCCGGGTGCAGTAGAAAGTTGAGGAGACATTGACATCCATAATTTTGTGCCAGTGCTCATCGCTCATTTCTTCAATCGTTGAACGCCCGACCAAGTGTCCGGCATTGTTCATTAAAATATCGATATGGCCGCCCAGGGTCTCGGCAACCCGGTCAACCACCTGATTAACCTGAGCGCTGTCGGTGGCATCGAGTTTAAAGGCATGGGCTTTGCCACCCATGCCCTCGATCATTTTTACCGTCTCCTCGCCTTCCTGCTGATGCGAGAAATAGGTGACGGCCACTTCAGCCCCGCAACGGGCAAGGGCAAGCGCCACGCCCCTGCCGATACCAAGATTGCCGCCGGTTATCAGTGCCGTTTTTCCTTGAAGATCTATATCCATGTGTTCCTCCCTTCTTAGGTGAATGATCAGCTTGTTTTCTCAACCCTTCGTGGGTGATGATTTCCGGACAATACTGATTGTGGTTGGTCTAGCCTTATGATTTTCTCGAACGCTCCATTTTCAGCAGATCCAGCAGAAACTGATTTCTCTTTCCGATAAGTTCATCGCTGTCGCGGACCTGCCAGTCATAAAAGCCTCTACCTGTTTTCACCCCGAGCTCACCCCTGTCGAATTTATCCTTTAAGAGCGCAGGCGGTTCAGCGTAGCTGCAGAGCGAGCGGCAGATATAGCTCTGAATGGCATAGAGTGTGTCGAGGCCGACCACATCATTGTGCTCGAGTGGACCATAAACCGGGAACCGCCGGCCCAATCCGTTTTTGATGGCGGTGTCCACGTCCTCCACCGAGGCAATACCTTGCTCGACAATGTACATGGCTTCCCTGAGTAAGGCCTGAAACAGTCGATTGCCCAACTGGCCGGGTGTATCCTTGAGGACCTTGACAGGCTTCTTGTCCGCTCGGCTAAGCAGATCGCTAAGGGTCTCCACCGTGGCCATCGAGGTCTTTTCACCCTTGACAACCTCCACCAGTGGCATCAGATGGGGTGGATTCCAGAAATGGGTTACCGCAAAGCGATCCGGTTTTCCCAGCTGGGCAGCTATATCGGTAGCCGGTATCCCCGATGTGTTGGAGGTGAGGATAGCTTCAGGCGGGCAGTACTGCTCGACCCGGCGGAAGAATTCCCGTTTGAGTTCCAGGTTCTCCGGAATCGATTCGATGACCAGGTCTGCTCCACCAACTTCGACCTCGAGTTCTGTGGTTCCGCTCACCAGCGCTTTGAGCGGGGCAATCCGGTCGGCAGCGAGGCAGCCTTCAGCGCTCAAAACTTCCAGAATATGGGAATAAGCATTCATGCCTCTGTCAACGCTGTCCGCAGAGCGGCCAAAAATTTTCGTTTCACACCCTACCGAGGCGAGGGTATAGGCGATTCCCGGTCCCATCTGGCCGCTGCCGGCCACTAGTGCTTTTTTTATGTTCATAGCCACCTCTGCGGTTACCCACTCTCTCAGGAAGTAAAATTGTCGATAATTTCCATCACCTGCAGCCCGTCTGCTGTAGTGCAGGGGCAGTCTTGCCGACCAAGAAAATAGTTGGTCACCGCTTCAATCATCGGCAATTGAATATTGACGGGGTTGTCAAACGGCAGCACCGTTTCTTCACCAGCCGTGCAGAGACGTACCTCATCACCGAAAAACGGTACCGAAACCACACCTTTGTTTCCGGTAACAACCAGCCGTTCCGACACCGCACAGGGGGCAACGCTGAAACACCAGCAGCCGCGAAAAATTATATTGTTGTCGAACAGTATCGTCCCCTGAACAAAATCGTCGGCTGCTGCAGCCGGGTTCAGCCGTCTGGAGAATCCATGGTATTCGAGCGGTTTGCCGAAATAGACGAGGAGCAGATCAAGCAGGTGGGGCGACAGATCGTGAAACAGGCCGCCGCCCGAGACTTCCGGATTCAAGCGCCAGTTGTCGCCACCATCTGGTACCAGCGCATTTTCTTCTTCCGGCAGGAAGAAATTGACCTCGGCCAACCGCACCTCACCTATCACTTTGTCTCTGATCAGCTCACCCACTTTCACAAACGCCGGCAACTGCCGCCGATAGTGGGCGATCGCCACTTTCCCCGGGCTCTTTGCTTCAGCTTCAATAATGGCCGCGCACTCCGATGCGTTCATTGCCATTGGCTTTTCCAGGTAGACATGTTTACCGGCCGCCAACGCTGCCAGACAATGCTCCATATGATAGCGTGGCGGCGTGGCGATATACACCGCGTCAATATCGGGGTCGCCCAGCAGGGATTCGACTGAATCGTACCATTTCCCGACCTGATGGCGGCGGGCAAAATCGGCAGCTTTGTCACCATCGCGGCGCATCACCGCTGCCAGCTCCGCTCCCTGAGCCTTCTGGAAGGCGGGACCGCTCTTCACTTCGCAGACATCGCCTGCCCCCAATATTCCCCATCGTAGTGGTGCTGTCATATCGCCTCGCTGTCTATCTATTGACCCACGATTGATTTGCAATAATCCATACCCAGTGACATAAGCTCAAGGCGCTCATTCAGCCAAGACGCCCGAGGATCCGGCAGAGGCAGTGAGCAACCAGCGCAGCGAGCAACGCTGCCGGCTGAGATGGCTTGGACTTATATGCTATGTATAGTCACTAATCGAGATAATACTTGTGGTAGGTCGCCGACTCCGCCAGACGCTGGATGTAGACGCCCAGCTCCAGCAAATGGTAATCCCCCCACATACACGACTCCCCGCAGGGCACTTTGCCCCCCTCGGGTACATGATCCCAACCGTTGGGCCGGTGATAGACCGAGTGGAGCAGCAGCCCCTGATGGTCCGGATCAAAAGACAGATACGGCTCATCCAGCAGGGTTGCAGCCAGGCTGAGGCCGGACTGGAAATAGCGCCGTCCTCTCTCTTTAGCACCGCACCTGGTTAGATGCCTGCCCAACCTGAGCATACCCTGGGCGCAGATCGCCGCCGAAGATGAATCAACCGGCTCGAAATCGTTGAATGGATCGGATCTGCGGTTCATATAATCCCCCAATTTCGCCAGCCCTGGCGCCCCGGTATCCCAGAAGACGATGCCGTCCGGCGTACAGTGCTCAATATAGAAATCAGCCACCGCCTCGCTGACTTCCACGAAGCGATTGAGCACCGTTTGTTTATCGGGATAGATCTGAGGCAGCAATTCCTCAAAGACCGCTTCGTCTAGTGTCTCCAGGTATTCGATCAACTCCGGGTAGCCGCTCAGAATCCAAGCCAGTCCCCGGGTCCAGGTGGTGTAAGGAGAGTAGCCCTGCTGGGTGTTGGGGCAGCGGTACGTGCCGTTGCTGATGTTGAAAATCGTTTCATGGGCCACCCGCCCTCTGATATCGTAGGAATCTCGTCCGCTTCCGAAAAACACGTTGTAGCGGGCCGTGGTCTCGGCGTGCTGGAGCCCGCGTTTCAGCAGATTGATCTTGGCATCCTGCTCGCCCATCAGGACGTGTCCCAGCTGATGGCTCAGAGTCAGAGCCCGAACGGTTCTGATGGTGTCGGAAAAGAGCGAATGGGGTCCATTGAAGGAATAGATATAGCCCAAGCCGTCGACGACCTCGGTCCAGCGGGCAGCCTGAACGGCGCCGGTCAGCTTCAGGGCCAACTCGTAAAATTGTTTCTCCTGCAGATTTTCATCGATTCTGCCCTCCTTCATCAGTCTCAGCAGATTGCCGTAAGTACTGACATTATTGAAGCCGTGATCATGGACACCCACATGACTGATATGCGGTGCCATATGCGCTACGGTACGATCGCGGCCCAGGTCGAGAAATTTCTTGTCATCGGTTGCATCGAACTGCAGGAGTGCACAACCAAACTGAAAGCCCTGGGTCCACTCCGTCCAGCCGCGGGAGGTGTACTCACCCCTTACGGTAAACACCGGTGTCCCGCGGGAGGGGTCCCAGCTGTTCTCGATGCTGGTAATCTTCTGAGCTGCCAGATCGAACATTCCGTTCAGTTTATGCTGCAAGGCCTCCGGCGTAATCGTGTAGTCAATCGTTAGCATCGTTTCACCTCCGTGACTCCTGTCCTCGGTTTCGAATCCATATTTTTATTACACAGCCACTGAAGTCCAAGCCATCCGCTCACGCTGCGTTGCTCACTGCAATCTACTCACCGCGCTGCAAAGCTGCTCAGCAGGCTCCGCGATCGTGCGTTGCTTAAATGAGCCTCTTGAACTCATGTCGCTATGTACAGTTTTCATCAGGAAACGAGAGATTTTGTTTCAAAATCGAGGCGTGCGAGAAATTTTACCACAGGCATATATTTAATATTCCGAGGATAAAATTTCGAGCACAACGAAGAAATTGGACAAAATAGCCGTTTCCCTATTTCAGCAGTTGCCTGGCGATTATGGTCCGCTGTATCTGGTTGGTACCTTCATAGATCTGGGTAATCTTTGCATCCCGATACAGCCGCTCAACTTCGTAGCCCTTGATGTAGCCGCTGCCGCCAAAAATCTGCACCGCCTCGGCGGTTTGCCGCACCGCCATATCGGAGGCATAACACTTGGCCATCGAGCTCGCCTCGGTTGCCGGCTTATCATTGTCCAGCAGCAGGGCCGCCCGGTGCACCAGGCCGCGAGCCGCGGCTATCTCCATGGCCATCTGGGCCAGCAGCCATTGAATCCCCTGGAAATCGGCGATAGGGCTGCCAAATTGTTTGCGCGTTTTGGCATACTCAAGCGCCGCCTCAAGCCCAGCTTGAGCAATACCTACAGCCAGCGCTCCAATTCCGACCCTGCCTTTTTCCAGGACACTCATGATCATATAAAATCCGCGGTGCAACTCACCCAGGAGCGCCTCTTGCCCCAACTCCACCTCATTGAAAAAAAGGGGCCCGACCTGCGAGCCCCGCTGCCCCATTTTCTGTTCTTTAGGGCCGCGGCTCACCCCCTCGGCATGGAGATCGACGACAAAAACGCTCATGCCTCTGTGCCCTTTATCAGGATCGGTTCTGGCCAGCACAATTCCGACATCGGCCAGCGGTCCATTGTTGATCCACAATTTGGAACCATTGAGACGCCAGCCCGAACCGTGCGCCTGTTGCGGTGGTCTTGATTGCCGACAAGTCGGAGCCCGCCTCGGCCTCGGTGAGACAATAGGCAACTTTGGCGTCAAACCCGGTAATCGGTTTCAGATAGCGATCCTTCTGGGCATCTGTTCCGTAGCGGTAAATGAGGGTGGAAACCAGCTCGACCAAACCGCATTGATCTGCCACCGCCGAGTAGCCTCTGGACAACTCCTCCATGACGATCGCGTAGCCATAGCTGTCCACCCCTCCGCCGCCGTAGCTCTCTGGAATAGTGATGCCGAAGAGTCCGAGTTCGGCCATCTGCTTGAAAAGATCCTCGGGAAACTCCTCCTCCCTGTCGATTCTCTCGGCCTGCGGCCGTATCTGTTCCCGGGCAAAATCGGCGGTCATCTCTCGTATCTGCTCGTAGATATCGATGCTGTTTTTAGGTAGCTCAACCAGCATGGCGCTCTCTCCTCTTCCTGCCTAAGACTTCTGCAGCTTCAGTTGTTGGAAATGGCTTTTCAAGCCAAGGAGCTCATCTCGGTATATCCTGGGGTCGATGGTCGTGAGCTCGGTGCTGATGATTGGCTCGAACTCCATCATAGCCAGAACATCTTTCTGCAGATCTATTCCCGGTGCTATCTCGAGCAGCATCACTCCTTCCGGAGTCAAGGTAAAAACAGCCCGTTCGGTGACATAAAAGACGTCCTGGCCCCGCTCAAGCGCACTTTTTCCCGAAAAAGAAACCTGTTCGACCTGATCGACAAACTTCTTTACTTTACCGGGATTGGTAACCTTTAAGCCGTCGACCGTAATCTGCTGTTCGGCCTTGACGGCAAAGGTACCGCAATAGACGAGTTTTTTTGCCGCCGAGGAGATATCGATGGAGCCGCCGCTGCCGGTGATGAAATTGTTGAACCTGGTCGAATTGATGTTGCCAGTCCTGTCGACCTGGGCGAATCCCAGAAACGCCATATCCAGTCCTCCGCCATGAAAAAAGTCGAACTGGTAGACATCGTCAACGATGGCAGTGGGATTGAACATGGCCCCGAAATTAAGCCCGGTGGTCGGGATTCCGGCTATGGCGCCCTGCTCGATCATGAATACCAGCTCATCGGTGATCTCTTCCTGCTGGGCGACGATGGGCACCCCATCGGACATCCCGTAACCAAGATTAACATAGATGCCGGGACGAAGTTCAAGCGCCGCCCGGCGGCTGACGACCCGCTTGACCCCTTCGAGTCGCAATTCTTCGGCCTCATAGGCCACATCCCTTTTCACCAGGGCGGGATCGAAGGCGGTCAAAAACGTCATCTCCTGTTCCGGCTCGACCACCACATAGTCGATGAAAATACCCGGCACCTTCACCTGGCCTGGATCGCTGTGACCGTCGGAGGTCCGTTTCACCTGGGCAATGACGATTCCATTGTTCACCTTGGCTGCCTGGGCAAGGGAGAGCATCGAAAAAGTACCGACCTCTTCCTCCATGGTCAGGTTGCCTTCGCAGTCAATCGTGGTGCCCCTTATAAAGGCGACATCGACGGGTATGGATTTATAAAAAAGATACTCCTTGGAGTCGATCTCGATCACTTCCACCAGCTCCTCGGTGGTGATATCGTTGAGTTTACCTCCTTCCAGACGAGGGTCTACGTAGGTATGGAGACCAATCGACGTAATGATTCCCGGCTTGCCGGAGGCGGTTGCCCGCACCAGATGGCCCAGCACCCCCTGGGGAAAATTATAGCCTTTCACTTTGTTTTCAAGAGCCAGAGCGACCATTTTGGGGGCATTCCCCCAGTAACCGCCGATGGCCGTATCGATCAGACCTTCATGGGCCAGATGATTCATCCCCCGACTGTCATTGTCGCCGATGCCGCACGGATGAAGCACCCTGATCTGGCGGGGAGCGCCGGTTTGTTCATAGCGCTCCCCCAGGCCCTGCATCAGTCGGTCTGGAACTGCATGCCCGGCGCCGGCTCCGCCGATCGCCACCGTGACGCCGTCCTTGATGAAATCCGCCGCTTCCCGGGCGCTGATGATTGAAAACATCGATTATCTCCTGGTGACCGTAGTGCTGAATCCCCTCAAACCTGGCCAGCTGCGCGCCTGAAAATAAATTACACCAAAACCATATTGGTGTCTAATTAAATCAGCATTATTTTTTCAAACCATTGAATTAGTGGTAATATTTATTGTTTACAAATAATACCAATTGTAGTATTGGTACTATATCTATACAATAACTCCCATTGTTTAATTGAGCTATGCAGAGCAAAACGATTAGCGCCCTCGAAAAGCTTCGCGACCGTCTGGTCAGCGGCAGCTACCAGCTTGGTGAGCGACTCCCCTCAGAACGGTCGCTCTGCGCTGAGCTCGGTATATCGCGCAGTGGGCTGCGTAAGGTTCTATCCCGCCTCGAGGCCGAAGATCTGGTCTGGCGCCATGTAGGCAAAGGGACCTTCGCCGGCCCGCGCCCCGCGCTTGGTTCAGAGTCATTTCGGATCGTTACCAGTAAAACGAATCCGCTGGAGATAATGGAAGCCCGCCTGATGCTCGAACCCCAGATTGCCGGAGCGGCGGCCCAGCGCGCCTCTTTCCAGGAAATAGAGCGACTGGCCCTGTGCGCCAAACGCAATCACGAAGCCAACGATCTGGAGACCAACGAAAAATGGGATGTTCTTTTCCACGAGACCCTGGTGATTGCCACCAAAAATTCACTCCTCATAGCCCTTTACGGGGGAATCAGCAAGATGCGTTTGTCCGACGACTGGTGCTTGAGAAAACAGCATTGGATCACCCCTGAGAACTGGGAATCTTTCAAAAAACAGCATGGCGCCGTGGTTCGGGCAGTGAGGGAGAGAAACGAAGAGCAAGCCGAACAAGCGATGCGGGAGCACCTGATTTCGGTCAGGAACCATATTCAATCCACGTATCTATGAAATCATAAATTCACCCTTTTTCTCATCGACGAGGACCGGGAACATGAAAACCCAGAACGAACACCTAGAGCTTACCATAGAAGAGAAAATTGGCCTTCTCGCCATAAACCGGGAGGACAAGCTCAACGCCCTGTCCTGGGACATGATGCAGGCTCTCAAAACTCACTTTGAAGAGCTGGATCTCAACAGGGAAATCCGGGCCGTCATCATCTATTCGAAATCTCCCCGCACATTCGGCGTCGGAGCCGACATCAAAGACTGGGGTTCGTTAGAGCCGATCGAAATGTGGCGGATCTGGACCCGCCACGGTCACCGCATCATCCGACTCCTGGAGGAACTGATCCATCCGGTCATCGCTGTGGTCAACGGGTACACTTTTGGAGGATCGCTAGAGCTCGCCCTGGCGGCAGACCTTCGCATCGGCGAAACCGGCTCGAGCTATGGATTTCCTGAAGCACTGGTGGGGACCATCCCAGGCTGGCTCGGCACCCAGAAGGCGCTGCAGCTCATCGGTCCAAGCAAACTGAAAAAAATGATCTTTACCGGCAGCTCAATTCCAGCAGAGGAAGCCCTGGAGATCGGCCTTATCGACGATCTGGTTCCAGCCGGAGAAGGCTTGGACAGGGCTCAGGAGCTGGCCGGGCAGATCGTCAAGACCTCTCCGGTGTCGGTAAGCCTGGCCAAACAGATCGTCAACAGCCTCGCCTCGAACCAGCCGGCCAGCGCACTGGAATCGATTGGCGGCGGACTTGCCGCCCTGAGTGCAGACGGCAGGGAAGGTAAGGAAGCCTTTATCGAAAAGCGAACACCTTCGTTCACTGGATATTAGCGCAGAAGAAGCCAAACGCCTTCAGAGAGTGAAGCCTTAATGATACCTCGCAGAAACTGGATTTTGGTTCAAGATCAAGGCGCGCGGGGAAATTTTACCACAGGCATATAAATGATATGTCGAGGATAAAATTTTCACGCTCAACGCAGAAATCGAGCGAAAAGGAAATTTTTCAATAATAGAGCGTGACGCTGTCCGGATGAGTGCCCATGGCAGCGTAGACCTCCATGGTGGGGATGTCGGGGTTATTGCCGCTGTAAGGTCCCCCGGGTTGATATTTCCTCTCGTCGCCGCTGCCATACATGGTCATTTTTTTCGAATCGGGTACATAGAGCTCCCTGCCGTCCGACCAGACGATCAGCAGCTTGGGGCCATACTGAGGACCAAGCTTGGGAAAGATGAACTTGTCCCGCCATATTTTGTCTATCGAGACTTTCGCACCCTTATTCTCGATCGTGACCTGATTGTCATAACCGCGGTTATCCTGAACCTCGGGGACGACCGCCGCCTGCTCCTCCGCAACCTCGGTTTCTTCGATTCCCAGGCTCAGCTCATCGATTATTGCCGCCAGCGCTCCGCTGGTGGTGGCATGGGCCGGGAGCGCGCCAAACTCGGCCAACGGGGTAACCCACTTTTCCGGCAAAGCACTGCAGCCGGCCAATGCAGCAGTGCCCACTGCCATTTTCCTGATCACCGAACGTCGGGTTACTTTCTGCTCTGCCAGCTGACAATCCATCACAGACATTTCGTCTTTGTATAGATCCTTGTTCATTTCTTCACCACCCGTTTTGTCTCCGATTCTTAATCACAGAACACTCAAAGATGAGCAGAAACTGACAAAAAAATCAGCTAAAGTCAAGAAATATTTATATATTTTTACTTGACCGCTGATATTTCACCGTTCACAAACCTCCACAATGTGACATATTCGATAGATTTTCACCAATCGCAGCTGCCCAGCTGCCCTTTCAGCTCCTGGTAAATTTGGCCGTATAAATATTCATCGTACCCACAGGGCTGCTAAAAACCAGCAAACCGGAAGGTTATAAAAATCGGTGCCTTGGGTAAAAATCCTCTAATAAAGTTTCAGTCTGGTTGGAACGCAACCGCTCCCGATGCTCTCCACTGATATGACGATGACAAGGTATAGGGTACCGGCAAGGCCTCCAATCAGGTTGGACGGACTCGAGATCATTGTAATTTGTTATTGACTTTGGCTGAGCGATTTAATAGATAATTACACTGATTTGTTTCAATGTAATTGATGTATCAACGTGTCGACCACGCAACTACAAGCTGAAATAATTCACCAGGGTACTTCATGCCGAGCCCCGTATCCAATAAACCTTCCGCTGATTATTGGCACTACAGTTCTGTCTTTTCCTCGGGGCGCCCTTCTCTTGACCCGGCGGTACCCGGCCGTACCACATTTTCTTTTCCAAATCAGTCATCTCCCATAGCAGATAAGAGCTCATGCTGGCGCTGCAGCCAATCATCTCTGCGACGATGACATGATGAATATGCTGATAAACCGTAAACAGCTGTGATATCCGCCGGATGTTGGTGTAACAGTGCGGGCCGGCAGCACGAAAAGACAAAGAGTGTACTATGACGTTTGACGGCGGCTACAACGTAATGCTCGAAGGAGCACCCTCAACGGGAATCGCGACTTACCAGAAACCCGAACTACTCTATCTCCCTCTTTTTTCGGACTCGCTCGATTTTTCCCTGCTGCAGGTGGAGCATGGTGAAGCGGTAAAAAAGGGGCAGATTCTGGCCAGAGATCCCATCAACTATTCCGTACCCCTGTTGGCACCAATGGACGGCACTGTCAACCTGGAGCTTGCTGAACGACATATCACCCTGGAAAATCTGTCCTCGGCCAAGGAAGGGACAGATAAACCGTTGGAGGATGAAAGTCAGCGCCAGACCCTGCTCCGGCTCGGTGTCTGGTCCTCCCTGGCCAGAGTTGACTCCGGCAGAGTCCCAGACCCGGACAACACTCCTGAGTGTCTTGTCATCCCGTTATCAAGATTGGAACCGTTCTTTCCCGCTGCCGAGACCCTGCTCAAAGATGCGATAGATCAATTCGGTGTTGGGCTCGATCTTTTCCACAAAATGCTGGAAGATGCGCAAGTCTTTCTGATCTGTGCCGAATCTGACTCAGCCCTAAAGACCCAGATCCAAAGTTTAGCGGCATCGCGCACCGATTGGCTCAAGCTTTTCGAGGTTCCGAACACTTATCCTTTCGATTCACCTGCCTTGGCCGCACAACTGAACGATCTCAATCCTGAAAAGACCTGGACTACAGATCTGCAGACAATTCTGGCGGCGCGGGCCGCTATCGAGGAAAACCATCCTTTTGTCAAACGGATCATCTCCATCAGTGGCCCGATGGCCGATACTCCCTGTCACCATCAATTGCCGATAGGTTACCCGCTCTCGGACCTGGGTTTCAGAAACGGCTCCAAACCGCTGCGGCTCATCAGCGGAGGCGTGTTGACTGGGGCAACGGTCGCTGCTGAGCAGTTAGGTCTCGACTGCAGCTGCCAGGCTCTCAATGTGCTGGAAGAAATGACCGAGCGCGAGGTACTCGCCTTTGTCCAGCCTGGTTTCACCAAACGATCATACTCCAATACATTTGCCAGCTTTTTCAAACCACTTTTCACAGAAAAATCTACCACTGCGCTGGGCGGCGAAGCCCGCCCCTGTGTGTTCTGTGGATTCTGTGAAAGCGTCTGCCCGGCGGGAATCATTCCGCATCTCATCTACCGGTACCTGGATAATGACAGGCCCGAAGATGCCTACCGGGTAGAGTTTGAAAAATGTATAGACTGCGGTCTCTGCTCTTATGTCTGCGTATCGAAGATCAACCATCTCGAACTATTCAGAGCTGAGCGGCAGCGGGCCATAGCTGAATCGATTGAGGGTGAGTGAGGGCCAAGGTGCCCGCCCCAGTCAGGGCGGGCCACGGTCGTCACCGCATTTAGTTAACACGGTGTCAAGGAAACAGGCATGAAATGGCTTTCTGATTTGTTCGACTCGTTCAGGCCGCAATTTGAAAAACGAGGAAATCTCGCTTTTCTCAAGCCGCTCTACGAGGCTATCGAGTTCATTTTCTTCTACCCACCGGCCCGCACGGCAACGGCTCCGCACGTCAGGGACCCGCTGGATATCAAGCGCTACATGAGCATTGTCATCGTCGCCCTGTTGCCCAGCATCTGTGCCTCAATCTGGTTTTTCGGGCCGCGTATCCTGTTGATGATACTGGTTTCCTATGCGGTGGGAGGTCTGGTCGAAGTTATTTTCGCCTGCATCAGGAAAACCGAAATTCACGAGGGCTTCTTTGTTACCGGCATCCTCTTTCCACTTATCCTGCCCCCGGCCACACCGCTCTGGGTGGTGGCTGTAGGTATTTTTGTCGGAGTCTTTTTCGGTAAAGAGGTGTTCGGCGGCACCGGCCACAATATATTCAACCCGGCCCTGGTCGGCAGGCTGTTTATTACTATCTCCTTTCCGACCATTCTGACCAGCGGCTGGACCACCCCGGGCGCCTGGCGCGGCGCGGTTGATGCCGTCTCCTCCGCCACCCCGATGGCCCTCGCCAAAACCCAGGGTATACTGACTCCAGCGACCGATCTTCTGATGGGGATCCCCTCGGGCAGTGTCGGCGAAACTTTCCGGCTCGGCATCATAGTCGGCGGGATCTTCCTGATGCTCACCAGGGTGAGCAACTGGCGGGTTCCGGTGTCCTATCTCGCCTCGGTATTCATTTTTGCTTTTCTTGCGGGTCTCTTCGGCTGGGCGCCGTCACCTGCAGAGGGAAGTGTGTCACCATTCAGTTTCGCTCTATTTCATCTGCTGGGTGGCTCCGTACTGTTTGGCGCCATGTTCATGTCCTGCGATCCGGTGACCTCACCGTATACCGTTCCCGGGAAATTTATTTTCGGTATCGGCTGCGGCCTTCTAACCGTATTAATCCGCGTGTTTTCGGGCTATGTCGAAGGGGTAATGTTCAGCATCGTAATCATGAATTCGTTTACCCCATTGATTGACCATGTGATAATTTCGATGCGTTATAAGAACGTGGAAACTATAGAGAATTAAATGTCCAAGTTTTAGATCGGAGAGATGGCGTGATAGATAAAATCAAGATGATCGGCTTCGTCCTGGTGTTTGGCGTATTCTGGTCCACAGCCTTGGTGGCCGTCGACACGATGACTGGCCCCAGGATTGAAAAGTATCTGCTCGAGAAAAAGCGCAAGAAAGTCCTCGAAGCCCTGGTTATTCCCTATGAGGCTGACACCATCGAAGAAGTGTTCACCACCAATGTCAAGACTGAGGAATTCGACGGCAAGACCATCTACACCGCTGAAGACGGCAGTATTGCCTTCGAATTCTCCGGCCCCGCTTCCCAGGGACCAATAAGCGGTATCATTGCCCTGTCCCCCGACAAGGAGGCGATCAAGGGTATTGCCATGATTCAGCAGAATGAAACCCCAGGCCTGGGTAGCCGGGTGCTGGCTGCCGACAACCTGATCAACTTCAGGGATAAAAAAGTGGTTCCAAAATTGTTGATCGTTGCCGCCGGAACCGCGTCAGCCGACAATGAGGTCGATGCAATCACCGGGGCAACCCTTACCAGCAAGGCCCTGGAGAGAAATATCAACAAGAACGTCCAAGCAACCAAAACTCTGATCGGTCAGTAGAACATGAATCTAAAAGAGATTTTCGGAAAGAAAGGCGCTAAGACCATCAAGAACGGGATCTGGCGGGAACACCCGATCAGTTCGGCGACGCTCGGCATATGCTCCGCCCTGGCCATCTCGAACAAGGTGGAAAACGCCATCGCCATGAGTGCGGGGGTGATCTTCGTTCTCATTCTCACCGCCATTATTATTTCCCTGCTCAGAAAGATCATACCGTCGCGGGTCCGCATCATCATCTACATGATCACCATTGCCTCGGGCGTGACCATTGTCGATCTTGTCCTCAAAGCCTACTGGCCAACAGTGAGTGAGGCAATGGGTCCCTACGTGCCGCTGATCATTACCAACTGCATCATCATGGGCCGGGCCGAGGCTTTCTTTGTGCAGAACCCTCCCAAACTCGCATTAATAGATGCCTTGGCAAACGGATTAGCCTACACCTACACATTGATGGCCATTGCCATCTTCAGGGAGATATTTGCCTTCGGCACCCTGCTTGGGGTCAAAATCACCCCGGCCGGATGGGTTGACTGGGTGGTTCTGGCCGCACCTGCCGGGGCCTTTTTCGTACTCGGCGTGTTCCTCTGGATAACCAGAACCTTGGCGGGAGTGGAACCGCCGGGCAAAGGCTGATAAAAAGAAAAGCACAAGGGCGTTACCATGGGCGAAACATCATTATTATCGATCTTCATCACCGCACTTCTGATCCAGAACGTGGCACTTTATTACCTGCTGGGTATGTGCCCCTTCGTGGCCCTGTCCCGAAGTCTGACCACCGCCTTCGGCATGGGTGCGGCAGTCATTTTCGTGGTCACCCTGACCTCGTCTGCCAACTGGGCCATCTACCAGGTTCTCGAGGCCACCGGCAGCCAGATCATTCAGTATATCGTGTTCATCATCGTCATTGCTGCCTGTGTGCAGCTGGTGGAAATGATCATGGAGCGGTTCTTTCCAGCTTTGCAGGCCTCGTTCGGAATTTTTCTGCCGCTGATCACGGTGAACTGTACCGTGCTGTTCATTTCCTTGAAAGTGACCACGGTTGACAACCTGTCGTACATACAGGCGGTGGTCTATTCGATCTCGGCGGCAATTGGGTTCTGGCTGGCGATGATCATGGTGGCCGCCATTTATGAAAAACTCGATCTCATCGGCAAGGTGCCCAAAGGGCTGCAGGGTCCTGGCATCATAATGATAATTACCGGAATCATCGCGCTGGCCTTCATGGGCTTCAGCGGTATGGTATGATAGCCGTAGAATTGTAAACCCTATGAAAATGAAACTCACCTTTTCACCATCACCTGAACCCATGGGAGCCCCTGCAGAATAATTATGGAAACGCTACTTCCTATCGGGATAATTACCGCGATACTGTTTACCCTGACCGTCATTCTTCTGATTGCCGACAAATTTCTTGTCTCCTACGGTGACTGCAAAGTCTCCGTGGCGGACGAAGACGGGGACAAGGAATTCACTGTCCAGGGCGGCGCCACCCTATTGTCGATTCTGATCGACCAGGGCATGGAGATACCAGCCTCCTGTGCCGGGCGAGGCAGCTGCGGCTTCTGTAAACTCAACGTCAAGAGTGGCGGCGGCGATATTCTACCCACCGAAGAAATGTTCATCAGCAAAGATGAGCAGAAGAGGGGTACCCGCCTCGCCTGCCAGGTTAAAGTTAAAGAAGATATCGAACTCTTTGTCCCCGATCTGATCAGCACCGTCAAAGGCATGTCCGAAAGCGATGCCTTTGACACCCGCTCGAAATGGACCTTTGAGCGTGAGGGCAAAATACAGGTGGCTGAGGACAAGAAAACTCCGAAGCTGAACCGCAAGGAGAGGAATCAGGTCCTTGATATCGTCGACAAACATAGAGACAACCCGGGACCGATCCTGCCCATTCTCCACGATGTCAGCGCGACCTTCAACTATCTACCCGAAGCGGTGCTGCGCCAGGTCTCCAAAGAAATGGACATGCCGCTTTCCAAGATCTTCAGGATTGCCACCTTCTACAATCTGTTCAGTCTCGATCCAGTCGGCAAATACAAAATAACCGTCTGTACCGGTACAGCGTGTCATGTCAGGGGCGCCGAGGGCATCATCGAGGCCTTTGAACCCCTGCTCGGCATCAAGTGCGGTGAAACCACCGAGGACATGATGTTCACTCTCGATGAAGTCAGATGTATCGGCTGCTGTGGACTGGCACCGGTATTGACGGTCAATGAAGATGTGCAGGGTCCTATGACCAAGAAAAAAGTCCCCGAATTGTTAAAAGATATAAAGAATAACGCGCAATAAAAAGTCTACCAGCAACCAGCTTATGGAACAGGAAACAACTACACGCGTGACACCGATCAGCGCGCCGTCGGAAATGACGGCAATGAAAGAACAATGCAAGGGCGCTCTGGACAGACGGAAAACCACTTTCCGCGTCTGTGCCGGAACTGCCTGCATCGCCGGCGGCTCACTGGATGTTTATGAAGAGTTAAAAAATCAAATCAAGCAACGTGGCATCGACGTCGATGTCGAACTGCTTTTCGAAGGTGGGGAAACCGAAGCTGGTGCCAGTAAAAGCGGTTGCCATGGTTTCTGCCAGATGGGCCCGCTGGTACGCATCGAGCCCCAGGGAACTTTCTACAACAAGGTGAAAGTCGATGATGTTCCCAACATCATCTCGGCTACCCTGGAAGATCAGGGCGTGGTAGAGGAGCTGCTGTTCGAAAACCAGGATGGCAGCCGGGCCGCCACTGAAAAAGAAGTGCCCTTTTATGCCGGCCAGAAGCGCATCGTCCTGGGCGGCTGCGGAACGATCAACCCGGAGGACATCCGTAACTACTTTGCCGTAGACGGCTATCAGGCGCTGGCCAAATGCCTTCAGGATATGACTCCTGAAGATGTGGTCGAAGAAGTGAAAAAATCGGGACTCAGGGGACGCGGAGGAGGCGGCTTCCCGGCCGGTAGAAAATGGGAATCGGCCGCCAAGGCGACCGGACGGCCCAAATACATTATCTGCAACGCCGACGAAGGCGACCCCGGTGCCTTTATGGATCGCTCGCTGATCGAAGGCAACCCCCAGTCCGTTATTGAAGGCATGATCATATCTGCCTACGGTGTCGGGGCCAAATATGGCGTCGTCTATGTCAGGGCGGAATATCCGCTGGCCGTTACCAGGCTCTTCCTGGCCCTCGACCAGGCCCGCGAATACGGTTTGCTTGGCGAGAACATCATGGGATCCGGGTTCGATTTCGATATCGAGGTTTTCCAGGGCGCCGGTGCCTTTGTCTGCGGCGAGTCCAGTGCTCTGCGCGCCTCGATTGAAGGGCTGCCGGGTGAACCCACCGCCAAGTACGACCATGCCACGGACAAGGGGCTGTGGGAAAAGCCGACGGTGCTCAACAACGTCGAGACCTTTGCCAACGTGCCGATCATCATCAACCAGGGCGCCGACTGGTACGCCTCGATGGGCACCGAGAACAGCAAGGGAACCAAGGTCTTCTCGCTGGTCGGCAATATTGTCAATACCGGTCTGATTGAAGTGGAAATGGGTACCACCCTGCGCAAGATCATCTTCGATATCGGCGGCGGCATCCCCGATGGCAAACCGTTTAAAGCGGTACAGACCGGCGGCCCCTCCGGAGGCTGCCTGCCGGCCGAAAAACTGGATATGCCGGTTGACTTCGACCAGCTTAAAGAGGTCGGATCGATGATGGGCTCCGGCGGCATGATCGTTATGGACGAAGGGGCCTGCGTGGTCAATGTGGCCAAGTATTTCATTGAGTTCTGCAACGATGAATCGTGCGGTAAATGCATATCCTGCCGCGACGGATCAGCAGCCCTGCTCAATATTCTTGAGCGAATCTGCGAGGGAGAAGGAAGAGAGGAAGACCTTGAAACCATGGAAGATCTCTGCCACTGCATAGATGACGCCTCCATGTGCGGTCTCGGCACCTCACTGCCCAACCCGGTCCTGAGCACCCTGCAATATTTCAGGGATGAGTATCTGGCCCATATCAAGGACAAAAACTGCCCGGCAAAGGTATGCAAGCCGCTGTTCACCTACGAGGTGATCACCGACAATTGCAAGAAATGCGGTCTCTGCTTCAGAAACTGCCCATCCGACGCAGTCATCTGGAAGAAGAAAGAAGTTGCCGAAATCATCCAGGACAAATGTGTAAAATGCGGTATTTGCAAAGAAGTCTGTAAGTTCGATGCCGTAGAATAATCGAGGAAAACGATAAATGGTTACATTCACGCTCAACGGCAAAGAATTAGAGGTCAAAGAAGGTACAACCTTACTTGAGGTTGCCCGTGATGAGGGAATCAACATCCCAACCCTGTGCTATCATGAGGAGATGTCCTCCTACGGTGCCTGCCGCCTCTGTCTGGTTGAAGTAACGAAACGCGGCTGGCCGTCAATCCAGCCCGCCTGCCTCTACCCGGCCCAGAACGGCATCGAGGTCAATACCGATACCGAACGGGTGAGAAAATCACGCAAGATCCTGCTTGAACTCTACCTGGCACGTTCACCCGATTCCCAGGCAATCATCGATCTGGCCAAGGAATACGGGGTCAGGGACACCAGGTTCAAGCTCAAGGAAAGTGAACGCAGCGACTGCATTCTCTGCGGACTGTGCGTACGGGCCTGTGCCGAGATTTCAAAGCGGCACGCCATCAGCTTCGCCCATCGAGGCAGCAAGCGAGCAATACAGACGCCTTTTGAAGAGCTCGCCGATGTCTGCGTCGGCTGCCAGGCCTGCGCTTTTGTCTGCCCAACCGGAGTAATCAAAATTGAGGAAGCGGATTAGCGGCTACTGAACCGCCGCACCGCTGAACAGCGTCGAACCCCTGATCCTGCTGATTATCCATCGGCTCAGCAGATCAGGGGTTTGCTGTTTGTGCCGGGTAGCCCATGCAGGCGGAGTCGGACCGGATGGAGGTGAGAACTGGCTTGCGAGGATAGCTCTACTCTGCAGACAAGGGCTGATTGATGCTGAGAACCTCTGATTGACGAACCAGGCAGCGGGACTTATAAGTATTATTATCATTTTATCCAAGCGACACTGATGTAAATCGAACCTGCTGCGCAACAGGGACGCAAAGCCGCGGGTCTTACCGAGACGGCCGGGTTGCTATCTACAATGGTAATCCGGTTATTTATTTCTTCGAGCCACAACAGCCAAGTGGCAGTTAAAACAAAAGACATGGACAAAAAAAATCTCAAAACTGATCCGAATAGTCAAGCCCCTGTCCTGGGGAGTCCTTCAGCAATTTTGCCAAAGCAGGAGGCCAGGATCAGTATCGAGATTGAGCAAGGAGAACTCAAAGGCTCCTGCACCATGAAGGTCATGTTGGATGAGCTGTTGATCTGTCGGTTCGAGCATCACAATCCTGACGGTATCGCTGTCTGTGTTCGCAAAGCCGCTGATGCGATCGAATTGAGCGAATGGGCCGAAAAAGTTTTGCGTGATGATGCCAAGGGCGGATGAGGCCCGAGCCGAACCAGCCGCTTAGAAACAAGGAGTTCCAAATGATCATACATCAGCGTGAAATTGCCTACACCAGCGACTACCAGACATTCTTTGAAGCACTCGTCAAAGCTTAGCTCTACCTGGAAAAACGATTTCCCGAAGTAGCGGTGGAACTCATGTACAACCTGGCAGGGGAGCGCGGATTTGCGACAATCCAGACACGCTACCCTTCCCTGACAGACTACGAAAGAATCGACGCCGAAATGGACCAAGATGAGGAATACATGAAGATTTTCGAAGACCTCATCGGAGCCAGCGGGCACCTGCCAGTGGATCAGTTCTATAGGGTGATTCAATAGAGCAGATTCTGACGCCCACCCACCCTACCAAGCATCATAAGTTCAAGGCACCACCCTCGAGCGAGACGCAGGCTCGAAGCCGGCAGAGCATAGCTTCCGGAAAGTATCAGCCCACCCCGAGAATATGGTGTCCGTCACCAGCCGTTCCCTACTATTTTAAATAATCGAATGGAGATAGCCCAGCTGCTGGTGCATCCCTCACTGAGGCATGAAAAAGATTTCGTGGCAGAAGACAAGCTTCACAATTACTACGCAATGAAATTAAGAACAGGTGAACGGGTCGTTACAGAGAATGTAATAATCCCCGAGGATGAAGTAGATTATATAGACAGAAATTAAAATACTTCTACTTTTCCCGATTTCTTCCCAGGACTTCCCGAATACCTTTATTGATGGGGGTGCCTGGGGGGCGAATCCTGCGGTCCTTAAAAAGACTCGGGATATGTTGTGTTAGAAAAAAAAATTAAAAATAAAATTGAACTGGCGGAAGTGCATGGGAATCGAACCCACCTAGCAGGCTGTTAACCCGCTACACCGGATTTGAAGTCCGGGAGGGCCACCAGTGCCCTGTCCACTTCCGTCCGATTGAAACCGTTGCTGAGGCAGCTAAATTAATTAATATTGACCCCGAAAGCAACTTATTATTATAATGGGCCATTTTAGGTAGATGTTACATTAACCTTTTAAGCGAGCACAAATAGGATTTTATGCAGTGTGAAAGACTGTTGAACTTGTCCAAGCAGTGGTATTTACATGTCAGAGATGAGACCATGGCTCCGGCCCGAATGGTCCAGTTTATCAAGCAGCATGTCACAGAGTGTCCGATTTGCCAGCAAGATCCTGACATCCAGGATGAGATCCTTAAAATCACCGAGATCATCCTCCCTGAATCGAAGATACCAAAAGCGGTTCGGCTGAAGCAGGAGGAGGACGAGGCGGAGCGGGAGAGAGAAGAGGCTGCGGCGGACAACAACAACGAGTCCGATGAAGCAGGGGAAAGCGGCCAAGAAGAGTTCATAGAAGAGGATGAGGAAGACCCTTTGCCTTCTGAAGAATAGAAATCCTTAGTGTGGTTAAGCCAACTGCCCACAAGATCGATCCGGCACCTTACTTCACGCACCTGTTTCAGCCATAATGGCAGGTACCCGTACTTCGTAATTTCCCAGTTATTGATTGAAACTCCATGGGCTTTATTCAATTCAATCCTTTTGAAGACCGGCTTAGCAGAGACATCCGCAACGACCTCTCGGAAACGATCATAGGGACAATCAAAAATCGATCGCTGGCGGAGGCGGAAAAAATCGCCACCAGCTATCGGAGTCAGAACCTTTCCTCAACCTACACCGACTACATCGATCAACGCCTAGAACGTTACGGGGTGGCGGTTGAAACGCTGAAGGCGGACAGCGGCCTGCTGGTCCAGGCTGCCGTCTTGTGGGATCTCGGATTGTTTTTTGAGGTTCACGAAATTCTTGAACCCGCCTGGATGGAGGTAACTGGAGATCAGAAAAGACTGCTGCAGGCCCTGATTCGTGCCGCTGGCGTGTATATCAACCTGGAGCTAGGCTATCGACAAAGGGCAGAGAAAATTGGTGCCAAAACGGTTCCGGTGCTCAAGGAATTGAAAGAGGGGCTTACCGACTCGATCAACGCCGACACGCTCATAGCGGCTCTGGAAACCCTGTCGGAAGAACCTCCCCAGATAAGCGTCCGCTGGTGAGCAAACGGGCTGAGCCCTTGGTCAGGGATCAGCCCGCACTTTAGTTTTCCCTGTTAGCGAAGTCCGGCGACGGCCTTCTTGATCGAGGCCGGATCACAGCCCTGGTGATCGACCTGTTCACCGAGACCGCCCCGACCTTCTTTGGAGGTGCCGAGATGGGCGTACTTGGGGGTGAAGCCGTTTTCCAGCAGCCAAGTACCGTAACGGCTGCCCAATCCGGTCTTTGTTGACTGACTTTCGACAACCAGCACGAAGGGGCTGGCTCCGGCAACCGAGAGCATGTCTTTGTCGACCACGTTGAGGGTCGGCTTGTTGATCAGGCCGACATCGATTCCCTCTTTTTTCAGGGACTCGACTGCGTCAAGACATCGATAGAGCATTTCTCCATATGAAACTATATAGCCCGCTGATCCTTTGCGAATCAGTTCGTCCTTGCCGGGCTCAAAACGATATCCGTCACCATAGAGCTTATTTCCGTCCTGGTTTTCGATAAATGGCGTTGCCGATCGGGTGGAGAAGATGAAACGAAGTCCCGGATCGTCAAAGATCACCGGCAGCATTGCCCGCAGTTGAAGGGCATCGGCGGGAAAGTAGAGCCTGGTTGTGTCCCCTTCCGCGAGCCCGTTGTCGGCGAAAAAGTTGTTTATCCCGAAATGACAGGTGTTGTCTGCCATATCGTCAACTCCGGAGTGGGAGAAGTGGGCCAGTACATTGGCTCGATTGAGACGGGCCATGGTGATCTCGGAGACCACCATTTCCAGAAACGCCGAGAAAGTGCCAAAGATTCCCTGGCGGCCTTCTTCCGAGCCAAAGCCTGCGGCCACCGAGTAGTTGTTGCGCTCCATGATGCCGCCCGAGACATAGACTTCAGGGTGATTCTTACGGATATGATGCAGTCCGCAAGACCCTTCAAGATCGGAATCGACGACGATGACTTTCTTGGCCGGCTCATCCATGGTGTCGAGAATCTCGCAGACGATCTTGCCGAAATCATCTCTGCACTTGCCGGTTTCTACTGAAGATCCCAAGTAGGTCTTTTTCTCCTTCCCCGCAGCCGGCTCTTTCAGCAGTCGAACCGCGTCCCCACACCCTTTGGCCTCGAGATACTCGATGGCAAGATCCACAGGAATCACATCATGGCCTTTGGGCAACCCCTCTATACCGGGTACCTCGGGAGCCATCTTTCTCTTGTTGATCAGCGCCACAGGACCCGTACTCGAGAATGCCGAGCCAATCCTGGCAAACAATTCGTCAAGGTTTTCGCCGTCACCGACACTCACCTCGAGGCCATGGCCAGCAAGAGTTTTTGCGGTGTCAAAACCTTTGAGATAATTGCTCGGGTGACCGGCGATGGTTACGTCGTTGTCGTCTATCAGGAGTTTGACGCTAAGCCCCCTGGCTACTGCATAGCGGGCAGCCTCAGCGTCGTCACCCTCCTGCTGGGAACCGTCGCTGCCGAACATCACCAACGTTTTATCCCGGTCTGCTTCAGCCACCCCGTTGACGTAGCTCCACATATGTCCGAGCCGTCCCGAACTGAAAAAGACACCGGCCGCTTCATCCCGCTCAGGATGGCCGTAGAGGCCATGGCCGAATTCACGGTAGTGGAGCAGGTCGGCAAAGCTTTTCTGGCCGTTCAACGCGGCCATCATATACTGGATGGCGACCCGGTGCCCGGCCTCGTCGAAATAGACCGGGTGTATCTGTGAACCTCCCTTCATAAAGCCGTCGACGATCAGCACCTCAGGAACGATATCGTAGGCTCCGCCGGTATGGCCGCCAAGTCCTTTGACATTGGCCAGGGCGGTGAAAAAGACAAGGCTGTCGCGGACGAGCGCGATGTTGGTTGTAAGCTGCTGCTTCTGCCCGTCAGAGAGGGTTTTCTGCGAAGGATCAAAGCTCAGGGCTTGGTAGCCGCTGAAATCAATTGGAAAAGACATGTCTACCTCCAAACTATGTTGTTCGATCTGGAAATCGGGCCACTAAGGCAAGACCGGAAATCTGCAGGCAGTTGTCCAATAGACATGATCTGACCATGCCTCGAGCCCGATATCCTGGTTGTAGTCGCCCCCAAAAGAAGTAGCCTACCATATTACAGATTTGTTTGAAAAACCATGCTTTTTTGAATCAAATCAAACCAAGGTCTGACCTCAATTTATCAGACCAGTGGCAATTTTCTCTACACCGCCACCACCGACTATTTCTCAGACAAAAGGCAACCAAAAAAAATCAGGGGGGCAGTCATTTGTTTTGGTTGCCAACGATTGAGGCTCCACTACTCTAGGGCAAGCCCCAGAAATTGTAGAAACGCATGAGTTCCGAACGAAGTCTGAGAGGATCTGCCAGAGAAAAATGAAGCGGGGTATCGGGAAAAGCCTGAACCAGTTTAAAAAGGTCCAAACGTGAGACAACGCCCATCATGGGATAGCCACCAGTAGACTGGCGTTCTTTCAAAAGAACGACAGGTGTTCCGTCATTGGTAATCTGAACCACTCCCAGGGCCACCGGTTTGCTGAGAATATCGCCTTGCCCCCAGTTTACCGGTGGGCCGGCGAGCCGGATACCGGTCCGATCCATTTTGTTGCTGGTGGCGTATTCGCTTGTAAAGAACACTTTCTTTGCTTCTTCAGGGAAGTTGTCATGATCATAGCCCGGCATGATACGCAGCGTCAATGGTTTGTCAAATTGCGGTATCTGATCTGCCGGAGTCGCCAGAGTCGGGCCCAGCGGTCTTGGCAGAATCGTGGTCAGCACATCACCTGCGGCCAGTGTTCGTCCATGGTAGCCGCCAAGATTTTCTCTCACTACAGTGGATGCACTTTTAAAACTGAGGGGAATATCAAAACCGCCTTTTACGGCCAGGTAGCTATAGATCCCCATTCCTGCAGTGTTTTTCAATTCGAGGACCTTGCCGGGCATCAGGACAAAACTCTGCCAGGGCGACAAGGGGGCGTTATTGACCCTGGCAGACATGTCTGCGCCGGTAAGGGCCATTGTTACAGGACTATCGGTGGTTAAACTGAAAAAACCGGTGATGATCTCTATCACCGGGGTGGTGACCGCATTGCCGACCAGATAATTGGCCCGAAAAAAAGAATATTCATCGGCCACGCCACTCTGGGCAAGGCCCAGGTGCTGAGTGCGCTGGCGCCCCATATCCTGAATGGAAGCAAAAAAGTCTGCTCTGGTAATTGTTAAGTTCGCCATTTTGCCTTCAGCTTGTAAAATTCTTCCTTATCGACCGGGCGAAAACGTACCTGATCTCCAGCTCTCAAAAGAGTAGGGTTGTCCTGATCGCGGGGATTAAAGAGTGGCATCGGGCAGCGGCCGATGATGTGCCAGCCGCCGGGCATAGCAAGCGGATAGACCGCGGTCATAAAGTCGGCGATAGCAACACTGCCGACAGGAATTTTCGTTCTTGGCGACGAACGCCTCGGCTGCCTCAGGGGATCCGGCAGATCCCCCATATAGGCAAACCCGGCACAAAACCCCATGGCATAGACCCTATAGGTTTGTTCTGTGTGTAGTCTCACGGCTTCGTCAATTGGAATTCCTCCCTTTTCAGCTATCTCCTCTAAATCGTCGGAAAATTCTTCATCATAGCAGGCAGGAATCTCGATTACACGAGGCTCGACCAGCACCTCATCCTGGCGCTCCAGTTTCTCGAGGCATCCAGATATAATCGATTCCGGATCTTCTCCATCGATGAACGACCGGCCAGACAATGTTACCAGGAGGTCGGCAAAAACAGGAACGACTTCGACCCAGGTGTCGTCGAAGGCATCTCGGATTAATTGGGCGGCAATACCCAATTTGATCGGTTCCGGCAAACAGTTCTTGTCGCCTGGAAAGCGAATCAAATAGCTGAACTCGGAAAGAACCTCAATTTTCATAGGAATCTACCAGTTTCCTGAGCTGTGATATAACAGAGATACTTGATTCAGAGTCTCCGTGGACACACAAGGCATCTACCGGAAACTCCAGTTTTGTGCCGTCAGTAGCCGCGATGAATTTGTCTTTACAGAGAATCTCGGCTTGTTTGAGTACGTGCTCACTGGGATGTACGGCATTGGGAAGATGCCGTTTTCGAAGACTTCCATCCGCTTCGTAGGCTCGGTCGGCAAATGCTTCCCAGAGCAGTGTTACACCATTGTCTTGGGCAAGTTGTTCGTGGCGCTGCCAGCGAGGTGTTGCCTGAATCATTACGGGGATCTTGGCGTCGTAGCTGACCAGCGCCTGAAACACAGCGAGGAGAATGGTGTCGTTTGCCATCATGGTATTGTACAGAGTGCCATGCGGTTTGACATACCCCAGCGGGGTCCCGGCAGCCGTGCAGAATGCCGCCAAGGCACCAGTCTGATAAAGGACCATGGTGCGAATTTCGTCCGCCGTATAATCGATGGTCCGGCGCCCGAATCCCTGCAAATCAGGATATCCTGGGTGGGCCCCGACAATTACCTTGTGCTGCACCGCCATAGCCACCGTTTTTTCCATGACCATGGGGTCGCCACCATGGGCTCCACAGGCAATATTGGCCATGTGCACATACTTCATTACCTCTTCATCACAGCCAATTTTATACGATCCAAAGCTTTCGCCCATATCACAATTAAGCTTCATAATCACTCACCCTGTAAGACCGTTAGGCTGAAATCCCGTTTCCCCCGTCAGCCGGTTCGGAAAAGATGGTTTGTGCTTTCCTCAGGCTTCAGCCACATATGATGATTAATACAGAAAGAGAAGTTACGCTCAAACTAATTTTCATGCCATCTATAGTTTGAACCTCTTTAGAATTATGCTAGGATAAAAGCCCGCTTGTATAAGCGGCAGTTCCATTACAACCACCCAACCTTCAACCCATATGAGGAGTCTATTATGAAAAGAGTACCCAGAATGATCTGCAGCCTCCTGGTTCCTTTCTTTATTCTTGCTTTGGCAGCCTCAGCGTTTGCCGAAACCTGGGACATGCCGACACCCTATCCTGATGCAACATTTCATACCGTCAACATTATTCAATTTGCCGAAGATGTAAAGCAGGCCACCGGCGGCAAATTGGAGATAAAAGTCCACTCGGCTGGTTCGCTGTTCAAACATCCGGAGATTAAAAATGCGGTTCGTGGCGGACAGGTGCCCATTGGGGAGTTCTTCGTGTCGCTGCTCTCCAATGAAAACGCGGTTTTCGGTGCTGATTCCCAGCCCTTTCTAGCCACCAATTACGACGATGCCGCAAAACTCTGGGCCGCCCAGAAGCCAATTATCGCACCGCTGCTCGAGCGCCAGAAGCTGATGGCGCTGTTCTCCGTACCATGGCCGCCGCAGGGACTCTATACCAAAAAAGAAATCAACACTGTGGACGATCTCAAGGGCATCAAGTTTAGGGCCTACAATGCCACCCTGGAGAAATTCGCCAATACCGTCGGCGCCGCCCCGACCCAGGTTGAAGTTCCCGATATTCCTCAGGCTTTCTCTACCGGCCGGGTCGATGCGATGATCACCTCCCCGTCCACCGGGGCGAACTCCAAAGCCTGGGATTTTGTCGAATACTTCACCGACATTCAGGCCTGGGTGCCAAAAAATATCGTCGTGGTAAACAAGAGCGCCTTTGACAAGCTGGACAAGGATGTCCAGGAGGCAGTGCTGGCCGCCGCCAAGAAGGCCGAGATGCGCGGCTGGGAAATGAGCAAGAAAGAGACCGCTGAAAAGATCGCGATCATGAAGGAAAACGGCATGAACATCGTCACTCCCAGTGCGGAGTTGATGGACGGCCTGAAAACGGTCGGCGATACTATGCTGGCCGACTGGAAAGAGGCCGCCGGCGTGGACGGCGAGGCATTGCTGCAGGCCTACATGAAGTAACCAGTCCCGGGCAGGGGCGGAAACGACGGGTTTACGCCCCTGCATCGCCGTTTTTGAACACCCGACCCTGACTCACACCGATGCGAACACTACTCGACCGGCTTTATCTGGGCAGCGGCTGGGCCGCCGCCTGCTGCATCGCGCTCATCGGTGCACTGGTCGTCGTGCAGGTGGGGTTCAACCTGATCGACCGCGTTTCGGGCCTGCTCACCGGCACCGCCATCGGCCTGACCATCCCGTCCTATGCCGACTTCACCGGGTTTTTCCTGGCCGGCGCATCCTTTCTGGCGCTGGCGCATACGCTGAGGCAGGGAGACCATATCCGGGTTACCCTGTTTATCTCGCGCCTGCCGGCCCGCTTCGCCCGGCCGGTCGAAATCTGGTGCGTCACGGTGGCCGGGGCGATTGCGCTTTACTTCGCCTGGTATACCGCCCTGCTTGTCCGAGAGTCCTACCAGTTCCACGACCTCTCGCCGGGGATGATCGCGGTACCGTTGTGGATCCCGCAGAGTGCCATGCTGCTGGGCCTTGTCATCTTGTCGATCGCGCTGATCGATGAGCTGGTCGGCCTCTTCAGAGGCAGTAAACCGAGCTATGCTGCAAACCGCCGGGAGGACGAGCCATGAGCGAACTGGGCATGACCGTTCTGCTGCTCGTCTTTCTGCTGAGCCTGCTGGCCGGCGGGCTCTGGGTGGCATTTGCGCTGCTCGCAGTGGGTATGGCCGGCATTTTATTGTTCTCCAGCGCGCCGCTGGGCAGTGTGCTGGCGACGACAAGCTGGGGGGCGAGCAACAGTTGGGCCCTGGCCGCCCTGCCGCTGTTTATCTGGATGGGGGAAATCCTCTTTCGCTCGAAGCTGGCCGAGGACATGTTCACCGGGCTGTCGCCCTGGTTGACCAGGCTGCCGGGCCGGCTGCTGCATGTCAATATCTTCGGCTGCGCAATCTTTGCCGCGGTTTCTGGCTCCTCAGCCGCAACTGCAGCCACCATCGGCAAGATGTCGATTCCGGAGTTGAGCCGACGCGGCTATCCAAACAAAATGGTGATCGGTACCCTGGCCGGTTCTGCCACCCTGGGGCTGCTGATACCGCCCTCGATCATCCTGATCGTCTACGGGGTCGCCACCGAGCAGTCGATCGCCCGGCTCTTTATCGCCGGCATCCTGCCTGGTCTAATGCTGGTCAGCATGTTCGTCGGCTATGTAGTCATCTGGTCGCTGTTACACCGGGAAGACATTCCCAAGGATCGCCAGCACCACTCGCTGGGCGAGAAAATCAAACGCTCCGGGCGGCTCATTCCGATCATCCTGCTGATCTTCGGCGTAATCGGCTCGATCTATTCCGGCATCGCCTCGCCCACCGATGCTGCCGCCGTCGGTGTTCTGCTCTCACTAGGCCTTTCCAGGCTAAGCGGCACCCTGAACCGGCAGACCTTTCTGGACGGTCTGATGGGCGCCACCAAAACCTCATGCATGATTGCCTTTATTCTGGCTGGCGCCGCCTTTCTGACTGTGGCCATGGGCTTTACCGGCATCCCCCGGATGCTCGCCGTCTGGATCGGCACCCTGGGCCTGTCGCCCTACGCCCTGCTTGGTGCCCTGACCATCTTCTTTATCGTGCTGGGCTGCTTCCTGGACGGCATCTCGGTGGTGGTACTGACCACTTCGGTGATCATGCCGATGGTTGAGCAGGCTGGCATCGATCCACTCTGGTTCGGTATCTTCATCGTACTGGTGGTGGAAATGGCCCAGATTACCCCGCCTGTCGGTTTCAACCTTTTCGTCATCCAGGGACAGACCGGCATGAACATCCTGCGCGTCGCGGCCGCCGCGATACCCTTTTTTCTGCTGCTGATGGCGGCCCTGATCCTGATCACCTTGTTTCCGACCATCGTCACCGTGCTGCCCAATATGATGGGCAGTTAATTACAATTGCTCAGGCTTCTCGCCCAGCATTGATGACGGCTGCAGCAGGCGGCCTCCTCCCCGTTTATCTAAAAAGCCGAGGCGATAACGGCGGCAGCCTGCTGTCTGACTGAGGTCCGCATCTTCGCACTTAGCCTGGAAAAACCATCAATATTGCGTAACCGTTCCTTATCCTTATCTTGTTATCAAACTATTACGGATCCGTCATACTGATCTCGGCTCTTAGCATGCTGTCAGACGATGAACTCCAGGCAGCTCTGTCATTGAAAGCAGCAGATCGATCCGGGATAATCACCCGCACCAGGACAAACTGAAGCAGAGATGTTCAGTGTCGACCAGGTCATAGCCGAGCACTATCCGGCACTCAATGAGCGGAAGATTACCGCATCGCTCGTTAAACGGTTCCTCAAGCGCCTCCTCCACGAACAGGCATTCATTGATTTTGCCGAAGAGTATCCTCATCTGCAGGGTATCGAGTTCGTCGAACAGGTGCTGGAATACTTCAACTTCAGTTATGCCGTCAGTGACCGCGAACGGGAAAACATTCCGCCCGTTGGCAAAGTGGTGATCATCGCCAACCACCCGATCGGCTCATTGGACGGCCTGGCCCTGCTCAAGTTGATCCATGAGGTGCGATCGGACGTCAAGGTGGTGGCCAATGATCTGTTGATGTCGCTGGAACCTTTGCAGCCGCTACTGTTGCCGGTCAGGGTTTTGACCGGGGTCAGCACCAAGGAGCACATCAGGCGAATCAACCGCAGCCTTGATGCTGAAGAAGCGGTGATCATGTTTCCCTCCGGCGAGGTCTCACGGCTTGGACTGGCCGGCATAAAAGACGGCGTCTGGCACCAGGGATTTCTGAAAATGGCCGAACGGACCAAAGCGCCGATCCTGCCGGTGCATATCGGCGGCCACAATTCACCCTCTTTCTACCTGGCTTCGTTTCTTGCCAAACCTCTGTCGACCTTGATGCTGGTCGGCCAGATGTTTAACCACCAGGAGAAACAGATCTCGATCAAGATCGGTTCGATCATTCCCTACGAGTCATACCGCCGACTGCAGATCAGGAACAAGGAGAAGATCGAGCTCTTCAAGAATCACCTTTATCGCATCGGTGCGGGCAAATCAGAGCTGATCGGCACCGAAAAATCCATCGCCCGACCGGAACGAAAAACGGATCTGAAAAAGTCAGTACAGGAAGGAACGATGCTGGGCCGCACCCCGGACGGCAAGGCAATTTTCCTGTTCGAAACAGCCGAATCGTCCCCGGTACTGAGGGAAATCGGCAGGTTGCGAGAACTCAGTTTTCGCGCCGTCGGAGAAGGCAGCGGAAAACGGCGCGATCTTGACCATTTCGATCACTACTATCAGCATCTCATCCTCTGGGACAATGATGATCTTGAAATTGCCGGGGCCTATCGCTTCGTCGATGCCGGCAAGGTGGTGGCCGAGCGCGGTGCCAGAGGTCTGTATACCGGGTCGCTCTTTAAACTAGAAGCCCAGCGAAGCTTCTTTCTGGAAAACGGTCTGGAACTCGGACGCAGTTTCGTCCAGCCCCGCTACTGGGGCAAACGCAGTCTGGACTATCTCTGGTATGGTATCGGTGCCTACCTGGTGAAGAACCCCCATTTCCGGTTCCTGTTCGGCCCGGTGTCCATCTCCAACGCCCAGCCCGGGATGGCCAAAGAACTGCTGATCTATTTTTACAAACTCTATTTCTCCCCCGATGCCAGTCTATCCTGCTCGCGCAACCCATTTAGTTTTTCCCGGCCCATGGCCATTCTGGAAAAGGAATTTTGCGGCACCGACTACCAGGCCGATTTTAGAAAGCTCAAATCACTGCTGGCCAATCTCGGTACCACCATTCCCCCGCTCTACAAACAATATACGGGGTTATGCGAGCCAGGAGGGGTGGTCTTTCTCGACTTCAATATCGATCCTGCTTTCAGCAACTGCGTCGACGGGCTGGTGATTGTCGACATCAAAAAATTGAAGGAAGCGAAACGAAAACGTTACATGGATGAGACAATTCTGGTATAAGTAGAAAACGCTACGGCAACCAAAATCCCAGCTCTACCGGAGAGCGGTCCTTGTCAACTCCCCGAAATCAGAAAATAAATAGTCGGGAGGTGATCAGTAACGCATAAGCCGCGCCATCATTTAAGAACGAAATTATAATCACTACACATCCTCACTTAATCATCACCATGCCCGACGATAAAAAGATTTTCATTCTCGATACCAACGTAATTCTCCACGACTCAACCTGTATTCACAACTTCGACGAACACGACATCATCATCCCGATAACGGTGCTCGAGGAACTCGACCAGTTTAAAAAGGGCGGCCAGACGGTAAACTTCCATGCCCGTGAATTTGTCCGTGAACTAGACAAGTTGAGTGCCAACAAACTGTTCAATGGCGGACTGAGTCTGGGCGAGGACAAAGGCAGGATCTCGGTACGGCTGGAAAAAACCCAGCATCGGGATCTGAGAGGCATCTTTCCCGACGTGGCCAATCCCGATCACCAGATCCTCAATATTGCCTATCACGTCTCCAAAGAGCAGGGTAACCATGCGGTCATCCTGGTCAGCAAGGATGTCAATCTGCGGATGAAAGCCCGCTCGATAGATCTGCTGGCCGAGGATTACACCACTGACCACGTCCGCAATCCCGACCAGCTCTATTCCGGTTGCCGCTATGAGGAGGATGTAGAATCAAGCGTGATCGAGAGGCTTTTCGAGCACGACGGCCAAATCCCCGCCGCTGTCTATGTTCCACAGAATCCGTTGCAGCCCAATGAATTCATGGTACTTCGCAACGGTAAGAAGTCTGCCCTGGCTGCGTTTACACCAGGGGATATGGAAAACGAGTTTTTCATCCGGCGGGTAAACAAGGACAGTGTTTATGGTATTACCCCCCGCAATGCCGAACAGTCTTTTGCCGTACATGCGCTGCTCAACCCCGAGATCAAGCTGGTCACTATCTCCGGCAAAGCCGGCACCGGTAAGACCCTGCTGGCCCTGGCAGCCGCACTTGAGACCCGCTCCAATTATCGACAGATCCTTCTGACCAGACCGGTTATGCCGCTCTCCAATAAAGATATCGGCTACCTGCCCGGCGACATTGCCTCCAAGATAGGCCCCTACATGCAGCCGCTATACGATAATCTTGGTGTGATCCGTGGGCAGTTCCAGGAAAAGAGTGAGATGTTCCAGCGGCTTCAGAAGATGCTCGACGAGGAAAAACTGACCATCGAACCGCTGGCCTATATCCGCGGCCGAAGTCTGGTGAAAATGTATATGATCGTCGACGAGGCTCAGAATCTGACGCCCCACGAGGTCAAGACCATCATCACCCGGGCTGGAGAAGGCACCAAGGTAGTGTTCACCGGGGATATCAACCAGATCGACCACCCCTACCTGGGCAGCCGCTCGAACGGGCTGAGCAACCTGATCGACAAGATGCAGGGACAGCACATCTACGCCCATATCGACCTGAAGAAAGGCGAGCGCTCGGAGCTGGCCGAACTGGCCTCGAACATTCTTTAGCTTTAAATCTCTTTCATCAACCAGTTATCGGAATAGAAAAAGCCGGTCAGTTTATTCTGACCGGCTTTTTCTATTCCCCGAAGTCAATCGGGGTTATGCAACTCGTTCAGATGTGTTAAGCAGCGTCGTCGGGCGGCGGGATCAGGTTGGTCAGGTCGAGGTCATCATCGATGGCACCGAGACCGTCGTCACCGCTGTCGCTGGCAGCGACCATTTCCGGAGGCCCGTCAAGGCCCGGAATAGAGTCGTTTGCTGCGGTCTCTTCCGCGCCGCTGTCAGCGGTTTCGGGTACCAAGGTATCAAGCGCTGCAACCGGTTCAAACGCCTCCAAGTTCTGCAGCAGATCAGCCACCAGACCGATCCCCACCGCAACGTCGCCAAGATCTGGCAGGGAACCGCCCACGACATCATCATCGATGATCATGGTCGTCATTCGATCGAGATCGAGTTGGGGGGCTGCATTATCGCTGAAGACGATGGACAGGGCCCCGTCGCTGCCGGTATCGATCGTATCATGTATAAAAATCGGGCTGTTGGGCTGCAGTAACGTGCTCACGCCATTGATCGATTCGGCATGAACCGTGCCGTGCACGACAAGGGCATGGCCAATTTGCGGCATTGTCTGCGTTACCATAAAATCGCCTCCCATACTGATTGCACTGAGCTATTAAAACAACTTATATCAAAAATATAGATATTTAACTATCTATCATCAACATTTATTTTCCGGAACGGGGACAAATGAAGACTCTGCCAAAATACTATTCGGGAAAAAAACAATAAAAGCCGGCCGGGATTCTCCCGGCCGGCTCATCTTGGCTGAACCAATGTTTGATTCAGCTACTTTTATAAATCTTTAGACGGCTCCTGGATCTTCAGGTATCAGCAAGATAAGAGGATCGATCTCCTCACCTCCGATTTCTGCCGTATCTCCTTCAACGATCTCGGTTTCGACATCAGCAGTATCATTAGCTACCGGATCACTTGCTTCTGCCGCATCCACAGACACATCGGAGTCGGTACCGCCATCCAACTCGTCTACCGCTCCATCTTCTACCACATCGATACCGTCTGGATCGGAATCGAGATCAGTATTATCTCCATCATCAGGAATGATCTCGATTGCATCACCTACCAGCAGATCATTACCGGCATCACCGTCGATATCGTCCTCTCCGGTACCACCTACGAGCAGATCATTATCTGCGCCACCGGAGATGTCATCATCGCCTTCCTGGCCGAAGATCACATCTTCACCAGCACCGCCATCGAGAGTGTCTTCGCCCCCCTGCCTGCCGTCAGGATCATCAACCGTTGTGGTCTCCTGGGCCAGTTCAGCCTGATGTTCAAGGATATAATTTATGGTGTCGGTTCTAGTCCAACTCTCATGACCGGCAACTGTACCAGATTCAAGTTGCTCGAATACCGCCCAGCCGGCGCCCTCATAACCAGTAAGCCCAACATCTGTTGCCAGCATATCGGTAAAGAGCGCATCACCGTAGATCAGGTCATCACCGCCCCCGCCTAAGATGGTATCATCACCCACATCCTCAAGATAGGTCTGCTCAACGATGCTTGGAAGCAATGAATTTAAATCAGTGGGTAATGTCACGTTACTTGCGGTTCCATCAGTTGAGATGTCGCCCAGTAAATCAAGTGCTCCGGTATTACCCTGCAGCTCAATACCAACGGCCTCCACATTCCCCCAAGCCTGCAGAGCCGCGACCTCAGAAGCAAAGTCGTCATATTGATCATCAGTGACATCGTAGGTGCCTTCGTAGTGATCTACTACAGACCCCGAAGACACACCCTCATCGTCATCGTCACCAACATTTCTTCTGTTCGGCGCACCATCGGACAAGAACAATACCTGATTGGCAGCATCTGCAAGCGGACCGTCGGTACCTTCGGGAGCATCTAACAGGTTATTTAAATCCGATTGTGGCCAGTTGGTATAGATCCAATCCAGTCCTTTATGCATACCGTCCTCGTAATTAGTGAGGTTAGATGAATAGGTACTGAAGTTGAAATCAGCTGGATTGGTGCCAACGCCATTTTCTTTAACAATATAAGTTGTTCCCGCAGTTGCTGTCGTACCAAAAGTTACAACATGGACCCGCACATTTTGTGCATCAGCAACGATATTGCCCGAGGCGACATCATCCAGCAGATTATTGACCGCCCTCTCCATCTCATCAAGCCGAGAGTCAGGGGAGCCATTTAGCATGCTGCCGGATATATCGAGGATCAACATCAGATTGAGATCATCGACAGAGGTACCGGTACCACCTTTATCACCGATCAGGATATCATTGCCTGCTCCACCGTCTATTGTCCCGAAATTCTGACCATCACTACCTTCACCCACTACATAGGGGAGGTCATCGATTCCAGGGTCAACATCGTTCACATTCTGACCGACGATCAGCTTGTTCTCTATAACGGTCAAAGTTGCCTGCGAGGTATCACCATCGCCATCGGTGATTTCATAAATGATCTCGGTCTGACCGGTCCAGTCGGGGGTCGGCTCAAACACGATATTGTTATCATTGAGAGAGACAATACCTGCACCATTCTGATTAACGATACTCACCTGGGATGCACCGTTTTCCGGACCGTCAGAGCCATACTTATCGTTACTGAGAACATCAAACTCCACCGAAGGCGGAATTCCCTGGATATCCTCTCCCCCAACGTTGGTGTACGAGCTGTAACCGAAAGCATAACCAATATCACCCTCAGCCACTGGTGCATCGTCCTCTACCTGAATCACGAAAGCACCCGGAGTAGCCGTCACCGAATCGCCATCGGCGTCAGTTGCCAGAATGATTGAGGAAAGATCAATACCATTGACTGGCTCTCCATCCGTCTGCAATTCGAGGTTTTCACCACCTCCTTCGACATGATCGAGAGTACCGTCAAGATCGAAAGACCAGGTACCATCTGACTCGCCAACAGAGAAAGTAAAAACAGTTGTGCCGCCTGCTGACGCCACTACCATTCCAGGTGTCGAGAAGTCATAAGAGACTTCCTGACCTCCAGAATAGAGCGTTGGTAAATCTCCCGTCGGGTTGAGAGAAAAAGTCAGATTCTCGTCGGCACCCGACATGAACAGCTCATTCAGATTGCCGGACAACAGATCATCTGCCTCATCCGCATCAGTCGAAGGATCCTCGTTAATACCGTCAGCACTATCATCAGTTGGGGCTGTAGCGTCAAGATCATCAGTTGCATCCAAATTAATGTTTAGATCGTCTTCCTCGACTTTAGCGGAGATAAGTGTAATCGGATCTGAAACGAGGTTGGGCAGCAGATCAATTAATTGAGTGGTACTTGAAATATTCTCAGCTGTTCCTGTGCTATCCAACTGGCTGAGTCTGGCCGCCTGATTACCATTCACGCTGAGACCGACAGATCTGACGGTGAAGCCTGCATCTGCCAAGGCAGTCAACTCATTCGTACCGTCACCTGAACCAGTTACCTGTGCAAGTGCAGTGGCTGCATTTGTCGTAGAGCCACCTCCCGGCTGAAAATCATGGGTTGTCCCGGTAAAGTCTGGATTATTGAATTTGTTCGGATCGCCATCGGAGAAAAATATGAGTTGGTTACTCAAGTCTCCTACCACATCTCCAGATTCCAGAAGATCGCCATTATTAACCCAGTAAAGTGCCTGCTGGAATCCTGCCTCGTAGTTTGTGTATTCATTATTCGCAATGTTGTCAGTGTTTGGATTCTGCAGAGTACCCAGTGCGCTGACCGCAGAAGCCGCGGACCCCGGCGTTCCGCCAGCGATGGTAAAAGTACCGACACCCACGGGACTGGCGCCGGAATTGTATTCAACTATATGAACTTGATAAACCGATCCAAGCGCTGAATCTGCTGCGAGGCTGGTCAGCAGCACCGTAACAGCACTCTTAAGCGCATCTGCTCTCGTTACATTAGAAGGATCCCAACTATTCGTGCTGGTGTTGTACATACTTCCGGAATTATCAAGGACCAGCACGAGGTTCATATTTGTTGGTATCGTCTCCACCGGGTTGGCAACCGGAATATCGTCAGCGACCTCGACAGTAACACCGTCCTGGAGTTCATTATCAACCAGGATCGCACCAAAATTCACTGCATCTCCGTCAGAATCAACAGCCTCAAGCGCTGCTCCAAGATTCAGCGTCAGGCTGTTTTCCACAGCAGTGCCGGGAGGAGGGGACGCATGATCAAGCTGATCAATAAGGGTGAATTCATACGCACCTGTAGAGGTGTCGGTGAGTTCCAAAGTGAAAACGACACGACCATCATCTGAAGTGGCGGTCAGGACGTTGCTATCAACGCTGTAGTTCAACTCCTCTTCCTGAGAAGTCAAGCCGCTGTTAGCACTTTCCAACGCTGTCTGAACATCATCAACAAAACCGAAGGTCAGCGGCTCATCTACACCACCGGATACCATCGCCGAGAGATCGCCAGTTGCAGTCACAAGACCAGGTCCGCCGAATTCCTGATCGCCAGTTATGTCTTCATTACCGGCTGAACCCTCTATGCTATCGCCGTCGACATTATGATCCGGGTCGAAGTTACCAAGGCCTTCTTCCTCCACCTGGTGAGACTGGTATTCCCCGGTAAGTTCAGGTGAATCGTCATCCACTGCAGCGGTAAGCACACTTGATGATTCATCACCGTCACCATCCATTACTGTGTAACCGAAATTGAAGACAATATCGTCTTCAGTGTTTGCTGTATCGTGGTCTAGTGGTTTTAATACCTCAAATTCATATTCACGGGTATTGATGTCAACTAAGGAAAGGGTGAGTACCGGATCACCCACCTCACCGGTGTGTCCGACGAGTTGCAGACCATCGGAAATAACATCAAAGATTACATCTGCACCGGCACTGGTTACTGCTGGTAAACCAGCCGTAGACCAGCTAAACGGGGTATCTGGGTGAGGGCCGTTGTCGCCAAAGTCGTAATTTAAGATACCGGTCTCGGCAGAATTATCACCTGCCAGATCTGACCCGTCAATATACGCAGTTCCTGGATTGCCTCCATCCAGACCATCTTCATCCACCGCGACCTCGCCTGGAAATGCTTCGGGGATATCTTCAAAGGTAACGGTAATGACTGCACCATCACTCACCAGGCCATCTGAATCAGTAGTGAAATATTCAAAGGAAACGGAGTCCGGAAGGACATCAAACATTCCCTCCTCCAGAAAATAATAGACCGAGTCACCCGTCTGAACATTCAGACCACCTGCTGGAAGAGGATCAAATCCTTCACCGTAGATCTCTTCGATCACATCGTTATCACCGCGGTCCACCAGTAAAACTCCTTCCTCCTCTAGACCATCTGCAGTCGGCAGGCTGGTGATGGTGAACTGGGTGGTAACGCCGTCCTCAATATCAGTACCGTGGATATTATCGCTTACAATTTCGGCCTCTCCAACCTGGAACTCATAGAGATAGCCTGCGCCAAAGTCAATCTCAGTTCCACTCCCGGTTCCGCCTCCAAAATCTTCAGCAAATGTAAATGGTAGCTCCTGAAAAAAATCAGCCTCAGCAGCGACGTCATAGTCCACCGGCGGAAAAAGTTCTGGATCGGGATCTGGATCAGGTTCAGGTTCGGGCAAAGGTTCAGGTTCAGGTTCAGGAATATCAGGCTCGGGAGCTGAGAGTTGGGTAACCTGAAAGGGCACAACCTCCGGTTCCTCTACCACGTCAAGCAAGACTCCGGTAAAGCCATAGTCGACACCTTCTGTTTCGGCGCCTGAAGTCACATCTCCTTCTTTACCGTCAATCTCATCTTTGTATATCGGCCGACCACCGCCGCCATCTCCGGCACCGCCAGCTGACGGGCCTGCTGCGGTCTCGGCAATCTGGATCTCATCGCCAGACTCCAGAGCCTGCTGGATGGCTGCCACTTCGGCAGTCACTTCTTCGAGATCGACCTCCTCGGCAGCAAGTACCGAATTGTCGATTACCATTTCGGTCATTCGACCCAGATCGAGCTGGGTGTTTTCCGGATCGTTGAAACCAATCGAGATGGCACCCTCGGCTCCGGTATTGATACGGTCATTGAGGAACACAGGGCTGTTGGGTTGCAGTACCCGCTCCACTCCGTCAGCAGATTGAGCTTTAACGGTACCGTTGACGATGATTGCTTTTCCTATTGATTGATCAGCCATGGATATTTCCTCCGTGGGTTTGTTAATTGAATTTTCTAACTTCTTGTATGTAATTGTAGCTCATTAGACCTGTTCCACAATTGTACTTTGGTACTAGAAATCCATTTTCTCTGGCACGGGCATTCATCATCAGAACTTCTAAATTATGACCGACACCCAATAGTTGAATTGTACTTTGGTACTAGAAATGAATTTAGCTGATCAGGGACTGTGGAACGAGGAGGTTATTTCTGAATAAAAGTGCAATTCGGGCAATCAGTTTTTCAGGATGTTCCGCAAACTTCTTTCCCCACACCTGAGGTCAGGGATAGTGACTTAGTAATTTGCCTGGTTAAAAGAGGTGAGTTGTTTGATTTATAATTACAGCAGGCCGGCCTGACACATTTTGTCACAAAACGCCAATTACCGGCCTCTCTGGTTCAAATATTTTAACCAGGCTGTCGGCTTGAAATATTATGCCGCCTACTTCCATACCTACAACTATCTAATTTCACTTGACTAAAAACAGAACTTGAAAATCATGTCTCTGTGGCATGTATCATGCATATATCAGTCTGGCATTGTATGCTTTCAATTAGACAGATAATTGCCAGCTATTTTTTGTCGCAGTTTTTCTTGTGTTGTTTTGGGTGTTCTTTGGTCGTGCAGATCTTTCAAAAAGCGATTTGATAAAAAAAATAATCATAGGCAGTTATCAACAACTCGCAGATTGTAAGTAAGCGGATGATGTTTCTCGACAATTCAGTTCTTTAATTCAAATAATTTTATAGGAGGCTCCCATGATCAAAAAAATCAGCAGAGCCGGGTTACTCGTTGGCGGTATTTTTCTTGCACTGGGTGGTACCCTGCAGGCAGAAACCATTTCCGAAGCGGTTGACCAGGTGATACAGACCAACCCACGAGTCAGGTCACAAATTCACAACAGACTTGCTCGAGACCAGGAAGTCGTGCAGGCTAGAGCAGGGTATTACCCGACACTCGATGGCTATCTGGCTGGAGGGTATGCCGATTACAATAAACCTATAGAGGACGAATTAGATCCCTATGAGGCCGGTTTCAACCTGAGACAGAATGTTTTCAGGGGGTTTGCCGATCAAGGTGAGATCGCCAGGCAGAAAGCCCGTGTTGCCTCTTCCGCGTACCTTCTTCAAGGAACGTCTGAAAATCTGGCCCTTGATGCCTCTCGCGTCTACATTAATGTTCTGAGAAAACAGGAACTCAAACAAATTGCCGATGAGAATCTGGCCATACACCTCCGCATTGCTGACCAGATCAATCTGCGCAGTCAGTCAGGTGTCGGCAGCCAGGCAGACTCCGACCAGATTCAGGGACGGGTGGCCCTGGCCCAGTCAAATGTGGTTATAGCCGAAACCAACCTGCAGGATGCAATGTCTGAGTATCTGGCAGTTGTTGGACACCTGCCAATGGACCTCACTCAACCGCTGCCACCCAACTCCAGAATGCCCGATTCACTTGAAGAAGCAACCTTGGCTGCCCTGGGTGCCAATCCGATCCTGAAATCGGCAGCATCAGATCTCGAGGCCCGCGAACAACAGTATGAAGTAGCCAAAGCTCCTTATTATCCGATTCTTGATATCGAACTCGACCAGCGTTGGGACGAAGATATCAGTGTCTCGACGGTTACAGGAGAACGTGAATGGTTCCAGGCCCTTGGCCGGTTGCGTTACAATTTCTTCAATGGTTTCCGTGATCAGGGGCGCAAGGCCGAAACCCTCGAGCAGGTCAGCGAAGCTCGGGAAATAAAAAATAACACGGAGCGCCAGGTGGTTGAATCCATGCGTCTGTCCTGGATGGCCTATATGTCAGTTCTGGACCGGATCGACTATCTCAGAAATTATATGGAAGCCAGTCGGGCAACCGCAGTTGCCTATGCCAAGCAGTTCGATATCGGCAAACGATCCCTGCTGGACGTGCTCGATGGCGAGGCTGAAGCGATCAACGCCCGCGCAGACCTGGTAGATGCAGAAGCGGACGGTCTTTTCGCCCAGTACCGAATCCTTGCCACCACCGGTCAGCTGGTGGAGACATTCGGTTTGGCCTGGCCCGAGGAAGCGTTGGTGGACAACGGAGAATAGGCCTCAAGCGCCATACTCTCCCAGCGGCCGCACTGGACTCAGGTCCGGTGCGGCTTTTTTTATCTGCACAAAATCCTGTTATTTTTAGGATTATTTCTTGAACCACCTGCCAGTTTGTAGTTCAATTAACCAAGAAGGTGCGTGATTTCATAAGGTTGCGCCTCACGGCAGATTTTCGGCCCGGCACCGATGTCGAAAAACCGCCATTGGCTCAAATAAAAATGTCCGGTACAGGTGAAATACAGCTACCCCAAATACAGGATCCGTTGCCTTGCCTTGAGGCCAGTCTGGTTGGCTGCAGCAGTTATTTCACTCACTCTGCTGAGTGTCCAGGCCCGCGATACTTTCAGACTTGATCCTGGTATGCTTGACTCGATCAAGAACAATTTCGGCATCCAGGCCAAGACGCGGCTTCTGGACTGGCAGAATCTTATAAACGACGACCAGAGCGTAAGCGATCTGGAGAAACTCGAAAAAGTGAATGAATTTTTCAACCGGGTGCAATTCATCGACGATCAGCTCTTGTGGAAGAAGCGCGACTACTGGTCAACCCCGGTTGAGTTCCTGGTCCAGAATGGAGGTGATTGTGAGGATTTCTCCATAGCCAAGTATTTCACCCTGAAAAAAATGGGAATTGATGAAGAGAAACTGAACATGACCTATGTAAAAGCACTGGAATTGAACCAGGCCCACATGGTTGTCACCTATTATGAAACAGCCGCTGCCGAGCCGCTGGTCCTCGACAATCTCAACCCGGAGATCCTGGCAGCCTCCGAACGAAACGACTTGATGCCGGTTTTCAGTTTCAATGGCAGCGGATTGTGGCTGGCCAAGGAGCGAAGTCGAGGCAAAAAGGTCGGTACCAGTGATCGCTATAAAATTTGGCTGGATCTGCTGGCCAGGATGCCCGCAGGACTTGACTAAGGAGTCGTTATGACACTCTACAGACAACTGCTCTTGTTCACCTTGGTTCTATGTTTTTTTCTGTTCATCGGAGTCTGGGCCTATAAGCTGCAGTCCACCCGTCTGTTTCTCGAGCATCAGCTCGAGGCTCACGCTCAGGACACCGCTACCTCTCTGGGCCTTTCCCTGTCGCCGCTGGCGGAGGCAGGCGACCTGGCCGGCGTGGAAACGATGATGAATGCGATCTTCGACCGAGGTTATTACAAGGAAATCACCTTCTCCGATGTCCATGGCGAAGTGGTCTCAAAACGTCAGGCTTCTCTGGACACCGATGAAGTACCCGACTGGTTTATAAAACTGCTGCCGCTCACCACGCCCGGCGGCGAATCGCTGGTCATGGCCGGCTGGAAACGGGCCGGTACGATTTACGTGGAAAGCCACCCAGGCTATGCCTATCGAACCCTGTGGCAGACTTTTGCTCGCATTCTTATCTATTTTCTGCTGACCGGCCTGGTGATATTCGTTCTCGGCGGCATCGCCCTAAACATCCTGCTCAAACCGCTCAGGAAGGTAGAGGAACAGGCTGAAGCTATCTGTCGAAAAGAATATGAAATCCAGCAACAGATCCCCAAGACTCGCGAGTTGAAAAGCGTTGTCACCTCGATGAACAAAATGACCGCCCGGGTCAGAGAAATGTTTGAGGAACAGGCTGCGATTGCCGAGAAATTGCGAGAAAATGTATTCGGTGATCAATTAACCGGGCTGGCCAACCGCCGCTTTCTCGAGACTCGGGTGGAAGCGGTCATGAACCACAGTCCCGAGATTGCCAAAGGGTTGTTTCTGCTTGTCCAGATCCAGAACCTCAAGGACTTGAACGAGTCCCAGGGCTACGCCGCAGGAGATCGCCTGCTGAAGCGATGCGCCGAGATCCTCAGCGAGTCGATGGCCCCCTATCCAGGCCATTCTCTGGCCCGTCTTGGCGGCGGTGATTTCGGCGTCTTCCTGCCCGATGCCGACAAAAGTGAAAGCCAGCAGATCTCCTCCGTCATTGCTGAACGTCTTGCCCGGGTAGCAGTTGAAGACTTAAGTGTCGAGGATGATATCTGCAGCCTCGGCGGTGTCTATTACAACACCCCCTGTTCCTTCGGTCATTTGCTGGCCAAAACGGATGCCGCACTTATCGCCTCCAGGCATCAGGGACCGAATAGCTGGAAGCTCGAGCCGGCCTATTGCGACGATGATGATCCAACCCAAGGCAAGCTCTGGTGGCGCACGACCCTCGAACAGTCACTGGCCAACCGGGCAATCAATCTGTATGGACAGCACGTATCCAAGACCTCCGCCACTGAGCCCCTACATCTTGAACTGTTTTCCCGTATCACCCTGGATGACGGACAGGAAGTGGCCGCTGGAGTCTTCGTCCCCTTGGCGGAATACGCCGAGGTGGTCACCGAACTCGACCGCAAGGTAATTGGCCTGGTACTCGACACCTACCAATCCTGGGAGAACAGGGCACTGGCAATTAACCTCTCGTTGACTTCACTGCTCGACCAGACTTTTACCGACTGGCTCCTGTCACGGCTGAAAACACACGCTGATCCGAACTTGAAGCTCTTTTTTGAATTCTCGGAATTAGGCGTTGTTAAGCAGATCGATGTGCTCCGACCGTTTGCTGATCAGGTGAGGCTCAACGGGCATAATATCGGTATTGATCATTTTGGAAGAGGCTTCAGCAACTTTGGCTATCTCAAATCCCTGCAGCCCAGCTATGTGAAAATTGATGCCGCCTTCACCCGGGAACTGGAATCAGAGCAGAGCGACGGCTACTTTTTCATTGGTGCTTTGACCGGGGTGGCTCACAGTCTCGACATCAAGGTAATCGCCGAGGGGGTCGAAACAGAGCAGCAGCTCGCCCTCTTCGAAGAGCTCAAAGTTGACGGTTATCAGGGATACCTGGTGGAGCGGCCCAGGCTGCTGAGTTCAAAGGTGTGATCAGGTTCAGCGCAGCGCAGGTTAGAGGATATCTTCGACGGTCAGCTCATTACCGTTTTCATGCATCCGGCGACGCACTTCCTGACGGCTGCCAAGCTTCTCGCGAGCTTCGTCCGGAAGGTCGGTGAGCATGATTATATTTCTATTGACCAGTACCTCGATAAGATCATCAAGAACCCGGATCATCTTTTTGTCAGCCGCCCTTAGCAGAAGTTCGTAGGAACTCTTGCCAAACTCACTGGCCAGGAACTCCTCAAGCTCCTGCTCAGTGAGGGGATCTGTGTCCACGTGTTCTCCGCCAGCGTCTCGTCTGATGGCAATGATGATGCCGTCCTGATCCCGTTCGGCATAGAACATAATAGCCCTCTCGTCTCTCTGGGTTGATACCTTGAATTTAACCACAGAAACATGGATTCTCCTATTTTTTATTTCATATTTAAATATCTAGCATGTATGATAGTGAGAGTGGGCAAAATGGCCCGTATCCTAATGAGAAGATTATATTTTTAGCCCATTTATGAAAGCGACCGTCAGATCGAAACCGCAGCAGGCTACCTGGAAGATAAAAAATTTCAGCGAAGCCATCGATGATCCGATCGCCGATTGTTTGGTGATGCTTTCAAAAATATACGGCCAGCCCATTTCCAGAACTGCACTCAGAGCCGGACTGCCCCTGGAAAACAACCGGCTTTCAGTAAGCCTCACCTCGCGGGCGGCGGCTAGAGCCGGTCTGTCTTCAAGGGTGTTGGCCAGGCCGATCAAGCAGATGTCTACCCTGGAGCTGCCCTGCATCCTGCTGCTCACTCCCGACAAGGCCTGTATTCTAACCGATATTAACTACCCCGATCAGACCCTGACCATTCTTCTGCCGGAAACCGGCATGGGCAAGCAGACGGTACCGATTGATGAGATGCAGAAGCGCTACAGCGGTTACGCCATTTTCGTCCATCCGTCCTTTGACCGGGCAAGGGACACGTCACCCCTCGAACGTCCCAAGCATAAAAGCTGGTTCTGGGGCAAGATGCTCGACTCCTGGCGCATCTACCGGGATGTACTGGTGGCCTCCTTTCTCATCAACGTCATGGGGTTGGCAACACCCTTTTTCATCCTCAACGTCTATGACCGGGTCATCCCCAACAACGCCTTCGAAACGCTTTGGGTTCTGGCCATAGGCATCGGTATCGTCTATCTTTTTTCTCTGTTGATGCAGAGCCTTCGTGGCTATTTCGTCGACCTTGCGGGACAGAAGGCAAGCCTCAATATGTCGGCCGAGCTGATCGAAAAGACACTCGGCATGAAGATGACCTCGAGACCGGAGTCGATCGGCTCATACTCCAACAAAATCCAGCAGTTTGACTCAATACGTGATTTTATTACCTCGTTTTCTATTACCGCCATGGTGGACATGCCGTTTGTCTTTCTGGCGCTTTTCGTCATCTGGTACCTGGCCGGTCCGATCGTCCTGGTGCACATCGTTGCCATCTGTTTCCTTATTCTCTACTCTCTTCTGATTCACCGACCTCTGAAAGAGGCAATAGAGCAGACCTATCAGGCCACTTCGAAGAAAAATGCCATCCTAGTGGAGGGACTCAACGGTCTGGAAAACCTGAAGATGCTCGGCGCCGAGAGCAAGGTTCAAAAGGACTGGGAAGACTCAATCTCACAGATTGCCCGGTGGGGTTCACGTTCCAGATTCCTCTCCACCTCAGTGAACCACATCGCCGCTTTTGTCCAGAATGGTACTGTGGTGGCCGTGGTCATTGCCGGAGTATACGCCATCTCCGAAGGGTTCCTGACCCAGGGCGGACTTATCGCAGTTGTTATTCTGACTCGCCAGGCCATCGCTCCAATGACCCAGTTCGTCGGACTTATCGCCCGCTTCCACCGGGCCAGAACGGCCTACCAGACTCTGAAGAAAGTTATGGAGGTACCCGTCGAACGTCCGGCTGAGTCAAACTTTTTACACCGGGCTTCTATACATGGGTCGATAGAGTTCAAGAACGTATCGTTCAAATATCCAGACCAGAATGCCTATGCCTTGAAAGACGTCTCCTTTTCGATGAAGGCCGGAGAACACGTGGGGCTGATCGGTTCAATCGGTTCGGGCAAGTCCACCTTGGGCAAGATCCTGATGGGCCTCTATGAACCTGAAAATGGCATGGTCACCGTGGACGGCACCGATACCCGTCAGATCGACCCTAATGATCTTCGCTATTTTATGGGATGCGTCCCCCAGGACATCACCCTGTTTCGCGGCTCGGTGAGGGAGAATATCATTATGGGTCATCCCGACGTCGAAGATGAAGCGATATTGCGGGCCGCTCAGTTATCAGGGGTTTCCGAGATTGTCAAGAAACACAGTGCCGGCTTCGATATGCCGGTTGGTGAACAGGGGCGAAGCCTCTCCGGAGGGCAGCGGCAGACAGTTGCCCTAGCCCGAGCGCTGCTCCATGACCCGCCTATTTTGATACTTGACGAACCGAGCAGCTCCATGGATGCCCGTACTGAAAAACGGCTCTGCAACCAGCTAAGCCGTATTCTGGAAGGGAAGACACTGCTGCTGGTCACCCATAGAGCCTCGCTGCTTACCCTGGTAGACCGGGTTATCGTCCTTGATAACGGAACCCTCAGGGCCGACGGACCTAAAGATAATATTCTTGAAGCAATTCAGAAAGGACAGCTGAATCTGTAGCTTCGATTGGGTAGTGTTGTGGCTAGAAAACTCAAAAAAAACAATATAAAACAGAAAGATATCGACCTGGTAACCGATATCCGCACCACCATCCTGGTAGAATCTCCCCGGGGCGGTCGGTCGGTTATCTGGCTGACCCTTATCCTGTTCGTCTGTGCCATCTGGTGGGCCTCGGTATCGGAGGTCGAAGAAGTTACCCGGGGAATGGGCAAGGTCGTTCCCTCGAGCCAGATTCAAATCGTTCAGAATCTCGAAGGCGGTATATTGGCAGAAACATATGTCAATATTGGCGATATAGTACAAAAAGATCAGCTCCTGATGCGGCTGGACGAAAAGCGTTTTTCCGCTCCTTTTCAGGAGTACCGCTACAAGTATCTAGCCCTGACCGCAAAAGCCGCCAGACTTATTGCCGAGACGGAAGGCATCGAAATGGTTCTGGCCAAGGAGGTGGAGGAAGAGAACCCCACCATTGCCGCGCGGGAATGGCAGCTCTACCACTCGCGCAAGGCCGAACTGCTTACAACCCTTGAAATCCTCGAAGAAAAAGTCAAACAGCGCCGACACGAAATCGCCGAACTCGAGGAAAAGCATACTGAGCTGACCAGGACCTATCAGCTGCTGAAGAAAGAGATCGAACTCACCGAGCCACTTGTTGGTGCAGGAGCCGTCTCAGAAGTTGAGATACTGCGGCTTAAAAGGGAGTCTTCGACCATGCTCGGTGAGATAGCGGCCACCAAGCTTGCCCTTCCGCGGGTAAAATCTCAACTCAATGAAGCCCTCAAGGAGATTCAGGAAGAGCAGCTGCAATATTCCAACAATGCCAAAAAAGAGCTCAACGAAGTACAGGCTGAACTGGATGCCCTGTCCGCCACCTCAGTGGCTCTGGCCGACCGGTTGGAGCGAACCTCTATCCGTTCCCCGGTCTACGGAACAGTAAAGCAGGTACTGGTAAATACCGTCGGTGGAGTTATCCAGCCTGGAATGGATCTGATCGAAATCGTCCCTCTCGAAGACACACTGCTGGTCGAAGCACAGATCAAGCCTGCCGACATCGCCTTTCTACGCCCGGACCAGGAGGCGATGGTGAAATTTACCGCCTATGATTTCACCATCTACGGCGGGCTTGAGGCGGAGCTCGAATACATAAGTGCCGATTCCGTAATAGATGAGAAGGGCAATGCCTTTTATCAGGTTCGAGTCAGGACAAATCAGAATTATCTGATGGGAAGAGACGGTAAGTTGCCGATTATACCAGGCATGGTTGCCACCGTCGACATTTTGACCGGCAATAAAACGATTTTATCGTATCTGCTTAAGCCAGTATTGAAAGCCAAGCAGACCGCACTGCGCGAAAGGTAACCACTCAAATATTATGGATATATTGCTTTTCAGCAAAAATGAGGCCGTGCTCAAGAGGTGGAGCGGCGGACTTGGAGAAAATAACCGCCATTTCGAGGCCACCACCCTGGAGGTTGCTTACCGGATTTTGAATAATAATGATATCTTTTTGACCCTGATACATCGGATCATGATAAACGAGCAGCAGATCACCGAGATGCTCTCTGCAAAACAGGGCAACAAGGTCTTCGTCTTGTCCGACCGTCCCAATAACGATGAAGGCATTACCTGTCTGAGGCTCGGCTGTGTCGGTTATGCCAATTCCTATATTGCCCAGCCCCGCCTCAGTCTAGCCATTCAGGCGGTGGCATCAGGGCTGATCTGGACGGGCTCCTCACTGATGCAGCACCTGATTCAGTCCTCCACGGCCGGATCAACCAATCCAGGAGAAAACGGGACGACTCAGTCACCCCTGCTGGACCAATTGTCCAAGCGGGAGTATCAGGTGGCAGCCTTGGTTGCCGAAGGACTTCACAACAGGGAAGTGGCCCAGCGTCTCGACATCACCGAACGAACGGTCAAAGCCCATTTGAGCTCGGCCTATGCCAAGACCTCGACCCAGAGCAGGCTGGGGCTGGCCAGATTGTTCAGTGCAGCTTAAGGGTACCTGCAACTAGGGTTTTGGCTCGAGATCGAGGCGCGCCGGGATATTTTACCGCAGGCCTAGAGAGATGATATTCCGAGGATGAAATTTCTACGAGCAACGCGAAGATTGAGGGGGAAAAAAAGGGGCCTGCAAAAAGCGCAGGCCCAATATGTAAAAGCTCCTCGATAGGAGCCAGTGGAGTACTTTGTGATCCACCTGATTGCAAGGCGGGTCAATTATAATACCGGAATCAGCAAAGGCAAGATCTTTTTATCAATTTTCTTTTTTGGTTCCGCGATTGTCCGGTAAAAAATTGATATTGCTTTATTTTATCAATGTCATAACTGAACCCACCTGACCTGCGGATAGCCTTCTAACTTTGATCAAGTGAGGTCCCGATGAAGATCCTGGTATTTCTCGGAAGTCCACGCAAGAACGGCAATAGCGAATCGGTTGCAGCCACCGTTGTCGACCAGCTCATCTCAAAGATCGGGGGTGATGCAGAATACGTTCGCCTGGCAGCAGAAAATGTCGCTCCCTGCATCGCCTGCGGCGGCTGCGAAAAAACCGGAGAATGCGTCGTCAAGGACGACATGATCGAACAATACGCCAAGATCGACGAGGCAGATGTTATTTTTCTGGCCGCCCCCACCTATTTTTATGGACTCAGCGCTCAGATAAAGGGTTTCATCGACCGTATCCAGGCGCGCTGGTCGAGAAAGTATCTACTCAAGAACGCGTTCAGAAAAGAGGATACCCGCAAAGGGTATCTGATCTGCACTGCCGCAACCCAGGGCAGGAAGCTGTTCGACGGCTCGGTGCTGGTGGCGAAGTCATTTTTCGATGCGGTCGATGTTGATTATGGCGGATCGCTGCTGATTCGGGGTGTGGACGAGCGCGGCGCTTTTCGCGACAACCCCGTGGAAATTGAGAAGGCCACCCTATTTGCCCATGAAATAGCAGCTCTGTTCGAGAACTGAGCTTCTCATCTACCAGATACTGTCTAAGCTATGGGACGATTTAGACTGCGTCTATGGCTGCCTATCGCTGCTCCTGCTGATACTCATCATCCTGTTCACCAGCTTCGGCTACATGTTGTTCACCGCCTGGTAAAGCTGAATTTCTGGCCGCCGATGCTTGCTTCATACATCAGGCCACCCTTGGTTATGGTATAGGTAGCCATTCCTTTGTTATAGCCGGCCCCGGAAATGGCGACATCGTTCATGGTGCCGCTGGCCACTGCCGAGCTGCCCCCGGTGGAAGCCGAAGCGCCGGCGGCGGCAGTCAACACGGTGGCCTGAGCCTCAGCCTCGAACTCGAAGTTGCCACTGACGAATTCGGCAAACGCTCGCTGGTCCTCGAAAAATACCACCTGGCTGAAACCGGTACCGCCAAGCTGAAAACCGATGCTGGCCTGGACCATACTGGCATCGCCTACGTAGTTACCCTGCTCGTAGACACGTCCCTTGCCATATGAGCCGCCCACGACGAAGCCGCCCTTGCCGATGGTCGGAAACAGGGCGTAGCCATAGGCAGTTTCGAAAAGTTTACCAATCCCCGCATTCTCGAACAGCTGTCTGGTCTCAATGTATTTGTCGGCCACTGCGATGGTAACGGAAAAGACCAGCATCAAGAAGATCAGCGCACTTTGAGCAACTATTTTCATTGTCTACTCCCTGGTTAAATATTCACTTCAACTAACCTCGAAAATTGACAAGATAATACTAAAAATTCCTACGATTACAACTCTGCTATTGCTGACCGCTACCCATATCATCTATAGAATTAGGAAGTTCTCAGGGGCACGCCGTCTGCCGGTTAGCGGGACTCGTCATCCCAACGGACTCAAAGCTGTCGGCTTCAGCGAAGCGGACATTCCCAAACTGGTCGAGGGAATCCTGCCGCAGCACCGGATAACGAAATTATCGGCGCGGCCGGCAGGAGAGAAACAGCTTGCCGCCCTCTTTAAAGACGCCATGCAGTATTGGTAAATTGTTGATAAATAATTATTCTTTGCCAAATTCAGGGGTCAGAATCAGGGTCGCCACGGCGGTCATCATGAAACCACTGAGGCAGACAAAGCCAAGCCAACCGAGTCCTAAATCGCCGAAAATCCCGAGAACGGCGGGAACGATTCCGGCTCCGACACTGATACCCACCGTAATAATCAGGCTGTAGGTGATATTCTGGTAGCTGCTCTCGCCAATTTCCGCCACTGATGATAACAGTGGAGGGATCATGGCAGCAACCAGGGCGGGCTGGGCGATGATGACGATATCGAGCAGTGTTCCCTGCAGAAAACCGATCAACCCGGTGCACACGAAAGTAAAGACAAGGGCCCAGCTCATGGTATTTCTTTTTCCTATCAGGTTCACCATAAATCCGGCAGAGAGCAGAAACAGGATACTGGCAATACGTGAAGCGACCAACAGCGAATTTACCTCCTGTATAGTATGGATGGACTGGTCAACGAGATAGGCTGGCAGGATCGCATAGACTCCATGCAAGCCTGCCGCGGCAGCGGAAAGCAAAATCATTCCGACATAGGTGCCGCGCATTTTTAAAATGATGCCGATGGTGCCGAAATTCGGGGCCGCACCGACCCCGCTGTCAGAGGCCCCCCAACGCCAGAACGCCAGGGTGGCAAGTCCGCAGACGGCGGACATAACCAGAAGAACTCCGCGCCAGCCAATCAGAGGCTGGGCCGCAAGGACAATCAGCGGTGCCAGCAGCAGGGCAAAATTGGGGCTGATTTCATGGAAGGCGAAAGCGATTGTCCGCCTTTGGTGACTGATTTTCCGATTGACCATGGCGATACCGGACGGCGGGTAGAGTCCGGCACCAGCCCCGATAAAGATCATACCCGCAGCTATCAGTACAACTCCAGGGGCGATTGCTGAAATTAGCAGACCAATCGCAATCAAGGCCAGTGAGACAACGATGGTCAATCCATGACCGATCCGGGCCGTGAGAAACCCTGCGAGCAGTATGGCCACGGCATAGCTGACACTGATGTACAAAAACAGCGACCCGGCTGCGGCAAGGCTGATTCCCAGATCACTCTGCAGTGAAGGCATGATCGGCGAAAAAATTGCCCGGGCAGCCATTGAGAAGAAGACTGCAACCATGAGCATGCTCAGCATCAGAATCGAACCGTTCTGATTTTTGTTCTTGTTGGCTGCTATCTTCTTCATTGATGTCTACACCTATCGCAGTCTATGGTGTGGAAAAACCTGCTTGACTTCGAATCAAACTTCTATAATTATGCGATAGGTAATACGTATTACAACCGACATTTCATGTCAATGACTATTCACTCCTCATCACCTCTCCGGAAAATACTATGAAACTTCAAGGAAAGCGGGCCCTGATAACCGGCGGTGCCCAGGGAATCGGCCAGTCAATCGCCCAGACCTTTTGCCGTGAAGGCGCGGTGGTCTACATCGCCGACATCAACCAGGAAACAGGCAGAGCAGCCGAAGCAAGCAGCACCCAGAGCAATGGTAAGACCGTCTTTGTGACCCTCGACGTCAGGGAAGACGGTGAGTGGCAGCGGGTCTGCACCCAAATGGTCAAAGAGGCTGGCAGCATCGATATTTTGGTGAACAACGCCGGTATCAACATTCGTAAATCCATTGAGGAGATGAGTGGTGATGAGCTGGATATGATGTACCAGGTCAATATCAAAGGACCTTTTCTTGGCATAAAAAATGTGCTGCCGATCATGAAAAACTCAGGCGGCGGCTCGATAATCAATATGAGCTCGGTCTGCGGCCTGATCGGTCATAAATACACGCCGGAAGCCTATACCACGGCCAAAGGAGCGCTGACCACGCTGACCAAGGCGATCGCCTCAAGATACGGCGAATTCAACGTGCGCTGCAATTCGATCAACCCCAGCACCGCCAACACGGCAATGGTGCAGAACATGCTGAAGGACCCGGTGTGGAGAGAGCAGCGGCTCGGAGAAGTCCCTCTGGGCCGGATGGCAAGTTTGCAGGACATTGCCGAAGCAGCCCTTTATCTGGCTTCGGACGAGGCCAGTTTTATCAACGGTGTGGCCCTGCCAGTTGACGGTGGGGTTACCGCCTACTGATTGCCAAGCATTTTCTGTTCAAAATTCAACCGGGACAAAAGACGATCTTGCCAATTATCAACCAGGGAATCGAACGGGTGAACCCCACTCCAATCAAGACCATCAAGAGTGAGAAGATTCACGACCAGGTCTATGAGCAGCTCAAAACGCTTCTCCTGGAGGGGCATTGGCAGCCAGGGGAAAAGATTCCCTCCGAAGCCGAGTTGTGCCGGCTGACCGGGGTCAGCCGGGTCTCGGTAAGAACCGCCCTTAAGTCATTGATTGCCCAAGGGTTTCTTGTTTCCAGACAGGGCGACGGCACCTTCGTGGTAGATATCTCGGTCGACATGAACATGGACCTGCTGGTGCCGATAATCGGCCTCGACAAGAAAAGCATACTCGAGGTGCTGGAATTCAGAAAAATCCTCGAGGTCGGCCTCATTCCCCTGTTGTTCGAGAATCTCTCCGCCGAAGATCTTGTCTACCTCGAACAGAACGTAAAAGATCTAGAACAGGTGGCTGAAGAGCAAATCGAGATGATAACCGAAATCGATCTTGCCTTTCACAAGAAACTCTGTCTGATTTCCGGAAACTCGCTGATCATCAAAGTCAATAAGATACTCAGCGATCTGTTCAGGAAATCCATGCAGGACGTGGTTATCGCCCTCGGTAATCAGACAGGTAAAATCTACCATCGCAGGATTTTCGAGGCAATGAGCCGAGGCGATCAGGCTGAGACCTCGGCAGTACTGCAGGAGCACATCGAAAACACCATTGACAGCATCAAGCGGGCAAAATTGCGGAAGGAATCCGCCTGAACCCGTTTTGATTATCCCACAAAAACAAAAAAGGAAAGACCCATGAGCACCTCGAACAAGATAGAAGATCTGATCTCCTACAGCAGGGTTCTCTACGAACGCAAACTGCTCCATGCTACCGGCGGCAACACCAGTGTCAGGGACGGCGACACTGTCTGGATCAGTCAGACGGGAGCCGAACTCGGTTCGTTGACCGAAGCCGAAGTGGTGAAGGTCGATTTGCATGGCACCGTTCTCGAAGGGGAAGCCCCTTCCAAGGAGATGGGAATGCACCTGGCGATGTATCGGGCCCGCCCGAATGCAGGAGCCGTTATCCACGCCCACCCGACCTTTGCAATCACCCTGTCAAGCCTTATCAAGGAAGCATCCCTTGACGCCATACGACCTTACACGGCCGCTTTTTATGTTCGTGCAGGTCGCGTGCCGATGATCCCCTATCATGGCTCCGGTGCTCATTCGCTGCATGCTGCGGTTGAAGAACTGGCCGCCGATTACCATGCCTTGCTGCTCAGACAACACGGCATGATCGTTGCCAGCGCCAACATGGCGGAAACGGTCGGCATGGTAGAAGAAATAGAGCAATGCTGTCAGATCAGCGTTGCCTCGGGCCTGAAGGGAGAGTGGCTGACAGAGGCTCAATGCCAAGATATCGATCAGGCCCTGGGCCGTACCTGGAAAATCTGACAGCCGATTAATCTTAGCAATGGGGACTGATATGAATCCGCTTTTGTTCGCCTTCTACGGAGATGATTTTACCGGCTCGGCCGATGCCATGGAGGCCTTGACGATAAACGGCGTCAAAACCGCCTTGTTTCTGGGTCACCCGACCCAGGAGCGGCTCCAGGCAGAACTCGCAGATCTGAACGCGGTCGGCATTTCGGGCGTCAGCCGAACCATGACTCCCGCACAGATGGATACTGAGCTGCCCGAACAATTGGCACTGCTGAACAGTCTGGGTACGGGAATAGTCCATTACAAGGTATGCGCCACTTTCGATTCGTCGCCGACCATCGGCAGCATCGGCCATGCCGCTGATATTGCCTTCAAGGTGATCAACCCGGACTTCGGAGTAATCGTCCAGGGCATACCGCTCCTCGGTCGCTACATTGCCTTCGGGAACCACTTCACCGTTTACGGTGACGATCGTTTCCGCCTCGACCGGCACCCCGTTATGAGCAAACATCCGATCACCCCCATGGGTGAAGGTGATTTACGCGTCCACTTCAACATGCAGTCCGAGAAAAAAGTAAAGCTGATCGACCTGGTACATTTGACTGAATCGGATCAGGCACTGTCGGAGCGCTTCGATCGATGCATCGAGGAGGGCAACGAAATAGTTCTATTCGATACGCTTGACGATACTCACCTGATGAGGATCGGGGAACTGCTGCACAAAAAGTCGCAGACAGCAAAGATCTTCGGCCTCGGGTCCTCCGGCTTTGAATACGCGATGGCGCGCTACTGGCGCCGGGAAGGCATTGTCTCCGAGCCGAAGCCGTTCGGCCCGGCCGGCCCGGTCGACCAATTGATTGTCGTTTCCGGCAGCGCTGCGGCCAACACCGCCGAACAGATCAGATATGCAGTTGCCCAGGGATTTGTGAGTATCCCGCTGCACACCGATCGGCTGGTCGATGACGCAGCCGCTGAGCAGGAGAGGAACAGGGCAATCAGTAAAGCCCTCGAAGCGCTGAGCCAGGAGAAAAATATCATCATCTCGGCCACCATCGGCCCCGATGATCCGATCATCAAGAAAACCAGGGATACGATAAACAAACTTGGGATAGATCCCAGCGAGACAGGCCCGCGCATCGCCCGGCAGCAGGGACTGATACTTCGTGAACTGTTGCAGGAAACAGGGCTTGGCAGGGTCTGCGTGGCCGGCGGCGATACCTGCAGCTACGCGCTCAGGCAGCTCGACATCCACTCACTGAAACTGCTGATGCCCATTGCTCCAGCCGCACCACTTTGCGACACGGCCTCGGACAATCCAACCTTTGACGGCCTCCAGGTCGCCTCCAAAGGTGGCCAGATCGGTGCACCGAACTATTTCCTGCAGGTCCTTGAAGGTAAAGTGTAGAAAAGGGAGAACTGACAGATGAAAGCCCTTGTACTGGAAGAATACAACAAGCTGGTTTATAAGGATATGCCCACTCCTCCAATTGGCGACAACGAGGCCCTCGTCGAAGTTAAAGCCTGCGGCATCTGCGGCAGCGACGTACACGGCATGGACGGCAGCAGCGGACGGAGGCACACCCCCCTGATTATGGGTCATGAAGCCTCAGGAGTAATCGTCAAACGTGGCTCCGCAGTGAACGGTTTCGAGGAAGGCCAGCGGGTCACCTTTGACTCAACCATCTACTGCGGTACCTGCTTTTATTGTAGACAGGGGTTGATCAACCTGTGCGACAACCGGAGAGTGCTGGGCGTTTCCCCTCCCGAATATCGCCAGCATGGCGCCTTTGCTCAATATGTAGCAGTTCCGGAGCACGTCCTCTACCGGCTGCCGGACAATCTCTCTTTCGTTCAGGCGGCAATGGTGGAGCCGGTCTCGATTGCTTTTCATGCGGTGAGCCTGATGCCGATTTCGCTCAACGACAGCGCCGTGGTCATCGGTTCCGGCATGGTCGGCCTCTTCGTCGTTCAGGCCTTACGGGCCGCCGGATGCGGGACTGTCATTGCCGTTGATCTGGAGCAGAGCAAGCTGGATCTGGCCTTGAAATTAGGCGCCGATCATGGACTGCTGGCAGGAAAAGTGGACGTCCCGGAAGAGGTGCGTAAACTGACCGACGGCAGAGGAGCCAATATCGCTATCGAGGTGGTCGGCAACACCATAGCCGTCAATACCGCGATCGATTCACTGCGTAAAGGCGGCGCCCTGACTATCGTCGGCAATCTGGCCCCGACCGTTGAGTTTCCGTTGCAGGAAGTAGTGACCAGACAGATCAGCGTAGCCGGCTCCTGCTCATCCTCTGGCGAATACCCTGCCTGCTTGGATATGATTGCCCGGGGAGTCATCAACGTCGATGCGCTGGTCAGCAAAATTGCGCCGCTGTCCGAAGGCGCTGAGTGGTTCAGAAAGCTTTACAACCAGGAAGAGAGCTTGATGAAAGTCATCCTCACTCCCTAGGCGTATCGATTGTATTCAAACCTGGAGATAGCCAATGAGCCTCGGTCTGTTCGAACAGTGCGGCAAAGTTGCTATCATCACCGGGACCAGCCGGGGCAACGGTCTAGAACCACGCTACTACTCACCTGAACTTTTAATTTGAGAGGCACCCATGGATGCAGTCAGATCGCTGATTGAGAACATTGATATTCCACCTATGTACAGAGTTCGACAGGAGTTTTATGTAAATCCGCTTGATGACATTGAAAAGTCGTGCACAGAACAGATAGGTGCGCTTTCACGTCTCCAGAAACTCCACCAGGGCGCCCGCATCGCCATAGCGGTAGGCAGCCGGGGAATCTCCAACATATCCCTGATCACCGCGTCGGTGGTCAAAGCGCTCAAAGATCTTGGCTTCGAGCCTTTTATCGTCTCCGGTATGGCCAGCCACGGCAAGGCGACCGACGAGGGTCAAACCGAACTGCTGGCCGAACTGGGGGTCACCGAAGAAGCGGTCGGCTGTCCGGTGCGGGCCAGTGTCGAAGTGGTCGAGATCGGCACCATCGCCAGCGGGCTGAAAGTCTACATGGACCGTATTGCCTCCGAAGCCGACGGAATTGTGGTAATCAACCGGATCAAAACCCACACCGCCTTTCATGCCGATTATGAAAGCGGCCTGGTGAAAATGCTGGCCATCGGCCTGGGAAACGATATCGGAGCAAAATCATGCCACCAGCTTGGCTTTGGTAAAATGGCCGAGAACATTGTCGCCATGACCAGGATGAAGCTGGAGAAACTGCCGGTTCTCTTTGGTGTGGCAGTCATTGAGGACGGAGCCGAAAATGTCTCAATAATTGAAGTCGTCGACGCCGACGACTTCATGGACAGGGAACCGGAACTGCTGAAAATCTCAAAGTCCTACATGCCGTCCATTGGTATCGACCAGATCGATGTGCTCGTCGTCGACCGAATGGGCAAGGAAATCTCGGGGGACGGCATGGATCCCAACATCACCGGCCGCTATGCCACCCCCTATGCCCATGGAGGCCCGAATATCTCGAAGCTGGCAATTCTCTCGGTAACCGAAAAATCACACGGTAACGTCATCGGGGTGGGTCAGGCGGATCTCTGCACAAAACGGCTGTTCGAGGCGGCCGAGCTGGAAACCACCTATGTTAACTCGCTGATCGCCACGGTCACCTCGGTGGCCCGCTTACCGATGATCCTGCCCACCGACCATGACGCAATCAAAGCCGCCATACTTACCTGCAACGTCATGGATTTTTCCCGCGTTCGGCTGGTAAGAATCAGAGACACCCTGCACCTTGGTGAGATGCTGGTCTCAGAGGCTCTGGCGGATGAGGTTTCAGCCAAAAAGAATGTGGTATCAGTGGAAGGCCCCTTGGCGATGAAATTCGAAAACGGCACCGCCCTGCCGGTATTCTGATTGAACCGACCCGGGAGGGTCGTTATAGTTGCCTGAACGATAAATGTGCAGCACAGACCAGAGAGGATAACAATGACAACAATTACACGAAAAGGCGCCGAGATTGAAATCAGTGGCAATTTACCGCCAATCGGTTCTGCCGCCCCTTCATTCAGCCTGGTTTCCACCGATCTAGCCGAATACAGCCTGAGCGACTTTGCCGACAAGAAGGTGATACTCAACATCTTCCCATCCATCGACACACCGACCTGCGCCAAATCGGTCCGTGCCTTCAACGAGCAGGCGGCCTCCATGGACAACTCCGTAGTCCTCTGCATCTCACCCGATCTGCCCTATCGCCCATAAGCGCTTCTGTGAAGTTGAGAACATTGACAATGTCATCGCTCTGTCTACCTTCAGGGCACCTGAATTCGGCCAGGCCTATGGCCTGACCATGACCTCCACCCAGCGCCGAGGGCTGCTGGCCCGGGCCGTGGTGGTAATCGATGAAGAGGGTAAAATCATCTACACCGAACTGGTGCCAGAGACTCACCCAGGAACCGAATTATCAGGCAGCACTGGATTCAATCTGATGTTCAAGAAATTTTCAATCACCCTGCCCCTCGATATCGACCAGAGCTACGACTTGGTGCGTAAGAGCGGAGACGAGATAGTCAGTTGGGGGGCCAACAACGTCAGTCCCGAAAACCACTACCTGGAATGGAAGCAGAGCTTCTGGTCCTTTCTGGGAACAACCCTGATAGCGGTGACGCTGGAGGCTGCCGGCGCGAACGAAACGTCGGTCACGGTAATGATCCACAAGCCGCTCCAGGTAGTTGATCCGATAGGTATCTGCTACCGAGTCTTCAGAAAGCTTGAGAAGGGCATCGAAAAAAATCTTGCCGCCCTCGAGCGGAGCGATGAGCAGTAAAAGACGGTTCCTCTGACTGCAGGGAACGAGCAATGATCTGCAACTACCAGATATTGAGATAGAGAAGAATATTGACCAGCAGGAAGGTAGAAAGCACAGAGGCGATTCCGAGAACTGCAAGGCTTGTTACCAATCCGGTGAGACCAAAACCTATGGCGATGGCGGGATTATCGAACTGATCCGGCAATTCCGACAGCTTACCCCCGTAGGTCGTAGAGACGAACCCAAAGGCTGAGAGAATGATAATGCCGATATTGACAAAGATTGTAAATCCCATTGACTAACCACCCCAATTAATTAATTCCTTTCCTACTATAATAATACACTTGACCGGCCGAATTTTGCAAGATACGCCATTTTCTTTGCAATCCAGACCTTTCCGGCCATCGATCATTCCCGCAACGACTGCCCAGTAGTGACCTAAGATCGGTTATTTACCATATTAGGCCCAAGATGGGAACTACTTTCTCATTCTTCTTCTCTTCCCAACTCTCCTGCACTCCCCAACTGCCACGATGTTCCATTTACCTGTCAGGTATTGTGCCTATATTTTCAGAATACTCACAAATTATCAGCGCTTTAACGCTCAGTTTTACACTATTGAAAATTAACAGTTAAAGTAATTGATATCAGGAGGTTACTATGAATAGACAATTCCCTGTCAGCACATTTTCAATATTTATCATGACTTTTATTCTCGTTACCACTGCCCGGGCAGACATTTATGTCGGCATTGCCGGACCTTTAACGGGCAGCGCACTAACCACGGGAGAACAGCAGGAAGTAGGCGTCCAGGCAGCGATAGATCACCTGAACGAGATGGGTGGGGTTTTGGGTCAGGAAATCATTTCAATCTCCATGGACGATGCCTGCGAACCACGACAGGCCAAGGCGGTCGCCCGACAATTGGTGAACGAAGGCGTTGTCTTCGTTGCCGGCCATCTCTGTTCCGGCTGCTCTCTGGCCGCCAGCAAAATCTATGAAGATGCCGGAATTCTCATGATTTCTCCGGCATCCACCAACCCCAAGGTAACCGATGAAGGAGGACCGAATGTTTTTCGAGTCATTGGGCGTGACGATCAGCAGGGTACGATCGCCGGCAATTTTCTGGCAGACAATTACGGTGAGGCCAATATCGCCATAATCCACGACGGAGAAGCCTATGGTCGTGGATTAGCAGAATTCACCAAAGCTCAGCTCAATAAAAAAGGCGTAAAAGAATTATTATTCGCCAAGTATACAAGAGACCAGAAGGATTACCAGTCGATCGTTGACCAGTTAGTAGAACACCGTATAGACGTAATCTATGCAGGTGGATACGAGGCAGATATCGGGATCATCATTCGCCAGGCCAAAAAAGCCCTGCCGGACTATCAACCTTGTTTCAGGCGATGCACTCGTCAGTCCAGACTTCCAGCTTTATGCAGGTGATGCAGGCGAAGGAGCCTATTTCACCTTTGCACCCGATATGCGCTTAAATTCTGAGGCAGAGGACGTTGTCGCTGCAATTCGGGAAGAGTACGGCTTCGAACCCGAGGGCTATACCCTTTATGGATATGGTGCAGTTCAGGCCTGGGCCCAGGCAGTCGAACAAGCCAACTCCCTGGATCTCAAAGATGTCATCAAGGTCCTGAACTCTGGAACCTTCGATACGGTAATGGGGAAGATAGGCTTCGATGACAAAGGAGATGTGACCGGTATCAGCTCGTTCGTCTGGAATGTCTTTGAAAAAAATGGGTACGTTCCGGTTCAATAGTGTGTATTGCGGTCCAACACCAGAAAGTCACCTAACTACCTAACCCCCCGGGGTTGGTTTGCCGACACACAGACTATGTCTGAACGCAAAAAAACAAAAGCATTGGGCGTTCGGGGCAGGCTGTTTCTTGCCTTTCTGTCAATCTCCATGTTCTCTTTAGTAGCTGCGTTCTCAGGATTATATTCGCTCTCTCAAGTGGGAGGAGCACTCAATACAATAACCCAGCAGCGTGTTCCAGAAGCGCTTGCCTGGCTCGAGCTTTCTCGAAAAGTCGAGGGCGTGGTTCGCGCCGCGCCGGCACTGCTCAATGTCACCACTGAAAGCGCCCGGGCAGAAGTCTCGGATGAAATTGGTAGTCAAATCAGAGATCTTGAACCTTTACTGGAGAAAATTATTAACTCTGAAACAGAAGATGATTTATCACCTGATGTGATCAGGTTTGCATCAGCGGTGAGCAGAAATCTCGAGAGTCTCAACGAACTCGTCAAAAAACGACTTGCGATTGTCGCCCAACAGGAAAAACGACTTCGAGAGCTCACCCAAGCCAACAATGTTGCCCAACGAATTCTTGCCCCAAGCGAGCGTATACTTGATGCCCAGAGGGCTGACTGGAATAGAACAGGAAAAATTGATAAAAATGAGCAACTGAGTGGTGAACAGCTTACATTGGCTAGGTCGATTATCGATTTGATCCCCCAGCAGAGAGCTTCGCTGCTGGTCGATGATATACACACCGATTTGTTGAAAATTACCGATGCTCGCACTGCTGAACAGATCGATGTACTTGTTTTTCCACTAAAAAGATCTCTTCAGGAACTCACCGAAGTCGCCGCAGGCGGTCTCTCCTCGATCGAAACGACGCCTCAATAAACAGATCGGCACCATCGAAGGGTTGACCGTCGGAGCATCAAGCCTTTCCCAAATCAGAAAACAAGAACTCGAAATAATAACAGAAGCCGAAGATCTCCTGGCTGTTAATGTTCGATTTTCCAGATACTTGACCAATAGGGTTGATTACCTGGTGAATAATGCCACTCAGGAAATCGTTTCAGCATACGAGCAGGCAGTTCTATTACAAAAGCTGAACAGAAATATCCTTATCGGTGTTGTTGCCTTGAGTCTTACCTGTTCCCTGCTCATCGTCTGGCTCTATGTCGGCCGTAGCCTCATTGCCAGGCTGACCGCCCTGAGTGAGAGCATGCTGGCAATTGCCGGCGGCAACCTCAGAGCCCCCCTGCCCGAGCCCGGCAGCAACGATGAGATCGGCCGAATGGCAGAAGCTCTGGTGGTGTTTCGTGATACAGCCATAGAAGTTGAGGAGACCAACCTGCACGACATTGAAACGGCCCGGAGAAGGCTTGTCGATGCCATTGAAAACTCATCCGAGGGATTCGTCTTTTTCGATCCCGAGGATAGATTGGTAATCTGCAATAGCAGATATAAACAACTGCTCTACCCTGACTCCGATATCCAGATCGAGCAGGGAACGTCTTTCGAATCAATCATTCGGACAGCAGCGGAATGTGGTCACATTTTAGAAGCAGTCGACAGAGTCGACGAGTGGGTGACAGAGCGAATGGCCCTTCATCGCAACCCTGGCGAACCAAGGGTTCAGAAACGAAACTCGGGTCAATCGATTCTGATTACCGAGCGTAAGACAAGTGACGGAGGAACCGTCGCCATCTATTCGGATATAACTGATTTGAAGAAGCGAGAAGAAGAATTGACGACCAAATCTCTGGCCCTGGAACAATTGTCCAGCCAATTGGCTAAATATCTCTCTCCGCAGGTCTACAACTCGATTTTCACCGGGCAGCAGGAAGTGAAACTGGCCAGTAGACGCAAACGGCTGACGATTTTTTTCTCAGATCTCGTCGACTTTACGGGAACCACAGAAAGGCTGGAATCCGAGGATTTGACCAGGCTGCTCAACCATTATCTGACCGAGATGTCCGAAATCGCCCTGGCTCACGGTGCCACCATCGACAAATATGTTGGAGATGCCATGGTCATTTTCTTTGGTGATCCCGATTCCAGAGGCATCAGAGAAGATGCGCTGGCCTGCGTTACCATGGCCATAGAGATGCAAAAACGTATGCAAGCGCTCGAGCGGCTGTGGATGGAATCTGGTGTGGAAAAACCCTTGCAATGCCGCATGGGGATCAACACCGGGATCTGTACGGTCGGCAATTTCGGCAGTGAGGACCGGATGGATTACACCATCATCGGCGGTGGGGTCAATCTTGCCGCCCGGCTTGAAAAAGCCTGCCCTCCCGGCCAGATCCTCATCAGCTATGAAACCTATTCCCACGTAAAAGATGAAATCGCCTGCCGGCTTGCAGGCCAGATCCAGGCGAAAGGTTTCACCGAGCCGGTCTCCACCTACCAGGTGCTCGACCTCCATGGGAACCTGGATGAAAACAAACGCCCCATAAGAAGCAGCTCAGATCACATGCGTCTCGAGATCGAAATCGGACAGATGACCGAGGCAGAGCGATTAGACGCCGCCCGAACCCTCAGGGAAACAGCCGATCAACTGGCGAATAACAACAGCGTTAAACCGCAGCCGCCTGATTAACCCTGGCCCAGCACGCCGCACCAGGGCAGCCCCTGAGCCCTTCAATTTCCTATTCCTGGGCTTTCTTCTCCTGCAGCAGTTGCTCCTCCTCTGCCTGGATGGTGAGTGCTGCGGCCGCCCCCGCCTCCAGTGCCTTAAGTCGGTCCTGGTCATTCTGTCTGTCGATCTTGTCCTCCTCGGGAAAATCGACAATCACTTTGCGGTGGGCGTAGTAAATACCCTTGGCATTAAGGGCTTCGGTAATCCGGCGGAATGCTTCACGCTTGATTACGAACTGCTTACCCGGTTTGGCGGTGAACTTAACCCTGATTACCATCACCGAGTTAGTGATCTCATTGACGCCCTGAGACTTGACCGGCAGAATGAAATCATCGCCGAGTTCTTCGTCCTCGAGCATGGCGATACCGACCTTCTTGATGATCTTGCGGACTTGGTCGATATCGGTATCGTAGGGAAACTCCAGGGGAAACTTGATTACAATGCCGCCACGCATGTAATTGGTGACGGCGCCGAGATCGCTGTGCGGTACCACTTGCAGCATGCCACGATGGTGCCGGAGCATCACGTTTCTCAAGGTGATTGCCTCGACCGTGCCCTTGATCGATCCGGTCTGAATATATTCACCAACTCTGAAGGCGTCATCGAGTAGAAAAAAGAAACCGGAGAGTACATCTGACACCAGTTTCTGAGCGCCAAAGCCAATCGCCAATCCGAGGACACCTGCTCCGGCCAGCAGCGGAGCGATGTTGACTCCCAGAGACGAAATAATGATCAACAGCACCATGACCACCAGCACCGAACCAATAACTTTGCGGAGCATCGGCAGCAGGGTGTAGCTCCTGCCGCGCTGTGCCGCCCCGCCGAACTCGTCATCGACATCCTCTTCTTTCTGCTCTTCTTCGGGTTCAGCCTCTTCTAGTTTTCTGGCAATATAGCTGCTGGCAAAGCGCCAGGTAACCAGAGCCAGCCCAACAGCCACCAATGAATCGAACACGGCATTGAGAGCCGCACTGGCAAAAGGTATGGATATGCCCCAGAGCGAAAGGAACCAGATCAGCAGCACCACGAACAGGATGAGCTTGAAAACCTGGTGGACTCGAAACGCGATCCTCTGCCTTTTGATTTCACGCTCTTCGGACTTAAACGCCTCCTCGGCACCTTCGGGAAATTCGTCATCGGCGATCTGACCAAGTCCAAGCGATTCAACCGATTCATTAATCAGAACTTTCCCCACATAATTGAGGACAAAATAGAGAGGAACGATGAACATGGAAACGATGAAAGAGCCGCTCCTCCCACCGCTGCCGGTTAATTGCTGACCAATCCAGAAAAACCAGACCAGCAACAGGTAGATAAGTCCAAGTACGTGCCAGTAGCCGGCCAGCTGCTTCTTGACCCAGCCGGCCTTTTGCCTTTCAAGCTGCTCAAGCAGGCCATCCGCGACAGGCTTCCTGAGAGAATATATGAGATAGCCATAGAGAAGGATGACAAACGAGCCCAGAACAATTATTACCCAGGAAACCGTCTGGGGGAAAGCACCCAGGTCTTCTACAAAGTTGACCAGTAGAATCCCTGATGAAAGAACGCCGACTGAGAGGAAAAAGGCTCGATACAGGGGCTTTACCAGCGATTCAGCCATATCAACGGGGCGAGCCCTGCTGTCGTCCGGTGCAAAAATAATGCGACCCAGCAGTGCTGAAATCATGAAAATCAAAATGGTGCCCAGGACCGTCTGGAAGAACATTCTCCCCTTGATTCCGACATCGCCGGCTAAGAGCAGAAAAATTATGGTCGCGATGACCCCAAACAGGAGCAGCGTGGCAAGGCGGGGAAGATTTCCTATCAACCCGATCCAAATCCTTGACCCCCCGCCAACTTCAGACGGTTCCGCCTGGCCGAACTGGGTCAGACGTTTTCGAAATAATGCCAGCAGAGCTCTGACTGCCAGATAGGCAAGACCGATGGCCAGAACGGTGCGCCAGAGTACAGCCATAAAACTTACCGATGGCCCCTCTCCGGCAGTTGATTGTATGATTCGGGCCAGATCGGCAGGTACCTTGGGCGCATAGGTCAGAACGCTGGAATGAAGGTCATCCGTGTCCTCGCCTGAATCGAGCAAATGCAACCAGGTAGAGAAGAATCGTTTTTCCTCGGTAAGCACCTCGGCAACCACTTCATCTGCCTGTTCGGCTGTCTTGTCGGCATCGACAATGCTCTGTTCCTGCCCCGCGGTTTCGGTACTTTCTGCCGCCACGCTCATTGGCAATAACAGAAGCACTGCGGACAACATCAGGATGTAAAGACGAGAAATGTTCTTCATGCGAACCCCACCGGATGAGATTTAACGTGCAGAGTGGTACAAGTCACTCTGCTGCATAATTGAGATTTGATTCCACCTTTTAGTCAGGACCACTCCCACCATTATAATCCTTATGAAAACCTTGTCGACAACCCTGAAACAAAATCATCCTTCGCGCCAATAACCAAGCCACAAGCCACACCAGTCTCTGCAAGACTGGGCTTCCTGTGTACCCTCCACGAGAGAGCTTCTAAATCCGGGTAAATAATATTGTAGTCAGTTTCCATCCGGAAACGAGGAATTTTCCTCAAGATCGAGGCGTGCGAGAAATTTCACCGCAGGCCGAGTTGATATTCCCAGGATAAAATTTCGAGCACAACGAAGCGTGGACAAAAGGGCCGTTCCCGGATGAAAATTAGTTAAACGGGGAAACAACAGCTCCAGTTAGATCTTTGACAGACTCATTTAAAACGTTATTATAGGTTAAATTCGATCGTCTAAACGCCAGACGCATGGGTTGACGCCATCCCGGACAAACCACGGTCTAATCATCTGGCAGGCGCTAAAAGACTTTGGTTTGTGTCGTGCCGAGGAAATTGATCAATTACCTGAAATTGTCATGAGCTATCCGGACGTAACCCTTTACAGCTTGACCACTTGCACGTATTGCAACGCTATCAAGAAGATGCTTGCAACTCTCGACATCCCTCATCAATTCATAGACGCAGATCTTGTTGAGGGTAGAGAGCGACAAGAATTAATGGAGCAACTTCGCGCCATTAACCCGCAGTGCTCCTTTCCCACCACCAGGATCGGCGAGAAAACGGTGATCGGTTTCAAAGTTCAGGAAATCAAGGAAGCCATCGGCATTCGCACCGAAGTTGATGATCTCCACGATCTGCTCAAAAAGATCAATGAACCCAAGGGCTACTTCTTCAACAGGGACAACGAACGTACCTTTGATCTGCTCAGAGGTCTGATGACCAACAAGGACCGATATGGGTATATGGCCTGCCCGTGCAGACTGGCTTCAGGAGAGCGCCGCTCCGATGAGGACATTATCTGTCCCTGTATCTACCGTGAGCCTGATGTCAAAGAATTTGGTTCCTGCTTCTGTGCGCTTTACGTCTCGGCTGACTGGAACAGTGGACGCCTCGCCCCGAAGGAGGTTCCAGAAAGAAGGCCTCTTTCAGATTCTCACTCCGGCAGCAGCGAAGACGGATAGATTCAGGTCAAATCAGCCCATAGACACCCGGGATCAGGCAGCCACTGCAAATCATTTCCTCGCCAATCCAGGGTGAATTTTTCTGCGCCATTTCGTCCTTTGGGTGGTCCCTCCTGTTTCTATCCAGAATCTGACGATAGTATTTTTACTATTTTACCTCCATTATCCTCCTATTGCAGGGTTGAGCACTATGGTTACCCTTCTAATTGGTGTTGAATGACCGGTTTATCTGCTGGTGCCCCGTCTGGACGTTTTAGGATCCAGATTTGAGAGATGCTTGGACCTACTTAGTGCAGCGCTAAATATTGTAATTCCAGCTTCATGACTGCTTAACTTATATCATTTCGTCGAGAAAACCACCGTGCATACCAGGACAATAACTTTCAGCAGCGATACAAATTTTCTTGCAGGAAAACAGCCCCTTGCCAGGAAGCTGACGCGCACTCCCCGCCTTGGTTTATGCTGCATTTTTAAAGAGGCACCGATCGCTTTCCGCACCAGGCAAGCTGTACACCTCAAGAAATTTAAACGGCAGCAGCAGATGGAACTTCTGTCCGAATCCATAATGGTCAACTGCAGGGCGCTGCTTGAAGCTGTGACCTTCTGCAGCGCTCATCAGATAGGCTCATTCCGAGTCAACAGTAGATTTTTCCCACTGAAAACCCATCCCGAAGTCGGTTATGGGCTTGCCGAACTGCCTGAACATTCGGAAATCCTGACTCTGCTCGAGAAGGTCCGCCGCTACGCCGAAACTAATGACATACGGCTCACTTTCCATCCGGATCAATTCATCCTGCTCTCCTCTCCCAGGGTTGAGGTAATTCACAATTCCATTGAGGAACTCGCCTATCATGCTGAACTCGCTGAACTCATTGGTGCAGATGTGATCATGATCCATGGCGGCGGTGCCTATGGTGACAAAGAATCAACTCTTCAGCGGTTGAGTGAAACCATTGCAGGTCTGCCAGCATCAATACGTTCCAGGCTGGCTCTTGAAAACGATGATCGTGTCTACACCCCGCAAGATCTACTTCCCGTGTGCGGGAAAAACGATATTCCCCTTGTCTATGATGTCCACCATCACCGCTGTCTGGTCGACAGTCTCACAGTGGAGGAAGCCACTGACATTGCTATCGCGACCTGGAACCGGGAACCGCTCTTTCACCTCTCAAGCCCTAAATTAGGCTGGAATGGAAGCGATCCCAAACCCCACAGTGACTGGATTGACCCCGGCGATTTTCCTGAATGCTGGCACGACAAGGCTATTACCGTAGAGGTCGAGGCCAAAGCCAAGGAGATTGCGATTGAAAAATTAGTTAAAGACCTAGGGAGATGAATCTCCCTGCCAGGAGACTGTAGAAACAATAAAGGTGATGCGGCCTGGCAACCACATCACCTTGGAAGAGAATATCGTAGCACACTCCCTGACTGTGTACCACTCAGTAGCAATAATCAGTGAAATGGAAAAATCAATTGGTCGTCCAGGAGCTACCCGGGTGGATCTGGCGTTGAACCTTGAATATTTTGAAAACGTAAAGGAAAGTAGCTAACACAATGCTGTACTTTTCTTCGTTTAGGTAATTTTGACTACCCGATCGAGAATCATTTCGACATCTTAAAATCTCAGGAACTTGAACTTTCACAGCTCAAACAAAGTTCACCCTATCAACTAGTCTTGATGCATTAAATCAACTGATACAAAATCAAGATAAACAAATTCAACAAATTTATATAAAAATTGAAATTATAGAAGAACCTAAATCAATAATTTTGACGCCAACAATACAATCTTTCCCGGTCAAAAACTGAAACTTGAATAATAACGATTTAATTAGATAATTGGTTGATATGGCAGATCACAAGTCACTGTTGCATGCGTTCATCTATTCTTCGCAGCCCCTCCATCATCAGTCCAAGAAATGCTCCAATTGGGGATAATTTATCTACCTCATCAGAAATGCCCCTGCTGTAGGTGAATTGTCCATTTATTAATGCGAGAATAGAAAAAACTGCCTCCTTGCCCTCTAAGTCTTGGTAACGGGCATATACGATTTCTCCTTCTTTGAAATAAATTTGTGCTACGCCCTCAGTGCTTTTAATTTCAATACTGCCGGTCTTCTGGGAAGAGTTTATTAGCTGCATAAGTTCGACCGCTGGTACTTCTTCAAGATCACCGGACATCCCTGAAGCTATTTGCCCGGATTGGAGGGCCATCGTCTCGACCCGTTTGATGAGAAGTTTGAACAGGAAAATCTGGAGAGATGGATAACCCTTCAGAATCTGCCTGAAATTCTTACTACTCAGTAATGCGACTTGAGTGACTGTAACGGTGTGAATCGTGTTTCTGTGCGGTTCAGCGGAAAGAAGACTCACCACACCAAACATATCTCCAGCATACATATTGGAAGACTTTTTATTATTGATTCCAGTTACTTCAATCTCACCAGAGATAAGGATATAGAGATGAGTTCCCTGGGTTCCTTTCTCTAGAAGTACCTTTTGGGGCAGTACAGTCTTAAATTCTAGCAAATTAATCAAGTCTTCGAGGGCGTCATTTTCAAGAGAATCAAATAACTTCAGTGGCCGAAGAAGAGCATAATATTTTGCCAAATGCTGCCGTTTACGCACTTCTACAGATTCCATCAATAGTTTCATCTGAAGAGTTGCGTAAGCCTTATCCTGCTTAAACATGTACTGAATCAAACCAGTACATCCACCACAGTCAAAGTTGGTCTGTTGAGTGTTTGGCCTAAATTGTTGAGAACCAGGTGAGGAAAATTTACCGATGCTATCTGGTGACGTGACAACTGTTTTAATCTCTTCTGCTAAGTGGAGGCAGACTGGTTTAAATGAAGAGATCGACAGAGTGCTGTTTTCAACCGTTAGTTCATCACCCACATCGTAATATGGGCATGATTTCTCGGTTGAAACAATGAAAACTGCATTACTCATTTTTGGGGTTTCTTTTTTCAAGCAACTGCCCTCCTGTGAGCAAAACCCCGCAACTATTCCCCCCCTCTATAATGGCAATAAAGGTAACAGATCAAAAACTTCATACAAAACAAAAAGAGAGAAAAGAGTCTCTTTTTTCTTCTTCGGGTTAATTTCTGAAATTTAACATGCAAAAATGTCTGATAAGAGTGACAACCCAATGTCTACCTTAGGCGTTTATATTATTCTGCATGTCTTGAGTTTGAGAGGTGAGTTCTAGCTAAAGTCCTGTAATTAAAAAAAAATAAGCAACTCAACCTGACATATTTGTTAACATTTTTAGTAAGGAGCGGTAATCTAAAAGAGGAACTGATTGTTTTTTCAAATGGTTAGATTGTTATTTCAGTAAAATCTGATCTATCTCCTTTAGTGCACTTTGATCTCGTTGCCACGATATCAACCGCTGAGCTTACGGAGTTATCAACTCTGTTAATAGATCAAATTTTATACATCTCTCTGAAAGGATGCATAAATATTACTCACTTCTTAGTTGTCATAATACATCCTGCCTTCTGCCATTAAACCCATAACAAGAATGTAACTATACGATTGCATGCCGCTATTTAATTACTTAATTACTTTCTTTCGCAAATGGCATGTTAATTGTATTGATCTTACGAAAGCCCTCACCTTCTAAAACCACAAATACAGGAAACGTTATGTTCAAATCTTCACCAGCCAAGACTATCACCATGTTCGTGGCTCTCATCGCTACGATAGTCGTTCTTTCGATAATTTCGGTAAAGATTTGGGGAGGAAAACCTGAGACAATACCTGAACCAAAACAACTTACCATCAGCTCAGAAATGACCTTGCAGGATTTTGGTGAAACAAACGAGTTGCCAAATAGTGCATTAAAGGAGATCTTCGGCCTTCAGCAGAAATCTGACCTGCAAAAGCAAGTATCAGAATACGGCAGTGAAGCTCAGATAAAAACCCTCGTAATCAAAAAACTCGCACTGGTTGCTGAGCATGAGACAAAGAACTGGAAAAAGATTGTAATCAAATTTGCTGTATGGTTTACAGTTCTTGTTGTAATCTTCTTCTTGTTCAGGAAACAGAAAGTGAGCCCCTCAAGACGAAAGCTCACTCTTTTGTTTTCAGCCCTGATCTTCGGAGTTGTTCTTGGTGCTGACCCAAGCCCAATGGGGACGGTTAAAGACGCAATTCATCTCTTTGCCACCTCTGGAGCAATATTTCCTCCCCGCATGATAGCACTCTCGATTTTTCTGCTCATCGTATTCTTGGCGAACAAATACATTTGCTCATGGGGTTGTCAGATTGGTGTACTGCAGGATTTAATTTTCCGCCTAAATCAAAACGACCCACATAAAGCTGTTATTGGAAAGCAACTCAAGTTACCTTTTGCTTTTACTAACGGTGTCCGTATTGCGTTTCTGTTTCTGTTTACGATTGCAGCATTTGGGTGGGGAACAGACATCATTGAACCTTTCGATCCCTTCAAGTTATACAAGCCGATGCATCTCGGAATTGCCGGTATTGTCTTTGCTGCCTCTCTGCTGCTCCTGAGCCTATTTGTGTATCGGCCATGGTGCCATTTATTCTGTCCGTTTGGATTGGTCGGATGGTTTGTTGAGAAGATCAGCCTTGTTAGAGTAAGCGTTGATTATGATACCTGTATTGCCTGTGGAAAATGTGAAACGGCATGTCCATCGACAGTAATGGGTGCGATCCTGCATCGAGATAAAAAGACTATTCCTGATTGTTTTTCATGCTACGTATGCAGAGACGTTTGCCCCACTAAATCAATCAGTTTTTCTACTCGAAAGAGAACTCTGCCGCCCTCTGGTCATTTTGATAAAAAGTAGAATACCAGTCCCCCTATCTCATGGGTGGTGCAGACTCCTCTCAGGGGTTCATTGACTAAAGGTCACCACCCTGGCGAGTATTTTTTGTGATTTAGCCATACTAACCGAGCGAAATATTTTGATATCGAAATGTATGATTTTTCTTAAACATGTTTTGCTGAACATGACATGACATATGCCAGGGTGTTTGGCATGGTGCGGTAGCTTCTCTATGGACATGATTAACCTCCTCGGGCTATTCTTTGTCCACCTAAACACATGGTCCAGTTTTTCAGATCAACTCCCTTGATCAGTCAGGTACACAACCCAGTGTCGTGGTGTTTGATTTGACATGGGGTGGAGTATAGCGGGGCTGGGTTATCATATGGTGACAGTGTGAGACCGATTAATTAAAGAAATGGCTAAATCCTTTTAAAAGCAGAGCGCAACAAAATCCCCACAGAAGGCTGTTCAGAGGAATGAAAATAAATCCTTCCAAAGGAAAATATGCTGCTGGCATCATAAGCAGCCAGAAGACCAAATGCCCGACATGTTGCTTTCCTTCAAGCCCGATTCCGAAGCATAAAAACAAAACGGTGGCCAGAAGAAAATGAGCCGCTGCCAGTAGAATGATTAATTTTGCCGTTTGCACTCAATGTCTCATCCGAAAAGGTTTGGCTATGCTGAGCACTCTATCGAAAATTTGACGATCTCTCAAATGAAGATGCACAGGTGGCCAGCCCCTTGGACCTATACTACACGCTGGTCATTGCATTTCTCTGACATCTGTAACAATATCAGGCAATTTAGAGCCCTTACAAGAAAAGATGGTCACAGGTAGTCACAGAAAGCCTCTTCTGGACACAAAAAGGGACTCAACCTAATTGGCTGAATCCCTTTGCTGGCATTGGTGCCGGAGGTCGGAGTCGAACCGACATGAGCATAAGCCCGCTGGATTTTGAGTCCAGTGCGTCTACCAGTTTCACCACTCCGGCGTGGATTTTCTAGATACTAAAGAAGCTCTGTCCCGTCAAGCGTAAAGGGTAGATTGGCGGGCTGACTATGGGGACAACATGCTTCTTCTCACAGTTCAAACTTATGTGTTGTGTCCCCTCAACTTGAGGCTGAAGAAGTTTTAACCTTCTTCACACATTGATGCCAGCCTTCCACCAGCCTCTTTCGCTCAGCTTCTGCGAGTCTGGGCTCGAAAGATTGGTCAACCTTCCAGACATCTTTAATATCATCCAGAGAATTGAATACTCCCACCTGCAGACCTGCCAGAAAAGCGGCACCAAGAGCAGTGGTCTCGGTGTACTCGGGTCGTTCCACAGTGATGTTAAGTACATCGGCGAGAAACCCGCAGAACCAGTCATTGGCCACCATACCGCCGTCAACCCGCAACTTTGTTGCCTGCACTCCGTCTCTGCGTTTTGCCTCGAGCAGATCCAGGGTCTGGTAACAGATGGATTCCAGGGTGGCCCGCACAAACTCAGCAGGACCGGTGTCTCTGGTTATGCCAAAGATCGCTCCCCGGGCATCGGGGTCCCAGTGCGGTGCTCCAAGTCCGGTGAATGCGGGAACGATATAGACACCGTTGTTGGAATCCAGCGAGGCGGCCAGCGCTTCGGTGGTAGCGGCGCTGTCGATGATGCCGATCCCGTCGCGCAGCCACTGCACGGCGGCCCCGGCCACGAAGATGGAGCCCTCGAGGGCATAGGTAGTCTTGCCATCAAGCCGATACCCCACGGTGGTCAGCAGCTTGTTCTTGGAAGAGAGCGCCCAGGTTCCCGTATTCAGGATCATAAAGCATCCTGTCCCATAGGTGCTTTTAATCATACCGGGCTCGAAACAGGCCTGGCCGATCAGGGCGGCCTGCTGGTCGCCGGCTACCCCGGCAATTGGAATCTCGGCGCCAATGACAGTCTGATCTGAATGACCGAAATCGGCCGCACAGTCCAACACTTTCGGGAGCAGAGACGCTGGTATGGAGAAAAGCTCGAGCAACTCGTCGTCCCAACTTTGCTGATGAATATTGAACATAAGGGTGCGTGAGGCATTGGTTGCATCGGTGACGTGGGTACGCCCCCCGGTCAAGCGCCAGATCAGAAAACTGTCGATGGTGCCAAAGGCCAACTCCCCGTTCTCTGCCCTGGCTCGCGCGCCATCGACATGCTCCAGTATCCAGTTTAATTTGGTGCCGGAAAAATAAGGATCCAGCAGCAGACCGGTCTTGTCGACGACGAGCTGCTCCTTACCCTGTTTTCGTAAGGATTCACAATATCCGGCTGTGCGTCGATCCTGCCAGACTATGGCATTGTAGAGGGGCTTGCCGGTAGCTCTGTCCCAGACAACCGTAGTCTCGCGTTGATTGGTGATGCCAATGGCTGCTATTTCTTTGCCGTTTTCTGCGGCAAACTTAAGTACATCCTGAACCACCTGAATCGTTGTTGACCAGATTTCCTCAGGATCATGCTCGACCCATCCATCCCTGGGAAAAAATTGGGTAAATTCCAGTTGGGAACTGAAAACCGAACGCCCTCCACTGTCAAAGAGAATGGCGCGGGAGCTTGTCGTACCCTGGTCAATGCTGATAATGTGTCTGTTCATAACCACTCCTTCAGGTAATAACGCCGAAGTTTATCTGGAGAAGTACGCATCATATTGGGCCTGAGCCTTATCGCCAAAGAGGTGTTCGCAGGCCTCATAGATCCCTTTTAAATTTTTAAGTTCTTGATAAGCAAGAAGATATTCCAGTTTCGAGCGTCTCTTCAGGTAATCTTCAAGCGTTACTACCATCTCGTTGTCCCTTATATAGTCAATCTCGCATCGACGGATTCCGGTGCCCTCTATTAATGGTTCCGCCATCTCAGGATCTTTTTCTATGGCATCAAGCATTGGCAATGCATGTTCACCATAACGGCGCCATAATCTGTCGCTCAACATTTCCCCGGTGTCACTGGCGATACTGTGGTCCAGCCCAAGCGCATAGGCGCGTTTATAGTAGGTGCTCTTGATATGGGTTCCGGGCTCGCCGTACCATTTGGTCTTCACAGGTTCCAGATTGACCCCCAGTTTAATGACTTCCTCGCAGATCTCCTCGCCGACATTGAGGCAGTCGGTCAATTTACCGCCGAAGATACTGATGTGTCTTTTTTCTTCAGATGTCTCAACGATATGCTTGCGCGACATCTGCAGGAAATCATCCTTGGATTTCTGTCCCTTTTTAAGGACCAGGGGCCTGACGCCGCAGCGCTCCGAGATGATATCACTGGTCTCAAGAGGCTTGCTCAAGTCGAGGCGGGCATTGATATTCGACAGCACGAAATCACGATCTTCTTCAGTTACCTCGGTTTCAGGATCCTCAACCGGGGTGTCGGTAGTACCGATACAGGTTCTATTGGCCATGGGAATGGCAAAAAACAGACGGCCGTCATCGGCGAAAAAGGCAAGTACCCGCTTCTGGCGTGCCAATCGGGGTACAATAAGATGGATTCCCTTGGAAAATATATGCTGGTACTCGGTCTCGACTCTAGTGATGCCATTGAGCCTGTCGACGAAGGCACCCGCCGCATTGATCATTACTTTGGCATGTATCTCGAACTGCTCTCCGCCGATTTTGTCCTTGGCAAGCGACACCCAATGGTTTTGAGAATCGTATGAACCGCTGACGGACTCAACATAATTTGCCGCGACGCAGCCCTTATTCATCGCACTGCGGACGAAATTGAAAACAAACCGGGCATCGTTGTCCTGCAGATAGGCGTCGGAATATTCAACTCCGCCCCGGCTGTCATCAACGTTAATCAGCGGTTCCTCGTTTTTGATCTCGTTGGCTGAATAGACGCATGGCGTGCGGGTTTGACCGCGGCCAAAGAACCAGTAGATCCAGGTGCCGATGAGCATGAGCCACGGGGGAATCCGCGTTTTTTTCGACAGCGTGCTCAGAAATCTTATTTCCGTAACGGTGGATGGAAAGCTTCTCAACAATTCATTTCTGGATTTGCACAAATTGTTTACCAGGCGAAACTCATAGCTCTCCATGTATTTTATGCCGCCCCAGATCAGATTGGAGCTGTACTGGCTGGTAAAGCCGGCAAAATCACGCGCATCGATGAGTGCCACCCTGGCACCCCGGGCAGCAAGCGCAGCCGCGCACACAGCGCCGTTCATCCCGCCGCCTATGATCAAGACGTCAAAAGTAGTTGTCTTGAGTTTTTGGATATTGTCTTGTCTTTGTTTCATAAATTTTTTTTGTGTTTCTAAAACGCCTCAAATGCTGCTGGGAAAAATGGCCCCATGGGCCTTTTCCACTAGTTAATATCGGAGTCTGGTTCAACTATGGAGGAGCTTGACAGGGCTAGACGTATCTGAATACAAAGATAAACCAGACAATGGAGAGGAAGAGCCCTCCCCATAACGGTGCTCCGTAAAAGGCCAGCCAGCCCATGTTGATGAAACCAGTCCCCAGCCAGGAGATGAACAGACGATCACCTCGAGTGGTATCCAGACCAAATACACCACGCCTCGGGTTTCCGCCGGGACTGTAGCGCTCCCATACGCCCATGGTAACGATAGACAAAACGACAACTATGAAAAAAGCAGCGGTCGGCCATGTCCATGCCATCCAGGATAAGCCCATAAAAACCTCCTCGCCTAGACCCGTCCAAGGGCAAACCCCTTGGCGATATAATTTCTAACAAAATAGATGACTATTGCGCCCGGTACGATGGTAAGCGAACCGGCAGCGGCAAGCAGGCCGAGTTCATACCCTGAACTGCTGGCCGTACGAGTCATTGTTGCGGCAATTGGTTTGGCCTCGACCGAGGTCAAGGTTTTGGCCAGCAATAGCTCGACCCATGAGTACATGAAACAGAAGAACATCGTCACCCCGATCCCGGCCGCTATGGTGGGGATAAAGATGCGGATGAAAAATCTCCAGAACGAGTAGCCATCCAGAAATGCGGTTTCATCAAGTTCCTTTGGTACACCCGACATGAAGCCCTCGAGAATCCAGACGGCAAGCGGGATATTGAAAAGGCAGTGGGCAAGGGCTACGGCTATGTGGGTGTCGAACAGGTTAATGGCCGAATAGAGCTGGAAGAACGGCAGCGCAAAAACAGCCGGGGGAGCCATACGGTTGGTGAGCAGCCAGAAGAACAGGTGCTTGTCACCCAGGAAACGGTAGCGCGAAAAGGCATAGGCTGCGGGTAACGCCACCGTAACCGAGACCAGGGTATTGATCACCACGTAAATAATCGAATTGATGTAGCCGTTGTACCAGGTCGGATCGGTGAAGATTACCTTGTAGTTGGCCAGGGTAAACTCCTGCGGAAAGAACGAAAAACCGCCGAGGATTTCATTGGTCGTCTTGAACGACATGGAAAGCAGACCATAGATCGGCAGCATCAAAAACAGAATGTAGAGAGTAGGCACCAGCCATTTATTGGTACGGATCATCTCACTGCTCCTCATTTCGCATCATAATGGTGTAGAACGCCCAGCAGATCAGCAACACCATAAGAAAATAGATCAGCGACATGGCCGCCGCCGGTCCCAGATCAAACTGACCAAGGGCGATCTTGACCAGGTCGATGGACAGAAAAGTCGTGGTATTGCCCGGGCCACCGCCGGTGAGCACGAACGGTTCGGTATAGATCATAAAACTGTCCATGAAACGCAGCAGGATGGCGATGGTCAGCACCCGTTTCATTTTGGGCAGCTGGATATATCTGAATATTGCCCAGCGGCTGGCACCATCAATGTGCGCTGCCTGATAATAATCGTCAGAGATTGAACTCAGGCCGGCATAACAGAGCAGCACGATCAGTGAAGTCCAGTGCCAGACATCCATGACTACCGTGGTTAGCCAGGCGGATATCGGCTGATTGGTGAAATTGTAATCGATTCCTATCGAGTTCAGGGTGTAGCCGAGCAGCCCTATCTCGGGCAGCGCGAAGATATTCCACATGGCGCCGACCACATTCCAGGGAATCAAAAGAGGCAGGGCCATCAATACCAGGCAGACGGAGACCCAGGGACCTTTGCGAGGCATGGTCAGCGCCACTCCGATACCCAGCGGTACCTCGATGGCCAGAATCATACCGGTGAAGACGAGCTGCCGGATAAGCGAGGCATGAAACCTGGGTGAGCGCAGTACCTGTTCAAACCAGGTGGTGCCTTCCCAGAAGAAGACGTTGTCGCCAAAGGTTTCCTGGAAGGCGTAGTTGACCACCGTCATCAGTGGTATGAAGGCATTGAAGGCCACCAGAACGAGTACCGGTACCACCAGCCACCAGGCCTTATTGTTTTGAGTTTTATTCATTCACTGCCTCCTCAACCACCCAGTCGTCGCAATAGACTTTGGTGTGGTGTGGATCGAACTGAATCCTGGGATTCTCGGACGGTACGGTTTGGTCTTCCGCCATCACCATCTTGATTGTTTCTGATTCATGGGTAAGGGTGAGCACCTGGTAGCGCCCCAGATCCTCGATCTTTTCAATTCTCACCGGGATACCGTCATCTGCGAAATCCACAAATTCCGGCCGGATGCCGACTTCGAGCTTGCCCTGCAGAGGCCCTTTGATCCGGTTTTCAATAGTCAAGGGATTCTTACCAAAAACGGGCAGGCCTCCATCGATGCTGCAGGGCAGAACATTCATGCCTGGTGAACCAATGAAATAGCCGACAAAGGTATGCCGGGGATGGTTGAACAACTCAACCGGGGTACCCACCTGGACCACTGTGCCCTCATACATGACCACTACTTTTTCGGCGAAGGTCAGGGCCTCTACCTGATCGTGGGTGACATAGATCATGGTCACCCCCACCTGCTGATGCAGTTCTTTCAATTTTGATCGCAGCTGCCATTTCAGATGAGGATCAATTACCGTTAAAGGTTCATCGAACAGGATGGCGTTGACATCAGAGCGAACCAGGCCGCGCCCCAGGGAAATCTTCTGCTTGCCATCGGCCGTAAGGCCTGAAGCCCGCTTTTTGAGGTTGGCGGTGAGATCAAGCATCTCCGCTATCTGCTCGACGCGCTGTTGCACCAGTTTCTCATCCATTCCCCGATTGCGCAGGGGAAAAGCGAGATTGTCAAACACACTCATGGTGTCATAGACCACCGGGAACTGAAATACCTGGGCTATCTGCCGGGCCGAGGTGGGAAGATCGGTCACCTCTTTGCCGTCAAAAAGTATTTCCCCTTCTGAAGGCGTTAACAACCCGGAAATGATATTGAGCAGCGTCGTCTTGCCGCACCCCGAGGGGCCCAGCAGGGCATAAGCGCCGCCGTCTTCCCAGACCAGATTTATTTCATTCAGCGCATAAACCGGTTCCTGACCTTTGGGAGGTGGATACGCATGCCGCACATCTCTGAATCTGATTCTTGCCATAGTACAACCCGTCCGGTTTAGAGTTCGATCAACTTTTCGTCAGCACCGAAGTATATCAAGTTGTTCGAGTTGAAGTAGATTCGTATTTTTTCACCGTAGACAAACGAGTGAATGCCCGGGGTCTGACTGACCCAGACATTGCCGTTGACCTTCACCCGGATAATTGATTCTGAGCCGCTGATTTCTGCAATCTGGACCGTCCCGCTGACTTTGACCCCCTGCTCTTCGAGCAGCAGGTGATGGGGCCGCAGACCAATTTTGTACTCGCCATCAGGCAGGGCGGCCAACTCCTCAGGAACGTTCCAGGAAGCGACTTTTCCCAACACAGCCCGATCCCCCTGCTTGCTGATGATCGCGGTGTTGATAGGAGGGTCTGAAAAGACCTCGGCGCTCTCCAGGGTGGCCGGCTTGCGATAGATTGAGGCGGTTTTGCCAAACTGCACCAACCGGCCTTCTTTGAGGGTTGCGGTATTGCCTCCCAGCATCAAGGCCTCCAGGGGCTCGGTGGTGGCATACACCACCGTGGCTCCGGTATCGGCAAACAATTTCGGCAGCTCATCGCGAAGCTCTTCGCGAAGCTTATAGTCAAGGTTGGCCAGAGGTTCATCAAGCAGGACGAGTTCCGCCCCCTTGACCAGGGCACGCGCCAGCGCCGTTCTCTGCTGCTGGCCGCCCGAGAGTTCTCTGGGCAATCGGTTGAGCATCGGGGTCAGTTTAAGGAGATCGGCAAAACGGTGAACTTTTTCATCGATTTCCTTCTTTCCCAGCCCCGCCACCTTCAATGGTGAGGCAATATTTTCGTAGACGCTGAAACTGGGATAGTTGATGAAGGACTGGTAGACCATTGCCACGCTGCGCTGCTGCACGGCAAGACCGGTGACATTTTTGCCACTGGCCCAGATTTCCCCTTTGGTGGGACGCTCAAGTCCTGCCATCAATCGCATCAGGGTGGTTTTGCCACTGAGTGTTGTGCCAAGCAGAATATTAAAGTCACCGGGCTCCAGAGTTAGCGAGGTCTCATAAATGTACCACTCTGCGCCAACCCGGAAGGTTACATTTCTTAGTTCGATAGACATCGTGTTGCCCTAGCCCTTATCTAAGCCGCAGGTATTGCGATCTTCACATCAACGTTATGCTGTGTGCATAACTCAAGAAACTCGTCAGAAATTCCATCATCGGTAACCAGTACGTCTATGTCGCTGAGCGTCCCCACCTTTACCGGGGCGGATCGCTCAAGTTTCATCGAATCGGTTACCAGAATCACTGTCCGGGCCTGTCTGATGATGGCCTGGGTCACTCTCACCTCGCGCAGATCATAATCAAGAATTTCGCCTGAAGCATCCAAGGCCGAGCAACCGATAATCGCATAATCCGGCTTGAACCGATCAATAAATTCCTCGGTGGAAGGACCCACAATACCGCCATCTGATTGACGTATCATGCCGCCTGCTATCATTACCTCTACGTTGCGAAGAGGCCACAATATACTCGCCACATTTATATTGTTGGTGATAACCAGAATGGAGGTGTGCCCCGTCAAAAACTCGGCTACCCTCTCGGTGGTGGTTCCAAGGTTGATATAAAGCGAAGAGTTATTCGAGACGATTCCCGCAGTGATTCTGGCAATCTCAGTTTTTTCATCAGCCATCAAGGTCTTTCTGGCGCCGTAGCCAAGGTTCTCTACGGTGTTCTTGATGATGGCTCCGCCGCGGACCCGCTGAACAAACTCTAAATCGTATAGTTGATTCAGATCACGGCGTATGGTCTGGGGGGTGACTTCCAGATATTCCGCCAGCTGGTCCACCTGCACAGAACCATACTCACGGATATAATCCATGATCACACGCTGACGAGAGCTTATATCAGACTGCATAATAGTGTCGTGGTTCAATGAGATTGCTCTGCTGAAACTCAGGGCCCGCCCGACGGCAGGCCCTGGTTCTTTTACTCGAAGGTAAGACCGCAGATATTACTTCATCCAGCGTTTTACCAGTTCGTCGTAGTTAACCGTTTCTCCCTGTGGTTTCTCGTTGGCCAGCTTGGCCTTGGGAGAGCCGGGTTTATCCAGCCACATTGCCGCGTCAGATTTCTCGTTCAGCCGCGGGCCGCAACCGCCGTAGGTATTGGCCTTCTCATCAGCCGCCTGCATGCGAGCCATGACCAGGTCCATTTCCTCGGCAAGACGGTCCATGGCCTGCTGCGGAGTAAAGGCGCCGGAGTTTACGTCGCCAATCTGCTGCCACCAGATCTGGGCCAGCTTCGGATAATCAGGTACATTGACACCGGTAGGTGACCACATAACACGGTCAGGTGAACGGTAGAACTCGACCAGGCCGCCCAACTTCGGAGCCCGCTCTGAAAAGCTTTCGTGGTTAACAGAACTTTCCCGGATGAAGGTCAGACCAACATGGCTTTTCTTGACGTCCACCGTTTTTGAAACCACAAACTGGGAATAGAGCCAGGCTGCCTTGCGGCGATCAACCGGAGTTGACTTGAACAGGGTCCAGGAACCAGCATCCTGATAACCCAGTTTCTGGCCTTCTTCCCAATAGGGACCATGGGGAGACGGAGCCATACGCCAGAGCGGAATGCCACTGTCATCTACCGTGTTGTTCCCTTCCGACTTGGGTGCCACCATGGAGGCGGTGAAGGCCGTATACCAGAAAATCTGCTGGGCTACGTTTCCTTGGGAAAGGGCCGGCAGGGACTGATAGAAGTCATAGCTGGCCGCTCCTGGAGGAGCATATTTGCGCAGCCACTCATCCCATTTCCGGATCGCATATACGGCAGCGGGGCCGTTGGCAGCTCCACCGCGAGTTACCGAGGCGCCCACTGGATTACAGGAGCCCTCTTCCATGCGAATTCCCCATTCATCAACGGGAATACCGTTTGGCAACCCCTTGCTGCCGGCTCCAGCCATGGAGAGCCAGGCGTCGGTCATTCGCCAGCCGAGGTCGGGCGCACGCTTACCATAGTCCATATGACCATATACTTTGACTCCGTCAATTTCCTTGACATCATCCGTGAAAAATTCAGCGATATCCTCATAGGCGGACCAGTTCACCGGTACACCCAGCTCATAACCGTATTTCGCTTTGAATTTCTCCTTCAGTTCAGGACGATCAAACCAGTCTTTGCGGAACCAATAGAGATTGGCGAACTGTTGATCCGGAAGCTGATACAGTTTTCCGTCAGGGCCGGTGGTAAAAGATTTGCCGATAAAATCATCGACATCCAGCATCGGATTGGTAACATCTTTACCCTCTCCCGCCATCCAGTCAGTCAGATTCACTGCCAGTTGCAGCCGTGAATGGGTGCCAATCAAATCTGAATCATTGATATAGGCATCATAGAGATTCCTCTTGGTCTGCATCTGGGTTTGTACCGCCTGGACAACTTCACCTTCACCCAGCAACTGATGGTTAACCTTGATACCGGTAATTTCCTCAAATGCCTTGGTAAGGGTTTTTGACTCGTACTCGTGGGTGGGAATAGTTTCGGACAACACGTTGATTTCCATGCCCGCAAAAGGCTTGGCCGCATTGATGAACCATTCCATCTCTTTCATCTGGTCTTCTTTTGAAAGAGTCGAAGGCTGGAATTCTTCATCAATCCATTTCTTTGCCTCGTCGACACCGGCGTACACGCTTGAAACGCTGAACGCCGCTACAGCTGTGAATAACGCAATCTTTCGTAACATGAAGATAACCTCCCTAAGCTGTGGTTGATGGAATTGTACTGACTTGTTTTAGATGACCTCCCTAAGCTGTGTTTTGATGGATTTGTACCTACCTGGCTCCACAAAACACAATTTTTTTCGCAAGATCAATAGAAATTTTCGCTTATTTGCCAAAAAGCGATCTTAAAATTCGATAATTGCAACATTCTTTGCCGCAATTTTTCGAATGTCCGCTCTGCCATTTTTAGTCAGTACCAGGAAAGAGCAAGCGGAAAATCAGCTTTAAAAGATAATTCCTTCTAAGGGATGGGCTAGTACAATTTTTTATTATGAGCTGAATAATTGCCACTTTAACCAGACTGCCATCTATCCGTTCCTCTGAGATTGTACCCATAAGTCTGGAATTAATTGAAATTTGAGTCAGGATTTTAGGGGCTTTTGCCCGAGAATAATCCCTGCGCCGCACTCTGAAAGGAGTCAGTTTCACCTTTTGGCTCATATAGAAAGCTAGGCTATTCATTTTTCCCAACTTTCGCATCTACGCCGCTCCGGGCCAGGGATGCTTAGAGATTAATAAAAGACCCTTGCCAAGATAGGGCTCCAGATCGGCAGCAGCTTTAAAGGATTTGTTGAGCTTGAAATGGAGGGATCGAGGTAGTAAAAAGAGGGGTAATCACCTGCTCGACAACAGAGATACAGATCCACGCCTGAGGGAGGAAAACCATGCGCTACAGAACGATGCCGAAAAATGGAGATGAGCTGTCAGTGCTGGGATTCGGCTGTATGCGCCTGCCGCTGCTCGAGGGTGGCAACATCCACGTGGACAAAGCGATCGAACAGATTCGCTATGCCATAGACAGCGGCGTCAATTATCTGGATACGGCCTGGCCCTATCATGGTGGCGCAAGCGAGTCGATACTCGGCAATGCCCTCCAGGATGGCTACCGGGAAAAAGTGAAAATTGCCACCAAGCTGCCCACCTGGCTGATCAACAGTCGAGAGGACATGGATTCGTACCTCGATAAACAGCTGGTGAAGCTGCAGACTGAGCGAATCGACTACTATCTTCTCCATGCCTTGAACGGTCTCACCTGGGATAAACTCGACCAGTTAGGTGTTGCTGAGTTTCTCGATACTGCAATTAAGGATGGCCGAATAATCAACGCCGGATTTTCCTTTCACGGTGTCCTCGATGACTTCAAGCGAATCGTTGATGGCTACCCCTGGGTCTTCTGTCAGATCCAGTACAACTATCTCGACCAGCAATATCAGGCCGGCACCGAGGGGCTTAATTATGCCGCCGAACGAGACCTGGGCATCATCGTCATGGAACCGCTCCGCGGAGGCAACCTCGGTCTGCCGGAACCACCCCCGGCCATCGGCGCCATCTGGGATCAGGCCGAGACCAGGCGTACCTCGGCTGAATGGGCCCTGCGTTGGATCTGGAATCGTCCCGAGGTAGGCGTGGTGCTCTCAGGGATGAATGAAGATACTCATATTGATGAAAACCTGCGGATCGCCGACCAGGCGCTGCCGGGCTCGCTGACCCAGCGGGAGTGTGAACTCGTCGAACAGGCCGCCGCCACCTACAAAGAATTGATGAAAGTTGACTGCACCGGCTGCGGGTATTGCCTGCCGTGTCCGGAAGGAGTGATGATTCCAGCGATCTTCGAAGTCTATAACAAGATGCATCTTTTCGGTAACAAGGAAGAAGCCAAATTCATCTATGCCATCAGAATGTGCGGCGTTATATCAGGCCTCAAACCAGGTTTTGCTTCCGAATGTGTACAGTGCGGCGAATGTCTGGAGAAGTGCCCCCAGTCGATCCCGATCCCCGATATCCTTGCCGATGTGGTCGAGGAGTTCGAAGGGCCGGGAATGGAGGATCGTATTGCCTTTGCCAACAAGATGTTCAAGGCAGATCAGCGCTGAGTTTACCGGGCGGACAAGCCGGTTAGGTATTCATACCACAGCTGATGGCCCGGCAGACCTGAAATTTTCTGTCGACTTGTGCTCCGCATTCTACTGTATCTTGTCGTCCCGGATGGGGACACTCTGAAATCTGCAGACTTTCGCCGCCGATTTCTGCTATATTCAAACTTTATTTTTTTGTTCAAGAAACCTGTAATACGGAGGATTCCGTGAAGCGCGATTTTCTGCACGTCACCGATTTCAGTACGGATGAAGTTCTGGAAACATTCGCCCTGGCCAAGGAAGTAAAAGAGAGGTTCAGACGAAGGGAACATTACAAACCGTTCGACGGCCGTACCATGGCAATGATTTTTGCCAAGCCATCAGCCCGAACCAGAATCTCGTTCGAGACCGGTTTTTTTCGCCTGGGAGGGCATGCACTCTATCTGGGTCCTGAAGATATCTCGCTCGGCACCCGCGAGGCAGTCAAAGATATCGCCCGGGTAATGGCCCGCTACAACGACGTGATCATGGCCCGGGTCTTTGCCCACGACCACGTGCTGAAGCTGGCCCATTATGCATCTGTCCCGGTGGTCAACGGTTTGACCGACTACAACCATCCCTGTCAGATTATGGCTGACACGTTTACCATCCTCGAGCATCGGGGTCACCTTGATGATCTGAAAATAGTGTATGTGGGGGACGGCAACAATATTGTCCATTCCTGGCTGCGTATGGCCCAGCGGCTGCCGCTCCATTTTGTCTGTGCCTGTCCGGAAAACTATCAGCCTGATGCTGAAACCGTTGCCCTCGCGAGGGAGGCGGGCTTTTCCGAGATTGAGATCAGCCATGACCCCAGGTCGGCCGTCAAAGGGGCCGATATCGTTTATACCGATGTCTGGGCCTCGATGGGCCAGAAGGAAGAGGCCGAACAGCGTAAAATCGACTTCCAGGGTTTCCAGGTCGATGACCAACTTATGGAGGCAACCGGCAAGCCAAGTCTGTTCATGCACTGCCTGCCTGTTGAACGGGGCATCGAGACCACCGATTCAGTGGTCGAATCAAAAGCCTCGATTGTCTTTGACCAGGCAGAGAACCGGATGCACGCCCAGAATGGTATTCTGCTCAAACTCTTCAGCAAATCGTAAGGAATCACAGGAGACAGCCGATGTCACATTTCAGTCTGCAGCATGTGGTCGAGTCGCAGCAGTTCGACAGGGATCTGCTGGAACTGGTTTTCGAAACCACCGATATGATGAAGGCGGATCTGCAGGGAGAAAGAAAACTGGCCAAAATCCTGGACGGCCGGATCATGGCATCACTCTTCTACGAACCCTCCACCCGAACCCGTTTCTCCTTTGAAAGCGCCATGAAAAGGTTAGGCGGGTCGGTGCTCACCACCGAAAACGCCCGCGAGTTCTCCAGCGCCTCCAAAGGCGAGAGCCTGTCGGATTCGACCAGGATCATGAATGGCTATGCCGATGTCATCGTCATGCGCCACAACGAGGCAGGCAGCGCCGCCCGGGCCGCGGAAATCTCCACCATACCAATCATCAATGCCGGCGACGGGGCCGGACAGCATCCGACCCAGGCTTTGCTGGACATCTATACGATCGCCGACAGCTTCCCCGAGATGAAGAGTCTCAAAATCGCCCTGGTCGGTGACCTGCGCTACGGAAGAACGGCGCGCTCACTCAGTTATCTCTTGACCAAATACGAAGACATGGAGCTTATCTTCGTTGCTCCTTCGGTCTGTAGAATGGAAGGGGATATAAAAAAATACCTGGATAAATACCAGGTCTCCTGGCACGAAGAAGACGATCTGGCCAAGGTTATCGGAGAGATAGACTGCGTTTACATGACCCGGGTCCAGAAAGAGAGGTTTCATGCGGCAGAAGATTATCAGCAAGCGGCAAGCAAGTATATTTTAACCCCGGAGCTGGTCAACCTGATGAAGCAGGAATCGATCATCATGCACCCGCTGCCCCGGGTGGATGAAATACCCGCGGCGATCGACAGCAGGCCCCAGGCCCGTTACTTCGAGCAGGCCCAGAATGGGCTCTACGTTCGCATGGCCCTGCTTTACCTGCTTTTAAAGGACCGCTGAGAAAGGCCGGGAGCACCGGGCCGCACATCGAGGTTCCTTATTTCCCCACGATGGTGATCAGCACGGCGGTGATGATCACCGCAGCTCCCAGATAGCCAAGCAAACTCAAAGACTCTCCCAGTATCACATAGGCCGCCGCAGTGGCCACTACCGGCTCCAGGGTGGCGACGATCGAGGCCCGGCCCGCTTCAAGGTATTTAACCCCCTGATAATAGCAGTAATTGGCCAGATAGGTGGAGACGGTGGAGACCGCGATCAGCGCCCCCCAGGCGGCTGCGTTTTTCGGCGCAAACTCGACCAAGGGCAGCATGCAGACAATACCGACGGGGAGCACGTAAAGAAACAGGTTGGCCGAGGAATAGCGTCCTGAAAAATATTTGCCCACGGTGTAATAGAGCGAGTAGCACAGTCCCGCCACCAGGCCGGACACCAGGGCCAGCAGTCCAGCAGGGGAGGCCTCGGTGGCGGCCTTGCCTCCGCCTGATCTGGAAATCATGTAGACCCCGGCAATAACCAGGACGACGGCCAGAATTTTAGAGCCACTCAACCGCTCCCGAAAAATGAAGAACGAGCAGACCACCACCCAGGCCGGTGCCGTATAGAGCAGTACCGAGGCCAGCGCCGCACCGCCACTCTTTACCGCATATTGATACGACACATAGAACAGAAAAATACCGAACACGCCGAAGAAACCCAGCAGTGGGATATCTCGTCTCTCCAGCCGGGTCTGACCGAGGAGCAGCGCCTGAGCAGCAAAACAGAACCAGGCAAAAAGGGCCCGCCAGAAAGCCACCTCCAGAGGCTCGAGCCCCTGGGCAAAGGCAATGGATGAGAAGATGCCGATGAAGGCCCAGCAGGACGCCGCGGCAACAATGAATCCATAACCTTTCAACATTTCACCGCAGCTTATTGTTTGAGATTAATCGAAAGAGCCTTACATCCAGACAAACCAGTAGATCCCGGTCAGAACCGCCGCGGCAAGGTAACACTGTAACACGACAAGACTGCCGAAGACGCTGTGCCAGAACAGGGTAACGCGTTGACCGAAGGTAGCCTTGCCCGTCTTGATCAGTTTCTCCACGTGACTGCACTCAGCTTCCGGCATCTTTCGGTATAACAGAGGGGTAAAAGCGGCAACAAATGCATAGATGAATGCCACGATAATAAAGGCAGTGGCAAATATGATGGCAATCTCAGTCGATTGTCGAAACGGTACTCTCATGGTCAAAACCCACTGCTTCCCCAAAAATTTTCACAAACTTGATCCCTGTAGAAATCAGAGTAAACTATAGCAATCAACCAAAATGATTGTCAAATTAGAAATTTAGTAGATGGTTGCAGAGCGAGGGGGGAAGAGGGAATTGTCTTTTCAGAACTCCTCGATGCTCAGAACCCGTGGGTCAGTTTGATGACAATCAGCGTGACATCGTCTTCGATGGTCGCTCCCCGCTGAAAAACGTTAAGCGCCTCGGTAATCCCGGTTAGAATCTCCGCCGCACCTCGGTCTCTATTTTGCTTGAGCAGTGCGTACATTGACTCCTTGCCGAACATTTCACCCTCGGGGTTGCGGGCCTCCCAGATGCCATCCGTACCCAGCAGAATAATCTGGCCTTCCCGTAGATCGGTTCTGCTGTTTTCCTCGAACTGGAACTGTTCATCGACACCCAGTGCGATCCCCGCCCCCTTTAATTCGGTCAGCGTATCAAACTCCGGGTCATAGATGACGGCCGGATCGTGTCCGGCACGTACCCAGCGCAGGCACCCTTCGCCCCTTTCGATGGTCAGGTAGAACATCGACATGAAACTGCCCGATTCTGCCACATCTCTGCTGAACTGGGCATTCACGTCAGAGATGATGGCCGCGGTGCTTCCCGGCAGGGCCGCACGCTGACGCAGAAAAGCCCGGGTGGAGGCCATAAGAAGGGCAGAGGAAATACCGTGCCCGGAGACATCGCCGATCACCACGCCGATTCTCGCACCTTGTTCCCGGTCGAAGAGGAGGTAGTCAAAATAATCACCGCCGGTTTCGTCGCAGTACATCGATCGCCCGGCAATATCGAGCCCTTCAAATTCAGGGTCCTTGGCCGGCAGCAGATTCTGCTGCACCTCTTTTGCCACTGCCAGCGATCTGCGCATCTGATCCCGGTGTTTGAGCCCGCCAACCATTTTGTTGAACGAGCTCATCAGATTGGATATCTCGTTGCTGCCCGCCGGTTTAAGCGTTACATCAAGATTGCCGGCAGCAACCTGATTGGCTCCATCATTGATTGACAGCACCGGGACAATGATTCGCTGCCGGAGAAAAAGCAGGATGCCCAGGATCAGCAGAAAGGTTACCACCGCAAATCCCAGGACGACTCGCTTGGTAAATATTTCATATTCAGCCTGAATAAGCTCAAAGGTCCGCTCGACGCTTATAACGAGTTTTATTACCGCCAGCAGTTCACCCTTCTGCCTCTTTTGAATCGGATAGAACGCCTCGATCACCCGCACCTCCGGCTGCCCCTCGACCATTCTCAGAGTCTTGACCTGCCTTTTAACCAATGGCGAAACAGATTCCATGACCTCGGCAAAATCTTTGGGGAGGCGATGCGCTTCCCTGCCTTCAGGCTTGCCTGGGTCGTAGATCAACCCGTCGGGGTCTTTTATTTTATGCTCCAGCACCACCCCGTTCTCATCGCGCACAACAACGCCGACAATGGCAAAATTAAGGTTCTCTCCTATAAATTCCGCCCGTTCCTGAATAAGCTCTATGATGCTTTTGGTATTTTTCTCCATAGCCAGACGCCGAACCGAGGTTTCCATGGCTGAGAGAAAAATGATCGCCTTGTTCTCCACTTCCTTGAGCGCAATCTCTCTCATACTCTCTCGATAGAGAAAGATACTCAATACCAGCGAGGCCATGGACAGGCCGATGATGATCAGCGCTGCCTGAAAGGCTATATGGTTTACAAACCGTGCTCTAGGATTCATACCTTCATGTTATCAGAACGCATCCTCTATCTGCCTACTGCCCCTGATTCTCTTTGACGATCTCTACCATCGCCTCATACATCTGCATTGGCCCGGTGCCGTTCTCAGCCGCCAGATCTTTGAGCTTCTGGTCGGGATCGATACTCATCCCCCGCTTCTTCAACCCTTCTATGATCATAGCACAATCCTGCCCGATCTCATCGCAAAGTTGAGTGATGGTCTTTTTTCCCATACCTGATTTTGGTGCCTCAATAGCGCCGTTAGATCCACCTTCCGTATGAGATTCGGCCCCTTCGGGAGCAGACGATAAGCCGGCCGGTTTGATGATATCATAGACTTGCTGGGGCGTGTTGCCGCTTCTTTTGGCGATATCCTGGAGCATTTCTTTTTCGTCGGTCACCTGGATCCCGGCGGCCTCCAGCAGTGCAATGCTCTTCTGCAGATCAAGTCCCATCCGGCTGGCAAAGCCTTGCAGGGAAGATGACTGAGCCTGACCGTACGGCGGATCACCGTACTTCGACGCCGCACCTTCTTTAATCTGCTCGGAAAAATCAACAATCGTGATTATCGGCGGTACATGATAATAGGTGGCGACCACGAAAATGAGCGTCAAGACAAAACCGACCGTCGAGGCACCGCTAAACAACCTGAACTGCTTCGCTTTGTTTTTCATATAGTTCATGATCGGTTTCCAGTTCAGGTAGATATGCACTATACCGGCAAACAGAAACAGAAACCCGACCGTCGTATGCTGTGCCGACCAGTCATGTTTGGTCAGGCCCCAAAATTTCCAGACCGCCCAGTTCGAAATCCGTCCCTCGGGCACCACATAGAGGACGAGTGAGTTTAAGGTGAGTACAATCGAGTGACCAGACCATGGTCATCGAGGTGATTTTTCGCATGTTCATGACGGTTCCTTGGTTAGGGTTAACAGGTGTCTGATTCGCGCAATTAACATCCAATAATCATGCCACAAAAATAAGTAAATAATTAAATTATTTATTATTCGCAGAAAAAACCGAAACTTACAGCAAAAGACTTAAAAAACCGCTGAATCAGCCTGGAAGAGCAGATCGATTGACGGGGGTAATGGTGGGTAATTTTTATCCAATCCAACCTCCCACCGGGTAAAAACTATGCTGAAAAGAACCGCCAGCAGCCTTTCACAGTACCCCTCAATATCTTATTTATAACGTGATAACAAAAGGATAACATACCTGGGTGCATTCCGGCACGAGCATTGCTTTACTCAAGGCAAAGGCGTTGAGCCATGAATAACCCCAACAAAGGAGTCGAAACATGAAAAAGAAAATAATGACAAGTGCTTTGGTCGCCATGGTAGCAATTGGTGCAGCAACCGTAACCTACGCCAGCTGGGGACAGCGTGGCGGAGGCTACTGGAACAACGACATGCAGGCCCCGGGACCTCGTATGCAGATGCAGTACAACCAGGCACCCGGCCCCCGTATGCAGATGCAGTACAATCAGCTGGATCCTGCCGACCAGGAAAAACTGGATAAATTCTTTACCGACACCCAGGAGATCCGAAAAGAGATTGCCGTGAAACAGGCTGAGCGAATGGCCCTGGTCAGGAGCGACAATCCCGATCCCGCGGCTGCCGGCAAACTGGCGGGCGAACTCTTCGATCTGCGAACGAGTATGCATGAAAAAGCTGTAGAAGCGGGCGTAACCGCCTACCTCGGACCGATGAACGGACCCCGCGGTGGTAATTTCGGACCGGGCGGCCCCGGTATGAGAGGCGGTATGAACAAAGGCGGCCGCTACATGAACAACATGCAGGGCGGCCCCGGCGGCCCCGGGGACCGCGCGGTTCCTGGAACTAATCTCTTCCCCCCTCCTCCCCGAACCCTGCCGGATGAAGTCTGCCGGCAGGGTTCTCTTCAGAACCTAAACCACCAGGGTTATTATTCAAAAAGCGCAGGCAGTGGAATTGGTAGACATCGTAGAGTACTGTCTCGGGGTCTACCCAAGAGCAGTAAATGGATAATCATTGTTTAAAATCAGGTATTTGCTGAGCTTTCTGTGCTTGAGCAACTCAGAAATTCTATAGAAACAGGGGAGTAATGTGTTTTTCGAACAAATTGGTGCACACATGCCTGCCGATGACATCTTTGTGAGTTTCCAGAGCCTGCAGGTAGGTCTTGCCATACTCTGCGGCAACCTTGTACCCCACATGGAGCAATTGTCTGATATTTTTATCATAGTCTGAACAGCTCATATCATGGCGTATCGATCGAGCAATTTTTTGATCATTCCAGCCGCTGAATTCCTCTGGTGACGGTAACAGGTTTCTATCAATGTCAATAACACTTGAGTATGGGCCACAGAGTTCATCGAACCTTCTAAACGAAGCGGCATAGATATCCTTGACAAGATCCAGGGAACTACCTCCGGATTCCGCCAGTCCGATTAATTCCTCAAGCCAGGTTGTTCCTGCAGTCTTGACGTGTACTCCTGCATCATGCAACTCGATAGCTTTTCGTATGCCCGGATAGATAGAAAATTTGTCACTGCCGCTGTGCACACTGAGTTTTAGATTCCTGGGCAGAGCAAAGCTCGAGACCGCATGGCGTATCACACAGATGTCGTCGCTGAATTCACGATTGAATTGATCAACATCTCCCTGATAGTCAATACCCTTGTTAAACCTGCCGGTAAATTTGGGGGCAATGGTTTGGGCGGGAACCTTCTGGTCCGCCAGTGCTGCTAGAATGAAAAGAAGCTCTTCAGGTGTCTGAGGTTCTTCGGTTTCATCCATGGATACTTCAGTAATGAACGTATCTTTTCCTTTTGCTGACTCGATATAATGGTAGATCTCAGCAGCTTTTTGCACGGCAAATAGATATTTTTCTCCCGAGTCCCGAATCTTTTCCCTGGTAATATTCAAGGGTTCTTCTATTCCCTCTATATGGAGTCGGCCTAAGAAGATCGAGCAAGTATCAACAAAACTTTCTAGATCTTTCTCGTCCGCCTTTTCACCGATATAGTCAGCCACGTCGAGAGTGAAAAAGTCACTGTGATCGAGGAAATTGTCCACATTGGACAAGCCAATATGATCAGCATCAACATAGTAGCTGCCTGACCAGCCGCTGTTTTTCACCGCAATATCGGCCTCTCTGCGCACATCATTCTGGGAAGTGCCAACGATCAAGTGTTCTCTGTAGGATTTGTTCCACACGATGGCAATATCTACGCCTTGTTCCTTTGCTTTTTTGATGGCTAGAAGCTGAGGATCGCCCTGCTTACCAAAGCGATCGCCTGTACCAAAAGAATACTTTTCTAGTTTCATTATCAGACTCAGTTTTAAAGATTTTATCTGAAAGCAATGGATGAAACCTGCAAAAGCTCAATGCCACATTTCAACAACCTTTCGAAGCACAAGCTATAAGTCAACAGTGCCGGGCCAAATCGGTAAGGTATAAAATCCAAGGGGCAGATCTGTCGGTACACTGCCTTATGAGAGTGTTCTACGAGACTGTTGTAATATTTTTATTGATACGGCCTTTCACAGCTCCAGTTCATTACGAAGCGTTTCTAATCTCTCCATTGCAACAACACCATCATGGATCGTCGGTGCCGCTGAAAGATTGCCCTGAAGTGCGGTAATCACATCGCCAATAAGCCCATGATATCCCTTGAAGTCCTCATTGGCAGCTGCGGTGAAATTGGGTTTCCATATCAACGTATCCTCAACGTCTGATAATCGTGCGGCTGGATCGTCATTTTTAAACTGCGGATCACGATGCCAACGGACTTCGACTACATCATCGATTTCAATCCTCTGATGATCACCCATGATCTCGATACGTTCTACAGGGGTTCCCCGTGACTGGATCGTACCCATCGCGATGGTGCCAATGGCGCCGCATTCAAAGTCGATATTTACATGGAAAAGAACACGGCCAGGTGTTTTTTCCACTTTACGTCCTGTAAGTTTGCCAACCGGAGACACGAGATATGAAACAAGATCCATATAGTGCACACAATGATGCAGGAAAAAGCCAGTGTAGTCGACATCACCAGCGAAATACCCGGGTGCTGTCATGTAATAGCCGGTAAGGCCCAGCACGGGGCCGAAATCACCAGATTTGACAATGTTATGCGCAATTTTATTGCCAACCGAATATCGTTTCATAAACCCCAGCAAAAGAGGTTTTCCAGATTTTTCGGAAACCGCGCGTAACTCCTTTGCTCCTTCTGCTGTACCTGATGGGGGTTTCTCCATAAATACGGGGAGCCCCTGTTCAAGAGCAGCTTTGCCAAATTCTAGATGCTGATCCGGGCCAACCGCCATCCCAATGGCATCTATATTACCTGCTTTGATGAGCTCCATTGCATCTGAGTAGAGACGAGTTACCCCGAATTGGCGCCCAGCGCGTGCCAACCGTTTGGCGTCAATATCACCTAGCGCCGTAATTTGAACGTCATAGCGCAGAAATTGCGATAACAGCATTTGCGTCGCGTGGGTTCCGCAACCAATCCAACCTATTTTGATTGTCATCTCCGGAACTCCGACAATGTTAAAAGTGATGTTAAAAAAGCAACGGAGGCGGAGAGACGATCATCTTCGTCTTCATGAGGTTGCCGCCACTGGGCTAAAGGGACTCCAAAACGATCGTCGTTGCGGCGGAAAGGCTCTAATGAAATTGGTCCCTTATATTCAACTTCCTTTAAAGCACGGCAGACTCCCGTCCAGTCTACTGACCCAGTGCCTAGAAATCCTCTATGGTTTTCGTTCGCCTGAAAATGTCCGATCCGATTGCTTGCAAGACGAATGGCCTCGGGAATTGAAGCTTCTTCCATTGCCATATGGAAAGTATCAAGCATGATTTTCAAGTTAGGGTGGTCGACACCATCAAGAATTTCAATTCCTTGCTGGGTCGTGCACAGAACATCACTTTCAAAACGGTTCAGAGGTTCCAGGGCGAGGAGAATCTGATGCTGAGCAGCGTAAGCGGCTGCCTTGGCTAATCCACTCAGACAACGGTCCTTGCGGGCAAGTCGCTCACTTTCTTCGACGGGCTGCGGCGCTCTCCCGGCAAAAACCAACGGGTTTCCCGTGAGAGGTCCACCAACAATTTTTGAGCCAAGTGCTGCAGAGCACTCAATTGCGTATTTCAGATAGTCGATGCCGCATTGTTGCTTCTTTTTATCGGCAGACGCGATGTTACGATCGAGGTTGACACGAGCTGCTAAAATGACCCCCAGGCCCGCATCATCAAGAGCTTGTTTTGTATCTTTGAGATTCAGTTCGCCTTGTTCTGGGACTAATAACTCAATAAAATCAAATCCCATTTTTTTAATTTTATTAAACAGCACAAAGTGTTCGACAGTAAATGGCCGAGCAAATTGCATTGAGATGATCCCGATCTGATTCATTAATATATCCTGGAAATTAACCTTTAACGGCTCCTTGAGTCAGTCCGCTAACCAGCCGTTTTTGAACTATCAGAAACAGAATGGTAGCCGGCATTGCTCCGATAATTCCTCCTGCTGTAAGCAGGCCCCATTCGACTTGATATTCTCCAATTAACGTTTGGATAGCAACAGTAATAGGCCGCACATTTCTCCCCCCCAAGGTAAGGGCATAGAGATATTCATTCCATGCGGTAATAAAAATATAAATACCTGTCGCAATTATTCCTGGCACACATAACGGAAGTACCACTCGCCACATAGCTCCAACGCGTGTGCAACCGTCAGTCATCGCTGCTTCATCCAGTGATTTCGGAATGCCGTTGATATAACTTGTCATCATCCACACCGAAAAAGGAATCGCAATTGTTGAGTTAGCGATAATCAACCCCAAGTGGGTATCAATAAGGCCCAGATTCTTCATTAGAATGAAGAGAGGGAGAATCAATAGGACGATCGGGAACATATTGATCAGAAGAAATTGCAAAAGCAGGATTTTTTGACCTCTGAAACTGAAGCGGGAGAACGCATATGCCGCTGTTACACTGAGCGTAAGACCAACAACTACCGTGCCGCAAGCAATGATCAAAGAATGGACCAAATTCGTATGGAATCCAACAGTTCTAAACAAGCGCAGGTAATTTTCAATGGTAACGCCTGAAAACGATGGGCCTTCGGTAAAAAGAAGGCTCTCTTTGGTCACTGAGGTGGCAACCATCCATAAATACGGTCCCAGAGCAAAGGCAACGATGGCAAGCATTGGCAGATGTATGAAAACTATTCGGCGCAGCTGCGATTGTTTCTTTACCATCATGATATGTCCCTTGAAACACGGCGTAGATAAATTACGACAACGCTTAAAAGCATGATTGCAAACAAAACGGCAATTGCTGAACCATATCCGAAATCAAGTCCGGTACGTGCCTTTACAAACGCGTAGAGCGGTAATGTGTAAGTGGCATACCCGGGGCCGCCGCCGGTCATCACAAAGATTACATCTATTGAGTTGGCAACCCATATTATCCGCAACAGAACTGCCGTGAACACGACCCCAGAAATACCAGGCAGGGTGATATACCAGAATTGACGGAAGGTGCTTGCACCGTCAATTGAGGCTGCTTCGTAATAGCTTGCAGGTATCGACTGCAGGCCGGCGAGGATCATTACAGCAAAAAACGGAAACCCTTGCCAGGTCAGGGTAAGGATAATCGCGTAGAGTGCCGTATCCGGGTCGGCAAGCCAGGGAATGGCAGTTTTTAGAATATTTGCCCGTAATAATAAATCATTTAGAATGCCATAGTTGGAATCGTAAATCCAAACCCACATAAGAGCGATAACAACACTGGGTAAGGCCCATGGAATAATAATCAGCGCCCGCGCGATGGGTCGCCAGAAGAATTTTTGATTGAGTAGTAAAGCAGTGCAAAGTCCTAAGAAAAGTTGTGCTGGTACTGTGATCCCAATCCAGACAATCGTATGTCGAAGAGAGATCCAAAATACCTCATCATTGAAGGCGACAATAAAGTTTTTTAACCCGACAAAGGAAATATCCTTCGGCCTAAACAGAACATAATCGTGGAAGCTCATCCAGACTGCCTGTATCATTGGGAAAAATACGATCGTCAAGGTAACAAGAACCGCAGGTGATAATAAGGCATAAGGAAGGACTTTCTTGCCAAGTCCTTGAGGAATTTTCGGTGACTGGGGTTCGCTAATTGTCATCTAAAAATTGCCGACAAAAGTTCGTGCCAATTCGTATCTTTTGCATGAAACCTCGGGAGCTCCGGACCAGTTCCCGAGGTTTCAACTGCAGTATCTACTTATTGTAGAGTTTGTCGATTTCACCATTCATTTCAGCAGCCGATATTTCACCGATTAAGGCGCGCTGCATGTTAGTCGGCCATACGGTGTTCACGAAATCTGAGGTTTCAGAAACGTTTGGTAACAGATTCGCAAAGGGTAGTGAGTTGATGGTTGCATCAACAAACCGTTTCTCGTGCAAAGACCACGTCGCAGAATCACTTTTAGTCACAGGCAATTGACCTGTTGCCTTATTGAACATGGCATTATTTTCGGCGGAAGACAAAAACGAAATCCACTTCCAGGCCGCATCCTTGTTCTTCGCTGCGGAGAATATGGCTGTTGATTCATCGCCGAACGCTGTCCAACGTCCGCCGCCACACTCGGGTACAATAGTTGCGGAGACCTTGTCACCCAGGGCTTCGACCATACCGTTGGATGAACCGATATGGTGAATGGTCATAGCAGTCTTACCTGCTTTAAATGTACCTATGATTTCTTTGAAGCCGTCATTAGGAGCTGAAGGGGGGAAAACTTTGTCTTTCTGAAAGAGATCGACAACAAATTGCGTAGCAGCAATGGCGCTGTCAGAAGTCATTCCACCTGGCTTAAAGTTTGCCCCGGTGGATAATACCAGGCTGGCCCAATGATCATGACCACCTTTACCCCCGCGGAATCCGAATCCATATGTCCCATCTTTGGTTAAAGCTTTTGCTGCAGCACGGAAATCATCACAGGTTGCAGGCGGGTTTAGTCCTGCTGCTGCAAACAGATCGGCACGGTAGTAAAGATACAGTGCGACATATTGCACAGGCATATAATAGCTCTTACCGTCAGGACCTTTTGTTATGTTAAATAAATTGTCTTGGATGTCGGCTTTGCCTGACCAGTTTGAAATTCGATCATCGATTGGTTCGAGCGCACCCATCTCGATCAAGCGAGGTTGTGCGAACATTTTAACCATCGCTGTGTCAGGTCCACTACCCGCCGCTATGGCAGTATAGAGAGTATCATAGTAGCTGCCCCATGGTATGTTTTCTGCTTCAATCTTGATGTCCGGATTAGCTGCTTCAAAAGCATTAACGAGGTCTGACATGGGGTTGTCGGCATCGTCAAAGTGATACCAAAAGCGAACTGTGTCCGCCCCCGTCGCCGAAATTGCGCCTAGAGCTATGCATGCTGCCAGAATGGTTCCAAATAATAATGTCTTTTTCATTTCAAGTCCTCCGAGTAGCATTTGTTATTCTGGATCCTGTTGATTTCCGGAAAGCATAAGCTGCTTCCGTCGTGGCCTCACGGGCAGCAGACAGATACAATGTCATTTGCATAAAACCGTGAACCACTCCTCTATAAATCCGCACATCATCTTTCCGATTCAGAGAACGCAAACGCATTGCTATGGTTTCAGTATCGGAACATAACGGATCAATTTCTGCTGCATTCAAGTAAAGGGGGGGGAGGTTATTGAGAGCCTCATCAGAGGCATTCAATGGTGTGATCAAGGGGTTATCTCTCACCGACTTTGGAGCGTACCAGTCAAAATAACGCATCATCCTGTCACGTGTCAGGCCGGGGCCATCGGCGTAATCTCGATAGGATTGAGTTGCAAAATCTGAGCCGTAAACACCATAGAATAGCATCGCGAAATCTGGGGAGCGACGGTTTTCTGATTGTTCATGCAACATCAGCGTGAGCGCCAGATTTGCCCCAGAACTATCGCCAGCTATGGCTAAAGGACCACACGTCCAGTCATACAACTCACAAACGTGGCTGATTTGGCGAAAAACCGCTATGCAGTCATTCAGCCCAGCAGGAAAAGGATTTTCAGGTGCCAATCGATAATCAACTGATAATACAGCGCAATTCGCTTCTTCAGCCAGCAGTCGTGCAGAGCGTTCATGCGTTTTGATACTGCAAAGCGAAAACCCACCGCCATGTATATACATTACCAAGCCTTTACCCGGATTTTCAGGAGTGAAGAGGCAGGTAGTAATGTCGTGACCTTCAGGGCTTTTGCAAACCACCTTATCGATTTGCGCCATGGCTGGGAGATTCTGGTTCCATCGACTGTTTACCTTGTCTGCAACTTCGCGTGCCTGCAGAGGAGGCAGAGTCGTGGGGTCTGGTACACCTTTATCTTCCTGCTCAAGCCGAGCGAGTATTTCAATCATTTCCTTATTGGGTACTGCGTTTGTTTCAGCTGTTTTAGTCATCAGGCATCCGCAATCAAATTTCCGGGAAGGATATTGGGGCCAATGTCAAAAATCGTCGCGATATGGTGCGAGAGAGCCTTCACGGCCTTGGCCACATCGCCAGAATCCAATGCCTCAAGAATCGGTATGTGTCGCTCGGCTGTGATGATGAGTGATTGTCTCGGTTTCGAATTAAGAATTTTGTAGCGATGGTTGTGGACAATGCAGCGGTGGAGAATCGGTTGCACACTGGGCAATCCCGCATCTTCATATATCCGCATATGAAATATACGATCGAAGTGGGAAAGGGTGTATTCATCATCTTTATTTGCGGCCTCAACCATTTGGTCGACAATATTCGTGAGCGCTCGATGAGTAATACGACCATAGTGCTGGATTACTCGTTTAATACCCCGGCACTCTATATCGTGACGCAGACGTGTCAGTTCGATCATATCTTCTTTCAGGCAATCAGCGACATGGGTTCCACGATGAGGTACTCGAATAATAAGGCCTTCTTCCTGCAGGAGCAGCAAGGCCTCACGAACCGTGCTTTGACTGGAACCGAAACGATGTGCCAACTCCATCTCAAGCAGTGCCTGACGCGGGGGAAGGTGGCCTAGCACGATTTCTCGACGAATGGTTTCGTAAATTTTAACGCTGCGTTTCCCGCTGCGAGCGTTAGAAGCAGTCGCACTTTCGCTGAAGATTTCTCCGGCCAATTTTTTTCCATTCCCCTAACTGAAATTTGCATTATCGATACATTAACGATAATGAGTGGCAATTGGCAAGTGCTTTGTGTATAAAATGATTGTATTTGGTCTGCCGATCTGTCCAGTAGTGAACTCAGCAAATTGCAGTTTAAATGAAATGAGGAGTTCAAGTGGCGAGTGTTGAATTACAAAATCTGGTGAAAGACTATGGCACGGTCCGGGCTATTCATGGCGTAAATCTAACAATTGAAGAGGGCGAGTTCATTGTCTTTGTCGGACCTTCCGGCTGTGGGAAAAGTACATTGTTACGCATGATCGCAGGGTTGGAAGACATCTCAAGCGGTACCCTGCTTATCGACGGTAAGGTCGTTAATATGGTCGAGCCACGCGGGCGCAACGTGGCAATGGTATTTCAGGATTATGCCCTTTACCCCCATATGAATGTGGCACAGAATATTGGATTTGGCCTGAAGATGAGAAACATTGAAGCCAGCCAAATTGCAGACAGTGTCAAAGAAGCTGCACAGGTACTGCAAATTGACCATTTACTGGATCGAAAACCGGGACAGCTATCAGGTGGTCAGCGCCAACGCGTTGCCATGGGGCGCGCGATTGTGCGCAAACCTTCCTTATTCTTATTTGATGAACCTCTTTCCAATCTTGATGCAAAATTGCGCGTTGACATGCGTACCCAGATCAAGCGGCTTCATGCCATTCTAAAAACAACAACCGTATATGTAACTCACGATCAGGTAGAGGCTATGACACTCGCTGACCGAATGGTCATTTTGCGAGAAGGAATTATTGAGCAGGAAGGAGCACCAATCGACATTTATACTGCGCCTTCTAATCGTTTCGTTGCTGAGTTTATCGGCTCACCGCAAATGAATATCTTAACTGGTGCGGTCAAAAAAAATGGTCCCGATGGCTCTGTGAAAATTGGCGATCAACATATCAATGTCGGCCCAATATCATTGGCTGATGGAGATAATGTCCTGCTGGGAATCCGTCCGGAACACCTGGACCTCTCAAAAGATTTGCTACTGCTTACAGGCGTTGCCGATGTAATTGAGCCGTTAGGGTCGGATACGATGATTGTCTGTAAAATAGGAGATCAGGAATTAACAGCACGAATTCCTGCCGATTTTCCAGTATCTCCTGGGCAGGAAATCAATTTTTCCGTAGAACCCCATCGACTGCACTTATTTGATCAGACAACAGGCTTACGCATCACTGGAAATCCCGCAAAACTCTATTAAATTCAAGAATCGCCGTACCTGACTCTCTAAAATTGCAGGCAATCTCACCCTTGACATTGCCTGTCTATGCCTTTGCTCAGCTTATAAGAACTGGTAATAATGGCCCCCTTTCATCTGAAGGGGCCTTGCTCTTAGAGCTCAGCAAGTTTCTCTTTCAATCCCATAGCACCAAGTCTTGGGCTGGAAAGAACAGCCTTACCTGTCTTTTCGGGGGGGAACCATTTCATTGCGGCGGGTGCTAGTGCATTGTACGAAAAACCGACGCCGCTGCCGGTAATCAAACCGAAACCAACGATATAAACAAGGAGTGAAGCATCTCCAAATCCACAGATGATGCAGCCTAAACCAGTCAGAAAGCCGCCTATTGTGATAACCAGGCGCGGGCCGAATCTATCCTGCATCATTCCTGCAGGCAACATCGCAATCGAAAATGATATCGCCATAACCGAATATGGGAGAGCTTTATCTGCATGTGACCAACCCCATGAAGCTGGAATGCCGGATTTAATCACACTCCAGACGTACAATATGCCAAGCATCATACCTATGCCTGCCGCACCGATCGTCGTCAACCATCCCCTCGATATGGTGATGGTTATATGTGTCGAAGTGATCATGTTATCATTATTGAATCTATGATTATCAAATTACGGTGAGAGAAAGATGGGCCGTGCCACAACTGAATATGCCGGCAGATCACCCACTAAGACTCCGACATTTCTCTGCTTGCTCAGGCTGGCACCCATGATCACTTGTTGGTATCTTAGAGATACACAAAGTCACTTTTGTTTTTGCTAGGTAATGTTATTAGTAAATTGATATTTCTAATGATTTAGCTTCTTATCTGGTCATCTTGTCATAGTTTATTTTTCAAAAAACAAAACATCGGGAGATGACAAATTGTCAATAAACCAAGGAGAATGAGCCCGATATGAAAATCCCAAAGATCGGCAATAGCGCCAAGAAGAAATGGGGTAAGTCCAAGGCCTATTGTCTGTGAAATAGCCATGATCGTGCCAGTGTACATCGTTCGTTCCTCTACGCTGGTCAGTTTCGATATTGCCATCAGGCCCACGGGAAAAAATGCCACACTGAACGTTCCCTGCAGTAAAAGAAAGCAAACAAATACTGGAAAATTGTTGATCAGTGCCATACCCAAGGTGGAAAATCCAGAAAGCAAGATCAAAGCAAAAAGGATTTTTTTTATACTCAAACGATCTAAAATGAGACCTATACTTAACTGGCCGAGAAACCCACCGATACGTGAATAGGCGAAAATCCTGTTGGCTGCATCCAGATCCATTGACTTGTCATCAACAAGGTAGAGGGGAATGATATTATAAACCCCCATGCTGGTCATTGAACAATTGATCCATAAAAACAGGATTACCAAGAAATCAGGGCGACTAATTACTGACGCAAAAGAAGATCCCTTTTGCTTTTGTGGTTTCAGTGAAGGGGCAGATACCTGGAAGGCAAGAATCATTATAATCGAAATTAATGCCAGGATAACAAACAATAGCCTCCATTCGATGTAACCAAGGGCAAAGCCGACAATAAACGGTAGAGAAAGGATGCTGAAACTGGCGGCCGTTTCATGAATTGAAAGAGCCCTTCCCCAATATTTCTGTTCAAAAATTGAAGTTATAATTGGAATAGCACATGGCAAATAGAAGCCTCCACTCATACCGAAAAAAAATAGAAAAAATGCCAGACTCATATAACTGGTGGCAAAATAAATTCCGAAACAGGCCCCAGAGCCCAGAATAAAGCCATACACCAGCAGATTTTTGGCACCAAATCGTGATGACAGGAAACCAGACGAAAGACTGGCGATGGTCGTTCCGATAGCTGCAAAAAGATAGAGAGCGCCAGCCATCGCATGGCTTAAACCCAGCTCATTTTCAATAACCGGTAATACAGGTGAAATAATGGTGCGACACCCAAATGCAAGATACCAGAGACACCAGTGAATCAGTAGTAGTCCCAGTTTTTTCATTGAGATCTGTCTGATGCCACTTGGCAAACTCCTGCTCTATAAAGTATTTCTGGCGGCTGAGATCAAAATATATAGTCAATGATGCCAGAGGGACGCTCCCCCTGCAGATGGTTAGGATGGGCGTCCCCGTCGTTAACGAGAATTCGGGCATCAACAACATAGAGTTCGGTGCCGGCCCCTTTAATTGGGTTCAGATCGATCTCACCGATCTGCGGGAAATCGCTGACCAGACGCCCCAACCTCTGAATATAGTCAGCAAGCACGCCCTCATCCATTCCTTCTTCTCCGCGTACACCATTAATAATGGCATGCCCCCTAATTGAACGAATCATACTGCGGCATTCATCTGCTGATACTGGTGCAAGGTTAAATTCTACATCCTTGAGGAATTCCGCATAAATTCCTCCCATGCCAAACATCACCAGATGTCCGAACTCGCCCTCTTCTGACGCCCCAAGAATGACCTCGGTGCCAGTGATCATCTGCTGTACCAGCACCCCCTTCGCCCCTGGAATACGCATAAGTTTATTCCAGGCACCTTCAGCTGAATGTTCATCTTCTATATGCAACAGCACACCGCCCACGTCTGTTTTATGCAGCGGCCCAATCACCTTCATTGCCTGGGGATAACCGACTTTACTGCTCATTTTTCTCAGATCTTTTTGACGCTGAATTTCCTGCTGACTTGGCAACTTGAATCCTGCTCCCCTGATAATCCGTTCGACAACGTCCGGGCGCAGTGCTCCGTTTTGGCCATTGATAGCAGCGGCAATAGCTCCATACTCATACCCCTCCAGCTCGACTCCCCCGTCTGCTGAAATCGACCAGGACGCAACTTTTCCCAGAGCTGCTCCTAAGGCAACCTCATCAGGGAAATATGTTTTTCCACGGGCGATGAAATTTTCGATCTTTTCAGCACACGAAGTCAACGAACTCAGCATCGCAAAAACAGGAATCGGGCTGTTCTCCATCGCTTCGGCAATAGCATGATAAATCGGACCATTGTCAGACATCCTTGAATCACCGGTCAAGACGACGATCCCATCGATATTTCCTGTCTCATGGTCAACCAATACCTGGATGATATCCCTTATCTGTTCATTGGAACGGGACGGAAGCATGTCGATCGGGTTGACGATTGAACTTTCAGCGGGAAGGATTTCAGCTAAAAGCTTCAAGGTCTGATCAGACAGTGTGGCCAGCTGCAGCCCCTGACGGTTCAATTCATCTGCCAGCATTACCCCGGGACCGCCAGCATCGGTGACAACACAGATTTTCTTCCCCAATGGAAGGGCTTTCAACGTTGACAGAATGCAGGCCACGTCGATCAACTCGGCCCTGCTGTCAACCCGCATAATGCCAGCTTTTTTGAACAAAGCCTCCACAGCCGTGTCGCTGGTGGCTATGGCTCCGGTATGACTGGCCGCGGCCCGCTGTCCGGCCGCAGTGGTTCCCGCCTTAATACCGATAACTCTGCAACCCTTCCTGTTAAGGCTTGCAGCGTGGGTGAGCAGTTTTTTCGGTTTTCGCACCGCCTCCATGTAGAGCATCAAAATTTTATCGCTGCCCTGTTCGTAATGCTCATCATAGAGTTCGAGTAGATCCTCCACACTGAGCTGGATGGAGTTACCAAGGTTGATAACAGTGCCAAAAGATAGCCCGCGGACCGATGCGCACTCCATTACATAATCGACTGTAGCGCCGGACCCGGATATGAAGTCGACCGCATTTCCCGATAGAGGAGGGATAAGGCCAGCAAATTTGCCTTTATAAGTGGGGGTAAGAAACCCTGAACAGTTCGGGCCGACAAGAACCATCCCAGCTTTCTCGGCAATCTCGACCATCTGCTGTTCGGCTATCTTCCCTTCTTCGTTCTTCTCGCCAAAGCCTGCAGTCAGCAAGACTGCAGCCTTTACGCCAAGATCTGCCAGTTCCTGCAAACAAGACAGAACGAACTTGGCAGGAATGGCCACTATGGCAAGGTCCGGAATGTCTGGCAGTTCCTGAGCCGATCTGAATGTTGGCACATCCATAATGTTCGGGTCTCTGGGATTTACAGCCCAGAGCTGGCCATTAAAACCGTTCTCCTTGATATTTTTAGTAACCCGCCCGCCCGGTTTAAATTCGTCGTTGCTGGCCCCTATGACAGCAATGCTCCGGGGATGAAACAGACATTTGTATATTTTATCGGATGTGGCCATGCTCTACTTAGGCTCCTTTCGCTCTGCTCATCATTTCCTCTGAGCAGAAATCAGTAATCAGTCCTTGTTATATCATGTCTTGTCCAGCCTGAAAGGCAGCGTAGTTCGCCGCCCACAGTTTCGGGTGAGGAGTTACCGACTGCAGTGCTTTAAGCCATAGTTCCATGGGAAAGACATTGAGCGGTGCGATTTTGCTCAGTGCGCCCATCATCACGACATTGGCTATCCGGCCGGTACTGTCGCCAATTTCCAATGCTTTTCCCAGGACGTCGACTGAAATAAAATTGTATTTGTTAGTGAGTTCTCGGATTGTTTGGGGGGCTGGATATTGATCCAAGGCGAGTGTCTGCGGTACCACCTTTGTTTCGGCACAGATGATCGTTCCGCCTTCTGTGATAAGACCGAGGAAGCCCGGACGGAGAAGCTCACTGATCTCCATGCTTACCAGACAGTCTACCTTGCCTGGCAGAAGCACCGGACTATGTACCTTGCCACAAGAGAATGTTGAGATCACCGGCCCACCCATTTGAGCCATTCCATGGGTCTCGCCTTTGACGATGTTGGTTTCATCATAGCCGCCCAAAAAAGCGAGCTGGGTCAATACACGACCGAAAAATAGATTCCCCTGTCCGCCAATTCCACGTATTGCCAGTGAAAGTCTTTCCGGAAGCTGTATGCGGTCTATCGAGACGTCGGCAATTTCCGGCGGTTCAGCAAAATCTGGAGCATCTGCCTGTTCTCCATCTTCATCTGTCTGATTCTCAATAGCCCCAAAAGGACAGAGCTGTTGACATGCAGGATTATTGGAGCCACAGCCGGAACAGAGATTATTGTAGGCTGGAAAACCATCGGGGCCCATTTCATTTCCGGCACAAACCAGACAGGTCTCACACTGCTCACATTTCTCTTTGTTGATCTTCAGCTTGATTCCTTTCTCACTGTTCGGTATTTTTTTTATGCAAGCCCCGCGTACAACGAGAGTCGAAAACTTCCCCTCACCTGCTTTCTTGAGAGCCTGCCTCACCGCCTTCCTGATTGATTTGACATCGTAGGCATCAACGATGGACACATCCACGCCGGTTCCTCTAAGCTCTCCTACCAGGTCGTAGTTGTTGGGTTCACCAGCAAGATTGAGGGGCGAGGTGGGGGCCGGCTGCCCCGGTCATAGCGGTCCAATAATTGTCCAGGATGACTTTTACACCGGGAACGTTGCGAAAAACCGTATTCCTTGTTCCATCCATGCCACTGTGGCATTCGGTGCTGTCGCCAATAATGCTTATGCATTTATCGGCCATCTCGGGCTTTGACAACACAAAACCGACCCGCTCGGCTTCGCTTGCACCCATCGCCAGTCCCGTATCCATTGCATTCAAAAAATAGAGAAGTGAGTTGCAGCCAATATCTCCAAAAATATGCTTAATCGTTCCTCGTTCCTTCAGTTTGCTGATAACTCCTGCAAATAGCCGGTATGGACAGCCGGCGCATATCATCGGCGGACGATTTATCGCCCCTGGAAGATGAGTGCGCACCTCTCCGCTAATACCCAGTAGCTGCGCGATACTCTCAGGCTCATATTCTGTGACATTGCTCAGTGCAGCTTTTCCTTGAGCCTGAACTCCCATCATTTCGAGCTTGTCCTGAATATATGTTGTGCCGTCTTCCACCACATAGATTTGGTCTGATATGGTGTCGCAGAACTGTTTCATCAATTTCTCGGGCAACGGGTTGGTAAAACCCAAAGAGAGGACATCAAGGTCAAAATCATGTGCTTGCTTCACCTCCTGAACAAACATGGTGTTTACCCCACAGGTAATCACTCCGACTTTGCCTGCGCCCTTGATCCATTTGTTCATTGGCGAATGCTCAACCATCTTAATCAATCCCGGCAGGCGGGTCTGGAGAACTACATCATAGTTGGCCCTGGCCATACGGGGCAGGCAGTTGAACTGTCGTAGGTCTTCAGAGACTTCTGCTGAAGGGCGATTTTGGATCGGCTTTAATTGAACCAGACCTTCACTGTGACAGAGAACGCCTGAGGCGAGTATAACAACAGGAGTATTGAATTTCCGCCCGATCTCAACAGCGATAGCGGCTGCATCCATCATTTCCTGGTGGTTCGCTGGCTCAAAAACTGGCAATCCACAGCCTTTGAACAGCGTATGGGGATCTACCAGATGCTGGGTCGAGCTGGGGGTGAAGTCACTGGCGATAAAATATATCAGGGCTCCCCGCGGCTGATGATAGAAAGAAGAGGAGGTAAAAACATCACCGGCCTGGAAAAGTCCGGGAATCTTCATGGTCACAACCGCATCATGACCTGCCAGGGTATGACCGAACCCCGTTGCAACTGCCACGGCTTCGTTTACCGACCAGCCCACGGTGATCATATCCTGAACCTGGGAAAGGCCGCGATCAATAACTTCCGTGCTCGGTGTTCCAGGGTATCCTTCAGCAGCATGTATACCCGCTCTCACACACCCCACAGCAAAAGCGATATTACCCTGCAACACTTCCGTTCGACCAGCCTCTGCCAGACACAATTCTTTTATTTTGTTCGTTTTCATAACCATCCCCTTAGTAATTGAAGAGCCAGTTGGAACACACAGAATATTATTCTGTATGCAGAACAATATTCTGTTAAACATAATTTACACTTTGTATAATAATGTGTCAAATATTTCCATATCCGTAATAAGTGACATATCTATCTGTAAAAAGGTTAATTATATTTATATATAAAAATAACTTTGTTCTGCACGCAGATTTATTGTCAAAAACTAATTGGGATATTATATAGTGATGGTGTAAAGCGTGTCGAAAATAAAAGAGTTGATTCCCAGGAATCCGTTATGAGCAATACCCGAGAGGAACGTCATGCAACAAATAGTAGTCCAGGAACGTATATTTGATATGTTTCCAGATTTTTATCGTGGAATCATCGTAATTGAAAACATCGACAATCACCGGCTGGTTGACCGGGTTCAGACCTTATTAGAAGAACAGATCCAAGCGCAAAAGAATCTCGACCAGAAGGACGATCGGCTACAGATTTGGAACCAAGCTCACTTACAGTTCGGATCAAATCCCAACAAACATCCTCCTTCCATCAAATCCCTGATCAAACGCATCCAGAAGAACCTTGCACTCCCTTATATAAACACGATTGTGGCATTATTTAACTACATCTCGATTAAATACTGTCTACCGTGCGGGGGAGATGACATGGATGGGGTCACCGGGAATTTTACACTGGGCTTTGCCGATGGAACCGAAACATTCCAGCCCCTGGGCACTGATAAGACTGAATCACCAGCAAAAGGCGAAGTGATCTATTACGATAACGCCACCAAAAATGTTATGTGCAGAAGATGGAACTGGCGCAATGGTGATAGAACCAAAATAGAAACGAGTACAAAACGCATTGTCATAAACATTGATTGCCTTCTTTCTGGTTTCTCGAAAACCGCAACCATGGCAAGAGATGAGCTGGCGGGATTACTGGAGGAACATTGTCAGGCAGTTCTGTATACCGACGCCTTGCATGCAGACAAACAGATAATTGAACTGAAATGAAAAAACCTATCTATACTAAACACTAGAAAAACGCACTGGCGACTAAGCGGAGCGATTCTAATGACTCAAAAATCAAAATATAAATCAACAGTTCCCGCTGTTGAGCAGTCTCTTAAATTGCTCAATTTTTTGGCCGAACATTCGGACACTTCACTGACCTTGACAGAGATTTGTGAACGGCTCGATATTCACAAGAGCAAAGCCTACACAATACTCAACACCTTGATTGGTTATGATTTTATTGAAAAGAATCCCCGAACAAAAACGTATCGGCTAGGCCTCGGTATTGTCCACCTTGCCAGAAATATCTTAAACAATCTCAATATCAGGGAAATGGTTAAAGGCCCATTGTACCAATTGGCGATGGAAACTGAATTGACTGCCCATTACGGACAGATTGCCGGGTCAAACTTCTATATAATTGCAAAGGAAGAAAGTAATACCGACTTTGGCTACAGCATGCGTATCGGCATCAGCCATGATATCACTCACGGGGCCCATGGCAAAGCCGTTGTTGCATTCATGCCTGAGGAAAAACGTCAGGAAATCTTGGGCCGGGAATACCTTTGTTTTTATGGTGACGGCAAATCGGTAGACATGGACAAACTTCTAGCCGAGTTGGAGGAGGCCAGAACAAATGGATATGCAACTGATATCAGAGTAACCAACCCCAATATAACCGCCATCAGCTCACCCGTCTTTGAGGGAGGAGGATCAATCGTCGGTTGTATCATTCTGATTGGCATATTTCCACGGGCTAAATTGAAAAGTTTTGGGAAAAAAGTTACCGAAGCAGCATTTGATATTTCACATATCTTAGGATACAGAAACAACCTTCCATATTCATAAAATAAATGCTGATTCTTCCCTATAATAGTGGACACTTAGACAAGTCGCTTGTTAGAAAAACGACAGGAGGTCGAGATGAGTTTTCAAGCAAGAAGGAAGTATGATCCTGAGTTCAGGAAGCATGCGGTTCTGCTGACAGCAGAACCGGGCCGATCCGTGAAAAAACTGAATTTAGCATGAAAATATTAATTACCGGGGCCAATGGTTTTATCGGTCAAGGCCTGGCCAGACGCTTACTGAAGCAGCCAATTGATGCTCGAAAGGTTACGCAACTGACACTTCTCAGCCGTCGCTTTGAAAATCAGGCAGATGATGAACGAGTACGTCTTGTCAGAGGTGACATGGTCGATATCGAAATTTTGCAGGATGCACTATCTGAGGAGCCGGATATCATTTTTCATCTGGCCTGTGTACCAGGCGGCGTGGCAGAATCTGATTTTGTTCTGGGTAAACACATAAATCTGGATGGTACAATCCAGTTGCTGGAATTTCTACGGCTGAGAAAGTGGCAATCAGATCATGTGCCGAAGTTGGTCTTTACCAGTTCGGTCGGGGTATATGGACAGCCTTTGCCTGCGGTTGTGGATGAAAGCTTCCTGGCTCGCCCCGAACTCAGCTATGGTGCCCAGAAACTGATTGGGGAAATCCTGGTTGCAGATTACAGCCGTCGTGGCTGGTTGGACGGACGCAGTGTGAGATTGCCTGGTATCGTGTCTCGCCCCCAGGACGAAGCCGGTCACGCTTCGCGATTTCTGAGTGACATCATCCGTGAATTGGCTGAAGGCAGGAGCTTTGAATGTCCCGTGGCGCCTGAGGCCACTTCCTGGTTTCTCTCGCGGCCTGCCTGTCTCGACAACCTAATTAATGCAGCCGAGATTTCCGGCACTACTCTGAATGTGGAGCGGCTATGGCAGTTGCCGGCCCAGCATCTGTCGATGGCGGCACTGGTAGATGGTATCGCTGCGGTTTATGGTGAACAGATCCGTGATCTGATCACCTGGAAGCCCGATTCTGTGACCCAAGGAATCTATGCTCATTATCCGCCGCTTCTGACCCCGGAAGCGAATACCGCAGGTTTCTGTCATGACGGCAATGTACAAACCCTGGTGAGGCGAGCACTGGAAGAAGAGTAGTTCAATTTAACTGTCTGCCTCCGCGAGGCTTTTGAAAATCCAAACGAATAAAATAACGATGCAAAAACAATAGATCTACCTGGCGTGCACTCTCTTTCCTCAGACACAGGAAAAATCAGAAAAATCTACGCTGTTTACCATCTAAGGGATGCACAAGCTCTGAACAGTATCCCTCAAGCATGGCTGCAGGCATGTGAAGTTGTCGTCACCAACAGCGGCGTTGGAATCGACGCAAAAACCTTGTCTAATCTCCCGGCAATAAAACTAGTTGCCAACTTTGGCACTGGTTGATCGATTGGTTCGAGGAAATTTAGCTGGCGCCGGTCTCGATGTTTTTGCAGACGAACCAAACATTCCAGAACAACTTTTAAAACTCGACAATGTAGTTCTTCAACCCCATCTTGGTAGTGCCACTCACCACTCTCGTGCACAGATGGGCAATCTGACCCTGGCCAATGTGGCCGCTTATTTTTCAGGCAAACCTTTGGTGACTCCTGTTAATCTTCAATATCTGATTTAGACGGACACCTTGCTCTTTACACCAGGTGCTCCAAAGTGCCAGAATACTCGGTATCAATTGTCAAACATTATGACTGGAGCACCGGCAAAATAACACCGCCGGAAGGAACCACATGCACATCCGGATTTGGGCAATACTCCTTAGCCATCTCAATTGCGACCTGGAGATCCGGGGCAGATTGAAAGCCAATGCTTTTCGCCTGATCTTCGCTTATATCATCGGTCACCAAAATGACCCGAAAGTCGCTTTGCGCCAATAGCGCCTGGGCCATCGACATATTAAACTCCGGAGCGCCATCTTCCAAAATTCTTTGGTTCTTGTCAAACTGACGAATAACCTCTTCCCTTAAGTTATGGCCATGTTTCTTTCTGAACACCTCGCAACCGGAAAGGTACTGTTCAGCCAGCGGCACCGTACATTCGGCTACTAAAATCACGCAGCCTCCGTCTTTAGTAATCAGGGTTGCCGGAGCAAAAGGTTTCATAATCTGTGTCCCCTCTGTATACGGAAATGAGGAAATCACTGTCAAGTCCGACTTCTTTTCAAAGGGCTTTTCAAGGATCTTCTTACAGATCGATATACCCGCTTGGTGGGTTTCGAACAGAGGCCCGGCCACGATATCATATAACTGGTCGTTGTGATCCAAAACGCTGTTGATGATAAAATCCAGCTTGCCAGCCATTGCCAGAGCCATCACTTCCTCGTAAAACGGGTTCCCGATAGTTAAGCCCAGGTTCGATGCTGGCCTGAAAGAGTATCTCAAGTGATGCTCCAGGATTGAATCGAAATCAGCCACGCCAGGAAAAAAAATTTTACCTCCTCCACCAAACCCATTCATCGGATGCGGAAAAATGGAGCCGATGCCTATCTTGAAAGTAGCCTGATGGACTACAGGATTTATTTTTACCGGCCGCCCCGATCTGAGTTTACCTACCGGTATCAGATCGGGTGCCAGACAATCATGATTGACGAACAGGTACCGATCAACAACACTTTTTCCAAAGGCTCCTGCCATTTCTTCCTGAGTCAGTCCACGGTGTGTACCAAGGCCTATTACAATCGTGATCTGCTCATCCGGAATTGCCATCTCCTCCAGTATTTTCAGCAGCTCACCTAATACCTCTTTTTTCGGGGAAACCCGGGTTAGGTCCTCCACAATGACGGCAATGGTATCTTTTTCAGAAACCATCTCCGTCAATGGAGGGGATGATCTCGGATGAAAAATGGACTCTCTGGCGATAGATCTGACGTTGGATCTGGGTTTATGGTCAACAAACTCGGCCAATGTCAACATATTCCAGTGCGGCGGGATTTCAAACTCCAGTCTCTCTTTCCGGAGCCTGACATAAGCCTTCTTCATAAAAACTCCCTGATACTTGGTTATTAAAACCCAAACGAATATCTTTCATGATGTTCGATGCAATAAATGGAATACCTCGTGTGGTAAGCTAGGCCAATTTGTGATTCCTGATAACTGTTTGGTCGAGTTCTAACCCTAAACCCGGCTTTTCAGATATTTCAAAGTGACCGTCTATTACCTCTGGCGGTTCCTTGTAAATAACATCCCACCAAGGCATATATTCAACCATCAGTCCGTTGGGAATTCCCGCGATGACGTGCATTGATATATCGTGGAGACAGTGGCTGACAACAGGCAGGTTATACGCTTCCATCAGAGCGGCTATTTTCATCATCTCCGTAACTCCCCCTGCACGCAGGACATCAACGATTACAATATTGACGGCTTTATCCTCGACTATACGGCGAAAGCCATATTTTGTTGAAAAGGTCTCACCGGCGGCAACCGGCACATCTACCGCTGCAGTAATCTGAGCTAAGGCCGCCGTATCTTCAAGACAGATATCTCCCTGATGAAGCCCGATAGGGTCTTCCAGCCAATAAGGATTGTAGGGTTCGAGCGCACGTCCCATCCTGATCGCCTCCGGCACCGTCCATGACCAGTGTCCTTCGACCATGATATTGATATCGTCTCCAACTGCTTCCCGGATCGCCTTGAATCGTTCAATGTTCTTTTTATGCGCTTTCCCTCCCATTTTCATCTTCATGGCTCTATGACCTTTTTTAATGAGGGACACCGCTTCCTCTTGCAGTTCATCAATGCTCAGAAATCCCCAAAGCCAATTGCTGGCGTAGGCTGGAACCCTGTCTCTAAACCCACCCAGCATGCGGGCCAATGGTAAATTACACGCTTTTGCCCGCAGATCCCAGAATGCTGTATCGATTGCGGCAATGGCATTGAGTCCATAGCCACCCCACTGTCCGGTATGTTTGAGAGCCGTATGAAGGTCCTTCCATGTGGCTGCCCATCTGGAGATATCTTGTCCAATGACCACTTCCTCAAGGTCATCAATACTTGCTTTTAAAGAGTTCACCTGAAAATCATTTATAGCATACGCAATGCCGAAACCGTCCAAGTCGTCGTCAGTTTTTAATTGCACAATCACCGGGGTCATACGTGGATTTTCTTTCCCGAAAAAGCTGCGATGGTTCATCGGTAAGGACACTACAGTCGTGCTCATCTGAACTATTTTCATTCTTAGCTATTCCGGAAATGAGGTTATCTGATCGATACACACAGCAGTTGTTGAAAAGTTAACGTTACGTTTGGAAATCACACTTGTTGGAGCAGAACTTCCAGCCCAAAAGTCAAACCTGATGCTGCCCGAAAACTTCTGCCTACTCGATCGTGCCATTTCATGAATCTGAGGCTACGTTAATCAACCAATCCTGGCAGGAAGAGCGCAATTTGGGGAAAAGCAAGCACTAGCGCAATGCAGACAAGTACAGCAAGGGTAAATGGCAAAATTCCTTTAAAAATGGTTTCCAAGGGAATATCTGGAACAATCCCCTTGATTACATAAACGTTAACACCTACTGGTGGTGTAATGACACCCATTTCAGCGACAAGTACGATGATAACGCCGAACCATATAGGATCAAAACCAAGAGTTACAACAATGGGGAAGAATATCGGAATGGTAAGTGTAACCAAGGCAAGAGCGTCCATGAAGCATCCTCCTACCAGGTAGATAAGAATCAATATACCCATGACGCCAGCTGCAGGGAGAGCTAAGCCTTCAATCCAGGCAGCCAGTTCGAACGAAAATCTGGTCGCGGTCATAAAACGTCCGAAAACGAGCGCTCCAGCTACAATAAAATAGAGCATTACTGAAATCTGGACAGTTTCGAGGAGCGCATTCTTTAAACCCTCAAAATTCAGACTTCGCCTGACCAGTCCGATAACGATTGCCCCAGCGGCACCTACGCCACCTGCCTCTGTCGGCGTAAACCAGCCCACAAACAGTCCGCCCATAACCAGACAAAACAGCATAAGCATATCTATTAAACCTGTTAGAGAAGAAAACTTTTCCTTCCAGGAGCAAGGATTTCCAGGAGGCCCGAGCTCTGGATTTCTCCAACAAAGAAAATAAACAACCACTGCATAAAGAGAAGTAAGAATTAATCCAGGCAATATTCCGGCCAAAAAAAGTTTTCCTATAGAGGCCTGGACCATCACGCCGTAAATGATAAAAAGGGCGCTTGGAGGAATTAGTATACCCAGCGTACCACCAGCAGCAACTGCTCCAGTTGCAAGAGCATCATCGTAGTTGAATTTCTTCATCTCGGGCAGTGTCACCTTTGCCATGGCCGCGGCCGAAGCATTTGAAGAACCGGAAACCGCCGCAAACCCAGCTGAGGCAAATATCGTGGCCAGCGCAAGACCTCCTGGTTGGCGACCGAAAAATTTATGTGTGGTATTGAAAAGTTGACCGCTTATGTTTGCGTAGAAGGCAACCGAGCCCATCAATATGAACATGGGAACAACGCTGAGGTCATAGGAGGTAAAGGTTGACCAGAGATTTAAAACTACCTGAGCAAGGGCCGCCTTTGAGTTCAGCACCCACGCAAGTCCGGCAAAGCCGCTAATTAGCATACTGAAGGCTATGGGCATTCGCAAGACCATCAACAGGAGTAGAAAAATAATACCTATGATTCCGATTTCAAATCCGCTCATTTCTTTACCGCCTTTGCTATGGACTTCATAATATCGCTGATCAGGACGAACAAAAACACCAAAAAGCCAAATGCTATCATTAAATTAAATGGATAGAGAGGTATTGCCATGGTTTCAGTCGCGAGATTTAGCTTGAAGTTCTGGTAGCCAAATTGTGCCAGCCGCCATGTGACTATCGCACAGACACCGAGCGCCAAAATGGTAATAATAGTTTCGACGACCGCCTGGGCTCTCTCTGAAAACCGCCGCAAAACAAGATCAACAGCCACATGCCCTTTGATCACCCCTGTATGAGCTAATCCAAAGGATATAATAACGGCGGAGATCAGCTCAACGTATTCATAGGTGCCCAGAATGGTCATGTTGAAGAAACGCAGAATAACGTTAGTGATTATCACACACATCATCAGCAATACAGCGGCACATGACAGCCAATTGCACCATTTACTAAATCGATTTACGCCATTTTCAAAGCTGGCCACTCGCATTGTGAAACCTCCTTATCAATCAATTTTCTCAGGCACACAATGAACTACCCCGCCGCAAGCAGCGGGGTATCAATGCAGAGCAAGTTTACTACACCACGCCCCAAGCGGCGGGGTATTAGACCCAGGCTGCGCAATAAAAGGAAATAGCACTTGTTCTCACCTACCCGGGTCCAATCTTTCCATATTTGTAATGATTTGCCACCCGGAAGTTGCTGTTTCTTTGCTTCTGGGTGGCACGCGGACAGGTAATCTATTTATTGTACTCGTCACATATCTTCCTGACAGTGGCAAGTATCTTCTTTCCTGGAAGTCCTTTGCTTTCCATATCTTCGGCCCACTTGTCAGCCAAAAAGAGGACGGGCTTGACAAATTCGGCAGCTTGTTCTGGAGTAAGTTCGATAAACTCGACCCCTTCTTTCTTGGCAAAATCCAATCCTTCTTGCTGATGAGAAGCCCATATACTGCCTGCTTCGGCAACAAATTTATCATTTACCTCATTAAAGGCTTTCTGGATATCTGCTGGTAAAGAGTTCCATTTATCAAGATTCATTACAAAGAAATGGGTCTTGTTATAAAAACCGGGAAGGCCATGCTGTCCAGCCTGTAGGGTGATATAATCTATTACCTCGGCTTCTTTATACCCTAAAAGGACCTCGGGCGGACCAGAGATGTCTCCGTCAATAGTTCCTTTTTGAAGCATGATATAGATCTCACCACGACCGCCACCGACCGGGCTGGCACCAAGGACTTTGGCGATATCAGCGGTAATGGAGGTAGCATATACCTGCATTCCTTTTAAATCCTGTGGAGTGCGCACCGGCTTTTTCGAATAGATAGCCCCAGGACCGGTAGAATGAAGGAAGAGGAACTTGGTATCTGTAAACTGAAGCTCTTCAAGTTGTTTCACTGCTTCGTAGGTGATTAGCGCCGCAGCTTTAGCATCGTTAATAGGTAAACCTGGCAGATCGAATACCTCCCAGGCAGGGAATCGGCCAGGAGCCCAACCCGGAACCATGACACCGATATCTACTACACCGTTTACAACACCATCATATGTCTCAGGCCCTTTAAGCATTGTCCCGCCTGCATACACGGTTATTTCGACTCTTCCATCGGTAGCTTCCTCAATAGCCTTAATCCATGCAGGTATTTCCTCGGTATTTACATAATGGTTAGCCGGAAAAAAACTAGAAAAAGTTAATTTGATAGGTTCTGCGGAGTCAGCCGCCATTACATTTGTTGACGTCAAGCAAAACATCATCAAGACGCTCAGTCCCAAGATTATAAAACTAAATGATTTTGAATAGTTTCTCTTTTTCATGCCTTTCCTCCTTTAAAAGTTTTCTTGCTCTATTGAAGCCTAGCCTTTTGTCTCTTTACTACCGCCTCACAACCAAGAAAGCATCGACCTATTTTGTGCATCGATAACTTTTGGTAACTTCAGAAATCCCAAATAAAACCAACTTTTTGTACTGTGAAAATCTTAATGAGATATTTCTTGCATATCAACACCTCCAAATTGTTTTGGGTGCTATACCAATTTGTAGAAGCTGCACTAAGTGCAGTAACAACACCTTTTTTTATGAGGCATCTTCGCTTTAGTTCAATTGTTTCTCCTTTTAAAATCCATTTTGGCCTCTCAAGTCTAATTATTTAAGTTTCTTCCATCCCAGACTTCACTATGCTCAGGAGAACTGCATGCAGTCTTCCATCGATATCGATTCTACCGCCTGACCTGCCAATCTTGTATAGGTTACTGAATCCTGCCGGCGCCTCCTTTTAAAAATTGATGCCATTACTACTTCTTGTCTACAGGATTTCCCATACACGAAAAATGACTGGTTATTTAATAGAACTATTTTTTAGCCCCTGTGCCAAGACGATAACAGGATGCAAGGCTTTGCGTTCAGTACCGTCTTTAATCTGCTGACGACATGAGGTGCCTGCTGCGGCAATAATCGTCTCCGATGCAGCCTCGCGGATGCTTGGGAAAAGTTTCTGTTCGCCTATGGCCATAGAGATATCGTAATGCTCTTTTTGATAGCCGAAGGAACCGGCCATACCGCAACAACCGCTGTCTATCTCCTTGACACTAGTTTTGGGCAGTAATCTGAGCATAGCCACCACCTTGTCACCGGTACCGAAAGCTTTTTGGTAACAGTGAGTGTGCAGTTTGACAGTTTTATGTTTTTCGGGCTCAACAAAGGGAAGAGAAAGCTCATCCTGCTCCACCAAGCCCATGATAAATTCTTCAAAGAAAAATGATTGGTCTGCCACCATTTTCGCCTCACTGGTTTTCAGCAGGCTTGGGTATTCATCCCGAAAACAAGCTATACAACTGGGCTCCACCCCTATGATGGGAATGCCGCGTTTTGCTAATGGTGCGAGTCTTGCCACATTGTGTTTCGCGTTTTGCCAACTTTCCTTTAGTAGTCCTTTGGAGATCATCGGCCTGCCACAGCACTTTCTATCACGAATCAGCATGACCTCATATCCTGCTGCCTCCAGCACGGTGACAGCAGCCACCCCCATTTCAGGCTCATGGTAGCTGATATGGCAGTCATCCCATAAGATTACCTCACCCCTTTCCCCCTTTTTTCTCGCTCCAGATCGCCTTTTGAACCACTGCTGGAATGTTTCTTCGGCAAGCAGAGGAAACTCCCGGCGCTGGTCGATTTTTACTGTTTTATCAAGTGTTTTTCGAAAAATGCTGTTTGTGTAAAGAGCATTGGCAAGGCGCGGCACCTTGCTGCCAATTCTATCGGCAGTGGCCATACTGGCAAACATACGGCTCCTGAGCGGTACCCCGTTCTTTGCCTGGTATTGCGCTAAAAACTCATATTTAAGCTTGGCCATGTCGACTTTTGCGCCACATTCATTGCGGCATGCCTTACACTCAAGGCACAGCTCCATGGCTCGGTAAACTTCTTTCGAAGTCAAGCCCTCCGCTCCCAGTTTTCCACTGAGGGCAGCGCGCAGGATGTTGGCTCGGCCCCGGGTGCTGTGAAGTTCGTCGCCTGTTACCCGAAACGACGGACACATGGTGCCAGAAACTTCGGACCGACACACCCCCAAACCGCTGCACATCTCCACAAGTCCGGCAAAACCGCCATGTTCACTGAAGTCAAGTGTCGTTTGCGCGGGCTCGTGCGGGGTCTTGTAGTCAGGATGATAGCGGAGCCAGCCGCTATCCCATGGTTCAATGGGGTTGATCACCTTGTGGGGGTTGAGTCGATTGTCCGGATCGAAAAGAGCCTTCACCTCACGAAAGGCCTGATGCAGACGCTGACCATACAATTGTTCGTTAAAATAACTCCTCGCCAGACCTTCGCCGTGTTCACCGGTAGTGCTGCCGCCATGGGCTATGGCCACACCCATTATCTTCTTGGACAACTGTTCCAGGAGCTGCAATCCCTCGCGAGTTTTGAGGTTGAGTTCCAGGCCCATATGCAGACAGCCGGCAGAGGCGTGGGCGTCAAAATTTATATCGATGCCGAAGTTTTTGCCAACCGCCACCACATCCTCGGTGTACTCTACCAGCCGATCCACGGGGACGGTTGCATCGTCGATGATCCAGATAGGTTTGTCGTCTCCCGGTTTACTAAGCAGCAAACCTATCACCGCTTTGCGAATCTGCCAGACATTGGCAATCTGTTCAGGGGTGGTACAGTGGGTTATCGATTCACGATACCCGTGCTTTGCAAGCCAGATTTTGAAGGTATCCAACCGGTTTTCAAGCTCGACCTGGGAGTGCTCGGCAAACTCTACAATAAGGAGGGCCCCAGGATTGCCGTGGACGAATTTACGCAATTTCGGGCGAAAACCTGGATGATTGTCCGCCAGCATAATCGAGGGCGAGGTCATCAACTCCACGGCTGCGGGCTGATACTCCAGAATCGCCGGCACCATTTCCAGGGCATTTTTCACCTTGGGGTAGTGGAGTATAAGCAGATTGAGGGCTGAAGGTTTAGCAACGACACCTAGTTTAATCTGAGTAATAGTGGCTAGAGAACCCTCACTGGCTGGAATTAACTGCGCCAGATTCATGGGTGAGCCATTTTTTTGATCTTTGAGCAAATGGTCGAGGCGATAGCCGGCCACATTGCGCCAGGTTTTTGGATACCGAGTCTCAATGTCCCGGCTGTATTGGCCAAGCAGTTTGGGGATCTCCCGGTAAAGGCTTCCCTCCATACTTTCCCGCCTGGCCAGACCTTCGACTGCCGCACTATCTTTATCAGTAAATGTAACCTTGCTGCCGTCAATAAGTACCACTTCCATTTCCTGGATATGGTCAGCAATCATTCCGTATCTGAAGGAGTGCGAGCCAGTGGAATTGTTGCCTGCCATACCACCCATGGTGGCCACCATGCTTGAGGACGGGTCAGGGCCCACCATCAGTTCGTGTTGGGCGAGGCGGGCATTGAGGGGGTCGAGGACCACCCCGGGTTCCACCCGCACCCATTTCTCCTCTGGGTTAATTTCAAGAATGTTTTTCAAATGCTTGGACAGATCCATGATCAAACCGGTCCCCACCGTCTGGCCGGAAAGGCTGGAGCCGCCGCCCCGGGGAATGATCGGCACCCCGTGGTTAGCGCTGATCTCCATGGCTGCCTGGATGTCATCGGTATCTCTTGGCAACAATACACCCAGCGGCATCTTGCTGAAATCAGAGGCGTCGGTTGCGTAGAGGTGGCGGGTCAGATCATCGAAGAACACCTCACCCCTGACTGCCTTCTGCAGATCATGGATCAATTCGCGGGTGGCCTGTTCCTTAGCCTCCATTTACTTCTCCTTTAAAAACTCACGTCTAAACGCCAAGCAGCACTCAATGAGCACGAGGTTAAGTCGGTGTGCATAAGCTGACCGGGGTCGTACCTAAAGGCATCATCATCGAATATGGCCTCGGTCAGGAGCTGCCACCCCGGCGACAGAGTGAATCCCTTTTCTCCTCTCAATGATTGCAGCCGATGTGTTGTCATATCAGGAAAAGAGTTCCTTAAAACGGGTAAGATTCTCGGAGGAGATGGCCATCGGGTCATAGCCAGGCTCTGGGTGTCGCTGTACTACATCCCAATGTTCGACCAGCCTATGCTCCTGGTCAAAGCGAAGGATATCGACAATAACCACCGTCGGCAGCAGTTTATGGAGGATTACAAAATCTCCGTCACTGAACAGGTGAATCGGTCGCCACTCGTGGCGACCCGGCCGCTTCCATGCGACTTTTTTCAAGTAATTGAGCAAACCTGCTCTCCCCTGACCGATTCCGGGGGTATGTTGGATATAATCTTCTGCAACATACTCATCGATTAGAGCGACATTGTCACCATGGAGACACTCTGTCATAAAACGCATGGTGCGTTTTTCGTTCTCGGTCAGATCGCTTCGCTTGCGCGGATCGTATACGTTGTCAATCATTTCACCACCGCCATATAGGTGAAAAGCTTCACCTGATGTTGTAGCGCAAACGCTGTTCCCTCCGAAGGTTTAACTTCGTGAAGTGGAAACGAGGATGCCTCGGGACAAATTGGTTAAGATATAATACCATTTTGTTTATTACTTTTTAAAACAAAAAGTGTCAATTAATATTTTTATTCATATTAAATTAAGCATGTTATGTTATTTTTTTCTAATAACAAAGAAAGGGGTTCATGTTTTTGAGGATATGTGGTAATACCACAGAAGTTACTGCAAAAATAAAGAATACTTGCGCTACAACGAGGTAGTAAAAGCTGCAAAGCATCGTTTCATCACAGCCATGTGGGGTCTGTATGCTCAAACCAATAAAACAGAGAAAAATCTCTGATCAGATTTACGAGCAGATCAAAGATTTAATCTATCGGGGAGAATATCGGCCGGGAGAACGTTTGATGGCCGAAAGAGATTTGGCCTCACTTTTCAAAGTTGGCCGCCCCACAGTAAGAACAGCCATCCAGAAACTGATAGATAATGGCCTGGTGGTTGCCAGGCGCGGGGTTGGAACTTTTGTCTTTGACAATACCACCCAGAAAATTGACAGTACATTTTTACAAATGATGGGGGGGAGGATTTCTCAATTACAGAATTCCAGGAAACCCGCATGGCGCTGGAGGTAAAAAGTGCCGAGTTGGCAGCACTAAGGGCCACGGACGATGATATACGCATGCTTGAGAAAAGTCTTTCTAGGATAGAAGAAGAACTGGCAGCAGACAAGATGCAGATGAACAGCGATATAAGCTTTCACATGAATATTGCTTATGCCACACAAAATATTGTCCATATCCAATTGATGAAATCTATCTACGATGTGCAGCACAGAGTGATGGATCTTGCCTATGCCAAATTGCTGCAAGGCATGAACATTGATGATCTTGTTTATAAGCAGCATGCCGATATCGCAGAGGCTATATTCGCCCGCAACCCAATGCTGGCCCGGCAGACAATGGAAGTACATCTCGGTAAAATCTTGGATATTTGCAGAGAAAATGGTTTGTAACGACTATGCTCTGTGAACTCACCATTCGATTCAAGAGTTGGATTGTTTAGCTGCTAATAAAAATCAACGGTTTTTTGCTTTTGCAGAGATTTCTGACTCGCATCTTTCGCTTACTCAAAAACATTTTCACTATTCCCCAAATAGCGCTGGTATCTGGTTAGAAGTTATTTTAGGAGGCTCTAAATAGTTTCTCTTTTTCATGCTTTTCCTCCTTTAAAAATTTTCTTGCTCTAATGAAGCCTAGCCTTTTTTCTCTTTACTACCGCCTCACAACCAAGAAATCATCGACCTATTTCGTGCATCGATAACTTTTGGTAACTTCAGATATCCCAAATAGAACCAACTTGTTGTAGAATCAACCCCTTATTTTAGTTTTTGCAACGTCCTCAAACGGTTGGAGCAAGGGAATGAATAGCAAATTCGTTGTGGCCCAGAATTTCCGATCGGGTTTGTTTACCCGATGCCACCTCAATAATTTCCTGAAAAAGTTCTTCACCTACGCTTTGGATGGATCCGGTTCCCTCAAGTATTTTACCAGCATCCAGGTCGATATTGTCCCTCATGTGGTGATAAATATGGGTGTTGGATGAGACCTTGATAACCGGTGATATTGGAGTCCCAAGGGGAGTTCCGCGGCCGGTAGTGAAAACTATTAAATGGGTCCCGGCGGCATTAAAGCCTGTCCCCACGACGGCGTCATGAGCGGGACCGTCCATAATAATCAATCCTTTTTCGGTGGGTTTTTCTGCATAACCTATGACTTGTCTGATCGGAGATGTTCCTCCTTTGAGGATAGCTCCCAGGGATTTCTCTTCGAGACTTGTCAACCCGCCTTCCTTGTTGCCAGGAGAGGGTTCAGATTCCCGAATATCTACCCCCAGATCTTTAACGCACTTTTCCGTAGCAGCTGTGATTTCCAGGATTTTACGTTTTATTTCCGGGTTTGCAGCTCTCTTCGCCAGGATATGTTCGGCTCCTATCATTTCAGGGGTCTCGGTGAGCAGCACCGTTCCACCCTTTTTCACCAGGATATCACTGGCAACCCCAAGTACCGGATTTGCCGTGAGCCCAGAAAATGCATCGGAGCCCCCGCATTTCGTTCCGAGGATCAATTCCGAACAATGGATCTCCTCACGTAGAATTTTTTCTACTTCTGCAACCATTTGCGAGGCAATTTTTTTCCCTGTTTCAATACTAGCAGTAGTGCCTCCTTCTGTCTGAATGCTAAGGGTCTCGATTTTTTGCCCCCCTTTTCTCAATTGGTCACCAATCAAATCAGGTGTCATCATTTCACACCCAAGTCCAACAAGGAGCACACCGGCAACATTGGGATTACTGCAGAATCCGCTCATGACCCGGATTATATGCTCCCTGTCCGGACCAAGGTGGCCGCAACCATGAGGGTGCGATGCAGTAACAGTACCAGGTACGAGCTGACTGATTCTCTGTGCTACTACGCTAGCGCAGATGACTGTGGGAAAGATTAGAATGTGATTTCGAATTCCAACACTTCCATTTTTTCTGCGAAATCCTTTAAAGTTCATTTTTGTCCCCCCTTCCCCTGAACCCTTCTACATTGTGAAGATGGACGTGATCACCCTTGTTGATTACCTCGGATGCGGTTCCAATTTTTTCACCGTACTTGATTACAGCACCTCCTTCGTCAATGTTGCTGAGTGCAAATTTATGGCCGAAAGGAATCGCCTGGGACAAGATCACGTCTAAGGACCTATCTTCGATAGCTAGATGGATTCGATCCGCTTTTCCAAGCGGCTTCAAGGCTGTTGCTACGTTATCTTTTTTGTTGATTATCAAAGCATGTTTGGTCATGGCCAGCTCCCTTTAAGTGGCGCCTCATATCTGATTGTGGTCGAAAATCCCCCAAGGATATTAATTTTAAACTAATGTTCAGTTTTTTCAGAAATAAACCTAAGTAATTGGTTGAATCCGCTATCAAAACCATGCTACATAACCTGTAAGGATTGTCAACATAAATTTTAATAATTACAAGATTATAAGGACACAAACTGCAACGTTCAGGTTTGACATTTTTGGCTAAAAGTAGTACCTGTTGAAAATAAAGTAATTTGCTTTTTAATATTATTATATATTTTTTATTTTACTTTATTTTTTGCGAAGCAGGAGTTCTATTCCGTTAACATTTTTTTAAAAGCATTTTTGGCAAACATGAAGTACCTCTAAATTTCAAAAGCGTCACTCAAAAGGAAAATGGGGTTTTGAAGAAGTCAAATGCAGTCAATGCAATAACATCTCGAATTGATATAAATAAATTACGGGAACTTCTGAAAAGAAGACCTTTGGAGCTCCTTCTTTTCGAAATGGGTATTTCCTCAGGCCTTCGTATCAACGACCTGTTAAATCTTCGAGTTTGTGATATTACCCCTGCAGCCTCCATAGAGGCTTATACGTTTACTTCAGAACCGCCAATAAAGGCTGCTCTTCGACAATATTTAGATGCGCGAAACCCCGCGCCTGACGACTTCATATTCCGCAAGAAGCGTAAGAACAAGCCTCTTTCGTTCTCTGCCATCACTACAATAGTCAAATCATGGTTCGAAGAAGTCGGTATCTCTGGGCATTTCAGCAGCCGTTCATTGTTTAAGACATGGCAGTATACATCCGTTAATCAGACCGATCCAGGACTTGAGAGAACCTTTTTAGAGCAGCCATCATCCTACGATCTCACTCCAATTAATACTAAATCAGTAAACATCCAGGTCCAGGAAGAACTGTTTAAGGGGATTATTACCGGCGCACTTCCCGCGGGCACCAAATTATCACCTAGCGTAGCGGACTTGCTAAACAGCTTAATGTAAATGTTGTACACGTCAAAATAGCACCGGCTCATCTGGAAGAGCAGGGCTTGATAGAGCTTCTTCTTGATTATACAAAGAACCTTTCAAACCGTATGAACGCACTTCACATAAGAGCTTATGCGCCAACGGTCGATATGAAAGGACAGGGTGATATGGATATCTGTCCTCATAAATTAATACTAGAGACGATACAAACCGGAAATTTCGATAAAGCCAAACAGCTTTTACATACAAATATTTTAGAAGGCAGGGCAAATTGTCCGGCTCATTTAGAGATGCTTAAACAGAATAAATCCACAACATTTTGATTTCGCTGATTTTTATTTTTTTTTCGAAGAGTGGTCAACTATGAATGGGAAAAACCCTAATCCATTGCAACGCCCTGAAACGATTGGAAATCAAGTTCTCTGGAAGGCGGCAGGTTATTCAGATGATGACATGGGGCGCCCAATTATTGGCATAGCGAATTCTTTTTCCGACATGGTAGCTGGACATACCATGTTCCGTCAGATCGCTCAAATGGTCAAATACGGTGTCTATCGTGCTGGCGGCACTCCTGCCGAGTTTGGCACTATCGCTTGCTGCGACGGTATTGCCGACGCTCATGCTGGCGGCAACTATGTTCTGCCTTCCCGCGACAATATAGCAGACAGCGTCGAGATAATGGCGATGGCCCATCGGTTGGATGGTCTCGTTCTTCTGGGTAGCTGTGATAAGATTGTTCCAGGTATGCTCATGGCAGCTGCAAGACTTGACATTCCATGCATTTTTGTACCTGGCGGCTGCATGATTTCCGGTCCTGCTTTCGGAAATCAACCAAAAACGGACAGTACTACCGTAAGTGAGGCCATGGGGAAATATCAATCCGGCGAAATAGAGCTGCATGAAGTTTCACAAATTGGCCACTTGTGCACTCCCACATGTGGTTCATGTCAGTTTATGGGCACCGCAAACAGCATGTGCTGCCTGGCTGAAGCTCTCGGTCTAACTTTGACTGGCGCTGCGCTTATCCCTGCTGTTTATAATGAGCGTCTGCGAAACTCTCTGAAAAGCGGTGAAAAAATAGTAGAACTTGTAACAAATGGTATTTCTTCCCGACAGATCATCAACAAAGAATCCCTTGAAAATGCCGTCATGACGATGATGGCCATCGGGGGCTCCACCAACACGGTCATTCATACCTGTGCCATAGCTCATGAACTCGGTATAAACACTGATGAAATAATCGAAACCTTTGACAAATACAGCGATATAATTCCATTGATTGCCAAAATCAACCCCGCCACACACGCATACGATGCCGTAGATCTGTATCAAGCGGGCGGTATACCTGAGGTCATGAAAGTCATCCAGACTTTCTTGCACATTGGTGTTTTGACAGTGACAGGAAAAACTCTCGGGGAGAATCTTGTAAGCTTTAAAAATCTATATCCGGAAAATCCAGATCTTATACGTACTCTTGATAATCCGCACAGTACAATCGGAGGGTTGGCAATCATGCGTGGAAACCTTGCTCCCGACACGGCAGTTGCTAAACCGGCGGCTATCCATCCCGACGTCCACCAGTTCACCGGCAAATCGATATGTTTCGACTCCGAGGATGCTTGTGTTGAAGCGATCGAAGCATGCAGAGTAAAACCCGGTCACGTAGTTGTAATCCGTTATGAAGGCCCCAAGGGTGGCCCGGGGATGAGGGAGCTTTACAAACCCCTGAAGCTTCTCACGGGACAAGGCCTTGCCAGATCTACAGCAATTATTACCGACGGTCGTTTTTCGGGCACCAACAACGGTTGCTTCGTTGGTCATATTTCCCCTGAGGCAGCAGCAGGAGGTCCCCTTGCTCTGGTTAAGGATGGAGACGAAATAACTATTGACGTTACGAATAAGGCTCTTACGATCCATGTAAGTGACGATGAGCTATTAAATCGTCGTACGGAATGGTCCTATACACCTAGAACTGGAATCGGCGGATATCTTGCCCGCTATGCCTCCATGGTCAGTTCCGCCGATAAGGGCGGTGTTTTAAAATTTACCGCTTGAAAGCTCTTACGACCTCGAAACGGCGGATCGGTTGAACTTTCATCATGCCTCTTTATGGCTATCTGAGATCTTTATATGGTCTCTGCTAGTAAAAAGACACGAGTTTATTTGATAGGTATTACGGTGATGGCCGGAAACGTAAGCGGGTATTAGAAACAGGAAAACTGGTTCTTTTTTGTATAAAAAGTGACCAGCCCTCTCTCGATTATAAATCAAAAAAATTCTACTTGAGGCATTTGACAATATGCCCAAAATCACTGGGCTATCGAAAGGAGATTTATTTCAAGGTGTAAAGAAGTGGTCCCCGGCATTAGGACCACTTCTAATATCCTTTCTTCTTTCAGATACTGGCAGAACTTTACACAATTATGAAACTTGCTTATGCCAAAATTTTTCAATCAATGGGCATGGACGATCTTGTCTTTCAGCAACACTCCGAGATCGCCCGTGCCATAAATAGGCGGGAGCAGGATCAGGCAAGAAAAGCCATGGAAACCCGCATCGGGGGAATCCTTGAAGTGTGCAGATCTGAAGGGCTCTAACTGAGATGGGTTTGAACCGTAGGCTCCGAGTGTCGGGAAAATTGATGAGTAACTCGAAAATAAAAAAACTGAGCCTGCTTAACGAAAGGTGGAGGAGAAATGTTCTACGTGCTCTGCAAATTAGAAGGCCGGGGGCTCGATAATAAAATTATCTTTTAAGTTTCAGATTATAAAACTTTAATTGATGCAGAATATGATGTCTCATCAATGACTCGGCAAGCTCTGGATAACCATTCCTCATAGCGATAATAATATTGGTGTGTTGATTAATCGATGATTCGAGCCTGTCAATCGGCAGGGCGATAATGAGTTTTGCAAGTTGCATTTTGGCGTCCAATCTTTCGAAAATCTCATAAAGGTGCACGCTCCTTGTCCGTTTTGCTATTTCCAGGTGCAATTTGCTATCCTTCTCAGCTGAACCAGCAATATCGCTATCCGCAATAAGCGAATCACATTCCTCCACCAGAGAATCCAGATAATCGAAATCCGAAGGTGTTCCCTCTTGTGTTAAAAGACGAACAGACAGCGTTTCCAGCTGAGCCCGGATATGCGCTATCTGAATGACTTCTTCCATTTCAAGGGAAACCACAACGGCATAGCTCCTGGGCTTGATATGGATAAGTCCATATTGTTGTAATCGTCTCAACGCCTCTCTGATAGGAGTACGGCTTACTCCGAAAAAATGACCGACCCTTTCTTCTGGAATCTTCTCCCCACCTTTAATCTCACCAGCCAATATCATTCTCTTGATGTAGTTGTACACTTGGTCGGAAAGATTGCTCTGGTTACGCTCAACAGCCTTCATAGTATACAATTTTGTGCCCCTAATAACATTTATGTTTTTCTGATTAAACGATAATTGTAATAATATATTTACGCTATTTCAATATTATATAAAAAATGAAATGCAATACGGGCCACCGTAAAAACGTTTGCATACTTACTAATAGTATACTATTTTAAAGGGGCGAATCAAACCTCATCCCTTTTCAAATGATCAGAAGACAGATTCACCAGAAGGTGATGCTCCCAAAACTAATCATCATGATTCAGATAAATTCTCAAAGCGATAATGGAGGCATCTCAGATTTGACCTGGAAGAAATTCGATGGTGCCGTCCTGTGAAGGAAAGATTACTTAGTCCAACCCTTTGGAGATATTCCGCTTGACTTCTAAGCCATGGAAAAAATGAGGAAATTAGAGGAGCAATCTCATTCTGCATAGAGATGTATAAAAATCGTGCTAACTCTATAAGTATTTAGGAGAAAACGTGATTTTAGATAAATTCAATCTTGAAAACAAAATTGCTGTGGTAATCGGAGGCACTGGCGGTATCGGAGGTGCCCTGTCTGTCGGCCTTGCGGAGGCGGGCGCCAACGTTGTGGCGACAAGCCGCAATGCGGAGAAGGTTGAGAACGTGGCAGAAAAAATTAAATCCTTGGGTCGAGAGACACTCACTATCCTGACTGATGCCACCAGTGAAGAGGACGTGCGCATGCTCTCCGACAGGGTCCTGGAAAATTTCGGGCGGGTCGATATTTTGATCAATGCAGCAGGCATTAACATTAGGAATCCCCTGATTGACATGTCTTACAATGATTGGAGCAAGGTAATAAAGACCAATCTGGACAGTGTCTTCCTCGGTTCCAAATATTTTGCCAGAATCATGATTCAAGAACAGTACGGCAAAATCATAAATCTCGGTTCGTTGAATTCAGTTATCGCCTCGAGCAACCTGAGCGCTTATGCGGCAAGCAAGGGCGGAGTCGTCCAGTTAACGAAGTCGCTGGCCGTCGAACTGGCTCCGCATAACATAAACGTTAATGTGATACTGCCTGGGTATTTCGATACGGAAATGACTGCGCCTGTTATAAAAAACAGGGAAACGCACAGCAGAATCGTCAATAGAACCCCAATGAAGAGGATCGGTAAGGTTGAAGAGCTGATCGGAACTGCTGTTTTCCTGGCCTCCGACGCTTCTCAATTCATTACAGGCTCGGCTCTGGCCGTTGATGGTGGCTTCCTGTCGTACGGCGTTGATTTAGCTTTAAGGCCTTCGCTCAGCAATAATGACGAATAACATATCCATTTTAACTAGCTGATCAGAGCGTTGAGGGAACCCGATGAAAGATATAATTACAGGAGTTCTTTGCATTGGTTTCTCTCTAATATTTTGGGGAATTGCGACAAGCTTCCCTCATTCGCCCAAAATATACAATAGTCCTGCCATCTACCCTCAGTCCCTAGCTGTTCTCCTCTGTATCCTTGCAGCAATTCTCATTTTTTCCGGCATCCGCCAAGCGAAACTCGCACCTCCCAAGTTTCAAGTAGCCAATGATCTGGCAAAGCCGATGCTGATAGGTGCAACGCTCATTGGCTATCTGATCCTGCTTCTCAAGGTAAAGTTCGTATTCGCAACTTTCATCTTCCTGTTCTTGGCTTTCCGACTCTTCGGGGGCTCCTGGAAGGAAGGACTCGTTTTTTCAGCCTTATTGACAGTTGGAGAATACTTGGTGTTCGGCTCGTTATTAAAGGTACCCCTACCATAATCCTTTGTTTTGCGGAGTAGGTTGCGATGACCTTTTTTCAATTATACACGGAGGGATTGCCACTCATCCTTCATTGGGACGTTATACTTATGGCAGTAGGCGGCGTCTTTATGGGCATTACCATTGGTGCTTTACCCGGCCTCACGGTGACAATGGCTGTTGCAATTCTTGTTCCCCTGACCTATGGGTTCTCTCCTCTTGCCGGTATTCTAGGTTTAATAGGAATATATTGTGGAGGGAATTACGGTGGTTCAGTCTCTGCGATTTTGGTCAACGTCCCGGGAACTCCTTCTGCTGTAATGACAGGACTCGACGGCTATCCCCTTACACTCAAGGGACAGGCAGGAAAAGCCATCGGCACGGCGACCATCACCTCATTCATCGGCGGATTTTTCAGCGTCATAGTACTCTCTCTTGTCTCACCCATTGTTGCCAAAATTGCGCTTGGCTTTACATCGGCAGAATTTTTCGCCATTGGAGTTCTCGGACTCAGCCTTATCGCCTATCTCGGGGAAGGCTCTTTTTTGAAAGGGCTTATTTCCGGGGTAATTGGTCTAATGCTCGCGACTATCGGCTCAGACCCGATCATGGGGTATCCGCGTTTTACATTCTCCCAAGCGGATCTGTTTGAAGGCATTCCTTTTGTAATTGCCATGATAGGTTTATTTGGCGTAACTGAGATTCTGGTTCAGGCCGAAAAAGGAGACCATCTCAAGAAAGTCAATCAGGCGCTGAAAAATATATTTCCCAAGCTGAGAACACTACTCAAGCTGCTGCCCACAGTAATCCGGTCATCGGTTATCGGAGTAATTATTGGAGCAGTACCCGGTGCTGGAGGAACAATCGCTTCAATCGTATCCTACGGCCAGCAGAAGCGTATTTCAAAAAATCCAGAAGAAATGGGTAAAGGGTCACTGGAAGGTATAGCGGCAGCGGAAGCAGCCAATAACAGCTGCACCGGCGGTGCCATGCTTACTATGCTGACTCTTGGAATTCCAGGTGATGCGGTCACCGGTATTCTGATAGGGGCTCTCATGATACATGGTTTGCGGCCCGGTCCGATTTTGTTCAGAGAAAATTTTGAGATGGTCTCGGCAATATTCGTTGGAATGTTTGTTGCTAATTTCTGCCTGTTGATCCTCGGACTGGCCGGTGCCCCACTTTTCGCACGATTGATTTCCATGCCCAAACGATTTCTAAATGCGTCGATTCTTGCCTTTGCAATGATCGGATCATATTCGGTTCGCAACAATTTTTTTGATATCGGTCTTATGCTGGCTTTCGGATTTGGGGGATACTTGATGCACAAAGTCAGTCTTCCCCGGACGCCTATAGTGCTCGCATTGATTCTCGGGCCTTTTATTGAAGATAATCTAAGGCGCAGCTTGCTTCTGGTTCGTGGTGATGTCCCATTGTTTATACAAACGTTAGTCACAAGGCCAATCAGCTTGTTCATATTAATCTTTACCATTTTTCTGTTTATGTTCCCTCTAATCAAGAAGAAATTAAAATTATTTCAGTGGTTCCAATATAATACAGACCGATAATAGGTTCTTAATGATAAAAAGGAAGGAGCCCATCAAATAATCCCGCCTATTCAACGGAGATTAACCAGGTGGTAGTCAGATCATCTTTTGGACCATGAGAGCCACAACCAACAAAGGCAGGAAAAATTAAAGGAGGTCAGTCATGCGAAAGCGAATCCAGGTAGCAGTGGCAGTAATCGTAGGTTTCTTGTTCTGTTTTATGACACTCGGCAGCGGAGTCCTCATTGCTGGCTCCTTCCCTGAAAAAGACATTAATTTCCCAGTTGGTTATTCTGCAGGGGGCGGTAACGATTTGATCACTCGTGCCTTAGCTCCTCAAATGGAGACTATAGCTGGGGTTAAGGTTGTCGTATCAAATTTGCCGGGAGCGGGTGGTGGGATTTTAGCCCAGAAAATAGCAAGCGGAGAGCCGGCGTATAATTTAGGACTCTACTCTAAGAGTCTGGTTCTCATACAGTATACCGGGTTCGGGAAAATCAATATCAATCAATTTGCTCCAGTGGCACAGGTAGCAGAAGATACTGCCGCATTGAGTATACCAAGTGATGCCCCCTATAGTGATTTAAAGGGATTTATTGCATATGCTAAAGATAACCCAGGAAAAATCAGGATTGGAAATGGCGGAACAGGGGGTTTGTGGCACCTAGCTGCAGTTCTGTTTAGTAAAGCAGTAGATGTTGAAGTTGATCACATCCCGTATAAAGGCGGTAGGCCTGCCCTCGTTGCGGCTGCAGGACATGAAATCGAAGCAGTTATCGCCAACCCGGCAGAAACGAGAGCTCTTGTTGATACCGGCGATCTGAAAGTCATAGCGGTGATGAGCAGTGACAGAAATCCGGCGTATCCGGAAGTTCCCACTGCAATCGAGCAGGGCATTGATTTTACCTTTCCCGTCTGGAGAGGAATTTTTACCGCTGCAGGAGGGCCTTCTGAAGACATCGAAAAATTGGCTGGCTTCATTAAGGAATCTATGGAAACAGCAGAATTCATCGAATTCATGAAGAATTCAGGTACCCCAATTAAATACAGAGGTCCTGCCGATTTTGCTCAATTGGTTGAAGAGGAAGACAAGCTATATTCAGGGTTACTCGAAGAACTGGGTCTCAAAGTTAGTGAGCCGCCTAAATAAAGAGAGGAGAATTCCGCAAATCATTAATGAAGAAATTTCTCTCTCCTGCTGAACATTATTTATTATGCTTCCTGGTGGGAGAGAGATATTTCGATAACAAGATAATCGCCATGATATTCCCGCAAGCGCGAACAATCAGCACTGGCAATGGAATCTTTTAGCGAGAAACGTTCTAAACAATAGGAGGCAGTACTTAATGGACTCTGACATGAATAGCCAATGTTTCGAAGGCAAAAAATACTGGGTGGTTCGGGTTGACCCAGGAAAAGATGTCCTGCTGACAATCGAGGAATTCATTAAGGAAAAGGGCATTGTGCAGGGTATGGTCATTATGGGGTACGGGACTTTGAGCCGGGTACATATGCATTGGGTAACACACAACAAATTCCCGACTGATAATCTCTTTGAAACCTGGGACGGCGGTTTTGAACTGATGTCGATGAACGGGATGATTGTTGAAGGCAAGGTACACATCCACTTTACCGGCGCCAGCGCTAAAGGAGCCTTTGGCGGTCATATGGAGGAAGGCTGCATTTGCTATGTGTTGACGGAAATCGGCATTCTCGAACTAGACGGACCGGCGATGACCAAAGAAATGGTTCCCGTTGCCCAGGACTCCGAAGGAAAACCTGTCCTTAAACCACAACTTCGCTTTTCTTCATAGGAGACATCGCCTTCCGCACCTCCGCTTACGGTTATCTCTTCGCTGTTATAACATCTGTATGTACATATATGCCAGTGAAGTGCTTGCTCGAAATATGATGGATGCCCGGAGGGCTCGACTCAAATCTGATGAGAGCCCTCCGGTTCAACTCGGAGGCCACCAGGCAGATTTTCAAAAGTACTGGGCACGACGAAGCAATGCGAACCGTACAGGCGATACAATCGGCCCTCATCGAAGACAACCAGGCTGCTGAAATTGCAGTCGCAAGTGCACACGGAGAGCTTATTGCCCTGCTCTGCTCGATGCGGCTGAGCCCGGCGATAGACGGCAAGGTACGATCCTGGCACATCGAGAAATCTGCCGGTGAGAATATCGTCTACACCTGCCCGCTGCCCTATATTAACGATCTGCTGAACAAGACACCCTATCCTGAGTTTTCAGACTCCAAAGAAGACCAGGTTAGCCGGGATGTCCTCGACAAACTTTTAAAAATCCCATATTTTACCAAAGCTTACGCCGAAGACGGTTACAGTGCAGCTGAGCTCAACGCCCATCCTGCGATCCTTGCAACTGCCCGCCAGTTCGCCGGCGTCACCGAGAAGATGATTGCCTTCGTTGCGGAAGCGCTGGTAAGCTGTGAAGGCCTAAAAAATTAAAGAGCAGACCCACACACACAATCATGAATGTCTTACTGCCACAGCCAGTCGAGATTGAAGCCATCCAGAGATTGGAAGAAGCCGGACACACGGTCATGACCGCGCCCGACCCCAGTCCCGAAACCGTCCTACCGCTGATGAAGGACGCTCACGCGGTAATTCTCAGGACCGGGATTACCATGACCCGGGAACTTATCGAGGCAGCAGACGATCTTATGGTCATTTCGCGCACCGGTGGGGGGTTCGATAACGTAGACGTCGAAGCTGCCAGCGACAATGAGGTAATCGTCACCTCAAATCTTGGCGTCAACAGCATCAGCGTCTGTGAGCATGTGCTGGCCATGATGCTTTCCCTGGCCAAACAGCTGCCGCGTCTCGACCATGCCGTGCGCAACGATAATTATTCGATCAGATACCAGAATTTATCCCGCGACCTCAATGGCAAGACCATGGGGCTGCTGGGATTTGGCCGGATCGGGTTTGAGGTGGCAACGGCCTGTAAAACTGTTTTCAAAATGACGGTGCTGGCCTGTGACCCCTACCTCCCTGATGAGGTTAAAGCAGGCTATGAAGAGCTGGTCACTTTTGTCGACAAAGAACGGCTGTGCAGAGATTCGGATGTGATATCGGTTCATGTTCCCCTCACCGAGCAGACCCATCACGCACTCTCAACCGCAGAGTTCGGGCAGATGAAATCGGAGGCTATCGTCATAAACACCTCACGGGGTCCGGTAATCGACGAGGAGGCGCTGGTCTATGCCTTGCAGCACAAGATCATTGGCGGCGCCGGTCTCGATGTACAGACCCAGGAACCACCGGATTCAGAAAGTCCGCTGCTGAAGCTCGACAATGTGCTGCTGACACCCCATTCCGCGGCTTTGACCAACGAATGCGTAATCAGAATGGCAACCGATGCCGCTGACAGGACCATTGAGGTGCTCAGTGGCAAAAAACCGCTCAACGTAGCCAACCCCGAGGTGCTTGCCGGCAGCAGGTGGCAGCATCTTCTATAAATTTATGCAACAACCAACTATACATAACAACCCGGAGTAAATCATGTCACCATTACTTAAAGGGGTCTATGCACCGATTGGCACCCCTTTTGAAAACGAAGAAGTTGCTTACGATCAACTGGCCAGCAATGTCCAAAAATATGCTGCCTCCAAATTGTCCGGCTATCTCGCCATCGGCAGTAATGGTGAATGTGTCAGCCTTTCTGAGCAGGAAAAAGACAAGGTCCTGGAAACCATTGTCGCCAACAAAGCGGCTCAGCAGCGAGTGCTGGCCGGCGCCAATGCCGAATCGACCAGACTGACCATCGAGCAGTGCAAGAAAGTTGCCGATCTTGGTGCCGATTACGCCTCGGTCCTAACCCCTTGCTATTTCAAGAAGAAACTGACCGATGAAGCGATGACCAGGTATTACCTGGAAGTAGCGGATGGCTCCCCGATTCCAGTGGTCGGCTATAACGCTCCAGGCTTCACCGGTATGACCATCTCCACCACCACGCTCAAAGCCATCGCCACCCACCAGAACATCATCGGCGTCAAGGATACCTCTCCGGGTATGATCGGCAGCTATCTCAGGGCAACCTGTGAACTTGATTTCGATGTCTTTTCCGGTACGGCGAACACCTTGTTTCCGGCGATGATGATGGGAGCAACCGGCGGCATCGTATCACTTGCCAACGTCTTTCCGGATGTCTGCGCCACCTTGTATGAACGCTGCCTGGCCGAGGATTTGTCCGGTGCCAGGGAACTTCACCTGGTGCTCGGCAAGCTTAACTCCTCAGTTTCGGGCAGTTATGGGGTGGCCGGGGTGAAATATGCATCCGAAGTCGCCGGCTTTCATGGTGGAGATCCGCGCCTGCCGCTCCTCCCTCTGAGCGACTCGGACAAGGATTTTATCAGGCAGGCAATTGAAGCCACTGACCTCAGCTCCTATAGGTAGGCTGGATTAATACAAATCTACCTCAGCAACGAAACGACATGGATGCCATTCTGGCGATTGATATAGGAACCCAATCACTGAAAGCGGGTATTCTCGATGAGCAGCTCAACGTCCTTGAACGACAGCAGGTCCCGCTTACCATCCAGCTCAGCAAAGGGCATCATGCCGAAATGGATGGTGAGGAGATCTGGACCGCTATCGTTGCTGCCTGTAGTGGTCTTAACCAGCGGGACAGGGTACGAGCAGTGGTTTTTTCAACCTTGTGCCCGTCTCTGGTCCCGCTCGATGGCTCTGGCCGCCCCCTGCATCCGGTCATTCTGCACCTTGACCGAAGAAGCGGCCTCGAAGCCCAATGGGCGCTGGAAACCATCGGCCAAGATACCTTTCTCAACGTCTCAGGGAACCTGCCTGTTCCTGGCGGCATAAGTCTCACCAGCCTGCTGTGGCTTAAGAAGCATGCACCTGAGATTTACCGGAGAAAAGATGTCTGTTTCGGCCATGTGGCAACCCTGGTGCTGCAGCGGCTCACCGGTAATTTCCTCATCGATCCTTCCAATGCGTCTTTCACCGGTCTCTATGACACGGTAGGCTATTCCGACTGGGACGAACGAATCTATGGGCCGCTGGATATTGACCCCCAAAAGTTGCCGGCTGTTCAGTACTCCAACAGTATTGCCGGTGAACTTCTCGCCGGGACGGCGGCTGAGCTTGGCATTCCTTCCGGATTACCGGTAATTATCGGCGCTAATGATACCACCTGTGCCTGCGTGGGTGCCGGGGTCACGGCCCAGGGCGATCTGTTAAACACCTCGGGGACCGTCGATATTCTGGTCCTTTGTCTTGAAAAACCTCTGGTGTCAACGCGACACCTGCTCAGGACGCATGCATATCCTGGCAAATGGCTGGCCATGAGAACGGTTGGAGCTGGGGGTGGATCTCTGGAGTGGTTCAGACAGAATTTCTGTCGAGAACTCAAAAAAGAAGTGTTCTACTCGAGTTATCTCGAGGAGGTCCTTGAAAATCGCCCATTGCTCAGGGCTTCCTTCCTCCCGTTTCTCTCTGGTAACAGGCACCAGGTCGGGCAGGCAACCGCCTCATTTAACAATTTGACTCTCGACTCCACCAGGGAAGAGATGCTGCTCGCCCTGCTGGACGGTGTCGTCTCTTTCCAGTTCGAGGAGCTCGAGGTCTGGAAGGATCATGTAGCTCTGAGCAAGACCATCAAACATGTGGGGGGCGGTGCAAAAAGCAGTTATACCGCCTTCAAGCAGGACAAACTTGCGGATTACACGCTCGAGATGCTGGGCGAAACCACCCTGACCGGTGCTGCCAGGCTGGCCTTTGAAACCTTGGAAGAGTTCTGCTAAGCTAACTGAAGCGATCAAAGCATAAGAACATTGAAATCGAAGATGAGGAGTTGTTCATGATCCTTCCAGAGGCGCTTTTTTTCGACATGGACGGAGTTATCATCGACACCGAAAAAGATGGGCATCGCGTCGCCTTCAATGCCGCCTTTAAAGAGTTTGGTTTTCCAGTGCGTTGGGACGTCGAATATTATGGTGAGTTGCTTAAAATTTCCGGAGGAAAGGAACGGATGAGACATCACCTCCAGACCAGGGGGTTTGGAAAGGAGGTCACCCCGGGCGCAGTTGACGATTTGATCATCAGGCTGCACAAACGCAAGACTGCGATATTCGTCGATCTTATCGAAAGCGGCAGCCTGCAGCTCAGGCCAGGGGTTCATCGACTTATGAAAGAGGCAAACGACAGCGATGTCTCGGTCTGCATCTGCACCACCGCAACCCAAAAAGCGGCCATGGCTGTGGCCTCTCATTCACTGCCGGATATCAGATTCAGCCATATACTGGCCGGTGATATCGTGGCCAGGAAAAAACCGGCTCCGGATATTTATCTGCTGGCCCTTGAAAAAACCGGCAAAGACCCATCCAGATGTATCGTTGTTGAAGACTCAAGAAACGGCATGCTGGCGGGAGCTTCCGCGGGCGTCGGTGTTCTTGTCACCACCAGTCTCTATACCAAAGACGAGGATTTCGACAAGGCCAGACTGGTCGTCACCTGTCTCGGAGACGAGAACGGTGAGCGGGGACGGATCCTTGCAGGCCCTGACATTATAGGGTATGGGGGGTGCTCTCCCTGGAGATGCTCACTACCCTGATCTGATGCCTCGCCAATCACCGGAACTCGTTTGATTGCCAATGGTATAAAAGAGGAAACCGTTGGTGCTGCATGAACTCCCGATTTAACAGGTCCGGAAAGGCGTTGATGGCTTTTATCCTCTATCATTTACTGGGAAAATCGACTAAACAAACGACAATAACTTTAAGATCCTCAACCGATCTCATTTCGCCATGGATACCAAAACAGCCTGTAAAGTATTTGCCCGAGACCGCTACGCCGAACTTTCCGGCATTGAAATAGTAGAGGCCTCGCCAGGATACTGCAAGGCGCGTATGCAGATCGAGGACAAACATCTGAACTCGATGGACGTGGTTCATGGCGGGGCCCTGTTCACCCTTGCAGACCTGGCCTTTGCGGTAGCCTCAAACAGCCACGGTCAGATGGCCCTGGCGATTAATGCTCACATCACCTACCTGCGGGCTGTGTCGGCAGGTGTGCTCTGGGCCGTCGCCACAGAGGTCGACAAGCCCAGAAAACTGGGGGTCTATGATGTTGTGGTCAGCGATGAAGAGGACCGGACAATCGCCACCTTCAACGGTATGGTTTACCGCAAAAACCAGAAGATCAAAGGCCTGGACTGAGAGGGCCCGCTGCCTCCAGCACCTCTTTGTTCGCCAATTCCAATTCTTTTTCGCTACAGTTTCATATCTGTCAGGCAATTTTCCCCTGTCAATCTCTTGCTTTTTGATCTATATCAAGGGACGAGTCTGGATAATCCTGTTTAATGAAGGCCTAGAGACGGGTCGATCTCCAGGGTGACCCGCTATCGAAAATCATGGGAAAGACCTAACAGGAGGCCGCATGAATGTCATAAAATTGAATGAAACCAAAGAGTTCACCCCAGGCCAGATGAAGCGATTCTTCCTGGTCGAAGACTCTCCCTTTTTCAAAGTCATTAACTTCAATCTTGATGCAGGAGTTACTTTTCCTGTTCACTCCCATGACCTTGACGGGGAGTTGTCAATTCTGGTACTGGAAGGGGAAGGTTTTTTCCTCGGAGAGGACAATATGGAAATTCAGGCCCGGGAAGGCGACATCCTCCGCTCCCAGATCAGGGAACCACACGGGGTCAGGGCCGCTTCAAAAATGAGAATTCTGGTGACCATCGCGCCACCGATTTAACGGGCCCTTTGTCAGACGGCCCAACTTAACAATCAGAACAGGAGGTTATCATGGCTGGACAAGTAGTTATTGATGAAGAAGAATGTATCGGTTGCGAATCATGTGTAGAACTATGTCCATCGGTGTTTGCCTGGGACGAAGACAGTGAAAAGGCTCTGGTAATTGATGGGGCAGATGCAAATGCTGACTGCCTCGAGGAGGCAATCGCTTCATGCCCTGCCGAATGTATCGAGGTAGAGTAAGATAACAGTCCCAGTAATCGTCTGTTATCCGGAGTTATTATCCGACTGCAGCACCGAGCCTCTGAACCAGGAGAAATAGATGCCGGTGGCGCACAGCACGGCTGATATTCCGAAGACGATTCGGGTACTGCGCAGGAAAAGATCGTACTTGTCGGGCGTGATCACCTCGCGCCCGACAATCAGGGCAAGCACCACCGTGGCAATCGCCATACTCGCCATTTGTCCCAGCAGCCTCATGGTTGAAACCGTCCCCGAGGCCAGCCCATAGTATCTGGGTTCCACTGTCCCCATAATGGCGATCATGTTGGGTGAGCTGAAAAGAGCAAACCCGGTTCCCATGAAAAATAGATTGGCAACGATCAGATAGATACTGGTCCCCTGGTCTATTTGAGCAAAGACAAGGACGCCGAGCACCGTAAAAATCATACCCGTGGTCGCCAGCAGGCGGGGTTCGATGCGATCGGCAAGTTTTCCTGTTATCGGAGATAAAATTGCCATCATGACCGGCTGCACCATCAACACCGTTCCCGCAGTCTGGGGTTCCAACCCCTTGATATACTGTAGATAAAGCGACATCAGAAAGGTCACCGAGAAGGTGGTGGAATAGTTGAGCAGTGCCGCCATGCTTGAAAAAGTAAATGGTTTGTTGACGGTGAAAAGAGTGACATCAAAAACGGGAAAGCGGGCTCTTAATTGGTAGCGAAAAAATATGACGATTAAAACAGCACCAGTGAGCAGTAGAGATATTCCCAGCATCTCAGGCAGCCTTGTAGCACCGTATACCAGAGCCAGTATTGAACAGGCGTACAGCAGACAGCCGCCGATATCGAGCTTCTGGTCCGGTTCCCCCCTCCATTCCCCCTTGAGAAAGTGAAAGGTGATATAAAGAGAAAACAGTCCGAAGGGCAGCATTAGCAAGAAAATCGAGCGCCAGCCCAGATGATGGGTCAGCAAGCCACCCAGAAACGGTCCGGTTGAAAGACCGACGTACACGGCAGATGCGTAGAGACCAATGGCCCTGCCGCGCCTGTTCGGAGGAAAAATTGAAGTAATAATGGCCATACCGGTGGTGACGAACATCGACGCCCCTAAACCCTGGAAGACGCGAAATGCTATGAGCATGGCTGGAGACTGAACAAATGCTGTGAGAAACGAACCGACAGTGTAAACAGCCAAGCCCATGGCAAACACCTTCTTGCGGCCGTGGATATCGGCAATCTTTCCCGCTGGAACCAGTCCTACTGCAACGGCGAGCAGATAAGCCGTGGCTATCCAGCTCAGCTGCACCGCATCCATCTGGAGCTCGGCCTGGATTTTCGGCAGTGCGACATTGACCGAAGACATCATGAACGGCCCCATAAACGAAGTCAGGGTCGCCACGATCAACGCCGATCTTTCCAGCGCTCTGTTCTCTTCCTGTGTAGTTGTCGGCTTCATCTCATCAACTGGAAATACTGCTCATTGAGGACCACCTCCTGCATCAACCGCCCCTCTCTTCCTGTGGACCATTAAACCAGCGCGAAACCGGCGGTTCAAGAAAAATATCCGCCGTTGCAAACAGCATCACTTGCCGGATATCGCCGGTTGGGAGTGGTCCGTCCGCTCCCATGGCCACCTAATTGTTGGCCCCGACGCTGGAATTCAGCGTCACAGACCGGGCCGTTCTCCTGCCAATGATAGGTAAATTACATCTAGCGAGGGGAATTTATTGATAGTTTATGGTATTTGTTTCTCAGAGTAGTGACTCTGCCTGCAGAGTGAAATCAGATGTATCCCGGAAAACCAGTCTGAACATTGGACGAAGGCAACAGGCGGTCTGAGGTTTCTCACATGATCTCTGTCTTTCTCTACGCGACGGTGGTGCTCATATGGGGCTCAACGTGGCTCGCGGTCAAATATCAGCTTGGCCCGGTGTCGCCGGAGGTATCCGTTGCCTATCGCATGGGCAGCGCTGCGCTGATGCTCTTCTTCCTGGGCTTCATCAAACAACTCCCGTTCAAATATGGACTGCCTGTCCATTTGATGATGATGCTCCAGGGAGCGTTGCTCTTTTCCCTTAATTTCTTTCTCTTCTACCTTGCTGCCGAATCACTGGTCACCGGTCTCATCGCAGTTATTTTCTCCACCGCCTCGGCCCTGACGGTGGTGTTGAATTGTCTGCTGGCCAGGCGTCTGCCCTCGATTCAGCTGGCCTTGGGGGCAATGCTTGGCGTCCTCGGCGTCGGTTTAATTTTTAGTGGTGAGATACTCAACTCGCAAACCACCGTCGGCTATGGACTCCTTTACTCGATCGGCGGTACACTGTGCTTCTCCCTGGGAACAATAGTTTCTGCCAGGATCAGAACTCCAGGTCAATCGACGCTGGTCAACATAGCCTGGGCGATGTCTTATGGAACAGGGCTGCTGTGCATCTTGGCACTGGTTCGGGGGAATGTTTTCAACTTCGATTTCTCCAAGGCCTATATCATATCCCTGGCCTACCTTTCAGTTTTCGGCTCAGTCATTGCCTTTACTGCTTATTTTGCCTTGCTCAAGCATATAAGAACTGAGCAGGCCGCCTATGCTACGGTTCTTTTCCCGGTGGTGGCTTTAACACTTTCGACCCTGTTTGAGAATTATCAGTGGACTGCGACGGCAGGTATCGGAGTTTTTATCACCTTGCTCGGCAATATTTTAATCAACTGGAGATCAACCTGAACATACTCTCAGCAATGAATTACAATTCGCAGCAACCCCGGTAGTTGAGCAGTTAAGAGGAGAAGGACATGGATATCCAGCATATCGGCTTTCTGCACCCCGGTGCAATGGGAATATCACTGGCAGCGACAGCCAGGAATTCCGGGCACAAAACTTATTGGGTCTCTCAGCAACGCAGCCCGGATACCCGTCTGCGAGCCCAAAAACAAGGTCTGGTGGAGGTTCAAAGAATCGCGGAACTCTGTAGACATTGTTCCGTGATCGTCAGCGTCTGCCCACCTCATGCTGCCCTTGAAGTTGCCGAGCAAGTGGGTAACTGCTCATTCAAGGGACTCTATGTTGACGTCAATGCCATTTCTCCTCAGCATGTAAAACAGATCGAGCAATTGCTGAGCAATGGTGGAATCGACTTTGTCGACGGCGGGATAATCGGCCCACCGGCCTGGTCCTCTCAGACCACCTGGCTATACTTATCCGGTCCATCAGCTGGTCAGGTCTCCGGGTGTTTCAGGGGCGGCCCACTGGAAGTTGAAGTCATTGGCAGCGAAATTGGCAAGGCATCGGCCCTGAAAATGTGCTTCGCCGCAAACACCAAAGGAACAACCGCACTGCTCTGCGCAATCATGGCCGCTGCGGAAAGAATGGGTGTGCGGGAAGAGCTTGAAAAGCAATGGTCTCGAAACGGTTCTGATTTTGCCCGGAGTACGGTCAATCGAATAAGAAAAGTAACAGCCAAAGCCTGGCGCTTCTCAGGGGAGATGGAGGAGATCTCCTCAACATTTCAGGCAGCCGGGCTGCCCGCAGGGTTTCATCTTGCTGCCTCAGATATTTACCAGCGTATCGCCAGGTTCAAAGAGGCGGGGGAACCACCCCCGATTGAGGAAATTCTCGATACTCTTCTTTCAATCGAGGACCAGGAGACGAAACGCACCGAGCCCAGTGAGCCATGAGACAGCGCTGCCAAAGACTTGATGCCACCTGCCTGGTTCAGAAGACAATGAAGACCTTTGACCCGGACAAGTATCTGCAAAGAATTAGACATCGGGAAGCTGTGAAGCTCAGCGAAGCTGGACTCCGCTTGCTGCATCGGTGTCAACTTCTTACGATTCCTTTTGAAAATTTCGATGTATTGCTCGGCCGCCCGATTCGGCTCGATCCAGGCTCATTGTGTGACAAGCTGGTCGAGCGGCCGCGCGGCGGTTACTGTTTCGAGTTAAACGGTCTTTTTCTGCAGGCCCTTACATACTTTGGCTTTGAGACGCGTGTCCTGCTGGCCAGAGTCCATATCTCCGGCAGCACTGTGATAGGCAGAGGGCATCAGCTTTCCCTGGTAACCATCAACGGCAGAAAGTGGATCGCTGATGTGGGTTTCGGCGGCCAGAATATGGCTGAACCCATCCCTCTTGAAATGAACCAGGTCTTTGATCTGGGAAGCCAGAGACTGCGCCTTGTCAGGACAGAACCTTACGGGGTGATGCTGCAGTCCTTTGACGGTGATCTATGGCAAAACCTCTATAGTTTCGACATGGCCTATGCCGGCCCGGGAGACATCAAGTACGGCAACTATTACACCTCAACTCACCCGGATTCGATCTTCACCCAGGATCGGATGGCCTCCCTGCCGACCAGAGAAGGCCGAATTACCTTACACAACAAGACCCTGAAAATACTAGAAGAAGGTACACAACGGTTGATCGAACTGGCCGATGATCAGACCTACCTTGACGCCCTGAACCTACATTTCGGCATTCAACTCGGCGTACCTTACGACAGGCTGCCAGCCCTTCCCGCTGTCGCCAGATAAAAGGATGAACATACCTCTTGATGCGGTCTGGATTAGCGGCGGATGGTCAACACTCGAGCCGCCGGACTCAATTTTTTTCCTGAAAGATAATGGGAAACAACGATTCACGCGAGTTCTGGTGGTGCACCATGATCAGCCCCTTGGCCCTCTCGACATCTCTCAGAGAGAGTGCTTCATAAAGCTGGTGGTGCTCAATCCGGATCTGATCTATCCTGTCAATCTTCAACTCCTCGATTCTGAAACGCAAAAATATTTTCTGACTGAGATCCCGATACCTGGCTGAGAGGATCCGGTTACCGGCCATATCAAGGATTGCCAGGTGAAACTCCGTGTCGAGGATAAACAGGTTCCGGTGCACCCGGTCTGAAATCGCTTTTTCATAGACCAGCTTCTGTTTTTCAACATAGTTCAGCTTTTTATCCGTTATGTTGTGTATGGCCTGTTCAATAAAGCCGACCTCAAGCACCTCGCGAATCTGGTAGAGCTCTTCCGCGTCTTTTTGTGATAAACGCCTGACCGAATATCCCTGGTTGGGGACAAAATCGAGATACCCCTCCTGGGCCAGGATGCTCAAAGCGTTGTTCACCGGGGTCCTGCTGACTTTTAACTGGTTCGCCAGATCGACAAAGACAAGACGCTGACCGGGGACTATCTCATAGTCGAGCATCAGCTTCATGATCCGGTTGTACACTTTTAGGGTGAGGTTTTTGCTTTTTTTCAAACCTGGCTCCTGAGGGGAGATCTGGAAATCGGCTGTGACTGCTGTTTATCAGGCTGGGTTGGGACTGTAGTTGACCCATCCATTGGCACACGTCTTCTTGTGATAAAGATAATGTATGCTTGACAACGCTCAAATGACATGTAATATAAAATGTAATTTAAATCAAGTATCACCTTGAGCGACCTGAACCGGGGATACCGAAAAACCTCTCAAGAGATTGATATATCAATCATTTAATGCGCCAATAAAGGCTGCCGCAATCATTCCCGCGTTGGTTGAGTATAACGTCTCTGACATGATAGAATTATGAGAGATCCTGCCACAAATTTGAACTCTGTTGAATACCTAAAATTTAACCAGAGGAGATAGTTTCAGATGACTACGCTGAAAACAAAAGACAAAACCGTGTTGAGATCGCTTGGTTTGGGCGGTTATTTCGGCGGCGGCGCCGAAGGCATGGTGGACGTAAAGAACGGCAAGATCGTCCGGGTCAGGCCGATGCGTTACGGGTGGAAATACAAGAAAGAGGAAATCCGCCAGTGGAAGATGGAGCGCAACGGCAAAACGCTTGAACCCACCTGGAAATCTCTGCCGGGGCCTTTCTCGCTAGGCTATAAAAAACGGGTCTACTCCCCGAACAGGGTCCCCTTCCCGATGAAAAGAATCGATTGGGATCCCAACGGCGAACGCAACCCCCAGAATCGCGGCAAAAGCAAATTTGTCCGAATCTCATGGGACGAGGCAGCTGAGCTCATCTCCAGCGAAATCAAGCGTGTCCACAAAGAGTACGGCTACAATGCCATCCTCATGCAGGGTGACGGTCACGGCGAGTGCAAAACCATCAACACGCCTCACGGACACCCGGGGGTCTTGCTCGAATACCTTGGCGGTTTCACTCTCCAGGTGCGCAACCCCGATTCCTGGGAAGGCTGGTATTGGGGCGCCAAGCACGTCTGGGGCCAAGGTGCCCAGGGCATCATGTATCCGGCGGCCAACATCGTCAAGGATACCATCGATCATGCCGATATGGTCCTGTTCTGGGGTTGCGACCCGGAGACCACACCCTGGGGATTCACTGGACAGTTTGCCAGTCGGTTGTGCTATTTCCTGACCGAGGTGGGAATCCAGCAGGTGTATGTCTGCCCTGACTGTAATTATGGTGCCGCCATCCATGCCGATAAGTGGATCCCGGTACTGCCCAACACCGATGCGGCGCTGCAGTTGGCCATCATCTACATGTGGCTGACGGAAGGAACGTACAACAAAGAATACGTTGAGACCCATACCGTGGGTCTGGACAAGGTTGCCGATTATGTGCTCGGCAAAGAAGACAGCGTGCCGAAAACGCCGGAGTGGGCCTCACCGAAATGCGGCGTCCCGGTCTGGACCATCAAGGCATTGGCCCGAGAATTTGCAGAAAAAACCACCTCGATTGCCCACTACTTTGGCGGCGGTTTTATCCGAGGACCTTTCTCCCATGAACCTGCCCGTCTCGAGTGTATCATGCTCGGCATGCAGGGACTTGGCGGACCGGGTGTGCATCAGCATCAGTGGACCTATTTCGGACTGCCACGGGCCGAGGGTTTGGCAGGCACCTTCTTCTGGAACCCCGAGATCGAAGAACAACTGGCCCTGCCGGTGCTCAGCGCCGTATCCGCCTGGCAGAACCAGGTCATTCCCAAAACACTGATCCAGAATGCCTTCCTGACCGATGAGCCAATCACCTTCCGGGGAACCGGAGCCCAGAATGCCCTGGTGCACGATCAGTTCATCGAATACACCTACCCGATCGAAAAAGAGAAGGAAGGGGTGGAAATACATATGATCTGGTCCGACTGCCCCTGCCGCATCACCTGCTGGAACTATGGCCACGAAACCGAAGTCGCCATGAGAAGCCCCCAGGTCGAATGCTTCGTGGCCCAGCATCCATGGTTCGAGAATGACTGCGTCTACGCCGATATCGTTCTGCCGGCCAACACCTATATGGAAATCGACGACATCATCACCAATATCCGCCAGGGCACGATGCAGCCCAACATCATGATCGCCGAAAAGGCCATCGAACCGGTTGGTGAATCGAAAAGCGATGCCGAGTGCGTTCGCGAGGTCGCCAAAAAATTTGACGGCATGCTGGAAGAGATGACCGGTGGAAAAACTACCGCAGATCTGCAAAAGGCGGTTTGGGGTCACATGGGCGGAGAAAAGCTGGTCTCCTGGGAACAGCTCAACGAAAAGAGTTACTGGATCTATCCAACAGCGGAAGACTGGGCGGATGATCCTCCTGGGTTCAGGAACTTCTATGAAGATCCTGAAAAATATCCTCTCTCCACACCCACCGGCAAACTGGAGTTCTATTCGCAGGCACTGGCCGAAGCCTATCCCGATGACAAGGAGCGCGGTCCAATCCCGAGGTGGATTGAAAAGAGTCATAACCACGATGAGCGTCTCTCCAGTCACCGGGCCAAAATGTTCCCCTGCTGCATCATGTCCAACCACGGGCGCTGGCGGGTACACGCCCAGTGCGACGATATCACCTGGACCAGGGAAGTCGAGACTTGCAAGGTGGTCGGACCTGACGGTTACAAGTATGAGCCGTGCTGGCTTCACCCGAGTGAAGCAGAGAAACGGGGCATCAGCAACGGTGACATCGTCAAGGTGTATAACGAGCGCGGCATCGTTCTTGCCGGCGCCTACGTGACGGAACGGGTGCGCCCCGGGGTGGCCTATGTGGATCATGGCGCCCGGCACGACCCGATCAAGACCGGTGAAATAGAGCGCGGCGGCGCCATCAACACCATCACCCCCGGCGCCATCACCAGCGAAAACTGCGTGGGCCAGATTGGCGGCGGCTATCTCGTAGAGGTACAGAAAGTCAGCGGTGAGGAGATGGACACCTGGAGGCGTGAACATCCAGAGGCCTTTGAGAGAAAATATGACCCGGCTGCAGGACTTCGTGTCGAGGCCTGGCTTGCTGACAGAGGAGAGGAATAATGAAAGTATTTGTCTTAGATCTCTCGATTTGTAACGGTTGTTATTGCTGCCAGATCGCCTGCAAGGACGAACATGTCGGCAATGACTGGACTCCCTATGCGAAACCTCAACCGGACACCGGGCAGTTCTGGATCGGTTTGACCGAAAAAGTCCGCGGTCATGTCCCGCAAGTCAAGGTCTCCTATCTGCCGCAGTTGTGCCATCACTGCGACGACGCACCCTGCATCGAGCAATGCGAAGCCGAGGCTATCTACAAGCGTGATGACGGGCTGGTCATTATTAATCCGGAGAAGTGCGTGGGCTGTAAACTGTGCGCCGACACCTGTCCGCACGATGCGATCTTTTTCAACGAGGAACTCAACCTGGCCCAGAAGTGTACGGGCTGCACTCACCTGCTGGACAACGATCCAGAGGAGTGGAGCGTGCCCCGCTGCGTGGATCAGTGCCCAACCGAGGCTCTGCGTTTTGGCGAGGAAGAGGACTTCGCCGATTTTATCGCTGAAGCGGAACCATTCAGGCCCGAGGCAAACACCAAATCCAGGATCTATTATAAAGGGCTGCCGAAAAAATTTATCGCCGGCACCTTATACGAACCTAATATCAAAGAAGTTATTATCGGCGCTACCTGCACCTTGAAAGACCTCGAGTCCGGCGCCGAGTTTACCGAAACGACCAACAACTTCGGTGACTTCTGGCTCAAGGGTCTGCCCGATGACAGGACCTTCACCCTGACCATCGAAAAGGACGGGTACTCTAGGGTAGTAGAAGGCCTGACCACGGATATCGACCGCGGTCTTGGTGATATCCCTATGGATATGAAAAGCTGATTTCTGCTGAAAGAGCAGGGGCGGCAGCAGACTCTGTCCGCCTGCCGCCCCTGCCTGCAGTTCCTCACCTATCTCATTCAGCCAAGCTCAAGCAGTTCCAGCCGATAGACGAGGGTCTGGCCGGCCAACGGATGGTTGCCGTCCAGCGTTACCCGATCTCCGCTCACTTCCCTGACCATGAAAGTCGCCCGTTCACCGTCACGATTCTGGTACTGAACCGTCCGCCCCGGTAGTAGTTTCAAGTCCTCAGGAAATGCTTCACGGTCGACCTGTAGAACCAGCGCGTCGTTATACACGCCGTAGCCCTGCTCTGGTCTTATTGTAATATCGCGCACTTCATTCACACCCATGCCGATCACGCCCTGCTCAAGGGGCTCAAAGACTTTCCCTGCACCGATGGTAAAGGTGAGTGGTCTGGTGCTCCGGGCATCGACCTGCTTCCCGTCTTCCAGGATTATCGAATAGCGCAAGGTTACGGTACTGCCTTTATCTGCCACACTCACTCCCATCTTGCCGCCTCGCTTAATTTACATTTGGCTGGGCCTGATGACCGACACCCTTAGCCCATCAGATTCGCAGGGTTTCCCGCAGCTCTTCTTCCTTAAAACCGACAACAACTTTATCGCCGACTACTAAGGTGGGAAAGGTGCAGCGCTTGTTGAACTCTTTAACTTCCTTGACCATCTCCCGGCGGGCCGAACCCTCCAGTTCGTCCACGTTGACAAAGCTGAACTCGACCTGGTTGAGTTCCAGAAATTCTATCAATGCCTTACAGTGCAGGCAGGTGCTCACTGCATACAGTTTCACCTCGACCCGATCGCCCATTTTGTTATTGAGCATCGGTGGGGACTACCGTTACCGGAATGGGGGAAAGCTTGAGTACGGATTTGATGCTGCTGCCGACAGCGTTTCTGCTGAGCATCCCTCGATGGGACCCCAGAATAATGATGTCGCACTCGTTCTCCTCAGCATTGTTAATGATGGTCTCGGCAACGTCACCGGCACTGATAATCACTTCCCGTGAGTGAAACTCACAACTCTCTTCATCCATGCCAACCTTATCGCAGAACTCCTGGATTTCTTCGAGCACCTGAGATGAAAGCCTTTTGCCGGTAAGTGATTTATGGATGTCATCCTTTTTGGCCTGCATCAGCCCCTGCCACTCGTGTTTACCGATCAGCCCTTTAAACCGTCCCTCAATACTTTCAGGTATCTCTTCTATGACATAGAGAATATAGAGCAGGGCTCTGTTGCGAATGGCCATGGCCACCGCAAATTCGTAGGCCTGCTGACAGCCAGGGGTCAGATCGGTGGCAAACAATATCACGTCAATTGGTTTCAACATATTAATTTATTTTAAGATTTCCATTCAATAAGAAGATCAGCAACCGGACTCTCCTTCGAAATCGCTCAGTCGCAGCAGGAAGATCAGGGGCAGTCCAGCCAGCATTGACCCTCCGATCACCGATATTCCCGTACCGAAGGAGAAAGACTTGGCCAGATAACCAATCACCAGGGGGGCGCCTCCAGCCCCTATCAGATAGGCCAGCGGCGGTCCCATGGCACTGATAACTGAGCGCAGCGTGGGAGGTACGACTCGGGCAAGCGCCCCGTAAATCACCGGGAAGAAAGCCGTGAGCACAGCCGACTGCAATAGCAGAGCAGCAATCAGCGCCCCGCCCTCAACCAGGCCGAGGGCAACGGTCAGAAGCGCCGCTCCCCCAAGTGTTAAGCACATAAACCGTTTTTGTCCAATTCTATCGGCGGCTATTCCGGCGAATAGGACTACCAAAAAGCCCGAAAGTTGCGACAGCCCGATTATGGTGTTTGCCTTGGCCAGGGACAACCCCTTCTCGTGAACAAAGTAGAGCGGCAGCATCGCATTCATACCTGCATTGCCGGCAATTGCCAGGGCCAGCAGTATGGTAATCCACCAGAAAGATGGCAGCGCAGCAACCTGCTTCATATTTGCAGGACTTATCCTCCGCCCTGGAAATTGACCGCCTTCACTTTTCAGCGTAAAAAGCAGCGCCGAAATCAGAGACAGCAGCCCCCAGCAAAGCAGAACCTGACGCCAGGAAAACCACTGGAGCAGCAGTGCAGCGATCAGCGGAGCGCTGACAAAGGAGAGTGGCGGCGCGCATTGGTGCACTGCCATGCCCTTGCCCCAGTCCGATTTCTGGACCTCGGCAGTTATGGTGGCAACGGCAGATGGAAGATGGAGGAAGCCGGTAAAGCCGATGATCACCAGCAGTACACTCATGCCAGCAAAACTCCTGACAAAGACAAAAAACAGCAGTGCCAGACCCAACAGCCAGGCGGAAAATTGCAAGGTTCCCCGATGATTCAAACGCGCTGAAAGAAGACCGGAAAAAATCGGGGCCAGCAGATACCCGACTCCTATCATCAGAAACAGAGAGCCGGCCTGCACATGATCTAAATCCAGATCATTCTGGATTTCCGGCAGCAGAGGGCCAAAAATAATTCGGCTTACAAAGCCCAGGTAAAAGAGCCAGGCCAGAGAAACGGTCAGACCGATTTTATCGCCAAACGGTTCCGGCATCGGGCAATCGTATAAACCAATATCATCATCCATGAGGGCTCACCGCATTGGGGTGGATTAAATCGGCCATTATTGTCTCACAGAGCGGAACTTTATCGACATATACTCCGGGTGAATAACAGTTTAATCAGTAGAAATTTTCTTCGATCGGCGCCGGCCCACAGCTTCACCTCAGCCGCTGATCTACTATACGCCAGGCCTCAGCAGGTGTCAACAACGACAGTAATGATCGATTTATTTACCTGTAATCACGACAATTAAAAATAAATAATCCAGAAAAATTTTACATGCAATACCGCTTGACAGCAGACCAATTATAAGTGTAGACTAAGTCGATGAAAAAGGTTGCCCTCAGGTGACCGACCCGAACCCCAAATGTTCCAACATATGAAACTTTTAGCTTTTTGAAATGTCTCCGCCTACTACTTTCAATTTCTTGGAACTATTTTGCCGAGCCCGGAAACGATCAAAGCCTGAAGCAATCATCTTAACCTGGGCATGGATATTAAGGAGAATATTATGACAGCTTTTACCAAAGACCCCTACAGCGGGTTGCAACTGATCGAGCTCAGTCATGAGTGGGGACATGGTGTTCCCTCTTATCCCGGACAGGATGATGTAAAAATGTTCAGAGGGGTAAAACACGGCCAGCACGGCGTCCTTGCCTGGAAGATTAACACCGTCATGCATACAGGCACCCATATGAATGCCCCTATCCATATGGTGCAGATGGCCAAAGATCTGGCTGCCATCGAACCCGATCGATTATTCGGCAACGGCGTGGTAATTGGCATTCCTAAAACCAGCTTCGAAGTAATCACCAGTGCCGACCTGGAGGCTGCAGGTCCGGATATCAGGGAAGACGACATCGTTGTTATCGTAACCGGCTGGCATCATAAATACTCCGACGCGCTCGAGTATTACGGGGAATCTCCGGGACTGTCAAAAGATGCGGCTGAGTGGCTGGTTGCCCAGAAATGCAAGCTGGTTGCGGTCGATACCCCCCAGATAGACCATCCACTGGCGACTTCGCTGGGCCCGCACCGGGGCGGCCCCCTGATGAATCGTTTGGTTGCGTGCTTACCAAGAGGCAACGGGGCTGGACCCCAAAAAAGAACACCCCGAATGGAATATTGCCCACCGGACCATCGCCGGGGCTGACATCCCCACCATCGAGCAGGTCGGCGGTGAGGTGGACGAATTGCTAGGGAAGAGGGCCACCTTTGTCGCGACCCCCTGGAAATTTGAATATGGCGACGCCTGTCCGGTCAGGTTTGTCGCTATGATCGACCCGTCTGGAAACTATCGCATCCCCGCCGGCAATTAAGCAGCAGAGGAGAAACCACCATGAGCCTTGAAATATACAACTTGAGCCATACCTTCCAGAATCACATGCCGGAGTGGCCTTCGAGCCCGGGTGTCAATGTCACCGTCAACAAGTTCCATGCCAAGGATGGTGTCTACCAGGTCAACTGGGAAGGGATCATGCACCGCTGCACCCATATGGATGCCCCCCTCCATGTCACCGAAAACACACCAGGCATCAGCGAGTACCCGTTATGGCGACTGGCCGGCACCGGGGTCGCCGTCTCCATACCCAAAGAAAAGTGGGGGATCATCACCCCCGAGGATCTGGAAAAGGCCGAGCCGGTAATCCAGGAAGGCGATATCGTCATGATCAACACCGGCTTCCACCACAAGTGGGGCGACAACACCGACTATTTTGCCTACGGCTGCGGCATCTCCGGTGCTGGAGCCCAATGGCTGGCAGATAAAAAGGTAAAATGCGTCGGCTACGGCCACCAGGCCAACGACCACCCGATCGCCACCAAGCTGGTGGACCACGGTCTCGGACCGTCCCAGCCGCACCTGATCGACGAATACAAGGAATTCACCGGCAGGGATCCAAAGGAAGACTTTCCGCTATGGGAAGATGCCCATAAAAACCTGATGGTCAAAGGAGGCATTCCGGGCATCGAGAATATCGGCGGAGATATAGACAAGGTAACCGGCAAACGCTGCTTCTTCACGGCCTTCCCCTGGCGCTGGGTCAAGGGCGACGGCTGCATCGTCCGGGTCCTGGCCATGGTCGACCCGGATCAGAGTTTTCGTTTCGAAACCGGGGCCTAGCCACCACCTTCTATTCACAGTTCAGGCCTGAGTGCCAGAAAGATTTTCCGCCCAGTTGGCAAGCGGATAGTATGCAATATGTAATGCAAAAAACTCTTGACAACCAGGTGCAGCTTAACCATAAAGTTACTATGCATAACGACACAAGTTCAAGACGCCCTCTCAGGCAAGGCACGAGCGAGGAGCCGGCGGAGCAGCCTGATAGTGCTGTGAGCGGGCACCACAGCGAGCAACGCAGCATGAGGAAATGGATTGGACTTATGTCGTTATGTATAACAAAAAGTAAGTTCCTCTTACCATCACCCATAAAGCTGGAGATATCCGATGGCTAAAAGACGATTAACAAATTGTACCAACGGCGGGCCGATATCGGTGCATGTCGAAGATGATAAAGTGACCCGGATTGAACCTCTGGTTATTGACGACCAGGATTACAAGTCGTGGGTTATTTCAACTGACGACAGGGATTATGCTCCACCCAGAAAAGTGACGGTACCACCTTTTGTTTATACGGAACGAAATCGTCTGTATTCGGAGAATCGAATCAAGTACCCGATGAAACGCGTTGATTTCGATCCTCACGGTGAGCGCAATCCGGAAAATCGCGGCAAATCGGGATATGAGCGGATAAGCTGGGACGAAGCCATAGATATCGTTGCCGGTGAAATTGAACGGATCGGCAAGGAACATGGACCCTCTGCGGTTACCGGGATGACCTCGTCCCACCACAACTGGGGAATTGTCGGTTACAAGATGGGGCCGTTTGCTCGCTTCATGGAGATGATCGACTATACGCCAATTCTTGACAATCCGGATAGCTGGGAGGGCTGGCACTGGGGAGCCACTCATACCTACGGTTTTTTCTGGCGGGTAGGTATGCCGGAACAGTATGACTTGCTGGAGGATGCCCTTAAACATACCGAGATGATTGTTTTCTGGTCCAACGACCCTGACTCGACCCGGGGAATCTATACCGGGCAGGAGTCTGTCATCTGGCGCCAATGGTTGAAAGACAAGGGTATTGAGACGGTATTTATCGACCCCTTTTACAATTACACCAATGCGGCGATGGACGGTAAGTGGATTCCGGTAAAACCGGGTACCGACACCTGTCTGGCCATGGCTATCGCCCACGTCTGGGTTGAAGAAGACACCTATGACAAAGAGTATGTCGAGACCCGCACCGTCGGCTTTGAGGAGTTCACGCCGTACCTGCTTGGGGAGACGGATGGGGTGCCGAAAACTCCCGAATGGGCTGAACAGGAGTCAGGGGTTCCGGCCCGCACCATTCGTTCTCTGGCACGGCAGTGGGCCTCAAAGGTTACCGCCCTGTCGGCAGGTTCCAGGGGAGGAGAAGGCGGGGCTTGCAGGCAGGCATATGCCACCGAGTGGGCCCGCATGATGGTGCTGCTGCAGGCCATGCAAGGATTAGGAAAGCCTGGGGTAAGCATCTGGGGAACGACCATGGGCGCACCGACAAATACCACCCTCTGGTTCCCCGGTTACGGAGATCCGCAAGGACAGATGGGGCGCTCGCCGGCGGCTGATCACCGTCCTCAGAATGCGACTAAACAGCGCTTATACCGGCCCATTGTCCCTGATGCCATCCTCAACCCGCCAATCAAGTGGCGTGGAGAGGGGTTCTGCAATAAGACCATTGAGCAGCAGTTTACCGAATTCGAATATCCCATGGAGGGGCATTCACCGGTAAAAATGTTTTACCGGTATGGCGGTTCTTTCATCGGCACGATGCTTGATACCAGTAAATGGCTTCGCATGTATCAAAGCCCAAATCTTGAGTTTGTCGTTAACCAGGATTGCTGGTGGTCTGGGGAAACCGGTTTTGCCGACATCATTCTGCCTGCCTGCACCAATCTGGAGCGGGAAGATGTCGGTGAATGGGGAACGCCGGGCGGGCAGACCATGCACGCCAGCAACGGAAATAATCATCGCGTCATCGTGCGTATGAAGAAATGTATCGACCCCTTGTGGGAGTCGAAATCGGACTATCAAATATTTTCGCTGATTGCCGAAGGTCTGGGTCGTGGTGAGGAATATACTGAAGGGAAGACCGAGCTGGATTGGGCCAAGCGGTTTTTTGAAATTTCTGATCTGCCCAAACATATAAGCTGGGAAGAGTTTGATAAAAAAGGATATTACGTTGTCGGCCTGGAAGACGATTTCAAGTCGACGCCGGCGCTACGCTGGTTTGCCGAGGGCCGGGCCTGTGACACTCCGGATGTGAGAAATCCCAAGAGAGAGACTGAGCTTGCAGATCAGCTTGGTACCTATACAGGTAAGATCGAGTTTGCCTCGAAGAGCCTGAGAGACAACTTGCCCGATGATGAGGAAAGGCCGGTAGTTCCCCGCTACATCCGGGCCTGGGAAGGTGAACATTCGAAGGAGGCTGAGCACTACCCCTTCTTATTGGTATCACCGCATCCGCGTTTTACTTTTCATACCCATTATGACAAGCACAGCAGCTGGCTGAATGATATTCCGCTGCACCGGGTAAAAATTGATGGTTATGCCTGGTGGCCTGTCCGCATTCATCCTCTTGATGCAGAAAAAAAAGGTATCAAGGATGGGGATATCGTCAAGCTGTTCAATGATCGAGGCACGGTGCTGTGTGCGGCTGTTATAACCCAGCGTATTCATCCAGGCGTCATTCACAGTTATGCCTCTTCCGCCAGCTATGACCCGATAGATCCGGGCAATCCGGACTCTCCGGATCGCGGTGGATGCGTTAACTTACTTACCTCGTCTCGTATGATGTCAAAAAACGTGGCTGGAATGGCACCCAATTCCTGCATGATAGATATAGCAAAATGGGAAGGAGAAATGTGATGAATATTATACTCCATATTGATGTGGCTAAAGTTACCGGCTGTTACAGCAACGTGCTTACCGCCAAGGATGCATTATCGGCGGACGGAGTGGAAAACCCGGAGGTTCCCATTCGAGTAGAAGAAGTCGAGTATGGAACGTACCCAAAAATCAAGGTGGACTACATTCCGATTTACGACCAGGGTATCGAAGGGGTGTTCGGCAGTGATTGGAAACAATTGGACTTTATAGTCAATAGTTGCCCCGCAGGGTCTGTTACTTGCGGTGATCTGGATGATCCGCAAAGTGAAATTTCAAAAATCAAAGCGACAGGGGATTTTGAGACATTGCCGGCTCACTACGGAGCGTCTGCGCCTGGTGTTTACTATTCAAATTTACCCAAACGGCTGCTCTGTGGAGAGGTGATTTTCGAAACTGATCAGGGTGCTGGGGCGGCAGGTATCGAAGTTTCTCTCGAAGGCGGCCCTGCGGAAATGAGCACGCGTACTGATGGTTTTGGCGACTTCGAATTTAAAGGCCTTGATTTCGATCGCAGTTACGTCGTAACCATTTCAGCGCCGGGGTTCGCTGCCAAAAAGTTTTCAATTGAACCAGGTTCGCACATTGATCTTGGACTGATTGTTCTGGAGGCCGATTAATTCTCTGAATTTGAGCAGCCCAGGTGAAGCTGAACACCACCTTAGTGGACCTGCGACTTACCTAGCTGCTCAGGTTTTCTAATTTTCAGCGAACGAGCCGCATATTCATTGCTCTCCCGCTCTTTTCCCATTTTCTTATAGAGACCGGAGAGCGTTTCAAATACGGTTGCCAGGTGCATCTGATGTGCCTCTTTGTCCTTCTCGAGGATCTTTTTGGAACTCGAGCAGCGCCTGCTCCGCCTGGTCGTAGTTTTCTGATTCGATATAGAGGGTCGCCAGGTTGTGATAGCTTTGGGCCGCGGCCGGATGAGCATCGCCGTGCGCCTGCTGCCAAATGGCTAGGGATCTCTCCAAAAGAACAATGGCTTCAGACGTTTTTCCCTGCCCTCGATAAAGAGCGGCCATATTGTCAAGCGACTGGGTGATGGCTGGGTGGTCCTGGCCAAATACCGTTTCTCTTATCTTCAGAGCTTTTTGATGCTGCCGCAGGGCAAGAGCGTGATCGCCCCGGCGATCATAGATTATGGCGATATTGTTGAGCGCCTGCGCCACGGCGGGGTGGTTGGTGCCAAACGACTTCTCCCGTATGGCAAGTGATGATTCAAACAGGGCAAAGCCTTCTTCAAGTTGTCCTCCGTTAATATACATTTCCCCGAGGCTGTTCTGTACCTCGGCCAGGGCCGGGTGTTCAGCTCCGAGACGAGCAGTATAAATGTGGATGGCTTCTCTAAGCAGGGTCTCGGCTTTCTCAGCCCTCCCAGTTGCAGCATATAAGGTTGCCAGCCGATCTATTGCCGCCCCGACCTCGGGATGTGGGTCTTTATAAGCATGGGTGTAGATGTCGATTGCCTGAGTCAACAGTGGCTCCGCTGCCTGGAGAAGACCCTGGCTCAGATACACCTCCGAGAGATGGGCAAGCGTTCCGGCAAACTCCGGATGTTCCGGTCCGATACTGTTTTCGAAAATTGACAGAGCCCGGCGCAGCTTTGTTTCGGCACCTTCGAAATCACTCTGATGACGATCGATGACTGCTAAGCCTTTTAAGACCACTCCCAGTTCAGGTCCAGCCCCGCTCCTTTGTTCGATAGCCTGACGCGCTTTTTCCAGATACATTCTCGCCGGTTCCGCCCTCCCTGCCTCCAGGTAGAGTGTCGCACAGGTATTGTACACGGACACCAGCAAGGACTGGTCGGTCGCGGCTTTGGCTTCATAGATGGAAACGATCTCCCCGACCTGGCGATCAGCTTCCTCGTCACGTTGTTGGGAAAAATATAGTTCAGCCAGATTAAGCTGCGTTTCACCCACCTCCAGCGCCCCCTTGCCGTGAATCTCTTCGCTCACTTCAATCGACTGCCTCAGGGCCTGCTCGGCCTGGTCGTAATCTCCGGCCAGATGATACAACTCCCCCATATTGTTCAAGGTAACCGCCACGCTTTCATGGCAGCCGCCATGTTCAGCCCGGGCGGAGTCAAGTGCCTTCTGCAGGCGGGATGCTGCCTGCTCCAGGTCGCCTCTGTGGAGCAGATCTATTGCCTGTTGATTCAGCTCTTTCCACTGCTCTGTCATGCATTGCTCCCTGGGATGCTTTGTTGCCAACTTGGGTTATTTTTCAAATCCTGGTCCGCAGAAACCAAAAGGATGGGCAAGAAGATAGTACCGAGTTTTCAAAGTACAACGTCCTGCTGCAGAAAGGAAAAAACAGGCCCCTGGAACAAGGCAGGCGGTAAGGATGGCAGGTCCTGTGTGGGACAGGACCTGCCGCTGCCAGGGTGGATCAAATGGACAATATGGTTGTGCCGCTGTTGCCCATCAACCCATAGGTCTGGGCCATGGCAACCTTGGCACCAGCCACCTGACGCTCGCCGCAACGGCCCCTGAGCTGATTGGCACACTCAATGACCTGCCAGATGGCCTGGGCTGACAGTGCTTCGCCATGGGATGAGAAGCCGCCGCTCGGGTTTACTGCCAGCCTGCCGTCGATCCTGGTCTCTCCGTCGCGCAGCATTTTATCTGCTTCTCCTTCGCCACAGAAGCCGCAGGTCTCGAGGTACACCAGATAGTGCCAGGAGCTGTTGTCGGGCAGTTCCAGCACGTCGATGTCTTCGGGGCCAAGGCCCGATTTCTCGTAGGCCTGCCGGGAGGCAGAGTAGCTTTCACTGAGCATCGGTGCTTCGGCGACTGCTGGGCAGGACAGGGCCGAGATACGGATAGTCGGGTCCCCGTATATGGCGCTGCCCATCGTGGTGGCGTTAATCTTAACCGGGTTATCAGCCTTGCTGATCAGCTCTTGGTCAGCCGTCATGATAAGGGCCGCGGCTCCGGTACTGACCGGACAGATCTCGAAAAGTCTCAGAGGTTCACAGACGTAGACCGAGTTCAACACTTCCTCCAGGCTGTAGGCCTTTTTAAACCGGGCCTCAGGATTTTTCGAACCATATTCGCTCATCAGCACTTTGACCAGCGCCAGGTCTTCCTCGGTCGTATCGTATTTGGCCATTCTCTTGGTGCATTCCAGCGCCCAGTAGATCGGGTTGGGCATGCCACCCATTTTCCATCGGATCACGTCCCTGTCCTGGACGGCATTGTCTGACTTGGCCGTCAAAAAGCCTTTAGGCGAGACATCGGCGCCAAAGGCCAGGGCCGTATCGGTCTCTCCGGCGGCGACACTGTTGAAGGCCATCCTGATTGCCGCTGATCCCGTGGCACAGGCGTTGTAGACATTTACCACCGGTATTCCGGTCTCACCAAAAATCGACTCCAGATACTGACCGGAAAGGTGGCCGGCGTTGCCGCCGTAGATAAAAATCCCGGCCATGATCGACTAATCTTCTGCCACTCGATGGCTGCATCCTTCAGCGCGCCCTCAACTGCCACCGCGGCGAAGTCAGCGAATACCTGCTCTGAAAAACCCATCCAGGGGTGAATCCCGGTTCCAATTATATAGACATCTCTCATCGTCATTACCTCGATAGTTGTATAAATCGGTTACTTGGCGGCTTTAAAAGCCCAGGTCACCACCTGCTGTTTTTCTTCGTTGGAATACATCGCCAGCGTGGTCGTTTCCATTTCCATTCCCAACTCAAGCGCCTCCAGATCGGTATCGGTGATGATGCCTGCCACCTGGATTTTTTCTTCTTCGAACTCAACCAGGCCGATACCGTACGGAGTGATCTTTTTCTCAGTCTTAAAAGGCGGGGGACATGGATAATGCTGGATGGTGTAGCTCGCCAGCTTGCCTTTGCTGGGCAGAAGGACATCTTCCACACCCTCCCGCGAACAGCCGGGACGATGCTGATAATGCTCCTTGGGAAAGAAATAGGTTCCGCACGAGTTGCATTTTGCACTCATCAGCCTGATCTCACCAGTCGACCAATCCACTAGATTCGGAATTCGCGCCACTGTATTTGCCATGTTTTCCATAGTCTGACTCCTCTCCAACTCAAATCTTATTTATAAATTCGCATTGTTAACCACAGCTATTGTTGCCAAATTAAGTTTGCATGCGGAAATACCAATTAGGATTTTGGTTCAAGATCAGGGTCGCTCAGCGGCCGACAAAGTTGGGCTTTCTTTTCTCAAGAAATGCATTCACTCCCTCTTCCTTGTCTTCCAATGAAAGCGCCAGGGCATACATCTCATACTCATAGTCCAGCCCATCCTGCAGGCTGGTCTGCATACCCTTGTTAATTGCCTGCTTGGCAAGTTTTAAGGCAGCCGAACTCTTGGCGGCGATTTTGGCGGCTACTTCTTTGGCCGCGTCCATCAGTTCATCCATGGGCACCACCCGGTTGACCAGGCCGATCCGATCCGCTTCCTCGGCCCTGATGATGTCGCCGGTAAAGATCAGTTCTTTGGCACGACACGGCCCGATGAGCCGCTGCAGCCGCTGGGTGCCGCCGCCGCCCGGAATGATACCGAGATTAATTTCCGGCTGGCCGAATTTGGCCTTTTCAGAAGCAATAATCAAATCGCAGGCCATGGCAATCTCACAGCCGCCTCCGAGACAAAACCCGTTTACTGCGGCGATAACCGGTTTACTCAATTTTTCAACGATTGAGCCCAGTCTGACGATATTGTGCGCCATAAACGAGGTTGTGGCATGAAATTCCTTGATATCTGAGCCGGCCACAAAGGATTTCCCTGATCCGGTCAGGATCAGCACTTTGATGGTGTCATCGTTTTCTACATCCCGGGCGGCTTCGGTGAATTCTGCCCTGGTCTTGATGTTCAGGGCATTCATAGCCTCCGGCCGGTTGAAGGTGATGACGGCGATATTGTCTTGTTTTTCGTAAATGATGTTCTCGTAGGCCATGGTCTCCCCTCTAGGCAGATAACTTTTGTTGGCGGATACCGTACTCACACAATTTACTGAGGGCTTTGACCCCCGAAATCAAAGATGGGAAGACCGGCAGATCCTTGCCGAGTTCATCCATAATGACATTCTTGTAGCGGTTGTACCCGACGATCATGCAGACAACCACCGGCTTGCCGACATCCCGGACGATTTTCTGAATAATCTTTTTCTGCACCGCTTCCTGGGTATATTCGAAGCCGGCCAGGATGATTACCGCGGCATCGATGTTTGGGATCGCTGAAAGCGTCATAAAAAGTGTTCTCCAGGGTCTTGGTAAAACCGATTTTGGTCACCGAAAAATAGAGGTCAACAGGGTTCGATACCGGGGTATCAAACATGTCCTTTAATTTTTCAGTCGTCTCCGACGTCATTTTAGGGAGTTCCAGACCATGGCTGGCGCACAGATCAGAGACATTAACGCCGACGCTGCCGGCCAGGGTGATCACTGCAATCCGGTTGCCTTTGGGCAGCGGCTGGGTTGAAAAAACCTTGGCAAAGTCCTTGAGCTCGGTGAAATCGTCAGCCATGATCATGCCGGTCTGTTTCACCGCGGCTTCGACAATCTTGGCGTTGCTGGCGATACTGCCGGTATGACTCATGGCCGCTTTGGCGCCGGCCTCGGTACGCCCGCCGCTGAGGAAGATTACCGGTTTTTGGGCGGCAACCTTTTTGGCGATCCTGGTCAGGTTTCTGCCATCGGTAACCGTTTCCAGATACATTGAAATCACCTCGACCTCATCTTCGTTGCCGAAGTACTCCAGCAGGTCGTTTTCGTTGACATCGCATTTATTGCCTATGGAGCACACTTTATTGACGGCCAGGCTTTCGTTTTCAACGATGTCCGAAGCCATGCCAGCCGCCAGAAGGCCGGATTGGCCGATGAGCACCACGTTGCCGTTGGGAACCTTCTTGGTCATGGGATAAATCGAGGTGACGATATTGCGGGAGACGATGCCCGAGCAGTTCGGCCCCATCACTCTGATATCATTTTTCTTTGCGATATCAACAATCTGTTGCTGAAAAACTACCCCTTCACCGCCCATCTCGGCAAACCCGGCCGACTCGATGATGACGGCCTTGACCCCCTTGCTGGCGCACTCCTGCATGGTCGCCACGGTCAGTTTTGGGGTCGGCAGGGCGGTGACAACCAGGTCAACCTCTCCTGGAATTTCTGTCACTGAGCGATATACCTTATGGCCCAGAATCTCATCTGATTTCGGGTTAACCGGATAGACATCTCCGGCAAAATCGCTGTCGACGATATTTTTTACAATGACATAGCCAAGTTTACCCGGGGTTCCACTGGCCCCGATAACCGCCACTGATTTCGGTTTAAAGAATAATTCCATCATGGTTGCACCGTCCTTCTGGTTTTCTTTTAGAAATTCACCCGCTATGTGCTCAAAATGATGCGGGCATCAACGACAACGGCGCCGGCGCTGTAGGCGAACACCGGGTTCATATCGATCTCCTCGATCCCGGGAGTGGCGTTGACGAAATCAGATAGCTTTACCAGCATCTCCTGAAGACAGGGAACATCGGCAGGGTCCTGCCCCCGATATCCTTCCAGCAGTTTTTTGCCCTGTATTTCGCTGGTCATATCGACGGCATCGTTTTTATCGATCGGCACAATCCGAAACGACACATCTTTGAGTACTTCCACCAGAACACCGCCGAGACCGAACATGACCACCGGTCCGAAGCTGGCATCCCTAATCATGCCCATGATTATTTCGGTTCCCGCCTTGGCCATGCCCTGCACGGAAACCCCTTCGATATCGGCATCCGGAGCATAGGCCCGGCAGGATGTCATGATCTCATCGTAGGCTTTTTCCACTGCCGCTTGGTCAGGCAGATTGACTTTAACCCCACCGGAATCGCTTTTGTGGGTGATGTCCACCGAGGATACCTTCAGAACCACCGGGTAACCGATATCCTCACTGATCGACACGGCCTCTTCCCTGCTGGCCGCAAGCACGGTCCTGGTGCAGTTTATGCCGGCCTCACCGAGGATTTGTTTGGCCTCGATCTCAGTGAGCACCGTCCTCTTCTCTTCCCGGGCCTGACTCAAAATCTCAGCTGTAGTCATAGCGTTTTCCTCACCACTCCTGTTAAGGCGGAGCTGTTCATTAGTTGATTCTGCTAGGCTGCGGTCAATCCCCCATCGACATAGATGGTCTGACCGGAGACAAAGCTGGCGGCATCTGAACACAGAAAAACCACGGCCCCGACCATATCCTCGGGCATTCCTATCCTGCCCATCGGCACCGCAGCGGCATACTTGGCGGCAAGTTGAGGATCTTCGGCTATATGTTTGGTTCCCGGGGTAATGACCAGGGCGGGGCCCAGGGCGTTGACCCTGATCCCGCTGGACGCCCACTCCAGAGCCAGCGCTTTGGTGATCAGTTCAACCGCACCCTTGGTGGCACAATAACCGGTATTACCGCCGGTATAGCCGCGAATACCGCGTACCGACGAGAGGTTGACGATGGCTCCCTGGTGCTGGTCGCGCATGACCTTGCCCACCGCTTTGCAGGCGGCCATGGTACCCTTGACGTTCACCTCGAACAGTTTATCCCAGTCCTCCAGAGGATAGTCAAAGGCGTCCCGTTTTATATTCATGCCCATGGCGTTGACCAGGATATCGATTTTACCGTATTTCTCGACCACCGCATCGACCAGGTTCTGAATACTGCTTTCATCGGTAACATCGACGGCAAGCGCCAGCGCCTCGCTGCCGGTTTCCGTGGAAATTTTCTCGGCAACACCATCGATGGCCTGTTGATTTCGGCTCGATACCACCACTGTCGCGCCCTGATAGCCCAAGCCCAGGGCAAGCGCTTCACCGATGCCGCCGGCTCCGCCGGTAACCACCGCGACTTTGCCATCCAATCTGAACATATCTTTCATGTCATCCTCTCTAGTATGCGTTTTTACCTGTCACCTGTAAGAAAAATCATGGAGTAATGATCAAGACGAGAACTTCGGCCGGCTTACCGTTGTTGATCACCATATCACGTTCTTCACCCGGAGCGATGTAAATGCAGTCGCCTTTGCCCAGCACATGTGTTTCGCCGGGACCGCTTACGGTGATGGAGCCTTTTACTACATAGTAGACCCGCTCCTTGGGAGAGGAGGACATTTCCGCCCCGCCGTTTGGTTGAAAGTAGGAGTAGCAGACGGTGGTCCGCTGGGTGTCGGCTTCGGTGAATTTCTGCAGGCCGTAGACTTCGGAATGCTTGGCCGCCTCATAGGGAATTCCCTCGGCATCCTTTACGCTAATCATAGCTCCCCCTCTCTTTTAAAATGAAAGCATCGGGCTCAGTTCTCCAGGACACGTGTCCCGGTTCCACACCCATCCACTGGTAAGTTCTTCGGGACCAAGACGATCTCGCCGAAAGTAACATGGCGGTGCCGCTTTAATTCGATTGCCAGCGGCTTATGACTTTCCACAGAAACGCCACGATAGAGGTTTGTTTTCCAGTTCTCACTCGACGGTTGGTTGCCTGTAGACCCAGGCCATATCATGTTTTATAATGCGGAACTTAATCAAGCTTTTTCAGATAGAATACACGAAAAGAATCCCATGTCAACCATTTTTGCATGTAATATTGATATCTAGTTTTATATATATAATTAATTGATTAATAAGAATTAATTTGATATTATCCCGGTTAAATTTTCACGCAATTGCGTTTTAGCTTGACAGCCCGGAGAATCCATTCTATTTGTTCCACCATACGGAACAAATATCCACGAAAGAGAAAATACTCATGGTAAACGGACCAGAAAAAAACCAGGCGAACAAATTTAATGGCAAGCAGAATGGAGCCAATGAGTCTTCGGCCGAGAAGGCCCTGAATATATTACTCGCTTTTTCCTCTTCCATTAAAGAGATGGGAACCACCGAGCTCAGCCTCAAGCTCGGTATGCATAAGTCGACCACCAGCCGGCTGCTAAAAACCCTGGTAGCCGCCAACTTTCTCCAGCAGAATCCGGCCACCAGGAAATATCTGCTGGGAATGTCGGCTTACCAGATAGGGTATGCTGCGAACAGCTCTCTCGATTCCCGCCTGCTGTCAATCGCCCAGCCCCATCTTTATGAGCTGGCCCAGCAGACCGGCGAAAGTGTGGCTCTTGAACTTTTATCAGGCACGAACGTGATTCTGGCCAGCCATGTCGAAGGCCCCAGCCACCTCAGGTTCAACTTTCAACAGGGAGAGATTGTACCGATCAACGCAGCAGCCGGGGCAAAAGCAATTTTAGCCCACAGTGATCCTGATTTTCTCGAGTCATGCCTGCAGCGTGAATTCGTGCAATTCAATGAACGGACCATTGTCTCCAAAAAGAAATATCGCGCCCTGTTGAAAAAGGTGAGAGAGGACGGCATCTCTTATGACCGGGGTGAGCGTTATGTTGACATTCACGCCATGGCTGTACCCATTCATTATGGCGGCATAACCCCCAAAGCTGCAGTCATCATTGCCGGACCTGCCTCCAGGCTGACCGATTCATTTCTGAAATCAGCCGACCAACCTCTAAGAGAAACCGCCAGGAAAATCTCTGAACTGCTCCACTCCTGAACGCAGCTGGGCGCATCGTCTCTCAGCCAGCAAAAGCCTCCAGGCTGCCTCCGATATATTGGGCAAGGCTCCACTATTTTGGATTGCTGGCGGGGGCTCTGGGCCCTCCCCCGACGCCCCTCATGCTGCTCAACATTCGATGCGGTAAGGCTCTCAGCTTCGTTCAAAGGAACAAAATTTGTTGGTGGCATGTTTATTGAAGCACCAATTGTCAGCAGACGCGATCTTCGCCACTACGTTCCTATTCAAGGGCTAATTCAACAGAGGCACCCAACAATGGCAGAATTAAAGCTCAAAGATAAAACGGTTTTAAGAAGTCTCGGGCTGGGCGGTTTTTTTGGAGGCGGGGCCGAAGGCATGGTGGACGTAAAAGACGGCAGGATTGTCCGCATACGTCCCATGCGTTATGGCTGGAAATATAACAAAGAAGAGGTCCGGCAATGGCGGATGTCGAAAAACGGTAAATCGATTGAGCCGACCTGGAAATCACTGCCTGGTCCCTTCTCGCTCGCTTACAAAAAGCGGGTCTACTCTGCCAACCGAATCGCCTACCCGCTTAAACGAGTCGACTGGGACCCAGAAGGAGAGCGAAATACACAGAACCGGGGACGAAGTAAATATGTGCGTGTTTCATGGGATGAAGCCAGTTCGACTCATAGCCAGATGAGATTAAACGGATCCATCAGACCTATGGAGTACACGCAATTTTGATGCAGGGAGACGGACACGGCGAATGTAAATCAATCAATACGCCCCATGGGCATCCCGGAAACCTTCTCGACCACATGGGCGGATTCACCCTCCAGGTGCGCAACCCGGATAGCTGGGAGGGCTGGTACTGGGGTGCAAAACACGTCTGGGGGCAAGGGGTTCAGGGCAACATGTGGCCGGCGGCAAATACGGTAAACGATGCCACCGAACACACGGAAATGATGCTGTTCTGGGGCTGCGATCCAGAAACCACCCCCTGGGGATTTACCGGTCAATTCGCCAGCAGATTATGTTATTTCTGGTCTGAGATCGGCATGAAGCAGATCTATATCTGTCCGGATCTGAACTATGGGGCAGCAATCCACGCTGACAAGTGGATCCCGATCCTGCCCAATACCGACGCCGCCCTGCAGCTCGCCATAATCCATGTCTGGCTCACGGAAGATCTCTACGACAAAGAGTATCTTCGCACCCATGCCATCGGTACCGATGAATTCTTTTCCTACGTTTTGGGTGAAGACGATTCGATTCCTAAGTCCCCTGCCTGGGCAACCAAAAAGTGTGGGATTCCGGAGTGGACGATAAAAGCCCTTGCCCGCGAGTTTGCCGCTAAGACTACCTCCATTGCCCACTATTTTGGCGGCGGTCTTATCCGCGGCCCCTACTCCCATGAGAATGCCAGGCTGGAAGTTATACTGCTGGCCATGCAGGGCCTCGGCGCTCCAGGTGTCCATCAGCTGCAGCTGACCTACTTCGGCATGCCGAGAAAAGAACGCCTCGCCGGCGGTGTCTGGAACCCGGATCTCGAAGAGCGCCTTTCCATACCGGTCATGTCTTCAATCTCTGCCTGGCAGAAACAGGCCCTGCCCAAATGTCTGGTGCACAAGGCAATCGAGTCGGACGAACCCATCACTTTCAGGGGCACCGGAGCAATCGAGGGGCTGGTTCATGACCAGTTCAGTGAGTACACCTTCCCCATTCCAGAAGAGGAGGGGGGCAGCCAGATCCACATGATCTGGACCGACACCCCGTGCCGCATCACCTGCTGGAACGGCGGTAATGAGACAGAGGTGGCCCTGCAGAACCCCAAAATCGAGACCATCGTGGCCCAGCATCCCTGGCTGGAGAACGACTGTCTGTATGCCGATATTATTCTGCCGGCAAACACCTTGATGGAAGTTGACGATATCGTCACGAATGTGCGACAGGGAACTCCACAACCAAACATCATGCTGCAGGACAAGGCCATCGAGCCCATCGGTGAATCAAAGAGCGACTTTGAAATAGTCGCCGAGGTCGCAGATAAGATTCGGGTTGAAGGAAAAACTCACCCAGGGCTTGTCAATCAAACAGTTGCAGGAACGAATCTGGCATCACATGGGCGGCGACGAGCTGGTCAGTTGGCAGGAACTGCAGGAAAAGAAGTATTGGATGTACAACACCGCCGAAGACTGGAAAGACGACCCTCCTGGTTTCAGGCAGTTCTATGAGGACCCGGAAAATCATCCGCTGGGAACCAAGAGCGGCAAGCTGGAATTCTACTCAGAGGCTCTCGCCGTGCGCTTTCCAGACGACAAGGAACGTCCACCCATCCCAAAGTGGATCGAGAGAAGCGGCATGCATGACGAGCGCTTGTCCAGCAGCCGGTCCAAATCCTATCCCTTACTGCTCATGTCCAATCACGGCCGCTGGCGGGTGCATTCGCAATGCGATGACATCACCTGGACCAGAGAGGTTGGGACCTGCAAAATAACCGGCAAAGACGGGTATAAATATGAACCGGTCTGGATGCATCCGTCCGAAGCCGAGAAAAGAACCATCTGCCCTGGAGATATCGTCAAGATTTTCAACGACCGCGGCATTGTGCTGGCCGGCGCCTACGTCACAGAGCGTCTCAGGCCCGGCGTGGTCTATATAGATCACGGGGCTCGGGCCGATGCCATCAAGATCGGCGAAATCGATCGAGGCGGGGCCATTAACACCATTTCCCCCGACGGCATCATCTCTGAAAACTGTGTTGGCCAGGCCACCAGCGGTTATCTGGTACAGATCGAACGACTGTCCGGAGAAGAAATGGAGCGCTGGAGACGAAAATATCCCGAGGCCTTTGCGAGAAAATACGAACCGGCCGGCGGGTTGCGTTTTGACGCCTGGGTTATCAAGAAGGAGTCCTGATCATGAAAGCTTTTTATATCGATTTATCCATCTGCAACGGCTGTTATTGTTGTCAGATAGGCTGCAAAGATGAACACGTCGCCAACGATTGGACCCCCTACGCCAAACCCCAGCCCGACACCGGACAGTTCTGGATCGGTATCAAAGAATACGTCCGGGGTCAGGTCCCGAAGGTGAAAGTGACCTACATTCCAAAACTGTGCCATCATTGTGATGATGCGCCCTGTATTGAGCAGTGTCAGTTCGAGGCGATTATCAAGCGTCAAGATGGTATCGTTCTCATCAGGCCTGAGGACTGCACGGGGTGCAGACTCTGCCAGTCAGCCTGTCCCCATGAGGCAATCTTTTTTAACGAGGACCTGATGATTGCCCAGAAATGCACCGGCTGCTCACATCTCATTGACAATGATCCTGACTGGACCGTGCCCCGCTGTGTCGATCAATGCCCCACTGAGGCCATACAATTTGGCGACGAAGAGGATTTTCAGGAGTTTATCGCTGAAGCGCAACTGATCAATCCGGAAGCAGGCACAAAATCACGTGTGTACTACAAGAACCTGCCGAAAAAATTTATCGGCGGCACACTCTACGATCCCGATGAAAAGGAAGTCATCATTGGAGCTGAATGTGCACTGCAGGACCGAGAAACGGGGGAAGTTTGCACCACTGAAACAGACAATTTCGGCGATTTCTGGTTTAATGATCTGGAGGATGACAGAACCTTCAGCCTGACTTTCAAGAAAGACACTGATTCGTTGACTCTGGAAGAGGTCACCAGCGAACAAGATCTGTCACTGGGAGATATCCCCATGAGGCTGCAACAATCCAAAGAAGGTTAAAACCAAAAGGGATACGGCATGACTGTCATAACGATTTCAAGGACTTTATACAGCGGCGGCGAACAAATTGCCGAGGAAGTTGCCCAACGGTTGGGATATCCATGCCTGCGACGAAAGGAGCTCATTCTTGGCGCTGCCGAGTATTTTCATTTCGAGGAGGCCAAACTTATCGAGGCCATGGCTGAACCTCCAAGGCTCTGGCAGCAGGACAGGGATAAAAGAGATGCCCATTTCAATTTAATCCGGGCCACCTTTTTACGACGCTGCCAGGAGCAGAAAGGGTTGGTCTACCACGGTTTTTCCGGCCAGGAATTGATTAGGAATGTACCCCACGTCCTGCGTGTACTGGTAATGGCCGAGGAATCATATCGACTGGATACGGCAACCAGCCGCTCAGGAGCCGACCGTGACCAGGCCTTGGCCGACATCAAAGCGAGCGACAAGAAATTCAGCAAATGGACCCGCCTGATGTACGGGTTCGAGTGGAACAACCCGGCCCTCTACGATCTCTGCTTCAATATCGGCCGAGTGAGCCCTAAGAGCGCCGTCGATACCATCCTGGGAATCATCGCCAGCGGTGATTTTGACCCGACGGAGGCGTCGATGCAGAAGTTCAACGACGAACTTCTTGCCTGTACCGTCTGGTCGGCGATTACCCAGAATGAAGAAACAAGCGGCGCCTATCTGGAAGCATCGGCCAGGCAGGGTCGGGTGCTGCTTACCGGCACCGCCCGTTCCCAAAAGATCTTGCAGGCGATCACTGCTCTGGCTGAGACCGTTGATGGGGTGGAGGAGTTGGTTAACGAGATGAATATTGGTACGATCTGGCGCTCCTGACCGTTGACTGCCCTGGCAAAACGGGCCGCCCAAACCGACCTACGAACAGCCAATGGCCCCTGGATGACCGTCGCCTGTCGATCAGGAGGGATGCAGCCTCTGACCTGGTCGCCTGATTCCCAATCTGGCCATTCTTGATTCCAGCGTCGTCGGCTTCAAGCCCAGAATCTCGGCCGCTCCGCGTCTGCCTCTGACTCGCCAGCGGGTCGCTTCGAGGGTGCGTATGATATAGTCCTTCTGGACCTCGTCAAGCGTTCGCGCCTGGTCCGGCCTCAGTCCTCCATCCTTTGGCAGTTCAATTTTGAGCGTCGGTCCCGAAGATATGATCACCGCCCTCTCGATGACATTCTTGAGTTCCCGGACATTGCCCGGCCAGTCATAGTGACAGAGTTGATTCATGCTGGTTCGGGAAATAGTGGCAATGGATTTATCCATTTGTTCACAAAAATCTTTGACAAAATACCAGACCAGCATCGGGATATCTTCCCGTCGTTCCCGCAGCGGTGGAATGGTTATGGGGAAGACGTTGAGACGATAGTATAAATCGAGACGGAACTCGCCCTTATCGATGGCTTTTCTCAAGTCCCGGTTTGTTGCCGCAATTACCCTCACATCGGAGTGAATGGTCTTGCTGCCGCCAACACGCTCAAAACTGTTCTCCTGCAGCACCCGCAAAAGTTTGACCTGCATACCAGTGGGGATTTCTCCAATCTCATCGAGAAAGAGTGTAGAACCGTGGGCCAGCTCGAATCGACCGATGCGTCTGGCATCAGCTCCGGTGAATGAACCTCGCTCGTGACCGAAAAGCTCGCTTTCGATCAGATTGTCCGGTATTGCCGCACAATTGACCGTCACCTTTGGCTTCGCGCTTCGTCTGGAGAGCTTATGAATCGCCTGGGCGATGAGTTCCTTGCCTACTCCAGTCTCACCGAGAATCAGAACCGTGGTATCAAGTTTGGCAACCTGTTCGACCTGGTTCAGCATCTGTTTGACACCGTTACTCTCCCCTATGAACTCATGATGAAGATACTTGAGGCTTATCTCCTCTCTCAGATAGGTGTTTTCCGCTTCAAGTCTCTCTTTCAGGTCCTGTATTTCTGAAAACGCCTGGAGCAGTTCCTGCTCCTTGTTCCTACGAATCAGGGCATTGGCAAAGACCGCACCAAGCATGTTGAGACGTTGAATCAGCACTTCAGGCCACTCCCGCTCAGCGCGTAAACAGGCGAACCCGGCAACTCCTAAAAATGCCCCCCCGGCGGCCAACGGGATAAGGGCACTGGACTTGATCCCCTGCTTAATACAATGCTCTTTTTCGACAGTTGCTTCTGCAGGCAATTCAGTGATACTGCTCATCACAATCGGTTCACACTTGAATAACCGGTGGCTGTACCAGGGCTGCTCTTCATTGAGAATCAAGTCCGGCATCGGGGTCACACCTGGGACTGCGTAGGCATGCGTTACCCTGAGCTTGCTTCGGTCTTCGGAAAACTGGGCAACGCTGCATCTGTCGATATCCAGATTCTCTGCGATACGCTGCAGCACGGTCTCAATTTCCATATCGATTCTAGCGGCGGGCAAGTTGACAAATTTTCCCGATATATCAGCCAGCAGAGTCTCAAATTCGAGGCGTTTTTTGATGACGAGTTCGGTGGACTCGGCAACTATCTGTTCATCGGTCATCGCAATCTCCTCTTAATGCACAGCTGGTCTGATAATCCTCGCGCAGCGAGGAAAATAAGCCCTCTACAGGTGACAAAAACTACGATATATAGGAGGAAAATACGCAATTTCGTAGATATTATCAACGTATCCGTTGGGGCTATTTTCAGGACCGACAAATAAGACAAGATAACAGGCAGATACAATTGCGACCCGAAAGTAGTCACTGGCACGAAACTTGCGACAAACATTGTATGCAATTATCCTGATCCACCACAGTCAATCCTACTTCTCTACATAGGGGGAAAGATAATGACCTATGACAAATCAGTAGAAGTTTTTCCAACCACAGTCTGGTCGGCAGGCGCCGGCTGTCACGGTGCCTGCGGTCAAAAGCTCTATGTAAAGGATGGGAAACTCATTAAAATTGAAGGCGACGAGAATGCGTCCTGGAACCAGGGCCGATCTTGTCCCCGGGCCTTGGCTCTCACCCAGTATGTGTATCATCCGGACCGGATCACCACGCCTCTGAAACGGGTCGGAAAGCGCGGCGAAGGCAAGTTCGAACCAATCTCCTGGGAAGAAGCCTTCGATACCTGTGAAGAAAAGCTCAAGTCCATCAGAGACGAGTTCGGCGCTGAATCAGTGGTCTTCGCCCAGGGTACTGGACGGGATGTCGGCGGCCCAATTTCCTTTCTCTGCTACAACTACGGCAGCCCCAACTGGGTTCAGCTCGGACTCTCCGGCCAATCCTGCTACACACCCCGGCTGGGGGGGATGAAGGCAACGCTGGGCGATTTCTGTGTGATGGATGCCGGTCAGTTTTCCGCCCTGCGCTATGATGATCCGAACTACCAGGTCCCAAAAGTGATTATTGTCTGGGGCCAGAATCCACCCCCCACCTGCTCGGATGGGTTCTTTGGTCACTGGGTAGTCGACTGCATGAAGCGCGGCAGCAAAATCATTTCCATCGATCCCCGCTACACCTGGATGTCCACCCGGGCCGAATACCATTTGCAGATCAGGCCTGGAACCGATGGGGCACTGGCATTGGGAATGCTCAATGTGATCATCAATGAAGGGCTGTACGACAAAGAGTTCGTCGATAAATGGACCTACGGATTTGATCGCCTCAAGGAGCGGGTACAGCAGTATCCGACCCATAAAGTAGCTGAGATAACCTGGATTCCCGAACAGTTAATCATAAAGGCAGCCAGGTTATATGCCCAGAGCCGTCCGGCCGCCATTCACTGGGGCGTCCCCATCGACATGAACCCCGAGGGCACGACCGTTGCCCAGGCAATTTCTCATCTGTGGTGCATTACCGGCAACGTTGACAATCCCGGCGGCAATGTGATTGCCAGACCGTCCCATGGGGTCACGACCTACCCCTACTCCACCGAAGAACTGGTCGGTTTATACGGGCAGGAACTGGTTGATAAACTAAACCAGGCCCGTATCGGCTGCGATACCTACCCGATGGTCAAAGGTTTCCGCGGCTGGGCCCAGCCTGACATGGTGATCGACCAGATAGATTCAGGCACCCCCTATCCCATTAAAGGCGCCTGGATTCAGACGGCTAATATCCTCGGCGGTCAGGCAGCGCGAGCCAAATTCCATTACCAGGCGTTGAAAAAGCTCGATTTTGTGGTGGTGGTGGACCTCTTTCACAATCCCACCTCCATGGCTCTCGCCGATATTGTCCTGCCTGCCGCCACCTTTGCCGAAAAGGACAGTTTCCGCTCCTGGTGGGTTCCCCTGGGAGTTATGCACAAGACCATTCAGGTTGGCGACTGCAAATCGGACTGGGAAATCAACATAGAAATGGCCAATCGTCTCAACCCCGACTGCAAATATAAAAACATCAAAGAACTCATCAACGACCGGCTGTCAGTCGCGGATATAACCTTTGATGAGCTGGTGAACCAGGGCTCCCAGGCCATGCCCCCCGAAGGTCACAGCAGCAGACCCTATTACCGCTATGAGAAGGGGTTGCTGCGCCACGACGGTAAACCTGGCTTTACCACCGAGACGGGCAGAATAGAACTCTATTCAAAGGCCTTTGAAAGCTGGGATGTAGACCCTCTGCCGTTTTATCGGGAGCCGGCCCAGGGTCCGGTAAATACGCCCGAACTCTATGAAAAATATCCGCTGATCATGATTACCGGAGCCCGATCCCACATGTTCTTTCACTCCGAGCATCGGATGATCCCCTGGCTGCGCGAGAAAAATCCCGAGCCCTATGTTGAGGTTCATCCAGACACGGCGAAAGAATACGGAGTCTATGATGGCGAGTGGATATATCTGGAAAACGACATGGGCAAGGTCAAACGAAAAGTCCGTATATCGCTCCGCGTCCACCCGCAAATGATTCATACGCTGCACAGCTGGTGGAAACCGGAACTCAAGGGTAGCGAGCCGGATCTGTTCGGGGTCTGGGACTACCAGATCAATCAGATTATCCCCGGTCCCCAGGACAGCAGCTCGGGGTTTGGCGGCGGACAATACAAGACGACGCTCTGCAAGCTCAGCAAGATCAACGAACAGGAGTGACCATCATGGCGAAAATGGGTCTATTTATTAATTACGATTACTGCACCGGCTGCCAGAGTTGTGCCGTTGCCTGTCAACAGGAGCATGATTTCCCGGCAGGAAAATGCGGGATCACCGTGACCGAATATGTCTATCCAGCTGAAAAGAAACCGGTTGCCGTGGATTTTCTCCCTTTTCCCAACGAGCTCTGCGATTTGTGTATTCGCCGCCATCAGCTGGGAGAAGATCCGGCCTGCGTCAAACACTGCCAGGCTGCCTGTATGATGTTTGGGACGCTGGAGCAGTTGGTAAAAGAAATGGAGAATACCCCTCGATCCGCCCTTTTTTCACCGCGGTGAGAGTTTTGGCATTGTGTTGGAGTAAGCACTGGCACGAAAGCACGGTCTCCAGTCTCTAAATAAGGGGATCAAAGATTAACATTTCTTTGGAGGACCACTGATGCGTAAGAAAAGTATTTTTATGTCGCTGGCGCTGTTTGGAGTGATTTTGGGGTTTGCTGTCGTGGCAGCGGCCCAGCCGATCACCCTGACTTTTGCCAACCAGAATCCGGACACCAGCTGGAGTGGCATGAAAGCCATTGCACCCTGGGCCAAACAGGTTGAAGAAGCCACCAACGGTAAAGTCAAAATCCAGATCTTCTACTCCCAGACACTCACCAAAGGTAAAGATGCCTGGGAGGCCACCAAAAATGGAATCGCCGACATCTCCTGGTGCTTCCATGGCTACTGGCCGGGATTAACGCCCCTGGCGGACGTGATCAGTTTGCCGGCCCTGCCCTACACCACCGCGGAAAAAGGCAGTGAAGTACTGTGGAAACTGTACGAAAAGTATCCGGCCATCCAGGAGCAGTTTGCCGACAACAAAATCCTTCTGCTCTTCACCAGTAATCCTTACATTCTGATCACCACCAAGAAGCAGGTGAAAACCATGGAAGACATCAAGGGGATGAAAATCAGGATGAGCGGCGGTCCGCCGACTGAAATGATGAAAGCCCTTGGTGGTACTCCGATGATGGTACCCATGCCGGACAACTACATGTCGCTGCAAAAGGGTGTTATAGATGGTATGGGAGCTCCCTGGGAAGCCATCCACGGGTTCAGGCTCTATGAAGTAGTAAACTATTATACGGAAACCCCATTCCCGGCTGTCTATTTCTCCATTGCCATGAACAAGAAAAAATGGGACAGCCTGGACAAGGAAATCCAGGATGCCATCATGAGCGTCGGCGGCTTGGAAGGTTCAAAGTTCTGGGGCCGCAATCATTTTGATACCGCCAAGGACGGCGTCATGGAAAAGCTCAAGAGCGAAGGCAAGAGTATCGACATCTACAGCTTCTCCGACGAGGAACGCCAACGCTGGATCGATGCCGCCGGCAAGCCGATCTGGGATCAATGGGTTAACAAGATGAAAGAGGCAGGCCACAGTAATGCACAGGAAATTCTCGACACTGCCATTTCCCTGAGCAAAGAATAATCTGCCGCCTGTCCAATTCTGGCAACTCATGCACAATCATCCCCCCTTGTTTCCTGTAAGAACAAGAGGGGATGATTTTTTTTACCCAATTGGGGTAAATACTATTGAAAAGAGGTTTTACCTGCTTCTCTTGATGATGTCTGAGATCTGCAAGACACGAACAGAATGCTCGCGACAATCGCCAAAAGACTCAGTCAGTTGCTGAGCGGCATCGCCGCCGCGATACTTGCGCTGATGATGTTTCTCACCGCCCTTGATGTGTGTCTGCGCTATTTTTTCAATCGGCCGCTGGCCGGTGCCTTCGAGCTTGTTGGCTACATGATGGCCATTCTAGTACCATTCAGCATCGCCTATTGTTACCAGCAACGGGGCCATATTGTCGTCGATCTCTTTATGGAGAGACTGCGGGCCAAGACAAGAGCAGTGATTGATATCATCACCATTTCCGTAACTATGATTTTCACCTTGCTTGTAGCCTGGCAGAACGTGATTTATTTTTTCGAGGTTAAGCACACAGGACTCACCTCTGCTGTCTTATCGATCCCTGAATATCCTTTTATCTCCCCAACCGCCGTAGCTTTTGCGACGGCGACTCTGATTCTCCTCGTACGCCTGCTGGAGTCTATTGCGGAGACTTTTGGCAAATGAGTCCACTAATAGTTGGTATTATAGGGATTTTTATTCTTATCCTGCTGATTGCCTTGCGCATGCAAATCGGCATCAGCATGGCCCTGGTGGGTTTTCTGGGATTTGCCTTTATCGTTGGTATCGATCCAGCCCTTGGACTGTTGAAAACCGTGCCGTTCAGCACCTTATCGAGTCAGAATCTAAGCGTCATTCCACTCTTTATTCTGATGGGCGCCTTCGCCTTCGCTGCCAACATAAGTGAAGACCTTTATCGGGCGGTGCACAAATGGCTGGGCCACTTCCGGGGCGGGCTGGCAATGGCGACGGTCGCCGCCTGTGCATGTTTTGCGGCAATAAGCGGATCGAGCCTGGCCACCGCCGCGACGCTTGGCAAAGTGGCCATGCCGGAGATGAAAAAGTACAAGTACGATACCGCCCTGGCGACCGGTTCTATTGCCGCAGGCGGCAGTATCGGCATCCTCATTCCGCCCAGCGTCATCCTGATAATTTACGGAATCATCACCGAACAATCCATCGGCAAGTTATTTCTCGCCGGCTTTATTCCGGGTCTGCTCGAGGCACTCTTCTATATCGTCACCATTGTCATCCTCACCCGCATCAATCCTGCTCTGGGTCCGCGAGGCCCCCGGGCGACGATGGCGGAAAGGATGGGCTCTCTGCTGAGCGTCTGGGAGGTCGTTGTACTCTTTGTGGTGGTGATCGGCGGCATCTATCTCGGGGTTTTCACCCCGACGGAAGCGGCCGCTGTTGGAGCCTTTGGTACCTTCTGTTTTGCCATTTTCCGAAAGAAACTGACCTGGTCTTCCTTCGTATCGAGCCTGCTGCAGACCTGCCAGACAACCGGAATGCTGTTTATGGTTGTGTTGGGGGCCATGATTCTGGGCTATTTTTTTTCGGTCAGCAGACTGCCGTTTGAACTCGCCTCCTGGGTTGGAGAACTCACGGTAAACCGCTATGTCGTACTCGTACTTGGTTCTGCTGGCGGTGGGTATTCTTGGCTGTCTGATGGATTCCATGGCCATCGTGCTGCTTACCGTGCCGGTATTCTACCCCTTGATCCAGAATCTTGGGTTTGACCCGATCTGGTTCGGCATTCTCATCGTTCGGGTAACGGAGATGGGCCTAATCACCCCTCCGGTGGGGCTCAATGTCTATATAATTCACGGAATTACCGGCGAGCCCATGGGGACTATTTTCAAGGGGGTGATCCCTTTCATCATCGCCGATATACTGGAAATAATGCTGCTCATCGCCATTCCGGAAATCACCCTGTTCCTGCCTGGGCTTATGGACGGCTAGACCGATAAAACTATTTGGAAGGAAAGATAAGGGGAAAGAGATTCTCCCTGGAATTTTTGTGGTGTTCCCTCACCCGTGCTTTGGCAAGTTCGACATCTTTCAGACAGATTGCCTCGAAAAGCCTGTCATGCTCCCGCCTTATTTCTTCGATTCTGCTCATCACCAGATCCTCGATCCGAAAACGCAGAAATATCTTTCGACATAAATCCTTGTAACGCTGAGCCAGCAGATCGTTGCCGGTCATCTCCATGATCGCCAGGTGAAAGTCAGTATCGAGAATAAACATCTTTCGGGTTACGCGGCTGGAGGTCAAATTTTCATAGGCCAGTTTGCAGCGCTCGACTTTCTGCAACTTCTTGTCAGTCATCTTGCGAATAGCCTGACCGATAAACCCGACTTCCAGTACCTCACGAACCTGGTACAACTCTTCGGCTTCCTTCTTATTGAGTTTGTGTACGGAATATCCCTGGTTGGGAACAAAATCGAGATAGCCTTCCTGGGCCAGGATGCTCAGGGCATTATTCACCGGTGTCCGGCTCACCTGCAGCCGTTTGGCCAGGTCGACAAAGACAAGGCGCTGCCCCGGGACAAGCTCGTAATCAAGCATCAGGTCTATTATCTTATGATAGACCTTGAGGGTGAGGTTTTTATTCTTCTTCAATCCGCCATCAGCAAGGAGTGATCTATCCGCTTCCCCGCTGCACCTATTCGATGTTGTTCATGGTCATCAGCGGCATGACGCCAAACTGCTGAGTCAGCCCCATATAATCGTTGTAGGCCCACTCTTCGACAACTTTGCCGTCTTTCCAGGTCGACACGGTGCAACCTTTCATGGCAACTTCTCTCCCCGTCGGCGGAGCCTGAATCGTCGGTGTCATACCTGTATGCCTGCCGGAAAGTATCAGCCTGGTAACCGTCTTGTCGCCATCCGTCAGAATTTCTTCGATTTCAATGTTAAAATTGGAGTAGGCGCCGCGCACTTCTTCAACGAACGTTTTATAATTGGCCAATCCCTGAACTTTTTTCATCGGAGGCTGATAACGTACATAGCCCGGGTCGATCAGCTCATCAAGAACCTCAACCTTACCGAGGTTGTAGGCTTGCTCGATTAATTTCTGCATGTTCTGCTTAAGATTTCCAGGCATGGCCCATCCTCCTTGATGAATTTTAAATAGCTATGGTTTGTAAAATTAGATTCTCGTTAAAATAGACTGGCCCCGCAAAACCCTGCGAGGGATGAGATTGATACCTTTTAATTTTAAACAGATCTTCAATTAAAGCAACTCTCTAAAAAGCTGCGTCGGGAGTGCTCGTCGGCCCGAATTATACTGGTGGAAGTAGTTGACTAAATGTTAGGATGAGTTGATAGAAAGAGTAAGGAGCAGCAGAATTGCTTTTCTTGTTCATCTAATATCAGTTCTTAGATGGAATTTGCTTGACAGTAATTATTTTGCGCGCGATATTGCATGTAATCCTGGGATGCCGGACGTGTTTTCCCGCCGTCAATATTATCGGAATGAGAATTTGACGTCCCCAGAAACAGCGCCAAGCTTAACCAAAACCACCTGGACTATCAAATATACAGTTCTCTATAGAAACATAGCGTGCAGTCGCTTTTAACCACTTTGTAATTGAACGATCGAAGTCTTGTTTTTGAGCTGTTCGGGTATCGAGCCGGGCAAAAAAATGATGGGTATTCAGCCAAGAAAAGATCAAGGAGGGGTTAACCGATGAAGAAAAGATCCATCTGGGCCATTGTGTCTCTTGCTGCAACTGCTGTTATTCTTTCTGGTATGGCAACTCTCGCCAGTGCACAGACGATTGAACTGACTTATGCAAATTTTTTCCCCCCGTTCCACATCCAGTCACAACTCGCTGAGTCATGGTGTCAGGAAGTTGAGAAAAGGACCGACGGTGCTGTAAAGATAAATTATTATCCGGGCGGTACGCTGGTCAAAGCTCCACAGATCTACGACGGAGTTGAGCAGGGTATTGCCGATATCGGCATGTCCGTTCTGGCTTACTCTAAAGGCAGATTTCCGGTACTCGGTGCAATGGATCTGCCCATTGGCTACCCCAACGGAGTGGTTGCCACCAAAATAGCCAACGGCGTCCTGGATAAATTCAATCCCAAGGAGTTCGATACAACCCAGATCATGTTCCTGCACGCCCATGGTCCTGGCATGATCCACACGAGAGATAAAGAAGTTAATAATCTGGCCGATCTTGAAGGTCTGAAGATCCGGGCCACCGGAATGAGTGCAAAACTTGCCGGCGCTCTTGGCGCCACGCCGGTCAGTATGGGAATGCCCGATGCCTACCAGAGCCTGCAAAAAGGTGTGGTCGACGGCTGCGCCCATCCGCTGGAAGCCAATAAAGGCTGGAAACTGGCAGAGGTACTCGAATATGTGGTAGACGAAGACTCAGTTGCCTATACCACCACCTTCTTTGTAACCATGAACAAGGCAAAATGGGATTCGCTGACACCTGAAATCCAGAAGACCATCTCTGAGATCAACATGGAATGGTCGGTAAAGCATGGTGAGGCCTGGGATTCCAGCGACGCTGAGGGTCGCGCCTTCTTTACCGAGAAAGGCGGCAAATTTATCACGCTCGATGACGCCGAGAAGAAAAAATGGCAGGCAGCCGTTAAACCGGCCATCGATGAGTATTCAGCCGATCTCGACAGCAAAGGCATCAACGGCCAGGAAGTCATCGGTTACATCAGCTCTATGCTGAACTAGCCGCACTATTGATTCAGGTAAGCCTCTAGAGGCATCGATCGGACGGGACGAACTGTTCCGTCCGATCGGTATATTTACCTTTCATCAGTAACTAGTACGTCCGATTATCTGCTTACCCAATGCACCCTTTCTGGACTTTTTTAGATAAAACCCAGCGCTTTATGAAGGGTGTATCCTCAGTGTGCCTGATGGGCATGGCGCTGATGACCTGCGCCGATGTCATTTTGCGGGCTACAATCAACAAACCGATATTTGGTTCCGAAGAGATCGTTTCCATTTTTGCCGTGCTCGCCATTGGCTTTGCCCTGCCTTACGCGCACAGGAAAGACTCACATGTGGGCGTCGAGATAGTCGTCCGTCTTCTCTCCAAAAAAAGCCAGGAAATCATTCGTTTAATCACCAACTTGTTCTCTTGTCTGCTGTTCCTGCTGCTGGCCTGGCAGATGTTTATCTATGCCCGGGTAATGCAGGGCTCCGGTGAGGTGTCGATGAACCTGGAGCTGCCAACCTATAGTTTCGTTTACGCCCTCTCCTTCTGCCTGTTCATCGTCTCCCTCTATATCCTGCAGGATATCCTCTTTTTCTTTAGGGGAGATCGGCAACGAGAAATGAGCCCCTCGACAGTTGGCATTATCGGCATCCTGTTGATGCTGACCATCTTCATAACCAGAATGCCGGTGGCCTATGTGATGACCCTGGTCGGCGTCGGCGGGTTCAGTTATCTTATCTCGTTCAACGCAGGCCTCAATCTTCTGCCCCGCGTTTTCTTCGATACCTTTTCCTCCTATGAACTAACCACCATCCCGCTCTTTGTCTTGATGGGACAGCTGGCCTTCAACAGCGGCATCAGCAGAAGGCTGTACAGTACTACATATACATTTTTAGGCAGCACCAGGGGCGGCCTGGCCATGGCCACCGTCTCGGCCTGTACCGCATTTGGTGCGGTCTGCGGTTCCAGCCCGGCCACGGCAGCCACCATGGCTACCGTTGGTATTCCCGAGATGAAACGATTTAATTACTCCAACGAACTGGCAGCCGGTTCAGTGGCCTCAGGCGGCGGGCTGGGCATGATCATGCCGCCCAGCGTCGTTTTGATCGTTTACGGGATACTCACCGAACAGTCCATCGGCGCCTTGTTCGTTTCGGGAATCCTGCCCGCTTTTATGATGACTATCCTGTTTATCATCTCGATCTACATCACTTGCAGAATCAATCCCGAAAAAGGCCCGAAGGGCGAAAGCTTTACCTGGAAACAGAAAATCAGATCTCTGGCCGGTTTGATCGACACCGTCTTGATTTTCGTGGTGGTGATGACCGGCCTGTTTGCCGGATTTTTCACCCCGACCGAATCGGCAGCCGTCGGCGTACTTGCCGTTTTACTGGTATCGATCATACGGCGGCAGCTCAGCTGGAAGGCCTTTGTGAAATCGCTTCACGAAACCCTGCAGACCTCCTGCATGATACTTTTCCTGATCGCTGGGGCGATGGTCTTCGGGAAGTTTCTGGCCGTCACCCGAATTCCATTTGATTTGGCTACCTGGATCAGCGGCTTCAATCTGCCGCCCTTTCTGATCATCTCCATCATCATCCTGATCTATTTTCTGGGCGGGTGTTTCATGGATTCACTCGGTTTGATCATGCTGACCATTCCGATCTTTTTTCCAATTGTCACCAACCTCGGATATGATCCGATCTGGTTTGGCGTTATCATCGTTCTGGTAACCGAGATGGGAGTCATCACCCCCCCGGTGGGCTTGAATGTCTATGTGGTCTATGGGGTCGCCAAAAATGTCATGGAGGATATTACCCTTGAGTCGATTTTCAAGGGGATCGTACCTTTTCTGATAGCGGTCATCGCCGGTATCATCATCCTGATGATCTTCCCCCAGATCGTTCTTTTTCTCCCCCACCTGCTGTACTGAACCTGCAGATTACTCAGTAACGGTCTAGAGAGTGCCGGGGGCCCGTTCAGGTAGTGGTGATTACCTTGCAGGGCGCTTCCAGCAGTATAAACTGGGTATTGGAGCCGAAAAACATTTTGCCGAGCCGGGAGCGTTTCTGGATGCTCATGATGAGCGTATCGATATTGTTGGCTTCTGCATACTTCACCAGTTCCTCTCCGGAAGTAAATGCGGAAACCAGTACCTTGGTTCTGCAGGGTACAGAGGCGGGGGTAAAGACCTGGTCGACGTATTCCTGAAGCTTGCTTTCGGCTTTCTCGAAGACCTCCAGCGGCATTTTGTCTTTTTCGGAAACACAGCTCACCAGGTCAACCGAGGCGTTAAAGGCTTTAGCCTGTTCAAGGGCGATTTCAAGAGCCCGTTGATGCGCCTGAGTGTTTTTGCAATAAAGTAGGATTTTCAATTTCGGCCACTCCTTTTGCATTCTTTTCTGGGCAAATTACATGTAATGTTCATAGTAATGACCTTAAAGAGTCAGGTCAACAAGACAATACAAAACAGCTCACTTTAGTGAGCAGAAATGATTATACTGATCAACTGACAGGTTACGATTTTTACCCAGTTAGTAATCAAAACTATTTTCCAGACAATACTTCAGCCATGGAGACTTGAATGAAACTTGCAAGCTTTGTCCACGGCGGCAGACAACGAATCGGTGCCGCGGCAGGAGAAACATCCCTGCTGGACCTGCAATCAGCACTGGCCTGCAGATCACCGGGTGCCGCTGTCGATGATCGAATTCATCGAACTCGGAGAAGAGGGGTTGCAGCTGGCAGCCAACGCTCTAGGCCGGACAAAGAACTCTGAATTGATCCCCGTTGAGGAGATCGAGTGGCTGCCTCCCGTGGTCAGGCCCGGGAAAATCTGCGGGATTGCAATGAACAATTCGGCCAGCAATGCCAGGAAAATTGCCGCCCCGGATCACCCGGCCTTTTTTATCAAGCCTTCATCCTGCCTGACTGGTCACCTGCAGCCGCTGGCCATGCGTTCCTACTACGGCAGCATGCATCCGGAACCGGAACTGGCGGTCATCATCGGCCGCCCAGCGCGCGACGTGGACGCCACCGACGCTCTGGCGCATGTCTATGGCTACTCGATATTCAACGATATCACCGGCAACCATATGAGATCAGAGGATATGTTCCACTACTACGCGCTCTATGGCTCAAAAGATGACCCCGACAAGCTCGAACGACGGGAACAGCATCTCTCCTATGCCGGCAGGTACAAGGGGGCCGACAACTTCGGCGTGTTGGGACCGTGGCTGGTTACTGCTGACGAGGTCGGCAACCCCGACGATCTTACCGTCACCTGTTCGGTGGCCGGGGAGATTGTCGCCGAGGACAGCACCCGCTACTACAATTATAAAGTTGCCGAACTGATCAGTTTCATCAGCCAATTCCACACCTTGAATGCTGGTGATATCATTTCCTGCGGTACCGCCTTTAAACCCTCTGAACAGAGAAAATCGATCCATCACGCAAACTTTCTGATTACCGGCGGACCGGTGGAAATTACCATCGAAAATCTCGGTACCCAACACAATCCTGTGATTGTAGAGAACAGGGAGATCGGCCAATGGAAACTGAGCTGAAACCTTCGGACCTGCAGTCAATCCGGCAGAAGATTACCGACTTGAACAGCGATTTCTGCTACTATCTCGACCACAGCATGGTTGATGAGCTCGTCGACCTGTTCTGTGAAGATGCGCTCTACACTCACGGTCAGCGGACAAGCAGCGGGAGAGAAGAGGTCCGGCAGCTGTTTGAGGACAGACGGGGAGGGAAAAATCGTACTTCGCGCCACATCCAGTCCGGGTTGAGAATTCAGGTTAAGGATCCCGGTCGGGCAACCGCCCAAAGCGTCTGCCTCACCTTTGGTGCCAACGCCCAGCCTCCCGTCTCTCCGGCGACCCCTTACCTGGTCGCCGACTTTAGCGATGAATATAAACTCTGTGATGACGGCCGCTGGCGTATCTTCAGACGCCATATCGAGAGGATTTTTGTTGCCGAAGACAATACAGGCCCTGAAGGGGCAAACTGAAAGGAAGGACTATGAAGACAAGACTCATCTGTGCCTCCCACAGCCCATTGATGTACTGCTATAAAAAAGAGCCTGAACACTGGGATGACTCTGCAGTCAGCCTTTAGAGAGCAGGCCCGAGCCGTGGCTGAATTCGATCCTGAGCTGGTAATCGCCTTTGGCTCGGATCATTTCAACGGTTTCTTTCTCAGGCTTATGCCCGCCTTCTGTGTTGGTCTGCAGGCAGAAGCAGTTGCCGACATTGGCGGTTTCCCCGGGAAACTGAAGGTGCCCGAGAGATCTTGCTGAACAACTTGCCGCCAGTCTGCGTACCAGCAATCTTGACCCTGCCGTATCTCATCAGATGACCGTGGATCACGCTTTTTCCCAAACCATCAACCTGATGCTCGGCGGGCTGGATAAAAGACCGCTGATTCCGATATTCATCAACTGCATCAACAAGCCCTTCGTCCCCTTCAAACGATCACGCCTGCTCGGCGAAGCAGTCGCAGAGTTCGTTAAAGGTATGGACATGAGGGTGCTTTTTCTCGCCTCGGGAGGCCTCTCACACCACCCAACGAGATATTACCCGGCCTGGGGCGATGGTGAAAAAGCGGTTGCCGCCTGGCAACTCAGCGGTGGAGACCACCCCGATTCGCTGACCCGGGAACAATGGTTGAAAAGACTTTACGATATGCACCATGAAGGGGCGGAAATGATAGCCCAGGGAACCCGAACCGCCAGGGACATGTTTCTCAACGCCGAAGCCGACCAACGTTTCTTGGATGTTCTGAGCTCCGGGAACCTTGAGGAATTTGATCGACTGGGATCAGGATGAGATGGTCAGCGAGGCCGGCATAGGTTCGATGGAGCAGCACACCTGGATTGCCGCCACGGCGGCTCACCTCGCCTGTGGTGGAGAAAAGCCCCGGGTAACCCATTATAGTGTGGCACTGGAAATCGGCATTGCCGCCGGCGTTGCCGGGGCGGGATAGGGCTGAATCCATGGACAGTTCAATCGTCATCGCCGCCGCACCGAATGGGGCCCGTAAAACAAAACTTGATCACCCGCACCTGCCTCTTACCACCAGGGAACTGATTGAGACGGCAGTCTCCTGCGCCAATGCCGGCGCCTCAATGATGCATTTTCATATCAGAGACAGCAAGGGCCGGCACAGTCTCGACCCTGAGCACTACCGCCGCACCCTTTCCGAACTCGAAGCCGCCGTTGGCGATCGGCTGCTGCTGCAGGTAACCTCGGAAGCAGCGGGTATATACCGCCAGCCCGAGCAGATTGAGCTGCTGCAGCGTTTAGCCCCGCACTGCCTTTCCTGCGGCTTGAGGGAGTTTATCCGAAGCGCAGATGACCTCGAAAGCGGGTCACTATTTTTCAGCAAATTGTATAACGCCGGTGCACTGATCCAATATATTCTCTACAGCCCCGCCGAGGTTGCCTGGTTTGTAAAGCTCTGCGAGCAGGGTGTGTTGCCCGGATCCAAACATTTGCTGCTTTTTGTGTTCGGCAGGTACCTCCACCGAGATGATACCGAAATTGCCAATCTTGACGAGTATCTCCTGCCTCTGAAACAACACCCCTGGCCCCATTCCTGGATGGTCTGTGGATTTGACCAACATGAGTTCGAGGTGGCCGAGAGCGCCGCCGCCCGGGGTGGACATATTCGAGTCGGGTTCGAAAATAATTGTTATCGTCCTGGCGGAAGCCAGGCAGGAGATAATGGTGAGCAGGTCAGCTACATGCGTGAGCTGGCAGAAACATACGGACGCACTATCATCGGGCAGCAGTTATGCTGCGGCCCTTCATCGATAAATAAAGCTGCGTATCGGGCGCCTCTAGAACAAAGAGACCTCTTTCAGGCTTCCCGGCTGCAGGACTTCCCCCGGTTGCAAGACGACATACCCATCGGCATGGGCAATGGTGCTGAGCATATGAGACCCCTGTTGGCCAACCTCTTTTACGAGAGCCAGCTGGTTCGGTCTGTTTTCAATTTTCACTCTGACAAACAGCGTCCGCTTCCCTTTATTGGTCATCTGTTCCGAGACAATTGCCGTCAAGGTTTGATCGAAGCAGGAGGTGCCCTGCAACTCTGCCAGCACCGGGCGGACAAAATTTCTGAAGCACATATAGGCGGACACCGGGTTGCCCGGCAGGCCAAAAATCAGTGTCTCCCCCTTGCGACCGACATAGAGCGGTTTGCCTGGTTTCTGGCGAATCTGCCAGAACAACTCCTTAAACCCGGCCTGTGCTGCAGCCTCCCGGACATGGTCATGGCGGCCTACAGAAACACCGCCTGAGCAGATGATGAGTTTGACACCTGAGGCAACACCGTCTTCTATGGCCTGTACGGTGTGTTTGAGGCTGTCCTCAACATGGGAAGTCGAGCGCAGCATTCCGCCGCTTTCCCGAATGGCGGAGGCCAGCATGATGGTATTGGAATCCCTGATCTGATGCGGTTTGATGGTCGCTTCATCATGACAAACCAACTCCGTTCCGGTCACCAGCAGGGTAACATCCGGTTTAGCATAGACGGGGACGGTGTGCAGACCGACAGCCGCCATCAAAGCCAGCTCCCTGGCCCCCAGGCAGTCTCCTTTAAGAAAGAGAAGCTGCCCCTCGGCAAACTCTTCACCCTTGTGCCTGACGTCCTGGCCTTGCTTGTTTACGGCAAGGATATTGACATATCCTTCCAGATCTTCAGTATCTTCCACACGAATAATCGTGTCGGCTCCATCCGGCAACATTGCTCCGGTACTGATTCTCACCGCACTGTTTTTTAGAACCACTCCCGCAAAAGGGATGCCGGCCTGGCTTTCACCGATAATTTCCAGTTGCACAGGATTGTCAGCACTTGCTTCGGCACAGTCTGCCCATCTCACCGCATAGCCGTCCATGGCCGAATTGGTATATCGAGGTGAGGAATCGGGCGCTTTGATATCTTCAAAAAGATAGAGGCCAAAGGCTTCGTCTATCGAAACACTGATCTTCTGGGGTGCCGGTACGTTCTCATGCAGAATTCGCTGGGCTTCAATTACAGATATCATGGTTCGTCCGATCATGGGTGTAAGGATTGATCTTATGGGTGCAGCACACTGCCGATTGTTTGACGGCAGGGCCCGCTCCCTTTTCCCGAACTTTTTTTATCGTTCAGCAGGCCAAACGATTTCCCTGATCCTGTCCTCCTGCTGACTAGCTATAGGCTACCTTGAAAAATCGCTTTTCCGCCCAAACCCCGCGTTGCGCATGAAAATTTTATCCTCGACATATCAACTATATGCCTGCGGCAAAATTTACATTCGCGCCTTGATTATGAACGAAAATTTCAATTTTTCAAAGTAGCCTGTATTTTTACACTAATTTTCGCAGAATAAGGAGTGAAATGGTTATTCGTTCGGCACCCATAAGTTTGGTTAACAGCTTGAAGATGTTCTGTAAAATGGTCTTTGTTTTATTAGACAAGGGGAATCACAAATTAATCACTAACATCAGGAACTGTCGCCGTTTCTGCCTTGGCAGGTGAGCCAAGAGACCAGCCATCTATCTTCGACAACGAAATAGCGTCGATCTCCGGAAATCCGGTTAGGCCGTCGGAATCGATTATCAGAGACGCCTGCTTAGCTATCTCCAGGGCCCGCGGCTTGAATTCGACAGTGGCCGCTTTTACCAGAATCAACAGCCCGGGTTGCACATACTTCCACAGGCTGCTGGACTCGCAGACTATGGGAGCAGAAGATGGCACCATACTTTGAAACTCTTGGAAACCGACCCGGATCTGTTCATCATCTCCCTGCAGATAGTAGACCCTCCTGGCTCCGGCACGCAACATGCGGGAAGTGTCTTTATCGAGGTCGTAGCGGGTTTCCTCAAACAGATTTGTGGTAAAGCGCTGGTTCGAGTGATCCCCGTGGTAGATAGCCTCATCCGGATGAATCGCTGATACTTTCAAGCCGTAGATGTCTCTCTGGCTGGAATGTTTTTCTAGCAGCCGGCAGACAAATTCGGTCTTGCCGACATTTCTACCGGCCCCGGCCACTATGAGAAGATTATTGAGTCGCTCCATCGAGGTATTAAATGCTATGACCATGCTGCCTGGCCAGCTTCTCAATCATGGAGGCGAAGCCTACCCCCAGCGAATACAATCCTTCAATTCCCAGATTGGCCTCGCCGGTATCGTCAAAAAAGAGACCCAGGGCAGACTCCATCCCCTCCTCCGGCTTCCAGTAGCAGATGAGCATTGGCACCAGAGGCAGGGGCGAGAGAATCACCGCGACATCTGATTTAAACTGATCTTCAACCTGGGTGCCGCTGAACATCCTGACCAGATCGGAAAAAAGATCTGCATAGGTGTCGGCCGTCTTTTTCAGAACTTTTTCACAGGACTGGCCAAACAAACGATACCAGTCCCTACCGCTGGGCAGTTCCCTGAGAGGTACCCAGTTAGATGATATCGGCCTGGCTTTTGAATAAATAATATAGTTGAGCGCCGCAATGAGTACCCAGGGATTGACATGAATAGCAGTGTAGGCATTGCCCTCTTTGTCCACCGAAAAATCCTTGCCCATGATTTTCAGGGTGATCCTGCCGTTACGACAGGTGGCGCCAATCATTTCAGCACGCTCCTCAAAATCAATGGAGGCGAGACGTTCTTTGAGTGCACTCAGTACTTTCTCATTTTCCTCTTCGATCTTGTTTCTCTTTTTCGGCTGAACACCATATTTGGCAATGTCCTCTTGTGAGACTGTGGGACATTCATGCAGCTGTCGTTTTCCGGAAAAGACTGAGGCAGCAAAAACCATACAGGTTTTCTCGCCGCACTTCCGGCAATTGCTCTTATCGAGCAGGCTCAGTACTTCCATCACATTGGCGAATTGTGGCACGGTCGACCTCTTTGTTTTATTAATCATCTACCAAACAGCTCCAGAATAACGCTTCCTTATTTTCTCTGTCGATGTGAAGCGCTCCCAATCCCGCTGGCAATTCCAGGAAGGGGCTGGACTCATTTGCAAAAGCCAGAATAGATTTTAGGCGATTCCCACAATAAAATAAATGGTGCGGGATATGATTGCTAAATAATTGCGCTTGTCCGCCTAAGGTTATACATTTTAGCGACGCCTGAGGACAGAAGATCGTCGCAGATGTTTGCACGCTTAGAGAAAATCCACAAGCATGAGGTTCACCATGGATCCCTATACAGAAGCCCATACCTTCGTGGCTGCCGTAAGGCTTCTCCACTATCAGAAGAAATCGCCGCCCACCATCGAAGATATCTGCAAAAGTCTCGATGTCTCGGTCGAAGCGGGGCTAGCCGTCTGCAGAAAACTGGAGAAGCTCTCGATCATTACGATCTCAGAAGACCCATTCTCGATATTGGTGGGAATTGGCGATCATCTTGAGATCGAAAAACTGCCCAAGGAGCAGGACAAGGGTGACAGTCTTTCCAAGGATCTTGAAGAGTTCATGGCCAAGAAAAAAGACATGGACAAAAAGGTCGAAGCAATTCAGGCCGGATCTGAAGAAAAAGAGAGAGGATCTGCACAGCGACATCGAAGCCAGGCTGCGCCAGGAAATGAATAAGATGAAGAAAGGTTAACCAGGCGGTCAGTGCCAGAAAGTCATGGCTTCACTTTTCTATTCTTCTTGTTCAGTCTGACCGAAGCTATGGCTGCAGTGGTTGTCAGAACCGCACAGATTACAAATGCGGTATCGAACAACCCGGTGGCTTCAGCTAAAAATCCTGCCAATGCCGGTCCCACTACTTGTCCGGCACCAAAAAATATCGTTACAAAACCAAACGCCGATGATGCCCTCAAGGGGCCGACCAGGTCGGCGACCGTTGCCGCAATTACGCTTGGAATCCCCCACAGCGACAGACCAAAGGCAGCTATCGACAGGTACAGGCAGATGGTCGGTAATCCTGTCAAGGCAAGTAGATGGGCGACGCTGAACTGGGCATAGATGATTGCCAGGGCAGGATATCGTCCAAGACGATCAGATATGTATCCAGCATACGGGCCCGAGATCAGGCTGATGATTCCCACTATTGACCAGAACAGTCCCGCATTATGATTGCTGAATCCACGTTCGTTAACCAGTGAAGTGACGATGAAGGTCGCATAAACTGAATAGGTGGCCCCGAACAACGAATAGACGAGCCCCAACTGGACCAGTTTAGAAATATCGGCCTTATTCAAAGCTGAAGTACGTGAGCTGCCATGATCAGTTACAGGTTGATTATTTTTCGTCTGCTCCGCTCCCATTGGCTGCTGCTTAACCTGGGCAGGACTGCTCCGGAGCGCAACAGCAGCCAGTGCAGCCACACCCAACACCGCTCCCCCTAAAATGAGCCAGGCAAAGCGCCAGCCCTGACCTGCCAATCTGGTAATCAGGAGCGGAACCAGAAGTCCGCTGAAGACGATTCCCAAACCGTTGCCTGCCAGCATAAAACCGGCAGCACGTCCTCGCCAATGCTCTGCAAACCAGCCGGCAACGAGACCCATCATCGGAATGTTCGCCAGACCGCTGCCGACGCCTGTGAAAAAATAAAGTGGCAGGATTACCGGTAAGCTATTGGCAAACCAGATCAGGCACATGGAGATACTTACCACAGCAAGCCCCGCACTGATTGTCATCCGCGGACCGAAACTATTGGATATCCGGCCGGCAAAGATCACCGAGACCATATAGCCAACAAAATTGGCGGTACTGATCAAGCCCATCTGCCCGTAACTCAAACTCAGAGCCTCACCCATTTCCGGCAGGAGCATGCCCAGAGCAAAACGGCCAAGCCCAAGGCAGGCGAACATTACCCCCAGGCCTGTTACAAGAATCACCCAGCCATAATGGATGGCAGGGCGCAAAGTGGCTCGATCGGTACTTTTCATAAGGTCATATCGATGATTCTTTCAGAGGTCAGACGACGAGACTAACCCACATCATCTACTATCTCCCTTAAAAAAGATGCCCTGCTGACGTAAAAAATCTTTTCTCAACCTGTCGTGCGCAGATCCTATTCCTGGATTCCGACCCGTCTGCCCCCAAAGGCCACCTTGTGGCATTGTGAGCGTCTGGATCCGTCATATTTTTTAATAGAAGCTATCGACTCCGATTTCTAGACGAAACATGTCCATTAGGTATCTCTGACGATAATTCTGCAGAAAGGAGGAGGTGGAGATGTATAAGAAGATCATGGTTCCCCTCGATGGATCAGCGCTTGCAGAGTGCGTCCTGCCGCATGTTGAGGCAATCGCAGGAGGCTGCCCGGTTCGAGAACTGGTTTTACTGCGCGTCGTCGAGCCCGAAAGAGTCTACTCTGTTTCCGATTCCCCCATCGATCCCAATCTTGCCGCAGCTCGAGAATCCGAGCGAAAAAAGGAGGCTGAAGATTACCTGCGTAGTGTGGTCGACAGACTTGATGAACCTGGACTGACCTGCGAGATCAAAGCAATTGTTGGCAGGGTAGCCGAGAGCCTCGTTGACTATTGTGTTGACAATGATGTTGATCTGATCATCATAGCAACCCACGGTCACTCTGGAGTTTCGCGATGGGTGCGAGGCAGTGTTGCAGATAAAATACTTGGATCTTCAAAAATCCCGGTGTTGATGATCAGGGCTCCAGAAGCTGAAAAAGAGGTTTGAGAAAAACGCCCCCTGTTCTTGCCCATAAACAATTAGAGTTATTAGATTAAAACCTTAAACACTAGTGTCCTGAAGTATCTTCTGATTTAATCGGGGTTACCTCTACACTAAATTTCAGCAGGATTATATTCCACCTATAGATCGATCTTGTACATCGGTCCAGCACCGAGCGCTGAAAAGCAACTAATCTTTTGGTGTACCTGCGGCATTATCCATTTCAGTGGGAGGCTCAGGCAGAGTTAACGACAGCAGAAACAAGAATATGGGCAGGAATGCAACAGAGGCAAGCGCCATCCAGACACCATAGATATCAGCCAGCTTACCGATAAATGGCGCAGCGCCCCCGCCAATTGCTACGGCAAGTCCAAGTGTGACCCCAGAGGATAGGCCAACACGCCCCGGCAAATATTTCTGTCCCAGGACTATGGTTGGACTGTAAGTGGTAAAAAGCATGAACCCTGCCGGTATCAGCAAAAGAGTGGCCGGGAGCACACTTTCCACAGCGATTAACAGCGGCAGCAGAACAGATAAACTCAAGAAGCCCAGAAGGGTTACTTTTTTCTGTCCGATGCGATCAGCAAGATTGCCTCCAAATATGTTGCCAATGATCCCCGAGCCGGCAAAAATCGAGAGAGCTATTGCGCCGGTCATTTTTGACTGACCGAGCACGTTTATCCAGTAGATCGGAATAAATATATTCAACCCGAAAAAGACCACGGAACGGCCGCTCACAATGATGGCTATCCGGGCAAAAGCATTCCAGTTCTCTTTAATCGGTTTTTTGGTAGATATGTTTTTGTTATCATTGTTGATTTTCTCAAGAGCTTCAAATAGCGGAAAGTGGGATATGATGACCACTGACATGATGGTCACGGGTATGATAAGCACAAGTGACCCCGCAAGCCCCCATTGCAGCATCGCTGTTGAGACGATGAGCGGACCGATGGTAAAACCGATGGTACCCCCAACACCGAACAAGCTCATCGCTGTACTTTTACGGTCCCCGGCGGCAAAGTTGACAAGTCTCGCAGCCTCTGGGTGATAAGCGGCAATACCTATCCCACTCATGATCCCCAGGACCATGATCCACTGATATCCATCAACCAGCCCGGTTAAGCCCAGGCCAAGACCGGCAAACATCAAACCTCCGGGTAATAGCCAGGGTTTTGTATAGCGGTCTGCGGCAATACCAAATAAGGGCTGAATAACGCTCGATGACATGTTCACGGCAAAAACTATTGACGCCGCAGCCGTGTAAGAAAGATCGTATGCCGCTATAAAGAAGGGAAGCATGGCGGGGAGTGCGCCCTGATTTATATCTGTTGCCATATGGCCGACAGATAGAATGGTTATATGCCTTTTTTTCATCGAGCAATTCTCCGAACTAAAAAACAATTTCAAAAAAGTCGGACTTAATCAGTGAGAAGAAAGATGCCACCTCTCTACAACAAGCCCTCACTTATTAAGGAGTCCTAAAGCAGCCCATCATAGCAGAGTTTGATCCCAGATAGAAATAGAGCAATATAGAGATACCTGTAAAGGAGCTTGTGGTTGACTTTGTCGAGCAGAAGTCTACCGATTTTTACGCCGATCGGAGCCAGGGGCATGAGTATTACTGATGTCATCAGGTTTTCCTCATTCAAGGCTCCCATAAGAGAATAGGGAATCAGTTTTACGTAGTTTATAACCGCAAAGAAAACAGCCATTGTGCCCATCAGCACCACCTTGTCAAGCTTCTGGGGAAGCAGATAGATCGAGACGGGTGCAGCACCCGCATGAATCTGGGTGCTGGTAAAACCGGCAACCGTTCCCCATAAATAACCTCCCCACCTTCGTGCCATCCGCGTGTTCGAAATGTCAGGCCGCAGCCAGTGATCGATGCAGAATATTATTGCCATCAGGCCCACAAGAAGTCGTATCATGTCCCGATCAAGTTGTCCCATCAGAACAGCCGCCAGACAGATACCAACCAGCCCCGCCGGCAGCAAAATCTTCAGATGATGGATGTCATAGCTTCTCCGAAAATTGTAGACCGCGAACAGATCTGTGACACAGAGAATAGGTAACAGAATTGCTGCAGCCTGCAGCGGATGTATCACAAAGGACAGCACTGGAACGGCCAGCGTGACGATGCCCGGACCAAGTCCACCTTTTCCCATCCCGAAGAGCAGGACTACGGGCACAGCAACCAGATAAAACACAGGGTCAGTTATTATGTTCATAGCTATTGACAGGATGTATTGACTCGATGTAGCGGAAAAAGTACAGTCTTCAAAGCACCTTAACTCAGATTCCTATCTGATGTCTTGGGTTATTTCTGCTGCTATGATCGTGGAGGTGAGCGGGTCACCATGCTCACTGAAGAATCTGTCCGACTCCAGGCTGAGATAAAGAACTATCGAAATGATAGCTATAGGGTAGGTCTGTGAATGCGGCAGATTTGTTTGCTCTCACCGAGGTGCTCACATCTAGACCAAAAATCAAATGCCTGCATCAGGAGGACTTCTTTCCCTGCCCCTCACCATTAGAATGATTAAAGTATTGAAATAGATGGTCGGTTTCACTGCCCAGGTCACATACCGGCTGACTGTCTGATCTCAGAAAAAATGGGGGTGGATTATGGCTGAAAAGACCGAAAACAAAGGAAAATGTTTGTGCGGAGCAGTTGAAATCACCGCCTTGAGTATGAACACTCAGGTGGGGACTTGCCATTGCAGTATGTGCCGCCGCTGGGGAGGTGGTCCTTTGATGACTGTTGACTGTGGTACCGATGTTACGTTTGCCGGTGAAGAACACTTGACGATGTATGAATCTTCCGAATGGGCCCAGCGGGGATTCTGTTCAAAATGCGGCAGTCACCTCTTTTATCTGCTCAAAGATGACGGACGTTATTTCGTACCGGTCGGGTTATTTGATTCTGAAGATCAATTTCAGTTTGACCACCAGATCTTCATCGATAAAAAGCCCTCGTTCTACAGCTTCGCCAATGTCACCAATAACATGACAGAAAAGGAAGTGTTTGCCAAATACGCTCCTAAGTAGATTGCCGCCTGTCCCAGTCATTAAGGCTAGAGAAATATTTTTCCTCGGTGGATTACTGTGTATAGCCGATTAGACCAAGCTTCTCTTATCACTCTACCCCACCGTAGACTAACTACTTAAAGGATTGAGCGAGGGCAGATGTGGCGTTCCTGAATAGCCCTGAGTCAGAGCCCATACCAACAAAGGTATATCCCATATCGAAGTACTTTTGACCGTCGGGACCGCCAGTTGCCAGTATTCCCACGGGTGCATTAATTTTGTTACACATATCGGCTATATCGGCCAGTTTCTTCTGAACAACGGGATTACCTGTATCGGCCAGATGCCCCATGCTCGCAGCTAAATCACTGGGGCCGACGAAAATTCCGTCAATGCCATCAACAGAAAAGATGTCCTCAACATTATCTAAGGCTTCAAGCGTTTCAACCTGGACCACGAGTCCAATGTGATCTTCAATTTTATGCCAGTAATTTTTCGTGTAACCATACGAGCTCCCCCGTGCACCCACAGAAACTCCTCTTCGGCCGCGAGGCGGGTAGCGTACGGCACTTACCGCCTGTTTCGCCTCGTCAACATTCTGCACAAAAGGAACGATGAAATTGTGAAAACCGATATCCAGCAGCCTTTTGATTTCGACCACATCGTTCCATACTGGCCTGACAATCGGAGATGTGCCACTGCCTTTCATGGCCTGCAATTGCGTGATCAATGAGTGTATATCGTTGGGCGCATGCTCCATATCGAACAGCACCCAATCAAAACCGGCAAAGGAGAGAATCTCCGAGCTTATGTTGCTGGCCAGGTTGCTCCAGATACCTACTTGTCGTTCCTGTTTTGTCAAACGCTCCTTAAATTTGTTGTGAAATACAGCCTCTGAATTATCCATTCCGCCTCCAGATCTAACGAACCATGCACGGCCGTTTATGGTTAAAAGTCCAGCCTGGTATCAGATACTGCATGGCAGTGGCATCGTCTCTCCCACCCAAGCCATGCTCCTGATAAAGTTTGTGTGCTTTCTCGATATTGTCCAGATCCAATTCGATACCAAATCCCGGTGCACCGGTGAGTTCAATCTTGCCGCCCTTTATCTGGTAAGGATCTTTTGTAAGATGCTGGCCATCCTGCCAGATCCAGTGCGTATCAATGGCGGTAACCCTGCCGGGTGCTGAGGCTGCGACATGGGAGAACATTGCCAGTGAGATGTCAAAATGGTTGTTTGAATGCGATCCCCAAGTGAGGCCCCAATTGCTGCACATCATAGCAACACGCACCGATCCCTGCATGGTCCAGAAGTGCGGGTCGGCAAGAGGTATATCGACGGCTCCCAGCATGATAGCATGGGTCATCTGCCGCCAGTCAGTGGCTATCATGTTGGTGGCTGCAGGAAGCTTTGTCACCCTTCTGAACTCAGCCAAGATTTCTCGGCCCGAAAACCCATTCTCGGCACCACATGGATCTTCCGCATAGGCCAGGATATCGTGCAACCCCTGGCAGAGCTTAATCGATTCATCGAGTGACCAGGCGCCGTTGGGATCTATAGTTATTCGCGCCTCAGGGAATCGAGAGGCGAGCTGCACAATTGCCTCGATCTCTTCCTCTCCGCTGAAAACGCCGCCTTTTAACTTAAAGTCCTGGAACCCGTATTTATCAGCAGCTGCTTCTGCCAGCCTGACAACAGACTCTGGTGTTACCGCTTCTTCATGCCGCAGTCTAAACCAGTCATCTGCATTATCTTCGCTTCTCTGATAGGGCAGATCAGTTTTATTTCGGTCTCCGATGTAAAAAAGATACCCGAGTACATCTATCTCGGATCTCTGCTGCCCATCTCCCAAAAGTGCTGCCACGGGAACATCGAGATGCTGTCCCAGCAGATCGAGCATCGCAGCCTCCACCGCAGTAACAGCATGAATCATCACGCGCTGATCAAAGGTCTGCAAGCCTCTCCCTTGATTGTCTTCGGAAGAATATCTTGTCCTGATCTCATTGAGGACGGAGTTGTACAGGCCTATCTTTTTATTTTCTATGAGAGGCTTTGATGCTTCCAGAATTGATCTGATGCGCTCCCCACCCGGAACTTCGCCAACCCCGATATTGCCGGAACTATCTTCAAGTATCAGGATATTTCGAGTAAAGAACGGGCCATGGGCACCACTGAGGTTCAACAACATGCTGTCTCGCCCGGCCACAGGAATTACCCTCACTTCTTTCACTACAGGTGATTCCGAAAATATTTCCTTTCCCGACATTGAATTTATCTCCCTCATTTAATTTCACTGCAAGCCGAGTATTTATTATTTTGTCAAAGAATAAAGCATCTTACAGATGTTAAATAGTATGCAGGGTTGAAAATTAAAGATGCTGCAACCGCCTTGATGTTAGCGCTGTCATCACGGGTTGTCAACGCCCAACTTTTTACGACACCGATTATCATACTAATTCACTGTATTGGAGTCACTATTCTACCTTATCTAGAATAATATATTTAATTACTTGGTAAGACATTGTATTAATAATTTGATAATTTTGACTTGATCTCACAGAAATGACAGCGCTGTCACGGTAGAACAACCAATCCGGAAAAGCAAGGATAATATGTCGGAATATATGAACAAAAATAACACCATCACTGATAAAAATCGTTCCAGCGCCGCGATCACACTCGATAATGTTGCAAAAATGGCAGGCGTTTCAGCGATTACGGTTTCAAGGGCAATAAATACACCTGAAAAAGTCGCGCCGGAGACGCTGAAAAAAGTCAGGGAAGCCATAGATAAAACCGGTTATGTCCCCAACCTGCTGGCCGGTGGTCTCGCCTCGAGAAGCAGCAAGCTTATCGCGGCGATCGTCCCTTCGATCGCCAATCTGGTTTATTCATCGACTATCAGACTTTTCAGTAAATCACTCAGTAAAGCCGGCTACCAAGTTATTCTAGGTGATTCAGGATATCCCGAAGTTCTGGAAGAAGAGCTTGTTCGAACAATTCTTTCCCGACGCCCTGACGGCATTTTCCTGACCGGTGTTGATCATTCCCCATCATGCAGAAACCTTCTGTTGGCCGCCAATATCCCAATCGTTGAGACCTGGGATTTAACCCCTTCTCCACTTGATATCGTGGTCGGCTTCAATCATATGGATGTCGGCCACGCCGTTGCCAAGTTCATCCTAAGCAAGAAATATCAGAAAGTAGGATTTGTAACAGCCAATGACGCCAGGGCCCTGCTCCGCCAGAGGTCCACACTCGAGATCCTGAGTCAGCGCGGTGTCTCAGATATCTACGCTACTACTGTACCGGCTCCGACCAGCCTGGAGTATGGCAGAATCGGTGCAAAGCAGATCATCGAAGAAGGATTCGACAGCGGCGTAATTTTCTGCACCTCTGATACATTGGCACAGGGGGTCTTGGCTGAGATACAGTCCAGGAACATTTCAATTCCTGAGACAATCGCGGTGATCGGTTTCGGAGACCAGGTCTTCGCCGCACATACCTATCCCGCTCTCACCACGGTTAGAATCGACAGAGAAAGAATTGGTCAGGAGGCCGCTGACTCACTTCTGGCAAGAATCCAGAAACGCCCTGTCAAGAACAAGATTATCGATATCGGTTTTTCAATTATCGAACGTGAGTCGACTTAGGGCCCTAAAGGACAAAGCTGGGGTTATAAAACGATCAGGTAACAGGAGCAGGATTAAACACTGCCAGGTCGTTAAACAACTGAAGTTTTTCTGCAGCCGTCACCTTTTCACCGCCTGCGACGGCTAAAACCATTTCAAACAGGTCCATACCGACATCCTCTATTGTCTTTGCGCTTGAAACGACCTGTCCGGCATCGATATCTATCAGATCAGGCCACCTGTGTTTCAAGGCCGTCTGGCTTGAGACTTTTATGACAGGAGCTATTGCCAGGTTGTAAGGTGTACCGCGGCCGGTGGTAAAGATCTGAAGATTTATTCCAGAGGCAAGCTGCTGGGTCCCACAGATGAAGTCGCTGGCCGGCGTGGCCGCAAACACAAGACCCTTCTTTCGTACTTTTTCTCCGTGACCCAGGACATCGGAAATAGGTCCAGTGCCGGATTTGATTATGGATCCCAAGGATTTTTCAACGATGTTCGAGATTCCGCCTTGCTTGTTGCCCGGTGTCGGGTTTGCATTTCTATCGGCGCCGCCCCTTTCAAGATAGCGGTCATACCACTGCATCTCTCTGATCAAGGCTTCACCGGTGGCCACATCGATTGCTCGCGGCGTCAGCAGATGCACGGCGTCACGTACCTCGCTGACTTCAGAAAACAGGACTGTGCCGCCTCCCCGGACGATTAAATCTGTCACCAAACCTACTACCGGATTTGCGGTGATACCTGAAAAAGCATCACTGCCGCCACACTGGACGCCTACCACCAGGTCACTGATCGGACAATCCTCCCGCTTCCTGTCGTTCAAGCGCTGGAGTTTTTGGTCGGCCAGCTCAAGACTGTTTCTAACCATCTGCTCAAAGCCGCCGATACAGTCCTGCAGACGGACCAGATCGTTTCTCATACCCGGATTGGCAGAAATCAGCATCTGGGGTTCTAGTTTTTCACAGCCAAGCCCGATAACCAGAGACTCATTCCCGAAGTTGGGGTTGGACATAAGGTTTTGAAGAGACCTTATGGGGATCTCTGCGTGCGGAGCATTTATTGCGACCCCGCATCCATAGGAATGGGTAATTGGCACTACAGCGTCAACATTCGGGTAGCGCGGCAGCAGCTCAGCCGAAATTTTTCGGGAGATATGATTGACAAACCCGGCCACACACTGCACACTGGTCATCACGGCCAGGATATTTTTTGTCCCGACTGATCCGTCATTATTCCTGTACCCTTTAAAGGTAAACTTTTTCTCTAGAGGCGGCAGGTTGATAACTCTTGTGGCTATTGGCAGTTCAGCAAGATCGCGCGAAATTGGCAGTTCAAGGCACCACTCGTCTACCCATCCCCCCTTCTTGATCGCTCTTTTAGCCTGGCCGATGATTTCACCATACCTGATAACATCCTGTTCAACCTCGATATCGGTAAGAGCTATTTTTTGACCATGGGGGATATCTTCAGAGGCAACCAGGTCTTTCGAGACACCCGTTCCCGTTTTCAGACCTTCAGCATTGACAACCACGGCAACATTATCATTGGCGTGGATTGATATTATTTTCGCGCTCATGGGCAAACTCCCGACAGGTTTGTCGTAAACAACTTCAAGCTTCTACGCTTGGCTGCCCTTTTTAGATGAATAAATTGAGAACCAGATCGAAACCAGAATCAATACCCACAGGAATACGGCAATGGGGCTTTTGGTAAAAAATATGGTGAAGGAACCAAACGATTCGAGACTTTTAACGAAATAAACTTCTGCGGATTTCCCAAGTATGAAGCCGATTATAAACGGTGCGATTTCAATGCCTAGCTTTGACCCGACAAACCCCAATACCCCGAATAAAAGCAGAGTCCACACATCGAACATGATTCCATAATTGATCGCATAGGCACCGACGACACACATCATGATAATGATTGGGTAGAGAAGGTATTTCGGAACGGTTATCACCCTGGCGATATATTTAATGGCAAAGAACATGATTAAAAACATCGCGATATTGGCTGACAACAGGGCCACAACCATCGAGTACCAGATATCAAGGTGTTCACCAATAAACAGTGGCCCGACCTGCAGGCCCTGCAGGGTAAAGGCGCCAATCAGCACAGCGGTAGTGCTGTCACCCGGGATGCCAAGAGAGAGCAGCGGCACCAGAGCACCGCCGGTGAGCCCGTTGTTGGCCGACTCCGAGGCAATAACTCCCTCGGGAGCTCCGGTACCCAGTTTTGACGGATCTTTTGAGAAATTTTTCTGTTGCGTATAGGAAAGTACAGATGCGGCACTCCCACCCACTCCTGGCAGCATACCAACAAAGGTACCGATCATTCCTGATCGAAACAGATTGACAAACTGCCCCTTGAAGACACTGAAGCTGAATTTGCCAGTTTTAGCAGTGGCAGCAGAAAGGGCGGCACCGTTTACCGATTGCACTTCATCTTTTACGCCTTTCTCTGCCTCTTCCAGGATCGTTCCAAGACCGAAAAGGCCTATCAGAACAGGCAGCAATGCAAATCCACTTTCCAGGTGATATTCCATAAAGTCAAACATCAGCCTGGTTTCGCCGTTGCCACCGACCGAAATGTCGTAGGTACCTATTAAACTGAACCAGATACCCAAGACACCGCTGAAAATGCCCACCAGCATGCTCTTTTTGGAAAGAGATGCAATAACGGACAAAGCAAAAAGGATAATGAGAAATTTCTCGATATAGGAAAATTTGATCGCAAAATCTGCCAATACGGGGGCAAAAAAGAACAAAATAAAAACACTGAGCAGGCCGCCGAAAAGAGACGAGGTAATGCCAGTTTTCAGCGCCTTTTCACCTTCCCCGTTCTGGGTCATGGGGTAACCGTCGAAGGTGGTCGTAATTGAGGAAGGAGTGCCAGGAATATTAAGTAGAATTGCAGGGACCAGTCCTCCGGAGATGCCGCCCACATACAACCCCAGCAGAAGTCCAAGCCCGTTCACCATGTCCAGCGAGTAGGTGAGAGGAAGACAGACTGCTACGGCCATGGTAGCAGTCATTCCGGGGATGGCACCAAAGACGATTCCGACAATAACCCCGGCGACAACGAAAAGAAAAAGCTCCGGTGACAAAAGTGATAAGAATTCCATAATCAGGGTAGGGTAATATTAAAAAGATTACCGAGTATGTACCACGCTGCCGTCGGGGCAATAATTGAATTCAGGAGTATGATTATCGTTTTTTTCTTATTCAGATCATGCACATACAGGAAGGACAGGCACATCATAAAAGGGATTGATACAAGCAGAAACCCCAGGCCTGTATTGGGAAAGAGTACGCCCACAGAATCCATCAGGACAAAATATAAGATTACCGCGCCAATGGTACCAAACAGCCTGATCTTGTCAAAGTTCTCCTCGAACAATCTGATGCTTCTTCGGCCCGCTTTCACGTCTTCCAGAAATTTCCTTCCATAGAGCACCACAATCAGCAGGAACAATAGAAGCAGCAGCCACATGATGATCTTCGGGAAGAACATATGCGACTGTTCAAAGTCTATGTTGACCGATAGCAGGTTGGAAAAACTATCTCCCATAAAGACCCCACGGGACAATGGTTTTGCTCGAACAGATTATTTTCGGCCGATCGGCCTTATCTCACGATACAAAATGCGGGGGCTAACTTCACCCCCGCATTTTCAGGTGTTAGAGGTTCTCCATCTACTTGATAGCGTCGATGATAACCCGATATTGGTCCTTCTTGCTCATCAGGTATGCTTGAGCCTCGGTAGAAGGTTTGAAGTTAGGAATAAAGAATGACTTCTTTTGGGTTTCCTGAATCTTGCCTTCAGCAAAAATTTCAGTGAGCGCCTTGTCCAGATAGTCCACGGCCTCCTGGCTCATGTCCTTGTTGTAAAGAAAGAAGAACTCTTTATCGAAAGTGAAGTCTATTTTTCCGTCTTGAGTTACAGATTGATTTGGTGAAACAAACTCAAGCAGCATTGCCCGGGTGGTTTCCCCCATACCCTGCTCATTGGCCTGGGCAATTGTTTCCTGCCGTGCAGTCAGCCACAGAAACTTCATTGCTTTCTGATCTTCGGCAGGCAGCCTGGAGTACTGCTCATTGGCCTGTACCGAGCCGTTGATGACATCTGCCTGGCCATCGAACAGCAGCTGGTTTTTATCAGCCTGAGAACCGGTGTTGACGGCGACAAGATTGCCTTCCTTGCCGGGATGCGTAAGTTTTATTGCATTCTTCAAGGCGCTGAAACCAATCTCTGATACGCCGCCGGGCTGAATGGCAACCCTGACTTTCTCGCCTTTACCGCAAGCTGCAATCACATCCGCAATGCTGTTGTAGGGGGAACTCTTTGGTGCCAGATAGGCATTGCCAGGATTGATAGCAACGGTCGGACCAACGGTATATTCGGTAAAGATATCTTCGTAACCTTTTCTACCGTAAAGATACCCGAGATACGATTGATCATGAAAAATCATCAAGGTGTTGCCGCTTGAGACCTTTTCGAGAGCTTTAAATGCAGCAGAAGCTCCTACTGCATCAACTTTCACATTGGTGCCGAGCTTTTCGGCCAAGGCCTGTGCAACAATGCTTGAGTTCTGATAGGTGTCGCCACCTGTTGACTTCGAACCGATTACGATCCTGATGTTGCCCTTGATCGGGCTTTTATCAGCTGCAGCAGCATTGTTTGCCCAAACTAAAGCTGTTACTGCCAGAAAAACGCCTAACACCTTCCACGCCTGTTTCATGATTCTCTCCTCCTGTTTTTTTCTGGATATTTACTGACACACAAAAGCTGAATCAGCCTTCCTTAACCAACTATTATAGCAAGAGCCATAGACAGATCACTATGGAGACTCTACCAGCACGAAGCCCAATGTTAGCGCTAACATAAGACGGTGTCAAGAAAAAATTAGTCTTGGTACGGCTCCTCTTTTCGGCCCAAATTTGAGCCCTAATTAGAAAACGTAGTTTCGGCTTGAGTCCACTCGGAGACCCTGTCGGAAATCGTCAAGCCAAGACCAGGTTGGGTGGGCACAACTATTCGACCATCTTTGATCTGCAGCCTTTCATTGAAAAGCGGTTCCAACCACTCGAAATGCTCAATCCATGGCTCAACTCGGGAACTGGCGGCCAGATGGATATGTATTTCCATAACAAAGTGGGGCGCCAGGCCCAGCGCCAAACGCTCTGCTTCCGATGCAACCTTTAGAAACGGCGTTATTCCGCCTACTCTCGGAGCATCCGGTTGAACGATATCGGCCCCCCTCTGATTCATCAAATCGAAATGTTCCCGTGCGCTTGACAGCATCTCACCGGTTGCGATGGGAGTATTCACTCGAGCCGACAACTGAGCATGCCCTCCAAAATCATGAGCATCCAGGGGTTCCTCGATCCAGGTTAAACCAAGATCACTAAAGAGAAGACAATTATTGAGCGCCTCTTTTCTCTTCCATTGCTGATTGACATCGACCATGATGGGAACTTCATCACCAAGACTTTTGCGAACAGCCGCAACCCGCTGATAATCCTTGTGGACATCATCTTGGCCAATCTTGATTTTCACACCAGCTATACCGCGGCTTCGTGACTGGTGGGCCTTTTCGATTATTTCTTTGACTGGCGCCTGCAGATAGCCGCCTGAAGTGTTATAGCAGGGAACTGAATCCCACGGGGAACCAATAAGTTTTGCAAGAGAGACCCTGGCTTTTCGGGCCTTTAAATCCCATAGCGCAATATCAAATGCGGCGATAGATTGAACACTGAGTCCACTGCGGCCAATGGAGGCGCTGGCCCAGACAAGTTTATCCCAAATTTCTGTTATCCGGCTGGGATCTTCACCGATGAGCAGTGGGGCAATCTCTGTTGCGTGGGCGAACTGAGCCTCTCCGCCAATCCGCAGAGCGTAGCTAAAACCTAAACCACTCCTTCCCTCAGAGGTGTTTATCTGCGACAACAGTATATCCACATCTACCAAAGGCGCCTGCTTCCCCTGAATCACTTTGGCATCGCTGATTGATTTGAAAAGCGGCAATTTTACTTTAGACAGCTTAATCGAGCTGATTCGATCTTTCTGATCACTGATCATTGCCGCATCCTTTTCGTGGGACCCTCTTCGTTCAAACCGGCGGTAGTCTGAAATCCATTCTTAAACAACACGATACAGGTTTATTTAATCAAGTATCCACGGAATCTCATCTTCTTGTGCGATCGCCCGGATTTTTTCCAGCAACCCTTTGCCGACCGGGATGCCTTTCTCCATAAGCTCTTTGGCTTTGCGGCGCTCCTGATCTCCGACAATCATGACCGGCTTCGAGGGATCCATTGGTGTGGTTGCTCGCAACGCTTCACTGAGGCTTGCAACATCGGCACGGAAATCTTCGATATCACGGAACAGACCGGGGTCGATGGCCATGAAATAGTGGCTGATGTCCTGTCCATACGGCTGCTTCATTTGCATGGGTGAGGTTATCAGGGTAGAGCCTGACAGGCAGGCGCAGAGGATATTTGCCCTGACCGCCAAGCCGCAGCCCTTATAATCGCTGCCTTCCGGTGTAGCGCCAAGCGGGTAACCTCATCACAGGAAAACCTTAACCCAATTAATGTTGATTCACCAGTAATCATAGTAATGGAAATGTTTTGGGGGTATAAACAAAGCTTCTTTATAAAATATCAGTAAAGAGCAGACCGACCCCTATTGTATTTACATATCGATCATAGTCGATCAGGCTTTCACCGTAGCCAGAGAAATATTGAAGATATCCCTTTAAATAGGGATATTTGAATAGTGGAAAGCTCCAGCCAAGCTCAACAGCACCTCGAGAAAAGCCTGATTCAAGGTTGTTTCTGGTCATCAAACTAAAGGTGTGCTTGTTGTATTTGTAGCCAAGCCAGAGATCACCATGACCATAGTAATCGGTGATGTCCGGATTATCATCGTCCTCAATATCTTCTTCAATGCGAATCCACGGTCTGAGCATAAAAGCAAAATTTTCATGCTCGAAGGCAAAGGCGGCATAGACTCGATTCCAACTGCGTGACAATGATCCACCTTGCCCATTTGACATATGGTTTATGCCAATGGCATTGACCGTATTTTTAAGACCAAGAATTTTCCAGTCCGGTCTCGCTTGTAACCATAGCTCAGGCTCATGATTCGTTTCCCTGAACGGCGAAGAATTGTCGCTATTGTAGAGTTGCCAGAAGGACCTCACCGTGTAACCCATAAACAGGTCAATATTCTTGTCAAACAGATCAACTGCCAGCGGGGCTTTGATGCTCAGTTGAAACTGGGCTTCGGTGTTATCGACATCTATATCCTCAAGATCATACGCTTCTTCGTAACGACTTGGATCCAACCCCTGAAAGTTATGCGCCGCAATAAGTATATAGTTTTTCCTATGTGACATTAAAGTGAATGGTTTTAGGATGTTCGTTTTGTCAACACTCAAACGATCTTCCACAATTCCAGAACTGATATCGATTGACTCATCTTTAACATTATCTTTCAGAGGTGTGGTCCGCGTCTGGCATTGGGTTCTTACTTCCCCTATTGTCAAATGGTCGGGAGCAGTTTTGATGATATTTACTATACAATCTTCTTGCTCATTGACTAAGTTGCTCTCATCGGCGAAAGCAGGTTCCCCTGGCCCAAAAAGCACAGGCACGACGACAGACCAAACGGCACGCAAATAGACGCTAATGTTCATGAAATTGTACTCCTTCCAAGAGGCTGAATTAGCTCCTTTATCTGACTACACAGGTCTAATACTAATAGATGAGAGCAGTTGTTCTGGTTGCGGTCGTTTCTGGAATGTTGCTCGCCAGTACCTCGCGGAGCTGCCTTCGTCTACTGTATAAAATAAACAGTTTGCGTACGTGACAAACCTTTTTTTCTATTTGTTTTAGATATTTACAGTTCCCCACTATTTCTTCTTTTCACCTTTTAGGTCAAGTTTATCTTCACTGTTACACCGTCCGGTAGCGGACGGCGAGGATCAACAGAGTACGTTCCACGAGGTGAGATTGGCCTTTATCTCCAAGATCCTGGCCACTGACTGGTAGAAGTCCAGACGAGCCCGCTGATTCGTTAACAACTCTCGCCAATTCGGGGGAGACTGGCTGTAGCCCGCGATTGACTGGAAATTTTGTTTGATTAAAGAGCCATCCGCCGATTCAATAATTATACCGTATCGCTTTATGATTTCTTGAACGATCACGAAAAATCGGATCATTCCCGTGACCAAGCCCATATTTGCCCGTGCCAGAATGAGTTTCTTCTTTGACGATTAATCCTCGTCTATTTGTTTTTAGCGGTAAGTTTTACCTGACAATTTTTTGATCTTGAACGTCCCCGCGATGATTGTTTGTCTACCTCTGGCCAGAACTTACATATTACATGGCGGCATCTCTGATGTGTAGACGATTTCTGCGCAGCTTCAAAAGTGGCTCCCCTATCATTTAATGGTCAAATGTAACCTTTGGGGCAAATATGACCTATGCCGATGGTTGCGACAGGCATTATTACCGATCCCTATAGTTAAATTTTGCTAACAAAGCAGGACGATGAGTCTTCTACCTCTGAATGAGTATTTGCTGGCATTATATTTGCTTCTCATATTGTCGGACGCCAACAATACTGCATGTGGGGTTAAAAATGTTTGCCGATTCCAAAAATCGACAAACATAGACGGAGACAGGGAATGAGAAAAGATGAAACGTATACAGAGAAGCTCAGAGCGGACATAGCTCTCGTCCAGGCTGAACTGGCAAGGTTCAAGCTTCGAGGCATGGGCTTTACAGGCGAGGCAAAAGACCGGCATGATGAGCATGTTGCGGAGATGGAATTGAAAATTGATCAAATAAACAGCGACCTTAGAGATCTGGACAAAGCGGGCGAGCACCAGGGGAAAGAATTGAAAGATGATCTTGAGATTAGCTGGAAGGAGCTGCAATTTGGCCTGCGGAATTGTCTCGAAACATTTAAGACTGAGCCGGGTGTGGCAGAGCTTCACGGTGGTGATGACGGTCCATTTCCCTATGGTGAATTAAGCGGACGTTCTACTGAAAAAATATAAAGTCAGCAAGGAGCAGGATCATGCGGGAAACGAGTTATAAAGAAGATGAAGACAGAAAGATAGAGACGGGCCGGAAAAGAAATGAAGTATCAGGAGCAACACTATATGCAGTGGTTGTGAGACCTATAGCCACACCACCGATGGTTATAGAAGACCTCCATAACTCTTTTTGGAAAGGCCTGCAGCCTGGGTGAGGCTCAATCGGTCTTTTTACATAACATAATTCTGGATCGATTTAATGGGGGAAGGTCATTCAAACCGTTTAACTATGTCTTTTCATTCTTTCGAGGGGATGGAAATTCTATGAAAATCTTGATGCATTAAATTTCTCTCGGTGGCCTGATGTTTTTTTTCAGCGTGCAGCGTTTTTTACGTCACCCCCTCAGTTAATGAATCCATACGTGAGTAATTACTGACTGCCATCAGCAACCACACTTTCAGTGTTGGGTAAAGAGAGATGAATAAATGAAAGGAATAAATATATGGAGAACACTATCATGGATCACCGAAATTTCGATTCTAAGATAAATATTCACGCTCTTGGAGTACATTATATCTGCTATTTTTTAGACCGTGTTGGCTTTACGATTCATGATGTGAATAGAGATCCAAACCATCATTTTCAACTATTTGCCCAAATGAATGATAGAGCTCTGTTGATCGCCGTCCGTACAGCCTGTCATCCGGAGGTGGGAACACTTTGTAAAGCAACTCAAGAAGAGCTGGTTAAAGAGGCAGAGCAACTCAAAGCCGTCCCACATTTCGCCGGCCTATCATTGACAACAATAAATGTGATAGATAGTCAGGTAGATGATTTAGCCAGAGGAAATGAGTACGATGTCATCTTCAATGGGATGACGGTTCTTCGTTAACTGGAACTCGACTTATGCGACCAATGACTGAAGAACGTAGACAGCATAAGCGATATAAAATTGAAAATTCAGTATCGGTTCCTTCCAATGGCATCTTTCAAGCCACTGATATGAGTAGAGGTGGATTTTATTTCAGATGTCCTTCCTCTTCTATTCATCTATTCTAGATTTTTGAGACACAGACATTTTAGGCAGGATCTACCGACTGAGACCGGCAGGATGCTATCTTCTGTCCTGAGAACTGAGGTCTTCGCAACACGAATGACGAGCCATTGCAATAGATCGCAGTAATTCCGCTAAACGCGCCGAGCCTTTCCTCCAGGAGACAAGAGTTCTGCATCGCTCGATAATGGCTGTATATGACCACTTGGGCACATATGACCGTGAATGTAGCGCAAGCCTGTCTCCTCCTGGCAACAGAGCATAAGCAATTGTTGTCTGTTAACAAGCCGATCGTAAGACTTCTCCTTATACCTGCCGAGCCTGGCATGAACCTTGCTTATTTGATTGTGAAAGCATATCGGCACAACGTCCCGTTGCATGCCTTTCGGCCGGCTTTCTTGCCAGAGTCAGAAAATATTATGCAAAAACATGGCCGAAGCCGACAGTCACGATCCTTTCTGGCGAGTTTCGTAAAACTGTCGAAGACACAAGACCTGCGCATACGTGCAGAAAGACGCAGCATATCGGGTCAGGGCGAGGTAGCTGCGGGTCAGCTCGGAAGAGCATCATTTATAATGATGTGCATGCAATTAAGGGAAATGTCCTGACCAAGCCTGTATACCCGGGAAAATCAGCCCGGGTATACAGGCTCTAGGAGGATAGCAGGGTGGCAAGGAAGCGATTATAGGGAGAAGCAATGGACATTGAAAATTTACTCATTTTTCTGTCATGTGGTGCGCTGGCAGGCTGGCTGGCAGGTGTTTTGATGAAAGGAAGCGGCTTGAGCCTTTTCGGCAACGTGGTTGTTGGCATTTTCGGCGGAGTGACCGGCGGCTACCTGTTTGGTTTGTTCGATATGAGCATACATGGTGTGATCGGTTCCATGGTGAAGGCCATGGTGGGAGCCATCGGCCTGCTCTATTTAATCGAATTGTTGAGAAAAACAGAAGACCCCGCAATCCGAAAGTACAAGTGAGCTGGCGGCAGGCAGTATCCTGGGCAAGATGACAATGATGGGTTTCCGCTTCATTTGCTGTCTCCTTGTCTGAGGTTATATGAAGCCGAATCCCTAAGAGACACCTGGTTCAGTTGTGAGGGTGAATGTCACAGAAGTAAAGAATATATGGGTAGAAAAGCGATTCCCAACAAAATGCAAATGCATTGTTCACCAGAATTATAAATCGCTATTTAAAGAATTGAGGAGACTCACCATGTCTATGTTTTGCCATCAGTGCCAGGAAACAGCCAAGAACTCAGGCTGCACCATCCAGGGAGTTTGTGGAAAAACCGAAGAAGTTGCTAATCTCCAGGATTTGTTTATCTGGACACTCAAAGGGATTTCAGTATGGGGTGTCAAAGGGAAAGAGTTCGATATCTACGACGAAGAGATTGCCTTTTTCATAGACAAAGGAATGTTCGCTACCATAACCAACGCGAACTTCAGTCAAAGTGATTTTCTCAGCTTTATCAAGCAAAGTGTCCTCTTGCGTGACCGTTTGAAGGAACAGTTTTTGAAAGCTTATAAAGATACGCATGGAAAAGAGTTCGGTGATAACATTCCAGAATGTGCAACATGGTCTTTTGCATCTGAAGCTGACATTCTTGCGAAGGCTTCTAGTGGTGCAGGAGGCTGGCTGGAAATAGCTGATGAAGATGAACGTTCATTGAAGGCCACGATCCAGTATGGACTGAAAGGCCTCTGTGCCTATGCTGAACACGCCTATCAACTGCAGAAACACAGCCGTGAGATCTTTGAATTTCTCATGGAAGGACTCGCTGCACTGGTTGATCAGTCATTGACCAACGATGATCTTCTCGCTTTGGTCTTGAAGACTGGAGAAATGGGGGTAAAGACCATGGCCCTGCTTGATCAGGCAAACAATGAAGGCTATGGAACGAGTGAAATGACCACCGTCAATCTTGGTGTGGGCAGTAATCCTGGTATTCTTGTCACGGGACATGACCTGGTTGATCTTCATGAATTGCTGGAACAAACCAAAGGCAAAGGAATCGACATCTACACGCATAGTGAAATGCTTCCAGCTCATTACTATCCGAAACTGAAACAATACAATCATTTGGTAGGCAACTACGGTAATGCCTGGTGGATGCAGAAAAAAGAGCTTGATTCCTTTAATGGCCCAATTCTCTTTACCTCGAACTGCATTGTACCCCCTAAACCGGAGCATATGGACCGAATTTTCACGACCGGTGCCGTTGGATTTGAAGGTTGTGCGCACATTCCTGATAGACAAGATGGGAAAGCAAAAGATTTCTCGCCGATCATCGAAAGGGCCTTAATGTGCAAGCCTCCTGAGCAACTTGAATCAGGTACTATTGTTGGTGGTTTCGGTCACAATCAGGTGATGGCTCTCAAAGACAAGGTTATTGAGGGGGTTAAATCCGGGGCAATAAAGCGCTTTGTGGTAATGGCTGGCTGCGATGGTCGCCACAAAACACGAGAGTATTACAATCAGGTAGCACAACAGTTACCGGAGGATGCCATAATTCTGACCGCGGGCTGCGCTAAATATAAATACCTCAAACTTGACCTCGGTGACATTGGAGGCATTCCCAGAGTACTCGATGCTGGCCAGTGCAACGATTCCTACTCCTTGGCAGTCATTGCCCTTGAACTGCAGAAGGCTTTTGGTCTTGATGATGTAAATGATCTGCCACTTTCATTTGATATTGCCTGGTATGAACAAAAGGCGGTTCTTGTGCTCCTGGCACTTCTGTCTCTTGGAATAAAGGGGATCCGGTTGGGACCAACGCTCCCAGGTTTTCTTTCTCCCAACGTTGCAAAAATCTTGATAGAAAAATTTGATATCAAGCCAATCACGACGCCGGAAGAAGATGTAGCAGCCATGATGAAAGGTCATTAACTATCAATTTTAACAAGGAAAAACAGAGTACGCCAAGGATCAATGATGTCGCTTCTGCAATCCCCCAAGACAAAAATTGTGTGTACAATCGGACCTGCTTCAGATGCAGAGATGATACTCGAGAACATGATTAATGCAGGAATGAATATAGCCAGGTTGAATTTTTCACATGGAGATTTTGCCTACCATGGCCAGGTTATTAAAAATATCCGAGCGGTGTCAAAGCACACAGGTAAACGGATTGCTATCATGGCCGATTTGCCGGGCCCCAAAATGCGTATCGGAGAATTTTCCCACGACTCGGTATCTCTAAAAAAAGATGCTGAATTCACCCTCACCGTTGAAGATATAGTCGGAAATGAAAGCCATGTTTCGATCAGCATGAAACAACTCCCAGGTGCTCTGCAAAAGGGTAACATCCTCTATTTGAACGATGGGCTGATCCAATTAGTAGTCGAAAATATTCAACCTGATGAGATTCAGTGTCGGGTCCTGATGGGGGGAGAACTCCGTTCAAAAAAGGGGGTAAATGTTCCAGGAATAGATCTTGGAACAAGCGCATTTACCAGCCGAGATAGAGAATGCATGCAATTTGCACTTGAACAAGGCGTTGATGCGATAAGTCAATCATTTGTGTCGGATGCTCAGGATATAAGAGATGTGCGCGGTGCAGCTCAGGAGATGGGGTATGATCCATTCATAATTGCAAAAATTGAACGGGCTTCGATTTATGATAAAATCGATGAAATTCTAGATCAATGTGATGGCATCATGGTGGCACGAGGTGATCTCGGAGTTGAGATACCCATCGAGAAAATCGCAATCGTTCAGAAATTTGTCATTGCCAAAGCTAACCTTGCTGGCAAGCCGGTTATCACCGCTACACAGATGCTTGAATCAATGACACATAATCGCAGGCCTACGAGGGCAGAGGCCACAGATGTCGCTAACGCAGTTTTGGACGGCACGGATTGTGTGATGCTTTCGGAAGAATCGGCCCTGGGTACGTATCCTGTAGAATCTGTATCAATGCTTGGAAAAATATGTCTGGCCACGGAATCATGTCGCCTACAGGAGCATTATAAGGGGGGGTTGAAACCTCAGACGACAGATTTTCAACCAGACTTTATTGATCATATCACTGTCAGCATTGAAAATCTTCTCAGAGAGGTAGACGGTCCTGCTGCCGTTTTAATTCCAACCACCAGTGGCCACACGGCAACAAGCATTACTCGTGTGAGGCTTGCTGTTTGGATATTGGCTGTAAGTTCTTCTGCAAAAACATGCCAGGAGCTTATGTTTTCGTACGGGGTATGGCCAATTGAAAACGAAAAGCGGCCGTTTGATTGGACGGGGTTCGCACAGAAACAAATTGAAAGACTGCGACTCAAAGGGAAGAGTGTCCTAACGGTCGAGGGTCCTTCTCCTGACAATCCTTACCGAAATCACAAGATAGAACTTCTCATGCTATAACGGTAAGATATGCCATTTTGATGATCACTTCACCTGGCTTTGTGATTTCTTGAACGATCACACTTACCGGTGTCTATACAGGCAAGCATTATCCCGATGTTCTACGCAGCATAAAATTTCACGATATCCAAACCCAAAAGACATTCCTGTTTCTTACCAACAATTTTACTTTACCACCATTAACGATAGCCCAGTTATACCGCAGCCGGTGGCAGGCCGAGCTGTTTTTCAAATGGATAAAGCAACACCTTAGAATAAAGAGCTTTTATGGCACCTCTGAAAATGCAGTAAAGACTCAAGTTTGGATAGCGGTTTCAGTTTATGTCGTTGTAGCTATAATGAAAAAGCACCTCAACCTCCAAGAAAGCCTTTACGCAATTTTACAGATTTTAAGCGTATCAGTTTTCGAAAAAATACCTCTTTATCAGTTGGCCACAGACAGCGGTTACAGAAAAACAAGTCCTCAGTCACGTAACCAATTGAAATTATTTTAAAGTTAACCGGACACTAGTGTGGTGAAACATAAAATTGGTCCTTTAATCGATCGGAAGAAAAAGTAAACCTGGAGCTCAGCACAATCGCAAAAAATGAGGCTGTCGAGATGGGGGGGGTAACACTGTTGCTGCAGAGGGTCCTGTTGAGAACGGACGCCGGGCTTTTTCTGTCTATAGTTGTATGGAATAATAATCTTTTACTAAACATTTTAATAGTAACTCTGATGACTATAGTGGTTAATTATAGTCATGACTCTGATTAAACGTCCTTAGCAAGGCTTATAGGCCAAAACAATCGAAATTAATCAATGGTGATTTCTTAAAGTCAACAAATCTGAAGTTGAGTGGTCCGGAGATTACTTGGGGGTCCACAGACAATTTTAACTGCATCGTCAGTGCTATTGAATATAGCTTCCTGAGTATCTCAGAGTTTTCTTATTTGAATCGCTTTTAATAACGATTAATTTCAACCTTTATCCCCCATGGATAATTCTACGATACCGCCTGACAGTGAGGACAAACGGCAACTGACTGATGTTGAAAGAGTTTCTGTTCCACTTGCTGTTGATTTGGATGGCACTCTGATCAGAACCAATTCGCTGATTGAGTCGCTGATGCCCCTATTAAAAGCGAATCCGCTTTTTCTCCCGGTAGTATTCGTCTGGCTGTTAAGGGGCAGAGCTTACCTGAAACAGCAGGTTGCCCAGCGCGTAGCATTGGACATTAGCAGCCTGCCCTATAATTTGGATATTCTCGGTTTTCTTCAAGATCAGTACAATTCAGAAAGAAGGCTTATACTGGCCACCGGCGCGGACGAACACATTGCTCAACAGATAGCCGTGTATCTGCATATTTTCGACAGGATAATAGCCAGCGACGGGCAAAACAACCTGACCGGTGTCGCAAAAAAAGAACGGTTGGTGGCGGAATTCGGAGTCAGAGGCTTTGATTACCTCGGCAACGACCGGAAAGACCTCTTGGTGTGGCAGGCGGCCAGATTGGCTATGGTGGTCGGTTCGAAAACCTTCATCGACCGCATTCGCACCCGCTTGTCAAATGTGGATGAGGTCTTTGAAGTTAAAACGGCCGGTTTGCCCGAGTGGATTCGTGCACTTCGCCTTTACCACTGGCTAAAAAACCTGTTGGTTTTTGTACCGCTGCTTGCGGCCCATCGATTCAATGAAATTAGCTTGATAATACCGGCCTGCATGGCCTTCCTCTCTTTTGGATTTTGCGCCTCCAGTGTCTATATTTTAAATGATCTTCTGGATTTACCGGAAGACCGCAAACATCCCCGAAAGCGATCTCGTGCTTTTGCTTCAGGCATTCTGCCATTGGCTACCGGTATTGCAGTGGTGCCGATACTGCTAGGATTCAGTATCGCTATAGGCCTAACCCTTCCTCTTCCATTTCTTTTCATGCTGGGTATCTATTATACGATCACCCTGGCATATTCATTCCGTTTGAAAAAAATAGTGATCCTTGACGTAATCGTTCTTGCCACACTGTTTACCGTTCGCATGATGGCCGGTTCAGCCGCCGTTGACGTGTGGCCGTCCTCCTGGCTTCTGGCCCATTCCATGTTTCTGTTCATCAGCCTGGCACTGGTCAAGCGTTATGCCGAACTGGTGACCATGCGCATTGAGCACGGCCAGGCGGCCAAAGCGCGAAGTTATGTCGCAAGTGATTCAGAATTGCTGGCGGCCATGGGTGTCGCCAGCGCATTTATTTCCGTCCTGGTATTGGTACTTTATATCAGCAGTGAGTCGGCACAACTTTTATATGGCAACCTTAACGTGATCTGGCTGGTCTGCCCTGCTCTGCTCTACTGGCTCTGTTACATCTGGCTAATTGCCCATCGTGGAGGCATGCATGACGATCCGATGATCTTTGCCCTGAAGGATCGGGTCAGCCGTTATATACTCCTTTCGTTATTGATTATTATGCTTCTTGCATTTTGAGATTTATGGACAGACGCTATCACTCCTGGGGACGCTACCCCCAGGCCGAGCAATCAGCAGTGGTACTTCATTGGCGAACACTGCCACTGCCGATCCCAATAGATTCTCGGAGGACGTTTCTGCCTTTTGGTAACGGCCGCTCATACGGGGATGTCTGCCTTAACAGCGAGGGTACGCTTCTGGATGCCCGGGGGCTCGACCGCTTCATATCATTTGATTCGGCAGAAGGTATTTTGCGCTGTGAAAGCGGCATACTGCTTGGTGAAATACTGGCCTTAACCGTCCCCCGGGGGTGGTTTCTTCCGGTTGTGCCTGGAACCAGGTTTGTAACCATCGGAGGCGCTATTGCCAACGATATACACGGCAAAAATCACCACAGCGCCGGTACCTTTGGATGCCATGTGCGTTGCCTGGAACTGCTTCGCTCGGACGGCCAGCGCCTGCGCTGTTCACCGTCTGAAAACCCAGACTGGTTCAGGGCAACCGTCGGTGGATTGGGGTTGACCGGCCTGATACTCTGGGCTGAAATCGCTTTGAAACGGATCGACAATCCGATGATGGAGGTTGAGACCATTCGCTATGGACAGCTGGATGACTTCTTTGAGTTGTCGATGGAATCCGATAAAAAATACGAGTATACGGTTGCCTGGGTTGACAGCATGGCCAGAGGGAAACACCTGGGAAGAGGTCACTTCATCCGGGCGAACCATGCCGCCCCCGGCATCAAGCAGCTTTCCGCACCCCGGTACCAGGCAAGTATGGCAGTGGACCTGCCCTTTTCCCTCGTCAACCGGACGAGCGCCCGGATGTTCAACAGTTCTGTATTATAGAAAACAAGTCAGAAAACAAAGACAGGGCTGACACACTATGAACCGTTCTTTTTCCCCCTGGACCAGCTTCTGCACTGGAACCGACTTTATGGGCCGCGCGGTTTTCATCAGTACCAGTGCTTGCTGCCACTTTCCATCGATGGTCGAAGTGCGCTGCGAGACATTTTTAAAAGGGGGATTATGGGAGGAATAGAATGCTTCCTCAGTGTTCTGAAGGTATTCGGCAAGCATCAATCTCCTGGTCTGCTGTCCTTTCCCAGAGCCGGGGTAACTGTTACTCTGGATCTCTGCCATCGTGGAGAACGCACGCTTCGGCTTCTTGATGATTTTGACGAGGTAGTGCGGTCCGTTGGCGGCGCGGTCTATCCAGCTAAAGATGCCCGCATGTCCAGTTCCAGTTTCAGGCACTATTTCCCGCAATATCAGGAGTTGGAACGGTTTCGGGATCCAAAATTCAACTCCAGCTTCTGGAGACGTGTTACAGGAAAATGATGAAGCGGAAAATATTCATATTCGGAGCCACATCTGCTATAGCCGAAGCCACGGCGCGTCTGTTTGCGGCGGACGGCGGCAGTTTTTTTCTGGTTGCACGTGATCCTGACAAGCTTAAAGTAACGGCTGAGGACCTGCGTATACGAGGCGCAGCCCAGGTGATGACAGCTCGTGCCGATGCCCTTGATTTTGATCGTCACCAGGCACTCATTGACGAGGCGTTTGCAGTCCTTAACGGCCTGGACACGGTTCTGATTGCCCACGGAACCCTGCCGGACCAGAAATGCTGTGAACAGTCCTTTGACCAGGTCCGGCGTGAATTTGAAATCAACGCCATTGGAGTTCTGTCCCTGCTCACCCATGCTGCGAACAGATTTGAAGGCCAGGGCTTCGGTACCCTCTGCGTTATCAGTTCGGTAGCCGGTGATCGTGGCCGACAATCCAACTATGTGTATGGGGCGGCCAAGGGTGCGGTGTCGATTTTTCTGCAGGGGCTGCGTAACCGCCTGCATTCCAAGGGCGTTCAGGTACTCACCGTCAAGCCGGGCTTCGTGGATACTCCTATGACGGCAGCCTTTACCAAAAGCCGGTTGTGGGCCACCCCGGACCAGGTAGCCAGGGGCATTTACAAGGCAGTCATAAACAAGAAAGACATCGTTTACCTGCCGTGGTTCTGGTCACCGGTCATGCGGGTGATTCGGGGGATTCCGGAGACCCTATTCAAACGGTTGCGTCTTTAAGACCGATCAGGCAACAGTAATTTCTATGTTTTTAAAGAACCTTCAATCATTCTTCACACTTTGCCTGCGAGCAAGCCTGGGATACTTCACCATGTCGAGCAGAGCCGGCCGCTTCCACCCGTTGCTGCGGTTTTCCTTATTGATTGGCGGGTTATTGGCTGCATCGGTTCTGCTTCTTACTGCAGATTCTTCCAGGGCTGAGATAGTTGGCTCAGAGCTCCAGGCCCAGGCCCGTGAAACCGACAGTCCGACAACAGTCGTAAACCTCCAACCATTTCGAACTGTTCATTCTATTAACGTCGACCGGCCAGACGGCAAAACGGCCGAGCTGACGTTGATCAATTTGAACCCGAATGTCAACCAGTGGTATATTCTTCAGCTCAACCGTAACGGTGATGGTGAACTCGAAGAGTACCACCTGGAAAACCCGTACCCGAAAGACCAGCGTCTGGTACTTGACGAAAAGTCGCCGGACAATTTGGTCTTTTCCCTGGCTGGAGAAGCATACCCCTGTAGACCGTGGAGTTTTTCTGGAGACAGCGAGCTTGAGGCCGCCAGAAAGTCACAGCAGGCTTTTGCGCCGCTCTGTGACGGGAAGATCTATCTTCGTAATCCGACCAAAGGCCACCGGACTGCCATTGAAAGCGTGACCGAATTTCTCCGTGATAAACTTCCCGGGGGTGAGACTGTTGTCGGCTTTGTAAAAGATACCTTCTTCCAGGACGCTTACCTGGAAAATGCCCGCACGACAGAGGCCTCAATACTGATGCATACTGTTGCTGCCCCTGATTTTCCAGCACCTGCGGCAATTGATCCGATCTATGCCAATCAACTGCTTGGTTCGCCTGAGCTTGGTATCCAGGTGGAGAAGGCAACTGCCGGCATGCTTACCGGTCACTGGTATGCTGTCAAGAACAACCCCGGCATTTTTGTGAGCTTGATTCAGCCCAGCGCGGTTGCTCCCGAAATCCTAAAAAGTCATTCCAACCTTGTCTCTCGACTTGACAGTGTTGAGGCGGGAGCGCTGGCCTACCTGGTAGCTTTTGATCTTGATCGTTTCGATCTGGGCTTTGCCGTTGGAACCGAGCATCCCCGCGTTGGCTGGTCGGAACGCACGCTTGAGCAGATGAGAGTTCCGGATCTGCCCGGGCCGGATGGTATCGGAACTATTTCACCCCTGGTGGCCAATGGAATTGTCAACCCTGTTGAGGCCGCCAGAGCCGTGGCGACATTTACCGGCGGATTCAAACGGTCTCACGGCGCTTTTAAATACGGTGAATTCGCCTATCGTAACCATGGTTCCCATTACGGTTTCATAGAAAAAGGGGTTGTTCTCAGCACGCTTCAGCCTGGTCTGGCTACATTGTTGGTGCGGGACGACGGAACGGTGGAGATGAAGACCTGGTCTGAAGAGGACAATCAGCAGCTTGGACAGATTTCCCAGGCGCGCCAAAACGGTGTCCCGCTCATCGAATGGGACTCAGCTTTACAAAACCCGGTACCTGGTGTCCTGGTTGCTCGATGGGGCCCCGGCAACTGGTCAGGATCAGCAAATACAAAACTGCGAACACTGCGGGCAGGCGTGGCACTGCAGCAAACCGACAATAAGCGATTCCTGATTTACGGATATTTTTCAACTGCAACACCATCGGCAATGGCCAGAGTTTTTCAGGCCTACGATTGCCGCTATGCCATGCATCTGGACATGAATGCTCTGGAACACACCTACCTGGCCCTTTACCATAAGGAAGGTGAGCATCTGCTCGTTCAGCACCTCATCCAGGGGATGAGTGTTTTGGACAAATTGGACAAAGGGGTCTATATTCCGCGATTTCTTGGCTATTCGGATAATCGCGATTTTTTCTATGTAATGAAACGTGAGCAACCATAAAAACGCAGACAATAATTCCTGAGGCAGAAAAACTATTTCCTGGAGAATACACAATGCTGCGCTTTCGTGCTCTCTTGATCATCATCGCTGTCCTTGCCTCCTGGCCACAGGTTATGGCTGAAGCCCAATCACTGAAGGAACAAAACGAAGCCCTGCTCGAGCGGTTGCAGGCTATCCATGGATTATCCGACGCCCAGGCAGCAGGGGTGCGGACAATATTCGCCCGGTCGCCATACATCGGTCAAGGCAACCCGGCGGTCACGCAACACCCTGCCTCCACTCAGGAGTGCACCGCCAGGCTTGAGCAATCGTCCGTCAGCTATGAAAATGCCCGTTACGAGCAGATATGCGGGGCCAAGTACATGGCGCCGCTCTACGATCCTGACCACGAAACTGCTGAAGATGCCAGGGCCTGTATTGACCAGTTCGAATTTCCCAATATTCCATGCGAGTACCCGGTCGTCTGGGTGCGCACCAGGGAAGCAGCGGAAATCTGTACCGCAATGGGAAAACGGCTCTGTGACGCGCATGAGTGGGAAGGCGGCTGTGCCGGACAGTTGACCCCGCCCGATTATCGATTTGATCTGGCTCAGGGGGTTGATCCCGGTGAAGCCATCCGCAGGATGCGCATTGCTCACAACAATGCGAACAGAGGGAAGCAAGAGCTGGAGTTATGGTCCTGAGTATCGAAAAGGGATTTGCGCGGCAAACAGCTCAAAGACATCAGGCTGTCAAGGCGGTGGCTGGGCCGAATGCGGGTCCAACACCTATCCGGCCGGCTTTTTCCCTGAATGCCACAGCCCTCTGGACGTCTACGATATCAACGGCAACGCGGCTGAGCACATGAACCTGCCCTTAAATGAGGAACAGATGGCCAGCCGCGGAAGTTCGCAGTTGGGCTTTACGGAGATGAAAGGCAGTTGGTTTATTTTCGATAAATACCGGGCACACGAAGATTGGTGCCGCTGGCGAGCGCCTTTCTGGCATGGCAGCCGTGTGATGTCAGACACCAGTCACCACAACTACCATCTTGGTTTCCGTTGCTGCAAAACGCTGGAAGAAAAGAAAGGTGAATATTAGAACGGTACTGTCCTCTCAGCTTATAATTATCCTTCAATATCGAATCCGGGGGAGAGGTGTCAGTTTACCGCCAGGACAGGGGGTCTGCCGGACTGGAGTCAAACCCGACCATGGGGCCTTCATCGCTCAACAGAGGGCGCTAAGTCCGGGATCTTTCAGGATATCGTAGACCGAGTGCAGTTTACCATCGATGAGGACTTTTTCACTGACCAGCCGGATGCCGTGACTGTAGTCGGCATATCCGGCGCCGTGCACAGTGCTGAGCGGCTGAATTGGTTTGCCGTCGGCCCTGTGCCAGCCGTAAATGGCGACGCGTCCAGGTTTTCGTCTCAGCCTGTTCGTGATGACCACATCTTTTTTATGACCAGATACCAGTTCGCCCAGGACAATTCCGCGTGCATAGCGCTGGTGCGGGATCTTTTGGTTGTGTCGTTGATAATAGCCGATGGAGCACATCTGCGGGCCGGGTGGCAGAGGCTGGGGGGTGAAATGGTTTTCGGACTGATTGTAAATGGCATCCACCACTCGGCGGGTGGGGAGAATAAATCCGAATTGGGCCGCCACCTTACGTGCGGTATGATAATCCATCGGCACTACGAATGAAGTCGGCCTTTGAACCAATAGCCAGATAGTCGGGAGTAACAAAAATAGTTGCACTCAGCAGCCGTCCGCTCTTGCTCCGCTGTTGCAGCCTGACGGGCTTCAATTTTCTCAAAAAATCTGGAAGGTTACCTTTCAGCAACTGCTCACTGATCACCTGTTCTCGCTGGTCTTCGTCTATTTTGGACACAAGATCGACGAATTGTGATCCCGTCAATGAATGGGAAGGCCGTTCGGGTATACGCATGGTCAGGTACTCCAGCCACGCATCCGTCTCAGAGGCGGTTGCCGGGGAGAGAAATCCAATCCCTATCAGCAAGATGAGCATGACCTTGATACAACATTCGGTGGTAAGTAGTTGTCTCAACAGTAACAATTTTTCCTAGAAGAAGTTTCTAATGCATAGAGTATCAAAATTTAACTCTTTAGATACTTCAGCGAGGAACGCTTTGTCAACTCGTAACAATGTTGTTAAAGTTTATTGAAATCAAAAATTTGGGGCTAAGGTTTGTTGCTTCAAAAACAAAAGACAATTACCTGGCAATCTTTATCCTCTTGCAAGATGCGCCAATTTACCTTCATCCTGAGCGATTCTTGGAAATATCAGAGAGCACCATGACTTATCTTCAGTCCGCATCCTACCCGACACGTTGATGGTATGCAGGAATCAGATCATAATGACGGCAGCCCTCGATTTTCTCAGCTAATTATCTTCAACCCTGCTGGAATCAGTCCTTCAATGATCTTGTCGATCAACTCAGGCACTTTTACCTACTTGCCTATCAGCTCTCTTCCTTTGCTGGAAAAATCTGGTACCAGTTCAAGCAGTTTTTCAGCGGCATTTTGAGCTTCATGCACCTTCCCCATCCTGCCGAGGGCAGCCGCACGCATGAGCGGATCGAAGAACAGGTCGGGGTAATTAAATTTGAGCGCTTCTGCGAAGTCATTTTCATACTCATCTTGGCGGTAATTGTTCCCCGTCAGACTATGTGAGACAAAAATAGGACAAGAATTAAGAGACACTCCGAGATAGAATTTAACTCAAAGGATTGTAGATCATGTCGAACAAAGATAGTACCGAATCTGTCGTAAGACAGATTCGGCGGAAGACCAGCCGAAGAAAAAATCAGAATCGTTTTGGAAGGACTGCGTGGTGAAAAAAGTATCGCTTTACCATTCTCAGGAACTGTACATTTTG
>CAVWXN010000010.1:0-63904 GCA_963759125.1 uncultured delta proteobacterium
GCGCACCGGCATAGGAGGACGATGGCGGCAGGGCATGCGGCAAGCACCGTTATGCCCTGCGCATCCAGTTCAATTCAGTACTGCAACATCGACTATCTGTCCCCTCTCAAGGTTCCATCCAGGGAATGAGTGCTCGGCAAAACAGAGAATTTGACAATGTTTTGCCAGGTTGAAAAGCACCTCGGGAATTTTCAGCCCCGGTTTCCTCGGGCAAGGCAGCATCGAAACAGTCTATGAGTATTACAGGCAAGGCCCTGGAATCGTTGTCGCTCACCTTGCGGTGCGGGAGCCGCGGTAGTTCCTCGCCGTATCTTCCTCTGAGAAATTGAGGCAGTCGCCGCTCCATTAGTGCACGAGCTTCGGAAAACCTGTTGGCCCGGAGCACTTTTTCCAGAATGCCATCGAGGTCACCAGGTTCAGGCAGGCGGCTCTGCAGGCCGGTCAACCAAGTGGCCAGTTGCTCCAGCATGGCACCCTTGATGCGCTCAGACGGTGCGGTTTCAGTCAGCAAACGCTGAATGTTCGAAGCATCATCTTCCTCGGTTGATTGATGGCTCAGCAGATTTCTTATGTCTTCCGACACTTCACTCCAGCGGCTTGAACTGGCGATTTCAACGAAATTGATCCAGCGGGAATAATCGAGTCTCCTGCCCACTTCAACCCGATCAGTCTCATAAAGAGGCGGGGTAATGGCCCCCAGTTCTCTGACCAACGAGGACGGGGTGTCGAAGATGCCGAAGACGATTGTTCTTTTTTCCGGCGCAATGACCCGACTATAGCCGCTGGCTGAAACCGTTTCCAGAGGCAGATCTTTAAATGGCTGATCGATTCGGCAATCGGATGGTGGGTTGATGGACTGGACCGCTTTAAGAAACTGCCTGCCCACGCTTTTGTCAGGGAAACGCAACAGAGTAGCGGTACCGCTCAGCGCTATCCAGTCCGTTTCCGGAAGACTACCCAAGCCTCGTATTTTCAGTTGCCGTAAGCGCATGAATCGTTGAACTTTCGCGTCAGATTTGAAAGGACCCGATGATAATTACTGTTTCAAGGCTTCCGAGGTCAACAAATCGATGCCCATGGGCTGCATCCAGGCAGGATAGGGCGGCTGTCTCGCCGTCAGCCCTTCTATTGTCCGGAGATCTTCCTGGTCGAGGGTGAGCTGGGCCGATTTCAGATTATTGTCCAGTTGCTCGAGCTTGGTTGCCCCGATCAGAACGCTTGAGACAAAGGATTGCTGCATCACCCAGGCCAATGCCACCTGGGCAATGGAGGCCTGATGCTTGTCAGCGATGGATCTGAGTGCCTCTATCACTTTATAGCCCTTGTCGATATCTACCGGGGGAAAATCAAATTTTGCCCGTCTGCTGTCTTCCGGCACGGGATGTTCCTTGGAGTATTTGCCACTGAGAAATCCCGAGGCGAGAGGACTCCAGGACATCAGCCCCAGTCCGTTAGCGGTTATAAAATCTTTATAGTCACCATCGAGATCGCGGCCCAGCATCGAGTAGTACATCTGGGCCCCGGCCATCGGGGTGAAGTGGCGCTGGTGCTGGAGGTCGATCAACCGTTGGGCTTTCCAGGCCGGATAGTTGGAAAAGCCCGGATAACGTATCCAGCCTTTCTGAACCGCTGCCTCCAGGGCCCGTGCCGTTTCTTCCAGAGGAGTCCACGGATCGGGAATATGGAGGAAGAAAAGATCGATATAGTCGGTATCCAGCCGTTTCAGACTGTTCTCAATGGACTGTAATACATAGCGATAGGAAAGCCCCGCCGAGAGTATCGAGTCGCCGCTGCGAAATCCGCATTTGGTGGTAATCAGTACATCCTGTCGTTTCCCTTTCAAAGCCTTGCCAAGCATGATTTCGGATTGGCCCGAGGTGTACATGTCGGCGGTGTCGAACAGGTTGACTCCGGCATCGAGGCAGGCATGCACCATCCTGTCGGCCAGGTATTGATCTACTTTATTGACAAGTTCTCCAACCAGCACCCCTTCACCGAAGGTCATGGCGCCGAAGGCAAGTTTGGATACTATCAGGCCGGTATCGCCGAATTGTGAATAGCGCATCGCGTTCACCTCAACTAGTGGGAGATAAAAATTTCATGGACGCATCCAGGTCTGAGAATGTCTTGATAATAATAGTCAGCATCCGACATTAATAAAGGTATGCTGAGCGACCATTTGACAGAGCCTGCTTGTGCAGCGATGAGATATTTAGTACAAAACCATGAACCTGAATCCACCAATTGGTGAAAATCGAGACGAGGAAAAAGCATCGGTATGGAAACCATAGACAAGGTATCGATTCACGGAGGGCATAGCGGGCAGTTCTGCAACCATGCGACCGATACCCTTGAAGATATAGTGCTTGCCTATATTAACAGGGGCTTCACCTGGGCTGGCATCACCGAACACGCTCCTCCGATAAATGATGATTTGCGCTATGCAGATGAGGCCGAGGATGGTTTGACGGCCACCTTTTTAGTTGAGCGGTTTGGCCGTTACATGGAGGAATGCCGGCGGCTTCAGGAAAAGCACAGTGCTCAAATTCAGCTTTATGCGGCCTTTGAGATAGAGACTTACAGCGGTTATGAAGAATTTGTTCCACTCCTCTTAGAGAGGTTTGCTCCGGATTATATCGTTGGCTCGGTTCATTTCGTCAACGATATCAATTTCGACTATTCAGAGATGATGTATGACCGTGCCGCTGACTCGGCAGGCGGACTCGATGAGCTGTATCTGGAATATTTCGACCTTCAATATGAGATGATCAGACGGCTGCAACCGGAGGTGGTCGGTCATTTCGATTTGATTCGAATTTTTGATTCTGGCTACCGTGAGCGTTTGCAGAAGCCGCAGGTGGTGGCCCGAATGAGGAGGAATCTGGAATTAATAAAAGAACTCGATCTTATTCTCGATTTCAATCTCAGGGCTCTCCTCAAAGGTGCATCTGAACCCTACATATGCGAATCGATATTGAAAATGGTTCGTGAGTACGAGATCAAAATCGTACCGGGTGATGACTCTCACGGCATAACAACGGTCGGCAACTTTTTTGACCTGGGAGTAGAAATTCTCAAGTCCCACGGTTTTAGTATCGAATGGGCCAGACCGATTTAACTGCGCTTATTGGGAAACGACCCAGGGTACTGATCCAGCGCTTTGGCGCCTTTTTCAATATATGCTTATATTTGTGGTTTACGAAGCTGGAGTTACTCACTTAAGACAACTAGTAAGATGACTACCAAACTGGAACTCTTCTCGGACTATGTGTGCCCGTGGTGTTACTTCATGACCGGTCGTATGGAGCGTCTCAGGAACGAATATGATGTGTCGATCACCTGGCGCTCTTTTCCCCTGCACCCAGATACCCCTTTAGAGGGGCGCAATCTGGATGAAATTTACCAGAGATATCCATACCCGAAGGCCGACATGCTCGAACATCTGCGGCGCAATGCCAGAGCTTTGAATATGCCTTACTGCGAGCGCTCCAAAGTATTCAACAGTCGAATGGCTCAGGAACTCGGGGTCTGGGCGGAATCCCAGGATGCCGGCGAGAAGTTTCACAAGGCCGCCTTTGCCGCCTACTTCGTCAATAACCAGAACCTGGCTGACCGGGGGGTCCTGCTGGAAATCGTGCGTCAGACCGGGCTGGATGTAACCTCAGCCGAAGCGGTCCTGGACCAGGGAACCTTTTCGGATGCGGTTGAACGTGACTGGCAGCGTGCCGAAGAGCTGGGTATCGATGTGGTACCCACCTTCGTTATCGGAGAAAATAAACTTGTCGGAGCCCAGGAATACCGGTCCCTGTCGAAGTTTGTAACTGAGAATTCGGTTGCCAGAAAATAGACTATGGCCTACAGCGAGGATGTCGACCGCAGGATTGCCAGCATCGTGATGGATTGGCCGGGCGTTGAACGCAGGAAGATGTTTGGCGGGACCTGCCGCCTTCTCCAGGGCAACATGTTCTGCGGCGTACACCAGGATAGACTGATTCTGAGGATAGGGGAGGAACGTGCCACGGAACTGCTCCGCGATGATCATGTCGATGAGTTTGATATCACCGGCAGACCGATGAGAGGCTGGATCATGGTGAGCGAGGATGCGTTTCGTACTGACCGGGAACTGGCCCAGTTGCTAAATCTGGCCAGGGAGTTCGTTGTTGCCCTGCCGGCTAAAAAATAATCCGCAATCTACCGATTTTTGGAGTTTTTATATGGATAGACCTGAAGTCAAACTGCTTGTTCTGACCACCTGCTTCCAGTGCAAGGCGCTAAAAGATCTGCTGACTGAGCACAACGTGGACTTTGAATCGACCGATGTCGATCTTCTTTTCAAGGATGAGCGGGACGAACTTTTCACAGAAATGAAGGACTACAATGAAAAGAAAGCCTTTCCGGTTACTTTTATCGGCAAGGAAATCATAGTTGGGTATCAGAAGTCGTTGATCCTTGAGACTCTTGGGTTGAGTTGATGGATGCCAAGGGCTTGTTTGAACAGCTGAAAAAGATCCAGGAGGCTAAAGGCTATTTTTTCAACCGGGATATGGACAAGACCATGTTTCTGATCGAGGGGTTGATTACCAACCGCGAACGCTACGGTTATATGTGCTGTCCCTGCCGGTTGGCCAAGGACGATGTCGATGCCGACAGGGACATAATCTGTCCCTGTGACTACCGTGAGCCGGATGTGAAAGAGTTCGGCAGCTGCTATTGTGGTCTCTATGTGAGCCCAGAGTGGAACGAAGGTAAGGTGGATCACCTCTACGTACCGGAACGTAGACCGCTGGAAAAGTGCTAGTCTGCCGCCTCAACCCGTGAACGTCAGGCTATTTTTCAATTTTTACTCATCTCATCGATAAAGGTTAGGGCCCGTTTTTCCGACCAGTAGTCGCGTTCCAGCCAGCCCCCCATAAAACCCACATGCCCGCCGAAATCAGAAATTTCAAGAAAGAGACTGTCACTGCCTTCAGCCTCGGCCAGCGGATAACACGATGCTGAGAGAAAAGGGTCGTCCTGGGCCTGGACCAGCAGCGTTGGGATGCAGATCGAGTTGATAAACTGCGCTGAAGAGCAGCGCCGGTAATAGTCGGCTGCATCTTTGAAACCGTGCAGCGGGGCTGTATACTTATCGTCGAACGGCTCGAAAGTTATCATCTTATCGAGACCGTCGGTCTCGATAAGGTCGGGAAAACGGACCGCTTTCTCCCTTATCTTTCTTCTCAATCCTTTCATGAAGTAGTGCATGTAGGGCCGATTGGCTAATTTATCCATTACCTCCACGGCATCGGCGAGCCGGCACGGTACGGAGAAAACCACCGCGGCCGTGACCTCGGCGGGCACCAGGTCAGGGTCCTCACCCAGATATTTCAAGGTCTGGTTGCCCCCCATACTGAAACCAATCAGCGCTGCTCGTTCATATCCCCTGGCGAGACCATGGCTGAGCACCAAATGCAGGTCATCGGTGACGCCTGAGTGATAAAATCGCGGCAGCCGGTTGGGTTCGCCCGAGCAGCAGCGAAAATTCAGGCAGATTACATCCCAGCCGTTCGAACTCAGGCATCGTGCCATGCCGAGCGGATATTTTTTCCGGCTGTGACCTTCCAGACCATGACTGATGACAGCCAGCCCTTTGCAGGGCTCTTTATGGCAGTAGTGCCAGTCGACATCGATGAAGTCACCGTCCGGGGTTTCAATCCGTTCACGGATGGGATCGGTGTGCGGAGTTCTCCTGCACAGGGTCGGGTACAGGGTCTGCAGATGACCGCTGGTAAAGGGAAAGGGTGGCCGATATCTGGGGACAGGCAGCACAGGCATGGCTTCTCATGAGCCGGTGAGGGCGCGATAGACAAGAATCGAGGAGGTCAGGGACAGCGTCGTATAGATGAATATCGAGTAGTGTTCTTTCTTCATGATCCGCACCATGAAGTAGCCGAGGAGGACGCCCACCGGGATCAGAGGCACCATCTTCAGATCAACGATCAGCTGCTCTCTGGAAAAACGGCCGAGCAAGGCGAAAGGGATCAGTTTGACACCATTGAGAAAGACAAAAAAATAAATGGTGGTGGCGGCAAATTGAGTTTTAACAAGTCCGGTCCTGAGGAAATACATTTGCATGACGGGTCCTGCGGCATGGGCGATGGTAGAGGTCAGACCACCGAAAAATCCGTAGAATCGGGCTCGACCGACCGTGTTGGCGATCTCGTCCGGGTTGTGCAGAAAGTATCGCTGACCCCAGAAATGCCAGCCGGTGAAAAACAGGCCCAAGGCACCGATCGTCAGTTTGAGCATCTGGTCAGAGACACTGATACCCCAGTCCGAGACGAAAAATAGACTTGCGACCAGGACACCTGCCAGGGTTGCCGGCAACAACATTTTGATATGGGACCAGTCCGGTTTGCCGCGGTAAAGTAGGATGCCCACTAGATCCATCGCACAGAGCAGAGGCAGCATAAAGGAAACAGCAGAGCGAGCAGCCTGTCCCTGTTCCGGCCAGATCAACACCAGCAGGGGCAGAGCTACTCCGGCAATGGGCAGGCCGCCCTTGGACATTCCCATGATGAGAATCACCAGGCTGATCCCAATCCATTCAGGAGTGGTGAAATTGTTCATCTATGAGCCAGAGAAAGGTGCCGGGTTGACCTTGTCGGCCAAATCGGCTGGCTCGAAGGTTAGAAAGCTGAACAGGTAACTTTCCAATTCAAGGCAGAGCGCGAAGTTATCTCTGATTCTCTGTTTGACAGCGGCCTTGCCGCCCGAGTATTTATCGATGATGTAGTCGAGTCTCTGGCTTAGTGGGACGATCTCGTTATGGCGTACACGTTTGTCGGCATAATAGATGATTTCTCTGGCAGGAAAGTGTCCGCGTTTATATTCATCACGTCTGAAGCTGCTCAGAATCACGTGTTCTTTGACGATCTTTCCGACTTCCGGATAGTCGTGCTCAGAGCAGATGAGCATGCCCTCTTCGGCATGTTGACAACTTCCATCGAGGCACTTGGTTTTGGCGATATCATGGAGCAGGGCGCCGGCCAGAACCAAATCAATATCTGGTGGTAAGCTCGTCTGGTCCTTGGGTAGCTGCAAGCCACTGACAATCGTCTCCGCCACCCTGGCAACGATGAACGAGTGCTCCCGGATATTATCGAGCATAGCGTAGCTGTCCATCAGCGCCAGACATTGGTTGATGGATGGTATGTTCACCGTCCGGTTCCTTCTCAGCGTCTGCTCAGCTCATGAACCGCATCCACTGCAATTCTGGCTTGTCCGGGCGGGGTGAACTGATGAATGCCGTGACCGAGATTGAAGATGTGGCCTTTGGCCTGGCTGGCATCATCGAGCAGTTTTTGAATCCTGGCCCGCAACTTATCTTCGGGCAGCAGCAGGGCAAAGGGGTCGAGGTTACCCTGCACGGCTTTGTCACCTACCTTCTCTATTGCCTCGCCGATATTGATCCGCCAGTCCAGCCCTATGACGTCGGCACCCGAACGGGCGGAGTAATCGAGCAGGGTGGCGCCGTTGTTGGCAAAATATATAAATGGCACCGCCGTTGGCTTGAGCGCCTCTATAATGCGCTGCACATAGGGAAAGGCAAAAGCTTCGAAATCAACGGGCGCCAGAATGCCGGCCCAGGAGTCGAAAAGCTGCAGGGCCTGGGCTCCGGCCTCAGCCTGGGCCTTGAGGTAGTCGATGGTGCAGAGCGTGATTTTCTCCATCAGACCGTGGAACAGCTCCGGGGCGCTGAACATCATCTTTTTTGTTTCCCAGAACACCTTCGATGAGCCGCCTTCGATCAGATAGGTGGCGCAGGTAAACGGCGCCCCGGCGAAACCGATCAGGGGCACTTTCAGCTCTTTTCTGAGCAGCCTGACGGTCTCCATCACAAAGCCCATGGTTTCATGGGGATCGGGCACTATCAAGCGGTCCAGCGCTGCCCGGTCTCTGACCGTGTGGGGGAATACGGGGCCTTTGCCCTCGTGGAATTCCAGTTCCAGTCCCATCGCCTCCATCGGAATCAGGATGTCCGAGAACAGGATCGCTGCGTCAAAACCTAGAATGTCGATGGGTTGCAGCGTCACTTCAACGCAAAGTTCCGGTGACTTGCACAATTCCAGAAAGGTGCGGCCGCGGCGGACTTTCTGATACTCAGGCAGGTAACGTCCCGCCTGGCGCATCATCCATATCGGGGTGTAGTCGGTCGGTTCGCCTCTGCAGGCTTTCAGGAAGGTGTCGTTCATGGTTAATCCAGAGATCGTATGTTTATTTAAGCTTTCCCGGAACATAGCTGCAGAATGGTTCCTGGGCCAGGTAATCGCCGGAGATTGCGTAGGCCCGCGCCCGGCAGCCGCCACAGACATTGACGTACTCACAGCGTCCGCAATTGTCCTTGTAGCTCTTGAAATCCCTCAAACTCAGGAAGAGTTCCGAGTTTTCCCAGATTTCCTTGAACGGCAGCTGATTGATGTTGCCGGCCGACTTGGGAAAATAGCTGCAGGGCAGCACTTCCCCGTCAACGTCTATCAGGCAGATGAGCTGGCCGGCCAGGCAGCCCTTGGAACCGCCGGTGGAAAACTTCAGATTGCGGCGCTTGAATTTCTCTCCCTCCTCCTTCGCTTTTTGTCGGACGATGCGATAATAGTGGGGGGCGCAGGTGGGCCGCATGAGGATATCCTGCTCCTGCTTTTCCATCTGATAGTGCCATTCCAGAATCTCGTCGTAGACCTCTTCCGGGATCAGCTCGTCCATTACCTCTTCGCCGCGTCCGGTGGGAACGATCATGAACATGTACCAGGCGGTTGCCCCCAGGTTTTTTACCAGTTTGAATATCTCGGGTATCTCGTCCTTGTTCCGCACAGTGAAGGAGGAATTTACCAGAAAGGGGATGTCGTGGCGGTTGAAAAGCTCTATGGCCTTCATGGTGCCGTCGAAAGCCCCCGCCTGGTTGCGAAAATTGTCGTGAGTTTCAGCCTTGGCACCATCGAGGCTGAGCGATACCATCTTGATGTCAGCATCTTTGATCTCGGCGCAAACCGATTCATTGACCAGGGTTCCATTAGTGGCCAGACACATGCGCAGCCCCTTGTCCGTCCCGTAGCGGGCAATGTCGAAAATGTCCGGACGCAGCAGCGGTTCGCCGCCGGAGAGTACCATGACAGGGTTAGCGTATGAGCTGATATCGTCGAGAATGCGGGTGGCCTGCTCGAAGGAGAAGTCAGGATGCCCCTGGACCTCCAGTTCTGAGGAGGATCTGCAGTGTACGCACTTGAGATTGCAGCGCCTGGTGGTTTCCCAGGCAATCCATTTTGCTTCGAAATCCATGTGTTACTGCCTGCGAAGTTGAAATCGGCCCTGATTGGCTGCCGGACTCCGCCCTTGTTAAAGTTAAAATTTTATTTCATTTCGTAGTTTTAACCAGTTTTGCGAAATAACTATATTTACTTTTGAAATAACTTCAAAGATAAATGTTGGAAGCTGGGGACACAATACCTATCGTGTCCCCATATCTTACACTGGCCTAAACGAGTGAGCGAGAGTGGAAACGATAGGTATTGTGTCCCCCCTGATTGAGCTGCTGCCGGTTCTGCTTTCACATCGTTGACAAATCGCGTATAATGGCCAGCCGTGTCGCTGCCCTGGTAAGCGATTAACCGGATAACGGATGGTCTATTCAGATAACATATGATTATTAAACCACTGCATGCAAAGAGTTCTGAAGGTCAGGAAGCGATAGACGCCCTGCTGACCAGATTTGAGACCGGCGACGATTCCTGTGCCCGGGTGGTGACGGATATCATCGAGGCGGTGAGAACCGGCGGTGACGAAGCATTGCTGTCCTACGTCAGAAAGTTCGATTCGCCTGATCTGGATCTGAGCTCGCTTGGCGTGTCGGCCGCAGAACTCCGCAAGGCCTATGATCTCGTCGATCAGAGCTTTTTAGCAACCCTGGAAGTCGCCATCGAGCGGATAGAGGCATTTCATCAGCGCGAGATGGAAGATTCCTGGCTGCAGACCCGCGACGACGGCACCATCGTCGGTCGTCTGGTTCGGCCGGTGGACAGCTGCGGACTCTATGTCCCCGGCGGTAAAAGCGGGTCGACTCCGCTGGTATCGTCGGTGCTGATGAACGGCATTCCTGCAGCCATAGCCGGAGTTCAGCAGCGGGTCATGGTCACGCCTCCCGGGGCTGACGGTGAGGTGAGCCCCTACCTGCTCGTGGCTGCCCAGGAAATTGGCGTCACCGAGATCTATAAGGTCGGTTCCGCCTGGGCGATCGCGGCACTTGCTTACGGAACTCCGACCATACCCTCTGTGGATGTCATCGTCGGGCCCGGCAATCAATATGTGGCCGAGGCCAAGCGGCAGGTCTCCGGTCTGGTCCGAATCGACATGATAGCCGGCCCGTCGGAAGTGCTGATCATTACCGATGCCGCTGCCGACGCCAGCCACATTGCCGCCGATATGCTTGCCCAGGCTGAACATGACACCCAGGCCCTGGCCGTGGTGGTGACCACAGATAAAAGTCAGCCGGCGCGCATCGAAGCGGCTCTTGCGATACAACTCCCGATGCTTGAAAGGGAGCGGATAGCCAGACAAGCGCTGGACGACAAAGGCAGGATAATCGTGGTCGATACCCTGGAGGAGGCGATTGATCTGGCCAACCAGGTCGCCATAGAACACCTGGAACTGATGATCGAGGATCCCTGGTCCCAGCTGCCGTTTGTCCGGCATGCCGGCGCCATTTTTCTCGGAGGCTACACGCCGGAAGCGGCCGGCGATTACCTGGCTGGCCCCAATCATGTGCTGCCCACCATGGGGACGGCGCGATTTGCCTCGGCACTCGGAGTTGAGACCTTTCTGAAGAAAAGCTCAATCATCTCCTACTCGCGAGCTGGACTGAAAGGTGATGCCGAGCATATAAAAACCCTGGCCAGACTCGAAGGGCTGACCGCTCATGCGGCTTCGGTGAGCAGCAGGTTTCCGGAAGAGTAGTTTCTTTCGGACGCAGGGCTATCGGTATGGACTATGAGCGATTCGATTCACTGCTCCGCAAAGGATCGAATTCATTGGGCGTTGAACTAGACGTTCAGCAGAGCCGCCGGCTCTATGACTATTTTTCGGAGTTGAAACGCTGGTCCAGGAAGGTGAATTTGATCTCCAGGAGTGCCACGGACGAGGAGATCGTCGAAAAACATTTCCTCGACTCGCTGGCCCTTCTCAAGGTGCTCAAACAGCCGTCTGCTGGTCTGCTCGACGTCGGCAGCGGTGCCGGATTTCCCGGGCTGGTCTGCAAGGCTGCGCGCCCGGAAATGAAGGTCGACCTCGTTGAGCCTCGTCTGAAACGGGTTTCGTTTCTGCGTCATATCTGCCGGCTGCTCGATCTCGCCGACGTCGAGGTTCATGGCTGCAGACTGGAGGATCGGACTTTGGCGGGTGAAGCTACGTGTGGTTGGGTAGTGAGCAGGGCGGTGGCGGAGATCGGTGACTTTCTCACCCTCTGCAGCCGCTTTAAAGAATATGGATCTTCGGTTGTCTGCATGAAAGGACCGGGGTATTTTGACGAACTGGATGACAGAACAATAGCCGCCAACGGCTGGCGCCTGGCAGATACGAAAACATATCGGCTTCCATTCTCCGGGGCACAGCGCTCGCTGCTTGTCTTTCGGGGGCTGGAATCACCGTAGTCATGCAGCTGTAAGCAATTGGAAGTAGGAATAAAATAAGGATCGATGAGTTCTCACAAACTGGTACTGGTAGCCAACGAAGCTTCGACGCCCCTGGCCCGAAAAGTGGCTGATCTGCTTGGCGTCGAATTTTCCGAGATGATCCGCAAGCAGTTTTCCGATGGCGAACGCTATCACGCCTTCCCCGCCAGCATATCCGAGAAGGATCTGGTAATCATCGGCGCCACCCACAACGATTCATCCCACCAGGAAGTGCTCGACCTCATTCAGGGCGGCCGCTACTGGAATGCTGCGTCGGTCAACGTCGTCATTCCCTTTCTGGGTTATTCCACCATGGAGCGCGCCAAACCCGACAGCAGGGAAATTCCCAAAGGAATCACCAGAACCAGACAGATTTTCCGGGCCCGACCGAATTTCGTGGCCTTTATAGACCTGCATTCCGAGGCGGTGCTGCATGCCCATTCCGGGGAAATAAGGACCAAGCATATCTGGACCGATCGTCTCGTTGTGGAAAAGGTGCAATCCCTCGGGTTAAAGGATTTTGTCCTGGTTTCTCCTGATTATGGGTTCTCCAAGCGGGTCGCCCGTCTGGCAAGCCTGTTGAACTGCCCTCACACGGCGGCCGACAAGGACAGGTTTGATACCGACAAGACTATTGTCGGGCAGGTATCTTCAGTAGTCAAGGATCGCACTGCCATTGTCTGTGACGATATGATCAGAACCGGAGGTTCGATTATCCAGACCGCAAACCGCTGCCTTGATGCCGGAGCCAGCGAGGTTTACGTGTTGGCCACCCATTTGGTTCTATCCGGAAACGCCCGGCAAAAATTCGAGCAGAGCAGGATTGTCAGGATAATCGGCTCTGACAGTTATCCCGGTGTCGAGCCCGACGATCTGGTAGACGTCTATTCCGTTGCGCCGCTCATCAAAAAAGCACTAAAGTCCCACCTTATCTTACCGCCAGATCAGACGAGGGATCCTAGCAGCTGAGACTCAAGCTCCCCGCTGATTTCAAAGAACGATGAAGCCCGAACTTATCCGTCAATATCTCAAGCACACGGTTTTATTTAAAAACCTCAGCTCCCAGCAGCTTGACACCATTTTCGACAATGTAAGTGTCCGGCATGTGCCGGAAGGAGACGTTGTCCATAAAAAAGGTGATACGGCAGACACCTTCTATGTGGTGGCCGTCGGCGAGATGGAACTGCTCATGGAGGGCGATGACGGCATCAAGACAATTGTGGGTAGAGTTGGCCCCAGCGGTCATTTCGGGGAAACCTCCCTGCTCACCAACAAGCCTCAGTCGCTGACCATAAGATCTTTGTGCGATGCAGTGCTGCTCTGTTTCAGCGATCGTTTTTTCCGTCGGATGCTCAGCGAGTTCCGGATTGTCCAGGAGCAGATAGAGGCGGCCCTGGCGGAGCGGCTTCGGCTGTCTTTCCAGAACCTGTCGTCGGGACTTCTGGCCTGCGACATCTCGACGCGAGAAGAGATTCGTATCGTCGATATGATGCCCCTCAACGGGGATACCACCGACCCTGACGAGCAGGGCAGCAAGGAACGAATCATGCGTTCCCAATCGGCCAAAGAGATTCAAGCCGCCATCGAGCGATTCTCAGCGGTTGATGACCCGGTACTTCTAACTGGAGAATCGGGGACTGGACGCCGGCTGATCGCCAAACAGATCCACCTGCAGGGCAATCAGGCCCAAGGGCCCTACATCGAGATCGATGTGCGCGATTACAGCGCCGACGAACTCAGTAAAAAACTTTTTGGGGTCAGACACGACTTTTTCCCCTTCAGCCAGGTGAAACAGACCGGCATCCTTGAACAGTTCTGCCGGGGTACGGTGGTTATCAGGCACTTCGAGCAGATCCCCCCGGCGGTGCAGGATAAAATAGCCGGTGCCGTGCGGACCCTGTTTTTCACCAGAGAAGGGGGGGAGCGGGAGATCGCTTTTCAAGCCCGGCTGGTCTTTATCAGTGACCTCTCACTGGAAAAAATAAAGGAGCGCCATCTTTTGACCAGGGAACTGGAGCAGATTCTGGTTCCCAGTTCGTTTCAGGTGGCGCCGCTCCGCTTTCATAAGAGAGATCTCCCTCAACTGGTGGATTACTATCTGCACCGGTTCGGCCGCGAATACGGCAAGAATATTAGAGCGGTTGCCCCCGAGACCCTTGGCATCCTGATGAATTACGACTGGCCGGGCAACCTGACCGAGTTGTCCACCGTTATTCAGCGGGCGGTGATGCTGTCCAGAGAAGATGAGCTGTTGAGCGATCACATTCTGCTGGGGCTTCCCAAAAGCGAAGGTAAATGGGAATTTAACCTGCTGCGCCTCGGCTGGATCAGGAAATTGCTCGAGAGTAGACTCTATCCGGCCCTGCCCAGCGCTCTTATTGGCATAGTCCTGCTGGTGGCCGTGGTCACCCTGTTCTTCGGTCCCGCCGATCCGGAGAAAAACCTCGGCATCACCTTAAGCTGGGTAATCGGCTGGCCGCTGCTCTTCTTCTCTTTCTTCTTCATGGCTCGAACCTGGTGTTCGGTCTGCACCCTGGCGATGCCAGGCACCCTGCTGCAACGTCTGGTGAAACCCACCCGCTCGACTCCGTTGTTCTTGAAAAAATATTCCGGCTGGATCATGGCCTGGCTCTGCATCCTCGTCTTGTGGGTGGAGATTGTCTGGAACGCCTATGAAAACCCAGTACTGACCGGCTGGATAATTCTGGCGGTGACCATCGGCTCGATTCTCTTCAGTCTGTTTTTCAAGCGCCGCGCCTGGTGCCGTTATCTTTGCCCGCTGGGAGCCGTAAACGCAATTTTTGCCATGCCTTCGATATTGGAGGTACGTTCCAACCGCCACCTCTGTCTGAATCGCTGTGAAGACCATGCCTGTTACACCGGCGACCTGGAGAAAGAGGGATGTCCGATGTTTCGACATCCGTTCATGGTAGACAACAACAGGGATTGTATTGTCTGCGGCAGATGCATCAAACACTGCAACAAGCATTCGGTTCATCTGAATATCCGGATGGCCCCCCAGGAACTCTGGGATATCGAGGCACCGCGGAGGCCTGACAGCTTTCTGGTCGTTTCTTTAGGCGCTATCTTCTTCCTCTTCGCCTTGCATGCCGAGTTTTACGACCTGATTTATTCTCTTCAGCAGAGTTATCCGAGCCTGCTCGGCAGGATACCTTTCGCCCTGCTTGGTTCAGCCGTTTTCTTCGGTCTGATCTTCATCTTTCAGGTCGGTTATTACCTGACGGTCAATTTGCAGGCCTATCTGACCAAAATTGACCGGGTTCTGATCCTGAGGCTGCTTGGGTATGGGTTTATTCCGATCATCCTGGGTGTCTATCTGGCCGTCTATTTTGAGATCTTCGTATCCGATTCGTGGCGTCTGGCCGCCAACCTGAGAGAAATGTTCAGTCTGTCTCCGGTGCGGGAGGGAGCGCGGCTGATCAGCCCCGATGCCTCTGCCCTGATTCAGGTCTTCACCGTTGCCGGCGGCTTTTTCGCTTCACTTTATGCGACCCACAGAATCATCGACCGGATCAAGGGCGGCGGGGTCGTCAGCAGAGATCTGATCCTGCCTTACAGTCTGCTGTTCGGCTTTACCATCCTGTTCATTTTCTTCATGAAGACATCCCGGATTATTCTGTTTTAAGGTATCAGTCAGAGCAATCTGCAGAAAACTTGAGAACCTTGTTTTTGATTCCTGAGTCATGGCTATTGATTTGCTAAAATACTGATTTAGCCTATCATGGTATGATATTTCCCGATATTTCGATTGGTCATCGGTCTCTTTTCATTAACACTTGAAAAAAATCAACCAATGGCGGAGTCTCGTTATTATTTCAAAGGTATATTCCACCGGCACCTGCAGTTGACTGTCTGGTTCAGTGATCAGGCCTTCGGCCTGAGTTGCTAGGTCAACGTTTGAATTTTATTGAAAAACAATGGAACAGATACTAGGGGCTGCCGAAGCAGCAGAAAAGATACAGCAAGGACTTATACGCTCTGAACAATTGGTAAAGACCTGCCTCGAGCAAATCGATCGGCTGGAGATGGTGGTGCGGGCTTGGGCCCACCTCGATCCTGGCTACGCGCTCGAACAGGCGCGAGAAGCGGATAAAGCCCTGCAGGAGGGCAGGTTTTTGGGGGCACTGCATGGTGTGCCGGTGGGTATCAAAGACATCATCGACACCAAGGACTTTCCCACTGAAAATGGAACCGTTCTGCATGCAGGGAGAAGACCTCAATCTGATGCCACGCTTGTCACTCGGCTCAAACAGGCCGGGGCTGTCATCATAGGGAAAACGGTAACCACCGAGCTTGCCGTCTACTCACCCGGAAAGACCCGCAACCCTCACAAACTGGATCACACACCGGGGGGCTCATCGAGCGGATCTGCTGCCGCGGTTGCCTGCGGCATGGTCCCATTGGCGGTGGGCACTCAGACCAACGGTTCGATGATCAGACCGGCCTCGTTTTGCGGCGTGTATGGGTACAAACCGACTTTTGGCTATATTTCCAGACATCTGGTTCTTTCACAGTCCAGGCCACTGGACCAGATCGGGGTGTTCGGCCGCAGTATCGAAGACGTGGCGCTTATCGCCGAAACACTGATCGGCTATGACGTCAATGACCCCGATTCGGTCAAACAGCCCAGGCCGGAACTCTTAAAGACCCAGGCCGAGGAGTCGCCGATCGATCCGCTGCTTGCATTTGTCAAGACGCCGGTGTGGGAGCAGGCCGATAAGTTCACTCAGGAGGCATTTGAGGAACTCAACGATGCGCTTGGCGAGTCGTCCCAGGAGATCAGGCTGTCGACCATCTTCGACCAGGCCCATGAGATGCACAGGATTATCATGGAGGCTGATCTGGCCAGGAGCTTTGCCCAGGAATACAATGAGGGAGCTGACAAGTTAAGCCAAATCCTGAAAGAGATGATTAGACGGGGCCAGCAGGTCCAGGCAGCGGAATATAACCAAGCGGTTTTGGGAATTGAAGCCCTTTACGGTCGGTTCAGCAAGGTCTTCGAAAAATATGATGCAATCGTGACGCCGGCGACGGTGGGTGAAGCGCCCGCCGGCCTGGAGTCAACCGGCAGCCCGATGTTCTGCACGATCTGGACCTTGTGCGGCATGCCGGCAATTTCCATTCCTCTCTTCCGGGGGGAGAGAGGTTTACCGCTTGGTGTGCAGCTGATTGGCCGCCGCGGTGCTGAGGCACCTTTGTTGAGAACCGCCCGCTGGCTATTAAACCGGCTAAAGGGATGTATGACGCTTGACAGATTTAAGGCCAATCTCGGGGGACAGGAATCAGGGGACCGGGTAGCCTAGTCAAAGGACAGAGGACAGAGGACAGAGGATAGAAGATAGAAGGTATGAGGTAGAAGGTAGAAGCCTGGAGTCGGACTGAGGAGTCGGATTCCCAGGCTTCTTCTTTGTGGAGGCCACGGCGCATGCTATCGTTCGAGCTCCACGGCCCAGCTTTCCAAGGGCCCGATCTCTTCTATTATATCCTGGTCTTTCAGAAATTCAGCAAAGCGCAGGTAGCGGTTTCTATCCAGGGCGCCAGGCCTGAGAGCAAAACGGGGCAGGGTGTCGCGCCAGGCCCGGCGGTTGAGTTCATCGTCTAGATCCTTACGTTCTCCGGCGATGAAAAGCTGCCAACTCTCATCGGGGTGGTTTACCAGATATTGCACCCCCGCCTCCAGACCGTCTACGAATTTGCGGAGCTTGGGGTCGTCAAGAGAGTCCCTGTTGGCGACCAGAATCAACTCGTCATAAGCCGGAATTCCGTATTCTTCGACATAAAAAGCACGGCCCGGCCTGTTCTCGATGTCCATCTGGTTGAGCTCGAAATTTCTAAAAGCCCCTATCACCCCATCCACACTGCCGGTGAACAGTGATGGTGACAGGGAAAAGTTGACATTGATCAGCTTGACGTCATCGAGTGTCAGCGAAGCCTTTTCAAGCATAACTTTGAGCAGCACGGTTTCAAAGCCGCCCACCGAGTAGCCGATGGTCTTGCCCTTCAGGTCGCCGATATCTCTGATATCACCATCGGCGAGCACCACGAGGCTGTTAAGTGGCGTCGCCACAAGCGTTGCTACTCGGACAAGAGGCAACCCCTGATCTACCTGCATCTGATGCTGGTGCTGATAGGAAACAGCCAGGTCGGCCTTGCCGGCGGCCACAAGCTTGGGCGGATCGTTGGGGTTTGAGGGGGCGATGAACTCCACTTCCAGTCCCCGGTCTCGAAAATAACCTTTCTCGTAGGCCACAAAAAGAGGGGCGTGGTCAGGGTTGATAAACCAGTCGAGCAGCACCGTCAGTTTGTCGGCGCCGTGAACGGAACTTCCGGAGGTGATCAGCAGCAGCCAGAGGGCAGCGGCGAAGGGGCAGCGAAATGAGTGTGTCATTGTCAGATTCCTTTGGTGGGTTCCCAGTATATGATTCTGTCCAACAGCAAATCTATGGCAAAGTAAATGAGCAGGGCCGTAACCGAAAGCACTGCCAGGGCGGCAAACATTACGTCCACCTGCATCCGGGCGTTGGCATGCAGCATGTAAAAGCCGAGTCCCGAACTGGAGCCGACCCATTCACCGACTATTGCACCGATGGGGGCGACTGCAGCCGCTACCCGCAGTCCGGAAGCAAAGGCCGGCAGGGCCGAGGGGATGACTATGTATCTAAGGATGGTGAAGCGGCTCGCCCCCATGATTCTGGCCAGTTCAAGGAGATCAGGATTGGTTCTGCGCATGCCCTGGTAGAAGGAGGCGGCCACCGGGAAAAAGATGATCAGCACCGCCATGGCAATCTTAGAGGCCATGCCATAGCCGAACCAGAGTACCAGAATAGGTGCCAGGGCAAAAACAGGTATGGCCTGACTGATCACCAGCACCGGCTGCATCCAGCGTTTCAGCATCGGCGAGATGATCATTGTCAGGGCACAGGAAGCCCCGAGCAGGGTACCGATCAGAAGACCGGCGATGATTTCGAAGGCGGTCGTTCTCAGGTGTTTGAAGAGCACCGCTCCATGCTCTGCCAGAGCCTGGGCGACCGGCAATGGACCTGGAAGGATATAGGGCGGGACCTGGGTGACCAGGACCAGCAGCTGCCAGAGGACGAGCAGCCCGAGTGTCAAAAGGAAAAGGCGCAGCGCAGCCATCAGTCGTGATCCTCGAGCAGCAGTCCCAGAAGGCTGGAGTAGTGCTGCACTACTTCCTCGCTGTCCGGGCCGCGGGGCGGCTGGGTATGAAAATCGATGGTTGCCTTTACCTCCGCCGGAGTGCCCCCTAAAATGATAATGCGATGGGCCATGCGGAGCGCCTCGGCCGCGTCGTGGGTGACCAGCAGGGTGGTTGTTCCCCTGGTCAGTTCGGCTGAAAGATCCTGCAATCTGATTCTGGTCAGGGCATCGAGGGCGGAAAATGGTTCATCCATCAGCAGCAGGGAACGCCCCTCCATCAATGTACGAAGCAGGGCACCGCGCTGGCGCATGCCACCCGACAGCGAGGAGGGAAGCGCTTCAGCAAAACCGGCCAGCCGTCCTCTGACAATGAGTTCGTCTGCCTGGCGCCGCAGGGAGTCGGTCAATTCGCCGCGCAACCTGGCTCCCAGCAGGACATTGTCACGCAGGCTTAACCAGGGCAGCAGCAGGTCGTCCTGCCCCATCCAGGCGACCGTTGATGATTCCGGCGGGTTGAATTCAACCCTACCACCCCAGGTGAACCCGGTGGCCCCTGAGATGAGCCGAAGCAGGGTTGACTTACCGCAACCGCTTGGTCCCAGAATGCAGGTGGTCTGACCGGCTCCGATGTCGAGGTTGAGATGTTCGAACACTGGAGCACCGCTGCCAAAGCGCAGGGTTAGGTCGGTGATCTGTATGGCGGGTGCGGTCACGTCGTCTGATGAAGTCGCAGATCGGTCTCTCAGTCTTTCTGAGCGAGGGCCTGATCTATCAAAGTTTTCAACTTCTTAGAAGCACCGGCGGGGTCGGCTGCGGAGACAATGGCAGAGACCACGGCAACGCCGTCGGCGCCTGCGGCTATCACCGATTCAGCGTTGTCTAAGTGTATACCGCCGATGCCGACCAGCGGAATATCGACCAGGGCCCGGATCTGCCGCACCCCCTCAAGCCCCAGCGGCGGGGCGGTATCTGTTTTGGTTGGGGTGGAGAAGACAGGAGAAATGCCGATATAATCAGCTCCTTGCTGTTCTGCCCTGAGCGCATCATCGACCGATTCGGCCGAGACTCCGATGATCAGTGAAGCGCCGGCTATTTTTCTGGCCCTACCTATGGGCATATCGCTCTGGCCAAGATGGACCCCTTCGGCCTCGATGGCCAGAGCGATATCGAGCCGGTCATTGATGATCAGAGGTATGTTACGAAATTTGAGCAGCGGCTGCAGGGCCAGGGCCTCGTTCAGGAATTCCCTGGTCCCGCAGCTCTTCTCACGAAGCTGAATGCAGCTCACTCCTCCGGCCACGGCTGCTGCAACGATCTCGGCGGTGGACCTGCCTTTTGACAGTGACCGATCGGTGACCAGATAGAGGGAATAGTCGATCATTGGTGCTCAGCCCTCGATGATTTTGCAACCGGCGACGATATCATCAGGACTGATTAGGTAGAGCGCGTCGAGAACTGCCGTCATGAAAGAACCTGGCCCCCGGGCAGTTTCTCCTGCCCGTTCGCCGGCGAGACCGAAAAAGGCCAGACCAGTTGCCGCAGCGCTGACCGGATCCAGATCGACGGCAGCGAAGGCGCCGATTAACGCCGTCGCCGAACAACCCGTTCCCGTTACCATCGGCATCAGGGGGTGGCCGTTTTCGACCCTGAGGATTCTCGTACCGTCGGTTATGAAGTCAACGGGGCCGGTAATCGCTAGGGTCGCTCCGAGTTCCCTGGCCAGGACCATGGCGCTGCCCTCTGCTTCATCCACCGAGTGGAGCGAATCTACCCCCTTGCTCTTCGAGTCTTCATTGTGCAGGGAGAGAATCTCGGAGGCATTGCCTCTGATGATCGAGACATTGGTTTCGGCGGCGATGGTCTGGGCCGTCTCGGTGCGCAGCCTGGTAGCCCCGGAACCCACCGGATCGAGGACGATGGGTGTACCCAGCTTACTGGCTTTTTTCCCGGCTGTGAGCATCGACCTGATCCAGCTGTCGGAGAGCGTACCGATATTTATCACCAGCGCACCGGCAAAACTGACCATTTCCTCCACTTCGTTTTCGGCGTGGGCCATGACCGGCGAGGCCCCGGCAGCCAGGAGCACGTTGGCCGTATAATTCATGACCACATAGTTGGTGATATTATGAATAAGTGGCTTGTTAAGACGAATTTTCTCGATATTTTCGGCACATCTCACCGCAAGATCTGACATGGCAGCACCTTTTTATTGAAGATTAATACACCACAGGGGATGGCTTGCGAAAAAGCCTGGGGGATAACCAGAGAGAGCAGACTGAATAGAAAAGCGCGAACTGCAATTCCCTACGCTGGCATTAACCAGATCAGGTTCTATGGGTATCATCTCAGGTCCGAAGACCACCCCTGCGAAACAAACGTTCTAACGATGTTTTATAAGTGGTTAGTTCTGGCCTGTCAAGTGCGGTCGAGGAGTAAGCTGGTGGGGGTGAAGAGATGAGCGGATATGAATTTTTGCTTTTTTCAGAAGGGTGTTTATCCCTTTTGTCAATGGTTTGGTTATTGTGTTGGATAATCAAAATTTTCAGTAATACCAATTTAATGGAGGAGATCATGCTGGCCAGTGACAAGATAGCAAAGGCCTTTGAGGCCATCTGTGAAGAAGTGGGTAAAATCAAAAAGGACGATCTTTCAGATAAGACCAAGAAGCGACTGAGAACCATCGTTTCGATCGCCAAGCACCAGAGCGATATAAGAGGGGCACAAAAGGGCAGCTGCAAAGCCCATAAAAGCTGTAAGGGCCATCACAAGAAGTGCGGTTAATTTAGCAAAAGTTTCCCAACTGCTGGGGGCGGCGGGGCTCTGTGGCCCGCAGCAGCACGCGCTAGCCCCAGTTCTCAGCAACTCTTCATCCCTTGCTGTTGAACAGAGTTACCCCTGCTGCCCTGACAATGTTCGATTGTCAACATCGTCAGAGCATGAAATTTCCTTATCTTCATACGCCCAGATACAATTGCCGATTGCGTCTGAAGTCTTCTTGTTGTATCCATTCGATCTCAGTTCATTCTTAAAAAAGTTTTCTTCCAGGGGTGCAGCAGATGATCAGGCTGCGCTGGTTGGCCTGGGCTCCGCCTAAAGTGTTTATCCGGGCCAATGGAAGTAACCGGCCCTTAACCCACTTGACAACTAATCGAGATCATGTACGAGCTTACAAGAACCCCGCAGCTTCCCCCCACTGACCACCGACCAAAACCCTACCAGGGGCCATCCTACGAAGAAGTCGAGCAGCTGCGACAGAGCTATCTGACCCCTGCGCTGCTGACTTTTTATAAACAACCGCTGATGCTCGTCGAGGGCTCAATGCAATACCTCTACGATGAAAAAGGGCGCCGCTATCTGGACGGGATTGGCGGCATCGTCACCATCAGTGTCGGCCACTGCCACCCCTATGTGACCCGGAAGGCCAAAGAGCAGCTGGACACGCTGCAGCACACCACCACGATCTACTATCACCCGGCGGTGGCTGAGTTCGGTAAGGCGCTGGCAGAGAAACTGCCGGATCAACTGAGCGTCATCTATTTCGTTAATTCCGGATCAGAGGCCAACGATCTGGCCATCATGATGAGCCGTTTATACACCGGCAACTATGATCTTATCGCCCTGCGCAATTGTTACCATGGAGGCAGCCCGTCAACCATGGGGCTCACCGCCCATTCCACCTGGAAATTCAACTATCCGCACAGCTTTGGTATCCACCACGCGGTCAATGGTGATCCTTATCGAGGCCCCTATGGACGCGAGGATTCGAGGGCTGGAGAGAAATATGGGGCAGATGTTCAGAATTTGATCGCGCACAGCACCCCGGGCCGAATCGCCGGTTTTTTTGCCGAATCGATCCAGGGAGTTGGTGGCACCGTCGTCTTTCCCGACGGCTACCTGAAGGCAGTTTATAAACATGTGAGGGCAGCCGGAGGTCTCTGCATTGCCGATGAGGTCCAGACCGGGTTCGGCCGAACGGGAGAACACTATTGGGGATTTCAGACCCAGGGGGTGACTCCGGATATCGTCACCATGGCCAAGGGGATCGGCAATGGGGCGCCGTTGGCCGCAGTGGCCACCAGTCCTGAGATTGCCCAGCATCTTTCAGAACGGATTCATTTCAATACGTTCGGCGGCAACCCGGTATCCTGTACCATCGGCAAAGCGGTGCTGGAAGTCATCGATCGGGAAAACCTGCAGCACAATTGCCTGGAAACCGGCGCCTACCTGATGGAATGCTACAAGCGGCTGATGGCCAAACATGACCTTATCGGCGATGTGCGCGGGTTGGGGCTGATGACCGGGATAGAACTGGTCACCGACCGCCAAGAGAAAACTCCAGCCGGCAAGGAAGCACTGCAGGTCTTCGAACGGGCCAGAGAGCTTGGTCTGTTGATCGGCAAAGGTGGACTGTACGGCAATGTCCTGCGGATTAAACCGCCGATGTGTATTTCCAGAGCAGATGTGGACTTCATCCACGAGGTGCTCGACCTGGCGTTTTCAGAGCTCTAGCCTAGAATTGAAGAAGACGCTGTCTCTCCGTGGACATCAGGCAAAGTCGAGCCGAACAGACAACTCGCTGGCGGCAGCGAATCAGCGCTACTGCTCGTAAAGGTCGATTACTTCCTCTTCCGCCAGGGCACCGTCAATCCATTCCTGCAGGGAGGCCAGAGACAGCATGGACTGCATATACTCGGTCTCGACGTCGCCCACCTCAATGAGGTAACTTTTGAAGCGGAGCACCACCGGAGCGTACATGACGTCTGCGATCGAGAATTTACCGAACAGAAAGTCCCCGGAGTCCCCGAAAGATTCTCTGCAACTTCTCCAGATTTCGCTGACCCTGGTAATTTCCTTGTCCAGCTCCGGGGTGCGGGCCTCAATAGCCTTGCTGCGCCTGCAGTTCATCGGCAGATTGTTTCTGATCTGGAAAAAGCCGGAATGCATTTCGTTGCTGACACTCCGGGCAATCGCCCGGGCCCTCACATCTGCCGGCCAGCAGTGCAACTCAGGGTGTTGTTCGGCAATAAACTCGCAAATGGCCAGGGAATCCCAGATGGACTGATCCCCGGTGACGAGAATCGGCACCAGACCGGTGGGTGAATATTCTTTGATCTTGTCGCTGAAGGTCTGCGAATAGAGCGGCAGCCGCACCTCATCGAAGTTGATATTGAACTGTCTCAGCAGGAGCCAGCCTCGCAGAGACCAGGATGAATAATTCTTGTTTCCGATGACGAGTGTATACATAGTGTACCAGTTAGCTGATGGATTAAGGGGACGCGTGCTCGCTGCGCTGCATTTATACCCATTTTAATAGAATTGGGGGGCTATGACGAGCGAAGAAATCACCTGGCCGAATCAATCGTATTGTTGTAGAAACGATATTGCTACCCCAGCCGTTTGTTTCTGAGCGACGGTCTGAGAGATAAAAAGGAGAATGACATGAGTCTCGAGTTGTATATCGGTTTTGTGGTGGCTTCAAGCCTGATCCTGATAATTCCGGGACCGACAATCATTCTTGTTGTCAGCCAGGCCATCACCCATGGAAAGAGGTCGGTGCTGCCGCTGGCAGCTGGAGTGGTGGCCGGAGATTTCACGGCAATGACCCTGTCGCTGGTCGGGGTGGGGAGTCTGTTGAGCGTATCGGCTGAGCTGTTTACAATGCTGAAATGGATCGGGGCACTCTATCTGGTTTATCTGGGGGTCAGGCTCTGGACCTCAAAGACGGATCAGCAAGAGATAGAAGCCGGCCTGGTGAAGAAAGCAGATAGATCCCTGCTCAGGTCTTCATTTATCGTGACAGCCCTGAATCCGAAAAGCATCACCTTTTTCATCGCCTTTCTGCCGCAGTTTGTGAGCAGTTCTTCAGGGTCCATTGGCCAGCTGGGCCTGCTCGGCCTGACGTTTCTGACCCTGGCTGCCTTGAATGCCCTGATGTATGGTCTGTTCGCCGGACAATTCAATGAAGTTCTGCAGAAACAGTCAGCTCGGCGGTGGCTCAACCGGGGTGGCGGGTCGGCCCTGATTGGTGCGGGCATTATCACCGCAGGGCTACAGCAGAGCTGATTCGGAGCGGAGATCGAGGCACGGAGATGGGTACCTATAATTGGGACAGCAAGGATTATGAAATCCATTCCAGCGCTCAGCAGCAATGGGCCCGGGAGTTGATTGCCAAGTTGTCGCTGGCTGGTACGGAAGAGCTGCTCGATATCGGCTGCGGTGACGGCAAGGTGACTGCTGAACTAGCCTCCCTGCTGCCCGCTGGGAGGGTCGTTGGCGTCGACAGTTCAGAGTCGATGATCGATCTGGCCCGCAAACGATATCCGCCGGAAGATCATAAGAATCTGGTCTTCGAGTTGATGGATGCTGCCGATCTGAGCTTTGGCCCTCAATTTGATCAGGTCTTTTCCAATGCCGCACTGCACTGGGTGAAAGATCACCGGCCGGTGGTCGCCTCGGTCTACAGCTGCCTGCGACCCGGCGGCAGGGTGTTGCTGCAGATGGGAGGGCAGGGCAATGGCAAAGATATTCTCAGAGTCCTTGACAAGCTTGTCGAGCAGCCGGAATATCATCACTATTTCGAAGGCTTCGAATTTCCCTATGGCTTTCACGGGGTTGAGTACTACCAGGCGTTATTGGACGAGGCGGGGTTTATAATCCACCGCGTTGAGTTGATCGACAGGGATATGGAGCATGACGGCCGTGCAGGATTAAAAGGCTGGATACGCACCACCTGGCTGCCTTATACCGGACGACTGGATGAATCGAAAAGAGATGTGTTTATCGAAGAGCTGGCTGAAAGATATCTAGAAAAGGAGCCGCTTGACGCCCGAGGCAAGGCACATGTGGCCATGGTGCGGCTGGAAGTCGAGGCCCAAAAACCGCAATAAGCGAGAGGAGCGTGATTAAGAGCAGATGAAGGATGTACATATAGCCATTACCAACGACGACGGTATCGACTCTCCGGGCCTCCGGGCTGCGGTGCAGGCGGTGGCCGATCTCGGCAGGATCACCATCGTCGCTCCAACCGATCAGCAGACGGCCACCGGGAGGGGCTTGACCGGCAACAAACAGTCGAAACTCGAGAAGATCAGCTACTCTGGCGACGGGGCAGACATAGCGGCCTATCACTGCCCCTGTTCACCTGCTCAGGTCGTGCGCCATGCGATGTTCACCCTTTTCCGCTTCGACAAACCCGATATCCTGATATCAGGGATCAATTACGGTGAAAATCTCGGCAATATGATCAGCTGCTCCGGCACCGTCGGTGCAGCCTTGGAAGCTTCCAGCCACGGTGTTGCTGCTCTTGCGGTTTCCAAGCAGACCGACATCACCTCGCACCACAACTATACCTCCCAGGACTGGCGGGCCGCCGCCTACTTTCTCAGGAAGTTTACAAAACTCGTCCTGAACAGGGAGCTGCCGGCCGACGTCGACCTGCTCAAAATCGATGTCCCCGATGGGGCAAGCGAGGAAACCGGCTGGAGAATGACCAGGCTTTCCCGATCCTCTTATTATTCCAAGGATCTCGATAATAGTTCAGTCGACACCAGAGTGTGCGATCTTGAGACCCGGATACGGGTGGCGGAAGAGGAAGTCGAGAGCGACTCGGATATCTATGCGCTGGCCGTGGAGAGGCAGGTTGCAGTGACGCCGCTGAGCCTCGATTTCACTTCCAGGGTCGATCTCGCGAGCCTGCGAGACTCTCTCGCATCCTAAAAGGGGGACGGTATGCAGGTATTGCACATACAGACACCGCTGCTGGAATCGACGCCGCTGTCCCGGCTCGTCGGCTCTGACGTCTGGCTGAAGATGGAGGCGCTGCAGCCGTCAGGCTCTTTCAAGCTCAGAGGCATAGGCCGGGCCTGCAGCTACCATGCAGGTAGAGGGGTGCAGAGATTTATCAGCTCTTCCGGGGGCAACGCCGGCATCGCGGTGGCCTACTGCGGCAGAAAACTTGGCCTGCCGGTTACGGTGGTGGTGCCGCTGTCCACTTCTGAACGTGCCATTGAGACGATCAAGAGCGAGCAGGCGGAGGTGATCGTCAGCGGCGAGTCCTGGCAGGAAGCCCATGGTCATGCCCAGAGTCTCAGCGGGCCGGACCGGGTGCTGATCCATCCGTTTGATGATCCACTGCTCTGGGAGGGGCATGCCACACTCATAGACGAGGTGAAGCAAAGCGGGCTTCGCCCCGATGCGGTGCTGCTCTCGGTGGGCGGCGGCGGGCTGCTCTGTGGAGTGCTGGAGGGGCTGCATAGAAACGATATGGCGGACGTTCCCGTGCTGGCCGTTGAGACCGAGGGAGCAGCGTCGCTGGGAGCTTCTCTGAAAGCCGGTCACCATCTCGAACTGGAACGTATTACCACGGTGGCCACCTCGCTCGGAGCCAAAAAAGTGGCAGACAAAGCCTGGGAGTGGTGTGGTCGCCATGAGATCATAAGTCTCAGCGTTTCCGATCTTGAGGCCGTAGACAGTTGTCTGCGGTTTGCCGCCGATCACCGTCTGCTGGTAGAGCCGGCCTGCGGTGCAGCACTTGCCGCTGTGTATGGTCAGCAGCCGTTCTTAAATGATAAAAAATCGATCCTGCTGGTGGTTTGCGGAGGGGTGGGGGTAAGTTTTGAGCAGCTTCAGCAGTGGCAGCAGGATCTTGCAAAGAGATAAGCCGATAACCCATTACTACGAGACAGCAGATGAAAAATCCACCAGCTAACTGTGCCCGATGCCCATATAAGATTTCCGACCGATTGTGCAGAGAAGAGCAGGGCAAAGGCCCGGATTCCTGTCCCACGGCCAACCTCGAGGAGCTGACCGGCCAGAGTCTTGACGAGTACAGAACCCATGGGGATATTCACGAATTCGCCAGACAGGCCTCGATACAGGAATCGAGCGGCTATGGGAATCGTGATCAGGGATATGCACAGGTCAGGCCGATCAAATCAAGGATCGAAGAGATCATCGAGTTCGCTGAACGAATGAAGTACCGGCGTCTGGGTATGGCTTTCTGCATCGGTTTGAGAAAAGAGGCCCAGGCAGTTGAACAGCTGATCGGTTCGCGCGGGTTTGAGATGGTCACGGTACTGTGTAAGGTGGGCCGAAGCTCGAAGGAGATTATCGGTCTGGACCGAACTGATCAGATCGACAGCTCCAGTGACGAGGCAATGTGCAATCCCATCATGCAGGCCATGGTGCTGAACCGGGAAAAAACCGACTTCAACATTCTGCTGGGCCTCTGTGTCGGTCACGACTCACTTTTCTTCAAATATTCGGATGCGCTCTGCACGGTTCTGGCAGTCAAGGATCGGCTTCTCGGTCACAACCCGCTGGCCGCGGTGTATACCCTGGACACTTACTACCGGGCCCTTAAGTAGCAACACCTCCAGGAAAAATTGTCTTTTGGGCCAAAATCCTAATTTTATTTGTCTAGAGGTTTACCAGCCCCCAAGGCCTGCTGAATGGTGCGGTGGATGAGTGCGGCGATTTTCCTGAATCCGGCCGGGGTCGGGTGTATTTCGTTGCGCCACTGGCTCGATGCCAGAGTGCCCTGGGTGTTGGTTATGAACAGTTTGCCCGGATACCTGTTCTCTACCCGGGCAAGCCGTTCTCCAAAGCGTTCGAGCATGAACCTGATTACCGCTTTCTGCTCGTCGCTGTCGGTGAAGTTCTTTTCCTGCAGGAAGGGGAAGAGCCACGATTCGCCGATGGGGAACAGGTCGAAAAGCTCATAGCCTTCGGGCGAGGGAACGCAGAAATCGTAGTTGTGGCTCACCACCCTGACGTCGGGGTTAACCGAATAGTGGATCACCCGTTCCATTAACTCCATATAGACCGATTCGATCAGATCGAGCTTGTTGTCAAGCCGCTCGACTTCGATGCAGTCCTGCCAATGAGTACCGGAGCTTCTGGGTTTCAGAAAAAGGTCAAAATCGTACCTGCCGACGATATCGTTGCCGCCCCCTGAAAAGAGGATGATATCAAACTCGCTGGTGCCGAGCCGTTTAGTGAAGCTGAACTTTTGTTCACCGGTCAGCATGGCAGCGACTTCGTCGCCGATGCTGGCCGTTGAGTAGATCACATAGTATTCCCGTTCGGCCAGGACCTGGACAATATTGGAAGGCGGACCAAAGGCAAGGTAGCGGCGGGGATAGGCGAACCACGAGTCGCCTTCGGCAAGGATCCTGACGGCATCGGGGTTGCCCCTCAGCAGGTTTTTATAGCCTCTGGAATCGGAGGTGTAGGGCATCTGGCACTCCTTGCAGTAATCACCACTGCCGGCTCAACAGACGTCTTGTTGCACTCTGGCACGGTTACGCCGTTTTGCTCAATATTCCATCGCTCAGGGTCAGACAGCGGTCCATCTGATCGGCCAGCAGTCGATTATGGGTAACCATCAGAACGGCGAGCGAGCGGTCTCTGCAGATCGATTGCAGCAGTTTGAAGACCATTCCCCCGGCTCTGCTGTCCAGGTTTCCTGTCGGTTCATCGGCCAGCAGCAGTTCCGGTTCCATGATAAGCGACCGGGCCAGGGCGGTACGCTGCTGCTCACCGCCGGACAGTTCGTGCACCCGGTGCTGTTCTCGATGATCAAGCTCGACCGCCGTCAGCAGCTGCCGTGCCGGTAATTCTGCTTCTTGTCTCGACCTGCCCGAGATCAGAGCCGGCATCATGACATTTTCAAGGGCACTGAATTCGGGCAGCAGATGGTGAAATTGAAAGATAAAGCCCAGTGACCTATTGCGAAAGGCGGCCAGTTCTCTATCGCTTTTCTGATCGAGACGGCTGCCCTTGAACAGCAGTTGACCGCCCGTAATGGGCGGCCAGGGTTCCGAGGATCTGCAGCAGTGTCGTTTTACCCGAGCCGGAAGCGCCGATGATCGCGGTCATCTCACCGGGCTCAACGGCCAGGTCGATTCCCTTCAGCACCTCGACTTCTCTCAGCCCATTGGCATAGGTTTTACGCAGGTCTGTCGCCTGCATCAGCGGCGGACTCATGAGAGCACCTCCGCCGGCTTCACCCTCGACGCCTTCCATGATGGATAGATCGTTGCCGAGAGGCTGATGATGATCGAGCAGCAGGCGATGATCAGAGACATCGGTGGGCAGCACCTTGATCGGCAGGGTGGTCATCGGGTAGACGTTGGACGGCAGTTCGATGAACTGATACCTCGACAGCAGCTCACATAGTCCGAGCCCGCCTAAAACGCCGAGCACCGTTCCGGTCACCGAAATGACCAGCCCCTGGAGAAAGAAAATTTTCATGATCGAAGCCGAGGTCGCTCCCATCGATTTGAGTATGGCGATATCACGGCCCTTCTCCATGACCAGCATGATCAGGGCACTGATGATATTCAGTGCTGCCACCAGAATGATCAGGGCCACGCAGATGAACATGCCGATTTTCTCCAGTTTGAAAGCCGCGAACAGGTTGCGGTTCATCGACATCCAGTCGCGGGCGATGGTGCCGGGACCGAGCTTTGGCGACAATCGCCTGGGCGATTTCGTCAGCTTTGTTGAGCAGTTCTTTGTCGACCGGCACCTCAATGCCGTGGGCGACATCACCGATCTCGAGGAACTCCTGGACGGCGTGTATATGCATGTAGGCCAATGAAGAATCGTACTCGTACATGCCGGATTCGAAAATCCCGGCAACCCGGCAGGTCTTGATTTTTGGTATCACCCCCATAGGGGTCAGCGGCCCGGAAGGAGAGATAAGCCTGACCTTGCCGCCCACCGAGACCCGGAGGTCGTTGGCCAGTTGCGTGCCGAGGATGATCGGCGGCAGCCGTTCATCTCGGTCAAAGGTCAAATCGTCGATAGTGCCAGCGATCATCTGCTCGGAGAGACTGACTACACTTTTGGCCGTTTCCGGCTCGATGCCTCGCAGAATAATGCCGGAACCGCCGGCGGTGCCGCTCACCAGGGTCTGGGCATAGAGGTAAGGTGTCGCTCCGATTGACGCCCTCGACGCTCAGCACCTGATCGCGCTTCAGGTCGTAGTTGTCGATGGCACCTTCAACCCGCTGGACAATGATATGGCGAGTTGATACCAAGAATCTGATCACGCAGTCCTTCGGTAAATCCCGAATAGACCGACAGAACCACGATCAGGGCGATGACCCCGACGGTGATGCCGATCACCGAGATCAGCGAGATCAGAGAAATAAAGCCATGCCGATGCTTGGCCCGCAAATACCTCCGGCTGATGAACCACTCGTACATATCAGCCGTTGTCCGTCAGTCTGGTCAGTTGTCTGGTCTTCGTGCGATCTGTTCTTCCGGCTTCATATGCGGGAAAAGGATGACGTCTCTGATAGAGGGCGAATCGGTCAGCAGCATGACCAGCCGGTCAATCCCGATGCCCTCTCCGGCAGCCGAAGGCATGCCGTACTCCAGGGCACGGATATAATCGACATCGAGTACCGGATGTATCTCATCATCATCGCCCCGTTCGGCAATCTGTTTCTCAAAGCGTTCTCTCTGGTCGATCGGATCGTTCAGTTCGCTGAAGGCGTTGGCAATCTCCCGGCCGGTGATAAACAGTTCAAAGCGATCGGTGACACTCGGGTCGTCCTCGTTGCGCCTGGCCAGCGGCGAGACTTCGGTCGGGTAGGAGGTGATAAAGGTCGGATCGACCAGTTTTTCCTCGACCAGGAGTTCGAATAGCTCGGTCTTTGCCTTGCCCGCACCGGCCTGTGGTTCCAGCTTGATGCCCAGACTCTTGGCCATGACTGATTACCTTGTTGTCGTCAGCCAGGATTTCCGGGTCAATTCCGCCGATCTCGACCAGGGCTTCAGCCATGGTCAAACGCTTCCAGGGCGGGCTCAGGTCGACCTCCGTCCCCTGGTAGGTAATGTTCATGGTACCATTAACCGCCTTGCAGACCGAGGAAATCATGTCCTCGGTCAGGTCGATCAAATCGTCATAGGTGGCGTAGGCCTGGTAAAACTCGAGCATGGTAAATTCAGGGTTATGTCTGGTGGAGAGCCCCTCGTTTCTGAAATTGCGGTTGATCTCAAAGACTTTTTCTAGACCGCCCACCAGCAGCCTCTTGAGATACAGTTCCGGCGCGATGCGCAGGTAGAGATCCATGTCGAGGGCATTATGGTAGGTCTTGAACGGTTTGGCCGTGGCCCCTCCGGGAACCGGCTGCATCATCGGGGTTTCCACTTCGAGAAAGCCGCGGTCGCTCAGATATTCACGAACCAGCCGGATGATTTCCACCCGCTTGCGAAAGGTCTCCTTGCTCTCGGGAGTGACGAGCAGGTCAACGTAACGCTGCCGGTACCGGGTTTCAACATCGGTGAGCCCGTGCCATTTTTCGGGCAGGGGCCGCAGCGATTTGGAGACCATGGTGATAAAGTCCGCATGGAGAGACGGCTCGCCGGTCTTGGTCTTGAACAGCTGTCCCCGGGTCCCGACGATATCGCCGATATCGTATTTCTTGAAGGCACTGAACTGTTCATCGCCAACCGTGTCCTTGCGGACATAAACCTGCATCTGAGCCGTGGCGTCGGCGACCGTAATGAAGGCTGCCTTGCCGAATTTGCGCATGGCCATGATCCGGCCGGCGATGCTGTAAGTGGTGCCGCCTTCCTCTTTCTGCTGTGGTTCCAGCTGCTCCGCTTTGGGGAGCAGATCACTGATACGGTCTGCGGGTTTGAAACTATTGGAATACAGTTTTACGCCGAGATCCGCTAATGTCTGGGCTTTTTCTCTTCGCTGGGCGAGAAACTGGTTTTCACTGCTCATAATAGGTCCTGCTTAGAGGCGGTCATAATCATCGCCCTGGTTGACTGCGCTGGATCTGCGCAGCTGATTAGCATAAAGTAGCCAATAAAAAAAGCGGCGTGGGGCCGCTTGATCTGGAGGTGTATGGGTAACACGGCTCGCGGGCTTCACAGCCCACTATTCGTTTACAGGTAATTAGGCGGATTGTCAATGTTTTCGCTATTCGGATTAGTTCTTTTCCAGAAGGACGACCGTTTCGAGGTGATGAGTCTGAGGGAACATATCCAGCGGCTGAATTGCCCCAATAAAAAATCCCTGACCTACCAGGTCCTGCAGATCTCTGCACAGGGTTGCTGGGTCGCAGCTGATATAGACCATTCGCGTGGTGGCCAGGATCCCTGCCAGTCCGGCCAGTCCGCTGAGGCCCCGGCGCGGCGGGTCACAGATGACGGTAGCAAAGCTTTCACCCCTGGCGGCGAGATCCCGGCAGGCTGAGGCCACGTCGCTTTTGATGAAGGTACAGTTGGTAAGATGGTTGCGCTCAGCATTGCTTTTGGCACTTCTGATTGCCGAGCCCTGGCCTTCGATGCCAAGGACGGCCCCTGCTTGACGGGCCAGCACCACCGAGAAATTCCCCATACCGCAGTAAAGATCGAGAATCCTGTCTGTTGGTTCCGGCCGGGCGAACTGCTGAACCAGCTGGATCATTTTAAGATTCTGCGGCAGGTTTACCTGGCTGAAACTGCCGACTTCCCAGTGCAGCCTAAGAGGTGGTGAATCTTCGAGTTCAAAGCCAAGAAGATTGTCCTGCCGTTCATCTCCAGTCGCCTAAAGGACCTTCCTGGGCAAAGTTTCGGCCGGAGAAAAAGAGTCGATCCAGGATATCGATGTCAGCGGCCAAGACCAGGGCCCGACGCCGGTCTGCCGGCCGCGGCGGTCGAGCGCAGGATAAGCCGCAGTGAAATCTTGCCGCTGAGCTGATTGAGGCTGAGTTCCAATTCTTCACTGATCGAGCTGAGATGTTTGAACTCGGGGTGGGCACGCAGTTCGCTCAGACAGGAGTTGATTGGCTCGGCTGCCAGCAGACAATTTTTAATGGTGACGATCTTGTGTGAGCGAAAGTGGCTGAAACCGGGGTTGCCCCTCTCATCACTCTTCATCCTGATGCGCTGCCGGTAGCCGAAATGATCAGCAGAGCCAATGATCGGCCTGAGGCGGGAAACGGACTGCCGGAGCGTCTTCGATTCACTTCCGGAGAGCAGATCTCTGATGATCTCATCTTTTAGCCTACACTGTGCGGTGTAGCTGGCATGCTGCAGATCACAGCCGCCGCAACGGTAATAATAGGGGCAGGGGGCTGCGATCCTGTCGGGGCTTGGCTCGATAACCTCTGCCACCGCCGCATAATCAAATCGTTTCTGCTGTCTGACAAGTGAAATGGAAACAGTCTCGCCCGGCAGCGCGTAGCGGACGAGTACGGCCTTGCCGGTGGGCAGCTGGGCCAGGCCGTAGCCGCCATTAATAATCTTTTTTATTGTGACAACCGGGTGAGTATTGTAGTTCATGTTTGAATCCGACTATAATGGTCCGATTGCCTCAATTGCCATCAAACGGCCGAGCTATTTGAAAGACTATCATAATCCATCTGCTGATAATACCGTATCGTTGCATTATCGAGCCTTCTTTTTTTTCATTTTATTCCTGCTGATCACTCCCGTTCTCAGCCGTGCTGAGACCGAGACTGAGACGTCTTTGACAGTCTCGGTTGACGGCGTTAAAGGAAGACTGTATGACAACGTCATGGCCCGGCTCCGAATCAATCGCTTCAGCCTGAACAGTGAACTGAGCGAAACCGAAATCAGGCGCCTGCACAGATTGGCAGAACCCGATATCAAGGCGTCGCTGGCACCGTTTGGCTACTATTCAATCACCGTTGAATCTGAACTCCAAAACAGTGGTACGGGGTGGCAGGCCATCTATCATGTCAAAGTTGGTGATCCGGTCACCCTCGATTCAATGTCCATCGGGGTTGTCGGAGAAGGCGCCGAGCTGGCTGAACTAGGTGATGCTGAAGGATTTTTTGATCTGGAAAAAGGGGCTGCTCTACTCCAGGCCAATTATGAAATCGGCAAGAGAGATCTGCTGCGCCATACCCGTGCGCTTGGGTTTCTCGACGCCGTTTACACGGTGCATGAAATCCGTATTGACCGAACGTCCTATCTGGCTGAAATTGAGTTGGTTTTGGACACAGGGCAGCGCTATCTGTTTGGCGAGGTGTCGACTGATCAGCAGATTATCTCCGATGAACTGCTGGCTCGTTTTGTTCCTTTCGAACAGGGGGACTGGTTTATACCACGAGAGTTACAGGAACTGCAGCGTGACCTTTATCGAACAGACTACTTCGGGCAGGTGCTGGTTAAGGGCGACACCGATAATATGGATGGCCTTTACGTACCCATATCGATAGAGCTTGAACCGCTTGAAACCTACAACCGCTATAGCATCGGTGTAGGTTATGCCACTGATACGAAGGCTTATCTCCGGTTTGAATGGAAGAACAGACTATTAAACCAGAGCGGGCATCGTTTGAGCACCTCCTTCATGGTCGGCGAGCAGGAGAGCCATAGTGTGGTCAATTATCGTATTCCGGTTGCTGATCCCCGTTTCAACAACGTTGTCGGATCTGCCCTGTGGAACCGTGAGTTATGGGAAGACACGATCACCAATATGTATTCCGGAGGCCTGAGCTATGAATATATGACCACTAAACGATTCTACGGTGTGTCGCTGGAAATACTCAGTGAGGATTATCGAATCGGTGAAACCACCGGTAAGAGCGAGTTGCTGATGCCGGGAGTAAAGGTATCGTGGGCCTTTGCCGATAGCGTCATAAACACCGAAAACGGCTTGCGCACCTCGGTTGAAGTTCATGGTGCCAGCGAGGAATTAGTCTCTGATGCCTCATTTCTCAGTTTAAGGGCCGACGGCCGCTTGATTGTCACTCCACTATCAAGCTGGCGCCTGATCGGCAGAGGTTCCGTCGGTTACACACTGGTGGATTCGATCGATGATATTCCACCGTCGCAGCGGTTTTATGCCGGTGGAGAGAGAAGTGTCAGAGGGTACCGGTATCGAACTCTTGGTCCCGAAGATGAGGACGGAAATGTTGTCGGCGGCACCTATATGCTGACCGGAAGCATTGAACTTGAAAAAAGCCTGTCCGAGCTCTGGCGAGTTGCTGCCTTCTATGACACCGGCAATGCAATGGATGACTTTACGGTAGATTTTGCCCACGGCGTTGGTGTCGGTGTCGGCCTGGCCTTGCCATTTGGTCAGGCCCGCCTCGATCTGGCTTATCCGCTGAGGGAGCTGGGGAGTACACAATACGTATTCATAACTGTCGGGACGGATCTGTGATGCGCAAGTTTCTCTGGATAGCAGGCATTTCAATGCTACTGCTGGGCGCTCTGATCACCGCCGGGGTGACGAGTTCCGCCGGCCTGCAGGCGCTGATTTCCCTTGTCTCGGCCCTGCCGGCGATCTCGCTGAAGGTAGAAAGTGTCAGCGGCCGACTTGCAGATGCGTGGCGGCTGGAGGAAGTTACCCTTGAACTTCCCGCGGCTCTTATCAACATTGACCGGCTCAACGTTGAATGGCGGCCTGCTGAGCTTTTCCAGAGGAAACTGCACTTTGGTGATATATCTCTGCAGGGGCTTTCGGTAGCCTTACGGTCTGGCAATGATGAGGCGGTATCGGCCAAGGCTGAAAGATCATTTGTTCCCCCTTCTCTCCCTTTAGCACTTCTTATTGACAGGCTGCAGATTGAAAAGGCGGTGATTCTTTCAGATGCGGATATGGAACTGATTGAAATCGAGCAGTTTCTTGCTTCAGTTGGCAGCAATGAGGATAGCCTTACCATCAGCCAGTTTTTGCTGCATACTGCCCATTACGGGTTTGATCTTCATGGGCAGCTGCAGATTACCGGGGAGAACTCCATCGCAGCCCAAGGCACCTGGTGGGCAGATCTTCAGCAGTTCAATAAGATGACGGGTGAGGTGCAGGTAGAAGGGCCCCTGACCCAGACCGAGGTCGTCTTATCGATGACCAGCCCGGCAGAGGTAGTGATTTCAGGCCGGATCGAAAATCTTTTGAGTGAGGCAAGCTGGGACCTGGCCGGCAGCGCCGAAGCACTTGAGCTTAGGACGCTAGCGCCAGGCTGGCCTGCTGCTGAGGTGGATGTTGATCTCAGAACTTCGGGCCGACCGGCTGACTACCGCGGCTCGCTGCTGGGTGAATACCGTGCAGCAAATCAGCCGCCGGTCCAGGTCGATATCGATATCGCCGGAGATCAGAGCAGGGCGGAGGTCGTTTCAGCGCTGATCAGCTATGATGACAGCACTGCGCAGGTGAACGGAGCAATTGATTTCGATGACACCCTGACCTGGGATGCATCGGCCACCATCACTGAGCTTGATCTCACATCTTTTAGTGAAGAAATCGGCCTGAAAATTGATGCTGAGCTGCACACAGCAGGCAAATGGTCGGACGAGACGCTCACCTACGAGGCCAGGGCTACCACTTTTACAGGGCAATTAAGCAACCCTGACCTCAGCCTGAGTGGTAATCTGCACGTGCAGGGGAATGGGGAAGGGCTCAACCTCACGGCCATGGAGATAGCACTCGGAGAGGGTTTGCTCCAGGTTCAGGGCAGATTGGGATGGGGCGATGAGCTGGCCTGGCAGGCGAACCTTGAGCTGCACGATATCGATCCAGCGCTTCTGGGAGACCTGCCCGGCGGCAGCATTAACGCTGCCGTTACCGGTGAGGGGCTGGTTTCAGGGGATGAGTTGAACATTGAGGCCGTGATATCATCGCTTTCCGGAGAAGTGGCTGGTCATGAGCTGCAGGGAGGTGGGGCGGTTGCCCTGCAGCAGAACAGTCTGGAAGTGACCGACCTCCATCTGCAGTCCGGCGCAAACAGGCTGCAGCTAAACGGTGAGGTGGCAGACGATTATGACCTTCAGTTCATCTTCATGGGGACAGAGCTGAGCAATTTGTATCCGCTGCTGGAAGGTCAGGCACAACTCTCTGGTTCGTTGACCGGGCCAAGGAGTGCGCCGGTCGCTCAGCTGGACATTTCGCTGCGGGATTTTTCCTACGACTCTCATCATCTGCCCGAGCTGACCGGGGCCTTTGAAGCCCGCCTGGCAGAGGACCTGCTCGAAGCTGAAATCATCTCCGCCGGGATTGCTTTTGAAGGCAGTACGGCGACCATTTCTGGAAAATTAGGCTGGCGCGAGGGGTTTGTCTGGAACAATCTGCTGCAGCTCAGATCTTTACCGGCGAGTTCATTTGACTCTCCCATCGAGGCAGTGGTTGATCTTGATTTGAGCACCTCCGGGCAATGGGCAGCGGAAACGCTGCACTACAGGGCAGATATCAGTAGAATAGACGCATCTCTTGTTGATCCAACCGTTTCTCTGCAAGGTTCAGCACAGCTTAATGGAGATGACAAGGGGCTGACACTTACCTCGGCAGATCTGCAGATCGAAGAAGGATTGCTGAAGCTGACCGGTCAACTCGATTGGTCCGCGGAACTCTCGTGGGAAACAAGGCTGCTGGCCCAAGGGATTGACCCGCATCTCTTTGGCTCGCTGCCCGAGGGAAATATCCACGCTGAAGTGAGCAGCCGCGGAAAGATTTCCGAGGGCGAGCCGCAGATCATCGCGACCATCCACCAGTTATCCGGGACCTTGGCCGGCTATGAGCTGGAAGGGGGCGGTTCCATCGGCATGAGCAACAACACCTTTGAAACTGATGGTCTTTACATCCGCAACGGTGGCAACAGGCTTCAGGTCGAGGGCGTGGCCGGAGCCGCATACGGCCTGGATTTCATCTTAGTGGGGACGGAGCTCAATAGATTGCACCAGTCGATTGACGGCACTGTGGAGATATCAGGTACCCTTTCCGGGACCAGGGAAGAACCGCTGGCTCAGATAAACCTCAGCGCCCAGGACCTTTCCTATCAGGAGAACCGAATTGCTGATTTTTCAGGAGAGGCGCATGTGGATCTGGGTTCGACTCAGAGCCTGCAAGCTTCGTTGCTGTTGAGCGGTTTTACGAACGGCAGTTTTGACCTCGATCAGCTCGAGCTGAAAGTGAACGGTGCCTTGGATCAGCATCAAATCGACTTGGACGGCCTCTCCCCATATGGTGACCTCCATATTGGTGCCAGTGGACAGCTGGTAGATGGAGGGTGGCGGGGAGTGATTAGTGATGTGCATCATAGCCACCAGAAATCCGGCAGCTGGAAGCAACGTGCGCCCAGCACTGTGTCGATCGCCGCTGATCTGTTCCAGCTTGATTCGTTCTGTCTGGATTCCGCTGAAAATAGTCTCTGTGTTGAGGGTCAGTGGCAGCTGGACGGCCCCTGGCAGCTGGAGCTGTCTGAGCTTCATTTTGAGCTTGGAGAACTCTACCGATGGAGCGTTATGCCGACGTCCATAGATGGCGAACTCAGCGGGCATCTCAGTTCAGCGGGTACCGGCATGGTGGTTGAATCGCTGAACGGCAGGCTCACTATCCCCGAGCTGAATATAGACCTGAACGAAACAGGACCCTATCAGGATGTCCGCTGGTTTGAGACCAGCCTTGTCGTCCAGCTCTCCGAGTCCGTTCTGGAAACCACCGTTTCGTCGCGTTTCGTGGATGAGTCAACCATCGATGGCAATATACTCATCGAAGGATTCGGCGATTTTAGTGAATCACTGTCCGAGCTGCCGCTGCGGGGGCATATCGTGCTCGATATAAAGGACCTGAGTCCGCTTCAGACCATTACGGGGGACTATCTGGTGCCGAGTGGGCAGGTGATGGCAGATCTGGCTATCGATGGACTGGTTGGAAAGCCGGAACTAACAGGGGATCTCCAGCTCCAGGGAGGTGGAATTCATTTCCCCGAGCTGGGATCTTCTCTAACTGACATGACTGGCTCAATCGGCGTCCAGGGAAATGAACTGGCTGTACGACTTGATGGTGTCTGCGGCGAAGGAGAAGCCCAAGGATCGGGGAAATTGGAATTCGGCAACTCGGACTGGCGGGGTGTCTTCCAGATTAATGGACGTGACTGCAAATTAATGGATTTGCCCGAAATGGCAATAACGGCGAGTCCGGAACTTGACCTCGTGATTGGCCCGAAGGGAGGCACTCTGAAGGGGAAACTGGCGATTCCCCGGGCCTTGATCAAGCCGGAACTGATGACCCAGGCGAAGTCAGAATCCGCCGACGTGGTTTTTACTGATGAGCAGGGAGGAGGCGACAGGTGGCCATTCATTTACGATCTCGGGGTAGAACTCGGTGAAGATATAAAAATCGATGGGTTCGGGCTCAACGCCAGCCTCGGTGGCAATCTCGCGGTCAGTAATAACAATAGAATCGTGACCGGTAGGGGGACGCTCAATGTCGAGCAGGGTAGTTTTACCATTTACGGGAAGCCGCTGAAAATCAGTCGGGGGCGACTCACTTTTACTGGAGGCCCGATCGACAATCCACTTCTTGATGTAAGTGCCAGGAAGGTCATGAAAACCAATCAATTCGGGCAGGAAGAACTAGTAGTCGGTGTCAACGTGATCGGTACGGCTGCTGACTACGAGATCGAGCTTTTCTCGAGACCGTTGATGGAAGACAGGGAGATTATCACTTATATTCTGTTCGATAAGTCACTTGCCCCCTCTGATGAATCGTCACGAGGGGTAGTAGACTCGGCTCTGCAATCGTTCGGGTTATCGAGAGGCAGTGCAATCCTGGGAAGTGTGACAGAAATTCTGCCGGTTGATGAAGTTCACTTTGAAGGGGGTACCGGTGATGACGATGCGGCTCTGGTGGTCGGCAGAAGCTTGACCGAGCAGCTCTCTCTGAACTATGATTTTAATCTGTTTCAAAACTCGGGTAGCATCAGAGTTCAATATGAATTCGGCAAGGGCTTTTCAGTCCAGAGCAGGAATTCTTTTGATTCGAACAGTATCGAACTGCTTTACTCTTTTGAACGCTGATCTGAAAATCCGGTTGCCGGAACAGCGGAGCCAGATGATGAGATATTATATTGCCTATATCTATCTGGCTCACGCGTAATACAATCTGAGGAGTAGTTTATGAGTCTGCAGGAGCAAATATCCGCTGAGCTGAGGACGGCAATGAAAAGCAGGGATCGGATCAAAACCGATGCCGTCAGGGTGCTAATAGGCGAGTTTCAACGCCAGCCTGAAAAGGAACTGAGCGATCAGCAGGTTGCAGGAATCATCAGGAAACTGATAAAGTCGGAGAAGGAACTGCTGGCCGCCTCCGGTTCGGAGGACTCGGGCTTCATAGAAGTTCTCGAGGGCTATCTACCGCAGCAGGCAGGCGAGGATGAAATCAGAAAGTGGATTGCCGAGAACATCGATTTGGGCGAGTTTAACAATACGATGCAGGCCATGAAACCGATCATGGCCCATTTTGCTGGCAATGCTGATGGTAATACGGTCAAAAAAATCCTCCAGTCGTTCGACGGGTGACACTGGTGGGCATCATTGCTCCCCCATCGGGATTAAGCAGGTAATGAGATGTTCAAGCAACTGAAAAGGAAGGAAAAGATTCTGATCCTCGGACTCGGTGGGGTTGGCTATTATCTGGCCAAACGACTGCAGCATGAGGAGTATGCGGTGACGGCCATCGAACCCGATCCCGAGCGTTACCGGTACGGGGATGAATCACTTGACGTCAGGCTTATCCGCGGTGAAGCAATGGACATTGAGTGCTGGCGGGAAGCTGATGCCGAAACCATGGCCTGCGTCATCAGCGTTACCGACAACGACGCGGTCAATATGATGTCCGCCCAGATAGCAGACAAATTCGGCATCCCTTACAAGATCGTCAGGGTTCATTCGCTGCAGTTTGGACTGCCCGGATCGCTGCTCAGTGGCGATGATCTGAAGATCGACCTGCTGATCCATCCCGAGGAGATGGCGGCCCAGGAAATCGCCAGGTTGGTAAAGCTCCGTCACGGCAACGAAGTGATCGATATCGCCGAGGAGAAAATCCAGCTGCTGGCCACCAGGATTACCCATGACTCGCAGTTTGCCCATCGGAAGCTCAAAGATATTTCCCTCAAGTACTCAAATTTCGCTTTTCGGGTGGTGGCTGTCGCCAGAGGCATTACCACGATAATTCCCGATGGCGAGTTCGAAATCATACCCCACGACCAGATCGCGGTGATGACCAACACCGAATACCTGCCGGAGATGATGGAAATCGCCGGCGTCCCCCAGGGTCTCCGGCAGCGGGTGCTGATTGTCGGTGGCGGCCGAATCGGTTGCCGGGTTGCCGAGCTGTTGAAGAAATCGGTCGAGATAATCCTGATCGAGCGGGATGGTGGCCGGGCCCGGGAGCTTGCCGGCCTGCTGTCTCACGTTGAAGTGCTGCACGGCGACGGCTCAAAAGCCGGCGTACTCGATATGGCAGGCGTGCAGGACACAGACACCTTTATCACCACCACCGGCAGCAACGAAACCAATATCATGAGTTCCCTGCTGGCCAAGAACATGATGCTAACAGGAAATAACGGTAATGGGACCGGCAGTGAAAAAACCATCGCCATGGTCAGCAAGGAGGACTATCAGGTGCTGGCGGCCACCATCGGGCTCGACATCGCCTTGAATAAAAAAATGATGGCGGCCAGCGAAATCTTGAAACATATCCGCCGCAGCGAACTGATCTCCGCCGCCCATCTGCACGGTTTCGATGCTGAAGTGGTGGAGTTGGTGGCGGCGCCAAATTCACCGGTCACCAGGAGACCTCTTGCCGAACTCGATCCCTCTTATCACGGCAAGCTCCTGATCGGTGCTGTCTACCGTGATGGTGTCTGGCAAGTGGCGGTGGGGGGTACCCATATCGCCGCCAACGAGCGGGTAATAGGGGTATGTCAGTCGATGCAGCTCAAAGAACTGCGCAAGCTGTTTTCCGTGTAGTTCCATTTAAAGCCATTGGCGACGGCTTGGCGTTTGACCGATAAACGGCCGCGTTTTCCTGGTTCTTGGGTCTCCCTTTGCCGCACAAGCTCTCTGCTATATATTTCAGCCGGTTGGTATCCATCGGGCTGGCTTTTTGAGCCCATCGTGAATACTTAAAACTAATGTTTCTCGACGAAGATGCGCTCTGCAAGAGCGTTATTTCCCTTTGCAGCAGGAGACCAATGTCCACTATTCAACGAGTTTTTGTCACCTTATTTCTACTGGTTTTTATCTGTGCCGCAACCTCGATCGGCAGAGCTGAGCCTGCCAAAATCACCGGTTCTGCCGGGTCTGTCCTGTGGTCGGAAGAATATGCTGAATTTAATGAACCATGGGCCATGACCTTTCTTCCCGGCGGCGATATGCTGGTCACCGAAAAAGCGGGAAAATTGCTGCTGTTAAGCGGCGATGGCAGATCCAGGGTGGCGGTTGCCGGGGTACCCAAAGTCGCTTACGGCGGGCAGGGTGGACTGGGCGATGTCATAGTCCACCCTGATTATGCAACCAACCGGCTTGTCTATTTTTCTTATGCAGAAGAGGACAGCGCCGGCAACAAGGGGGCGGCGGTTGCCATGGCCAGGTTCAGCCGCGATTCTGCCAGATTAGCGCTTAAAAACGTCAGGGTTATCTGGCGGCAGGAGCCCAAAACCACCGGCAGCGGCCATTACTCACACCGCCTGGCCTTCAGTCCCGACAACAAATTGTTCATTACCTCCGGCGAGCGACAAAAACAGAAACCGGCCCAGGATTGGTCACAGAACCTCGGCAAGATAATCCGTCTCAATCCGGACGGCTCGGTACCCGCTGACAACCCGTTCCAGGATAAGGGGCCGCTGGCCAGAACTTTCTGGTCCGTGGGCCATCGTAATCTACTGGGAATCGCTTTCGATCAGAACGGCAGGTTGTGGACCCACGAAATGGGACCGCGGCATGGCGACGAATTTAATCTGATAATAGCTGGTGATAATTATGGCTGGCCTCTGGTCAGCTGGGGTGATCAATATTCAGGCGTGGATATTCCCGATCACGACACCCGGCCGGAGTTCAACAGTCCTGAAATTTATTGGGTACCGACTGTTGCACCCTCAGGCCTGATAATTTACCGCGGAGATCTCTTTCCGGAATGGCGGGGCAATGCTTTTATCGGTGGCCTGGCCTCAAAATCGCTGCTGCGCATCAAAATTGAGGGCGACCGCGCCGAAGAGGTTGAGCGTTTTGCGATGGGCAAGCGGATTCGTGAGGTGGAACAGGGCCCTGAGGGCGCAATCTGGGTTCTGGAGGACAAGAAAGGCGGCCGCCTGCTGAAACTCTCAAGGCAGAAATGAAAATAGCCGTTAATTTAAAACCAAAGATAATTCTTGACCAGGCCGAGTGCAACGCTCCGGTATTTGCTGATAATTGACATGTTCTCTGGTAACATTGACAGGGCAGCTTTCGTGCGGATTATCGCTCCTGCTATCTTCTCAATAGGAAGCCCCTGAAATGGAATACCAGAGCCCAGACAGGTTCATTCTTGAATATCAGGCTGACCTGAAAAATGTCTTACTTACCTACCCGGAGATCGAAACGACAAACTATCTTCGTGGACTGCCCGTAGAGCTCCTCCAAAAAGTATTGAGGCTGCAGCCTCTTTCACTTTTTATACCGGAAAGCTTCGGGGGGAGAGAAGGGGATACCCACCATCGGCTTGCACTCTTGGAAGCGACTTCATATGAATCCATTGCGGTTGGCCTGATGATGGGGATTAACGGCTCACTATTTCTTGAGCCGGTCACCAAATATGGCCAGGAAGCGGCTAAAACTGGAGTCTTCGAGTCATTTCTCCGGGGTCCCTCACTGGGGGGATTGATGATCACCGAACCCGACTTTGGCACAGATGCCCTGTCCATGCGAACCTCATATAGCCAGACAGAAAAACACTTTCGACTGACAGGCTCCAAACACTGGGGAGGTTTAACCGGCCTGGCTGATTTTTGGCTGGTAACGGCTAGAAAGGAAAAACAAAACAATAAGCTGGCCCGCGATATTGATCTGTTCATAGTTGATAAGAGCAGAAAAGAACAGAAAATCACGGTGGCTGAATACTATCATAAACTTGGACTGTTTTTGATTCCCTATGGCTTGAATGATATTGATGCGACACTGCCTGCGACGGCGAGATTGAATCCTCGGACAAGCGGTCTCAAGTTGATGATGGACCTGCTGCATCGAAGCCGACTGAGACTTTCAGGTATAGGGCTGGGGTTTATCAGGAGGATGCTTGACGAGGCGGTCTGCCATTGTCAGCAACGTTTTGTGAGCGGAAAGAGTTTGTTGGCTTACGATCAGGTCCAGCACAGAATTTCCCTGCTGCAGGCCTGGTTCACCATCGCTTCAGCAATGTGCCATTATACCGCTAAGGTATCCAGCATCAGCAATGATCTCACCTCCTATGGACTGCAGGCAAACGCTGCCAAAGCAATACTTACCGACATGATGCAGGACTCGGCTCAGAGTCTTTTGCAGCTGACCGGGGCAAAAGGCTACCGTAGAGACCATATTGCCGGCAGGTCTGTCGCCGACAGCCGGCCATTTCAGATCTTTGAGGGATCAAACGATGTTATGTACAGTCAGGTTGCCGATATAGTTCTCAAAAAAATGAAAGATGGCAAATACCGCAATTTTTATACTTTTTTGAGCCAGTTTGAGCTGACGATCAAGGCGGCTGACCGTTTCCGGGAGGTGCTCAATTACAACCTTGATTTCTCGAGCGTACAGAGAACCAGGGTGATGTTGGGGAAAGTTATTGCCAGGCTTATCACTGCTGATTTTACCATCGATTTATATGAGACTGATTTTCGCCAGGACTTGGTTGATAATGCGCTCGAAGTAATAGGAAATGACATCGCCACCCAGATGCCGGCTTTAACTCACGCCCGTTTGATACAGGTAGTTGACGGGTATCGTGAGAAAAGCGACTGGAAGCAGTTTTTCTCCTCCTGAAAGGATCGAGAACAAAACGAATATTTTCAGCTCTGTCGAGCTCTGAGGTTTTTTGATCCTCTGCTTGCTCACTTCTTTACGAGCTTCCGAAACGACCTGGGCTTGCGTGGTGGACTAAATGATTGTCCATAGGCTGTCCAGGAAACCTCGCCGACATATATATCGCCACGTGAGTCTACCGCCAACCCATGCGGGGCAATAAACTGTCCGGGTGCCTCGCCAGAACGGGAATCACCCAGACGGGCCAGTCGTCTTCCGCTTAAGTCGTGAATAGTGATGCAGGCACCTATATTGGGGTAATCCTCGTTGAACGGGTATTGGGGCAAGAGCTGCCCGATATAAACCAGATCATCAGAAATGTGCAACCCACAAGGCCGGTGTAGATTGTTCCATTGATTGAGATAATTCCCCTGAGCATCAAAAAGTTGCAGACGATGATTCTCACGATCGGCCACATAAACTCTACCCTCCCTGTCGGTGCAGACACTGTGGGGCAGGTTGAACAGACCGGGATCGGTGCCGTAATCGCCCCAGGAAAACAGATGTTTTCCCTCGGGCGAGAATTTGTGAACCCGGGCATTACCGTATCCATCGGCGATGTAGAATTCTCCGGTTTTGGGGTCGAAGGCGACTTTGGTGGGCCGATTAAAGGGCTCACCACTCTGGGCAACGGCTCCCTGGTTTCGTCTGCCTATTGAGCTGAGAAGCTCGCCATCTGAGCCGAATCGTCCTATCCAATGGCCCTCGTCATCAACACAATAGAGAATACCATCCTTATCAAGGGTAACACCGTGTGGTCGGGTAAACTGTCCTTTTCCCCAACTCTGAATGAATTGCCCATCCTGTGCAAAGACCATCATAGGGTTATCACCCCGACTGAATACATAGACGCGATCCTCCCTATCCACAGCAATATCAACGACCTCGCCTAAATCCCAGCCACTGGGAAGCTGGGCCCATTCAGATAGTTCTTCGTAGCGATACTCATCGCTTCCTAAAATGGTCATGTCCATGACTCCTTTGTCTAAGACGAGAAAATCCGAATCCTTTGGCCAAAGTCAGAGCCCTTTTAAAAGCCAATCTGAAAACTCCTAGCGGCAATTTCTGCGGCTGACCGGCTGGTCAGCAACTTTCAGAATTGAATCCTGGTATCCATCTACGCTGACTTCCCACAAAATAAGAGAAGACATAACAGACCCGCTTCTATTAAGATCAATGGGTTCTGGCTCAAATCGATGTCGATTTGCCAAGATACCCCTGGTGCTTGAGTATATCATAGTCACATTTTCCAGGTATGACCGATTCTAAAAAATACACAAAACCGTCCACCCTTATCCCGATAACAGCCATGTTGCTGTTCTGGGCCTTGACACCTATTTCCATTGCCTGGATAAAAGAAGATTTTTCTCTGATTTTCCAGGTCTGGGTGCGCTATGTCAGTTCAGCACTTTTCTTGATCTGTTTTCTGCTTACGAAAAAGTCATTCAGCGAAGATTTCAAGTCGTTTCTAAGACAAAGAACTTACTTTCTTGGCAGGATTTCCGTGACAGCTCTGTGCACGATAATGTTTCAATTGATGTACACCTGGTGCTTTTTCCTGGTTCCCCCAGGTTTCGGCACGCTTCTCTACCAGTCACAAGTGATCTTTTCAGTGTTTCTCGGGATGTTGTTTTTTAAAGCGGAACGGGATCTGATTAGACGACCCGGAACCATTGCCGGCATACTATTGGCAATTGGCGGCGCCTGCCTGGTTATAATATTTCAGTGCCATGGGTTTTCAGTTGTCTTAAATACCGGAATACTGTTGGCTCTGGGAGGGGCATTATCCTGGGCCTTCGTAGGTCTGACGGTAAAAACCTGGATCGAGGGCAGGCTGTCCCCTTTGTTTACTGCGACATTAGTATTTTCTCTGGTCGCAGTTTTTCTTACCCCTTTCGTTCTCATTACCGGTCCGCACATATCGGCAGATCCCGAGGGGCTTAAATGGTTGGTTCTGATCGGTTCAGGTCTGCTTGGAATCGCTGGTGGACAGGCACTCTACTATTATCTACTGCCTCAGTTGGGGATTATTACCGCATCCTCCGTGCAACTGCTGGTTCCTTTCCTGACCGGAATTTTTTCCTTTCTGCTGTTCGGCGAAACGATAACCTTTCTCCAATTGGTAGGAGGACTCCTTCTCTTAGGTGGCTGTCAAACGGTGCTTTTACAGAAGCAGTATTTGATGTCGGGGAAAAATACGACCTGAATTTTTCATCATCCCAATTCCTGCAGCGGGGATAAAGCGTCCATTCGCTTAAGATCTGAACTTCCGCTGCAGCTCTTCAGTTGTTGCCCCTGTCACTCGTCCGCAGGGCAAGAGGTACCGGCTTAAGTGCTGCAAGGTTTGGTATAATCGCCGGCTCATTCAAAGAATTGGCAGAGCCTGCAGTATCTTTCACCTCTGCCAGGGCAGCTCTATTATGTTCAAAAAAGGTTCTGGGCTCGATCGTCCATCCCCCGGCCAGCCTTTTTTCTTCCTTCTTCATTGCCCTGTAGGCATAGCGACCCATTACCGGAGCCGCCAGCCGAGGTTGCCAGCCCAGAGTGGTGTAAATATCCTGCAGAAGCTCATTGAGTTGCTGATACAGAACCTGGTCCTCCCGATACCATTTTTTCATGGCCCAGACAGCGCCCGCATACATGGTGCGCAGTGGTTTGACCTCATTTTGGTAGCGGCTCTGTATCCTCTTGTCCGGGTGCGAGCGATAGCGCTGCCAGCCTTTGAGAATAGTGCGAATCAAACGCAGCAGGCTGGGTCCGTTGATCTTGAAATCCTGCTCAAAGGCCTTGATCAACAACCATTCCTCATCACCTGCGGGGATATGCGGATGGCGGTGGTTGAATCGATACTGGCCATGGCTGTCAGAGACCTTGCATTCTTCGGGCGGCAGCAGGGACCCATTTCTCTTGAGCTGGGCGTGAAGGGGGGTCCCGTGATTGGCTGTGTAGAGCATGAACTGATGGAAATCGGTGGCATGGGAGACGGCATAGTCGATGGCCTGATCAATATTTTCCGGCGTATGCTCCTCCAAACCGATAATCGATGAGCCAAGGACTCTGATTCCATGCCCCTGCAGCTCCTCGATCAAAGATCTGGTATCGATACCATCCAGTTTGGCGTACTGGCTTTGTTTGCCCTCCAATCCCATCCATACCCAGGAAATACCCAGCTCCACGAGCTGCTCAATACGATATGAGCGCAGGACTTGAGCTGAGCTGAACACATACAGGGCCCAGCTTTTATTGTTTTTCTTCATTTGCTCGAGCAGACTCAATGCCCTTTTCCGGTGGAGGAGAAAATTCTCATCGAGGATGAAAAAGGATGAGACTTTGAGCTTTTTCTCAAGATCGCTCATTACGCCGTAGAGTTCTTCACCACTCTCAAAAAAATTCTTGAATTTACCTTTACCGCCGAACAAGGCAGAGGTGGAGCAAAAGTTGCAACCCATGGGACAGCCCACGGAAGGCACCACAACAGCTGCTGTCTCTCCCGGTTTGTCAGACAGGGAATGGCCAAGGATTCTTGAACCAAAAGCAGATTCCACCGCCGGATGTTTCACCGCTTTGCTCATGTCCTGGCCCAGATATCGACGGAACCACTCGATACCGTCTCCCCGCACAAGATGGTCCGTCTCAATGACAGCTTCGATATTATCCATGTTGCTGATATGACCACCGACCACAATAGTTGCCTGAGGTTGGTAGGTCCGGATCAATTCGCACATCTTCTTGACCTTGTAAACGTTCGGGATGATGGAGCTAATCCCTATAATGTCATAAGTCTTGCTGCGGATGGTTTCGATAAAACGGTCCAGATCAGGAAAATCAAGAAGAGTACAGGGTGCTTCAATGTTCTCCTTGATCAGTAATAAGCCAAAGGATCGATGAAACATACGCAGGGAGAAAACCCCTTGTGCGCGGGTAACTTGATTATGGTAGAGTTCCATTGGATTGATAGTGCTGCTGCCATATTCGTCGTCCTGGGCATAGGGCCCAAAAACACTGGTCAGCAAAACCCGGGCCTTGATACCAAGGTGATGAACGGGGTGATTGTTTGTCATTGTTATTCCTCATGGGGTGTTATAGAAAATCTTATAAACATATCGTAAAGCATTAATTTAACTCTTGATAGTCCGGAATCGGAAATGACAATTCTTTTACAAAGCAGTGGGGATTAATGAGGCGAACACTCTGGTTTCTCCATCCCATTTCTATCTTTATCTTTTCTATTATTGCTCTCGGCCTCTCGCTGTTTCTCTATATCTACTGGTACGTGGAGGTCAGCAGCGGCCTGCGGGCTGTGCTTGAGAACAACAACCTTGATCCGCAGAAATTCGTAAACTGGCAGACCTGGGTCGTGATCATGGTTCTCTCGATTCTGGTGGGCATAATCCTTGTTGGTGTTTTTACTATCTTCGTCTATCAGAGAAAGACCCAGGCCCTCTATCGTTCGCAGCGCAGGTTTATCAACAGCTTTACCCATGAATTGAAGACGCCGACGACTTCGCTGCAGCTCTATCTCGAGACATTTACCAAGTACGAGCTTCCCCGAGACATGCAGTTAAAGTATCTCGGCTATATGATCGCTGATGTGGGCCGCCTCTCCGACTCCATTAACGGCATCCTCAATCTGGCCCGAATCGAGGCCAAGATTTATGGTGGTGAGTTCCAAATTGTTGACCTGGCTGAGGAAGTTGAAGAATTCTACAAGAACAACGAACAATTATTTCGTGGCAGTAAGATCCATATCAGCAAACAGCAGGGACAAATTTATTATTGTTCAATCAATCGCTCACTCTTTCAGGTGCTGTTGATGAACGTTTTGTCAAATGGGATCAAGCACAATGAAAGTGCTCAGCCAGTGATTAAAATATCTCTTGGTCAGACTGAAAAGCAGGTGTCTCTCACTATTGAGGATAACGGCATTGGCTTTGAAAAGTCCCAGGTCAAAAAAATATTCAAGAAATTTTTTCAAATTGATCGGCCCGACTGGAGCCATGCCGGCGGAACCGGGCTGGGGTTGTACATGGTCCAGCAGATTGCCAGGCTCCATAAGGGCAAGGTCACTGCCACCAGCGCTGGCCTGGGTAAGGGGGCAGAGTTTACTTTTTCTTTGCCTAGAAAAGAGCATACTATGATCGAGGCGGAACAGGCTTCAACAAAACTGGAGGGACACTCCTGATCGTTATCTGGGTAATGCTTCGTTGTCTACACCTCACTGGTAAATAAGGGTGAACGAGGGGATATAAGTGACTGTATCAGCAAAGAAAAGAATTCTGATCATTGAAGATGATCGCCATATAGCCGAAGGCATCGAGTTGAACCTGAACATGCAGGGGCACGAAGTGAGGGTGGCCCAAAATGGCATCGAAGGCTTGGAGGCCTGGAAACAGTGGTGCCCGCATCTGATCGTTCTTGATCTAATGTTGCCAGGCATCGATGGCATGCAGATTCTAAAAAATATCCGGCTGGAGGATGAGCGACTGCCCATCATAATCCTGTCGGCCAAGGTGGAACCAGCAGATAAAATCGATGGCTTTACCGATGGTGTAGATGATTACCTGACCAAACCCTTCAGCCTGGAAGAATTCTTACTCAGGGTAAATCGTCTTTTGACCAGGGATCAGTGGCAGCGAGAACAGGGCGAATCAGTAGCAACAGAATTAGACAAGCAGTCACCCTACCGTTTTGGAGAAAACAGCATCGATTTTACCAACGGCCAGGCAGACTGTCGTGTTGGAGTTGTCCAACTCACCGAGCAGGAAATAAAATTGCTCAAGCTCTTTATTGTTAATAAGGGTATTCCTCTGTCGCGGAGCAAATTGCTGGAGATTGGCTGGGGCTATGTGAAGGGAACTTCAACTCGCACCGTAGACAATTATATCGTCCGTTTTCGCCGCTACTTTGAGGAGAACCCCAAAAAACCCAAATATTTCAAAAGCAGACGCTCTCTGGGCTATGTGTTTGATCACGATTGACTCTTACTCAAACGAATGGAGGAAAAAAATGAGTTTTGTAAGGAAAGTGTCTCTTGTTTTGCTGTTTTCAGTTTTATTTTGTGGGTCGAATGCTTCAGCCATTGATCTGTATGGTTATGGAAGTTACTGGAACAAACAAGATGCTGATGGATCCTGGGGGGCGGGAATTGGACTGGCCCTGCCGCTTTTTACTGAGCACCTGCGGCTGGATGGCAGGGCTCATTTTTTCTCGGACAGCGATGCCGGACTTATCTACGAAAATGTGACAATGATACCGTTTGATTTAGGGTTGCAGGTACACATATTGCCTCACGGTAAAGTTGATCCCTATCTTCTCGGGGGAGCGTCGTATCTTTATGTTGATAGTTCCAGAGAGGCTGACTTGGACTCTAAATTCAGTGGGTATATCGGCGCCGGACTTGATGTGGCACTGGGTACGCGTTTGGTGAAACTATTCGGTGAGGCCATATATAGATTCGCCGAACTTGACGGTATCCTGGAAGAGAACATCGATGTGGGTGGTTTCACCGGCAATGTCGGAATTAAATTCCATTTTTAGAGCAAATTTTCACCCGCCGATAAAGAACGGGAATGCTCATCTGTGGATAAAAGGGATTTGGGAGAGACGTATGGTTAAAAAACATATAAGTCTCGTGGTCTTAATTCTGTTGTCTCTCGCTGGGGCCGTTCAGGCTCAGGTAGCCATCATCTACTCCTCTGCCGGGCGAGGGGGCGGAGGGCGCCGGTAGACGTGGACTTGTCCGAGATCTATAAGTTACTCAAGATGCTTCAAAACGGTGCTGAGACTTTCCCGCGCATCGCCAAACAGCATCCTGGTGTTCTCTTTGTAAAACAAGGGATTTGACACACCCGCATAACCGGTGGCCATGGAACGTTTGAGGACGATGGTGGTCTTGCCTTTCCAGCATTCAAGTACCGGCATCCCGGCGATCGGACTGTCCGGCACCTCCTGGGCAGCCGGGTTGACGATATCATTGGCGCCGATGACGATTGAAACGTCCACCTCAGGAAAATCATCGTTTATCTCATCGAGTTCGAAGACGATGTCATAGGGAACTTTGGCCTCTGCCAGCAATACGTTCATATGGCCGGGCATGCGGCCGGCAACCGGATGGATGCCAAAACGCACGTTAATCTTCTTGTCCCGCAGTTTCCTGGTGATGTCGTTGACCACGTGCTGGGCCTGGGCAACGGCCATACCATAGCCGGGAATGATCATGACTTCTTTGGCCTCCAGCAGCAGATCGGCCGCATCTGCTGCCTCAATGGGAATTACCTCTCCTTCCTCACCCTCGGGGCCGGCTGCCATTTCGCCGCCGGCTGTGCCGAAACCGCCGGCGATAACCGAGATGAAATTTCGATTCATTGCCCGGCACATGATATAGCTCAGGATGGCACCACTGCTTCCGACCAGGGCGCCGACAACGATCAGCAGGTCGTTGCTCAGCATGAAGCCCGTGGCTGCCGCTGCCCACCCCGAATAACTGTTGAGCATCGACACGACCACCGGCATATCCGCTCCGCCGATAGCCATCACCATGTGTACACCAAAAACCAGGGCGATGATGGTCATGGCGATGAGTGGCAGCATGCCGCCGCCGGCTGCCGACAGATCAACGAATCTGAAACAGAGCCAGACAGCCAGAATCAACAGAATGAGATTGAACCAGTGCCTGGCCGGCAGGATCAGCGGTTTGCCGCTTATCCTGGCGCTCAGCTTCAGGAAAGCGACAACGGAGCCGGAAAAGGTGAGGGCACCGATGAGGATGCCAAGATAGGTCTCCACATCGTGGATGGTCTTGTCGATCCCGGTCAGAACCGTGCTGTGGTCCATGAAATTGGCGAACCCGACAAGAACTGCCGCCAGACCGACCAAACTGTGCAAAATGGCGACCAGTTCAGGCATCTGCGTCATCTCAACCTTTTTGGCCAGCATCAGGCCAATGGTGCCGCCGACGAGGACGCCGAGAAACAATATGAAGTAGTTGGCTGAGACAATGCCGATCAGGGTAGCCAGCAGTGCCAGGGCCATGCCGGATATGCCGTACAGGTTGCCCCTTCTGGATGTCTCCTGGGTGCTGAGCCCACCCAGGGCAAGGATGAACAATATAGTCGCGCCGATATAAGCTACCGTTACAATACCCTGTGACATGTGCGTTCTCCTATTTCCTGAACATGGACAGCATTCGCTGAGTAACGGCGAATCCGCCAAATATGTTGATGCTGGTTATCAGAATCGAGATGGCGGCAAGCAGGACGATAAAACCATTGTCGGAAGAAATCTCCAGCAGGGCCCCGATGATAATAATTGAGCTGATCGCATTGGTGACACTCATCAGCGGTGTATGCAGCGATGGCGTTACGTTCCAGATAACCATGTAGCCGACAAAGCAGGCCAGTACGAACACGGTAAAGTGGGACATGAATTCTGGAGGTGCTACGCTGCCGAGAGCCAGCATGGCGATGCCGCCGACGACCAGGGCCAGCAGTGGTCCCCAGGGCCGCTGCTTTTTCTCCTCCACTTTTTCTACAACTGCCGGTGCGGCAGGTTTGGCCGGGGCAGCCGAGAGTTTCGGGGCAGGGGGCGGCCAGGTTATTTCCCCATCTTTTATTACGGTAGCCCCGCGAATGATCTCATCTTCCATGTTTATGACGATGTTGCCATCTTTCTCGGGAGTCAGATCGTTGAGCAGGTGACGCAGGTTGGTGGCGTAGAGTTGGCTGGACTGGGTAGCGAGCCTCGATGGCAAGTCGGTGTAGCCGATTATGGTAACCCCCTCTTTGATCACCACCTTGTCTGCTTCGGTGAGTTTGCAATTGCCCCCCATTTCAGCGGCAAGATCGACGATAACGCTGCCCTCTTTCATGGTTGCCACCATCTCTTCGGTGATCAATTCGGGTGCCGGCCTGCCGGGTATCAGGGCGGTGGTGATAATGATGTCAACTTCCAGGGCCTGTTCGGCGAAAAGCTTCATTTCCGCCTCGATGAATTCAGCGCTCATGACCTTGGCATATCCGCCGGTACCGGTACCGTCCTCGCCTGGAAAGTCGAGCATCAGGAATTCACCATCCATACTTTCAACCTGTTCTTTGACTTCAGGACGGGTGTCAAAGGCGCGAACAATTGCCCCCATACTTTTGGCAGCACCAATTGCCGAAAGACCGGCGACACCGGCGCCAATTACCAACACCTTGGCCGGGGGGATTTTCCCCGCAGCGGTGATCTGCCCGGTAAAAAACCTGCCAAAGTGCTGTGCAGCCTCCACAACCGCCCGGTATCCGGCGATGTTGGCCATTGAACTCAGGGCATCCATTTTCTGGGCCCTCGATATTCTCGGGATGGAATCCATGGCCAGCACCGAAATGTTCCGGGCCGCCAGGTCGTTCATCAACGCTTCATTTTGCCCCGGCTGTATAAAGCTGATGAGTGTCTGCCCTTCCCGCAGAAGCTCACACTCGTTTACCCCGGTCTGCTGATCTATCCCGGGTGCCCGAACCTTCAGAATTATGTCCGACTGCTCATAGAGACTGGCACCATCTTTGACGATTTCAGCACCTGCCTCCGTATAGGCAGCGTCGGTGAATTTTGCAGCGCTGCCCGCCTGTGACTCGACAGCCACCTCGAAACCAAGCTTCTGGATCAGGGCGGCTACTTCCGGTGTTGTTGCGACTCGCCGCTCGCCTTCGTGAGTTTCCTTCGGTACGCCAATCTTCATCTTTGCACCCCTTAAATGACAGGCCTAATGGTTGGTGAACAGGTTTCTCTTCTCAATGGGAGATCAATAATTGCACCCATTGGACTAATGTAATTTCCATTCCCGTAAAGGAAATGTTTTGCCAAAAAATAGTTGCTAGATAAAATAGGCAGACCGCCATTACCTTCATGCGCTGATCTGAGATAGTAGGGAAGATTGAAAGGTTTTCAGTCGGAGCTCTTGTGAGGCAACTCAAAATAGAAAGTTTTTGAACGACCCGAGGTTTGGTCTGGAACTTTTAGAAAATACATCACAGTATTAGTGTGTTCTTTGCCAAGAACCGGGCAGTCAAAATCGTTTTTCTTGTCAAAATACCTTAGGTGCGTTGGGGCGATTGATTAATAGTCAGTGGTAGCGTTGAAAACTATGCAGAGTGTACCAGGCGGCGAGCATATCAGTTCCATCAAATTGCACCGGCCACACTTCTCTAGAGACCATCTTCAGCGAGAGGATTTGCTGGTGAACGCAGTCAAAGTATTTTTCTGTTAACACAGAGGTATCTTATGAGGATTACAAGAAAGACAAAGACGTTGACCGGGATTCTAGTGCTCTTTCAAATACTGGGCCTGATCAGTTCGGTTCATGCCATACTGCAGACACGCACCCCGCAAGGCGCCATCGCCTGGGTGGTCAGTCTCAACGCCCTGCCCATCGTTGCCGTGCCGGCCTACTGGGTGCTCGGGCGCAGTAAATTCAACGGCTACGTTGATCAACACCAGGACATTTCAGCAGAGATACAGGATGAAATCGACCAGTTTTCTAGAGAATTGCAGCCCTACAAGGTGGAAGCTCCTCAAACGTTTCCAGAATATGAGGCGATCAAGAAACTGGCACGATACCAGTTCTTGCGCGGCAACAAAGTGGAGCTGCTGGTGGATGGGCAAGCTACCTACGACAGCATTGCGGCAGGCATTGAAACAGCGGAGTCCTACGTGCTGTTCCAGTTCTATATTCTGCGCTCAGATGATATCGGTAATCGTTTTAAAGATCAGCTCATCCGTAAAGCGAAAGAAGGCGTACAGGTATATGTCCTCTATGACGAACTCGGCAGCAGTGGTCTGAAGCCTGACTGGCTTGCGGATTTTACTTCTGAAGGTATTCAGATTCTGCCATTTAATACTCGTCAGGGACCGCGTAATAGATTCCAGCTCAATTTCCGCAATCACCGCAAAATTGTTGTTGTTGACGGTAAGTCGACCTGGGTCGGCGGCCTCAATGTTGGTGACGACTACCTGGGCCAAGACCCGAAACTTTCGCCGTGGCGGGATACCCATATGCACATTCAGGGGCCGGTGGCGCTTGCCGCCCAGTCCTCCTTCCTGGCCGACTGGCATTGGGCCAGTCGTGAGATCCTGCAGGGTCTGTCATGGACTCCTCAGGCGGCTCCCGACAGCGACCAGAATGCCCTGATTCTGGCCTCCGGCCCGGCAGACAAGCTGGAAACTGCCAGCCTCTTTTTCACTACCGTCTTGAACCTGGCGCGAGAACGCATCTGGATCGCCACCCCTTATTTCATTCCGGATGAAGCGACCATGGTGGCCCTGCGTCTGGCCCTGCTCAAAGGTCTCGAGGTCCGGATCCTGACCCCGGAGTTAAACGACAACTGGTTCGTGCGCCAGGCAGCCAATGTCTACCTCAGCGAGCTGAAGGAGCTCGGAGCTAAAATCTACTTCTACAACAAGGGCTTCATGCACCAGAAAGTAATGCTGGTTGATGACAAGCTGGCGATTGTTGGCACGGTGAATTTTGATAACCGCTCGTTCCGTCTGAATTTTGAAGTTACCGGGGCAGTTGCCGATAAAGGTTTTGCCGGAGAACTCGAGCGCATGCTGCTGGATGACCTGTCTCATTCGACCGAACTGCTTGACTATAACCTGGAAGAGGAGTCGGCGTGGGATCGTTTTAAAGCCAGAGGTGCTGATCTTATGGCGCCGGTGCTGTAAGTGATTCCATTGGCAATACTCTGATGTTGACAATCCAGGACAACGAATCTTCTTCCGGTAAATTGATGTAGAGCATTAGTTCCGACTATAGAGGACTGCCGTTGGAAACTACACACCTCTCCTCAGTTCACTCGTGGCCGCGGGTAGACAATGGCCCACACCGCCTAAAAGGTTGCTATTGCTATTAAAATTAATATGCTATTTGTTTCCTTTACCGTTTCCGTTGTTGCCGCTTTTACCACTATTCCCGTTGCTTTTCCCACTATTGCCATTGTTGCTGCTCTTGCCGTTGTTATTGTTCTTGCCAGAGGCATTTCCACCAGTCGATTTGCTGGACTGTGATTTATCGGCTTTGTCTGACTTATTGGAACCAGCCGAGGAATTGTTTTTTCCGTTCGAGCTTTTACCTTTTCCGGCACCGGCATCAGATAGAGCAGCTTCAGCTGCGACACTGGCTCCGCTCAGACCAGAACGATTCTTAGACCCGCCTTTTTTTTCTTTATACACTACATGGCCATTGCTCCAGCCGGTCTTCGCATTTCTTTGTGTTGCTTCGATAATCTCAGCCTCAAGGGGAAGGACCTCAAGGGCGGGAGGTTCAGCTTCAGGTTCGGGAGTGTTTACAGTTAGTTTGTTCCTATGCCCATTGCCGATATATCTTTCGGGCACATTATACATTTTGGCGATCTGGCCCCACCCCATATGTTCTCGATGACGCAATCTGTTAATTTCTTCTATTTTTGCACCGGTGATTCTGGAAACTGCGTAAGTAAAAGCTTCATCATAGGCCGGGGCGTAGGCAGCCTCATAGGCTGCCTCGTAGGCTTGCTGACGCACCTTGACGTAATCCTCACTGCCAACCACCTCTGCTAATTGCGTATCCCAGGCATTGCGAAAGTTTATATTGGTAGCCCTTTCTATTGCATACTCGTAGGCATTATCCCAGGCACCTTGCTCCAGAGCCCTCTTTGCTGCAGCGTCATACTCCGTTTGCCAGTCCGCTCTGGTGTTTCCAGCTACAACACTGTCCGCATATTCCCTTGCTTTTTGATCGATCAGGCCATCCGCATGTTCCTTGGCCTTCTGCTCAACAAACTCAGTAGCCATTTTTTCTGCGTAACTAGTGGCCACCAGATCAGCCCTTGTATTTGCTGTCTCAGTTGCAGTGGTATCGGCAACTTCATCGGCATAATTATCGGCTCTGGCCTCATCAAGATCTGAAAAAGATGCTTCGGCAACATTGGCTGCATGTTGGGCCTGTGCTGCGTTTTGGAAGCTTGGTTCTTCGTCGGCAGCAAAGACTGCAACCGGAATAACCCAGCTTATCGTCATTACCATAACAAACAGATATTTCCACAAATTCATATCGAGACCTCCTTCTCAATTTCCGTACTCAACCGGCTAAATAAAAGTAACCCTTCTGCAAGCTCAATACCTGGTGCACTATCCCCTGTCTTTATGGTTTCCGGGACATCGAACCAGCTCAGCCTGACCTGCTTTCTCAGGTCTGTGTTACTTGCATTCAAGATCAAATCCTTAATTTCAAGTGCTCTTTTTCTGGCCGCCTCCCGGTCATTCTCGACAAAGACGACGACCTCGAGATTCAATTGTTGATTGTGTTCCAGGATCGAGGCGATGGCCGCAAGTTCTTCCCTTTGTGTGCTCTCGGGCAGCGATTCATCAAGTAATACCTGCTGGTTTACAATGATTTTCCGAGGACCGACCTGGTAGATGCGGAAGGAAAAATCATTGTAGCCATTAAGGCGTTCTACCGCCCTGAAAGGTTTGGCTCCCAGCCGGTTTGCCTGCAGATAAGAACGCCATGAGGTGATCTCCTCTGGAACCATGTTCAGGGCACGATAGATCAGGCCGCTGTTGTAGAGCGCCACCGGCTCCACTGGGGACAAGTCCAATACCGCCTGATAGGCCTCGAGCGCCTGGTCGTAATGTTTGTCGCTCAGATAGCTGTGGCCAAGATTGATGAGCAGGGGAATACTCTGCGGGTCTGCCTCGAGACCGCGCAGGTAACTGCGACGCTCCTCTTTCTTGTCGCCGTTGGCCCAGTGTCCCACTCCTTCCCAGTAGGCAAATTCAGGATTCTGCGGTTCGAGCAGCGAGGCCCGCTGCAAAAAGGCCAGCGCCTGCTGTTCACTGTTGTCTGCCTGCAGTAATCCACGACCGACCATATAGGCAGACTCAGGATTTTCCAGGGTCTCTGGCTGAATCTGCGGAGCTGTGACGGGGGGGCCGGCAACCTGAGCAGGATTTTGCTGGGAGGTTTTTCCAAGAAAAAAGGAACCACAGATAAGCAGGGCGATCCCAAAGGCATAAATCGGTCTGAAAGAAATGGTCTGGGACTGCGAAACGAAATTCCACATAGCACCGATCATTGATGGTCTGGCCGGCGATATTCGGGCCATTACCCGGTCGGTCAAATCAGCCGGAACTTCCTGCAGAGGCAGTTTTCGCAGCTGCTCGATCAGCTCTTGTTCTCGGTGATTCTGAGAAGGTGTATCCATAGCTAGTTCTTCAGTTCTCGACCAAGTTCCTCGAGGGCCCGGTGCAGGCGCATTTTTACTGCACTCTCGGATAGTTCAAATATCTCAGCAATTTCCTTGATCGAACGTTCGTGTCGATATTTCAACAGCACCATCTCTCTCCGGTCATCGGCAAGCAATTCCAGGGCCGAAACAAGACCTCTGATCTGCTGGTCTGCTTCGATGATGCGTTCCGGCGTCTTCATTTCACTATTGGCATATTCCTTTGAGTATCGGTCAAGTGTTCGAGTCCGTGTGCTTCTTTTTCTGGACCAGTCTCTAGCATAATTGAGCGCCAGGGTGTACAGCCAGGCAAAAAAGCTTTTCTGCTCCCTGTAGCTCTCCAGCTGCTCAAAACTTCTGCAGAAAACATCCTGAGTCATGTCCGCGGCATCCTCAACGGAGCCGCTGTAACGATACATCAGGCTGTAGATCTGCGTCTTGTAACGCTCAACAATCACCGCGAAGGAATCACGATCACCTGCCCGGATCTTTTTGATCAGCGTGTTGTCAGAAATCTCCATATAAACGATTACTCTTTAGTTGAATAAACGTCTGCCGATCGTATCGGTCACATAAGTAGTGGAAAAGAATAATTGGCCGAGCCAGTCAGTAGCGATCATTTCACTGTCACGAAAAAACTGACTGATTCATCGATGGTCAGGTCTTTTTTATTGATCGTTACCTTCTGGGGTTCTGCGAACCAGCTGATCCCAATTTTCTCGGACTCCAACCCGGAAAATTGTTCAAGAAGATAACGTTTGATAGCATGGGCCTTTTCCTTGGCCAAATCTTTGTTGTTTTTCTGATAGACAACAACTTGCAGGGTGCCCTTTTGGAGATTGTCAAAGATCGAACCAATCAGGTTCAAAGACTCATTACTGGAGGTGCTGAGAAGAGGAGAAAACGGTTCAAACCAGATCTTCTCGGTGGTCACCGTTCGTAACCCAAGCCGGTGGTTGCGGAAGGTAAAATCACCCAGCAGATTCAGATAGTCGGTGGCCTGACGTGCCCTGGGTCCGGATGGATAACGCCACAGGTATTCAAGCCAGCCGAGTCGTTCCTCGGGAGACCTGCCCAGCAGGCGCAGGATAAGCGCCCTGTTGTAGAGAGCTGAAGGACTGTCCGGCCAGATATCAAGCGCCTTTGAGTACAGCTCAAGGGCCGCTGGATATTGTTTTTTCTCGAGTTCTACGTGGCCCAGATAGATCAGAGACTGCAGGTGGTTTTCATCAAGTTCAAGAGCCTTTTTATAACCGGCTTCTTCATTCTTTATATCGTTGAGCTCACCAAAAGCGACACCCGTCCAGAAATGATAGTCCGCTTTCTGTGGATCAAGGCTTCGGGCTTTTTGCAGATGCTCAAGTGCCTTTTTGTAGTCATTGTTGTAGAGCAGAAAACGGCCGTAGTAATAATTTGCCAGAGTACTGTCGGGGTTTTCGGCAACTTCTCGGGCAAAGCTCTCTTGCCCCTGCTCGTATTGTTTTTCTTGCAGGTAGTAATCGCCCTTGAAGGTATGTTCGACAGTAGTGCCGATATTTTTGACGACACATCCACCGCTTAACAGGAGCAAGCACAAGACTCCAACCCCAAACCAAAATGTTTTTATTCCGTTCAAAACGCTTCAGATCCTCTTTTCGTAGTGGTTTTCATTCCGAATACAAGGCAGGATTGCTGAATAATCAGACAAAACCTGCGGTAATCTCTATGATCATATCAAGCGGGGAGTGGAAAATGAAAGATTTCTATTACGAGAAGAGCATCTTTTGGGATTTCTTCGATAACTGATCACTACCATTTTTTGATGTTGGAGGACACAAGGTACCTGACAGGTATGGGTGGTTTTTTTCTGACAGCTACTTTCCAGAAACATAGGAGAAAGACTTTTTATGCTCTTGAAGTGTTGATTAAACAGGGAGCTTATAGCTTGTGTATTATATTGAAAATACGGTATAATATGTCTTTACTGGAGGAAATATTTTTGCCAGCCAAGGTTTTAAATGGTTGTTCTATTGATTATCTAACTATTTGAAAACAATAAATATTTAACAATCTCTATTATTAAGATATTTATCTAGACCTATTATTCAACTTTGCTCACCTGGACTTCTGCTAAAAAAGGCTACTGGGGATAGGTATAATGGCGAAGGTTAGTGGATCGACGAAATACATTATTGTCATCGGTCTGTTATTTCTATTCGCCGGCGTCATTGCCTGCAGTCCTCAGAAGTATCGTGAAAATGCCGACCGTGAAGTTGAAGAAACTATTCGTATAAAACAACTGCAGATAAAGGGTAAAACGGAGCCTTTCACCATCGAGACACCCGCGGATACGCTGCGCAGGCGGTTGCTGATCGACCAGGCATTGCCTTTTGCCGGCAACGCCTCACTCGGTTCCGATCTTCTTCTGAAAGTGCCGGACTGGCCTGAAGAGGACCAGCCCGCCCGACTTGAATCTTCTGATCCTCTTTTTCCCTGGGAAAAAGGGCAAACGTTGGAATTGTCACTGAAAGATGCGCTCATGGCCGCGGCTGCCAATAACCGTGACTACCAGACCAGAAAAGAGGATATTTTTCAGACGGCCCTGGGACTCGATCTGGAGCGTGATGCATTTCGAAATACCTTCTACGGCGCCCTCGAATCTGAATATGTCAGCAACCAGAGCGGAGAGGTGAATGTCTCCGGAGTGGCCAACAGGGCGACGGCTCAATGGAGCCGCGTGTTAAAGTATGGTGCGGCGCTGAGCAGCCAGATTTTCCTGGATCTGGTCAAACTTCTGACCCCGGGAAGTTCATCGTCACGGGGTTTGTATGCCGATGCCACCATTGCAGTACCTCTGATGGCCGGTTCCGGTAAAAACATTGTTACCGAACCCCTGATCCAGGCAGAGAGGGACGTGCTCTACTCCATGTATACATTCGAGCGTTTTAAACGCTCACTGAGTGTGCAGATAGCAACGGAGTACCTTTCCGTTCTGCGGCAAAAGAATGTTTTGAAGAACGCAGAAGAAAATTATAAACGTCTCAAGTCTGGCACCAAACGGGCGGAGCGGATGGCAGATGCCGGCCGGCTTTCAACAGTGGAGCTCGACCAGGCCAGGCAGGATGTACTCCGGGCCCGCAACAACTGGATTCTGGCCTATCAGTCCTATGCCAATCAGTTGGATTCGTTCAAAGTCAGCATGGGGCTGCCCCCTGACAGTCTGATAGAATTAGACCCTGCAGAGCTCGACCAACTCGATCGCGCAGCATCCGATGCGTTGAGTGCAGGCAATTTGATGGCTCAAGTGTTCAACTCCGATGAAGGTGAAGAGACCATGACCCAACCCGGGGCGATGACCTGGCAGGAAGCTGACGGGTTACTGGCTCTGCTGCCGGACGAAGCAATTAAGCTCGCTCTTGCAAAGCGGCTCGATCTGCGGGTGGCTCAGGACCGGGTTACCGATGCCCAGCGCAAGGTTGTGGTTGCCGCCGACGCGCTCCGGGCCGGGCTTACACTGACCGGTTCGGCCTTTTATGGTGAACGTCGAGGGATTGAATCGGCCGACTTACCCGATGCGGAACTGCGGCCCAACCTGGGAATCTACAATCTCGGACTGCTCTTCGATATGCCGTGGGAACGGACGGAGGAGCAGAATTTTTATCGTAACAGCTATATTGTTCTGGAACAAAGGGTGCGGGACGTGCAGGAACTGGAGGACCAGGTAAAGATTCAGGTGCGAAATGCGCTTCGGACCCTGGCCCAGACGCGGGAAAGCTATCAGATCCAGACGCTCGCAGAGAAACTTGCCCGGCAACGGGTGGACAGTGCGTCTCTGTTTCTGCAGGCAGGGCGGGCCCAGGTAAGAGATGTGCTCGACGCCCAGGATGATTATGTATCGGCCCAGAATGCCCGCATATCGGCCCTGGTTGACTATCGTATTGCCGAACTGGAGCTGCAGCGGGACATGGGGGTGATCGAGGTGGACCATCGAGGGAAGCAATCAATTTAGCGAAGGGAGAAAGA
>CAVWXN010000011.1:0-115067 GCA_963759125.1 uncultured delta proteobacterium
TTATTTCGAATCCTCAATTGACTCTCTCCAGGAAAGTGCAATGAACTTCTGGAACTTTCCGACTGGCGATCTGAGCAAACAGTATTCACTTAATTTTAAAATATAAGAGTCGCTTGCAATCTCTCAATGGTTAATCATTAGTGGGATGTTGGGGTCATTTACTATTATTTTAAGATGGCGCCTTGTACTCTGTTAATGAGTCAAGAAATCTAAATCTGGGGGAATTACAGCTTTGATATCTGGCTGTAAAACCTTTTGGGCTTTTGGGGTTTTGTTTGACTCTATTCAGCCTAGAATACTGAAGAAAATTATAGTTACGCTTGCTTATCTAAGGCCTGACATCTTTTGGTAAAAGTATGGAGATTTATCTGAGATGTTTATGGGTAAATCAGAAAACACAATACTCAAGCAGCCAGAATGTTGCTCACTTGAAAACAGCTGTTCGATAGTTAACTTAGGTTATACCCAAGCTCGGTGATATTGGAGGTACAGTCGAAACAAGACTAGATAGGTCCGTTATAGCTCTTTGGAATGATCCGGTTTTGATACATCTATCCGCTGCTGTAGATCAGGAAGATACGATAGAATCGGTATTATGAGTAACCGTATCATTTCGATTCTATCGTCTTCCTTCCATATCCAAAAACCCATGGCGCTTGGGGTCGCTTAAAGTTCTCTTTTAAGGGTATTTGTCGACCAATAACCTGAACCTAATCGAGCAACATTGCAGAGGAGCAATCACATCATGAAAATATTCGCAATTGTAGTCTCGGTCAGCGTCTTTCAATGCTTGCTCTTAGCAGCCATGCATTTGCCGCAGGAAGCAGTTCAAAGCCGGTCAGCGACACTCGTCCAGGTGTCACTGACTATAACGATGGGGTAAAATTGATGAAACAGGCCAAGTATGACAGAGCCGAAAAGAAGTTTGCGGCTGCCCTGAAAAAAAATCCCGAGATGGCAGAAGCGCACAATAATTTGGGCTACTCTCTAAGAAAGCAGGGTACCAAGAATTATGACAAGGCACTGAGTCACTATAACCAGGCCATTGAACTAAAACCGGACCTGGCAGAAGCCTTTATGTATAGAGGGGTTTTGTTCATGCTGATGGGACAGGAGGCAAAAGCACTGGAGGACCACCGCCAGTTGACTCGTTTAGATCGCGACCTCGCCGATGCGCTTCAAGCAGCTATCGCATCTGGTGAAGAACCTGATGGTCTCGACGGTCTAGCTAAGTCGTGGTAAACCCCATCAAACCATTCTTGCATCTTTTACCTCTGTTTTTGGTTGCTTGCGGTGGTGAACTTGATAACCCGCGGCAAGCGACCTGTCACCGCCGCCAGGATATATCTGGAGGTTGCCCGAGGGCTTCCCATTACCCAGAGTACCTGCGGACAACCCGATGACATCTGAAAAGGTGGAACTCGGTCGTCTTCTGTTTTACGATCCACGATTGTCGGGCGACAGTACGATTTCATGCGCCACCTGTCATCAACCTGAGCACGCCTTTACTGACGGCCGAGGGCAGGCTGAGGGAATCGGTGGCAGCATCCATCCCCGCTCAGCCATGTCCTTGACCAACGTGGCTTATAACACCACTTTGGGATGGGACGATCCAAACCTCACTCGGCTTGAAGATCAGATTTTGGTACCGCTCTATAACACAGATCCTCCCGAGATGGGAGTGACTGACCATGAAAACGAAGTTTTGGCCCGCTTTCGCAAAGATCCCCGCATGGTCCACCATTTTCGCACGGCCTTTCCTGAAGATTCCTCTCCCATTATTATGCGCAATATCATATATGCGCTGGCATCTTTCGAAAGGACGCTCATCTCAGGGAATTCCACTTACGATCGTTGGGCTTATGGAGGAAAAGCAGATGGGCTCGACGAGGTTCAGCGCGCTGGGGCACGCTTGTTTTTCTCCAAGCGTTTGGGTTGCTTTCGGTGCCATGGTGGGTTTAATTTTTCTGGTCCGGTACAGTATGAAGGTTCTGAATCTCCTGAAGCTCGCTTTCACAACACTGGACTGTACGACGAAGACGGACAGGGCGCCTATCCTGAGCCCAATACTGGCCTGCATCGACATACCGGTGAAAGCTTTGACATGGGCAAATTCAGAGCCCCCACCTTACGAAACATTGCCCTTACTGCGCCTTATATGCACGATGGCAGCATTCCTGACTTGGATGCAGTACTTGATCATTATGGTGTGGGTGGTCGTCACCGACTACACCGTCCCCAGAAAGGCAACATTGCAGTCGAATCCATCACAGACCCACTGATGACCGGTTTCGAACTTTCGGAAGATGATACTCGGCAACTAATTGCATTTCTCCATGCGCTTACAGATGAGACTTTCGTTCAAGAGTCCAAACAAAGCGCTGTTCCTTAAGCAGGCTGGTGACACCTTATCTTCGGGTAAGGTCAGAGGTCAGGCATAATGTTACGCTGGAGGGAAAATTGAATGGTACTTAGGGACCACAAACCACGCAACCGCCACTTCTGGAATTTCGAAAGCAATACTGCAGCAATATCATGCGCCAGATTATGCCATACAACTTTGATAATGCTCAGACGAAGTCGCGAGCTATGGCGGTGTCCCAGTTTTTAGAGAAAACCCGTTTATCTCCTTCGTAAGCGTCGAGTTCCGCACAGAGAAAAAAATCCTTTTCGGAAGAGGTCAAGACAGTCCTGGTGACGGTCCTGACGGACCAGGAACCGCGGCTGAATCTTCGCTCACACAGAGTCTCGCCCCTGACCGAATTGAAGTCGTCTCCCTGGTAGGTGTACCACTCCTTGGCGGAACGACCGATGGTCAAGTCGATCTCGTTGATATTTTGCACGCCGTCGTCGTTGATTACCTCCAGTGTGGAAATATCCCTGGCGAGATCTCGAACGACCCTCCAGTTATGATGCTCCGGCTTGATAATTTTGACGCGCAATGGGGGGGCTGCCTCCGAAGGATCGAAGTGACTGCGCAGGGTGTCCTCGTGACGCGGTTTGCGAACCGGCAGGAACAGCATGCTCTTACCGGTGTAAATCTTGAGTTGCATTGCTTCCGGAGACGGCCAGGCCATTGGCCAGTAAGAAGTTGAGAGAGCCACACGCAAGCGGTGACCGGCAGGGATCCGCTGGGCCACGTAATTAAGAGCGAGTTTAATAAGGTACCTTTTGCCCTTCACGAGCGCTTGCGGTTGCTCGTGGCCGCTGCGGTGTGTCAGGTTCAGCAGACCGTATGTAAAACGGGTGGCCTTGTTGTCGGGGGCGATATCCGAAAGGCGTACGGCTAACATACCGGCGGGCCGGTTTGACTCGAGTTCCAGCTCTATCCGGGGGGCCCCCAATAATTCCAGGGGGGTCGCCAGGGGGTCACTGTCATAAACCAGTGCACCGCCGTCCTCCTGACGCTGATCATAGGGCATATCGGGGGCGGAGGCATAGGAACACCACTTGCCGGCGAACAGGCCCAAACCCAGCGGCGACTGGAGGCTGCGGCACTCCTCCTCCTGTGGCTTCGGAAAACTGACCAGCATCCTGGCCGGAGCCAGGGCGTAAACCTTCATCGTCGAGCGCAGTGACGGCCAGGTCGGTTCGGACACCCATTTCCCGGGACGCAGGTCATAGCTGGTGGTCGGCGGGACGCTGTCCTGCATCCAGACACGCAGCATCGGTTCTTCCATGATGCCTGTTTCGATATCCTTGAGCCATTTGTCCCACCAGCGCAGGGCCTCCTGAAGAAAACCGATGGCGGGCCCAGGTACTCCAAGGTGAGGATAATTGTGGCCCCATGGACCGATCAACCCCAGGCGTGGTACCTGTAAACCCTCGATCAGACGGAAGACGGCATTGGAGTAGCCGTCCGCCCAGCCGCTCACCGCCATGACCGGACATCGGATGGCCTCGAAGTCCTCGCATACCGAGCCGTGCTTCCAGTAATCATCCCGGCGCTGGTGCCGCAGCCACCTCTCCAACCAGAGACCGCTGCCCTGGAGCCGTTCAAACCACATGTCGCGCCACTTCTCGCCGACGATTTCAGGATCCGGCGGGCATGAGTTGTAGGCGAACATGGTGGAGGCCCAGGAAAGGTTGTCACCAAGAAGGCAGCCGCCCATGTGGTGGACGTCGTCGGCGTAGCGGTCGTCTGTCGAGCAAATCGAAATTACCGCGTGCAACTGGGGCGGTCGCAGGGCGGCAATCTGGAGGGCGTTAAAACCGCCCCAGGAAATTCCCATCATCCCCACTTTGCCGTTGCACCATTCCTGCTGTTCGAGCCATCGGAGAATGGCGAGGCCGTCGTCAAGTTCCAGTTGCAGATATTCGTCTCGGAGCACCCCTTCTGAATCGCCGCTGCCACGCAGGTCAACCCTTACACCGGCAAACCCGTGGCCGGCGAAGTAGGTGTAGATCTGCGTGTCGCGGCTACGTTTGGAGTCCCTCTTGCGGTACGGGATGTATTCTAGAATCGCCGGTACCGGGTTCCTCGCCGCATCCTCTGGCAGCCAGATCCGGGCAGCGAGCCGAACCCCGTCAGGCATTGGAATCCAGACATTCTCCAATTTTTTGACAACCCACTTGAAAGAGCGGATGATTTTCATATACTCTCCTCGTCATGGACAATATGGAAAGGCAGCATGGTAATGGCCTCGCGGTAATCGGCGAGGAGTTTTTCATGTGCGTCGGCTCCCATGAACAGATTAGCGATTTCGTAACTGTAACTGTCCTGGTCGCGCAGTTCGGAGAGGCGCATCCCTGGAATTACGTTGATTTGAACCTCGGCTCCATCAAACCGCTCCCTGACCCGATTCACATCCTCCGCCCCCGGTATGCCAAGTACTGTGCCGTCCCGGTAACGCCGCACCATGAACTTTGCCGCGGTGGCAAAGCGTCCCTGCCGGTGGGGAAATTGTGGCGCTAGGCCGAGGGCGACGTCGATCATCACATCATGGTGATACTCTCCGTCCACCATCTTGAAAAGCGGGCAGTGCGACTTGGAGATGCGGGTGTTGATCTCCAATAGGTGTATAGAGTCGTGTCGGTCGTCCCAGTAGAATTCGATATTGAACGGGGCATCGTCGTATTTCAGGTGCTCAATTAGTTTTTTGGTCGTCTCTATCATACGTTGCTGAACCTGTTGCGGCATGATGGAGGGATACTGATAACGGGAGAAGCTGGATTGGTGTTTGCCTTCCCGAACAGAGTCGATAATGCCGTAAACATGTGCCGCCCCATCCTGTGCATAGCCCTCGAGCGTGCACTGACGGCCTGCCGAAATAAGGCTTTCCGCAATGCAGAGATAGCCGTCTACCGCTCTAATGTCCCCTGGCATCTCGATTCGGTTGAGAATGTAGTTGAAGGGGACTGCGTAACGGGCTATGCCCTTGCGGATCGTTGCCAATGCCGTATCGAATTCCTTTTCGTCGCGGATCATGAATCCCAGATGCGAGAGTACAGACTTGACCGGCTTGAGCCAAAACGGGTAATCAAGACTGCAGGCTCGCACTGCGTCCGGATCAAACGGGTCGACTTGCTGGAAAGCTGGGATTAATTCCGGGATGATCTCCTGTTGTTTCACGCGGCTCCAGTATTTATGCTCGCACATCAGCACCGCCTCAAGGCTCGGACCACGCAGTCCCTGCTGTTTCTGGAGGATTGGAAGCAGGGTGCTGACGGGGAAATCCCAGTAGCCGACGATCGCATCGACTCTCCCGGGATAGTCAGCGAGGAGACGCGGCGCCTGCTCGAGGAACTCGCATACCGGGAAACGTAGCCCGCACTTAATTTTTTCGTATGATATCAGGGAAATAAAACGGTATTTGCGGGCGCGAGCCAAGGCCTTAAGCTGGCGGAGGTGGAACGAGTCCAGTCCAACAATAAAGAGGTTCTTCCCCATTGCATATCCTCTGCACTAGGGATCGGGTGGCGGTGACTCACCGGGATCGGTTCACCCATCGTGGCCTATGCGCAGTTGGCCCGACCGCAAATTGAATGAGAAAGCGTTTCGAGAGTAGCATGCGATAATGGTTGCCCTGCCTATGATTTTCCTTACCAGATGGGAAGGGGCTTTCGTCCGTGGGTGCATTCAACTCTTCAATATTATATCATTTCGGCGGGGAAGATTGCATGAAAAATTACCTGCCCCACATAGCCGGTCCTCTTTTTTCTTAACGCATGAGAACCCTTGATATACTGCCCACGATCAAGCTACTTCGAGATGTATAGAATAGGGTTATCAAGGTCAAGAAAGTTCGAGAGAGTATATTATAGAGATTACCTCTGGCATTTGTATCCAGGTTTCAAGGCGAAGTTGCATCGCAGCCCCCCAACAACAGCCAACAAATTTTTACGGGGTATACCAGATCGGCGAACTCCAGGCTCTCTCTTGGACAGTCGCTGGCAGGTCTTCGAGAAGAGGCAGGGCATTACGAACCGCGTCATATGTACTCCAACGTGGGGTTGGAATTTGCAGAGCGCGAACGTAATAAAGGGCCTGTTGCTTGGCGTCAAAGTCCGGATCGATCCAGGTTCCAATTAACTGCGGTGCACCGATATCGTTGGTGTAGGTGGCCCTGCCTAGGTCAACGGTGTTACCGACAGCGGGAACCTTGCCATCAACTCCTGGCTTGCGATCATCGGACCAAACGACATCATAGACCTTGTCCCGTGGTATGCCTCGTTCATCCACCCAACCCTTGACAATCTGGATACGGTCAAGATTGGCGCCATTCGGATCCGCCATAGCCCAGACAAAAAAGCCAGGTGTCCTGCCATCGCCTTTGAGAGTGCCTCCCATGGGAACCCCCTGGGCATATCCTTGTTCGATGAGCGTTTTGGGATCGGAATTGGAAGTGTAAGGACCCAGTTGCCCGAACAATCGCACCTTGATGCGCGGACCGCTGGTTGCAAAGGTCTCACGGGCTTTCATGGCATCCCAGATTGCTTGACGAGTATTTTGATTTGCCCACACACCGGTCAGAGCGCCAGGATTCAAATCCTTACCCTTGATCCAGCCTCCCACCTCGCCCGTTCGTCGCAAATCAATGCTGCCGTCGGCCGCGCCGTGACTACCAGCTTTAAAGTTGGACTCTTCAACATTTCCGGGTGTGCCGTTATGGTTATCGGTACCGCCTACGATACCGTACTGATAAGGATTGACGCCAAGTGACTTTTCATAAGCAAGCCCCTTGCCCAGACCCCAGCGCACAAAATTTTCCTTCTTGAAGGAGCGCCCACTGTAATCCTGAATGGAATCGGCATTCTCGAAGTCTGAAAATTCATCAGCAGCCCAGAAGCTGAGATACACCTCCGAGTTCCCTTTGACCTGCATCATCTCAATCAGAGGCTCAAAGCGGCTGCGCATCTCGGCATACTCACGGTCGATCGGATCGCCACTGGAGTCGGCTGCTGCAAACATCATACCTTTGCTGGCATTGGAGTTGTGGGGAATGGCGATAACCTGCATACCCTGCCTTTCTAGTTCCGCAAACCAAGACCACAAACCCTCTTCACGGTTAATGTCGATGTAGCTCATGGGCCTTTCAGGAACGTTCGTATCGCGAAAAAAGACATTGCGGTGGAGATTTCCACCTTGGGGTGCTGCGCTCCATTCAAAGGCCAGAATAGTTGTAAAAGTTCCAGGTCTGTTATGCTCTTCAGCAGATGCCATAATCTGTTTCCATGCACTCACCGCCGTCTCGTCGCCTGCGTAAAAGGGTGGATGCATCGGTTTGGTGCCGCGGTTGCTTTTGACCACATACTCGAGAAACCATTTTTCGCGTTCCTCAAGGGAGTCAAGATTGCGGAGTTGCTTGACCTGTTCCTGGTTGTAATTCGGGGCGCCCTCAGTCATGGTGGAATACATTTCACCTATATACTCAGCATGATCGGTAACCGCAGCCCAATCTAGCGGAACTCTGATCCGCAAACTGACACCGTTGACCGTAACCTCTTCGCCCTTGGCGAAGCGATAGGCATCGGACGGTGTGAGCCGGGCACCACCAATATAGGCATCCAGTGAATAGGCTGTGTGCAGGTGCTGCTCGCCGAAATAGGCTTGCTTCAGGGGATAGACGGGAATCTCTCCAACCGCACTACCCGTCAGTGGCACTCCAGCAAGGCAAGCAGTAATTACAGATGTTCCGATTAATATTTGCTTCAACATAATAACCTCAGCTGAATCAGTTATTTTCCGGCGTATACCAGATCGGCGAACTCCAGGCCCGCTCCTGTTGTACCATCGGCACTTCCGGCGACATCTTGATACCGAACCTGAGTTGATCGTAAGCGGTCCAGCGAGGCGTTGGAATTTCGATTACCCGCGCATAATAAAAGGCACGCTGGGTAGGATCGAAATCCGGATCTGTCCAGGCAGTGGCTAGAGACGGGTCGCCGATGGCGTCTGTCCAGGTTGCATTGGCCACATCAACGGTATTGCCAACGGGCGGCAAGGCGCCGCCCAAAACGGGTTGGCGTTGTTCCGCATCACCCCAGACCACGTCGTAGACTTTTTCCTCTGCCGTGCCGTCTGGGTTGAGCCAGCCTTTGACAATCTGGATCCGGTCAAGGTTACCGAACATCGGGTCTTTTAATGCGGCAACCAGAAACGTCGGGGTCTTGCCGTCCGGCCGCTCTGGCAGGTCGCTGCCCATCGGCACCCCCTTTGCGTAACCGATATCAGCGATATAGCGGGTCTGGGCATCAGCTGGTGTATAGCCCCAGCCGCCAAAAAATCGTAAAGTAAGGCGCGTGCCTGAAGTTCCGTAGACCTCCCGGCGCTTCATGGCGTCCCAGATCGCTTCCCGTGTGTTCTCGGTTGCCCACACGGCGGCATAACCGGCACCTAGATAATGCCAGGTGTAGCGAATCTTGCCGAAGCCCTGCTTGGAAACATGATCCCAGCGTTTGGGGCTCGGCTCCTGAATAGGGAGCTTGCCAAAAAAATTATCCTCCTCGATCGCAGTCAGGGAGTTGTGCACGTCAGTACTGCCGACGAAGCCGAATTTAAAAGGATTGACTCCAAGCTTTGCCTCTTGTTCAAGACCGCGCATGAGGCCGGCCCGTAAATACATAGTGGGGCGCATTTTAGGAGTTTCAGGTGTATCCTCGAGAGTCAGGTTGCCGTAATCCCAGCCTGCAACACCCATATCGCCGGCAAACTCATCGTTGGGTGACAAAGTTGGATGCGTCTCGCTGTTGCCTTTGGTCTGGATTATTTCCTGCAGCACTTCAAAACGAGCGCGACGATCAGCATAATCACGATCAAGCGGAGTGCCCTCAAAGTCGACGAGTTCAAACATGCGTCCGTTGGAAAGATTGCCGTTATGGGGGATAGCAATCAGCTTGCCGCCGGTTTTATCTTCGTAGGTGGCCATCCACTCCCAGAGTTTCTCCGGATCCTCACTCTGCCAGGCAGAAAACGGAAAGGCCTGATCGGCTTTGTCCTTGCCGTCGCGGTAAAGAATATTGCGATGCAGGTTGTTGCCTCCTGGCACCGATGTCCATTCGTAGCCGATCATTGCCGTAAAACGGCCAGGTTCATTATATGCTTCGGCGATTTCGGTGTACTTTTTCCATACCGATACCATGACGGGGCCGACAATCTTCGGGTCCTGAATAGGACCAGGGAGCGTTCCCTGAGCCTGAGCCGATACTAACTCACCTTGCGCTTTTGCGGCCTCATCGCCGCCGGCCTTCATCATTTTATTCCACCGGGCAAGGGTAGCATCGGAGGTGAACAGCGGATTGCCATGGTAAACCTCGGTAATGACGCCGAGTCCTTCCGCGTGGTCGGATATCACCAGAAAATCGAGTGGTCTGGACAATCTGGCTGGCACCCCGGTGGATGTAAGTATCTCCTCACCGCGTGCAAATCGATAGGCCTGCTCGGGTGTCAAACGATTACCGGCCATAAAAGCATCCCCCGAATTAGCGGTATGGTGGTGGGTATCGCCAAATAACACCTGAGTGGGAAAGCTCCGTCCGGCATAGGGACTGAAACCTCTTATCTTGGCACGCTCTGCTGGAGTGATTTCCTCGAGCGGACGGTGATCGTATGGGTCGTGAAAATGTCCGACAACGGTTGTCGATTCCTCACCCAGTGCTGGTATTGAGCCAAAAATCAACGTGCCGAGGATAAAACCAATTGCAGTATTTGTTTTACCAACCATCATTCTCTCCTGTTTGGATTGGCGATTTCAGTAACAGGTTACATAATCGATGGAGTTTCAGGTACACCTGTTCTGATACCCATATGCTCTCAGTTAAAACATAAAGGCCAGTTTCAGCCGTATCATGTCAAGATCGCTACCATCTTTTTCAGACAAGACCTGACCGTAGCTGGCCTGCATGGAGATAGCCGGGTGAAAACTTTAGCCGCTGGAAACACCGCCGCCAAGCACATCCTGAGTATTATCATCGGGTATTCACTGTGTTTGTTTCAGCACCGTAGCGATAGCGCAGGTCGAGTCCTCCCCGCAGCTTTGGCGTGAAATTATAGGTCAGGTGACTTTCAATCATGTAGAGCGGGGGCCGTCGCCCTGGGCTCTTGTCAGGTCAGGTAAAATTAGAATTATTGCCACAAGTAGAGGCACTGCGACTTTCCGCATCATGGTAAAAGACCAAGCCAATAAAGCTCTCTCATATCAGAAGTTAGAAAACGTAAGGATTAGCTGATATGCTGGGATAAATTATACTTCGGTGTGTCTCTTAATTCTTATCTTTTTTTTCTCACATGGCGCTGATGGGTAACAAGTTCGGTGTGCATAGAAACTGCTATGACTAGCGGAGGATTTTCTTCTTCTTTTTATTCGGTTTTTTTAATTTTTTATCATCTTCAATTCCCAGCAATTCGTTGGTCGCATCATTGACATTTTTTTTCACGGTACACTTCACCGCTCTTTTGGCAATACCCATGATCGTTTTATCCTATCGATATAGATTTTTTAAAGGGCATCACAGAAAATATTCCTGAGAAAGAAGAGAGGGAATATTTTCCGTTCTGGCAATTGTGCAATGTCCTTAATCCCAATACATATTATTAGGTTGCAGAACCCAATGCATTTTTTTGCTGATACACTGCTGATTTTCTCATCAAACTAAAGCGGCTTTCGTTCAGCATAGTTGATCTTTATCAGCAAGCCCTGATCAATACCAACTTCAAAAGTCTCTGCTTTTTTACAAATCCATTAGTAGTAACTCTGTTATCCTATAGCTGTACTAAGATAAATCAAGGTCAAGGCGTTTCCTGGCTATATGCGAATCGGAAAAAAATGTTCCTAACGAGAAGGTTCCACCGGTAAGGTTAGATTTTTAGAAAAGTTGGAGCGCGGGGGTGATCAGGAATAGTGTCAACTTAGGTCAAGTGTCGATTTGCTTTAGGTTCGGTCTGGCAATCCTCTGCTAACGTATCACCTTAATTGACCGGGATTACCACACTTCCACCTGCCTTTTCATCGGTATCGAGTAACGTTATCAGGGCCAGCGCATACAACAGCGACCTTTTGGATTGATGATCAGTATCCTCAATCCAGAACCACATATCGTCATAGCGAACCGACACGAATGACCGATCAAATTTTGCAGGACCACTCTTGATAATCATCATCGGCTGAAAATCTGTTTGCTCTTCTTCCGGTATCGGTTTAAGCGGCGGCGCTTTGCCAGATTTCTCATGTTCAGAAGGAATCTCGACACCGGTAGCTAATGCCAACAGGACCTGCAACAAGGAGAGCCCTTCAATTCGAATTTTATCAGGATCGTTTTCTATCGTATCCCGAACGACGACAGACGAATCCTTTTCAGGATTCAGGCCAAGTTCATTTTTGACGCCTCGATACTCAGCTTCAATTTCAGCTGAAACTCGATCAGGGAAGAATATGAGTATCACCTCTTCCGCTTTATCTTTCGGGTGTGTTATTCGTATTTTTACCGCATCTTCAGACTGCATTTTCTTGAACAGGGTTAAGAATCGTGCAAAATATAGATCGGTTCGATGCATGACGCCATGTTCTAAAGTTCATGAGATCCTCTTAGTACACTCAAAATCGTCGTTTACTACAATGCGACACGTAGCCGCAGGCCATACGCCCACAAACTGTTTTCTGCCTGGTTAAGTGCGGGGTCTACAATGTATTGAATGGATGGTGTAACTGCTACTTCCCTGGTCAGTTGATAGCGCCAGAAAAGCTCCGTTGAGTACTGATTATCAGTTCCTTCAAATGAAGTCTGATTCGGCTTCCCCCAATTGAAGCCAAAGCCGATTACTCCGCGCATCGGTACCGGTTGATAACCGATGCCGGCGGTGATGGATTTTTCCAGCAGGCTGCCGCTGTCTTCTGTATAGCCACCACGCACAAAAGGCAGCCACTTATCGTTGATCCATTTTTGCCAGGAAGCATTTACCCCCCAGCCGCCGGGTGTGCCATTGGCACGCTCATCGATATGCCAGAGAGTAATATGTAAGTTGTCGAAGTAGATTCTATTCTGTTTCGGGGTAAAACCAATTTCGATCCACGAGAAAAAATTACTCTCTTCAAATACGTTCTCGAACCCCTCAAACGGGTCTGTCGGATCAGCATCAGCATCGGTGAGACCTGCCTGGATATACACCTTGTCTGTTACCATACCGCCGGCAGCAAGACCCAGGGTGGCATCGTTGGGTAAATCAGTTGCTGCAGAACCCGTAGAAAAAACTAAATTATTGAAACCGGTCCACGGGCTGGCAAGCAGATAGACGTCGACAAAGTCGGTCACATCCAGAAAACCTCCGACAAATGCCCACTTTCCCTCGGCCAAATACTGCTTCCAGTAAAGGTTAGTCAAACGCGTCTGCTGATCACTGAAAACTGGTTCGAACAAACCAACATAGCCGCTCTCAAAGCCAAGGCCGCTTGGAGGGACATCAGTATAACTATGACGGTTTTCAACCTTCCAGTTGAGGCTTCCTTTGTTTGAACCCTCGCGATTTACCAAGTCCCAGAAGCCGAAGAAACGGACCACACCGCTACTCGCATTATCCTCTCCAAGACTGTCACTCACTCCCATAAATAGAGCGTTATAATCAAGGCTCCAATTAAAACCAGTCCGCTCAGCCACACCATTTTTCCAGTCATGGATGGGGGCGAGCAATTTGGACTCGTATAAAGGGTTGGCTTTTTTATCCAGTTCTATCTGGTTTTCCACTTGGTCGGTTGAAAGGCGTGGGCGAAGGAGTTGACCATCTTCAGAATAGGCCTTTGAGAATGGGAACAGCAGAATGACAATTGCAAGTGTAACGATTATCTGTCGTATCATAGTTTTTGAAGTGACCGGATAATGAATGTATTTCGTTCTAAACGACTTGACTTAAGCAATGGTGCGTTTTTCGGGTTAAATGGGTGGTGGTATCAGTAAAACCACCGATACTACCACCCAATAGTTGCAGAATTACAGCGTATTCTTATAAATCTTGCCATCCTTCATAATCACACGCATGCTCTCAATGCCGTCACGGGGAGGTGCATCAAACCACTTTTCATTGCCGCCAATCACCGTAATATCCTCAAGAGGATTACCGTCAACTAACAACAGGTCCGCATAGGCACCTTCCTCTACGACTCCCAGTGGACCTTCAACATAAGGATTTAACACGTCTCCTGACAGAGCCACCATCTCTCCTGCCACTGATGTCAGGGACTTAAGGGCAAAGAGATTACCAAAGAATTTGGCGCTAAGGAATATTTCGTGATCTGTCTGTTTATTGCATGACTCAACGCCACCGACACAGTCTGCCTGGAAGGCGACCTTTGGTTGATATTTCTTTACATTTTCAATGTAGTTAGCAAATGCTTTCTGAGCGCTTTCCGCTTTTCGTGAAGCAGCGGGACTCGAACTAATTGCCTCAATTTGTCCAAGATATGGGGAAAAAGCGTGCATGTTGGTGGTCATATACGCACCTTTTTCCTCCATTACTTTAGCGATATCACCATCAAACATGAAGCCATGTTCGATAGTTTTGACCCCATTATTCAAGCAGCGAAGGATGGAAACCTTACTGTATGCGTGAGACATAACATAAGAGCCATAGGCTTCTGCTACCTCTACAGCAGCACTAATTTCTTCAGCAGAGAAGGCATTAAGCTGCCATGGATCAAATGCAGAGGCAACACCGCCGCTGGACATGATTTTAATCTGAGTGGCACCCTGCATGAAGTTTTGACGTGCCCCGGTTTTGATCATATCAACGCCATCTGCGGTGAATGTCAGACCATTTCTGGCGCCAGACGAATTCGCTCCATATACAGTCTCATTTGGGGTTGTAAAGTTTCTGAAATCAGCGTGGGAGCCGCTCGGTCCGAGAAATGCGCCGGAAGGATAAATCCGTGGGCCGATGACTACCCCTTCATCTATTGCTTTTTTCAGCCCTCTTCCCATGCCCCCGGCATCACGCCAACTTGTAAAGCCGGACATCAATGCATTCTTAGCTTTTGCAGTTGAGCGGACAGCAAGTTCATCAAGCTGCCTGTTGTTTTCTATATCCGCAAGCGAATTTCCGTTCAATTGCAAGTGGCCATGTCCCTCAATGAGCCCCGGCATCAGCGTACGGCCTTCACCGTTAATCACACTAACCTTAACTTCTTTTGTTTCGATTTTTGCTTCTTCACCGATGACCCTGATTGTGTAGGCATCATAATCTGGAGTAGCGATATCGATTTCCTTATAACCACCGCTGGTTACATCAAGTTCGTAAGAGCCTGTGGAAGGAATATCTTTTGCTATTTTCTTGATGAGATTTCGCACAACCAGAACATCCATACCCTCGTTCAACTTGTCACTCTTCCCGTCGAAGATATTGACGTTTTTAAAGAGCGTCACCTCCGATGGAAGCTCAGTATTTGCTTGAGTAAAGGTTGCTGCAGCGAGTATTGATGCTGTGGCAATTATTGTTTTGAGTTGTTTCATCATTGTTTTTCTCCGTTTACTTTTTGTATGGTGATACGTTATTTGCAACAAGTGTATAGCCAACACCGATATCGGCAGATCCATCTTTTAAATAAAGGTTTTTGGTTATTGGTTTTGCGATGAGCTCACCGCTGACCCAGATGGGCTCAAACATGCCGTTGGTTTTAAACCCCTTGTCTAACTTGACATAGACAATCTGATTTGGTGGAGGGGGAGGCGTGTGGATGCAAGCCCCCACCCATGGCACTAAGAGAAACTCCGTTATTTCCTTGTCTGAATACTCAAGGGGAAGGGCAAATCCGGGCATGCGAATCTGTTTCCCATCAAGCTCTGTTACTACTGACGTACCCTGTTGTTCTCGCAACTCCGTTATTTCTGCACGCCTGACAAGCAGCCCCTGGAAATCAATCCCCTGGGATTCAAGGAGGCGCAGCCCCTGGTCAACTTCTGCCTGCATAGCTGGGGTGACACGCCCGGGGGCATTCTCCTTGAGATTTTCTACTCGGGCATAGGCACCCAGGTGCAGCAGTTGTTCTTCTGAGAGCTTTGTAAAAGGATCCTCAAACTCTATTTTCTGCTGCAGATCAGACCACTCGAGTTGCCGGATTTGAGAAGCTCCTGCACCCATTGCACAAAGAGCGGTTATGACAATAGAAAACATGAGAATTTTTTGTTTCAGTTCCATATAAGAATCTCCTTTAAATCCTGATGGTCATACCATCGGCAAGGGAGTATCGGTAAATTCGATATCCGGGGATAAATCCGATAGTAACCCCTGCCAGACACATTGCTAGAATCACAACTATTTCATGAATTGATGGTGCATAAATTGTTATAAACAGACCGAAATATGAGCTGATGACAGGCTGGGTAAGTAGAAGCAAGCCATAGAGGATAACTACCCCAAGGGTAACACCAGCTATTGTGACACATGCAGCTTCTCCAACAATCATGGCAAAGATATGGACAGGCCGCGCACCAACGGCTCTTAAAATTGCCATTTCACGGCGACGCTCTTGCAGACTTGTCATGATTGCGACCATCATGCCTGTCAGACCAACAAGGACAACAAATGCAGATAAGGCAAGCAGTGATTTTTCTACCGTTCCAACTATTGTCCAGAGTTTCTGCAGGGCTGCTGCAGGAATAACTGCTGATAATGGTTCGTCCTGGCGGTCATTAATCGTTCTCTGAACAGTCAAAACATCTCTTCTGGAATGTAGTCCAAGAAAAATTGCACTGATCGACGATGCCTCACCTTCCTTTAGATTTGTATGCTCGGTGAGGCCAAGATGTTCTGCAAGGGGATCGTGTCGGTGGCTAGCTCCCATGTTAATTTCAGCATGAATTGCATCGATACCACCAAGGCTCACATGAACAGTCCGGTCTATAGGGGTCCCGGTTCGTTCCAGGATGCCTGTAACCGTGAAAGGATGGTTATCGTGATCCACAAAACTTATTTCTCCGGAGCCGTGTGAGACGACAATGGAGCTGCCAACCACGTAACCCAGCTTATCTGCGACCTCGGCTCCTAGAACCGCACCCTTGATATCCTGTAACCATTCTCCCTTGCCGAGGCTGAGATGCTGCCTGTTGCCAAACTGCAGATGGGTGTAATAGTTATTGGTTGTTCCGAGAACGCGATAACCTTTATGAGTATCCCCCAGGGAGATGGGAATGGCCCATTTGACCTCAGGTAATGCGGCAATTGCTTCGAAACTATGGTGGCTGATATTGTTTGACATGTCACTCAACCTGAAAACAGAGGCCAACAACAGCTGAACTGGGCTGGTTCGTGCACCAACGATAAGATCTGTTCCGGATATTGTATTGGTGAAGCTATTCTGAGCCTCATGGCGAAGACGCTCAACCCCCAAGAAAAGAGCGACACTCAGAGCTATAGACAGGATGGTGAGGCCAATGGTTAATCTGCGGTTACGCAGACTCTTCAGTGCCAGTAAAATTATGGCCATCAGTTCGCCTCCGCCTTCTGAGTGGCTGATGCGGTGCCTGCCTGGTTGATTTCCACAAGCCTGACTGTTCTGTCAAATAAGTGGGCCAGCGCTCTATCATGACTGGCAAAGATAAGGCTGCTCTTACTGCGCCTGCATTCTTCAAAGAGAATATCATGAAATGATTGCCGGTTTGCTTCATCAAGTGATGAGGTCGGTTCATCGGCAATGATGATTTCCGGTTGCCCCAGCAGGGCGCGAGCCGCTGCCACCCGCTGCTGCTGTCCGACACTGAGCTCGGTTACCTTCTTTTTAAAGAGTGGCGGTGCGATTCCCAGTCTTCCCAGAATGCGTATTGCCTCTTCATCCGGTACGTTGCCTGAACTGAGCACCCGCTCCTTGCGATGGCGTGAAAAGAGACAGGGGAGAACAACGTTCTCGATGACCGAAAGATACGGAAGAAGATTAAACATCTGAAAAATGACACCAATATGATCAGCCCGGAAAGAATCACGCCCTGAGCCTCTGAGCGTTTCCAGATTCTGGCCCAGCAGTGAGATTCTCCCTGACGTAGCTTCGCTCACTCCCGCCAGGATACTGAGAAATGTGGACTTCCCGGAACCGCTTGGGCCTTCCAGAAATACTTTTTCTCCCCTTTGTACGGTAAAGCAGGAAATGTCCAGTATCGTCTCTTCCGTCTTCTTCCATGAAAACAGCAGATTATTGACATCAACGGTCGGGATGGAATCCTTGGTGATCTCCAGTGGGGAATCAGCCACAGACATATGGGATGCCGGGTTCAGGGAAGTAATCATTCTTTGCCGTCTCCATCAATGCTTGCTGTTGGGGAGATGGTTTACCTGCAATAATGAGTAGCCCAGGTCATGTAAGGTATTGAGCACTCCCAGCAGGGCTGACTGGTCGACAAGCTCACCTTGTAAAGTCGTCAATGGAGCTGCATTTCTTCCAACAGTGGTTGCGATGGACATCCCAGCAAGTCGGTCTGACCAGCTGCTGTCAAGCTTTCCCTGGATATGTATCTGATATTTGGCAGGGTAGGAAATAGGTTGCCCCTGCTCCTTTTCTTTCTCGTTCGTTATTCGTGTCGTCATAAACAACAGAATAAGCGTGATACTCAACAGAGGGAATGTGCCAAAAAGGTGTAAAAAAGGTGTAGGAAATGAGGCAACCAACAGAGATTAGGAGATAACCCCCAGAGACAATGCTTTGCTTACCGCTTCCTGTCGATTTCTGACCTGCAGTTTTTTGTAGATGTTTGCCGTGTGCCGTTTCACCGTACCGTATGATATGAAGAGATTGTCCGCAATTTCCTGGTTACTCAGCCGTTTATGAAGCAGCAGGACGATCTCATATTCACGGTTTGTAAAAGGAGTCTCAAGGGTCTCTTCCTGGTGCGAATGAGGTAAAGAGTTATCGGCACGCATTGATTTAACGAAGGGTTGATCTCCAGCTGGAAATGCTGCACGCAACACCTCGGCATACTCACCATAAGGTTGCTGGCGGGGGAATCTTGTCAGGAGCTCCGCCATCTCTTCACCCATATCTATATAGGTACGCACAAACCCTCTTGGCTCTGCGAGAGTAAATGAGTCAATCAGCTTGGCGATGGCCTTTTCGTTTTTTCCGAGCTTTACATTGAGCAGGGCCTGTAGTGCCAGGACCTTGATCTGGAACTGAAAGTTGCTGATTTTGCAGAAATAACGATCCAGGGTGGAGAGAAATGATGCGGCTTTGCTCAGACTATCTGCAGAACCTTCAGTAAGATACACCTTGGCCAGCGTCAGTCGGGGCGTATAGAAACGCAGCCCCGGACGCATAATTGATGGATCGTATGTTCTACTCCAGGCCAGCGCAGAACCCAACGAGCCGAGTCGCAAGGCCAGATCTGCTTCAAATGCCTTGGCAACGCTCAGGATATATGGGTTTTTGATGTTGAACGCAAGCGCGACGATCTCCTTGGTAATCGATCGTGCCTTTTCCGGCATCCCCATCTCGAGGTAGACGTAAGCCAGGGCAAATCCGCTGTGGATATAATTATGGCGGTTTACAAGTTTGAGCGTTGTATCTTTCTCTACAACTCTGGATAGATGAAAAAACGCAGATTCCATATCGTTTTTTTCATAGCTGCTGACTCCCAGGAAAAAATGGCCATGGGCAACTGTCTCTGACAGACTAATTTTCTGGCCAAGTTCCAGATAGACCTGGGCTGTCTGCTGGAGTTCCTGCAAGTCTCCATCCATCCAATATACAAAGCAAAGAGCACTCAGCAGTCGTGCGTGATACGTACTGGCGACCGACTGATTCGTGTTGAGGGCATGTATCACCCGTTGCTGTCCCTCCAGAGTCTTTCCGTTCATCTGCAGGGAGACCGACTGCATGATTATTCCAAACCCCCGTTCACTTCCATTCTCTTCGGGAAGAAATTCAAGCGCTGTCGATGCCTGCTGCAATGCTCTCTCACCATCTGATTCGAGGTAGCTTTGTAAACTCCGGAGTACCCAGAACTCTCCCCACAATCTGCCCTCGCTGGGGTAATTTCTGGGAGATTCCAGCATGATGGCTTCAATGGCGTCCAGGATAGGGTTCATCTCGGGAAACCCTATCAGAGACCAGGCACTTACTATCATAATTTCCGGTTCGCTCTGGAGTAGCTTAACCGGCAGGAACTGGATCAGGCGACGTAATTCATGCCACTGCTCCTTTTCCATAAGCTTGGACTTGTTGGCTGCGATCAGAGAGACTGCGAGTCGCTTATTCTGGGCCTTTAGAGCGTGGTACATTGCATCTTCGATAAACCCATGTTTCCTGAACCACCAATATGCTCTCTCGTGAAGCGTCAGAATCTCTTCAGGGCTGAAGCGCTTTTCGAGCAGGTACTGCAGAAGGGATTGAAAAAGATGATGATACCTGAACCATTCATGACGATGATCAAGGGGTACATAGAACAGGTTTGATACCTCAAGTTGCTCAAGAAACTCAGAGCCATCCACATCTGTCTGATCGCACAACGCCTCACAAAGTGATGGACACATCTTGTTCAGAATTGATGTCTTGACAAGATACTCCCGAATGGCCGGAGATTGATGTGATAGTACTTCCGACATCAGATAATCCCTGATGTCTCGCGTGTCTCCATGCATGGCCTCTCGTGTGAACGCTTTGAGGTCGGTATGCGTCCTCAGGCCAAGAGCGACCATTCGAATGCCGGCTGGCCAGCCTTCAAGTTTTTGGTAAAACCTCAGATAATCTTTATCGGTGAGCTTGCCCTCAATAACGGTCTGCAGAAAATCTTTTGTCTCCCCAAAAGAGAATTGCAAATCAACCTGTCTTACCTCCGCGAGAGCTCCTTTTCCCCGAAGCCTGGTTACGTTTATCGGCGGGTCTCTGCGGGTAATGAGAACTAAATGGAGTGAAGGAATATCAAATTCCAACAGGCAATTCATAACATAGTGAATGTCGGGATCATGGATAAATCCGTAATCATCAAGAACCAGATAAAACGGACTTTTTATCTCTGCGAGGTCATTAATAAGCTCTTCAGCCAATTCTTCTCTGGAGCATAGTACAGGAGCTCTCAATAACGTCTTTGACTGGACGCATGAGTCAGGGAAAAGTGTATGAATTGCGGCCAGGAAATAATTGAAAAAGGAGGCGAGATTACTATCTGCATCTGCCAGTGAAAGCCAGGTGTAGTCGATTTTTGACAAATCAATCCAACGGCTTACAGTCACACTCTTGCCATACCCCGCAGACGCTGAAACGAGTATCAGGCGAGAACCGACATACGTATCGAGTCTCTTGAACAGTTCAGCTCGATTTACAAAGTCATCTGGAACGCGGGGCTTGAAGAGCTTTGTTTTTAAAATTGTATTCTGGGGCATATCCGGGGAGGTCCATAGTCTTTTCTGATATTATCATTCTTATCAATTTTATTAATAATTACAATTCTAAACGAGATAATACGGTTTAAACTTAACATGATGCAGATCTGTATACGTATGGAACTTGCTGTCCTACAGGAGAGAGGTTTAAACAATTTCTCTACATAATCACTCATTCATTTTGGGTAGATTGTGTGTTCCCCGTCAGACCATGTGAGACAAAAACATGACATGAATTAATTGAACCCTGCCAGTGGAGACCTCTCGTTTGGTTCAGTATCCCCAATTATCAGATTATCAGGAACTCCGCGTAACATAGTCTGTTTTTTCTTTTTATATTAATATATTCAATAACTTAAGGTTTTTTCTGAAATGCTTCACTTAGACCGAGGAATGCTGAATTAAAACTTGTTCCTGATTATCATCTAGCTTCAAATATCACGGGAATAAGACCTTGCCGGCGGGTACCTCTCGCTGGCTGAATTCGGCCCAATCCCGTCTGAGCAGAAATAATTTGCGAAAACAAAAAGCAGAAGATACCTTGTGTTTCATACCTGCACGTTCAGGGTGCTTCTTCTCACCAGCAATGAAATGACTGAATATAGAGAACACAGAGACCGGGAGTTGGATCTTGACGATCTTTTCTCTGGTCTTGGTGGTACCATCCTCAAGAGCATCCGTACACCGTTTGGAATTTTTGATAGGAATTTCAGAATTCTGTGGATGAACAGAGCACTTGCTAGAATTCACAGCTGCAATGCTGACTCGGTCATCGGCGATATTTGTTATAGAACCTTTTATGGCTGCGACAAAGTATGCGATAATTGCTTCCTGGAAGAGGTTAAAAGCCAGGGACATACGGTGGTACTCGAGCGTTCCCATCTGTTTCCAGATGGAAAAACGCGTTGGGGGGAAATTCACGCATACCCGGTTCGAGGTAAAGATCGTTCGGTGGCGGCTATCGTAGTGATTATTTTTGAAACAACATCTCGTGTTGACAGCCTTGCCAAGCATAAGCAATATGCCAGTCTGCTTGCGGATAAGCTCCAATCCAGAGAGGATATGGGCGAGCGAGTAACGAGCACCGATCAATCAGAAGAGGTGATAGAACCACTGTCAAAAAGGGAAACAGAAATCCTTCGGCTTATCGTTGACGGCTATACCAACCCGCAGATCTCGGAGATGCTCTCAATTAGCGGAAACACGGTCAAGCGCCATATCAGCAATCTGTTTTTGAAGCTCGCTGTTAACGATCGCACCCAAGCGGCGGTCCTCGCCGTCCGGGAAAAACTCATTTAATCAGCATGCAGTCACCCGAATGGGTGATGCGCACTTCCTTGGACATCTATTACAATCGCAAACATTGGGAAACGCAGTTCCGGCAGGATGAAGGCAAATTTCCAGTCTCAGATGTTTGAAACACAAGAGGACAGTCCAATGTATAATGCAGATAATAGTAGTGCCCAGGACGGGCTAGTCAACGACAACGTGATGATGCACTTCTGCGCTCCAGCAGTTGATGCTGAAAGTGAAATCGACCGAAAGCTGACCCGTTCAGCAGAACAATATGATGTCCCGTTTGAAGGACAGATACTGAAAGCCTATACCTGGGGGGAAGGTAAAACCATCCTGATGGTGCACGGCTGGGGATCCCGGGCGAGTCACTTGGCGTTTCTGGGAAGGAGTATCGCAAAATCCGGGTTTCGTGTGATTGCTTTTGATGGCCCTGCCCATGGAAATTCTGAATTTAAAGGGGATTATCCTCGTTCAAGCCTGCCTGAATTCTGTAGAGCGATTTTTCATATCTCGAACCACTTTGGTCCAATATATGGTTATGTGGGCCATTCATTCGGCGGAACGGCTGCGGCATTCACCGCCTGTGGCCAGGCGAATTTATCCGGATACCGGGTGGAGGTTGAAAAACTGGTTTTAATCAGTTCGCCGTCTGGCATTGATGCCATGGTCAGCCACTATTGCCGGAACTACAAGCTTCCCGAAGGCGCTCAAGAAGCAGTCATTGTACAGCTGGAGAAGGAATTTCCGCTCAAGGCAAGAGATTATGAAATCAAAGATGCTTTAAGAAAATTCAACGGAGATGTGCTTGTGGTACACGATGTCGATGACCAAGAGGTTTTCATCGAGGAGGCACGGCAGATGGTTGAGGGGCACGAACATGTCACCTTGATCGAGACCAGAGGTGAAGGACACAGGAAAATTCTGGCGAGCAGATCACTTATTAAAATCGTTAAATCTTTTTTGTAAGGGACAAATCTTTATGTTCTATCAAGGACTATAAGCCATATCTGTCGGGGCAACTGCTATGGACAAAACAATTAGATGGCTAAGAATGTCGTACTGGCTTGCAGCTATTGCAGATTTCGTGGTCGCTATCTTATGCCTCATTCCTTCCAGAATGGGTGTGGGGCAATATGTCTATCCGATGGGATTAATGTCGGCCGTGGCATTTTCATGGGGTGTACTCCTGCTGTTTGCAGACAGGGAACCCTTTGAGAGGCGATGGATTTTGCTACCCACTATACTTGTGGTTACTCTCCTCGGTATTGCTGGAGTACATGCCGGAATTACAGGAGTCTTACCGCTGTCTCGTGCTGTTGCCTCATCATGTGCGACAATGATTGTGCTCTCAATACTAATCTACAGCTATGTAAATGCCCGTAACCTTGAAAAGACATGATATCTGCCGATAGGGAACAATGGTTTAGGGATCGGCAACCATAGTCTGAAAGGTTTACAGTAGTAACCTTGAAAATATAGGGAGCGGGTTTGTTGAGGATTTTTCTTGATAGCCTAGTTTAGGCGACAGGGCCTTGAACTTAACCTTGCCACAACGAAGGTAATCAGTCTTGTCGTTTACTCCAACGAAAGGTGTTTACTTTTTATCTCTCCTTCGGGCCGTCACGATTGTGGTGGCCTTGGTTGTTTCAATCTGAAAATAACGCCACCCTTGTTCAATCGAGATATCGTTGATTGATAAAGCAACCTACAAGAACACCTGCAAGACTTCCAGCAAAGCTCAGCAAGTATGCTCCCATAACGCCAAATGGGTCACCAATCTCCCACCCTAGCCAACCAAATAGTGAAATTGTAAATATCAGGCAAATTTTTTTCATATTACCAGACCCTTTAGAGTAAGAAGTAATAGTTCCAGCAACCTTGAGCCAAACACATATTGCACCGAATGTTGAGATAGTTGCTGCAAATCTTCTAATTGGTCTGTGGGCAGCAAACTTAACCTTAGATCTGCTGTTATTCAGGAAAAATGGCTGATTTTCTAACCTCTGCTACTCCATATTTCCGGTCAGCAAAGGGTGATCATCTGGTAAAACCTCTCTTGTCGTAATTTTTTTACCCATCACATCCTTTATCTTCTTATTACAAGTGAATGAAATTTCACCATCTATGAGGACCTTGCAGGAGCCGCACATCTGTATTCCGCAGCCAAAGCGGGTTTTCGTCAACCCGGCTTTCTCATGAATTACCCACACAAGCAGTTCATCGGGCTCCGCGTCAAGATCATACTTCTTATCATTTATACTGAGAGTGACCATACATACTCCTCAAATTTAAGGTAGAGATTGTCTTCCTGTTTCAATCCTGAAGAACAGAACCTTATCAATCTTCCACTGCAGTTAGGCAGCCAGTGCACATCTCCTAATCCTGAAAAGCGAATTGGTTGGTCCTGTCAAATCAGATATTTAAAGGAGAAAGGTTAAATGAGGAAAGACCTTTAGTATGTTCTTCCGAGAGAATGTTTAGCTTACGCGCCAGAAAGCCTAGTCATATTAAAATTGCATGGGTGAGAAGTGAGAAGAGTACCTGCCTGACTGCAAGATAACACAATCGCCCTGCGAAGACTACAACCCTAGATACTCATTATGATTACCGAGCCCTGCGGTGAATTATCTGAAGCCTCTTCTCACCGGTTCGAAAACGGCTTTCCGGCTATCGCTCTCACCGTGCCGCCGATGCCTCTTTTCCATCCAGCCGGCGGAGGATATATTTTTCAATTTCGACCAGGACGAATACTACGAAGGTGAAACCAACGATCCTCAGCCAGTCACCCAGTGGTATCGCCGCTGTCCCGAAGACGGTCTGGAAGAGCGGCAGGTAAGTGAAGAGCAGCTGCAGGCCGGTAATGGTCGCCACCGCGATCAGCACGGCCGGGCTGCCGAGCAGTCCTTCCCGGTTGAGAACCGGCGCTTTCAGATAACGGGTGTTGAAGAGATAGAATATCTGAAAAAAGATCAGCGTGTTTACCGCCGTGGTCCTGGCCATCTCGAGCGTTTCCCCGTGATACCGGTCCCAGAGAAACAGGCCCAGGGTCCCCATGACCAGGATCGCCGAAACGAAAACTATCCGCCAGGAGAGGAACTGGTTCAGCAGCGGTTCTTTGGGTGAACGCGGCGGCCGCTTCATGACGTTGCCTTCGGAAGGCTCGAAGGCTAGCGAAAGGCCCAGGGTGACCGCCGTGACCATGTTGATCCAGAGGATCTGCAGCGGCGTTATCGGCAGGGCAATGCCCATCATCACCGAAGCGATGATGATCCCCGCCTGGGCGCCGTTGGTCGGCAGGATAAAGCCGAGGGTCTTGCGGATATTGTCGTAAACGGTGCGCCCTTCCTCCACGGCGTGCACAATCGAGGCGAAATTGTCGTCGGCCAGAACCATTTCAGCGGCTTCCTTGGCCGCCTCCGTGCCCTTAAGCCCCATGGCAACGCCGACGTCGGCCCGCTTCAGGGCCGGGGCGTCGTTGATGCCGTCCCCGGTCATCGCGGTGATGTGCTCGCTGGCCTGCAGGGCGGTCACCAAGCGCAGCTTGTGCTCCGGACTGACCCGGGCAAAGATGTTGGAGCGCTGGGCATAGAACTGCAGCGTCTCATCGTCCATAGTTTCGAGTTCCTGCCCGGAGATCGGCTGGCTGCTTACGTCCAGGCCGATCTGCCGGCCGATGGCGGCGGCGGTCAGAGCGTGGTCGCCGGTGATCATCTTCACCTTGATGCCGGCCGTCTTGCAGTTTTCAACCGCGGCCACGGCTTCTTCGCGCGGCGGGTCGATCAACCCCAGCAGACCGAGCAGGGTCAGGCCGCCGCTCACCTCGTCATGGCTAACGCTTTCTTTGCCCGGCATGGCAACTGTGGCAACCGCCAGGGTCCGCTGACCGAGCTGGGCGATCCGTTCCACCTGGCCGTTCCAGAAGCCGCGATCGATATCCCGGTCGCCGTCAGCATGACGCTCGCGGGCGCACATCGCCAGAACCCGCTCCGGCGCCCCCTTGAGGTAGACGATATTGTCGCCGTCCGCCCGGCTGTGCAGCGTCGCCATGAATTTGTATTCAGACTCGAACGGTATCACGTCGATGCGCGGAAACTGCTCCAGGCACTGCTTCTCCTGGACGCCGGCCTTGAAGGCCAAAGCGATCAGCGCGCCGTCGGTCGGATCGCCCTGCACCAGCCAGCGCCCCTTCTCCTGAACGAGCGAAGCGTCGTTGCAGAGCAGCGCCGCCCGGGCCAGTTCCTGCAGGGCGGGATCTGAGGCGGCGTCAATCCGGTCGTCCCGCCGGTAAAAAATACCCTGCGGCTCATATCCCGCCCCGTCGACCCGGTACTCGTCATCGGCTTTGACCACGGTCGTCACGGTCATTTCGTTGCGCGTCAGGGTCCCCGTCTTGTCCGAGCAGATTATCGAAACCGAACCGAGGGTTTCCACCGCGGGCAGCCGCCTGATAATCGCCCTGTGGCCGGCCATGCGCTGCACGCCCAGGGCCAGCGTGATGGTTATAATGGCAGGGAGTCCTTCAGGAATGGCGGCCACCGCCAGGGCCACACAGGCAAAAAATAACTCGGTGAAGGTATAGTCGCGCAGGGCCAGGCCGAAAACCAGGGTGCCGCCGGCCAGGATGAGAATGGCCCCGGTAAGCCATTTGCTGAACTCGTCCAGGCGCTGGGTCAACCTGGTTTTCAGGGTCTCCACTCCGGCCAGAAGCGCACTGACCTTGCCGATCTGGGTGTGCTCGCCGGTGGCGACAACCACGCCTTTGCCCTGGCCGAAACTGACCATGGTTCCGGAAAAGGCCATGGATGTCCGGTCGCCGATCGCGGCATCAGCTCCGACCGGATCGACGGTTTTATCGACGGGAACCGACTCGCCGGTCAGCGGGGCCTCTTCGATACGCAGATCCTTGCTCTGAAATATGCGCAAATCGGCGGGCACCTTGTCGCCGGAGTGCAGAAAAACGACGTCGCCGGGAACGAGTTCCTCCACCCCGACCGATCTCTTTTTTCCGTCACGCTGCACGAGCGCCTCGTGGGTCAGGGTCTCCCGTATCGCGTCAACGGCTCTTTCCGCCTTGCCCTCCTGGACGAAGCCGATGATGGCATTGATCACGACGACACCCAGAATAACCCCGGCATCGACCCAGTCGGCCAGCAGGGCCGTCATCACCGCGGCGCAGAGCAGTACGTAGATCAGAACATTGTTGAACTGCGCCACAAAACGTACGAGCGGGCTGCGTTTGGGCGGAGCGGGAAGACGATTGAGCCCGTGGATAGCCCGCCTCTTCTCGACCTCAGCCAAGCTGAGTCCCTCCTCCGAGCAGCCAAGGTTCTGCCACACCTTCTCGATTGATTCAGCATGAAAATGCATGGGTTCACGCTCCATATCTTCCTCCTTCCGATCGCCTGATGAAAAATTCAGAATAAACCGTTTCCCAGATACTTATAAGTACGGTCGCCTGATTGAAAACAGGAGGCGGCGTTCTGGATATTATTTACTTGAACGGCACACGACCCAATGCTCGTGCCGCAGTTGTGGTGACAGAACCGTAGAGTGGTCCTTGGGCTCCCTGTCTGCCTCCCTGGTTGAGTGAATAGGAAAACCGCTGACCGTTCCTATCTGCCGGATGTGAAGGTATGGCGAAATTGATTATGCCTGAAGCGTCGGATAGAGGCAGTGGGCAGAAAGTTCTGCACACTGCCTAACTAGTTTCCATCTGGAAACGGCCCTTTTGTCCACGCTTCGTTGTGCTCGAAATTTTATCCTCGGAATATCAACTCGGCCTGCGGTAAAATTTCTCGCACGCCTCGATCTTGAACCAAATTGCTCGTTTCCGGATGGAAACTAACTAAAAAGAATCGCAATTATATCCATCATCCTGAGGTATCCTAATTTTAAGTCGCCAAGGCAAATCTCATTAAGGTAGTACCTATGAATTGATATTGGGTCACCAGGCAATGCTCAATCCCAGGTTGAGCGTAATCGGTTGAAAGAACGTGGAAACCAGGAAGTTCGCAACCCATTGCACGGCGGCTGCTGATCTCAGCTTTTCAATCTTTCAACGCTGCAAGTCCATGCCAGGCCGCCCCGTACAACGCAACCTTCGGGGTCATGATTACATGAACGGGCATAGTGGAACACAAGTTGAAAAAACGTCCCTTGTTGGCTATTGCGCTCAGAAAGTCCGGTCGTTTTAGCCGCTCCAGAATTCGTGGAGGTATGCCGCCGCCCAGGTAGATACCACCTCTGGGTAGGATCGTGATCGCCATATTGGAAACAGCAGAACCGAGAATGTTGACGAACATGTCCAATGTCGCTTCACAGATATCAGCCTTGTGCTCCAGGGCGGCCTGAACAATTATCGGCGTACGGTCCCGGGCGCTCTCAAGCTCTTTTTTCAGCCAGTCCGGCTCGAGGTAACTTTGTTTATCCAGAAAAAAATCATAGATATTGGGCAACTGGCCGCCTGAACAGATACGTTCGAAACTGACGTGCCGATAGCGGCGTTTCAGGTGCTTCAGCAGCTCAATCTCCTGCATGTTTCCCGGCGCAAACGATGTGTGCCCGCCTTCACTGGCCAGCGCCTTGTAACACTGTCCGGTCCAGACCAGAAATGCGGCACCGAGACCGGTTCCCGGAGCGACGACGGCAATATTCCCCTGAGGGTCGACAACCCCCTCATTGAGTGTATAAAGATCCTTGTTTGAGAGATGCGGTACGGCGGTGGCGATCGATTCCAGATCGTTGAGCAGCATTACCTGCTTGATGCCGAAGGTGGTGCGTATGTTCTCGGCACTGATTATCCACGGCAGGTTGGTGATCTGGGATTCCTGATTGCTTACCGGCCCGGCGACGCCGAAGCAGGCGGCTGCCGGTCTTACCCCGGTTTGCTCTAAAAACTCTTCGATAACCGCTTCGAGCGAATCGTAATCACCGCTTTTATAAAGGGTGTGGTGGATTTCTCCACCTTCGACCCCGTCCTTGATCGAGAAAAGCGCCAAAACTGTTTTGGTGCCTCCAATATCTCCAGCCAGTATCATTGTCAATTTCCTGAAGTCAAAACTTTAGGCTCCCCTGAACAAGGTGCCCCTGGATTGCGACCATATCTAACGATAGCCATCATATCTTAAGGCTACCTTGAAAAATTCGGGTTTTTCAAGGTAGCCTTATTAATAATACGCCCAATCCATTTTTACAAACTCAGACTCAGCTTCAGTCCCAGCACCGTTGCGTCGCAGAAGTCCTCCGATCCGTCGGGGTTGGATATATACTGAATTGACGGCACGAGTTCCACCCCCTGTCCGACAACCACGTTATAGGTCATCTCGACATTGGTATGACCTTCACCCAAACCCTGGACACCCAAAATTATAGATTTTGGGGAGTTTGAACTGGCAGAGGTGGGGCGCTGCCGCTTTTGGGCAGACAAAGACCCAAATACCATCAGTTAAAATATTAATATAAAAAGATAAAAAAGAATATGTTGCGCGGAGTTCCTGATAGCCTTTAGCCCAATACATCGTAAACACCCAGGAAGTTATCCACCACACACACTAACCATAAGAGCGCGTTGGCTCGTTTTCGTGCCCTTCTATACCTTCTGAAGCTCTATATTGCTGTTCAGCACCTGTTTATTTTGTGTATTTGTCCAATAAGGTGTGACATTTATCTCCAGGCGAAGTAAAGCATGACATTTGATATTTTTTACAGAACAAATGGCCTGCATACTTCTATGACTAAATCAGAAAATCCAGCCAAGTCTTTTTTTGATACCGAGAAAGTAATTCTATTATCGGTTTGTCATTTCATTCATGACATATATACGAGCTTTCTTGCCCCGCTCTTGCCCTTTCTTATAGAGAAATTCTCCCTTTCTCTTACGCAGGCAGGTTTTCTTTCAACTGCTATGCAGATCCCTGCCTTGATGAATCCCCACATCGGCAAACTTGCTGATCGGGTAAGTGTCCGATATTTCATTATAATGGCTCCTGCTTTTACCGCAGTTCCCATGTCTCTTCTAGGAATTGCACCAAATTATGGAATTCTGTTGATTCTCATGTTTTTCACCGGTGTAAGTACATCTCTGTTTCATGTACCTGCCCCGGTGATGGTTTACAGGGTTTCGGGTGGCAAGACTGGAAGGGGGATGAGTTTTTTCATGACAGGAGGTGAGCTGGCAAGAACGCTGGGGCCTATCACTATAATCGGTGCCATATCGATTTTTGGTTTTGAGGGGTATTACCCTGTGATGCTCTTTGGCATTTTAGCCTCGATAGTGATGTATTTGAAATTCAAGGATATGCCAGTAACTGTCGAGCAAAAGCAGAGCCCTTCCATTCGTAGAACTTGCAGGGAAATGAAGGGAATACTAGCACCACTTTCTGCGATCCTCGTTGGTCGCGGTTTCATGCATGCCTGTCTAACTGCTTTTCTTCCCCTCTATATCATGCAGCAAAGTGGCAATGTGTGGCTTGCAGGGATTGCCCTCTCCCTGTTTGAGGCTGCGGGGGTGATTGGTATACTTACTGTGGGAGGCCTGAGCGATCGATTCGGTCGAAAGCGGCTATTAGGTTTCTGCCTGGTGGTTTCTCCCATTGCTTTTTTACTATTTACCTGCACTTCGGGCTGGCTCCAGTTGGTAATATTGCTGATCACTGGTTTTTCTCTTCTCTCCACAACGCCGGTGATGCTGACAATGATTCAGGAGTTTTCCGTAGACGGTTCTTCTGCGGCTAATGGCGTTTTTATGATGATAAGTTTTCTGGCCAGATCTGCGGTCGTGGTGCTCGTTGGATTTGTTGCCGACTTGCTGGGTCTGGAACAAACCTTTATATTATGCGGATTCGTAGGTATGACTGCCATTCCATTCGTGTTGGCGATTGAGTCGGTTAAAAAGACAGCAAACTAATCCTCCGCCTGGTCTTTTTTTCGGGATCAATTTTGTTTACCATTTAAGTAAACATTAAAATTAACCTTGTTCCTGTTCACCTTTGTTGTGAGAAAAATGAGGCAATTAATCCTGCCGGTGGAGATCTCTGATCGAATTCTTCTGCCGCCGAGAACAGATAGTCGTCAATCGACATCATCCACCCACCGCAAAAAACGACACCGCCGGCAGGGTCGTTCAGTCGCCATATTTCTGTAATTTGTTCTGCAAAGTCTTGCGAGTGATTCCCAGCCGCCTCGCCGCCTCACTCTTGTTGCCGTCGGTCTCCCTGAGGGTCTGTTTGATCAGCTCCTTTTCGGCTTCCTGCAGGGTCGCCGGTTTGGCCGTAACGGCCCCCGGATTTTCCTGAAAATATTTCTGTACTGCCAGCGGCAGACTTTTTTCGGTGAGATGATTGCCCCGCATCAGGATGACACCCCTTTCGATGGCGTTTTCCAGTTCCCTCACGTTACCGGGCCATGGATAAGCGCTTAGATGCTGCATACATTCCCTGCTCACCGACTCGACTGTGCGCCGGTTTTTTTCGGCAAATCGTTCAATGAAGCGCTCGGCCAGAAGTTCGACATCGCCCTGCCGTTCACGCAGCGGCGGGACTTCAAGCGTCACCACATTGAGCCGGTAATAAAGATCTTCTCTGAAGCTGCCTCTTTCGACCTCCTCTTCGAGGTCCCTGTTGGTGGCCGCGATGATCCTCACATCTACGGAGATAGTCAGGTTGCCACCGACCCGCTGCAATTCGCCTTCCTGCAGCACCCTGAGCAGCTTTACCTGCATAGCCGGCGAGGTCTCACCTATCTCGTCGAGAAACAGCGTGCCTCCGTCGGCCTGCACAAAGGTACCGTCATGCTGCCGGTCAGCCCCGGTAAAGGCTCCCTTTTCGTGGCCGAAGAGCTCCGATTCCAGCAGGTTTTCAGCCAGCGCCGCACAGTTGACCTTGACGAAAGGCTGGGCGGTTCTGTCGCTGTTGCGATGCAGGGTTTCGGCAACCAGTTCCTTACCGGTGCCGGATTCCCCGGTTATCAGCACCGTCGCCTCGGTCGGCGCCACATAGCTGATCATGTCGAGCAGTTCAAGAATTTCTGGTGAGTTGCCGATGATCGGGGTGTCGAGTCCACCCGGCTCGGGCCTGGGTTCTCGCTTTCGCTCCTCCACCCGGTGATGATCCAGGGCCCGCATCAGGGTCAGCTTGAGACGCTCGAAATCAAGCGGCTTGGTCAGATAATCGTGGGCCCCGCGCTTGATCAGATCAACGGCATCATCCACCGAGGAATAAGCGGTCATGATAATCACCGGCAAGGCCGGTTTTAGTTCGCTGATGCGGGCGAACGCTTCCAGCCCGCTCATGCGCGCCATCTTGACGTCCATCAGAACCGCGTCGAAATCGCGCCTCTCGATCACACTGACAGCGGTATCTCCATCATCGGCCTCGATGCAGTTATAGCCCCACTCCTTGAACATGGAGCAAAGCATATAGCGATGTACCTGTTCGTCATCGACCACAAGAATATCCACGCCAGAGCTTTTCGAACTCACTGTCAGCCTCTAGTCTTCAATCGCTGATCTTCTGGAGCAGCCAGCTCATATTTTCGCCGAGCTGCCGCATGGTCTTCATCCCCTCCGCATCCGAGGCGACCTCGCCCTTTTCTCTGCCGATTCCGATATTCCAGTAGCTGGAACCGACGATAATCATCTGGCTTATCTGAAAAAAGTGATTCATCGTATCGAAGGCATGAATGGAACCGGCCCGGCGAACGGCAACCACAGCAGCCCCGAGCTTGCGCTTGTAGAGATCTCCGTTGGCACGGCCGACCATGCCGCTGCGATCGATCAAGGCTTTCATTTCGGTTGATACATCGGCAAAGTAAGTCGGGGAGCCGAGGATGATGGCATCGGCTTTGGCCATTTTCTCGACGCACTCATTGAGCATGTCGTCCTTGATGGCACAGCTGCCGTCTTTTTTCTTGATGCAGACAAAGCAGGCCTTGCAGCCCTTGAGATTGCTGCCGGCCAGCTCCACCAGCTCGGTCTCGGCCCCCGCCTCTTGCAGCGGTTCAAGTACCGTTTCAAGCAGCAGTTTGGTGTTTCCGTTCCTTCTGGCACTAGCGCAAAACGCCACGACATTCATAATGAAATCCACCTTGTTATGAGTTGTTTTTAATGGTACTGGTTGACGTAAAGCGACACCAGAGGGGGCACAATACTTATTGTGTCCCCATCCTCCTGGCCTGGGTCGCCATGTATAGCAGGTGCCAATACTACCACTATTGGAGACCGGGAACAATTGTTTACCACAGGCTTCCTTTCCCCTTAAACCAAGCAGGCAGAATACCACCTATGGATACCATTCTCATCCTGACCACCGGCGGCACTATCGATAAGGTCTACTTCGACGCCAAAAGCGCCTACGAGGTCGGGCCGCCGAACATCTCCACCCTGCTCGCCGAGCTCAACCTGTCGATCAGCTATCGAATTGTCCCGGTTCTGAGAAAGGACAGTCTCGATCTCACCGACGCAGACCGGCAACTGCTCTACGATTATGTCGCCGACAGTGAAGAGACACGTATCCTCATTACCCACGGGACCGACACCATGGTCGAAACAGGGACCAGACTTCAGTCGATAGCCGGCAAAACCATCGTTCTCACCGGAGCGCTGCAGCCCGCACTGTTCAAGACCAGTGACGCACTCTTTAATATCGGCTGCGGTCTGACGGCGGCCCAAACGCTGGACAGCGGTGTCTATATTACCATGAGCGGCAGGGTCTTCGAGTGCGGCAAGGTACAGAAAAATCAGCGGACCAATCGCTTCGAACCGCTGTATTGACGGGGGGCACGCCATGAAGGGAGAAACCATAAACAACACGGTCCTGCTGACGCTGGTACTGATAATTTCAGTGCTGTTTCTGACCATGATTCACCAGTTCCTGATGCCCATGTTCATGGCCGGCATATTTTCGGCCATGCTCAGCCCCTTCCACCGCTGGCTTACCAGCAAGCTTCACGGCCGTAAAAATCTAGCTTCACTGATCACCATTATTGGCATCGTTTTTCTGATCCTGGCGCCACTCTCCATCCTGGTAGGCATCGTCGCCGCCCAGGCGGTGACTGTCGGGCAATCGGTCACCCCCTTCGTGCAGTCCTTTATCAACGAACCGTCGACCCTGACCGAATACCTTGACAAGCTGCCTTTTTATAAGGAAATCATGCCCTACCGGGACATTCTCATCGAGCGCGCCGGCCAGGTGGTGGCCACGGTCTCGACCTTTCTGGTCAATTCCCTCTCATCGGCAACCATGGTGACCATTCAGGCCCTGTTTGGCACCATCATCATGCTCTATGTGATGTTCTATTTCTTTACCATGGGCACGGTGCTGCTGGACAAGATCCTCTACTACCTGCCCCTCAGAGACGATGATGAACGGCGGCTGCTCAAGCAGTTCACCTCGGTGACCCGGGCAACACTCAAAGGGACCCTGATCATCGGTCTCATGCAGGGGACGATCTGCGGTCTGGGGTTTTACTTCGCCGGTATCGAAGGTCCGGTGTTCTGGGGAACCGTGATGGCGGTTACCTCGGTGATCCCGGCCTTTGGTACCGCTATCATCTGGGTCCCCGCAGCCATCCTGCTGGCCCTTACCGGAAACTGGGTCGGAGTAATCATCCTGGTGGTGGTCTGCGGCCTGATCTCGGGGAATCTTGATAACCTGGTCAGGCCCCGGCTGGTCGGCAAGGACACCGAGATGCACGATCTCTTTATCCTCTTCGGCACCCTGGGCGGCATCTCGATGTTTGGAATCATCGGGATTATCGTCGGCCCGATCATCGCTGCCCTGTTCAGCACCATCTGGCAAATCTACGGGGATTCCTTCAAAGAATACCTGCCCGCGGTGGGTGCTGCCCTGGAAACATTCCGCACCGCACCCGAGTCCGACTCGGAAAACAAGGAAGAATAAGCGGCCGGCTCAATGACTGAAGTTGATTGGCAGGCGTCCGCCCGCAAACCACTTTTTGCGCAGGTAGTAGGCCATGACGATGCCCAGCCCGATGATGACCCAGCCTTCGTAGCGACCCATGTTCACCACCAGGGCAAAAGCCACCATCAACAGTCCCGGAATAGCCAGCATCAGATAGTAGGTACTGGTATAAAAAGCAAACTTCACCGCTGCGCTGAGACTGAGCAGAAATCCGACCAGCACTGAAATGGCATAGAAAGCGACGATCTTGAGCTCATTGGCGCCAAACCCGAGGGTCAGCAGAATGGCGGTTCCATGGACCACGAATATCGATCTATAGTCGGTACCGTGGGGATTGCTCAGAATCTGCGGCAGGGCCCTGGAACGAACCAGGGTCCGCAGCATACCGCTGCCGGCCACCGCACCGCTGGCCGCACCGGAGAGCAGGATGCCGATCGAAAACAGGGTAAGCAGCTGATCGGTGAGACTTCCGGGCACCAGCTTGGAGCGGGTCCAGAGACTGAACAGGGTGTTTTTATGGCTGGGCTCCAACTCCAGTACTTTGGTGGTCACGGCAATGTCGAGGGTGACAAAGCTGGTAAACACCAGCACCGCCACGACGGTTCCGACCCCCATGGCAATGCGGGCCCAGCGCGGCTTATCCTCCTCATGGGAGAGGCCGGCGACACTGGCCTCGAACCCGGTTAACAAGGCAAAGCCCCGGACCGCCCCGAAAAGCAGCACGATGATCATACTGATCCCGGTCAGCTGCGAATTATCGGGAATATGGATATCGTGAGCCACCGGCATAAGTTCCTTGGCGTTCGGCAGAATCGGCAGAATAACGGTGTAGAGTACCAGCGCCATGAATCCAAAGGTCATGAAGGCGAAGATGTAGCGGCCCTTGTCGCCGAATCGCATGACGATGGCCACCGCCACCCCGACAATGAGCGCCAGTCCCAGCCGGTCGGCCAGGGCGGTATGGATGCCGAAATCCAGGCCGAAGGTAAAACCGCGGGACACCAGCGCCGCCACCGTCGCCGCCATGGTGATCGAGTCGGTCAGCACGAAATCCTGGATCAGGCTGGCTGCCGCCAGCATGGCCGGATTGATACCGAGCATTTCATAGATCAGGCCGGGGCCGCCCTCCCCCTTGTTGAAGCGGATGCCGATGGCGACATAGCCCAGAGAAACCGAGACGGCCACGGCAATGACAAAGAGCATGGTCGGCACGATAAGCGAATACCCCACGGTACCCAGGGCACTTTCGATGGCATAAAAGGGACTGGTGGCCGGATCGGAGACGATCAGGCCGATATAGGCAAAAATAGCGACCCATAAAGCGACCATCCCACGCCTGGGGGCTCTGCCGGGCTGGGGGCTGGAGAACTGCGGCTGGCTCTCGACCTCGCTATGGGCCCCCTTATTCATTTATGGGGGATCCGTCCGGGACATGCACGGTTACAACAGGACAGGGTGCTTTGGCGATCATGGTCCGATAGTTGGAGCCGAAAATGATCTCGCCGATGGTTGAGCGAACCTTGAAACCAATGACCATTTCATCGATTTCATGCTCGACGGCAAAACGGACCAGATCGACCCCGGGATCATCCAGCCTGACGATCAGATGCACTTCGTGATCGATCTGCTCTTTTTGGAGTCTATCTTTTACCTTATCGAGGCGGGCCCGGGCTTTAGGATTGGCAACCATACCGTTGCGATCGAGCGAATGGCCGACAATCGAACTGACCACATAGAGTTTGGCGCCAAAGGCCTTGGCATGGTCGATTGCCACCTCGATCACCTCATCGGAGGTGAAGTAGAGATTGTATCCAACGAGAATTCTTGTTTGCCTGTCAGCCACAGCACTCCTCCAAAAATCGGTTAATCGTTTCGATGCATTCTGATCAAACGCTATCTGATTTCGGAAAAACAGTAGCTAATCTAGCGCTTTCCCTGCTCAGAAGCAACGATTTATAATTTTGGGCCAGGCAACCGTCTGATTGCATCATTGACGGTTTTGTGATTGAGTGTTTTTAAACCATTATTTGGTTATCCCTAGAGATAACTTAGATAAATTCAACTCTTGCTTACGCCTTTGAATCTCGCTGCCATCTGCAATGTGCTCAGCACCCTCCTGCTGGTAACCGGTGGGTCAATGATACTGCCGGTCATCTGCTCCCTGATCTATGGCGAAGATGATCTGTTCAGCCTGGGGGTGTCATGTGCGATTATCATTTCCCTGGGCCTGGCGCTGCGCCGATTCTTCCGCAGGATCGACGAACTCTCGTTCAAGGATGGTCTGTTCGTGGCCACCATCGGCTGGGTTATTATCTCCGCTCTGTCTGCCCTGCCCTTCATGATTCACGGCTCCATTCCATCTTTTAGCGACGGCTTTTTCGAGATGATGTCGGGGTATACGACCACCGGAGCGACTATTCTGACCGACATCGAAACACTGCCCCACGGCCTGCTCTTCTGGCGCAGTCAGACACATCTGCTTGGAGGGATGGGATTTCTGACTCTGACTATCATATTTCTGCCCCACGGGATGGGCGGCGTGCGGCTTTTCAGGGCTGAATCGAGTCCCGGTCAGATCATTACCCGCGACAGATTCATTGCCAGAAACAGAGATGCGATGATCTGGCTCTGGATTATCTATCTGGCCCTGAATCTTCTCCAGACACTGCTTCTAGTGCTGGGGAAAATGGATCTCTTCGATGCCCTGTGCACCTCCTTCGGTACTGTCTCTACATCCGGATACTCACCCAAAAACGGAAGTATCGGCCACTATGACAACGCCTATTTCGACTGGGTGGTCATCTGCTTCATGTTTCTGGGCGGTATGACCTTCGTTCTTTTTTTCCAGATGCTGCGCAACAATTTCAGTGAAGTCAGAAAGAATACCGAACTGCGCTGGTACGTGAGCATTCTCAGCATCTTCTGCCTGGCTGTCACCCTTGATCTCTGGTTGCGCGGCACTTACAGCAGCTTCGGGGAATCGCTTCGCTACGGTACTTTCCAGGTTACCTCACTGCTGACAACCACCGGCTTTACCACGGCGGATTACGAACTCTGGCCCCAGGCCGCTCAGATGTTTCTCTTTGCCGTCTGTTTCATCGGCGCCTGTGCCGGCTCCACCACCAGCGGTATCAAGATCGTCCACTACGCGGTAATCTGGAAATACCTCTATGGCTCCATTAAGAAGATCTACATCCAGCCCATGTCAATAGTCTCGGTGCGACTGAACGGAAGGCCGGTGGAACAAAGCGTCATCGACCTTGCCGTCTGCTACTTTATCGTCAATATTCTGCTGGTCCTATTCGGTGGCTGCGTCATGGCAGCATCAGATGGACTTGACCCCCTGAGCGCCATGAGCGCGGTTATCTCCGCCCTGATGAATATCGGACCGGGCTTCGGGAGTGTGGGACCCTCCGAGAATTTTGCCTTTATCTCAGACTTCGGCAAATGGTTCCTGGCCTGGAACATGCTGGTTGGCAGGCTGGAAATGTTTTCGGCGCTGGTAGTATTCTTCCCCGCTTTCTGGAAAAAATAAGAGGATGGCGATGAGGGGGATACGACTGAAGCACTGGTGTGGGACAGGACCGAGGAAGGTGTAAGCTCTCGCGCTAGACTATTGGCACAGAGCCTGTGGGTGAGGCAAAAAAAAAGGGCTGTTCTGAAAATCAGAACAGCCCCCGTAAGACGAAGGGGAAACCTTACATCTGAACTACATTTGTCGCTGCCGGACCTTTAGGACCTTCAGTGACGTCAAAGACGACTTTGGCGCCTTCGTCCAAGGTTTTGAACCCGTCGGACTTGATCTCGCTATGGTGAACAAAGAGATCATTGCCGTTTTCCTGGGCAATGAAACCATAACCCTTTGCATCGTTAAACCATTTTACTGTTCCTTCTGACATTTTTACTACTCCTTTGCTATTAGTCCTTCTGGACTATTTGTATTAGAATCGCCTAACTGCGATCCTCGTGTTCCAGTGTTTTGTTCTGGAACATTATTGTGCTGACTCATCTAGCGAGCCTTCACGGGTACACATAATATTTTACTTCCTAGCGTCGCCGACTTCCTTTCTTCAGCTGCTTGGCCTCGTTGCAGACCAGGGGTCTGCTCTTGTATATCGTTTTGTTCAGCGATTCCATGGCCTGTTGACCACTTGACCGTGAGTCCATTTCAACGAAAGCGAATCCTCTGGATTTACCTGTGTAGCGATCCATCACCAGACTGGCATCGACCACCTCACCGAACTCTTTGAAGAGATCCTGCAACTCTGACTCCGTCACGTTGAATGGAAGATTACCAATATAGAGTTTCATCCTGCTTCTCCTTTGCTATGACCAGCAAGAATCTCTTTGATCAACTGAAATGAAGGGGTGCTACAAGACAGGTGGCGAGTGACGCTGTGCGTGATCCGGATAGTGATGTTCTTTATAACCACCGGACAATTATAAACCGTTGCCGCAAAATAGCAACCCAAAAAACACACCTCCCTGGGTTCTACCGTTTTATTTTCCAGTCTCAAGGTCTGCCCAGAAACTGAAATTGCAGGATACATTAATTAAAGCCATATTAAATCGTGATGTTATGAGGCCGATGCAAAACAGATTATAAGGGTGTGACTCAGACCCGGATAAATTGTCAGGGACAATGAATTAAGTCAGTGAAAAATATCGCGGGGCAAAACGATTTTGTGGTACAACCTCAAAAACAGATTCGAGGTCATGACAATGAACTATTGCCCCCACTGCGGTGCTCCGGTCACCAGTAAAATACCCGAAGCAGACGATAGGCCGAGATTCGTCTGTGAAGCATGCGCTGCCATTCATTACCAGAATCCCAAGATGGTGGTGGGCACCATCCCTGAGACAGGCGGCAGCATCCTGCTCTGCCGGCGTGCCATTGAGCCCGCCCGGGACAAATGGACCCTGCCGGCGGGCTACCTGGAAAATGGCGAGACCCTGCAGGAAGGTGCGGCCCGGGAAACCCTGGAAGAAGCCGGCTACCGCGTGAGCAACCTGGTGCCCTATGCCGTTGCCAATATTGGTTCGATCAATCAGGTATATATCATGTTTCGTTGCTCCCTGGCCGACAGTGCCGGTCCACCCGGCAGCGAGAGCCTGGAGATAAAACTGTTCCAGCCGCATGAAATCCCCTGGCAGGAGCTGGCCTTTCGGTCCATACGTGAAGTACTCGAACTTTATTGCGAGGACAGGGAAAAAGGAAACTTCCCCTTTCATATGATTGATATCCTCTGAGACGGGCAGTCGCAAAGCTCAGTCCCGCACTCCTTATTTTTTATCTTTCACCTTTGTGAATCATGCATAAAATTGTTAACTATGGACAACCGCCCTTTGACTGGCATATTTTTCGCCTGAAACAGCCACCGTCCTCGGTACGCCACGGTTCAAGGAAATCGCTGTGAGTTGTTCGCACTAAAGAGAAAAAATGGAGAGCACACTATGTCCAACACCCTGAATCTGGAACATATATTCGATTATGACCAGAATTTTCAAACGATCATGCAGAGCATGCTGCATTTCGCCCTGGAGTCGTCATTTCAGGGTGTCATGATCACTGAAGCTGAACCAGGTTATCCCATTGTCTATGTCAATCCGGCATTTTGTGAAATGACCGGCTATGCTTTTGAAGAGCTGATCGGTAAATCTCCGGCTCTGCTTCAGGGGGAAAAATCGGAGAAAGCGGTCTTAGCTGAGCTGAAGGACAAACTAGACAAGGGTGATATTTTTCACGGAAAAACCTTTAACTACCGTAAAGATGGATCAGAGTTCATCATGGAGTGGAAAATCGTTCCCATTCGCGGAGTGGAAGGGGTCACCTCACACTATCTGGCTATCCAGCGCGAGCTCACAGGCACCGATCTGACAGACGGATCCCTCGACACCACACTGCCTATTTTTTGAAGCGGTCACTCTGCAAAGATTCGCATAAGCCCCAGTGGAGTTCGACGCTTTCTTCACTCGAACAGCCAGATCTAAAGAGTCGGCAGAAAGGTTGGAATACTGCAGCCCCTTGAGAGGAGCAGTTATCTATGCGTAACGACAACTTGCTCCTCCATCGTGCCTGTGAGGCAGGTGCTAATTCGCTTCCTCCATTTCTTATGACCATTCATTGAGACAAGACAAAATTGAAAGGTATCCTGGCCGTTGGCGATTGTATAACATCGGGCGTTGAGCATTGTCTGGGAAACAGCTATCCCGAGCGAGTGGGTATGGCCTTGAATGTTCCGGTAAAGAATTGCGGTAAAGCCATGTTCAGCACCCGGGAGGGGCTTGCCATTTTGAGAGATAACGACAGTGATGAGTTCGATTGTATCTTCATTCAATTTGGTCTGAAAGACGCGTATACAACATTTAAATATTCTCCGAATGTTCTCTATTACCCAGACAATTTTTTGCGAAAACAGATTCGGAGTATCGTCAAAAAGTATAAGAAAACGTGCCGGAAGATTGGCCTGAATGAACTCCTGGGAGAGGTAAATGTCGTGTCTGAACAGGAATATCGCAGTAAGGTGTTGCAGATGGTCAGGCACTGCAAAAAAAAACAGGTCGTTCTGCCCGAGATAATTCCCCATCAGGAGATCTTCAGAAACCCGTTTATCCAGCGCTACAACAGGATTCTGGAGGAAATTGCCAAGTCTTGCGACAACTGTGTACTGATCAGGCTGTACGACGATTTCCTGCAGAAGATGCCGGAATTTTATCTGGATACCGGTCATCCGAACGAGCATGGGTACCGTTTTATCGCCGCAAAAATACTGGACGAGTTCGACCGCCGGAACAGAGCGGAACAGGCCTGAGATCCTGCCGGTAAACCGTTGGCCGGAAATCGGCTGACACCTAATCGTTATCACATACAGTCAGAGAGTCCATGGGATACTTTCAGAAATTCAAAGAACGGAAGAAACTGAAAAAACGGCAGCGATACGAGCAGAATAAGCTGATCAAGATACGTACATTCGCGGAAAAGTATGGAGTCAAACCGGGTGTTGAATACCGGTTTGGCAGCGACAGCCTGCCTGATCTGTATCTCGACCTGCTGAAAAAGAGCATTATAGCGAACCAGGTCTCCATGCTCCCCGGGCATAAACTAGATACCCTGCGCTACTGCATCGAAGATTGCCTGAAAAACTCCATCCAGGGCGACATTATCGAGACAGGGGTATGGAAGGGGGGAGCCACCATCTACTGCACCGGCGTATTGAAAGCTCACGGAAATACCGATAAAAAGGTATTTGTCGCCGATTCTTTCGAGGGTCTGCCGCCCCCGGATGCCGGGAAATGGCCCCAGGACAAAGGTGATACCAGTTACCAGCGAACCGATCTGGCGATCAGCCTCGAAGAGGTGAAGGAAAATTTCAGGGCCTTTCACCTCCTGTCCGAAAACATCGTATTCGTCAAGGGCTTTTTCGAGCAGTCCCTGCAGTCCGCCGGCATAGGCAGGCTGGCTGTGCTGCGGCTGGACGGTGACATGTACGGTTCGACAATGACCGTGCTGGAGCAGCTCTATCACAAGTTGGAAGTCGGTGGTTATCTGATTTTAGACGATTGGCTGATAAGTGGTGCCCGACAGGCGCTGCTGGACTTCAGAGAACGGGAGGGTATACAAGAGGAGATGTATGAAGATTTTTCGGGAATATTCTGGAAGAAAACTGTGCTGCGCCCATTGTCTGTCCCCTAGCCGCAGCTGCCTGAATGTCAGCTGTCTAGTGACGACCCGCTACTCACGGGGAGTAAGCACCCTTGGATGATATTCAGTACTTTGCCGATTCGCCATGAACCGATCCAACGCCTCAAAGACATATGGAGCAAGATAGAGGCACCCCGCATCGTTGAGATGATCAACGTTCTTGTAAATATTAAAGTTGTTCTGGAGTGGGTGGTCGAGGTGCGGGAACGGATCGAAGTAGCTCACCTGATATGTTGCTGCAAAATCCCTGATAAACGCAAGACTCGGCTGCTGCCACGTATCGATGAAATCTCTATCATATGAGCAGACCCGTTCTTTTGAAAAGAGTTCCATTAAACGTGGCTGCCAATTGCATGCCTCTACGCTTCTAAAAAGCGGCACCTGCCCGAGCAGCATGACCTCTTTGCCCTTATCTCTCAAGGTCTCGACTGTATTAAGCAGTTGTTCCTTGTAATACTCGGTATGATTCTCGATTGTTTCACCGTTGTCGTCCTTAAACAGCAGCTGTCGGCTCAAACTCTGATAGCCTTTGCCGTCGTAGAGGAGATCGAAGCGCTGGGCAATCAGGACCAGTTCCACGTTCGGATCCTCGGCAATCACTTTCTTAAACTCTGGAAGTGCGCTTTTGCACTGCTCAGCATGCTCATCGCTTATCAAGCTCTTGATCGAAACATCACCAATAAGCATGGGACAGCCGGGGACGCCAAGATATTTAAAAACATACCCGTTACGCATGGCCCATTGATAGACCGAGCAGAAGTAGTGGCCGGAATGGCTGTCGCCCACCAAGGCTATCACTGGCCGCGAGTCCATCTTTTCACTGAAACAGTCAAAGACCATTACGCCATTCTCAAATCGCCGGCGGCACTCCGGTGAAAAGTCGGATTCGCTGGTCTGGGCATTGCTGTACTGAGTAATTCTCCAGGAAGCGACCTCCTGGTCTTCAAGTATCCTGAAAGAAACGGCGAACACAATAATCGCTGCCAGGGCCAATGATAAAACCATTCGATCCGGCAACGAAGATTTTCGGGCGGGTTGTTCGACAAACTTATAGCTCAGGATTGAGAGGCCAAATGATATCACTATGATGATCAAAGAGGCACTCAAACTGAGCCTGTCCACATCATTGTATTGCTTCCAGAATATAATGATAGGCCAGTGGTAGAGGTAGAGTGAGTAAGATATTTTCCCGATTGATACGGGCAGCCATTTAGCCAGCTGCTTTATTAACGATGCTTTTGCTGGCGCTGGAGTAGATGATCAGTGCGGTGCCGAGGCAGGTAATGAGGGTTCCATACCTCAAAAACGATCCCGCGACAAATTCTTGCCGGACCATCAGAAAACTCACTACCATCAGCAGCAAGTCCGGCAATACCGGCCAGAGTTATGGGATATTTTTTTGAGCGGTTGAGAAGTGATTCCAAGCGCAAGCCACCCTCCGATACAGAACTCAAATGCCCTGGTAAAGAACATGTAGAAAGCAAAATTGACGTTTGTCTCGGCCGTAGCGTAGCATAAGCCATAGGAAGCAAGAAAAAGCAGGATCAGGACTAAGCCCGTTGCCATGTTGCCCGCCTGAACCCGTCCACTATTCGCGTTATCCACTTCAAACAGCTCATGGGCGCTGTCTTGCAAATTCTCAGGTGCCTGAGCGGACGTGACGCCTGAAGCAAGCAATGGATGCGCAAACCGGAAACAGAGGTAGATCAACAGCGGCCAGACAAGATAGAATTGCTCTTCCACCCCGAGAGACCAGGTATGCAGAAGAGGTTGTCCGGAGAATCCTTCTTCGAAATAATCGACGTTTTGCATGAAAAACAAATTTGACAGCTGTGCAGAGGCATAGCGCGCCGACTTCATATAATTGACATACGTTTCAGGCGTGAGCAGAAACGTTGCAAGAAGTGATGAAAGCAGCAGAACAACGAATAAGGCGGGAAAGATGCGTTTAACACGCCGGGCATAGAAATGAGAGAACGAAAATGTTTTACGATGGCTTTCCCGTAAGATGATCCCGGTAATCAGGTATCCGGAGATCACAAAGAACACATCAACGCCGAGAAACCCCCCAGGCAGGAAATCAGGCTGGAGATGAAAAAGAAAGACAGATAAAACCGCCACTGCCCTTAAGCCATCAACATCAGGTCGGTATCTTGATTGTGAGGGATTTGAGTAATTCAATGATTGGGAAACTGAAACTAAATTATTAAATACGGTTTATTGAGTACCCTGGAGCAGTCGACAGTTCTTGCTGCGGCTAAATATTATCATATACGTGGAGCTCAATTTTTCAGATAAGACGCAGGGTTGGCGGATGTTACCTGAAGATTTTTATCTACACAAGGACAATTCCCAGTTAGTGTTTCATCGGCTGCCCCAGCCCACCGACCAGGTGCAACATGAGTGGAGTGAGCATTTCGAAATCCTGGGACATTTTGAGGGTGGAATAAACAAACTGCAAGACGCTGTTTTGTTAAAAGGTCGGCAGCAGCCTCATCCTGTATCTCTAAATGGTAAAGAAGTACTATTTTTATCAATTAGTTAGCCCCGCACATTTACCTTGAATTTATGTCATTATTATGTAAACAATTGACCAGGTGGAGGGCTCAGGGAAATATTTCCTTTCAACAACTCACCTATTCTCCTGCAGACTCAACATTTCTTTCAGCCAGGTTAGGGAAAATACGTGTCAAACAAGGATAAGCTTTAATTTATGGGCCAAGAAAGAACATTTGAAGACCTGCTGCTGGAAATTTCCGCGCTATTCATCAATATTCCCATTGATGCAATAGATGACGTAATTCAAGACACCCAGCGGCGTATTTGCGAGCACCTCCAATTGGATCTTTCGGCTCTATGGCAGTGGTCGGATCGACACGAACATTGCATGACCATCACCCATCTCCACAGCCCCGAACAGGGTCCTGAGCGTCCCGTGGATATCGATGGTTCAAAGACTTTCCCGTGGATTTACAAAAAGATGCTGTCAGGGGAGGCTCTCGCCTTTTCGACCGATGAACTGCCTGAAGAGGCTGAAGTGGACAAAAACACCAGACGTTCTTTCGGCGTTGAATCCTCGGTTAATATTCCACTCAAGGCCGGCGGCCAGCCAGTTTTCGGTATCCTGACGTTCGATACGGTGCACAGGAAACATGCCTGGCATGAAAATGAGGTGAGACGTCTTAAACTCGTTGCAGAAATATTCAGCAATGCGCTCACGAGAATGAACACGGAGCGAAAACTGATAGAGAGTGCAGAACGGCTGGCACTGGCAGCTGAATCTGCGGAAGCGGGTCTCTGGGAACTTGATTGCAGGACGAACATTTTCTGGGCCACGGAGGAGGCTCGCAGGATTTTCGGTTATTCCTCTGAAGATATTATCAGCATGAGGCGCTTTGAGAAATCCATCCACCCGGAAGACCTTGTAACAGTCAAACAGGTCATGTCCGAGTCCTTTGCCAAAAAAGAAAAACTCAAGGTTGAGTACCGCATAACAGCCGGTGCAGACGGATACAAATGGGTCTGCTCAAGAGGACGACCCTACTTTCGTCCCGATGGTTCCCGCCTGCGCCTGCTCGGCACCACCATTGACATCGACGAGCGGAAACAGATGGAGGAGGATCTGCAAAAGAGCCTCACTGAAATTAATCTTCTCAGGCAGCAAGTAGAGCAGGAAAATTACTATTTGCGTGAAGATCTCAAGTCAGAGAAAGGTTTTAAGCACATAGTCGGCCAAAGTAAAGCCTTCAGAACCGTCATCGCCTCAGCCAATCAGGTTGCTTCAACGACTGCTACGGTGCTGCTTCTTGGAGAGACCGGATCAGGAAAAGGTGTCGTCGCCAACGCCATCCATCAGATGAGCGGTCGTGAAACGAAACCCTTTGTAACCGTGAATTGCGCGGCCCTGCCAGCAGAGCTTATCGAAAGCGAATTATTCGGTCGTGAAAAGGGAGCGTTTACCGGGGCGCATGCAATGCAGGTGGGTCGTTTCGAGGTTGCCAATGGAGGAACAATCTTTCTTGACGAGATTGGTGAAATACCGCTTCTGATGCAGGCTAAACTTCTTAGAGTTATTGAGGATGGTGAGTTTGAGCGCTTGGGAAGCCCGAAGATGGTCAAGGTCAACGTCAGAATTATCGCGGCGACCAAACGCGACCTTAAAGAGGAGGTAAAAAAAAGACGCTTCCGAGAAGATCTATTTTACAGGCTCAACGTTTTTCCTCTCACAATTCCGCCGCTGAGGATGAGAAAAGAAGACATACCGCTGCTGGCTCAACATTTTGTTGAACGTTACTCTCGTAAGATGGGGAAAAAAATCGACAGTATACCCCAGCGAACCCTTGATCAAATGCTGGATTACCATTGGCCTGGTAATGTCAGAGAACTTGAGCATGTCATAGAACGAAGCGTGATTACCACAACCGGTAACTCGCTCGCCGTCAAAGAACAACTCCTCAACGAGCCATCGTCAACAACCGTTTCCGGAAACGATGCAGTAAAGGACTTCCTGTCGAATGAGCGTGACCATCTCCTGGAAGTTCTCGCCCTGACCAATTGGAAAATTGAGGGGCCTGACGGGGCTGCATCAATTCTGGACATCCATCCAAGCACACTACGCTACAAGCTCAAAAAACTTGGGATTAAGCGGCCATTCCGACATCCCTCCCTCAACAATTAGTGAGTGCCTCAGATATTTGAGGGCTGCCCGCCTGTACTTATCAATAAACTATCCATTTATTTCCAAAATAATATATAATATCAATGTTTTGCGCTAGATTCATGTTGGCCTGAAAGTGGGCCTGATTATTGCTGTAAGATCTTCATCGAAGTGTGGCTATTGCTGCTTGGCTGGCCCGCACGAAAAACTGCCTTCACAGTACAATATTTCACTTGTCGGCAAGGTGAACGCAAACGGCTAAGCAACGCCCTCTTTAATACCCCTAACCCCTTGATGTTAAAACTCGGAGGAGATTACTCATGTTGAAGCGTGATACTGTTAATGTTGCCATGGCGGGAATTTTTCTGATTACCTGTACCATCTTGCTGCCCGCAGCTGTCAGCGCTGCCGATTCACCAGCTATACACAGCAAGGTGGAGCTGCTCCTGGTGCAGAACTCGAAAAATGTTGCCATAGACAAAGACAAGAAGACCTTGACGCTCAAAGGCGTCAGTCCCACGACACTGTTTTTCTCCGACCGCCCGGACCGCATTGCCGGACACTTCAATAAAAAGGATTATCTCAAAACCTGGACCGAGGGCGAGGAGAGCTTTGATGCCGACCCGCCCAATGCGGTTCTGTCCGTTTTCGAGGGAGACAAGGATTACCTCCTCGATGTTGTTGTAGAACTCCAGAACCCAAGATATGAGGGTGATGATCTGATCTACGACATCACCTTGATAGACGGAGAACTACCCATGGTGGGCGGGCCGTCTTCACTATTCATCGACGTCCTCGGTGTAAGGCGCCGGGCCTTGCGGCGCGGCGTAATGATCGGTTCAGCCTCTGCGGCCACGGCCGCCACCGCGGCGGCAGCGACTCATCCTGCCACTGTCGCGCCTCCGCCGCCGGCACCGCCTGCTGCCCCGGCCATGACAACTACTCAATCCTCTGCTGTGGCGAGCCTCAAGGAGCTTAAATCGTTGCAGGAACAGGGGCTGATCACCGAGGAACAATACCAGCAGCAATCCCAGAAGCTGTTAAACCAAATCGCTCAGTAATAAGAGAAGAGACAAAAGCAAGATCAAGACCCCAAATAAAGCAGCGCGTAAAGACTGCGAGAATTGGAGAGAGCAACATGGAAAATGCAAACGACTCATATAAAACGCTGAAACACCAAGGTCTATTGTTTCTCCTGGCGACTGTGATTGTCGCCTTGGCTGGGTGTGCATCAACCTCACCTACCTCCTCCTCATCCTCAGAAGACGCCCGCTTCATGTTCGTGCATGTTGCTGAAGGTGTCAAAGTGGACGAAGCCGCAAAGACCTTCCGCCTTGTGGGCGTAAATCAACAGACACTGTTTTTTTCCGATCGTCCTGTCCGCCTGGCAGGGCACCTGAAGATGGCCGACTATCTTGATGAATGGACTGCAAAAGCAGGGGAAAACAATTTTAGCGCAGTCCCTCCAAATGCCGCCTTGTCGGTTTATGAGCCGGGAAAATCCGATAACACCCTTGCTGTGGTTGAGATAACTGCCCCCAAAGTCGACGGCTCAGATCTCATTTACAGTTACAAGCTCATAGAAGGCAGTTTTCCTGCCGGCAGCGGCGCAACTACACTTTTTATCGATAGAATCGGCATCGGTGGCGGCGTTGGCGTCGGTTACCATGGTGTTGGTGTTGGTCTACGTGGCCCCGGCAGATTATAGCCTTTACTCTTCTTTGTGGTTGTGTGCTCTTTGCTGAGATGGTGTTTGCAATATCAGCGATACAATGAGCTGGTTGAGTCGCTGATATTGTAAAGTAAATAGGTTTAACATCGTCGCAATTGTACGATTGATAACTCTGAGCAATCAGCGGCAACGTTTCGCAGTCGAGTATTGCTGATATCTCCGGTATCACGGGTTGTATTTTCTGTTCAGACGACCATTAGTGTTTCTGGGAGAAAGATGAAAGTACAGACGAGATTGCGCACCGCCGGACAGAGCCTCTGGTTGAGTGAGGTCTCTCGAGAAATGATCGAGACAGGCTCCCTGATCGCTCAGATTGAAGACCTGTCGATAACAGGTGTTGCCGTCAGCCCCGCAGCCGTCTGCCGGGCTTTGAGCAGCAGCCATGTCTACGATGGTGCAATCGCCAAGAAACTCAAAAAGGGTGTATACGGTAAAGCACTTGCGCTTGAGCTTATTCTTGAAGACGTTCATTACGCAGCCGACCTGCTCAGACACGTTTACGATAGAACCGAAGGTACCGACGGCTGGGCTGTACTGCCCCTATCCCCTCTCGTATCAAATAATGGTGATAGCCTGTTGAGCTCAATTCAGGCCCTGCAGTCTGAGTTGAAAAGGACAAACGCTTTCGTGACGGTGCCCGGTTTGGCGGGCGAGTTAGCAGCTATCGAGGAGATTGCCTTTGCGGGAATTCCTTGCAATGTAGCCTGCATCTATTCGCTCGAGCAGTTCCTGGGAGCTGCCGAGGCCTGCCTGCATGGTATCGAACGGCGTATCGCTGCCGGTCTTAAACCTGCAGTAACTGTTTATATTTCAGTTGAAATTTCTCGGCTGGCTAGCTCTTTTCTACGAGAGATGCCGCCAGAAAAAGCAATCCGTGCAGCCATCGACGTTGCTGAAAATATCTACAGGGCCATGCGCGAACTGCATACCTCACAGCGCTGGGAACGAGCCTATAATGAGGGAGCCAGGCCGTTGCGGCTCGTCTGGGTCGGTCCGGAAGATAATCAGGCGAATGGTTCCACAGCCGCCCTGTTCAAACATTTGGTAGCTCCACGCACCGCTATGGCCCTGACCGCCAATGACGCTAGAGAACTGCTTCGCGATCAGGTCATGTTTACTACGCTGCAGGTAGGGGGGGAGGAAGCAAAAGAGTTTGCGACCGGTCCTGATTTTAGCGCCTACGCCGCTGAGTTGCAGCAGAATAATTTCGCTCTGCAGGTAAAGTCATGGATAGCGCTGCTTGAAGATGTTGCACGCAAAAGTGCGGCCGTTGTTCGGGAGAAGACCTATAGCAAAGGAATTCAATGATGAGATTAGAAAACCCTTCTCCGTATTTTAGACAGAGTAACAGTTTTCTTGGCTGAAGGTTCTGCTCTTAGATCAAAAACTAACTAAGATTCAGCAATAAAGATGAATCCAATCTCAGGAGAGCAAATGGTATGAAAACGTATTGGAAATTAGGAACATTTGCGTTTTTGGCGGTGTTCATGGCAATGTTCACTTTCTGCACAGGAATTGTGGCTGCCGGCGGCACACCAGGTTCGCCAAGTGCCACCACCACTATCGACGGTAAACAGCTCCCGTCGATGCCGGATGAAACGTTCGGCGGCAAGATTGAGCGCAATGTGCTGCAATCCAAGCCTTACTGGCCACCCCGTGTGGTACCACCCAAGGGCGCTCCCAACGTCTTGCTGATCATGACCGACGACTCCGGTTACGGTGTGCCTAGCACCTTCGGCGGGGTCATCCCCACCCCGGCGCTGGATCGGGTCGCCGACAGCGGCCTGCGGTACACGAACTTCCATTCCACAGCCGTGTGCTCGGCAACCCGAGCGGCGGTCATCACCGGGCGCAACCATCACCAGATGGGTTTCGGTACCGTGGCCGAAACGGCAACTGGTTATCCCGGTTACAACAGCATCATGACCAAGGATAAGGCAACCGTCGGCAAGATCTTGAAGGACAACGGCTACGTTACTTCGTGGTTCGGTAAAAACCACAATACGCCGTCGTTCCAATCGTCTGCGATCGGGCCGTTCGACCAATGGCCTACCGGTCTGGGCTTCGATTATTTCTACGGGTTCATGGGGGGGACACCAATCAGTGGCAGCCGGCCAACCTGGCTCGCAACACGACCTACATCTATCCGTTCGAGGGCAACCCGGACTTCAACCTGACTACCGCGATGGCGGATGAGGCCATTGCCTACATGAAGCGAATTGACGCTCTCAACCCGGAGCAGCCGTTCTTCGTTTATTACGTGCCGGGTGGCGTGCATGCGCCGCATCACCCGACACCGGAGTGGATCAAGAAAATCAGCGACATGCACCTGTTTGACGAAGGCTGGAACAAGCTGAGAGAGACAATCTTCGCCAACCAGAAAAAGCTTGGTGTAATCCCTCCGGAAGCGAAGATGACCCCGTGGCCAAAGGATCTGCTCAAGGAGTGGGATCAGCTCACTCCCAACGAGAAACAGATGTTTATCCGCCAGGCAGATGTGTTTGCTGCCTATGTGGCCTATACCGACCACGAGATTGGCCGTGTCATCCAGGCGGTCGAAGACCTGGGCAAATTGGACAATACGCTGATCATCTATATCAACGGCGATAACGGCACCAGCGCCGAAGGCGGCCTGGTCGGAACGCCCAACGAGGTTGCTGCGGTCCAGGGCGTTTTTCTGCCGGTGGAGGCGCAGTTGAACTTATACGACGTCTGGGGTTCGGACCAGACCTATCCTCATATGTCGGTGGGCTGGTCTTGGGCCTTCGACACGCCGTTCTCGTGGACCAAGATGGTGGCCTCGCACTTCGGCGGCACCAAGCAGGGCATGGCCATCTCCTGGCCCGAGGTGATCAAGGACAAGGGCGGCATCCGCCATCAGTTCCACCATGTCATCGACGTCGTGCCGACGATCCTCGAAGCGGCCCGGCTCAAACAGCCCGAGGTGGTTGACGGCATTCCACAGAAGCCGATCGAAGGCTTCAGCATGGACTACACCTTCGATCAGAAGAACGCGGCTGCTCCCTCGACGCACAAGACCCAGTACTTTGAGATGATTGGCGATCATGCCATCTATCACGACGGCTGGATCCTCAGCTCCAAGGTCATGCGCGCGCCGTGGGACAACAGCGGTAAAGGGCACCCCGACCCTGCCAGTTGGCCATGGGAACTGTACGACCTGAGCAAGGACTGGACGCAATACGAGGACGTGGCTGCGAAGTACCCCGAGAAAGTGAAAGAAATGGATGCCTTGTTCTGGAAGGAAGCAGAACGGAACCAGGTCCTGCCGCTGAATGCAACCACCTTCACCCGCCTGGTTGAGCCACGGCCCAGTCTCGCCGCCGGACGCACCGTATTTACCTACTCCGGAGAAATGACCGGCACGCCTAACGGTGATGCGCCGAGCATCATCGCTACGTCCTACAATTTCAAGGCTGAGATCGAGGTCCCCGAAGGAGGCGCCGAGGGCATGATCGTGACCCAGGGGGGCCGCTTCGCCGGCTACGGGTTCTATCTGCTCAAGGGCAAACCGGTGTTTCTCTGGAACCTGGTCGATCTCAAACGCCTCAAGTGGGAAGGTGCGGAGGTACTGGCACCCGGCAAACACACGCTTGAGTTCGACTTCAAATACGATGGTCTGGGCGCCGCCACGCTCGCCTTTGGTAGCCCTAGCGGCTTGGGCCGCAGCGGAACAGGCACACTCAAGGTTGACGGGAAAGTGGTAGCGACGAAGAAGATGGAAAAGACCATTCCGATGACCCTGCAGTGGGATGAGAACTTCGATGTGGGGGCCGACACCGGAACACCGGTAAACGACAAGGACTATCAAATACCGTTCAGGTTCACTGGCAAACTCGACAAGTTGACCCTGACCATTGACCGGCCGAAGCTCTCGGAAAAAGATATTGAGAAGCTTAAGATGGCTATGCACAATAACTCTGCCAGTCAATAGTAGGTTCAGATCAGACAATGCAGTGTGTTGAGACCGTATCTAAATTGTGGGATAGGGATTGTCTCTCTATCCCACAAAACGTATCCGGTTGACGATGGCAAGCGCTGCCTTGCCGATGGGTGGCTATTAGCTGAGGTTAGTGTACACCCCGCTCATTTGTCGACACCCCTCAATATATTGAGGCAGACAGATTAAAAATGGAGGAAAAGAGGTATGAAAACAAGAGTGGCGTTACATAAGAGTGGTTTGGCAGGAGGACTTATTTTATTGCTTGTTTTCTGTTTATCAACCCTTGCTTCGGCACAAGAGGCCGATACCTGGCAGAACGAAATAACGATCTACGGATGGTATGCGGGAATAGACGGCGCCGTGAACTCCCCCGGTGGATCAAAAGACATCACAGTTGAAGCCTCGGACATTATTGAGAATCTGAACATGGTCTTTATGGGTGGGTATGAGGGCAAGTATAACAAGTGGTCGGTCCTCGCTGATGCGGTCTATATGGATGTGGGTGGCACCGCCAATGCCCCTGTCGGTGGTGGGATAAGTTCGGTAAATCTGGATATCCAATCGTGGGTCCTGCACGGTGGGGTTGGCTACGAGCTGGTCCAGTCTACCCATGGCACACTTGGAGTTATCGGTGGGGTTCGCTATCTGAACCTTGACGTTGCCGTCAACCGAGCCTTCGATGGGTCTTCTGTGGCTCAGAACTCCGATTCAGCGGATCTGCTTGACGGTATTGTCGGTGTTCGAGGCAATGTCAAGATTAGTGATAACTGGTACTTACCTTATTATGCCGATATTGGAACCGGAGGCTCTGAATTCAGCTACCAATTGTTTGCTGCAATTGGCTATCGCTTCGGCTGGGGGGATGTCAGATTAGGCTATCGCCACCTGCAATTCGAAATGGACGACGATGAAATCATGCAGGACCTGCAGATTAGTGGTCCAGTGCTTGGGGTCGGCTTCAGGTTTTAGGAAGGAAGCGTCATGCAGCCCGGGCCACAGACGTTTGGTGACCGGTTCGACAGATCAACCTGGGAGGCATAATTGAAGAGGGGAATCGGGCTGGGTTACCGAGCTCCCACCGTTAGATAGGCTCGGTTCCGTGGTAAGTAAAATACCGATGCTTTATAGTGAGACCATCAACTCTGTCATGAGTCTTCTGGAAGAATTTGGTCCAAACGGTTAAACTGGATTCATGAAAACCGTCGCCCGAGATATTATGGACACCGGGTTCCATACCATATCCCCTCAAACCCCTATCAGTGAGGCGGTGAAGATCTTCAAACAGGCCAGCGGCAAGGAGGGACGCAGGATATTCGGTATGATGGTGCTGGATGACAACGGCACGCTGGTCGGCATGCTCTCCATGTATGACATCCTGCTGTTCATGCGCCCCAAGCATGTGCACATCTGGGGGAAAATGGATGACATAGACCTTGCTGGCATCATCGATCGCAGCTGTGAGAAGGCCAAGTCGATTCGGGTCGGCGACATCATGTCGCAGGAAATTGTCACCATTGGCCCGAACACTCATAAATTCATGATACTGGATATCATGATCAAGCAGCATATTCGCCGTCTTCCAGTGGTGGAAAATGACAAGATTCTTGGCATCGTCTACATATCGGATCTTTTCTATGATGTCTTGGATCGGTTTACAGAAGACAGAACTCCAGCATGAGCAGATCTTCGCAAAACACCCTTAGCGGCAAAATCGTTGCCGGCGCCATGCGGCGCAGAATAAACATATTGGGGAAAAATTCGACCATCTCCAGTGCCATAAGCACGCTGATCAAGCACAAAATCGGTGGTCTCCTCGTTGTGAACAAAGATCAGAGCCCTGTCGGGGTTGTGTCTAAGACCAACATCCTCGGCGCCTATTATGCATCCCTTCCCCTTGACTCTCCTCTGGAACACCTCATGACCAGTCCTCCGCTCTTCTGTCAGCTAGATGATCCACTGGAGAAAGCGCTGGGAAAAATGAAGGAGCACCAGGTCTATCGACTCTATGTAAAAGACCCGGAGAACAATTCGGTTGTCGGAGCCCTGGCCTATCCCGACATCGTCGCTATGTTATATGAGTATTGCTCGCGTTGCCCCCAGAGCCTGTTTCGTCAGACACCTGAGTCGACTGAGACAGAAATCGAACGATCTCTGGTTGGTGACTGCATGACCAGGGGGATCAAAAGTATCAACTCGGACGAGCTGCTCTCTCAGGCTGTCGAGGAACTGACCATGCATCATATGGGGGCACTCCTGGTTATCGATGCAGCCGGACACGGCCTCGGTGTGATATCAAAGACTGACTTGATTTTGGCATACAATCACGCTGTTTCATTGGACACCCCTGCCTCAGAAATGATGTCAGTTCCAGTTCGCAGCTGCAGGGAAAACGATATGCTGGAGGAAGCCATCCGCAGTATGATCTTCTCAGATGTGCATCGGCTCTTTGTGAAAGTTCCTGAATGCAGAAGAATTCAGTGGTGTATTTTCCCTCACCGATGCCGCCAGAAACAGATCTGGATCGTGCCAGGCCTGCATCTCCAGCAGGATCCAGATAACTTCTCACTGACCTGAACCTGGTCAGCAGAGATGAGTAGAACTGGCCCCCTCAATCAAGAACATTTTTCAGGGGATCTGCTGGGGATCAATGACAAGGACAGGAAAGATAATTGCTTTTACCTACCTCTTTGCGGATCTTCTGTCGCGCAGATTGTTCCATCGTTATTGATTTGAACTATTGGCCTTTGGTAATTACCAGTATATCGCAAATTCTGATAAGGAGACAATCATGACCCAGGCAAAGAACGGAGACAGCGTAACCTTGCATTATACCGGTAAACTGAGCGACGGAACTGTTTTTGATTCCTCGGAAGGACGGGATCCTCTCCCTTGCACTCTCGGCAGTGGTCAAGTGATACCCGGTTTTGAAGAAGCAATTATTGGCATGTCGGAGGGTGAATCAAAGACTGTAACTATTCCCCAGGATAAAGCATATGGCCCCTATGATGCTCAAAAGATAATTGATTTCCCCATCGACCAGGTACCACCGGATATCAAGCCAGCAGTAGGAATGCTATTGCAGCTCCAAAGTGAGGAGGGGCAACCGTTTACCGTTCGGGTTACAGAAATCGCCGAGGAACATGTAACACTTGATGCCAATCCCCCTCTGGCTGGCAAGGATCTCATTTTCGACATCCAAGTGGTATCGATCGAGTCGTAATTAATAATCCTTCTCTCTATCTTCAGTTGCCTGGCAGTTGAGGGCCGGACCATGGCCAAAGGCAGATGAGTCGGGTTAGCAAATGGCCTGCATGACCACAACCGTCATATCGTCGTACTGCATGGAGCCCGCCTGATGATCTCTTACTGCTTTGATTAACTCATCGCATACCACAGAAGCAGATGGATTATCCATTCTACCGACAGCTCCTACAAGTCCGTCGTAGCCAAAATTCACATTTTGTCTGTTAGGTGCATCAGTTATTCCGTCGGAGCAGAGCAACAGCATACTGCCCCTGGTGAGTTCAATCGTCTGTTCGTCCAAGGCAATCTCCTCAAGTATCCCCAGAGCCTGGCCCTTTGATTTGGGCAGGCGCTGAGCAGAGCCCTGGCCATCGAAAAAAAACGGCATTTCGTGACCCGCACGCGCATATTGAAACTGGCGGGTTATGGCATTCAGTACCCCGAAGATAACGGTTACAAACATTTCCTTATCGTTCATATCCAGGAGATGGCGGTTAACACTTCGCAGCACTTCTTGCACAGACCGACCTGGATGGGCTTCGGCGCGCAGCAAACTGCGGACCATGGCCATGAACAGGGCGGCCGGTACGCCCTTGTCGGAGACATCACCAACCGCTATACCAAGTAAATTATCTCCGAGCGGAATAAAATCGAAAAAATCGCCCCCCACGGATTTGGCCGGAAGCATGGTTGCACTGAACTCGTACCCAGCCAGGCGGGGAATAGAGCGTGGCAACATGCTCTTCTGGATTTCACCGGCCACCGATAATTCAGATTCCAGCTTGGAGAGCCGCTCAATTTGCGCCACCTGTTCTGCAACCCGAGTTTCCAGCTCTGCGTTCCATTCGGTGAGCTCTTTCGCCTGTTTTATTACTCGAGTTTCAAGTTTTGTATTCCACTCGGCAAGCTCTTTCGCCTGTTCTTCCACCTTACGGCTTTGTTCCTCGATCTCCTTGAAGAGCCTCACATTCTCAATTGCAATTACAGCCTCGTCGGCAAAGGTCTTGAGAAGTTCTATCTGCTTCCTGGTAAGTGGGCGGACCTCCATTCGGCGGATCAGAATTGCACCAATGGCAATCCCTTCTCGAAGTAGAGGAGTGACAAACGTGGTTCGATGGCCAAACTCCCGGGCCAGGGAAGCGCCCAGGGGAAACTCGGCTGAAGCTGCCTGCAGGTCATACACATGGATGGAGCGACGCTCAACGACCGCTTGTCCTGCCACCCAGTCACGGTCTATGTGATGTAATGTCCCAATCGGCCAGAGGGGGTTTGTCCCATATTTTGCCACGAGGCGAAGCGCATCACCCTCAACCTTAAAGATTTCGGCATCGTTTACATCACAGAGGCGGGCCGCGTTTTCGGCTACCGTCTCCAGAATCAGCTGGAGATCAGAGGGTGAGTTGGAAATCGCCCGTAAAATCTCGCTTATTGCTGATTTTTGCTGTTCAGCTTCGGAGGGTTCAGGTGAGTTCCGTTCGGTTTCTTCCCCATGACTTTCCCCTATTGATTCCCTGAAGGAATGATTCCCGACAAGCAGCGATTTGATCTCATTGTTGGGGATCGCCAGAAATCGGCTGGGTTCTGCTGTCATAATCGATGAGGTAAGCACACCGTCGCCAAACCCGACCCAGCCGAAATGCTCTCCAGGATCATAGTATGACAACACCTGTTCATCACCGTTTGCATCAATTTCAACCGCTTTTGCCCGCCCTTCAAGAACTATATACAGTGCATCGCTGGAACTTCCCTTCTCCAAGACGATTGTCTCTTCCGGGAGAGTATGAGTCAACGTTTTCTCAAGAAAGTTTTTCGACTCGGTCTCTGTCAGCCCCAAACGGTTTAAAACTATTTCCCGATATTTGGTCATCGCTGCCACACCTATGTGATCGGGTGTCTAAGGGACGGCACCACACTCGAAGAAGTTTCTGCCTGTCCGCTGTAATTGAGAGGAGGCCGCCAATCGATCCAATGAGTATTGCGGTACTGGTTTCGTATTTGAAAGCAGCTGGGCTTTGGGCGAAATTTTAAAATAAATCCAACCCTTTACTACCAAAGCTGAGAGGAGGGATAAGCGTTTCATGATACAGCACTCCTTGTTTACTACCCCACAAACTAAATGCTACATTGTGGCATTAATTAAATCACATTAAACTTGCCGGGTCAAGTGTCAAATCCAATTAAGTGTCAGGGAAAAATATCACCTCAAATGACAAATATTGACTGCCGGGGATTAAGCAATGGACAGGCGGAGGGAAAATGAGTGTGAGGTTGGAATTGTTCCTTATCGGTAAATAGATTACCCTTTGACTATGCAGCTGCCACCCGCAATATACTATCAAATAGAGGAACTCTTCTAATGCCGATGACTTATAGACGATTACTTCTGGTAATTGGTGCTTTGCTGATACATTTACTGGTTAGCGGAACAGGACAGGCTCAAAACACAGGCATTTATTCACCCGAACTATTGGCGATGCAGGGTCGTTGGGTTCGGACTGATGCCCCATACATTATTGAATTACGACAAAACCAGAGCGACAAACTGCAGGCCTCCTATTTCAACCCTCGTCCGATACACGTTGAGGAAACGGAAACTGCCAAAAAAGACGGTCTCCAGTATGTCATGATAAAATTGCAGGATGTCAATTATGAAGGTTCAGTATATCTATTAAATTACAACCGAGAACAGGATACACTTCAAGGAATTTACCTGCATGGAGGAAGTGGACAGCGTTTTCAGGTGAGTTTCTCCAGACAGACTTCCCCGTGAGTAAGGTGGGCTTGATTCCCACTAGAGTAAATCCCTGTTCACCTTCCAGTTCCTGTCAGCCGATCGTCCCATTTCTCAAAAACTGAAGCTCCCCAGAGACGGTCTCAATTTGCCCCCAAACCCTTTTTACTGAAGATTCATCGGGTTACTTTCAGCTTTTGATTAGAGATTCTTTCTGGATAATATGAAACACTGCTCGATGAAAATAGCCAAACCAGTTTTACCCCTATTGCTATCTTGAAGATAAGTTCGGAATCCGGCCTCCACCTTGGAGCTGCTGCCCAAACTGCTGTATACATTGTCCGGCGCTTCTGACTGAAAAGTAATTATCCAGTCAATCGTATTCAATTCACCCTGCCGACCTCTTGAATACACTCTGTCTATTTGATACAAAAAAGTATAGAGAATGGTATTTGACGGGATTATTTGTCATGTCCAACAGTCACTATTATTGCCGCATGATTTTCTCGAGAATGGTGCTGCATCGTCAATTTATAAGGGCGGCGCTCTGTATTCTGCTGCTCGCCCACCTTACCTCAAGGTCTTCAATGGCGGCTGAATATTCTCCCGCAGCCGAGCAGAACATTGCCGTTCAGGAAATGCTTGAGGTTATTCAAGGTTATGGCATGAAAGACCCTGAAATTCTGCGGGCTATTGAGAGGGTCCCCCGGCACAGATTTGTACCGGAGAATAAAAGAAAATACAGTTATGACGACACGCCACTTCCAATAGGCTATGGCCAGACCATTTCCCAACCATACATCGTTGCCGAAATGACCCGGCAACTGCAGCTTTCAGCAACCTCGAAAATACTTGAGATCGGAACTGGCTCAGGCTATCAGGCAGCGGTGCTGGCTGAAATCACCCCTCATGTATACAGTATAGAAATTATCAAGCCATTGCTGGAACGAGCCCGGAAAACCCTGCAGGAAAACGGCTATGGAGATATCCGACTTCTTCATGCTGACGGCTATTACGGATGGCCGCAGGCTGCACCTTTTGATGGGATTATTGTCACTTGTGCGGCAGGTCACATTCCGCCGCCTCTCATAGAGCAACTCGCGGTCGGCGGCAGGATGCTTATTCCGGTCGGAAAACGATTCGGCACCCAATTCCTCATACTGGTTACCAAAAACGAAGATCAGTCGATTACCAGCAGAAATCTCATGGCGGTCCGTTTTGTGCCTTTGGTCAGAGAATGACCCCCCTCGGTCCCTGGCAACTGCGAGTAGCCGTCTTTCTTGTTTCCTTCGTCATCATCGTTGTTGAAATCACCTTGATGCGCGAACTTGCGCTCCGCTTTTGGGAACATCTGGCCTGGCTTGTTATAAGCATTGCCCTGCTGGGGTTTGGTGCGAGCGGAACGGTGCTCCTGCTGATCCAGCGTTTTTTGAAAGTGGGAAGGCCCCTCCTGCAGTTCATTTCTCTCACAGGGATGGCGATTAGTTTTCCGCTAAGCCTGTTGCTGGTAGATAAGTTTGACCTAAATCTCATGCAAATGGTGTGGCAGCCATCACACTTTTGGAAACTCGGCGCTCTTGAACTAATACTTGGAGTACCGTTTCTCTTCGGCGGCATGTTTGTCGGCCTGGCTCTGCAAGATACACCAGAAAAAGTACCAGGCCATTATGCCTCAAGCTTTCTAGGTTCAGGGATTGGTGGCATCATGGTGCTGCCGGCTCTATTTCTATTGCCGCCGCGTGTGCTTATCCTGGGCAGTTCCTGTATCATCCTGGCCGCGGCTCTGTTCTATGCCCGGAGAAACATTACAGCAGGAGGCTGGATACTCTCTGGACTGCTTTTGGCAGTCATGCTCTGGCAGTTCCCGTATAGCTCCAAAATTTCAGAGGACAAGGATCTGCCGCAAATTTTAGCCACGCCGGGGAGCAAAGTTATCAGCCAACGCTACGGTCCCCAGGGACTTGTCGAAATAGTTGAGGCACCGGCTATTCATACAGCTCCCGGCCTGGCATTGAATAATACGGAGCCCATACCAGACCAGCTCCTGATCATCCTCGATGGCCAGATCATCGGCAGTCTCTATAAAAGCAATTCCCCTCACGACTTCGCTTTTATGAATCACTCCACTGAAGCCCTGCCATATCAACTTGGCGATTACTCTGATGTACTGATTGGCGATGCTGTGGGATCAGAGCAAGTCGGCCTTACTCTGTTTCACGGCGCCAATGCGGTCACAGCTTTGACCTCAAACGGCTCGCTGGCAGAGCTTAGAGCCGGTGAAATTCCTTCGTTCACCGGCCGGTTTTATAGCGCCCCTGAAGTGTCACATTTTACAGCCACGCTCAGAGGTTTTCTACGCGGCTCAAAGCACCGATATTCCCTCATTGTTTTGCCCACCACAGGTCCAGATCTCGGCGGTCTGTCCGCGACCAAGGCCAACAGCCTTCTGACCCTGGACACATTCCTACTTTGCTTTGCCAGTCTGAAGGAGACAGGAGCCGTTTCGATCACTGCGCATGTTCATTCGCCGCCGCGTGAAAGCCTGCGCCTTCTCAATATGTTTATTGATGTGCTGAGAGAACAAGGAAAGGATCCACGACGTCATCTCGCCATGATTCGTAACTGGGCAACAATAACGCTGGTTGTCACAAAAAACGTTATCACAGACAGACAGGCTGATAACATTCGGACCTTTTCTGAGCAAAGGGGGTTTGACCTTGTCTGGTTGCCCGACCTGGAGCCCTCAGAGGTCAATCGGCATCATCTATTAACTGAGCCGGAATACTACTTAGGGGCCAAAGAACTGCTGGATCCCCAAAACAACCGGTTTGCCTCAAACTATATGTATGACATAACCAGCCCGGATGACGACAGACCGTTTTTTCACCATTTCAGTCGCTGGTGGCTGTCAAGGGATCTGTCAATGCAATTGGGGAGGCGCAGCCGTGCCTATATGGAGTTGGGTGGGATTCTACTGGTTGCTGCCTTGGGTCAGGCATTTCTCCTCGCCTTCGCCTTTATTGTTCTGCCACTGTTCCCAGCCATAGGTCTTTCCGGCACGAGATCGCAACACCTTGTCGTCATAGGCTTTTTCAGTTCCATCGGCTTTGGCTTCATGTTGCTTGAAATGGGTGCACTGCAGCGATTGACTCTTCATTTTGGCCACCCGATCTATGCCGCTTCAACAGTATTATCAGGGTTCCTTTTCTTTGGAGGACTTGGAAGCATGATTAGTTCCCGCTTTCGGGACCCGCTGACCCGACTGCATTATGGTCTCGGTATTTCCATAGTGCTATGCGGCAGCCTGATGCTGTCATTGCATGATAGATCTTTAGCTCTTACTGAAGGATTAAGTCTCCCGGGTCGAATGGCGGTCGTGATCCTGTTTATCGGCCCGCTCGCTTCACTGATGGGCATGATGTTTCCGCTGGCCATAAAACGTTTAGGCCGCGAGCAGTCCCGTCTTGTCCCCTGGGCCTGGAGTGCTAACGGTTTTGCCTCTGTCCTTGCCACCCTTTGCGCTCCACTGTTTGCGATTCAATGGGGATTCAATATGGTGGTCTGGGCAGCGTTGGGCTGTTACTGCCTTGCTGCACTACTGAGCCTGAGATTGCCGAGATGAAATAGTTTTCTGATAAAGGTAGGTATGCCTGTTACTTGGCTTAATTAAAGTTCTTCTTCTTTATCTTTAATTTGCGCCCCCACACTGTCCCAGGAAAAAATTAGTCGGGGCCATTTTATTTTCGTTTTCTGTAGATATAGTAAATTACTACATAGTCGCCTTGGTCAGCCTATGAGAAATAATCCAGGACACAACCAGACGGTTAAGGAGGGTAAGAGATGAAAGTTAAAGTGGTGGACACCCCTGAGGAATTATTTGAGTATACGGCCGATGTCCTTCCGCGAAAAGATGAGTTTATTTACCACAAGGACCAAGCCTATAAGGTGAGTTACGTTTGTCATCATGTAGTTGAAACACCTGATACAAGTAACGTTGGAGATGTCTATGCAGTTGTAGAAGTATCGACCACCCAGAGCTATTTAGGTCGGCAACTCAAGTCGTATTAGCAAGAGCCAATCAACTGCGCCACGCAACAATCCATTGTTTGATTCAAAGTGCTGCTCTGGCCGCAGCTCGATCCCGTGCAGCTTGTCCCCCTCCCTTTTTCATCGAGTCAGGTGGGTGCTCAGCAGGCAGCGCAAGATCTCCTTGAACCGGCCATTCTGTCGAGGGGCCAGCCGACTGGCAGAAATCACCACTGCTCCGCCGCACCAGTTGTTTAGAAAAAGGACTGAAACCTCAGATAATCAAGTTGATTTATTAATACAATGATATCTGCGGCTTATAAGCATATCGCTTAGGACCACAATTTCTCAATTCCAATATAACCTATAATATCAAGACTATAAAAGGAACTAACCTGAAAGAAAAAACAGTTGCTCAAATATTGACCAGGTCTCAGTTGGTGATTAACTATTAGGTAGGAATCAATTCCTAATAAACGGCAGGTAATGAAAATCGAGCAAGAAGAAGTAGAACAGCGCCTGAAACACTTTGAGGCGGTATGCCGGGGCGCCGGAATCAAGCTTACCCATCAGCGCTTGGAAATATTTCGTGAAGTCGCCCAAACGGGGGATCATCCCGATGCCGACCAGGTCTTCCAGCGGGTCAGGAAGCGTATTCCAACCGTCTCACTTGACACGGTCTACCGCACACTTTGGATGCTGAGTGATCTCGGGCTGGTGGTAACGCTTGGTTCGAGCCGTGAACCCACCCGTTTCGATGCAAATCTGAACAGTCACCATCATTTTGTCTGCGGTAAATGTGGCTTCACCCGCGACTTCTACAGCGACGAACTTGATAATATCAGACTGCCCGACTCGGTGGGCTCCTATGGAGAGATTGAAGCAACTCACGTTGAAGTGCGGGGCGTCTGCCAAAATTGCAGTGCAAAAAAAGCAACACAAAGAACCCTTTCATATCAAAACAGGAGGTAAGCCCATGAGTGACGAAAGCAAATGCCCGGTAACGGGCAGAACAGCAAATCATCCGGGAGGAGGTACTTCGAACCGGGACTGGTGGCCGGACCAGTTGAATCTGGATATTCTGCGCCAACATTCCTCCAAGTCCAATCCGATGGGCGAGGATTTCGACTACGCTGAAGAGTTCAAAAGTCTGGATCTCGCTGCGGTGAAAAAAGATCTGACTGATTTGATGACCGATTCCCAGGACTGGTGGCCGGCCGATTGGGGTCATTACGGTGGACTGTTCATTCGCATGGCCTGGCACAGTGCGGGCACCTACCGAACCGCCGACGGTCGAGGCGGCGGAGGAAGCGGCAACCAGCGCTTTGCCCCCCTCAACAGCTGGCCCGACAATGTAAACCTCGATAAGGCTCGCCGGCTGCTGTGGCCGATCAAGCAGAAGTATGGCCGAAAATTGTCCTGGGCCGATCTGCTGATCCTGGCCGGCAATGTGGCGCTGGAATCAATGGGCTTCAAGACTTTCGGCTTCGGCGGTGGACGCGAGGACATCTGGGAGCCGGAAAAAGACACCTACTGGGGAGCCGAAGAAGAATGGCTGGCGACGAGCGACAAGCCCAAAAGCCGTTACAGCGGCGAGAGGGATCTGGAGAACCCCCTGGCCGCGGTGCAGATGGGTCTGATCTACGTCAACCCTGAAGGCCCGGACGGCAACCCCGATCCGGTGGCCTCCGGTCGGGATGTAAGGGAGACGTTCGGGCGTATGGCCATGAACGACGAGGAAACCGTGGCACTGGTAGCGGGCGGGCACACCTTTGGCAAATGTCATGGAGCCGGAGATGCAGCCCATGTGGGACCGGAACCCGAGGCCGCTCCCATCGAGGAACAGGGACTCGGCTGGAAGAGCGGCTACAAGAGCGGCAATGCGGGTGATACCATCAGCAGCGGCATCGAAGGAGCCTGGAAACCCAATCCGACTACCTGGGACATGGGCTATTTGAAGGTATTGTTCAAATACGAATGGGAACTGGTCAAGAGCCCGGCTGGGGCAAATCAGTGGCTGGCCAAAGATGTGGACGATGAGGACATGGTAGTTGACGCTCATGACCCGTCCAAGAAAAACCGGCCGATGATGACCACTGCGGACCTCTCCCTTCGTTTCGACCCGATTTACGAGCCGATCGCCCGGCGCTATCTGGAAAACCCCGAGGAGTTTGCCGATGCCTTTGCCCGCGCCTGGTTCAAGCTTACCCACAGGGACATGGGCCCGCGTGCGCGCTACCTCGGCCCCGAAGTTCCTGGAGAGGAGCTGATCTGGCAGGACCCGATTCCAGAAGTGGATCACGAACTGATCAATGACGGGGATATCGCCGTTCTCAAAGGCAAGGTTCTCGACTCTGGTCTGTCCGTCTCAGAACTCGTTTCAACAGGCTGGGCCTCGGCCTCTACCTTCAGAGGTTCCGATATGCGCGGCGGGGCAAACGGTGCCCGCATCCGTCTGGCCCCCCAAAAAGATTGGCAGGTCAACCAGCCCGAGCAGCTGGCGAAAGTTCTGAAAGTCCTGGAACATATTCAAAGCGACTTCCCCAAACAAGTCTCGATGGCTGACCTGATCGTACTGGCCGGCTGCGCGGGCGTTGAGCAGGCGGCGAAAAATGGGGGCCATGAAATAACGGTTCCCTTCACGCCTGGCCGCATGGACGCCACCCAGGAGCAGACCGATGTTTTCTCCTTCTCTGTTCTTGAGCCTGAGGCTGACGGGTTCCGCAACTACCAGAAGGCCAAGTACACCGTTTCGGCGGAGGAAATGCTGGTCGATCGAGCCCAGTTGCTGGGCTTGACTCCCCCTGAGATGACGGTTCTGGTGGGCGGCATGCGTGTCCTGAACGCCAACTTCGGCCAGTCCCCGCACGGAGTCTTCACCGTGCGTCCGGAAACGCTGTCCAATGACTTCTTCGTCAATCTGCTCGATATGGGCACGGCCTGGAAACCGACCGCTGCAGATGCAGACGTTTTTGAAGGCAGCGATCGAAAGACAGGAGAAGCCAAGTGGACCGGCACCCGTGTCGATCTGGTCTTCGGGTCAAACTCAGAGCTTCGCGCCCTTGCCGAAGTCTATGCAGCGGCAGACTCCCAGGAGAAATTTGTCAATGATTTCGTGGCCGCCTGGAACAAGGTGATGAACCTGGATCGCTTTGATCTCGGCTGATCACGATTGATAGACGTTGACAGGCTCCTGAAATAACTCTTGAGCGCGGCCTATCCTCTCATTTTGATGGGCCGCGCCCCTTTTCAGAAAAGTTTATTTCCGATTCTGGCGTCGACCGCCGGCGACACAAAGGTTGCCGCAGACTCACCGATCGATGATTTCTTGCATTGACCCTTTTTGTAGTTATTTTGGTTGGTAACCTATCTCACACGTACCCATTAAGACGGAGGATTTCATGGCAGAAATAAAAGCATTGAGTCAAGAGGCGATTCCGGAAGCACTGAAAATGGCCGAACGGTACCGACTGCTCAACGAGCCGGACGAGGCCGAGTCGATCTGCCTTGATATCCTGACCATTGCCCCCGATCACCAGGAGGCACTGATCACGCTGCTGCTGTCACTGACCGACAAATTTAGAGACAAAAGGCTGATCCCCGCCTTCGACCAGGCCAAGGAAATTGTCGATCAACTTGATGATGCGCACTGCAAATCTTATTACCTGGGGGTCATTTTCGAGCGGCGGGCCAAATATCACCTCAGGCAGGGCGGGCCAGGGGCCGGCACCGTCGCCCATGGCTGGCTCGTCAAGGCAATGGATGAATTCAAGGAGGCGCTGACCAACTGCGACCCGGATAATCAGAAAGCGGTATTGCGGTTTAATTCCTGCACCCGGCTGCTGAACAACAATCCAGAGATTAAACCGGACAGTTCGGATCAGAGCGAGCCTCTGCTCGACTCTTTTGATACGCCCCATTGAGGGACACAAGCCCAATCCATCCCCGCAGGCTGCGTCACTCGCTGTGGTACCTGCTCACAGGGCTGCAAGGCTGCTCCCCGCCGGCTCCTCGCTCATTTCTTGCCTGTCTGGGCGCCTTGAGCCTGTGTCGCTATGTATAAAAGTCGCGGCCCCAGAGTCCTGACCCGGGCCTGCTCCAATGCTGATCAGCAGGCGGTCGGCCACCGCTGAACGCCGGTCTGCTTTGATCCTCTTACTTCTCCCCTTTTCCCTCTTTGATCATCCGTTTGGTCTGGTTGATCCGTTTGGTGATAAGGATGGAACGCGGACAGGCCTGGGTGCATTTGAAGTGGTTCTCGCACAACCACACTCCGGCGGCATCATCGAGTACCGGAAGTCGCTGCTCCTCACCTTTGTCCCGTGAATCGGCCAGAAATCTGAAGGCCTGGGCGATGGCAGCCGGACCGATAAAGGCCGGATGCTCTTCGGGGATCGGACAGGCCGAGTAGCAGGAGGCGCAGAGGATGCAGTTGGTAGTATCGTCAAACTGCAGCCGTTCTTCGGTGGACTGGATGCGCTCCTTCTCGGCCACCGGTTCGTCGTTGATCAGGTAGGGCTTGATCGACTTGTATTTTTCGAAAAACTCAGCCTGATCGACGATCAGGTCCCGCTGCACAGGCAGATAGCGAAGCGGCTCAACCACCACTGTGGCGCCGTCCTCTTTCGCCACCTCTTTGACCAGCGTCTTGCAGGCCAGGCCATCCTGGCCATTGATGCGCATGGCGTCCGAACCGCAGACGCCGTGAGCGCAGCTCTTCCTGAAGCCAAGGCTGCCGTCCTGAAAGCGTTTGACCTCCATCAGGGCGTCGAGCAGCCGCGCATTGGGGTCCACCTCCACCGTATATTCCTGATAATAAGGGGCATCATCGGTGTCGGGGTTGTAACGCTGTATCTTCAACGTGATCTGCATCGTAATCCTCCTTCTCAACTAATAACTGCGCGGCTTCGGTTCCCAGATCGAGGTGTCGACACCCTTATAGTCGAGCCTCACCTCGCTGCCGTCCAGATAGGCAAGGGTATGCTTGAGCCAGTTGTCATCGTCCCGCTCCGGATAATCTTCGCGGCTGTGGGCACCGCGGCTTTCCTGGCGCTTGAGGGCCGATTCGGCAGTGATCAGGGCCAGGTCAAGCATGTTGCCCAGTTCGATCATTTCGAGCAGATCGGTGTTGAACTGGCTGCTGGTATCCTGGACACGGACCGAACCATAGCGCTCCCGCAGCTCTTTTATCTCTTCGACTGCGGCAGCCATGTCATTTTCATTGCGATAGATACCGATTTTCTCCATCATCGTCGTCTGCATCTGGTCGGTAATGTGTCCTCCATGCGGTCCTTCTGCCCCGTCGGTCAAGCGGCCGATCCAGTTCTGCGCCTCAGCTGCGGCAGACTCGGAGGGATCAGGTGCGGCTGCCTGGCTGACGTAGTCAGCAATGTGCAGTCCGGCGCGGCGGCCGAACACCACCAGATCGAGCAGGCTGTTGGTCCCCAGCCGGTTGGCGCCGTGCACCGAGACGCAGGCACATTCACCGGCGGCGTAGAGGCCGTCCACCACGGTACCATCTTTGTCGAGCAGTACCCTGCCATTGGTGTCAGTCGGGATACCACCCATGGCATAATGGGCGGTGGGCAGCACCGGAATCGGTTTTTCGGCCGGGTTTAGGCCCAGGTAGGTCTCACAGAAGTCGGTGATGTCGGGAAGCTTGGCGGCCAGGACGTCGGCGCCGAGGTGGGTGGCGTCGAGGTGAACATAGTCATCGATTTTACCATCGCCTCTGATGCCCTTGCCCTGCAGCACCTCGGTCTGGATTGAGCGGGCGACAATGTCGCGCGGGGCCAGGTCGAGCAGCGTCGGTGAGTAGCGCTCCATAAAGCGTTCGCCGTCACGGTTACGAAGAATGCCGCCCTCGCCGCGGACCGCCTCGGAAATGAGGATACCGAGCCCCATGATGCCGGTGGGATGAAACTGGAAGAATTCCATGTCTTCCAGCGGGATGCCGCGCCGGGCGCAGACAGCCGGCCCATCGCCGGTATTGGCGTAGGCATTGGAAGTGATTTTGAAGATGCGGCCAAAACCGCCGGTGGCAAACAGCACCGCCTTAGCAGCAAAGATGTGCAACTCGCCGGTGGCCAGTTCAACCACCACCAGGCCACTGCAGACACTGCCGTCCAGGATCAGGTCGACCACCTGGAATTCATCGTAAAATGACACCTCGTTCTTGATGCACTGCTGATACAGGGTCTGCAGGATCATATGGCCGGTTCGATCGGCGGCGTAACAGGCCCGACGCACCGGTCCCTCCCCGAAGTTTCTGGTGTGGCCGCCAAAGCGCCGCTGGTCGATCCTCCCTTCCGGGGTGCGGTTAAAGGGCAGCCCCCGGTTTTCCAGATCGTAGACCGCCTGGATCGCTTCTTCAGCCAGGATATGGGCAGCCTGCTGATCGACCAGGTAGTCGCCGCCTTTAACCGTGTCGAAGGCGTGCCACTCAGGCTTGTCCTCTTCGACGTTGCCCAGCGCCGCGCTTATACCCCCCTGCGCGGCACCGGTGTGGCTGCGGACCGGATAGAGTTTGGAAAGCACCGCCGTTTTCGACTTGCGGCTGGCTTCCAGAGCGGCGTATAGACCGGCACCGCCGGAACCTACAATGATGGTATCGAAATGATGAATCACGAGGGCCTCCTTCGATAAGTTGTTTTAATCGGACAGAAGGTACAATGTGGGATATTAAAGCAGTTAGCGGCAGTGCAAACAAGCCTTTTCTGGAACTCTTGAGCCGGCCCTTCTAATTTGAGTCCGGAAGTGCTTGCCCATCAACAAAGCCTGCTTTAAGTTCAGGGGAGAGAAAATCTTTAACTGAAACTGGAGTGATAACCTACTGCTGACGGGTGCATGACAATAAAGACAAGATGCCAATGGTGCGGTGATAGCGCCCTCTACACCGACTATCACGACAAGGAATGGGGCGTGCCGGTAGATGATGACCGCCTGCTGTTCGAGTTTCTCGTGCTCGAAGGAGCCCAGGCCGGGCTGAGCTGGCTCACCATCCTCAAGAAGCGGGAGGGCTACAGAAAGGCATTTGACAATTTCGATTGCCAGTGCGTCGCATCATATTCAGAGCGTGACGTTGAGCGATTGCGCAACGACGAAGCCATCGTTCGCAATCGACTCAAGATCGAATCGGCCATTAAAAACGCCCGGGGTGTCATCCAGATTCAGGAGCAGTACGGTTCATTGAGCTCCTTTCTCTGGGACTATGTTGACGGTGTTCCGATACAGAACAGCTGGAAACAACTGGCCGATCTGCCCGCCCACACCACGCTGTCCGATACTTTGAGCAAAGACCTGAAGAAAAGAGGATTCTCCTTTGTCGGTCCAACCATCTGTTATGCATTTATGCAGGCAGTCGGGATGGTAAACGACCACACCACCGACTGCTTTCGCCACCAGGAAATCAAAGCCCTGGCACCCTAGCCTGCTGGTCTTTCTAGAGTTCATTCAACTGCACCAGAATGTCAGCAGGTTCCATCCTGAGGGTGTGGTCCACATCCAGAAATGCATAGGTGATACGCCGGTCGGAATTAACCACATAAGTTGCCGGAACCGGCAGCTCGAAGCTTTCATCACCATTGGCGCCTGCCACATCGAGGCCAACCTTGTCGTATAATTTTATCATCTCATCAGCCAGACGAAAGACGATTCCGTACTGGGCTGCGACACCATTTCCCTTATCCGAGAGTACATCAAAGGTAAGCCCATGCTTTTCGGCCATCGACAGCGAGTTGTCCGGTTTCATCGGCGAGATGGCTACCAGGCTTGCGCCAGCCTCCCTGATCGCCGGATACATGTCTTGCAGTGCCTTCACCTGAAGGTTGCAGTAGGGTCACCAGACCCCTCGATAAAAGGTCACCACGGCGGGGCCGCGGCTCAGCCGCTCCTGCAATGAGACGGTCTGTCCGGTGGCGCCCGGCAGTTCGAAGAGCGGGGCCGTATCGCCTTGTTTGAGAGCTCGGTCGATCAGGTCAGAGGCCTTCAATTTCGCCATTGCCCCGCTCATGATTTCGACTACTTCCGGAGGTGCTTGTTTCAGAAATCCTTCTTTTTGTGCCGCTAATTGATCTGCGAGAGCCTGCATGATTATTTCTCCTGAGGTAATGATGCGAGTTAGATTTTTTTTTCACCGTTTGTGAAACCTGAGGCTTTGTGCGTGGCGAAGCCGGGCCTCACCGCACCCTACAACCAACTAAGAAGACGATAAGTCTTTTTTGAAGGGCAACAAACTATCTGGTGGAAGTGGTACCCACCGCGTCCTTGCCCCGCGTTTTGATTCTGAACATCGCCTCATCGGCGAGAGCAAGAAGACTTTCCCGATCCGCCGCATCATCGGGATAAGTGGCAATACCAAAACTGGCCGACATATGGACTTTCAGGCCTTTGCTGGTAAGATAGGTGGTCTCTTTCATCCGGGCTCTGATCCGCTTAGCATACTCCAGCGCTCCCTCTTTTCCAGTCCCGGGCAGAACCAGAACAAATTCATCGCCACCGTAAGTGACGCCGAAAGCCGGCTCAGTCAGGTTGTCCAAAAAGGTCTTCGCCACCTCTCTTAAAGCCTGGCTGCCGTTAAGATGACCGTAGGTATCAACAATTCTCTTGAAATTGTCCATATCGAGAAAAACCAGAGAGAACGGCTCCCCGGTTTCCTTGCTCTCGCCAATCAGCTTGTCCAGCGCTTTATAGAGATAGCGGGTATTGAATAATTCGGTGAGGTTGTCGTGGTTGGCCAGATAGCGGAACCGCTCTCTGCTTTTGCGAAGTTTTTCATCGGCCCTTCTTTTTTCCGTATTATCGATGATGATGCCCTCGATAAAGGTAGTGGCGTCTGTTCCTTCTGCCAGTCTGGCACTGATAAGGGCCCAGACAGACTTGCCGTCCGGTCGCACCATCTCCACCTCGTAATTTTTCACGACCTGTTTTTCCTGCAACACCGAAATCATGGCCTGGCGGTCGGCGGGATTCTTGTAGAGGCCGCTGACTCCCCCCGGATGCTTGAGAAGTTCACCGGTAGTTGCGAAACCAAAGATCTGGGCGAAAGCCGGATTGGCCCGGAGCAGGCGTCCCTCCAGCGTACACTGGTACATGCCCTGAACTGCATTTCTATACATGCTCCGGTAACGGGACTGAGCTTGTTGCAGATCTTCCTGGGTGTTTTTTATTTCGGTTAAATCGGTCAGAAAAACAAAATGGCCGGTTTGGTTTGGATCATCATCGCGGATGATGCTCCGTTTGCAGAGCAAAGGGATTGTAGAGCCAGTACCGGTGAAAAAATCGGCTTCAAAATTCAAGTGCTTGCTGCTGGCGAAATGTACAAAAACACTGTCTTTATCATAGAGGCTGTCAAGTGGCTGATTGAGCAGATCTTGCTGATCTTTTCCCAGCAGCTGCAGGATTGTTTCGTTACAGGAAATAACTTTCAGATCGGAAGCCAGTTCCAAATACCCTTCCGAGGTCGAATCGATCACTCGTTTATATTTGGATATACTTTTCTCTATCTGCTTTTTGGAGTTGGCCTTGAAGTTCTCAAGCTCTCGCTCGAGCTCCTTTATCCGGTCCGTGTGGTTTTCAGATCCGCGTGGCACCGCAACAAATCCTCTGGCTGTAATGACCCATCGTCTGGATCAGATTGATTGGAATAATTGCCAACTCATCGCTCCCTTCACATTAGTTCGAAATCTCCAAGTGACAAGATAAGAATTGACCGGGAAAGGGTTGACACTTTCTGCTTATTTTCCCACATCATCGTGGCAAGGGAATGGCGAAACGGACGATCTGTGTGCCAAGTGCTCAATATAGCACAACAATGCAGCACTGAATCATAATTGAAGAGTTTGCAACCAGGTTATCTGGTTCTTGGATGAATAGATTGTGGGTTTACTCAGAACCCTTGCCGCCAGTTTGAGAAGGTGGGGACGTGATTGGTAACCCGGTATCTGTTTTTGAGGAATTTGACGAAGTCCTCAGGAGTATAATTTTCACCATATTTTTTTAAAAATATTCTGAAAATACGTTCTTTCTCCGACTGGCTCGTGCTCTCCCATACGTTTTTATAACTACTGGTCTTATTCATTGCATTCATGCTTCATGATCCTGTCGCTCAAGATTATCCGAGGCACAGCATGGAACTACATCTCAGGCTACTTTCCGGAAGGGACTTGGATAAGGGTTCTCTACCTTACCAGAAATTGAGATAAAGAGCAAATCGGTGGGGAGACAAGCAGCTGAAATCAGCTACTTCAGCTTGTTCAGCCTGTTCCAGTCACTGGCTGTCATTGCCATAACAGCAGCATGACGGGACCAATCGAATACGGGGAACTTTGCTATCTAGTTTCCATCCGGAAACTAGATAGCTGCTCAGGAGGACTGGATTGTATCAAGCCCACCTGAGCAACTTGTGGCGGATGTCTAAAATTGCCCCCCCCGTACCACAAAATTTCCCTCAATCTCACAGCCAGCCAGAGCAGACCGAGGCAAGGTCAAATTTTGAGGCAGCAGGCTCGCAGATCAGACCAGAAAGGCCCTAGATACCAAAATCAAAAGCGGCCATGCGGTTTCTTTGCGACGATCTCTTGCCGCGAACCTTGCTGGGCCTCTTATTGCTCTTGATTCCAGCCGAACTGGTCGGTCTGGCGGGTTTAGCCGGTCTGTTCTGCTGTGGCACCCTATTTTCGAAAACAACGTCCCCGGAATCAGAAAACGGAAGGTTTCCATAGGTGATTTTACCCCGAAGAACCCGTTCCAGGCTCTTTATCATTTTCTGATCTTCTGAAGTGATAAAAGTAAGAGCTTCTCCTGATTGGCAGGCTCTTCCTGTTCGCCCGGTGCGATGGGTATATGCCTCGGTTGTTCCCGGTATATCATAGTTGATTATATGGGAGATACCGGCCACATCTATCCCCCGCGCGGCGATATCGGTTGCCACCAGGATCTTGCAGGAACCGTTCTTAAAATCATTGAGCGCCCGCTGTCGCTGCGGCTGTGAGAGGTTACCTTGAATCGAGGCAGCCTTGAAGCCCTGCTTCTCAAGTCTTTGGGCCAGACTTTTTGCTTTGTATTTTGTCCTGGTGAATACAATTGCCGAACCGACATCACCTTCCTTCAAAATAGAGGTGAGAAGTGAGTTCTTTTTATTCTTCTCTGTCCTGTAGAAGGTGTGCGAGATGTTGGTATGGGGTTCGGTATGGTCCACCGTAACCTCAACAGGATTTACCAGTAACCCATCGATGAGACTACGAACTTCATGGGGCATGGTTGCCGAAAAAACCAGGTTTTGCCGCTTCACGGGAAGCTTTTTGATAATCCGCTTGATATCAGGCAGAAATCCTTGATCAAGCATTTGATCAGCCTCATCTAAAACCAGAATTTCTATTCCAGAAAGTTTGATTGCGCCATCGTTTGCCAGGTCGAGAAGCCGGCCCGGGCAGGCAACGACTATGTCTACTCCCCGCTTGAGCTTATTGATTTGAGCTTCCCTGCTTACTCCGCCGTAGACGACGCAGGCCCGGATTTTGAGACGTCTGGAAAATTTGCCGATGTAGGCATAAGTCTGTTCAGCCAGTTCTCTTGTCGGAGCAATGATCAGTGATCGCACAGAATTGGAGGAACGACCAGCACTCAGCTGCTCTAAAATGGGCAGGACGAATGCTGCTGTCTTGCCGGTGCCGGTCTGGGCCAGCCCTATCATATCCCGCCCGTCCAGTGTGGGTTGAATCGCTCGTTGTTGAATTGGTGTGGGTGTTACATATCCCTGGCTCTTCAGGGCTTCAGAAATATGTCTGTTAAAATTAAAATCTGTAAAACTCATTAAATCTCCTGTTTAGCGTAAACGTACGCTTCCCCCAACAATTGTGCCGGGGTTAATTATTGTGACCAGCAAGAATCTCTGATAGCAACTGATTGAAGTAGGAACTACAAGGCAGGTGGTGAGTGACGCAATGCGTGATCTGAATTGTGGAATGTCCACATGTTGGTCAGGACCATATACTCTTTTTCAGTTAATACAAGGAAAAAATTGGATATATGGGGACTATCGTCCCTCTTGATTTCAGATTTACCGAGAACAAGCGCTTTATCTCCAACGATTCTGTCTGAAGTTTTCTCTCAGGCGATTCTGTCTGAAGTTTTCTCTCAGGCGATTCTGTCTGAAGTTTTCTCTCAGGCGATTCTGTCTGAAGTTTTCTCTCAGGCGATTCTGTCTGAAATGATTATAGGAAATGTACAAGTTAAAAATAGTGCGGCTATAAATTGGAGAGTTTCATAATGAAAACAATATCAATCATGGCGGTTCTCCTGACCTTGCTGGTCTGTTCATCGCCTTTGGCAGCGCCTCGAACCGGGCAGAGATCGGTGGAAATATGTACTTCGGATTTCAACCTCTGGGGCCACTCCAGTCAGTGCTCTTGCGATCAGGGCAAGGTCTACGATCAGCGAGCGGGTTTGTGCCTCGAAGACAAAGAAGCCGTAGAGATCACCGTCCAGGGGGCCGTTTCAGCCGGCCTGGCTGCCATCGGGGGTGAAACAACTGGTTTTGAGATTAAAACTCAGGCAGAGGGCTCTTATGAGCTTATCTTAAAAGTGGTTGATCAGGAAAAACTGAGCAGCCTGGACGGCATGTGGTTCGAGGTTGTAGGGGAAATCATCACCATCGAATCTGTCGAGCGGAAGGAAAGAAAAGCCATCATTGTAGACAAACTCGCGGTGCTGGAGTGACGAGTTGAAAGAATATCTGAAGGAGCACTGCATGTTGCGATCGATACTATTCATACTTTTTTTAGGAAGTTGTTTTTTTCTAATGGCCGGGCCTGGATTGTTTGACCGGGCGCAGGCGGCAGACGGCCAGAACAAGGATCTGCCAGTCTTTGACACCCATGTGCACTACAAGGAACCAGCCTGGTCAGTATACCCGCCGGATGTCGTCATCGAAATGATGGCAAGAGCTGGCGTTGCCAAAGCTCTGGTATCAAGCACACCGGATGAAGGAACCCGGATGCTCTATCGGCAAGATCCCAAACGTATTATTCCCTTTCTGCGCCCCTACCACGATGACGTGACTTCGAGCAACTGGCACCAGCAGGAAGAGATTATCGACTACTTTAAGAAACGGCTTGATATGCCTATTTACAAAGGGTTGGGAGAGTTCCATATCCACAATCCCATTGATGCCGATTCTCCTGTTATCAAAAAGACAGTGAAGCTGGCGGTTGAGCGGGATCTGTATATTCATGTCCATTCAAATCATCGTGCGGTAGAACAGATTTTCGCCTATGAGCCACAGGTCAAGATATTGTGGGCTCATGCCGGAATGTCCGATCCGCCAGCAGTGGTTGCCGACATGTTTGAGCGATTCGAGAATCTCTGGGTGGATATCTCCATCCGTGAATATGAAATTGCCCCAAATGGAATACTCGACCCTGAATGGCAGAAGCTGTTTCTCGAGCATTCTGATAGAGTTACCATCGGCAGTGACACCTGGGTGAACGGGCAATGGGACAACTACGAAGAAATCATAGCCTTTGACCGACACTGGCTGGCCCAGCTGCCGCCCGAGGTTGCGAAAAAGATTGCCTTTGATAACGCCAAACGATTATTTATTGATGGCACTTAAGCGGCTGATTTTGAGCTAAAATTGTGCGTGCAAACTGGCTTGATACGAAATAAATAGAGACAGCACGCTGTTTCAGCTGCCAGAAAAACATAGTGTCGAGTTAAGGCGACGGTTTAAGATTTGATTTTTAAACCGTTTCAGTGAAACCAAGCTACTATCCTTTTTATTACGCCATGTTCCGTAGATTATTCGGCCAGGAAAGAATCAAAGAAGAGGCTCCAGGCAACAATCGATACGGCATCGATGAAGAACAGCAAATATTGCCCGCAGTGCGGGGATGAGTATCGAGCCGAAATAGAAACTTGTTCTGCCTGCTCTATCCCGCTCATATCCGGCTCAGAGAAGTTGGCCAATCTCAGGCAGCAGGAAGCTGGACTCAGCTTCACATTTCACAGAAATCTCTGCCGCTGATGAGCTGGTTTCCATCCAGGTCGGGAAACTGGGGTATCTTAAGCCATTACAACATCTATTAAGGGCAGATTATATCCCGTCTATACTTGCCGGTGATAACACCTCAAAGGGTTGAGGCGGCCCCGACCTTCAGTTGAAGGTTAAAGTCTCAGATGTTCAGCGCGCAGGGGAAGTCCTCAGGAAAAATTATATTAAATCCACCGGACTCAACAGTGAGAATTTTCCAGGAGACGAGGCAGTATTCAGTTTAGAGGCGGAAACGGTTACCTGTCCTGCCTGTTCCATGCGTTTCAAGCCCACCTCAAAAAGTTGCCCCGATTGCGGCCTGCAGTTCGGTTGATAAAGTGATTTCAAGCACCTGAGCTTTGAACCTAAGCATCGCAACAGTCAAAACTGGCAGACGAGTAATAAATTTGCTTTGAATGTAGACCTCTAATCTCACTGACACCGCTAGAGGCGATCAGATAGATGCTAAAAGTGGTTCACAGAGACAAACAGGACAGATATCAACGAGGCCCCAATACAATATAATAAAGATTACCGATGGTTTGCCTTTCTTTTGAGCCTGCGATTATCCCATTTAATGCTATATTGTCTTGGAGGGATTGACGGACTACTAGCCTTAGAATTCGGAACTGGTCTGAAGCAGGATTGTCGTCCATTTCAGCCCAGGCGTCCACAACGGAGGGAAAGTGCCAATGATCACTACCATAACCACGTTTCAGTTGCCAAAGACAATTTCCCTGGAAGAGGCACGCACCATTTTCCTGAGCACGGCCCCCAAATACCAGGACGTAGCTGGTCTTATCCGTAAGGTCTATATCTACTCGGAAGACGACAACACAGTCGGCGGAATATATCTCTGGAATTCACGAGCAGATGCTGAGGCGATGTACACCGAGAGTTGGAAAGCTTTCGTACAGGAAAAATATGGTGCGGATCCTTCAGTCACCTACCTTGAGAGCCCCGTCGTAGTTGACAACCTAACTCATGAAATTATTTCGGATGAGTAGCTTGGATCTTTACGTTGCCACTTCCAGGTACTTCCAAGATCTTAATTTCTCCGGTCCTCTCCAATTGAACATTAGTTCCTGTAAAGTAGCTTATTGAGAGGGATAGAGGGGCTTGCTGAAGTGAGATTAGTGGGGTATGGGAACAACTTTAATTTCAAAAAGGGATGGCCATAATTTGCCTGTTACAAATAATCTGTCGTCCCGTGAATCGTACATAATTCCATTCAGCACATCCGGTTTTTTGTCACTTTCCATGTTCGTAGATAGACCACTCAGGTCGAGGTAGCTGGTGACAACCCCATCTTTAGGACTGATAATAGCTATCCGGTCTGTCTTCCAGATATTGGCATATATTTTCCCATTTACGTATTCCAGTTCATTTAGTCGGCCTACCTGCCCTTGATCATCATGGACAGATATTCTGCGTTTTTCCGCTAAGGTTTTCGGGTCTAAAAAATAAAGTTTTGCGGTGCCATCGCTGACAATCAATTGTTCGTTGTCATGGGTAATCCCCCACCCTTCATATGGAAAGTCATATGATCTGATAAGAGAAAAATCATTTTTGTCATACTGAAAAATGCGCTTATTTTTCCATGTAAGCTGATAGATTTTGTCTTCCAATATCGTGATCCCTTCAGCAAAAATCTGCTGATCATAATCATGCTTAAACTCAACTTTTCCCGTTTGTAAATCAACTCGTCGCAATGAGGATTGACCATACAGTCCTGTTGCTTCATAGACGTTTCCTTTGTCCCAAGCCAACCCTTGAGTGAAGGCCTTTGGATCATGAGGAAATTCCTGAACGATAGAATATGTTGACTGTTTTGGTTTGGTGATTTGAGAATTGCCGTATGCCGCTGACACTAACAAAGGGTTAACACCCAGAATAAAGGTCAAGACAATGGCAATGTGGAGGCAGCAGGCGTATTTCATAAAATACTGGCCAACCAATGAGAGCAGTTATCCAATTTATTGACGTAAGTAATTCAAGTCGAGAGGTAGGTGCCCCTCTGTCCACAGTTTTTTGATCATTGAATACCAACACTATTAGTGGTAGCCAAAGACGAGATCCGATTTTTACGGTTCATTATGACCGATAGCAACCAAATAAGAAAAGACAAATAAGAAAATTCTTCAGGCTTATCTTCAGCTTGGCTCGAGCAACCGCATGTAAGCAGAAAAAATATTGATAAACGTGATGAAGCTTAACCAGGCGGAGTGCTGAAGAGTCATGGAAACTGTAAGAAAGGTAGTGAAAAATGCAGAAACCCGGATAACCGGGGGGATGATCCGGGTTTCTGCCTAGTCAGAAGTTTTCTATTATTTGCCATATCAACCATCTCCTGACTATGAGTGTCAATATACCGTCATTCTTCTGCTTTGTATTATGAAGAAGCAAGATTAGTGCCATGCTTGACTAATTTCAAATTTGATAGTAGCTGTATTAGTCATTAAGTTCATAATAAAGGCAAATTCCCGCACCTAGGTGAATCGGCGTGCAATTGTTTTTTTAAATCAAAATATCAGGCAGTAAGTGACTGTTGAAAATCATTTTTTTTGTCACAGTAGAAAGACTGCGAATGGCTGAATCCCAAATGAACTATCGGCGGAGGAATTAAAATGGATGAATTGATGCGTGTTATGACCCCGCGGCCCAGAAATGCAGAAACTCCAAGGCCATATCTCCGATCCTGGATCACGGCAAACAAGATCTTTTTCGATCGAAATCAAGGGGAAATTCCGGAAACAGAAATCGATTTGTCAGAATGGCGATTGACTAATCACCGGCAATATCGAAACGCCGTTTTCCATTGATTTCGAGTACCTGCTGTCCATGCCGAAGGCAATCGTGGCCAATACCCTGGAGTGCTCCGGTAACAGCCGTTCCCTTCTTGATACAAAAGCCTCGGGAAATCCCTGGACTATTGGGGGAGTAGGGAATGCAGTCTGGGGAGGTGTCTGGCTCAAAGACCTCCTGGAAAGAGCTGGGGTGGCATCGGACGTTCGACATGTAGCTTTCGAAGGCTTTGAGAAGCCATTGGGCAAAGCGCAAATCAAGTTCATTCGAAGTATTCCCATTGAAAAAGCCATGACCTCAACGATTTTGGCATACGAGATGAACGGCGAGCCCCTGCCCCTGAAACACGGCTATCCGCTTCGCGCCCTTGCTCTCGGCTGGACTGGAGCTAACTGCGTTAAGTGGTTAGAGAAGATCACCCTTCTTGATGAGCCCTATGAAGGCTTTTATATGGACCAGGTATATCGCATACATCAGCCGGGGGAGGATCCAAAAACCGGGGAGCGGGTAACCGATATCAGCTTGAAATCCATCATCACCCAGCCGGAGCCGGATGCCTCTATACCTGCGGGAAAGGTAACGATTCTGGGGGCCGCGTATGCGGGAGAAAAAGACGTTGAAACGGTGGAAGTATCCACCGATGAAGGCGAAAATTGGCACCCTGCAGACTTCATTGGGCCGCATGAGCCTTTTGCCTGGCGGCACTGGCAATACGTCTGGACACGTCACCCAGCCTGGCAGCTATAAGATCCTCTCACGCGCCACAGACAGCAGCGGAAGGAAACAGCCGATGCGGGCCAGCTGGAACAAACTCGGCTACAATAATAATGGGGTTACAGAACACGGGGTCACTGTTCAGGTAGCTTGAGCTAGGATTCTGGGCTGGTCTCCAATCTCATTGCAGTTATTGTTTACTCTATTTCGAAATCTTCTTTTGAAGCACCGCAAATGGGGCAGAGCCAATCCTCGGGAACATTCTCCCAGGCTGTACCGGGCTCTATTCCATTCTCAGGATCACCAATCTCAGGATCATAGACATACCCACAAATCGTACACACCCATTTATCCATTTTTATCTTCCTCTCTCTGTAATTCTGACGGCCGAAATGCCATTATTCGACCGAATAGCAAGATCCGCATGTTCACCCGAGAAGAGCAGGACTCGCCAGGTTTAAACAACTATTCAATCAGTGGGCTGCCTGACTTTAACACGCGATCTCTGTTAATTCTATGTATTTAGATATCGTTATTCTAACGATTTCGTCATGGGCACAATATCACGATTCGCGATAAGTTATTTTTTCTGATATCGGAATTACTTGCAACAATCTCAAGTTCCCAGCATCAAAATAGATCCGGGGCGCCTCGACACCAGGTAGATTATCCCGCCTGAGGCTCCCCCCACGTGAAAAGCAGGAATTGAATTTGTGCTATTATTCTTATTATCAAACAACTGTCTGATTATCATTGTTATTGGATTGGAAAAAACGAATCAGAAACTGATGATTTACAGACATATCAGGAAGAATCTAAACCGAAGATAATTATCTGCGAGGCTCATCTTGATAGAATAGGTTCATCAATAATTGCAATAGATTCTGATGGAGGTGGAAGTGCCGCTGGTGTGCAACTATTGATAACCCTATTCTATTAACTTATACTGATATGCTGAACTTGTAGTAATAACTTACTGAGGCTAACCTCTAATTACCCCAAACTACTTCTATGAGTTTGGCGACGAAGAAATCTTTACATTGCCATATCTTTTTACAGTTGTGAGCTATCAGAAAATATGGCTTATTTAGTCTATGAAAACTAAAATTGCTTGTACGGTTCCGAAGGTTTTTTGTCATAATTTTTATACCAATATTTATGGCTATGGTTGGTTTCTCGACTGCATATTGTCTTGAACCATTAAGAATAGAGGAAGCTGAATTATTCTTGGAAGATTTGAAAATTGACCCCAACCCCTTCAAACAGCAGAATTATTATGAAGTTCTCGCCATATTTATGGAATCATCAGTTTTAACTGAGTACCCACCTGCTGTAAACTTACAAATTTTAGCGATTTGTTCAACCGAAAGACTTACTCATTTATTATTGACGATGACGCCAGCTCAATTGAGTAAGTATAGTCAGGGGGATGAAAAATCTCGAGCCGATGATGAGAAAATTTTTAAAAAATGTTGGGAGGATTTACAGACAAAAATTAAAGAAAATAGGTAATGGATAGGATTGAAAATGAATTGATCCTACATCTCATTGCAGAACTGCTCTGTACCTCTAAGCTTGATTGTCCTGTGTGCGTTTTCCTCTAGATAAATCCCCACCATGAACTGATCCCTTAAAACTGGACCGATCTGTTGGGAGAACGTCACATTTGCTGCGCTTATTTGGGCAAATATATGGGCGTCTTCAATCACCGTTTCCTTGAACTTCAAAATAGTTGTTTCCTGCCTGGGGAAACCTCTCGTTTGATCTAGCTTGCCCAATTCTCAAGTGATCAGGAATGAACATTTGCCTTATTCAGCCTGCCTCAGTATAAGATTTCCAGTTGCAATGAATGAGCTGTTTTCAGTCAAACTGATAACGATCTTCTGAGATATTGTCTCTGAAGAAAAGCCAGGTCACTTTGTGTATCAATATCCAGTAAAATAAACGGATCATTTACCAAAATGTTACAAGCATGGTGATGGTATCTTCTGAGCAGAGCTTTTAATCCACCCTGATTATTAAAGCTGAGAATTTCACTGATCAGGTCGAATCTAAACAGTGGGGGGTGTCCACGCCTAGACCGGTACTCTGGATAGAAAATCAGCATAGAAGGATCCCGGTTCATTGCAGTTAGCAATGTCAAAACGGTACACTGCTGGACCAAAGGAATATCAACCGGAAGCAGAAAGAAAGCTTCATTTGCAGAGGCTAATGCTTCCACTCCTGACTGAACCGATGAAAACATACCATCGGCAAAATTTTCATTCAGAACTGAGCGGCAGCGATATCTGCTTAATTCCTGCTTCAGCTTCTCCGACTGATGACCTTTGACAACGACTATGTCCTCAATTCCACTGGCCTGAAACAGGTTGATCGCATGTCCCAGAAGTGTTCTTGAACCGATGGAAAGCAACGGTTTGAAAGTCCCCATGCGGGTCGATAAACCTGCTGCGAGGATAACTGCTCCGACCCGCATTTCAGCCATCGACAGTGGATGAGGCTCGGTGATCGATTAACTCGGCAACAATGCTTACTGCAATTTCCGCTGGGGTTTCTGCTTTGATTGGCAAGCCGATGGGGCAATGCACTCTGTCGAGCTCTTTTGAATCGTACCCTTCGCTGATAAGCATGTCGTAGATGGTATTTCGCTTCTTCCGGCTCCCCATCATACCTATATAGCCAGCTCTGGTTTTCAGCGCCTGGCCCAGAACTTCCTTATCATAGCTATGGCCCCGGGTAACAATAATAATGTAACTATTTTGTGTTATCTTAAATGATTTGAAGATGTTGACATAATCAGGGCAGAGGTGAATTCCATCTGCTTCCGGAAACCGGGATTCGCTGGCAAAAACAGTCCGATCATCAAAAACCAGGGTCTTCATGCCAATTTGTTTTGTCAGCTTGGCAATTTCTTTGGATACATGCCCGGCACCGATGAGGTAGGCGGTCTGGGTTGGCACTATCGGCTCGACAAGAACCAGGCCCTCGTCGGATTTGTATAGTGACAGACTCAGGTGTTTGCTATCACCTGTTTCCGAAATATCCTGGATACATCGCTCCAGCTCAATACCCCTGCCTATCTCTTTTATGACCGCCTTCCAGAGAAATGGTATTTCACTTGCTGTTTTCTGGCAGGCATTGCCATACAAAAACTCATTTTCCAGACCAGTGTCGACATATTCCAGCATTACTTCCAAACGGCCGCCGCAGATCAGGTCAAGATCACCACAATTACCGTCCTTGCTCAGATCATAGGAGGTGATGTTTGCACGTTTGGTGTCAAACACCGTCATGGCGCGTTTGATTACATCGCCTTCAATAGCTCCTCCACCAATGGTTCCTGATATCATCCCATCGTCATAAACGATCATTTTACTCCCGGCATTTCTGGGGGTAGATCCTCGGCTGTTTATAATCGTAGCTACTACTACCGGCGTGCTTTGTTTCAGGGCATGAAATATCTCAACTAATTCAACATTCATTTTCATCAGGAAATCGAAACTAGTTATATAATAATTTAGGATGATTACTAAATTGCTCTGCCGGGCTAAATAGGACCCGGCAGTTTCTCTATTACTCCTTACCGCAGTGTGTCCTTGGGGAGCTATTAAAACCTACCCCCGCATGAGCAGATCTGTGTCAAACGAAAGTTCTCCCAATCTGCCGCCGCCTTCTCTGAACTTGACCCGCTCGTGAAACGCTGCACTCATGCCCATGACCACACCCGATTAGACTACCCGGAGACGGCCAGTGCCGCTTTCACCCGGGCCGGAGTTATTGGTAACCGGTAGCATCTGGCCCCGCAGGCATCGAAAATTGCGTTCGCGATCGCCCCGCCCATAGTAATGATGGCCGGCTCGCCACCGCCCTGGGGCGATGAGTCGACATTGTCGACGATGATAGTCTCGATCTTCGGCAGCCAGCTGAAACGGGGGATATCGTAAGTATCGAAGTTGTTGTCGTGGATAGTACCACCGGAAAATCTGATCTCTTCGCTCAGGGAATACCCCAATCCCATGGTGATGCAACCTTCCATCTGGATGGCGGCACCTTCGGGGTTGACGCAGAGTCCCATGTCCTGTGCGCAGACAACCCGTGTTACACTGACAGCACCGCTGGTTTTGTCCACGTCCACTTCGGCCACCGTGGCTACCCAGGTGCCTGCGTCGATACCGCAGGCGATGCCGCGCCCAAGGCCGCTCGGTGCAGCTGCGGTCTTCCAGCCGAACCGGTTCGCGGCAGCCGTGAGCACCCGTTTTAAGTTGCGGTTTTGAAGGTGGCTTAGCCTGAAGTCAAGGGGGTCGATTCCGACCCGTGCGGCCATGATATCGATCTGGGATTCGCGAGCGAAGGTGTTGGTGTTGTTGGCTGGGGCGCGCCAGGCTCCAACCGCAAACGGATGAACCCCGGGAGACACGCCCCAGACGCCGCCGTGTGAAGAGGTGCGGTGATGGGCGATGTTATAGAATTGATCGGCGCCGCGATCTCCCGCGAAATAGACGTGATAATCCCAGAAACTGAGGCGCCGGTTTTGGTCGAGCCCCGAACGGATTTGTACCACCGCCGCAGGGCGAAAGGAGTCGTGAAAGAATTCGTCCTCCCGGCTCCAGGCCACCTGGACGGGCTTGCCGGTAAGCTTGGCGAGCCGGGCAGCTTCCTGCACTTGGAGATTTCGAGTCTTGCCACCGAAGCCGCCGCCCAGATAGGGCGAGATCACCCGCACCTTTTCGGGTGACAGGCCGAGTGTCCGGGCCGCTTCTTCACGGGCCGGAAAGGGCGTCTGGCTCGAAGGCCAGACCGTGGCTCTATCCCCGTCGTAATCGACGGTCGCCGTATGCGGTTCCATGGGGGCATGGGCAACATAGCCGTCGTGATAGGTCGATTCGACAACGGTTTGCGATTGGCCTTCCCCCTCGTCCAGGTTGCCATCGGCGGCAAGGATGGACGGGCTCGGCGCGACCTCGAGGAGATGGGCAAAGATAGAGTCGGTATCGACTTGCGGTTCCGGCTCGTCAAAGGTGGCCCGAATCAGTTGCAGGGCAAAATCGGCCATGTCCCACTTTTCGTGGAGTACCGCCACAAGATCTCCGTCTTGCACCACCCGTACGCCCGGTACGGCATCGGCCCCGCTCGTATCGAGCGTGCGCAATGTCGCGCCGTGGGCAGGGGGGCGCAGGATACGGGCGCAGAGCATGTCCGGCAGTCTGATGTCGGCAGCGTATTCGGCAGCCCCGGTAACCTTTTCCAGGGCATCAGTCCGGAGCCTGGCCCGGTTCATGACTTTGAACTCGCCGGGCGATTTGGGCTGTACAGTGCCGCTCACGTAGTGTTCTATACGTTTGCCCTGAGTCAGCTCTTCATAAGAGACGCGCCTTTGCGGCTCTTTTCGGATAAAGATTTCACCCCGTTTCACCTCGAGATCATCGACGGCCGCATCGAGGTGTTGGGCTGCCAGTTCAAGCAGCACCGCCCGGGCTTCCGCCCCAGCCTGACGGAGTGCCGGCCCGAAGCTCCTCGTGGTCAGGCTGCCGTAGGTGCCGCGGTCATAGGGACAGAGATCGGTGTCACCCATGACCATCTCTATCTGTTCGAAGGCGACGTCCAGTTCATCGGCAAGCATCTGCGCCAGAGACGTGACCACGCCTTGACCCATCTCGATTTTGCCGGTATAGCACTGCACCATCCCCTTTTCCCCGATCCTGAGAAAGGCGTTAAAATCAGAGGGCAGCGGGGCGCTGTCAACCTCTCCGGTAAACAGGGCCAGATCACCCGTGGTGAAAAACACGATGAGACCGGTGGCGCTGAGTTTGAGAAAATCGCGGCGAGAAATCGATACGCTATGCGTGGAGATATCTAAACGTTCGATCATTTCAGCCACCTCCGTTCAGTTTCTCAGCGGCCGCCTCGATCGCCTGGATGATGCGGTTGTGGGCGCCGCAGCGGCACAGGTTATTATCCATGGTGTCGATGATCTCATCGCGACCTGGGTTGGGATTGCGGTTAAGAAGCGATGTCGCCTGCAGGATCATACCCGGGGTGCAGTAGCCGCATTGGAGGGCGTCGTGCTCGACGAAACTTTGCTGCACCGGGTGCAGATCATTGCCGTCGGCCAATCCCTCTATGGTAAGTATTTCGCTGTCGGCAACCTCGCCCACCGTAGTCTGGCATGAGCGCACAGCGATGCCGTCGATGAGTACGGTGCAGGAGCCGCACAGTCCCTGGCCGCAGCCGTATTTTGTGCCGGTAAGGGCGAGGTCGTGGCGAATGACCCAGAGCAGCGGCCGCTCTCTGTCCACCTCGATGCTGATGGGCGTGCTGTTGAGCGTGAAGCGAATAGTTTGATTCATGGTTGGTCTCCCGGGAAGAGGTAATGATGGTCGAGTGATGGATCAGGCTCCGCCAATGTGGGCCGATCACGCCGGGCTCCATGCATATGTTGTATCAGGTATAGGCCGGCTTGTCCATGCAGGCAGGTGGGGCGACAAAAAAATCTCGCGTTCGCCCGGATTGAGTTCATTGATATCCGCAAGATCTTCGGATCCGGCAACGAACTGTTTGATGTCGATGAAATCGATGTAAATACCGCTGGAACGCAACTAATGATAACCCTATTCTAGTTTCCATCCGGAAACGGCCCTTTTGTCCACGCTTCGTTGTGCTCGAAATTTTATCCTCGGAATATCAACTCGGCCTGCGGTAAAATTTCTCGCACGCCTCGATTTTGAAGAAAATTCCTCGTTTCCGGATGGAAACTATTCTATACACGTTTTCTCTACCGAGTAATCTATGAGATCAAGATGCTGTCCGATTCTCTACGCCCGCCAATAGAAGATCGATAAATAGAGTGCCACTGGCAAGGTTCGATTTTCAGTAAAATTGGTTCGCGAGGGTAATCAGGAAAGACCTTCAGCTGCCTCTCAACCGATAATCAGAAGATGAGCATAAATAACATAGAGGTTCTATTTTTTTACCCCAGAGGTATCGCCAAATAAATAACCGCTTGATTTAACTGGTACACCAGGAGCGATTCGAGCGCCTCCTATCCGTAGTCTCAAGCAGAAACATTACCCTGATTCTGGATCAGTAATTCTCTTTTACTTTGTTCTTAAACCCAATATTGGATGGTGAGCCTTTCTTTCTTTTTTTTCTCTTTCCGAGGTCCGGTGCCTCAAACGGAATCCGTTCGTAATCAATCGAACTTAGAAGGTGGGAAATACAGTTGAGTCTAGCTTTTTTCTTGTTATCTGCCTCGACTTTATACCAGGGTGCATGGGCACTGTCGGATGCCCTGATCATCCGGTCATAGGCCTCGGTGTATTCATGCCAGCGCTGATAAGATTCCACATCCATCGGACTTAGTTTCCATTGACGCCTAGGGTCTTCGAGCCGTTTCCGGAACCGTTTTTCCTGTTCAGTGGCCGATACATCGAAAAAATACTTGATAAGGATGATACCCGCTTTGACCAGATATCCTTCAAACCATTTGATATTATTAAGGAAGTTCTCGTATTCCTCCTGGGTGCAGAAACCCATGACCTTCTCGACGCCGGCTCGATTGTACCAGGATCGGTCAAAAAGTATGACCTCACCGGCTGCAGGCATATGATTGAGATAGCGTTGCATATAGAGTTGACTCTTCTCCCGCTCATTCGGTGCAGGCAATGCAATAACCCTGAACACCCGGGGGCTGACTCGTTCGGTGATGCGTTTGATCACCCCTCCTTTCCCCGCTGCATCGCGTCCTTCGAAAACCACAACCACACGAAGGCCCTGCGTTCTCACGTAACGCTGCAGCAGGCAGAGTTCCGCCTGTAATTCTTGCAGTTTTTTTTCGTATCGCTCGTCCGATAACCTCTTCTTAGCCATGGGAAGTCTCCGATCAATTGTCCAGTGTTTTGGGGAAAACCAACAGACTCAATTACACTCGTTACTCTTTCTTTCAGAAGATTAGAATCATGCTTCCGACGAGACAAACAGTTTGTTAAGTATATTTCACTATATGTTAATCCCATGAACTAAATTAGGCAATGTATGACAAGTCGATTATGATTAAATTACTAATGGAAGACTTGTCAAAGCATGGTTCAATTTAAGAGCACTATCCTCGGGCTAAGGTTGTTCTTGTTAAGGTCAGATTTTGGGCAGAGCATCGCTCTGATTTGGTCAATCGGTAGGTTTACAGGAAAAGTGTCAAACTGGCATATTGCATTACTAATATGATTGCCAAATAGTTAAACTATTCAGGGGTGCAATTTAATTTCAGTCTGGTTCAAGATGGAGATGATCAAAGATAAGATAATACAAGTTCAAAAGGAGCAATATTTGCTTAAGCATTAAAATAATTACTTACAAAGTAGGAATGAAAATAATTCTGAAGTTACGATAACCATTCCATTAAAGATATTCCAAAATTGCATACTAAAAATCTAATATCTAATAGGCATTGTATAAAGATTCTAGATTTGCAACTCAAAGGATAGGCGTTTATTATGAGTGGCATTTGGATGACACTTATCTGATTTTGACGAATCAACTAAGGTCGAATATATTTAACTTGAAGTTGTAAGAATCACTGGAAAATTTCAGAATTTAACAGTATATATTTATCAGCAATGTAATTGTAGAAGATCTACTATATTCGAATAAAAATCATGGAACTGTCCAATTTTGGTTTATCCCGAATGCTAAGTATTGATTTCTCCGGGGCATTTATTCGAATCTACTTCAACGTCTAGGGGCGAGTTGAATTAGTTTAAACGTTAACCTTTCTTTGAGTGAAAACCACAAATGAGTAATACAGTTTTGAATTTACTTCATTGAACTGGAATCTTTGCATATGATATCAATGTTGCTCATAGTTCATTTCGCAATAAAAAAAGAATCGAATTAAATCTGAAAAGGATTTTATCTCGTCCTGTTTTTCTCTTTGCATTATTCTTTATATGATTAGTCTGCAAATGGACAGAGAACTCAGCTATTATCCAACTACCCATAGGGTGGCTATGAATTCACCCTCACTCTGATCGGCATTGGATTATAATAATGATGCAATGTGTCAGTTAGTTTTCTCATGGAGATGGTAGAAAAATTGATTCCAATACCTGTTTCATATTGTTTTTATCCGTATAGATGTATTTGACATGGAAAAGGACATCAAATAAAAGTACTGGGTGATGAACCCTTACTCTTTGCCCCATTCCAATATTTTTACATGATCGGTATTCAGCCCACCTATAAACCAAATTGTTAACTGATTGACCACGTCCCTCAGAACAATAATATTTTGAGTCACCAATTGTACAGTTAACATGATTACCCTTCTTCCTGAAAATCTGCCGATTCTCTGGCAATGAGCGGTTCAGTTTTTCCTGTGCAGTTAAATCTGAACGTTTACGTGACGAAGGTACTGATTCTTGAATTTATGAGTTCAGGGATGTTTGAGGTGGCAATCCTGGAGCTTTGGGAGTAACGCGTTGCCAACGGCAGCTGTTGCAATATATTTGACTAAATTACTATGATTATTTTTGACGATTAAAAATAGAACCTTCAATATTTAATATGCCATTTGCCTCCAGCCTGAAGCTCATAGGTGGAAAGTCACCAACCTCATAGAGAATTGAACCATTGCATGAACCAATTCCATTATTTCTACTGATATTTATATCAAAACCATAATTGAACCCTGGAGAAATATTGGGCCCATCATTTACTTTAAATTTTCCATGAGCTTCAGACTCCCCCGTTTTGATATACAGGCTATCTGGATAACCGAACTGCAAAACGGTACCGCAAGCTTGACCCTGCTCATACCATTCTCCCTGAAGTTTAAGGAGAACCGACTCAAGCTCCTGACTGGCATGAGCAGGTCCACTTATAAACACCAGAATTAATACAATTAATGATTTCATTGTTCTCCTTTACATAACATTAAATGGAGGCAGAGGTTTCTTGGGAAATTTCCTCAAACTAGCAAAACAAACCCTACTCACAAGATAATAATTGGCAATATAGCGATAATACAATTACGCCAGCTTGATGCTCTTTCGGTTTATCTTTTCTGCCGAATCTGATATTTGATTTGATATCTTAGCCAGCGATATTGTCCAGACAAATACTACTCCCGGGGAAGGAACATGAAAATCAAGGCCAACAGCATCGACATGGACTACCGACTGGATGGTCCTGAAGATGGTCCTGTGGTTATGCTCAGCAACAGCCTGATGTCCAATTATACGATGTGGGACAGCCAGGTAACAGCGCTGACCCATAAATACAGAGTATTAAGATACGATCAGAGGGGGCATGGAGGTACCGAAACGACACCCGGATCCTATTCCATCGAACTGTTAGCAGAGGATGCCTGTGCGCTTATAGAGAAATTGAATTTAGAGGCGGTTCATTTTGTCGGACTCTCCATGGGCGGTTTCACCGGCCAAATGCTGGCGACCCTTTATCCGGCCAAGGTGCTCTCTTTGTCTCTCTGCGACACCGCCTGCGAAATGCAACCGGGGTCCCTCTGGGATGAGCGCATAGATGCCGCCAGGTCAAAAGGGATCGAGGCCCTTCTGGCCGGCACCCTGGAAAGATGGTTTACCCCGCCTTTTCACAAAACAGGCGGGGAACAACTGAAAAAAATCAGTGAGATGATCATGGGAACCGGGGTTGATGGCTATATCGGCTGCGCCGAAGCGATCCGCGATATGTCCATCTGTGATAATCTGGGAAGAATCGGCGCCCCTACACTTGTCCTGGTGGGCGAAGCAGACCCAGCCTGCCCGGTTGCCTCAGCTCAAATACTGCATGATGGGATCAGGGGGTCCAAACTGGTTGTCATCCCCCAAGCAGCGCACCTGCCGAACATTGAACAGACCGCTCTATTCAATGACACCCTGGTGAATTTTTTAGATCAACACGCCTGAAACCGACCAAATTTAGTTTTGAAGAGGTTTTGAACAACCCGAGAAACGCCTGAAACGACGGTTAGCACCAGTACCTGAATTCACGACAACAAAGGCCAGTCTCAACAGAGACTGGCCTTTTGCCTTACCCTAAAGATGTTACCTCATAAGGTCCCTATAACCCTGGCCCCTGCTCACCAAAGGCCAGATAGAAATACCGGTTCAGATCGATTATCCCGGCCTCGCCGCCATGGTAGGCATCGAATTCTTTCTGAAACCAGTCATAGACCTCCCAGAAATTATCAGCTGCCCTGTTCACCCCATACTTGTTGATCCGGGCAATATACTCGGGGCTGTTGTCATAATTGTCGAGAATATTGAAAAAATCCGGAAGGTCCTTGGCGTCGACAATGAAAAAATAATTGGGGTAGGTACCCACAAACCCATCGAGGAAATCGGCCCGGTCTTTACTGGGATCCAGAGTCTTGGACTCCAGAAAAAGATATCTGACATTGTCATGCCAGCGATCGACTATGACCGAAATGACCTCATCCTCGCGGCCCGGAATATTGGTGACTCGCACCCAGGCAACATTGGAGTTATGATTGGCAACATGGCTGAAAAAGGAGACGCCGGGGGCCGAAACCGCAACAAAGCCCTCAACCATGTCTTCCACTCGATCATATTTGGCGCGCAATTCCGGATAGCTGGCACCTGCAGGCAAATAATTCTGGTCAAATTCGATACCTGTGGAGATAATCTGGTTGTTCACCACATCTTCGATCAATTCCCTTTTCGGCTCGTTTGTCGTAAATGCCATTTTTGCTGGTATCTGAGCCGGAGTGTAATGAAGTTTTTTCGGTTTGATCCCTATATACCAGGAGTAAAACATCTCATGGCGCTTTTCTTCCGGCATGAAATCAACAAAATAGCTTTCTCCTTCGATTCGCAGTGCATCCATGTAGAACCTGGTGGCCAGCTGGTGCCCTGCCGTGCCATACACATCAAACCCTGCCACCAGAGAATAGTAGATACGTTCCAGCAAGGGGTAGTCAACCACCCACATTGTTTTCGGCAAACCGCCCAGGACGCCCCGGTGCACCGAGGCACTGTCAAAATGCCGATAGACGGTGAGGAGTGGATCGTCATCCGGCTTGTTTCCCTTCCATATAACGCTCGTATCAAGGCCATCGGGATAAAGCATTCCGTAAAACTGTTGACGGCTCTTGTAATAATCAACCGCCCAGGCATAGTGCGGATTCTCGAGGAGCGATTTTTCCAGTGAATAGTCGCTGCCATCCTCTCCCGGCAGGCGCAGCTTCTCGAAGTTGAATTTAAGAAAACCCGGGTAGTTAACTGATAAGTCATAGTCAGGATCCATAAACATGATCCAGAAATGATCGTCGATCACGTTCAGGGCCACCTGGCCCTTGCAGACCGGCCCCCGAATAAAGGTCATGATCGTGTAGTGTGCGTTGTCAAGCAACCACTGGTAGCGTGAGCGGGCCGGTATCTGCTCGAATGCCTGAAAGGGATTGGCACTGAGCTTTTTATCATAGCCGACCCGGTGCGGAACCTGAGCCCAGTCAGGAGTGATGAACAGCTCGTGCACCCGCTGGTAGTGGTCTTCCCCCATTGGAAACACCATGTGCGTTTTGAAAACGATCGTTGAGTAGATCTTTCTGAATCGGTAATAGACCGTGTCGGTTTCAGGATTATCGTAGGGTCTGACTGTTGCCACAATGTCGATGGCTTCACCCGGCGGCGTCTTTGAGCGTATCAGTTCGTAGAACGTATCGGAGCCGGTCTCAAAGCTCAGGTGGGCAAGAAACAGGTGCTCATAGAGGTAGCGGGCGGTCAGCTGATGTTTGGGGTTGGGCTGATTCAAAAAATCCTCCCACTTCTCCACCATCTTCTGATCTGCATCCGGCACTGCTTTAAGGGCCTGCTGTTCTTCGGCGGATGGACCTTTGGTCCCCTGGCTGAGCCATCCGGCAATGGTGTTGAACTCTTCGTTCGTCAGGGGCGGAAAGCCAAAGGGCATACCGTTGTTGGGGTGTTTTTTTAGATATTTTTTCAGTTCATCTGCATCCTCGGCGCAGGTAAGATCGCTGGCCTCGGGGTAATATTCGCCAACCACGTCAGGTGACAGCCGCTTATGATCAAGCAGCATGTACATGATGGAGTCGGCATAATCCTGGTTTTCCTTGGATGTGACACTGGTAAAGCCCTTCTGGCGCCACTCCTCGGTGGAATGGGCATCGACCAGCAGACGGCTGGGGTCCATGGTCTTCAGACGTCCTGCGTTATAGACTTTTTCTTTACTGGCGCCGCGTTCCAGCCCGTCCCAGGAACTCAGTTTCAACTGGCAGGGAGAGTTGTAGCAGGAGTGGCAGACTACGCACCGTTTGACCAGCACCGGTTCGACATCGGCGAGGTAATTCACCTCTCTGGTCGGCGGTACAAACTGGTAGGCCGGGTCCTGGGGAGGCGGCGGCGTTGCACAACTGGCCAACATCAGCGCTATCAAGGTAACTGCAGGCAGCAGAAATCGCATGTTCTCTCCTCTTGCTAAATATAAAGTAAACTCAAAAATTTATATGGGGCCGCCTTGGCCTCTAATTATGCAGCGCACTTCAGCCGTACCAGAATATTGGAAAACCAATATACTTTCAATACGCCGCTAGAGCACGCTTGATATGTTCTCTCATCTTCTTGGAAAAATCCTCCCTGCCCTCTTTTTGCATCTGCAAATCTACCCGGCTTGCCTTACGAAGGTCCTCAAAAGGTAGTGCCGTTGACACATTTTTCCTTTCGTACAGAAGTTCGTCAACATGGCCGGTGGCGAGAAGCCGCCAATCAAGCGGCGGCGGTTTCCCCGGATTTATGGCATCGGTATGGATCTTAATCGTTGTCGTGCAATTGCGCGTCAGGGCATTGTAGAATTCCGGCTCGACCACCAGCCTGTTCATCTCTTTGAGATAATCTTGCAGAAGGTCCAGTACCGGTTCGTTTGGCACCTCAAAGCGATACAGGTAGACCCGTTCTTTTCTGAAGTTGGTCCTCAACCTGATAATATCGCGCTCGTCTGCGGCGACATAGGCGATCTCAAATTGTTTGAAAAAACCTTTCACCGCAGAATACGATTGCGTTTTATCCTTTCTGGTTTCTATGGAGACAGCCAGGTGTCCATCAACACCAAAATCCCAGCTGAGAATCGTGTGGGCGATATTGTCAGAAGCCCAATAGGAGAGAAAAAGATCAAGTCCCTGCAGATTGTTGAGGTCGAATGTCCGAGTTTCCCATCTCTGATCAAAATCACTTACGCTTCGGTAGTCAAAATTCCTGATGTTATGCATAACGAGCTTGTCGCCCTCGATCTCCCCGTGCGAAATCTGTGCGACATCTGGAGACCAGTCTTTATCGTTGGTCGGGGTGAGGGTCTGCCACCAGATGAGCAGGGCTGCAAAAACGGCCAGACAGGACAGACTGCCTCTCACAAAAGACCTGGTAACGATAAAGGCTGCAGGCAGAGACATACCGAAGATGCAGGCCAGAAGAACTTTAAGCCAGTGCGGCTCGGGACCAGACAAATAAAGCGCAGTTATCCCCCAGGCCCAGGCCAGGAGCAGGCCCAGGAAAAGAACAACTTTAAAGAGTATTCTCATACCGGTGAAGAGAGCTCTCATTTTCAACCCTAACCGTCTTGAATGCTTGGCTCTTCCGGTTGCTCTTGTTCATGTTCAGTATCCGATTCTGCCGGCTCCTCGGCAGGCTGATCACTGAATTTTTCGGTGAGATGAAACGGCAGTTTAAGGGTACGGAACAGGACATCAACCGGATATGTAACGATATCCTCTACCAGGGAATTGCTTACCTCCGGGTCGTCGAACCCCCCTGAGATCTTCAGGCTCAGCGAGGCATCCCCATCGTCCCCGGCAAGCAAATAGCCGATCAGGGGAATTTTACCCACGTTTTTGCTCGCCTGGGTTTTGATAAAGATGTCCATGTCTATCAATTTTTTGGAGAAATCCATTTCCCCCGTACCAATTACTTGAAGTTCAGGGCCCTTGACTTCCAGCGATTCAAATGTCCCCACCTTCTTTTTAAATGTCATTCCGGCTATCGCCGAATCGATCGGCAACCCTTTGGTGTTGTACTCGGGCAGAGAGAAGGTCATCAGGGCAGGGACTGTGTTCAGAAAGGCCATCACATTGTTGACCATCGCCAGGCCGCTTATATTCGTGTCCTGCACCTTAAAAACGATGGAGAAATCGTCAAACGAGCCCGTGGCTACCATCGACATCCTGCCGCCCTGAAATCTCGAATTCTTGATCAATGCGCCCATGAATTCATCATTGAGATCCCTGCTTTCAAGCAGGAATGTGTCTTTTTCAAGCTGCAGTTGAATCTGCCCCGGTCCATGCTCGAGTTTCGCGGAAACTTTACCGTCCAGCAGCTGCAGGTTGATCGTATCAGCCAGAAGCCTGCTCTGGGTGCTCAAGTAGACCTGGCTGTCCTGTGCATATAATTCGACGAGCAATGGCTGTTTGTCTTCCGGTTCAGTGTCTGCAGATTCATTCGCTGGCTGAAAATCACGCAATAGCTGCATAACCGCGTTGACATTATAGTCGATCTGGCGGGATTTGAGGGTCAGGTGCGAGTCGCGGTAGACAATGTCAAGGTTCCCGTTTACCATGGCAAACACGCCCTCGTCGGCCAGCCTTCCGGTAACCTTAACCTGATCAGTCGGTTCTCCACCTTCAACCAGCAAAGGATAGGGCGTTCTGACATCGGCAGTAAAACGATACGGCCTTACCCCATATTCCGAAGACACGGAGAGACTGCCTTCTTTGATTTTGAATTTCTGCAGCAGTTTTGACCGGCTGTAAATGGCTGAAAGATCGCCAAACACCGCAGACCAGTTCTTTTGCTCGTCGGTTGTTACCTTGAGATCAAAATGGGGAAAATAGACAACGAATTTTCCTCCGACACCGCTTACCTCTACATCCGCGTTCCTGCCGATTTCAAGTTTCTTCTCAAGATTTTGGTTGGTTACATCGATCTCTTTAAGGGAAAATAAGCCCTTTTTATTTTCCGCGTTGTAGTAGCCGGACAGATAGCTGTCAAACAATGATCCGTAACTGATTCTGCTGCTTTTAACCGAGAAAACATTATCGTGGTAGGCAAACTCTGAGGGATAGAGCGTGACAGGCATCTGACTCATCTTCCACAGAGATGTTTCCTCAGTCCTGATCACAAGACCGTTGTCGTATTCAATATCAATCGGGATATGGGAACTGGTTAACTGCAGGTCCCTGACATAATACTCAAGAAGATCACAAGTAAGATCGACCTGTTGTTTCCTAAGAGAAAGGTAACCGGAAATTTCAGCCAAAATTCCGGTTGAAATTGCCAATTGCACCGGAGACACTTCCATGGCCAGATCATCAAGAAAAACCAGGCCATGAAGTGCTTGTAAATTGAGCTTAGTTGAGTCCAGTAACCAGGAGGATGGCTGTGCTTCGAGAAAATGACCGTCGGGACCAAAACGATACCGCACCTTCGCAGGCACCGATGGGTCGAGACTCACCCGGGGCTGTTCTTGTTTCAGGATCAGTTTGTCAAAGGTAACATCAAGCTCACCCGTTCCGTTTCTGGCCTGGATGTCCCCTGCAACCTGAGCCGTGAGGATGTCTGCATAACTGATTCTCAGGCTCTCTACCGCCACATCTGAATTCGCCAGTGCGATGCGGGCATCTGCAGTCTGAAACTTCTTTCCATCCCATTCTATGGCACCCTGATCAATTTCAAAGACGCCCTTGGCTTCGACTTGTACCTTGTTGAGGTTGATTGCCAGGCGCAGATCGGCTGCGGTCTTACCCTCGACCTGTTTGAACGGCAGATGTATCTTGTAATAGTCAACAGGGTCAGAATATCATCATTGGCCACCGCGCGGGTCTTTATATGGGCGGTCAGAACGATGTTTTTCGGGTCATTGAAATTTATATCGAGCCAGCTCTCACCGCCGCCCTGCCCATAAAAGGTGGCATCATGCGGCTTGATAATCAGAACGCCCTGCTGAAAATAGACATTGGTATATCGAGCTTTGATCGGCTCAAGACCCGGTGCAAAGGTGTACTCCGTATCATCGACCCGGACCTCCGCTTCCAGGGTGGACAGGATTTCTTTGGGATTGTCCCAGGGCAGGGTTCCTTTAAAAGAGATCAGGTGATAACGACTGCCCGACAGATAATCGGTAATCCAGCGCTGGATGTTGTGGCTCAGCCCGAAGAGATCGACGAGCGAATTGATCTCGGTGATCTCACCGGCCTCTCTGCCCTGAAACGTCAGCTGTTTGTTGTCAGCAATTACATCGACGGACACCGGGAAATTTCCGTTGATCAGCGCCGTTACTGTTCCTGTTATCCGGTCGTTATGGCCATCCAGCTGCAATTTCCCGTTGAAGTCGGAGTTGAAACGACTGTTTCTGGCCTCGATGATGTCGACATCGAGCGTTTTTTTGTTGAATGTCAATAACGACCTGAAGACAAGATCGTCGGAGTTCAAAGTAAGAAGATGTGACAGTGAACTTTCCTGGTGCAAATCAACAGCAAAATGGTTCTGGCCAACGCTGAGCCTTTCTATGCTGAATCTTGAAAACAATCTGGCCAGGTAATAAGCCCCCTCGATTCCTTTTCTCACAAAATTCGTGTTCGACGTCACCTCCGGGGACTTTTCCACTTTATGTTCGGCGATTTCTGCTACCTGGAGTTCAAGCTTTTCTTTCCAGACAAGAGAGATGTCGGAGATAACAATTCCACCAACACTGAGGCTGTCGAGATAAACACCGCGCTTTAAAAAATAAGCTGCTGCGGAGACGGTGAGCAGGAAAACAACGCAGATGGTGATCAGGATTCGTACAAACACCCTGTTGCCACTTTTACCAGAGGTGCGACTCACATCTGCTCCCTGCCTTCCGATTCCAGTTTTTCCAGGATTTCCGCCATATGTTCCTCTCTAATTATTCTCAATCTATTCTCATAATCCCGAGGGAAACTGCGAAAAAGCTGGCCAAAACTACTATAGCGAACAGGTAGAATGTTCTGTGGGTTAGCATAACCTCACTCTATAGATTTACTGCTTGTTGCACCAATGTTAGCAATTCTCTCTGGTCAATCGTTTGCCTCGCTGAAATCCCTTGCCTCAGAAAATGAATTTTCTATCCTGAACCAGGTAAGAATACATAATATATGCGTGGGACTCAGAGACAACTAAAAAATCTACCAGGCCCTCGAGTTTGGTTCGTGTAAGAGCAGCCTTTCCGCAGTTTCCCACATGAATAAGGGGGCTAATTTCTCTTGAGGATTACTTGATAAACAATCTAACTTTCACTGTGTAATAAAATTTTCGGGCAACAAAGAGCTCAGGTTACTGGAAATTTTTAACAATTATGTGTTAATCAGATAAATCAGGTGGCTAGCCGGTTGAGACGGTAGGAAGATGTTTCTAATTTCTCCCACAAGCGATAAAGAAAAGACGATTGAACGGGTCAAATAGAGTGGGTCAGCAAGCAACCACCATCCAGATATTCCTGCGCGCCTGCCTGCCAGTGTTTTTGACCTGGTGGTTCTTACCTCTGACATTTTTTCTTACTTTAGTTGATTCTACCAGAGCCCCCTACTTTAACCTGACCCGGCCACCGGCTCAATTCGCCTACTGGTTGTCACAGTCAGCTGGGAAATTTGGGATTCCGATCATCACAGTAGTGGTGCTCCTGCTCTTAATAACTCGCACACACATCACCTCTCAGCGGAGATGGCTTGAAACAGGCCTCATCGTCCTGATCGTTTCAATCTGCACCGGCGGCGGGGGGGTGCTCAATGAACATGTTCTGAAAGTGCGGTTCAAGATTGCCCGACCCAATATCATCTGGCTGGCGGGAGAAAATGGGGACGGACCTTTGAAAATGAGTCCGGACGAGTTCTATAGCAGCGGCGGCAAAGAATTCCGGAGCGAGATTCTGACCCATGTCTTGAGACAGGAGCCAGCCCCGGTCCCGCTCAGTTCTTCTATTAAAAATCACTGGGTGAAAGAAACTGGATATTCATTGCCCTCCGGTCACTCGTTCTCGGCTATGTTTGTTGCCACCTTCTTCCTTCTGAGCGGAGCAACCTGTTTAACAACCAAGAGATTCTGGCTGTTCTACGCCCTGCTGCCCTGGGCATTGGCGGTCTGCTATTCCAGGCCGATCCTGAGGGTTCATACGCCGATGGACATAACAGTTGGGGGGTTGCAGGGGGTAGTTGTCGGGTTTGCAGCCTGGACAGTTTTCCGGGCTCTGATCCGCAGATTTGGCTAGCAGGTAAAAAAGTTGCCAGCAAACTTGTTCCGCTCACAAAACCGGGCCGAGCATGGCTATGGTATTGTTCCAGAGCCGGTGCTGCCAACTCCAGTTTTCCACCATTTCCGGAATCAGTTTTGTGGATTGTGCCAGATACTGCTCCTGCCTCTCACGCATACCTGCAGTCAATGAGTGATCGTAAAACAGGATATTGTTCTCATAGTTGAGCTCAAAACTGCGCCGGTCCATGTTGGCCGAACCAATCAGGGTGATCTCCCCGTCAATGGTCAGCGACTTGGTGTGCAGCAGCCCGCCCTCATATTCATGGATCTCGACACCCGCGCTCAGAAGATCATCGTAATAACTGCGGCTTGCCGCGCCGACCACCCAAGAGTCATTTCTGGCCGGAAAAATGATGATTGTCCTAACCCCGCGGCGGGCACAGGCGCTCAAGGCAGCCTGCATTGGGTCGTCCGGGACATAGTAGGGAGTGGAAATCACCAATTCGCTTCGGGCGGCGTATATCAGCGTCTCAAAAATCTCCGGCATGGCCGAATACCGAACGGTCGGTCCCGTGCCGATAACCTGGGCCGGGAAACCAGGCTCCACTTCAGAAATGGGTTCAGTCAACAGGAGACTGATATCTTCACCGGTTTCCGCTTCCCAGTCACTGGCAAAAAGATATTGGTTCTGACGGACAATAGGTCCCTCGAAGCGCATCAAGGCATCCACCCAGGGGGCATATTTGGCCTTCACCAGAAACTCGGGATCGGCACAGTTCTGACTGCCGCAATAGGTGATTTTATTGTCGATAACCACTATCTTCCGATGATTTCTCAAATCAACACGGCCTTCCAGGGGTTTCAGCAGTATGTTGCCAATGGGCAACGCCTCTTCCCAGCTTGATCCCGACTGCTTCCATCGACTTCCAGTGCTCGGAACGAATCATCGCCCGGGAACCGAGATCATCCGCCATGGCGCGACAGACCACACCACGGGAAGCCGCCCTTTTCAAAGCCTCAACCACTTTCAGCCCATTGTTGTCAGACAGCCAGATATAGAACAGGAGGTGCACATGTTCTTGCGCGCCATCGATGTCTGCCACGATGGAGTCGATTCCCACGTTTGAATCCTTCATCAGCTTGGCCCGGTTGCCGCCGACCGGCTTAAAACCGTTGACGGTTTCTCCAGCTCTGAAAAGGTGGGTGCAACGTTTAGGCACCTCAACCTGCATATTGGGGTCGGCTGTTCTATGGGGAATGTCTGCAGGATCGGGTAAGCGTGAAATCACCTCTTTCAGTCCGCACAAGACGCTTTTTACCTACATTGGTTTCACCCAGCAGGAGATAAGCGATAGCTCCTATGAGAGGCACGGCGAGGACGACCACAATCCAGGCAATTCTGGAGGCTGCCTGGCGATTTGGTCGAAGCAGTATCCTTAAGATGGTCCCCACAAGAAGAAAGATATGCAGGACTAAAATTATTACCGCCGAAAGCGTGACTGGATGCATCTGGCAACCTCCGTTTTCTCACTCTCAAATACAGTGGGCTCGAGGACCGAACCAACAAACTTCTTGGGCCTATAACGGCAAAACTCGACCAAAGAGATCTCTTTTCTATATCTGGAAGATAACACAGAACCAGAAAATGATCAGTCCAGTCTTCTTCCTCTGCTTGAACGTAGATCGAGCAGAGGAGAAACAGAGACGGCGCGGCAGGAATGATTAGCAGGATTTTAACACCATTTTTTTTAATTCCTGCTAAACTAAGGTGGTTATGGCTTGTCATCAACTGGATAACCAACCACAAACTCACCCAACTGCCGCTCCTCCGACTGCTCACTTTTTTGGGGTAATTCAATATCCTAATCGGCGGCCAGCGCCTGGCTGCGCAAATATATTTCCCCCGGAGCCTACGCGCCCGCCTTGTCCGAGACTCTTGCGGCAACGGAAAGGGCAACATCTGTGGGTAAGCGATATCGAGGTACTCCGGGGTCATTATGCCGCTAGCCTGGTCGAGTGGAACAAACGTTTCCAGATCAACAGGGAGCAAATAGCAGAGATCTAAGACGAAAGATTCTGCCGGATGTGGGGATTCTATCTGCTCGGCGCAGAGGCCATGTTCCGGATCGGAGCCCAGATGGTATTTCAGATGCTGTTATCGCGTGTCCGCGAAGCGACCGGGTTGACCCGTGATTACATGTTCGAGACAGAACAACTCTATCGGGAGCAGGATAACCAGAAGAAAATTAGATTCCCCAGTTTTCATCAATCTCTTCTCAAGGAGGCGTTGTTTTGAAACGTCCCAAAGGTACTCAGGTTTCCCGTGAAAGAGCTCAAATCGTCATTCGGGAAATATCAGATGGTTCTGAGCCGGGTTTAAGATTTTATATCCTCGTGGTTGTATCCACCATGATTGCCGGCTTCGGCTTGGTTATGAACAGTACAGCTGTAATTATCGGGGCGATGTTGGTAGCTCCTCTCATGACACCCATTTTCGGCATTGCTCTCGCTCTGGTCAGGGGCGACGCTCGTTTGTTAGGCAGAGCTGGTCAAGCAGAAATCGCCGGGGTAGTTGCAGCTATCGGTATGGGATTATTACTTGGTGCGGTGTATCCCTCTCTTGAACCGACTCCGGAAATGATAAACCGGACTCAACCGCAACTGTTTGATCTCATGGTCGCCATTTTTTCAGGCTTTGCAGGAGCTTATGCCCTGGTGGATGAGAAGATCAGTCCAGCCCTTCCTGGGGTTGCCATAGCAACGGCCATAGTTCCCCCACTTGCCAATACCGGGCTATGTATTTCTGTGGGAGCCTATGCTGGAGCGGTCGGCTCATTTCTCCTTTTCTTCAGCAACTTCCTCTCCATCTTGTTGGTGGCTTCGATCGTATTTTGGTATTTCGGGATGGCTGGGAAATATCACGATCTTGGTAAAAAGGTACTGCTCAGACGATTTAGTCTTCCTGTGGTGGGGTTCTTTATCGTCGCAGTTGTTCTCAGCAACACGCTTTATCAGATCAGTGTCGACCGTCACCTGAAAAGCACTGTCACCGAGGTACTGATAAAAAATCTGGCCGAATTGCCTAACAAAAATTTTGTAAAAATGAACTATCAGCTCAGTGACGACAAAATTCACGTACTTGCCTATGTGGATTCTGCGACTGTAATGTCCCCCAATCAAGTCAGCCGGATCCAGCAGGCTTTGTCTGATCATCTGAATCAATCGGTCGAACTTATAGTTCAAAGCAATGTTGCCCGTACTACAGGAGCACTCGATGCGTATAATCAGGTAAGCGCGATAAATCTGGATGGGAACTTCATCAATAAAGATTTACATCCGCGTGTTTTTAAATCGAAACAGGCTGATACCATTATTCGAAACCTTATCGCGGAACGTCCGGGGTTAACACTTCTTCAAACACAACTGCTTAAAAAAGATGATCGGGACTTCCTGTTTGCCTCACTCACCGGTCTTGTCTATCCGTCTGCCGACACAATTCGAGGGGTTGAATCTGTGCTGCGAGATGAACTAGATGAACCAGAATTGGAATTGATAGTCCAATTTGCGAAGTTTGACCTGCTAAACCGTGATGGGCGGGTAAGAGCAGAAGTAACCGGTTTTAAAGATCTGAATTCCGATCAAAAAGCGGTGACTGATAAAGTCAGCGCAACCCTAAAGGAATGGTTTCTTAACGAACCGGAATTTTCCCTTGAGAGAATGGATTACAACTTGATAGAAGATGAATTTCATTTCTTCCTGGAGATCGCAGGTGCCCAAAGATTTCCGATAGATACCGTTAAAGAATTACAGAATATGGTACGAGGCGAGAGCGGCCAGGTGATTAATATACATGTGATCTCCACTAGTGAAATTGTTGCCAATGCTCAGGGATATACTTCATATGAGATTTTCTCACGCCAAATTTTCGACAAGTTGGAACCAGCATTAAAAGAGGATTTAGAGAAATTGATAGAGCAATCAAATCTCTAGTCTCAGATCCTGGACCCCACAAACTTTACCTACACCCTTCACCGCCGATGATGCGAGAGACATCATCGTGGCCCGTCTCCTGGTTATCCTTCTCATTGAAGGTCTCGGATCCTATTCTTGCAAGTGGAGATTCTGACTGATTCGTTTTAAATTACGGTCAGCATTTAGTGGAATAGTGTTTACCATAATGAACTTCACAGCCCACTCTCGCAAAATCACTTATGATGGCTACTTTGTAAGAAATTATAAATACAGTCTGGACCCAAACGACATGAATCCCATTTGTATAGTAGACGATCAGCCGGATATCGGCTCCACCGTTTCAGCCATCCTGGCAGACGAAGGATACAAGACCATTGTCTTTCAGGATGCCGAAAGTTTCTGGCATAGCCTCGACACTCAGGAACCTGCCCTCGTGCTGCTGGATATATGGCTTCCGGGAGTTGACGGTTTGGAACTCCTGAAGCGTTTGCATGAACGATTTCCCACACTCCCCATCATTATGATGAGTGGACACGCCGGGATCGAAACGGCAGTCACCGCCATAAAAGCCGGGGCCTATGATTTCATGGAAAAACCGCTTCACCTTGAAGTTTTACTCGAGAAAGTGGACGCCGCCATTAGTCATCGACCCTCAAGAAACGGTTCGGCCGCTGCTGCGGGTGCAGGACTCGACACCGCCAACCGGGAATCTGTCATCCACACCGGTGCGGTGGATGTCGTTGAATCGTCTGAACCTCAGCGAACCATTGGAGAGAATATTGTCCTTAATGGTGTTGGACTTTTGAGCGGCCGGAAAACTGGTATCATTTTAAGCCCTCTGGGAGTTAATGAAGGTATTGTCTTTCAAACGCTGGATGGTCAAACTATTCCTGGACATATCACTTCACTGGAAAATTTTTCCAAAACAGATGCATCGAAGATCTTTTCTGCCAACTCAACCACCCTGGTAAGCGGCAACCAACAGGTGCGCACGGTTGAACATCTTCTCGCTACCTTTTCCATTCATGGCCTCACCAATGTGCTCATCAAGGTCGATGATGAGATACCCAACATCGATGGGTCAGCAAAAGATTTCAATGATCTCATCGCTCAGGTTGGGATAGTGGAACAGCAGGCCCCGGCTAAGGTCGCAGTGATCAGAAAAAAAATAGGAGTGGGGAAAGAGAAGAGTCATGAAAAACATCTCTATGCGGAACCCTTTAAAGGCTTCGAAATAGTGATGAGGGTCGATTATCCTCAGCCAATTGGCGAGCAGACATTCACCTTCAACCCTGAAAAAAAATCTTTTTCAGAGGAATTAGCCCCTGCTCGATCATTTAATACCTTCGAAAATATCGATCTGGCCCAGCGGCTTGGAAAGGTGGGAAGTGGTTACCTCAATTCCCATATCATCATGCATGAAGGCAAGGTCATAAATACGGAGCTTCGTTATCCCGACGAATTCGTACGCCACAAGGTCTTGGATTTGCTCGGAGATCTCTACCTGCTCGGTCTCTCCATCAGAGGACGGGTGGTCGCCAACATGACTTCTCATGGTTCCAATCAGGCCCTGGTAAAACGGTTGCACCAGGCAATCCAGCAAAGTTCCGGAGCTAGTCAATAAGCCCAAAGGCATCAAGCGACCGTTCATGTCAGGATTCTGTAATCGTTGACTAATTTCTTGTTTCCTGGTGAAGCAAGAGGGCTATTTGCGATGAGAGAGTTGTGGCCAAGTACAAGGTCGGTGCTTTTCCATGACAGGAAGGAGAACAACAATGCAATGTGACTATCAGAAAGCTTTTCAGCTTATTGACGATGGAGATTGGCATGGCGCCCACCGGCTGGTGCAGGTGCACTCCGACAAACTTTCCTGTCTCATCCACGGGTATCTGCACTGGGACGAGGGGGATCTCGGCAATTCCGCCTACTGGTATCACAGAGGCGGCGAGGAGATGCCCCTGATTACCCTGCCGGAAGAGTTGGCGCGACTGAAGATGCTGGCCCAGAGCAGAGACGACACAGCGACATGAGTTTAACTGCTCTGCCGGAAAAAGCTGTTAGTACTGATCAGTCCTGGTAGTTGTTATACTGAGGCCATAGACCTCAACGCCCCTCTGCCCGCCATGACCCGGAGCTCAGATTTAAATGGGCAGAGGGGATTTAAAATCTAATTACATACACGGGGGCCTCTCTCTGTGCTGCTCCCGAGCCCGCGTCTTTTTCCGTGCAATTACACACAATCTGTACTACAATGTCGTATAGGTTGATATGGCAAGTCTTGCTATTGACCTGCCCCCCTGCACCCACCGATACCTTCCTCTCTCTTCTTGCAGGGGGGCTTCTTATAGCCGCAATGATGGTGGATATCTGATTGTTGTTTATCTCTTTGTATTGTTGAATAGCTGCAGCAAGTATTTGGTCGCGACCGTATATATCCTCAAAAAGACAGCAGAGTTGCTGAATTACCAATTAAAGAAAAGAGTTCGGCAGCGAAAATTTGGGAGGGCTGCAGGCGGCACCTCCTCCGAGGAGGAAAGTGCCGCGCAGGAACGGACTTTGCGGGGAAATTATCCTAATTATCAGCTGTTACTATGGTAACACGGCGGTTTTTCATGCGCCCTTCTTCGCTGTTGTTGCTGGCGGCAGGATCGCTTTTGCCAAACCAGCTCAAGGTAATTCGATTCTTATCAATCCCCATTTTTTCATTGAGATAGGTGCGGGCACTTTCAGCCCGGCGCTGGGAGAGCTTCATGTTGTACTCCTCTGTTCCAATACTGTCTGTATGACCAGCCAGCACGACGCGCTTGTCTTTATTGAGGTTCAGAAAAATGGAAAGCTCTATCAACTCCTTGGCAGCGACCTCGTTAATAGCGCTGCTGTCGAAGGCGAAAAGAACCGCCCCCTGGATTTTACCGGTTGCTTTCTCTTTCGGTTTCTCCGCCATTTTTGGGGTTTGCTTCTCAACCCTGAACAGCACATCGGTCATCCATTCCGGATGGCCGAGAAGCTGGGAAAATGGGAGAGTACCTGAACACTCACTGGCTTTGGCGATATTCATTACCGCCTCATACTGGGCCTTGTCCTGCTCCGTGCTGATGACCTGGAAGCAGACATCGTACTTTTCTGCAAGCCTTTTGGCTGTGGTCCCGGGAGCCGGAAAGCCGGCCTGAGGCGAATACTGGCCGTCGGTAAAGACGAAGACCACCGTTTTACCTTTGAGCCCCGCCAAAACCTCTTCGAGACCAACCATAGCGCCCTTGAGCCTGGTATTGCCCCTCGGTTTGGTAGGCAGCGCCTCAATGGCCTTGGCAAATTCGTCTTTGTTGTAGGTCCGAATACTCAGGTGCGTTTTCAGATCATTCCAGCCCCAGCCGGGGGTAAAAGAGAAGATTCCAGCCTGCCAGTCGAGTTCCGGCAGGGTGGCTACTTTTTCTTTGAGTATCTGCCGTTCGGCCTCGATTTCCAGCATATCGGTGTTGCCATACTTGTCTGACATCGAACTGGAGGAATCGTGGAGTACGATAAAGTTGTCGGCAGTTTTCACAAACATAACATCTCCTTCATGGTGCGCTGCCATGAGGGAGGTTGACATAAGCATACAGAAGAGAAAAACAAAAAACGCATGAACAGAGCTAAAGCTATTTAGGCGTTGCATAACGACCTCCAATTGATCTGGGTTATGAGAAGTTTTTGCCCTTGATGGACTATGAAAAATTGTTACCCCTTGCAATGAGATGATAAAGCTACTGTTTTCTATAATTCCAAATAGCCAGAAAGCAAGAGTCTGATATCTCTGACTTCTAATAAATACAATCAATGGGTCAAAAGTGGATCAGGGCAATCTGCAGCTGAGCACTAGGGGAGGTTAGGCTTGAAGGAAAGGAACTCATTCTGCCGGCTTTAAGTGCCTATCACTAAAAACCAGTCTTGCTGTTATTAGACGGCACTGATAATAGTCGCGCCGGTGTTTTCGTTGCCCAATACCAGTCTTCGACGGCAGACGATTCTGAGGGGCGGCCGATAAAAAGGCATGACACCATTGGAGCCCGAAAATTGATCACACCTCATCATTACCATGGCGAGGTAAGCAGAATTTCCTGTCTGGTACCCGGCTGGATGGTGAGGGCCATGGGAGCAAGTTGTTCAGGCTGCGAAATTACCCTCTGATTTCCGGGGCCGCCATCTGGGCTGTCTATCCCAGTTCGAGACTGCTGGCTCCCAAAGTCAGAGCCTTTATCGACTATTTTGCCGAGTGTTACGGCAGTCCGCCCTACTGGGATCAGGAATTACGCTGAGGCTGGTATCCGGGTTGGCCTTCTCATAATCTTGCCTGCGCTGGCAATTCTCTCGTTATGGGCACTGGACAGAATGCTTCGAAAGCTGCAGCTTATCTTTCAGCAAACGAGCAATTTATTCATCGCCCGAAAAAATATTGGGTTGAGCCCGAATTACTGTTAAGGAGTTGATTCAATTACATATCACATGCGCCACTTGTCTAACAACTAATTGGTGTTATATTGAAGGGGCCGGTGCAGATTGTTGCCTCTCCCTCAAGAGGGGCGAAGGATATCAGCTATCTTTAAATAGTTTTAGTGGATGAGTGTTTCAAATTCAAAAATACGAATTGTCATCGTTGAAGATCATGGCTTGATGCGGGAATGCCTTCACCTGGCCTTTGCCGATGAGGATCGCTTCGAGATTGTCGGCGAGGCCGGCAACGGCGTTCAGGCAATTGACGTAATAGATGGCTTGCAACCGGATGTTGTCCTGTTGGATATTTCCATACCGGAGATTTCCGGCCTTGAGCTGCTGCCCCTCATCAAACAAAGAAGCCCCGGCACCAAGGTGCTAATGCTCACCGGAAAAGATGATGAGGAAGTCGTTGTCAAAGCCCTGAAGGAGGGTGCCAAGGGGTATCTTTCCAAAAACACCTCCTGCAAGAGTCTGATAAAATCAATCAAGATCGTCCATGGCGGCGACCTGTGGATAGAACGCAGATTGATAGTCAGATTATTTGAGGAGAATAACGCGGTCAATTCAAACGCTGATAGCAAAAAGGATAAAAATCAGCAGAGTCTGACTCCCCGGGAGCAGGAGGTGCTGCGCTGCCTCGCCAGTGGGGGGAGCAACAAAGAGATTGCGAAAGTTTTATCGATCAGCGAAAAAACCGTTAAAAGCCATCTGAACAATATATTTAAAAAGCTCAACGTCAGCCGCCGCCTCGAAGCGATTCTTTATGCTATTAGATCAGGATTATCGTAGCGGGGTGTCGTATGCCCAGCCCGATCAGACACCACCCCCAAGCCTAACAACAAGACATGGCTGGTATTTTGATGAAGGTTCTAGGACATTGGTTTGAGATTTGACTCCAGAGGCCGGTCAAGTTATTTGAAATAATCAATCTTCCGGCCGATTTTTTTTACCGTCCATCTTTCGTATAATTCTACATGTGAAACTATCCTTTTGAGGTAGATACCCTTTCGTCCCGCTAGTCAAGGTGAGTTAACGTGAAGTTATCTCATGATTTTCTTCTGAAAATTCTCAAATCGGTTCCGGACTCTGATATTGAGAACGGGAAAATGCATCTGATCGTTCAGCGCCCCTACGATTATCTAATCAGTGAATTTCAAGGGGTGTTTGGGGACCAGGATGATGTTGAGGTTAAAATCGACACTCGTGAGGAAGATCGGCGCAGGGTTGAAAAACCGTTTTCTGATGAGCGTCGGAAGAGGGACGGACGGAAACAAAAGATACCCTGGTCGAGATAGTTATTTCGGCATAGTTGAAAATATACAATGATTTTGATTAGCCTCGCAGATTTGTATCGGGGAGGTTAGAGGGGGAAGTAGAGGTACTAAACTGTTTGCTTCACAGTTGGTTGGAGAGCTGATACAAATTAATAATGCCAGTAATAACTGCATATTACAAGCTTGGACTAAGTGGCTATTTTGGGTAATATGCAACTTTTATGCAACCTTTTGTGTGGTGCTCGCACTTGATACATATCAAGGCTTGCGTAGTTTATTTGGAAAAACGGTTTAGGGGCAAATTAGGGGCACTGCTGAGTAAGAAGTCTTGAGACCATCTGATTGGTGATGTGCTTAAGTGAGACATTGGTTTTCTGAGAATTGTTCTCCGGGAGATGCAGGGGGAAGACGACGGTAACAAACAGAACAGAGGAGGATATTATGAAACACCTTACAATCTTTCTGATGGTGGTAGCGGTCAGTCTTATGTTCACTTTTACAGCCCAGGCAGGCAATAAAGTCTTTATTTGTCATGTCCCGATAAAGCAACACACTTCCGATTATTTGTGTGGGACTGATGGATCTGTGCGTTGTGAAGTATGTCCTGGCCGTGTAATTTCGGTGAGTTACATGGGATGGATAAATGGACATTGCAAACACAGTACTATCTACAAAGAAACTGGTAGATGTCCGGTGGAGCGAACTAGCTGTATTGATGATGATGAATGCCTCCTGGATGAATTATGTAATGAATCTGGTGAATGTGAGCCTATTGGCAACCCGAAATGAGTTACATTACCTTGGGGATGATCGCAGTTAAAGCCTGGTTGGCTGTGTTAATTGCTTCTTAATAATACATTTCCGGGGGATTCTATTTCCCGGAAATATATAGGGGGAAGGCCAGAGCAAACACGCTGTTTGCTTCACAGTTGGCTGGAGCCATGGAACATAATTGATAGTTCGTTTAATAACAGACACATACGTAACTTTCTTTAAGTCGATGTTTGTTTAAAAACGGTTTAGGTGCAAATTAGGGGCACCACCGAGTAGGAAGTCTTGAGACAACCTGAATGGTGATGTGCTTAGGCAATGAGTTTCCCAGAGAATCGTTCTCGGGAAGACAAGGGAAGGTAACGGTAAAAAATTGTTATCTCTTCATTTTTGCGAAAATCCTAGCTGGGAGGAAAGAAAAGGGAAAAGTTATTGATGTAGTTAGTGGTAATTGGATTTGTGTTCGCTGTTTCGTCAGCGATGGCAGACAAAGGTGGAGTTAAGCCGGTAAAACTGCTCTCGCGTCTGGTGATATAGGGCCAGAAAGAACTTTCACTGTAAGGTTTTGTGTTTCTTCCCAGGGCTATCCCCCATTTCTGGTCCAATTCATTTGAAAAACGAAGACCTCGTCTATTAATTATTGATATTTCCATCGCACATCTTCGAAATTTGTCTCGCAAATTACTTTTCCAATACAGATCGAAGACAAACCGGAAAGATATTAACGACGATCTTGTGCGAAATTTTAGAGCTTGCGATAACAGTTGTTGATCAACGCTTGGCCATTTAAGCAACTCAATGTTGTCTGGAAGACTCGTAACCGGATTGCGCATATCTCTCACCAAATGCGTGTAAATCATTGTGGTTTCAACTTGCCAATGGTCCAGGTGTTCTGTATTTTTTGAAGATCTACCCTGCTTAATAATTGGGTAGCAACTATCAAAGACAACTATTACAATATCCTCTAACTTTCACAAGGAGCAAGATATGAAGATAGCGGTAGCTGGAGTCGGATACGTCGGTTTGTCCATTGCCACCCTTTTGGCCCAGGATAACGAAGTCAATGCGATCAGCACCACAGCAGCAAAGGTCGACCTCATCAATAGCGGCAAGTCACCCATTGTCGACAAGGAAATATCGGAATACCTGGCAACCAAGGACTTGAAGCTCACCGCCACGCTGGACAAGGAGTTCGCTTACGCCAATGCGGAATGTGTCGTCATTGCCACGCCAACTAACTATGACACCACTACCAACTATTTCGATACCAGTGCGGTGGAAGATGTAATAGACATCGCCTTGCAGGTCAACCCTGGCGTGCCGTTGGTCATCAAATCGACGGTTCCCGTGGGATACACGGATTCACTCATCGAAAAATACGGCTGCCGGAATTTCATCTTCAGCCCCGAATTCCTGCGCGAAGGAAAAGCGCTCTACGATAATCTCTATCCCAGTCGCATCATTGTCGGTGCCTACGATGACATGGCAGAGCCAGCAAAAATGTTTGCCGAGTTGCTGGCCAAGGGTGCCGTTGAAAAGGATGTCGCCGTCCTCCACACGGCACCGACAGAAGCCGAAGCCATTAAGCTGTTTGCCAACACCTACCTGGCCCTGCGAGTAAGTTATTTCAACGAGTTGGACACTTATGCTGAAACCAAGGGCCTGAACACCCAACAGGTGATAGAAGGGGTTTGCCTTGATCCGCGTATCCTCGGACACTATAACAATCCTTCCTTTGGCTATGGCGGCTACTGTCTGCCGAAGGATACCAAACAGCTCTTAGCCAACTATAAAGATGTACCGAGCAACCTCATTGAGGCCATCGTTAAAGCCAACAAAACCCGCAAGGACTTCATTGCTGAAAGAGTCCTGACCAAAGCGGGCTACTTCGGCGAGGGGGATATCGGCCATAGTGGCGTTCCGGGAAAGCAGTGACTGTCGGCGTCTACCGCCTGGCGATGAAGAGCGGCTCGGACAACTTCCGGGATAGCAGCGTTCAGGGAGTCATGAAGCGCATCAAGGCCAAAGGCGCTCAGATCGTCATCTATGAACCGTCACTGGCGGACGGAAACGATTTTTTCGGCAGCAAGGTCGAGAGTGACCTGGCTGAGTTCAAACGCCAATCCGACATCATTATAGCCAACCGTTATGATTCCGTGCTGGATGATGTTGAAAACAAAGTTTATACACGGGACCTATTTGGTATGGATTGATTACATATGCCGGACTCGAACTCTATTCAGGCCCTTATACGGGGATGTGACGCTTTGGGCTATCCTGCGGTGGGAGTGGCAGGACGCTCAGAATGAGGGATAATGTAGATGAACAGACATATCAGGTAGAATCCTGCATCGGAGGGCGGTACCAAAAAAATTCCCTTTGATTTGCTAATATAAGACTCAATGACCGATGATTGAGAATAGGTCATCAGGAAAAAGGTCAATGCAGGGTGATTAACAATCAAAGATAACCTTATTCAGCAATCTTTAAAATTCATAAGGAGTTTGCACCAATTTAATTGCAGAAATTTTGTCAGACTTTCTTATGTCTTGCAACATCGTTAATCATTAAAATAATAAAATTTTTCTATTGATAGATATCCAAAGACACCGCTTTTCGCTGTGGGCACAAACTTAATGCTTCTATAGGAGGAATGACCTGAACTTAAAATTTTTTAGATCATGTCCAATTCTAAAGAAATAGCTCATTAGCCCACTCATCAGATCTGAATCGATAGGTCAGTTTCACAAAGAACTGTTTCTGAGTCAGGTAGGAGCTTACCAGTTATTCTATCTCAAAGCTTTCAACATCTACTGAACAAGTAGCCTGTCATGACTCTTCTAACCCATTGCAAATATTATTAATATTTGCGTTCCGGTTTTAGTTGCTCTTCCTATGAATTGATAACATGTATGTGTCATGGAAGGAGTATAAACGAGCAAATTGATATGCGAAAAACACTATCTGTGTCTATAAACCATTTAAATAAAAGGGTATTTATCAATCATTACATTGCATTGGTCGAATATTTCTGCTATTCATTAAATATAGCTATTAACCGGTGTTGTGTACTGGCACGACTGGGAGCGATTCTTAAGTTGACAAATTAGATCGCAGAGTCATGCATTAGCTCAGTCGAAATGGATTAGTAACGGTTATTTTTCACTAATTCAGATGTCGGAAACCATCTGATTGAGCGAAAATGATGGTGGAAAGATTAGATGCACATTCAGCTTGTTGGGGACACTGCTTATTCGGTGTTCGTAAGATTTACGCCGTCGATTTCATCTGGTTTTGTCCTCAAGTCACACTTATCCTTGGTATCTCAGTTGTTTATTAGGGGGTCTCAGGGATGGATATCAACAGAAATGTCCCATCGCTTTTCAAATTCCTTTCTTTAATTACCCTCGTCTTATATATCTTCGGTTTAGCCGGCTGCAGCCCAAAAGAATACAGGCAGCGTGCAGACCAAGAAGTAAGAAGAAATCATTAAGCAGAAACAATTACAGATCAAAGGACAGACCGAGCCTTGTCACGATAAAACGCCGTCAGAATACACTACGCAGACGTCTCTTAATAGATCAGGATTTACCCATTTCCGGCGACGCTTCACTTCGGCTCAGACGTTCTGCCGCTGATAGAGGATTGGCCGGAAGACGATGAACCGGCACGATCATCACAATCGACGTGGCAGCCTCTTCGGACATTGACGGGCCGCTGAAGCTGAGCCTGATGGATGCGCTCATGGTTGCCGCAGCCAATAGCCGTCAGTATCAAACGAGGAAAGAAGATATTTTTCGGGTGGCCTTGGGCTTGGATCTGGAGCGTGATGTGTTTCGCAATACCTACTTCGGAGACCTGGAGTCAGAAATGGTCAGCAATCAGTTTCGGAGATGAGACCGTCACTGGAGTTGCCAATAGAGCTTCTGCTAGAAATGGCTCGTCTACATCGAATTCGGAACGGCCCTCAGCAGCCGTATACTCATTGATTTAGTAAAGCTGCTGACCCAAGGCGCCTCCTCATCATTTGGTATCTTTGCCGATGCAACTGTTTCCATTCCTCTTATGGCTGGTTCTGGTAGAAACATCGTTACTGAACCCCTTATCCAGGCCGAGCGAGATGTTGTCTACACAATGTATACTTTTGAGCGGTTCAAGCGCTCTCTGGCTGTGGAAATAGCGAGTGGCTATCTATCTGTTTTGAGGCAGCAGGACGTTCTTAGAAACGCCAAAGAAAACTATGAGCGTTTAAAAACAGGCGCTCAACGCGCCGAACGGCTGGCCGATGTAGGGCCGGCTCCCCAAATTACAACTTGACCAGGCCCGCCAGGATGTGCTTCGTGCCCGCAACAGTTGGGTGTCTGCCCAACAAGCGTATGCCAATCAGATGGATGCATTTAAGGTCAGCATGGGCTTACCTCCTGATGCCCTCATTGAGCTGGACCGCCTCGAATTAGATAATCTGGATCGGGCCGCTATGGCGGCCTTGGGCGAAAGTGCTTTGTCAGCCGGCTTGAGCGGGGACCGCAATGATAGGGAGTCGTTCAGTGATCAATTTGAAGCATCAATGCTAATAGGTGAAGCAAAAGGGTTACTGGCCCTTGAGCCCCCGGAAGCAGTTGAGTTGGCCTTTTCGCATCGTCTCGATCTAAGGACTGCTCAGGATCGGGTCAATGATGCCCAGCGCAAAGTAGTTGTGGCGGCGGATGCTCTCCGGGCCGGTTTGGCGTTG
>CAVWXN010000012.1:0-157519 GCA_963759125.1 uncultured delta proteobacterium
ATCAAGGAGTTAGCCACTTTGGCTAGCTCCTTTTTTCTTTTCGGTATCATGCCGGTATCATGGGGTGCGATATTTCTAAGATGAGGGCCGTCGAGTCAGGCGGCCTCGTTTTTTAGGTTTACAGACATACCAGGAAAAATCTTTATCCTTACTGCTATATACAATTTTAAGGTTTCCAGAACAAAGTTAAAGCGCAATATTTTTAGCTACTTGGTTCTTTCACCCGAATCATCTGTGTCTATTTTGCTGGCCTGGGGATTTGCCCCTGTTAGCACCGCTACCGGAGTGTCACGCTCGTTTACTAGCAATTGAAATACATCGGGTCTCGCATAGTGTCCCACCACGTCAAAGTCATATTTACCCCTTGCTATTTCAGCCATATCAAGATCGGCGGTGAGAATGGCTTCAGTTCCAAAGTGAGGCTCAACCAGAAAATTGCCAAAGGGATCAACGATACAACTGCCTCCACGTGAAACTATTTCCTCAGGGTCATCGGATGGGCATAGGTCTTTGGGATAGTCTTTAGCTCTCACGAATTGGTTACATGATAATACGAAACAGCGACCTTCAGTAGCAATATGACGCATACTGGCATGCCAGGAATCTCGATTATCTGCGGTAGGTGCGCAGTAGAGTTGAATTCCTTTACTGTACATAGTCATTCGCATTAGTGGCATGTAATTCTCCCAACAAATTACCGCTCCGAGTTTGCCCAGTGAAGTATCATAAACTGGCAATGTAGAACCATTACCATAGCCCCATACAAGTCTTTCAGAAGCTGTAGGCATTAATTTTCTGTGCTTGCCTAAATATCCATCCGGAGAAAAAAAGAGTACGGTGCAATAAAGTGTTCCACCATCACGCTCGATAACGCCTATAACAAGATATACCTTATGATTCTGGGCTGTCTCAGCAAGTAGGTCAACTTCGGGACCAGGGACATCCACAGAACTTGCCCAATACTTATGAAACATTTCTCGCCCTTCATCTGAGCGTGAGCCGACCACCGCACCAAAATCCATTCCTCTTGGATAGGCTGATAGAAATGCCTCTGGGAATACAATTAGTTCGGCCCCTTCAGCAACAGCATCCTCAGTCAGCTGGATGGTTTTTTCCAAAGAACCCTCTCGATTAAAAAATACCGAGGAAGCCTGAACGACCGCCGCACATACGGAATCTTTCACTATCGTCATTCCCCTCTCCACAAAAGCCAAATGTCCATAAAATGCTTCCTGAAAACGACTGGTGATGGGTTTCAATCAATTTTGTTAAAACAAATCGGTATCAGAAAGTCACTGCATATATGAAGATAAGACTGATTAAGGTCAGTACAGTAAACATCTTGACGGGGAGGAAATTCTTCCTGTGAAGTTACTGTTTCGAGTCGAGGAGTGATTTGCAGGTTTCAATTTGAAGAGATACAGGAACTATACGTAACATATTCTGTTTTTCCTATTTAAACTAATATGTTACATGGCTTATTTTTATCTTTGTTTTCCCTTAAGTCAAGGTTTTTCTTTGATCAGAGGCCCATCAGGAACTCGTAACTGGAAGTTAAGTGGAAGGATATACAAACCCTGTTGAGGCTCCCCTTGGCAGCCTAAATTACCGTGTGCTTGGATGGGGATAGACCGGTTTGACCTACCTCCAAGAATTAGGGGTCAAAAGCATGTGATGAAATTAAGACCGGCTATTACAAGGAGGAAGGCCAAGAATCCAGCGATTAAATTGATCTAAAATTTTGCTTGAATGTAAGCCAAAATGTCCGCAGCTTGCTTCCCACTCAAATTTCCACTTGCTTCTCGGGTCATTTCGCTTTTACCACCAGCACCATACACCGCTTTGTGAAAACCTTCGCTGTATTTGCCATCTCCACTGAAGTACTCTTTCAGCGACATATCTGATCCATTACCATCCGCATCATGACAACTAGCACAATTAGCGGAATAAAGACTTTCACCTGCTTTTGTGTCTGGGTCTTTAAAAGTATATGCAACTGGTTTGGTACTAGTGTCCAAGGTAGCAAAATCGCCGATTTTGGGACCTTTGTTTAAAAAGGCCACAACATCTTTGACCTGTTGTTCAGTTAAGCCCCCTTTCTGGCTAAAGGCAGGCATAGCTTTGGAATATTCGCTGAACTTGCGTCCCTTCTCTGAATAAAGTACCTCTTCAGGGGTGACTGAGCCAAATTTTGCAGAAAGGTCTGATTCGGGAGAGGGGTTGGGACGTGAGTCCTTGGCCGAACGGCGCACATAGCCTCCGTTTGCCCCCATGCCATCCCAGCCATGACAAGCCTTACAGCGTAAAAAATCCTTCTTACCTGAATCAAAGCCTTCAGGAGAGCCGTTTCCACCTGCTACTTCGTCAGTCCAGTTGCTCCAGATCAGGCCTCCTTTGAAAGGGTCCCCTCCTTTGTCGCTGCTGAAAGTTGAACCAGCGAGAATTAATATTCCAATGACAAAAATCGGTACAATGATGTGACTTTTTAGCATGCCGTACCTCCCCATAGTGAGAATTAGTCTTGTACCTAACACCTAGTTTGATACTACAAAGTAGTATGGAGCTGGTCAAGGAGAATGAAAATCAATTGTTTTTATTTGACAACCTTTAGATGTAATACTTGGCAGTCTAGTTTTTGAAAGGATAATAATTTCACTAGATTTTTTTGACTATATCTAAGCCGCTGACAATGCTGCTAGATTGAGGTTATTCCTGACTCCAGGGAAAACAAAGACCAAAATATTACCAATTAACATATTAATATAAAAAGAAAAAACAGAATATGTTACGCGGAGTTCCTGATATGTCTGTGCACCTAAATGGCCTCGAACTGGTCATGCCCCGCCGACCAAAAAGGCGAAATCCTACCTAGGATTCAAGCAGTTAAGCCTATCCTCTATTGCTTCATATTCTTGGTCAGCAAAGGGTGATCATCTGGTAAGGCCTCTCTTGCCGTGATTTTTTTTTACCAATCACATCCTTTATCTTCTTATTACAAGTGAATGAAATTTCGCCGTCTATGAGTACCTTGCCGGAGCCGCACATCTGTATTCCGCAGCCAAAGCTGGTTTTCGTTAACCCGACTTTCTCATGAATTACCCACACAAGTAGTTCATTGGGCTCCGCCTCAAGGTGATAATCAGTATCATTTATACTGAGGGTGACCGTACATATTCCTCAAATCTAAAATATGATGGTCTCTTCTTTACCTCACTCAACAACAACAAGTACTTCGTTTCTTTTAAGAAAGGGTAGGGTCCAAGGGGGATCATAGCCGGCAGAAAAGGGTTCGCCGATAGGCTGCAACTTTTTTTGATTAACCAGGTCGAGAAGTTCAATTTTCTTGTCGCTGAACTTCCCCTCGTTCAGATTTCCGCTAAATCTGAGCGCTGCAGCTTTATATCCGGTTTTTTTGACAACTCTCACGTCAGAATCGAGAGGTTCTGGTGGACTGCTCTCGTTGTACTTGGAGGGAAGCACAAACTCCATAACCCATTTTGTGCCAATTTTTTGCTGGATGACAGGACCGGTCATAGCAATTTCTTCACCTTTTCGCTGCTGTATTACAGGCCCTGTCATCGATATTTTCATCTGTTGACTATTATTACCTGAAATATATCTAAACAATCGGCCAAATGCTTCGCTGGTGCTTTTTTTGTATTCTCCCTCAACTCCTGTATGGGCAACCCAGTAATCCTGATACTGGCGAATATCGAAATTACCCTCCTTTTCTATAAGGGTGTAGTCAAGCAGTTCTACTGTTCGAATGCCAAACACAGAACACCCCTGAAAGAATAATGCGGTGAATACAAGCAGCAGTTTTTTCATTTTCATCTCCTAAAATACCGTCTCAAGCTGCAATTACAGATCAATTGTAAGCACAAAGGGCTGCTATTGATAGTCCCACCTGCCGCCATCATTGTTGAGTTCATACGCATGAGACAATAATACAGTGTGTCGAGACAAATAGCCTGCTTTGACCTTTAAGAGCAGGTCTCGCTCAAACTTGGGCTTACGTGTTCCCCGTCAGACTCTGTGAGACAAAACAAGACATGAATTAAGAGATACTCCACCAGTGAATTAAGCCCCCAGACAAAATTCAGCAGATGAGAAGATATCCTTTGCCCGTCTAATTCATTTAAGAAAATTCATAACTTTAGACTATTGCTGTGAAGGTGCGAGCAAACAAATAAGACTCTAAGCTTACCTTATTCTGACCAATGTTAAATCGCGGGGCTGCTGCCAGGCTGGGGGTTCACAGGAAGAACCTCGGGTTGAAGCAGGTGAGAAGTTTTTATAGATTGATGCCGGAAACATTTATCTGGCAACCTGAAACTGAACCGATTTAACGGGGGAAGGTTAGTGTGGGAGTGTTCAATTTGTTATATCCACCTTATAATTCGGGGGCTTTGTTTGTGGCTAATTCCACCTTAACTATTTGATCGGTTGCCAGGATGTGATGAGGTATATTCCCGTCATCATTGACTATGATGGTATAGCCTTGCTGCCTCAGGTTTTTCATATCGTCATTGTTCGGCAAACCAGGGTATACCGTCAGGTCGGTATAAAACATGGCTTCAATGGGATAATCATAATTAAATAAGACACCATTCTCGAATTTCTCTTTGTTCAGTTTTCTTAAATCTATCACCCATTGCGGATTTCTATCCATAAATTCAAAAACAGTAAGTCTCTCCACACAATAACGAATAGGCAGAATGATGATGAGACTCAAAATAATATTGAAAACCCATCGATATCGATAGCGATCTCTCAAACTGACTAGAGCATAAAAAAACTCTGCCGTCATATAAAACAACGCTGGTGCGGCAAATAGCAGATAGGCCTGCATTTTGGTCTTGGCCATAGAGAAAAAGAAAAATGGTACCATAAACCAGATCAGCACAGCCAAGCGCTTTCGATCGCTGATGTCTTTGAGAGATTTCCAGGTAAACCACCCCAAAGGCAAATAGATATACTCACCATAGTTGATCCTAATTCGATTGAGATAATAGAAAACGGAGCCTGAATGCCCCTCAAGTCCTTCGATCAGGTGATTAAAATTGTAATTCGATTCCCATGCAGCTTCTTGGGGGAACACAGAAAATATGTAAAGCTGCCAGGGTAGAAAGGTGATGGTCAGCGTGATGAGAATTATACCAAAATTTGTAATTGTAGTTTTAAGGCTGAATTTCTCTGAGTCCCATACAAGCAATAACCAGATGGGAAGAACGATAAGTGCGGGCAACCATTTAGATAAGATGGCCAGACCGATACTGAATCCGATGAGAAAGGAGTAGAGCGGGTTTTCTTTTCTACAGAATTGAACAGTCAAGTAAATCGAGAGCAGGATAAAAAACATAAAGAAGATGTCTACGTGATCAGTTGCTTTCCTTCCTGAGAGCAGCGGTATTAAAAGTCCATTCATCGAGAATAGAAAGGCTGCCAGATAGCCGGTTTTTTTACTGAATAAATAGCTGCCGATGGCAAAAACTAAATATATGGCAACCGCAACCAACGCAATTGAGGGAATCCTTAAGGCAATTTCATTGACTCCGAACAGCCTCATACTTCCCGCCATGCCCCATAAGGCCAAGGGTTGTTTATGCAGCCAAATATGATTTGCCTGCCAGTCTCTGAAATCATATGGTAGGACGGGGGTATTATAGAGGGTGGGAATTAAGGGATGATTGAGCAGATTTTTGGCCACGAGGGCATGGTAGCGCTCATCCCAATAGTGAAGAAAAAAATCGGCAGATGCATAAAAATACAACCCCAGCCCGCCTAGAATAATTAGCGAGATGGCTAGCCCATACTTTTCTCTCTGTTGATAACGCCACGACCAATAGTAGAGTGTCGAAGAAAATATGAGGGCAAGGACACCGAATATGAGGTTGTTCATGGATTTGGATTCGCCTTGATGCCTAAAGACAGTCTGAATTCTTATTTACTTCAATGGAACCAGTCAATTAGAGTGGTTTTTATCATTACCAGAAAGTAGAAAACATTTCCCCCCAGAGAATATCTCAAACGAGTGAAACTGTATATGATTAAGATAACTAAGGATCTATTAATTAGCAGACCTGGAACATAGAACACCGATTCTTCCTGTTATGTTGATTTCAGCAACTCATTGGTGAATTTAACATTGCCAAATCAAAGGTAATAATTTTGATTTCTCCTCCACCGAAGTTGTTTCCTGTCGTGCCGAGATAAATCCACAGCCTCGGGAGTCCCGTTCGGGACAGAAATTGGTTATTGCCAGCCAGTGGGTGCATAGCTGCAACGGCTGCAAGTCCCATCTGACCAAAGCCGAGCCGGCAGGTCAGTAGAGAAGTCTGCGGGTAAGCCCGGTAACGGGAGTCTGAAACCAGACGGATCAAGGGTGCAGACTCTGTATTGAGCCCCGATACATCTATCGTCGTGGTCTAATGATAGCTTCCAGCGGTATCGGAAGTGAAAGCCGACGGTGTCAGGAAACCGGAAGGCAGCAGAGCTTGACACGCTATGGCCAGTGTCGAGGTCACCACCGGGGTCAGAGACCAGGGCATGCATTCACAGGGTAGGCGTGGGAACTCGGGAGAGCCAGTTGTCTCCTTGTTTAATTCAAGGTGAGGAAACCATCCCCAACTTCCAGGCGCATACGCAGAGAAGACCCTGCCGCGTAGGCGAGCCTTTATAAGGGACACAATAGTAGACGGACAGACAAGGTACCAGGTGCGGATATTAAGAGCGAACAAACCTAGGATGGGCTCATGGCAGTCTTAGCGGATCACCGTACCGATGGGCACCTCTGCTTGTGTGTCCGGTAAAGTGGGGAACCAAGGCCCACGGGACCTACTGCAGGGAAGAAGAAACCAGGCATAACGCTTCTCTGGAGGGAAAGATGGATGGTACACAGGGACCATAGTCCATGTCAACGACACTTCAGGAATTGCGCAAGCAAGCGGGCAGCAATGTTATGCGCCAGACGGAGTTAGACCTGTCTGGTAATGCACGGGCGTAGAGATTGTGTATTCTGAGGAACCGGATGTGGGAAATCCGCACGCTGGGTTTGTCGAGGCGAAGGTTGGAAACGGGCTCTTAAGTACCGCGCCAGCCTTCGACCCTACCTGTGGGGGGAGCGCCGGGTAACCGGTGCTTCTAACCGGATTAATCTAAAGCAGTGGAAAGTCCATCAATAAGTTGACTGATTTCCGCCTCGGTTGTGTAATGGAGGAAGGATAATCGCAGGACACCAGCATCAATAGGGATGTTCAATCCCATTAACGGGCGGACACCGTAAAAATGTCCCTGTCCTGCCATCAGTTTCTTTGCTGTCAGCACCTCAAATATCTCATCGATTGATTTCTTTTTGGGAAAAATAGATACGGTTGGTACTCGCAGTTCTGGATCTTCCGGACCAATAATGCAGATATCGTCTCGCTGTCGCAACCACTCCAAGAGACCTGCCAGCAGGCGTTTCTCATGATCCTGGAATAGTTTTTTAAGATGCCGTCCTTTTTCTGCCTGATCAACTCTCATAGGGAAGTGGTGTTCATATAGCGTATCAAGATAGTGAGCAACACCCGAGGCGGCAGCGATCTGGGCGTGGTCAGGGCCAGCTGGTAGCATCTTTTTTCGAATAATGCGCTCATTAAAGAAGTGCCCTTGGTTGGGTAACTCATCCATGATATCTTTTTTTATGGTCATGAGACCAAGGTGCGGACCCCATGTTTTATAAAGGGAAAACAGATAGATATCCGCCCCTAAAGAGCCGATATCTGGCAGTCCATGGGGGGCATATGCCACCCCGTCCACAACTACGCAGATGCTAGCATTTTTAGCCTTTGATACGATTTCAGCCACTGGATTGACATGGCCGATTATATTGGAACAATGAGGAAATGCCAGTAACCTGGTTTTCTGTGACATCATGGCATCAAGATCATTTGGGTTCAACAATCCTGTTTCAGGATCAACGCACCATTCCTTGACCACGATGCCAGTTTTTGCAAGGCGTCTCCAAAACCCGGCGTTAGCCTCGTGATCTTGGTTTGACAAGATGATTTCGTCCCCCTCGTTCCACAGTTCCCGAAAGGCCTGAGCAAGAACGTAGAGGTTCTGAGTGGTTGACGGGCCGAACTGGACTTCATCCTCGGTGACATTAAGGTAGGCTGCCAATCGGCTGTAAGACTCATCCATTGCCGCCCCAGCTTTTTGTGATGCTGGGAAATTGTAATAAGGTTGGACCTTTGTCTGAGTATAGTAGTCGTACAGACAGGAGATCACCTGCCGACATGTATAAGACCCGCCTGCATTTTCGAAAAAACCCCATCCGTTTAATGACGGTTCTGAAAATGCGGGGAATTGACTTCTTACAAATTCCGAATCCAACTGTGTCATAATTTTCTCCTTTTCTAAAGTACAGGCAAGCAATCTCACCTTACAATAATCTCGCTACATATACGCGAAGAGTTGTTGAGTATAGCAGCTGGTTCAATAGGATAGAAGTCGATCCCAAATGTTAATCCATGAAAGCAAAGGCTGCATTTCACTTTCGGGAAATCAGAAATTTACAGAAAGTATACGACGCATAAGACCGTGGAATAAGATGTAATAAATTGGCCTTTAACATCCTGTTTTTTCGGCAAAAGAAAAAACATGACTTGCTACGTATACAGAGGGATAACCTTCATTTTAGCACACCACCACAACGTTCCATTTATTTGCTAGGGCCGGTGGTTATACTTTTTTTATCACTCCAATCTCTTGCGCTTCATTTAAAAGTCTAAAATCGACTTCCTGTTGAAGAATGAAGGAGGAGAATAAAATGAAAATACTACTAAAGTCGTTTTCAGCTCTACTGGTAGTTGTCGGTCTTGTAATTGTTTCAAGCTCTGCTTTTTCTGCGACACATTGTCCATTTTTGGTATCAAAGATTAAAACAGGTACAACTTACGGAATAATACTGAAGGATACAGAAAGTAGAGGTCTTTCAGGTTTGGTTACAAAAGTAGACACCAGTAAATGTGTGGTAACCATAAAATATGCAGAAGAAAAGTTCGCTATAGTTGATGGCAATTACATAATAGTGATTTTGGAAAATCCGTAATTATGGAGAGATAGGCCTTGTTCCTGCATAAACTTTGACACTCTCCTGTGGTAGAATCCGGTGGGGGAATAGGCACCTCCGCCCGAGCCTGCCTTTCCTGAGATTGTTCCAGTAAATCTTTCGTTGTTTAAATCTCAAATTATTTTTCTTTGGGTTTGAACTACCGATGACTATTGCAATGCTGGCACATAATTGATGATCTCTTCAAATGATAATTATAATCATAGTATAGAATCGTTAAGATTCGGGTGGACCGGATAGGTGGCGTGTCAACAGTTGCACACAGGTAGGTGTACGAACATGAAATTTCGTGAAGAGATGATCAGCTTATTTAATAGGATGGCAACTGGCACCAGGAAAACCAGGATCTTTCTCACACCGATCGGCGTCATAATTTTCAGTTTGATCATTACGGCCATTCTCCTTGCTGCTACAATTGTCGACAAACTGCTGCATTTACCTCGATTTGTACCGGAGGAAGCTCGATTATTGATATCAATACCTTTAATGGCGTTAGGAATAGCATTTACCTTTTGGTCTGTTTTATACTTTTTAAAGGCAAGAGGAACTCCTGTGCCCTTCAATCCTCCTCCTCAACTTGTCAAGACGGGACCTTATCGGTATTCCAGAAATCCTATGCTCACGGGAGTCTTTGTATTTTTATTTGGAGTTGGTTTATGGCTGAACTCTCTCTCTCTTGTGTTTGTCTTCACACCACTTTTTATAATCTTCATCGTCTGGGAGGTGAAGCAGATTGAGGAGCCTGAACTAATCAAGCGTCTGGGAAATGACTACCTTGAATATCGAAAGAGAACTCCTATGTTTCTGCCTAATCTCAAACGAAGGAGGAACTAAAACAGCTCTTTTTCCAACACTGATAATTCTATAATTCCAAGCAAGTTGTATGATCACTGACATCAGGTAATGGTGATGATGTTTTTTGCAAAGTTGTGCGTGGAGTGTTGCCTCACTTCTAATATTATTCATGTCTAGCTTCAGTTTGTGGCGATGGAACACGCCGCTGAGAGAGTCAGTATATCAGGTTGAGAAACAACTGGCAGGATTGTGCGGGTTATCAAATTAAGGCTTTCTGTAATCTCAAACGGCCAGACTGGCTGGATATTAAGAATATTCTGTGTTTCATTGTCGGGACCGATACCGAAATTGGTATTGTTTTGCAAGGACTGGGCTGCTTGTTTCTGAGACCATTTAAATAGTCAAATATCTTGCATATTCTGCTGAAGCCTGTTAAAAGGATTTCCTTCTTGTGAGCGACCTATAAAGTTCTCCTGCCGTCAAGATCTCTCTTGCAGTGTATCCTGTTTCTGTTTCCCGGAATACAGGTTCCCCTCTTTGATGATCCTTCCGCATCGATTTCTTATTACGTCGCAGGTGAGTGTCAGACCAGAACATAAATGTATGGGTACATTTCGCATAACTGGCCAGACACATTTTCTTCAGCATCGACAGAGTCGAAATTACGACTTGTCAGGCTGAAACTGTTTTCCATGGCAGATTATGTACAAGTGTTTCTTCAGTGGGAATAACCTATAGGATTTTTTATGTTTTCTGAAAACACAGAAGCATCGCTTTTTTCCGATTTTGGCCTCAGTAAAGCACTGCTCAAAGCTCTGACAGCCCAGGGGTATGAAACTCCGACCCAAATACAGATTGAAATTATACCTCCGGTTCTGGCGGGCAGGGACGTTGTCGGGCAGGCCCAGACGGGTACCGGCAAGACCGCCGCCTTTGCCTTGCCCCTGCTCTCACGTATTGACCTCAACTCCTCAAAACCCCAGGTGCTGGTGCTGGCTCCAACGCGGGAACTCGCCATACAGGTCGCTGAATCGTTTAAGACTTATGGACAGTACCTGAAAAAACTCAATGTCCTGCCAATTTTCGGAGGCCAGGATTACGCGATCCAGCTCAAGCAGCTCAGCAAAGGTGCGCAGATCATTGTCGGTACCCCTGGCCGGGTGATGGATCATGTGCGCAGAGGAAGCCTGAAACTTGAGACCATCAGCAACTTTGTTCTTGATGAGGCTGACGAGATGCTCAACATGGGTTTTCTCGAGGACGTGGAATGGCTGCTGGAAGGGATTCCGGAACAACGGCAGATCGCCTTATTCTCGGCGACGATGCCGGCCTCGATCCGCAGGATAGCGCGAACGCATCTGCAGGATCCCATGGAAATCACCATCAAGGGACGCACGGCGACGGCGAACTCAATCAACCAGCGCTACCTGGTGACCGACGGCTATGGCCGCAAACTTGAAGCGCTCAGACGTCTGCTCGAGGTCGATGACGTTGATGGAATGCTGGTTTTCGTCCGGACGAAAATCCAGACGATCGAATTGGCCGAGCAGCTCAGCGCAATTGGGCATAGCTGTGCACCGCTGAATGGAGACATTCCCCAGAATCAGAGACAGCGTACCGTAGATCAGTTGAAATCAAAGAAAATCGATATTCTGGTTGCAACCGATGTCGCTGCCCGGGGCCTGGATGTTGAACGCCTTAGCCATGTGATAAATTTTGACATCCCTTTTGACACCGAAGCTTATATCCACCGGATAGGGCGGACGGGCAGGGCGGGAAGAAGCGGCGAGGCGATTCTCTTTGTTCATCCTCGGGAGAAAAAAGCGCTATACGGGATCGAGAAGGTCACCCGCCAGAAAATAACTGAGATGGCCATGCCAACAGTGAAGGCTATCAATATGAAACGGGCTGAAGCCTTTAAGTGCCGTATTACCGATACCCTGATTAAGGCTGATCTGGATGTCTACCTGAAGCTTATCGCCGACTATCGAGAGACCTATGAGGTGGACGACGATCTGCTGACCGCCGCCCTGGCTCACATGGTGCAGGGAAAAACCCCGCTCTTTCTCGAAGAGAAACGGGATAATCCCCGGCAAAACCCGATGCAGTCTGCAAATAAACGGTCACCCCGAAAGCATGAGAAGAAAAACGGGTTCAACAAGCGGACGAGTGGCGCACCCGACAAAGGGATGGAACGCTATCGGATAGAGATCGGCAAGCTGCATGGCGTAAAACCAGGCAATATCGTCGGAGCCATTGCCAATGAGGCTGATATCAGCAGCAGGTTTATCGGCAGGATCACCATAAATGAAGATCACAGCACGGTAGACCTGCCCTACAGCATGCCGACAGATACCTTTCAGCTCCTCAAAAGAGTAAGAATCAATGATCGTAAGCTCGATATCAGCAGACAGCAGATGAGCTGAGATGGGTGATATCAGGCTGCAGAAAAAGATTGAAAACTTAAAGGGAAGGGGGCTTGGCATTAATCAGGCCCGAAAAGCCGGATAACCCCGGTTCCAGGCCCTGAGGCAAAAACCCCGTTCAGGAATAAATTCTGAGCGGGCTTTTTTCGGCAGGGTCGATGGAGCAATGTTCCTATAATTAAATTGAGCCTCTTGGAAAGGCAGGTCAATGATTTGTGGCAGCCAGTCATATAGTTGTCCCCGATGTCTTTCTCGGCCGCTCAATAGCTTTTAGTTGTTGACAGAGATGCTATCCTCGTTAAGCTGTTGAGCAATACAGCATACCGCATGACAGAACGCCAGTTGGTTGTTACAAAGCACAACATCTCCCACGTCCGGTTGATGATACTGATAACCATGCTTGAACATGTAACAGCTTATCCCATCACCTGAAGAATCGTGCTTGGTCACAAATAAGTACGCAAAATTAGTGCATTGGGCCCGCGTTAACTCTCAGACTAGCTGTTGACAATATCTCAGGTAACATGTTAACCAGATGTAACATCAGAATTGGTGCTTTATGTTGTCTATCGCCGCCCTGCCGTCTTAGATCAATGGCAAGCAGACACCCCGGAAGCTGCCAGATTGAACTCACCAAGACACCCATAAAGGAGGAGACCATGCCAAGCAAATTCACCCGCCGATTTGTAATCGTTTTGACGTTTGCCCTCGTCGTATTGTTAGCTGCGCCCATCCTGGCACAGGACAAAATCAAGCTGCGCATGTCCACGCCGGCTTCCGCCACCGACCAACGCTCGGTTGCACTTGAACAAATTTTCGGCCCGGCCGTTGCCGATTTTGCGGTTTATGAGCCCCACTACAATTCATCTTTGATTGCCCAAGGATCTGAATTGGAGTCGATTGCCTCAGGCGATTTGGAAATGTCTATTGCATCGGCACAGGAACTGGCGAATTTCTTTCCCGAGTTCTCGATTTTTGCCACCGGTTACGTTCATCAGGATGCGGAACACCAAGTACGTGTTTTCAATGATCCGCTGATGGCTCCCTTTAAAAAGAAAGTCGAAGACGAACTTGGTGTAAAACTCTTGAGCGTGATGTACCTGGGCCGCCGTCATGTCAACCTACGCCAATCCAAAGACGAGCTGACGGTTATGAAACCCGCGGACCTCTCCGGGGTGAGCCTGCGTATGCCGGGTACCGACGCCTGGCAGTTCCTGGGCAAGGCCCTGGGCGCCAATCCAACCCCTATGGCTTTTACCGAAGTATACACCGCGCTCCAAACCGCTTCGGTCGACGGTCAGGACAACCCGCTACCGACGGTGGTCGACGCCAAATTCTACGAAGTAACCAAACAAATTATCCTGACTTCTCATCTTGTCGATTTGAACTATATCGCCTTCTCCAAGGCGGTATGGGACAAGCTGACCCCAGAACAACAGGCTGCCACTCAAGCCGCGGCTGATGCCGCCGCTGAGAGCGGGCGTCAAAAGCAGCTCCAAAAAGAAGAGGAACTGGTTGCTTTCCTCCGCGACCAAGGTCTGGCGATCTACGAGCCCGACCTGAAAGCATTCCGCGAACACGTGCAGGCCCAATACGCCGGTTCAGAATTGGCCGCCTCCTGGCCGGAAGGCGTGTTGGAGAAAATCAATGCACTTGGCAACTAATCCATAACATCAGGCCGTGGGGGACCATATAAAACCAATTGTAAAATGGTTCAACCGAGGCACCGAATTCATGGCGGCCATGATGATGGCCGCCATGTTCACCACGTTTATCCTCCAGATCACGATCCGCTACTTGGCACCCGTCGAGTGGATTGCCGCGCGTTTTCCGTTCCTTAATACCTCCAATTTTGGCTGGACCCTCGAATTTTGCCTCGCCCTCTGGGTCTGGATCATCTGCTTCAGCAATGCCTTTATTGTACGCGAGCAGGACCACGTCACCTTTGACTTGCTCTATATGCATGTCAACCCCACCCTCCGAAAATGGTTCGCCATCTTCACAGGTTTAGTCGTTTGTGTGGGGTTTTTGTGGGCCCTGGAACCGACCTGGAGCAAGTTCTCTTTTCTGCGGTTGAAGAAAACGGCGACGCTTTCTTCGGTTTTGGGCGACTGGGTCCGGATGCGCCATATCTATTCAGTGTATCTGCTGTTTCTCTTCGTCGTAGCTCTCCGTTATGGATGGCGAGCCATTCACACCTTTCGTTTCGGAGCCGAGACAGACCTCCACCACTTCCCGGAGGTGATCGATAAGTCCACTGGAGAGGCGAACGAACCGGACGCAACATGACGCTCGAATTTACACTTTGTCTGATTACGCTTTTCTTTTTAGCCGCAATCGGAATGCCGATTGCCTATGCCATCCTCTTGTCTTCTTTCACCTATCTGGCCGTGGCCGGCCAGGACATCGGCATCATAGGCAAAATCTTCATGGACGGCCTGTATAACAGTTTCGTCCTTCTGGCCGTGCCGCTCTTCATAGTTGCCGCCAACATCATGAACGCCGGCTCCATCAGCGACCGACTGTTGCAATTCTGCGTAGCCCTCGTCGGCAGGTTACGGGGCGGCCTCGGGCATGTCAACATCGTCGCCTCTCTGATTTTCTCGGGTATGTCAGGATCGGCGGTGGCGGACGCCGCCGGTATCGGCAAGATCATCATCGAGATGATGACCCGAAGCGGTCGGTATCCCCCTGGCTATGCAGCGGCCATCACCGCTGCTTCGGCGACTATAGGGCCGATCATTCCGCCGTCGATCCCCATGGTCCTCTACGCTCTGGTTTCCAATGCTTCCATTGGCTACCTGTTTTTAGGTGGGATAATACCCGGTTTGTTTATGGGCCTTGTGTTGATGGGAATGAATAGTTGGATTGCCCATCGGCGAGACTTTCCCTTAGAAGAAGCGGTGCCGCTGCGGGAGTTGCCCAAACATACGTTCACTGCTTTCCCCGCCCTGCTAATGCCTGCAATCCTGCTATATGGGATTTACGGGGGTGTGGCAACACCCACGGAGGCCGCCGCCATAGCCGCCGCTTATGCCCTGGTGCTGGCGGCACTTTTATATCGCGTCCTGAAAGTCAGCACCTTTTACCGCATCCTGGTCGAGAGCGCCCGCTCCTCGGCTGCGGTCGGCGTCGTCATCGGTGGCGCCCTGATTCTGAACTACATTGTTGCCTCTGAGAATATTCCTGACCGCGTGGCGCATGTCCTCGTTGGCCTCGAGATACACCCCCTGGTCTTTCTCATCGGCGTTAATATAATCATACTGCTGCTGGGCTGTGTGCTCGATGCTTCAACGCTCATCCTCGTCATCATCCCGCTGTTTTTACCCACCTGCCGTGATCTCGGTATTGACCTGGTGCATTTCGGCGTTGTCGCGGTGGTGAATTGCATGATCGGCCTGATCACGCCCCCTTACGGCATTTTGTTGTTTGTTCTGAATGCGATTACCCGAATTCCCCTGGCAGCCATCATCCGGGAGATATGGCTCTTCCTGACGGTGCTGATTTTTGCGCTGCTCATCCTGATCCTCTTCCCAGGGGTGACGCTTTGGCTGCCACGGCTTTTTGGCTATGCGGGGTGAGTAGTAACACTATCCATTCTCAAAGGAGTTCGGTTTGACACCTTCTCTCACCGGCATCATTCCCGTCATGCTCACACCGTTTACGCCGGATAATCAGATTGACTGGTCCGGTTACGAGCGCTTAATCGATTGGTACATCAACAATGGGGCCGAGGCGCTTTTCGCCGTGTGCATGTCTTCAGAAATGCACTACCTCGCCCTTGAGGAGCGGATCCAGTTGGCGCGCTTTGCGGTCCATACCGTGAAGAAACGCGTGCCCGTTGTCGCCTCTGGTCACGTTTCCATGGGATTGGCCGAACAGCGCACCGAACTCACCGCCATAGCCGATACCGGCGTCGATGGCGTGGTTCTGGTTACCAACAGGCTCGTCCCGCCAGGGGGCAACAGCCGGATCCTGCGCCATCATATCGATGCACTTCTAAGCGTCTTACCGGTCGATCTCCCCCTCGGGCTCTACGAATGCCCTGCTCCGTACCGTCGTCTCCTGGCAGACTCGGAGATCGATTATTGCGCCCAAACCGGGCGTTTCACTTTGCTCAAGGACGTTTCCTGTGATTTGCAGACTGTCAAGCGGCGTCTGGCGTTGACCAAGAACACGCCTTTAGCTGTCATCAACGCCAATGCGGCCATTGCCTGGCCTGCCCTGCAGGCAGGTGCGGCGGGATTTTGCGGGGTGATGACGAACCTCCATCCGGACCTCTATCGCTGGTTACAGGACCATGGCGCCCAGTACTCAGAATTCGCCGAGGAACTCGCCACTTTTCTCGTGCTGGCGGCCATGTGTGAATCCATGGGCTACCCGAAACTAGCGAAGATCTATCACCAACGCCGAGGAACTTTCACCCATGCTGGAAGTCGTGCGGTCACCTGTGATGTGCGTGAGGAATACTGGGCCTTCGACGAGATTCTCACGCGGGTCGAGCAGGGTGCAACGCATTTCCGGGACCGCATCACCAGACTTGGAGGCGCGACATGAGCATCACCGTCTTCGGTTCGGTCAATGTGGACCTGACCGCCTACGTGGAAAGGCTGCCCAGGCCCGGTGTAAGGTCCCACGCAACGAATTATGCAACAGGGCTTGGCGGAAAGGGTGCCAACCAGGCTGTGGCCGGCCCCGGCGGTTTTCCACGGCGCGAAGATTGGTCTATTCCAGCTCGAGGTGCCCATTGCGGCAAGCACTTCGGCCATGCGGGCCGCCAGGGCTGCAGAATTGGTGAGGTCAGGGGAGTTGACAAAAACAGGTGCAGGAGCGAATTAATCTGACCACTGCAGAGTGGCCGATTGCAAATGTCCACATTCCTGAATGAGACCGAGACCAATGCTTATCTTCTCGTATGTAAACTCATTTTACAAATTAGTGTGGTATTATTTTACAGGAACCCATAACTGTCTGTAAGTGTGTGAATATTCCTACAAGAGTGGTTGGTAATGTCAAGTAAGACTTGAAATATATAACATCGACAGGAGGACATTATGGACAAATATGAGGGCATTATTGTACCGATGGTGACTCCGCTGGCTGGCCGTGACAAGCTAGACAGAGAAGGTTTGGAACGTCTCATTGAGCGAGTAATAGGAGGTGGTGTTCACGGGATATTTATTCTCGGAACTACCGGAGAGGCTCAGAGCTTGAGCTACGGTATTAGACGAGAACTGATCAAGCTATCCTGTCAGCAGGTTAATAGGCGAGTTCCCGTTTTCGTTGGTATAACTGATACGTCATCAGTCGAATCAGTGAAGCTGGCGGAGGTTGCCCATACGGAAGGAGCGGATGCGCTCGTTCTGACCGCCCCATATTTTTTCCCAGCGGGCCAAACAGAACTTTTTGCTTACATCAAGGATATGGTGCCAAGGTTAAGACTGCCCCTGATCCTCTATAATTTCCCAGGCATGACAAAGATATGGTTTGAAATCAAGACCCTCACCTATCTTGCGGACATGGAGGGGATAATTGGTGTAAAAGATTCCAGTGGTGACATTTCATATTATAAAGAAGTCTGCAAGCTCAAGAAGATCCGGCCCGATTGGTCAATTTTCATTGGTCCCGAGGCTCTCATGTCATTGTCGTTAGATGTTGGAGGAGATGGTGGTGTTTCTGGGGGGGCAAATGTATATCCGAGGTTATTTGTAGAATGTTTCGAGGCAAAAGTTTCTGGGGATCTTGCTCGGGCCGAAGAATTGAATAACAAGATTGAAGAATTTCAAGAAATATATACGATTGGCAAGTATGCATCGAAATACATAAAGGCCACGAAATGTTGTTTATCTGTACTTGGTGTCTGCGATGATTTTATGGAGCAACCGTTTCATCGTTTTCGCCCGGAACACCGGGCAATGATAATTGAAATGTTGAAGCGATTTAAGGTCGAACAACTCGTTGAGGTCTAAAGGCTGCCTTGAAAAATTGTCTTTTTGACCAAACTCTGCGTTGCATATGAAAATTTTATCCTCGACATATCAACTATATGGCTGCGGTAAAATTTCCTTACGCGCCTTGATTTTGAACAAAATGAGCAAAAAACCTAATTTTACAAGGTAGCCTAAAGGTTTATTTTTATCTGACATACTGAATCACTGCATTGGCAACCCCTATAAGCAGATCGACCACAAGTACACTTGCATTGTCGTTGCCGGTTTCTCTGAAATTTGCAGGTAGCTCCACGCCAATAATGTTTGTGGATATCTTCGCAGAGCATAAAGGAATCCTGGTTTCGGTTCTTCCTTTTCATCGCATCACAAGCAGTGCGCTGGAGCCTTTCTATCATAAAGCTACTTACCAGTGGCTCAGTATAAACGGCTGATATGGACCAGGTCACTACTTTATTGCTGTCGCATTCCTCAAGAGGACGCCGATCTCGGTGAAACGCCGAATATCTTTTATGGGGACTATTATTTCGGTCATGGATTGGAAAAGAATTGATCCTCAAAATACCGAGATCACCCCACCAAATTAGCTCTAACGATTTTCAGGTTTCCATTTCCAATCCTCATAATAATCCCAACTCACCATTGAGTTGAGTTGTTTCAGCTCTGCATCTTTTTCATGGATAACGCATTTCATGACGTCTCCACCCGAGACCAGACCGATAATATTGCCGCCTTCTTCGATAAACAGATGCCTTATCCGGAGGCCCAGAAATTTGTCCATGAGATTAAAGACCGTATCGGTGTGGGGCGCAAATATAAGATGGGTGGTCATGTAATCTTCTATCAATGCGTGGTTGAGATCAAAGCCCTCTTTGATGATATCCTGCATGAGATCTCTTTCTGTCCAGATGCCAATGATTTTTTCGTCTTTGGTGACAAGAATGGAACCCACTTTATTCTGATTCATTTTTTCAAGTGCGGCAAAAAGAGTTGTTCCCACGGGAACAGACACGATCTCCCGCCCCTTGCCTTCCACCATCTTTTTGGCTGTTTCCATGATTTACCTGTCTATCCGAATATTTATAGAAATTTATCTAACTATTTCAGTCAAAAAGAAGACAAAACCAGTGTTGAGTTCCGCCTTCTACGCGAGCTTATCGACACCCTGCAGGGGTTGCCATCCTCACAGTTATTCTTGCCGAATCACTGATTTTACTTTTGCCACTATCTCGTCTGTCACCTTTTCCAATCCATGGGCTGTCTGAGCATGTTCAGCCACTTGTTGAAGCAGGTCATCCTCAGTCTCAGCCTTAACAATACCATCACAATCAAAGCCAACATCTCTGCAATAAACCCTTAATGGCATAATCTACCTCCATACTTTGTTGGGTTGATGATATTCAGACAACACCCCTGGTTGTCATCGGTCTAATATCCATTATATGCAGGCCTCCTAACCTGTCAATGAACCTCCTCGGGGGGGCCGTAATTAAGATGGTGCCGTAAATTTATGTCCTGAATAGGCAGGAATCGCTGCTGGTGACCTCTACCATCAGCACAGGTGGGGCAATGTATGAAGCCAGTCTCGGTGGACAGAAGTTCAGTTATCCAGGCCTGAGGCCAGGGGCATGAGTTTCATGTCGAGGGTATTTGGCATAAAGTTCCAGCTGCCCGCAGTAAACTGGTCCTGGCCGCACCGGCTCTGGAACAACACCATCGCCATGCTCGGCCCGGTTTTATGCCCCCCTGCAACTAACATTCTTCGACGGTGGTCATTCCGTTTGAACTCATCTTATATTCTTTTTCTCCGTTTGAACCGGCCAGCGGATCAGATGCGCTTAGCGATCTAGCTGCAAACCCGAAGAAACAGGGAACGGCATCGAGTTGTTCAGACTCTTTTAGCAGTTGTTCGCATTCTGCCCTGTCGATGGAGCCCATATCAGGGTAGTGAGCGGTGGGAATGGCAATTGAAACCAGTTCATCAGCCTTCCTAGCTAAAATCTGGTAGGCTCTATTGGGGTCGGTATTCACTTCAAAGATTGTGTGTCCTTCACTACTCAATTGGCTGTAGACATAACCTATCCCAAGCCCATGAAGGTTCTGTTCAGGCTCTTGAATTTTCTGATCCATCATCACTTGCTTCTAGTTACCAGCTATCCGAAATTGACGAAAAGCTTGGCGTAAGCTGGTTTGAGATTATTTATTGACTTGCTTATACTTTCAGGATTTCCTTTATCTATAGCTTCTTCCAATGCTTTCAAGGAGCCGAAAAGAGCTTTTTCCAATTGTTGATACCTCTGGTTTTCCCTATACTCAACAGGCGCATTTTCCTTGATAGCTTCTGCGAGGTAGCTTAGAACCGCGAGTTGGCCACCTATCTCCTCGACGGCTTGTTCGTCGATTTTGTCTGGAGAATAGCCGCCACCAAGTAATCCCTCCATGACCGCGTGATAATTGTTGATGTGGTCACTGAAGACAATCACCGAGTTCCTTCTTCTCAATTCGGTCAACTCGTCTCTGATTGCTTCCAAGGTTTCATGTGCTTCAGCCAGCTGCCCCTCCTTGATTTGGGCCGCACTTTTCACCGCAATCATCTCGATGTTTGACAAAGTCGACTGCCATTCAGAGTCGGAGCCAAATACTTCTGGCGGTTGGGAGCTGTACTGAGCTATCAGGGGTTGCCAGTGCGCTAAGGAATTTGTCGTTGGCCTTAATTGATTTTTCTGCGTCGTTCTTATTTGTCTGAAAGAGGGCTTGGCGATAAAAGGCGTAGGCCTTATCAACATCATTGTTGAACTGCTGTAACCGATTGTCATTCGCTCCTGCCAGAGAAGGGGAGCTCAATAGTAGGCAGGCTAGAAAAATTAAGACTGATCTCATAGCTGATTCCTTTTTCCAGGGTTTAAAGGTTGATTTGTCGCCTTTCTCTGATCCATAGAATCCTTCACAAGATTCTTGTGGACACAAATTAAGTTTAATTTTATCATTGTAAAGAATTATTTAAATTATTTAATTTAATAGTTACGAACATTGCTCGTTGAAGAAATTTCTTCCATCCAAAAAGGAGGTTCAAAAGAACCCTTTTAAATCAACTGGTGGCATACTTTCGTTTAGGGATTACCTTTACTACTACGTTGTGGTCCTGTCAGGAAAGAATGTGGAGGAGATATAAAAATGAAGCAGCGAGCGCCCGTATTAGCTTTTCTTCTGTTGCTGGGAGCATTGTTTCTCTTTGGGGTTAAACCAATAACTGCGGAGGGGATGTATGAAGAAGTGTCAACTGAAGATATGCTCTATGTGAGAGGGTTGATAAGCAAAGTGGATACTGACCGCATGCAAATACTGGTACGACCGCCAAAAGGGAAAGGAATTAGGATTACCATCGATCCAGATACCCTGCTGGAAGGGGTATCTCAAATCGATGAATTCAAAAAAGAACAGCAGGTAAAAGTATGGTATTCGATCGATGACGATATCAATCGGGCCATTAAAATCAAGAAAATGATGGAACTCGGTTGCTGATACGAGGTGTGACAATGAGATGTCTGTTTCAAAACGTAATGGTGGTTCTGGCAATTCTAGTTACATGTTCAGTATCTTTCTCATCCCAGACAAGCTTTGACAACAATCTTTCCCTCAATGGAGTAACGAAGGCATATGTCTATTTCGACATCAGTCTTAAAGAAGATGAGTTGCTGGCTTCCAGGATGAATTTACTGGATAGGACAATCAGAGAGATGCAAGAGGCCGGCCTCGAGGTTACCGCCGTTATTGGATTCAGGGGTGGGGCTAGTAGATTCATTACCAGAGATGATCACTATGTGCTTGAAGAAGAGGTGGAGAACAAGAAAATAATTCAGGATTGGATTAAACGCTTCTCAAGTCAGGGAATTACCATCGAACAATGCGCAATAGCCGCTGAAATTCATGATATTCCAGCAGATGACTTTCTCTCCGAAGTAAAAGTTGTCGGGAACGGCTACATATCGCTCGTGGGTTACCAGGCCCAGGGGTATTCTGTGGTTCCGATGGATTAACCGATCTTTTCCCCCTGGCTGGTTGTCAACGAAGATTCACTTGCCTGGCTATAAACGAGACAAACCCATTGTCCGGGATCAATCGTGGTTATGAATCTCTGAGGTTACGATGGCCAGCATTGACTCCCGCCATCAACCCTGATGACCTGACCACTTATAAAGCTCGAGGCATCGGAGGCTAAAAACTCAACTGCCGCTGCGATTTCCCCGGGCCAGCCGTAGCGCTCCAAAGTTCCTGACTGGACCTTGCGCCTATCTTCAGTCACCCTGGAGGCCAAAAAACGCTCGGTAACAGTATCTCCAGGGGCAACCACGTTTACGGTAATGTCGTAGGGTCTGAGCTCCACCGCCAGACAGCGGCTGTACTCGTGGACCGCAGCTTTGGCGGAGGCATAGATTGTCGAGCCGGCAATTCCAGTAAGGGCGGCAATACTGCCAATATTGACAACCTTGCCATACTTGCGCTTCATCATTTCCGGAACAACGGCTTTACAGCAGAGCACGCAGGTCAGAAAATTCCGATCCATGACGGTTTTTATATCCTCAAGCGAAATGGACAGGGCGTTGTTGCCCTCCGGCTTCCCAGCCCATTCAGCCTCAACACCTTTGCTGCCGATATCACCTCCTGCGCAGTTGATCAGAATATCGATCTGACCGATTTTGTTGTCTATTTCTGCAACGATATTCTGAACAGCCGTATAATCCGTCAGGTCGCCGGTAACCGCAATGCAGGGAGTACCGTACCTTCTCTCGATATCTTCAGCGCTTGCTGCCAGACTTTCTCCTTCTCCAAATACGCTCGGCGAATCCGGCCGACTGCCATGAATTACGACCTTGGCGCCTTTGCAGGCAAAATGTTCTGCTATGGCTTTGCCGATACCGCGGGACGACCCGGTAATCCAGGCTACTTTATCGTTAAGCGTTTTTATCTCGTTGGAACTCATAGTTTTTCCTCTCAGAGCTTAGCGGGCTGGACCTCGGGGATGATCCTCGGAGGCACTCAGCTTATCCCATCGCATGATCTGGATCGATCTGCTGAGAAAATTCACCCGTCAGCTACAGTACAACCTTTGCACACGCTGCGGCCATTCAGATCTTCCAGCTTGGTTTTCATGACCATTTCCCCGCAGCTGTCACAGGCTAGTGATTGAGCGATGGTGGCTGCAGGCGGGAGCGGGCCAGTCAAATCCTGGACCTCAAAAAAATTACCGGGACCAGCACTGAAAAGATCTCTTATCCGGCTTTCAGAGAGCTCTTCATATCTTTTTGTCTCGTCAGCTGATGCCTGACCGGAGCGGAGCAGATCACGCAACCTCAGTTCTTCCTCGGGGGCATTCAAGACCTCCGGTTTGAGAACAAGTCGTATAGACCTGCCAGTAGCTCTATTGCCAAAGGTAAAGGCCATTTTACCATGATCCTTGAAGAAAAAATTGCCTTTGCCAAAGGTGCAACCGGTCAAAACCTGTACTGCATCGCAGCAACAGGCGTCGTTCTCGACGATGGCAACCAGTTCTTCATCTGTGGCTCTTTTTACCTGCAAATGTTCAAGCGCAAGGGTGGCGGCCAGATAGCCGATAGTTAGACCCATGCAGGTGTGGCCATGGAACTTGACGCACTCCTGGTAATCGCTCTGCTTAGTAATAGAATCAGGTATATACATTGTGGAAATTCCCTCTATGAGTTGACTGCCAGTTTAAAATTACGAGCAGTCTTTTCTTGCCGACCTGCTCCAAGCACGTTTAGAAAACAGGTAAAAGAAGTTCAGATAAATGTCTGCGGAACCGGGCTTAGATTCAGAAATCACTCGGTAAACTACCTCCATTGTGAGATTGTGGTGCGTGTATTTTGATAAACATTTTATTAATATCGTTTCAAACCACTTACCACTGCTATGCGGCCTTTCGAACATATGCGTAATATCAGGTAAAATTTATATCAATAAACTTAGGTTGACGTCAAGCGCAGGCATTCTTACCTTATGCGGCATTCCGCCGGCTTATTAATTTAATCATTGCTGAATTAATAAATTTAGTCTATTTGATCCGCTAGCCCTCGCAGGAGAGAACTGTTTTACGGGTAAAAATCGGGCAGTAAAGTGGACGGCCTGGCAATCTTTGGAGTTAATTGCTCAGGAAAAATTTCTGTAATCACTGGGATGAAATGTGGCAGGAACGGAAGGTCACTTTATTTTTATTGTCCCATGGTGTAGATATGCTTGGCTTTTTTCTTGCTATCAACTAGTATGTACATGATTAGTCCGAAACTACGAAACGTATACCCGCCGCAAAGCTCAAATTGTACCTCTGTGGTAGTGTCTTCTCCTTCGATTTCGGCGTAAATAAGTCCGCACGGCGAAAGGCAGTTTGTCTGGGTTTCCAGACTTCAAGTCGAAGCGTCAAAAGATGGTTCGGCGCAATAACAAAAGGGTTCCCAAGGAGCCCAGCTCAAAGGAGTATGCAAAGATGGCTGAAGGTACAGTAAAGTGGTTTAACGATGCTAAAGGTTTCGGTTTTATTGAGGTGGACGGTGGCAAAGACGTATTTGTTCATCATTCTGCAATTCAGGCCGATGGTTTCAAGTCCCTTACGGAAGGCGCGCGGGTGACCTTCGATATTGTGGATGGTCCCAAAGGGCCCGCCGCAGCAAACGTTGTCCAGCAGTAAGAACTTCTCGATATTGACCATATTAAAGACCCAGCGCAGTAGGCTGGGTCTTTTTCGTAAAACTTGAGACACCAATAAGGAAAGAATCTTGGCCAGGACAAACTATTCATTTGAAAAACGCCAGAAAGAATTGGCAAAGAAAAAAAAGAAAGAGGAAAAAAGGCAGAGAAAGCTAGAGAAAAAGAAAGAGACTGAAGAAGAAAAAGACGATCTTCTTCCCTCAGAAGATTGATAATTTCACTCCCAATCTGCCTGCATCTTTGACCTCAAAGAATCGATGTCGACAGCACTATCTCTTGCCAGTGTCCTTGTCTTCTTCCCATGTTTCAATAACCTCCCGGGCAGCCCGGAAAGCTTCAATACCCGAGGGTACTCCGCAATATACGGTAGACTGAAGCAACACATCCTGTATTTCTTCTATCGTGCACCCGTTTCGCAATGCTCCGCGAACATGAGCCTTCAACTCTGTTGAAGCTTTTAGCGCAGCAAGGGTGGCTATCGTCACCAGGCTCCTCGTTTTATCCGGAAGTATTCCCTGCGCCCAAATTTCACCCCAACAATTCTCAGTGACCATATCCTGCAGTGGTTGGGTGAATGGGGTAGCAGATGCCAGTGCTGTATCCACATATTCGTCACCCAGAACTTTTCTTCGGGAGACCATGCCAGCTTCATATTTAGGGGATTTCATCAGAATGCTCCTCTCTGTTCGTGCAGCTCTTTGATTAATGGGTGATGTCGGTTCACTTCCGTGTTCGGTTTGATCTTTAACGGAGCTCGTGATCTGTGGATCACGGTTCAGAGGCCAAGTTCATCGTTTACGAGGATTACGGTTACTCTTCCTTTGGGATAAGACTTTTCGGTGATGGTCCAGGTGTTGCAGATCCTTCCCGGGCTATTGCAGTCAGCACATTCCGCGGTTTTCACACAGGGCGTTTTGCATTTTAGCCGCATGGCGTTGGCGGGCGCCGCGAAATCCTTTATTCTGTAAATTGCCGAATCCAGATCCGGCACGATTTTATTTCTGCCAACGACCACCAGCACTCTTTTCGGGCCAAAGGTGAGCGCCCCGACACGATTACCGACCTTGTCCAGGTTGACCAGACAACCATCTTCTGTCACCGCGTTGGTGCCGGTAAGATAAAGATCGGCCAAGAGACTCTGGCGCTTGAGTTCCAGCTGCGCTTCGTCGGAAAGCCCGGGGGCTTTGAGTGGGATTAGCTTGATACCGTCCAGGGCCGCGATTTTGTCTAATATGCCTGTCGCGGCTAAGGTCATGGATCCTCCATAAGCCACGGATGTGGGCATTATTTCCGGCAGCAACTTAACCAGTATGTAATCTGCCGCCTCGGCTGCAGATGGCACGATCGCCACCTGAAAATTATTCTTTTCCAGGCACTCGCGAAGACTTTCCAAACGCAGCTGCCAATAGTCAGTAACAAATTTTTCCATCAACCCACCCTCCCGAGTCATCTATCGTTTAGGCTCCCGGTGATACTTTGTTTAGTGAAGATTTCTCGATTCAGCTGTTTGAAGAACCGGCCCAAAGATTGATCCCGCCTTCCTGGGCATAAATGTCAATCTCCTTCAGTTCTTCAGCGCTGAAGGCAAGATTTTGCAGCGCACCAAAGCTGTCTTCGAGTTGAGCAACACTGCTGGCTCCAATCAGAGCAGTGGTAACTCTTTCAGCTCGCAGGACCCAGGCAATAGCCATCTGCGCCAGAGACTGTCCGCGCTTTTGGGCGATCTCATTCAAACCCTTTATACGTCTTAGGTTTTCTTCGGAGAGATGGCCTTCCCTTATTGTCTTGCCCTGGGTTGCCCGACTTCCGGCAGGAACCTGGTCCACATATTTGTCGGTCAACAGGCCCTGGGCTAGCGGCGAAAAGGCGATGGATCCAATACCCAGCTCTTCCAGAGTATCGAGCAGGCCATCGTCCTCGATCCAGCGGTTCAGCATAGAGTAGCTGGGTTGATGAATCAGACAGGGGGTACCCAAATTCTTGAGGATAGCGACCGCCTCTTTGGTTCTCTTGGAATTATACGATGACAGTCCGACATAGAGGGCTTTCCCCTGGCGAACGATGGTGTCGAGGGCGCCCATGGTCTCTGCCAACGGGGTCCTGGGATCAAAACGATGCGAGTAAAATATATCGACATACTCCAGTCCCATTCTTTTCAAACTCTGGTCCAGGCTGGAAATGAGGTACTTGCGGCTGCCCCAGTCACCATAGGGGCCCGGCCACATGAGGTATCCCGCCTTGGTAGAGATAACCATCTCATCACGATAGGAGGCAAAGTCATCCTTTAAAATTCGCCCGAGAAAAGACTCTGCTGCTCCCGGCGGTGGTCCGTAGTTATTGGCTAAATCAAAATGAGTGATGCCGAGATCGAAGGCCTTGCGACACACATCGCGGGAAATCTGTTCATTGAAATCTCGACCAAAGTTATGCCAGAGACCCAGAGAGATTTTCGGCAACTTCAGGCCGCTGTGTCCGCAGTAGCTATAGGGCATAGAGTCGTAACGTGTTGTTGATGCAGAATAAGACATGAAATCCCTCCTCTCGAAATGAATCGTAATGATTGACTTAAGCTCTGAACAGTATCTACAATATAATGAATATTTCCGTCACATGTAGTTGTTTTTCGTTGTTATATTTTACTCGATAACGTGACAAACACCATATTTCTATGGAGGTGCAAAACGTGGGGATATTATCTCAGTGCCACTGAAAATGGGTAAAAATATTTGCCCCTGCATAAATCTCCGCCCTGGGCAGAGGAGTAGAGTATGATCTGGAGACTGTTTTTTATAGTGGTCGCACTCATCCTCTTCTCTGGCGACACGCACGTTTATAGTGCCGAGAAAGAAATAACAGAAAGTGAAACAGCCATTGTTCACGATCTCGTAAACGATGCCTTTTCTCTTCTCATCTATACCTCGGATCAAGGTGCGGTGGACCGCTCCTTTTTGATTATAGACGCCTACTGGAAAGCAGAATTTATTCCCCAGTTGCTGGACATCATGAGTGTCCCTCGAAGTGAGTATACCTGGCAAAAAACGATTGATTTACTCACCAGAAAGACCGGGCAGGAGTTTGGCAGCAATTTCAACGACTGGTACTTCTGGCTGTGGAATCAACCCGAAAAATTGCTGCCTCACTATGGAGATTTCAAAGCGGATCTCTATGAGCAGATCGATCCGAAATTCGCTAGATATTTTCAAGCACGTCAGTCATCTGCGCGAGTCCGCCTTGATGAAGTACGCTGGGGAGGTGTGCGGCAGGATGGCATACCCCCTTTGCGCGACCCGGAAATGATCCCCGCCAGTCAGGCAACCTATCTCGAGGATGGCAATATTATCTTTGGTATTGAAATTGACGGTGATGCCCGCGCCTACCCCAAGCGTATCCTGGCCTGGCATGAAATGTTCACCGACACTATCGGCGGTATCGATATTGCCGGGGTCTACTGCACCTTATGCGGGACAATTATCCCCTATAAAACCAGTTCGGGAGGTGTCGATTATAAACTGGGTACCAGCGGGTTTCTCTACCGTTCCAACAAGCTGATGTATGACCAGGCAACTCAGTCGTTATGGAGCACCGTAAGAGGGGAGCCGGTTATCGGCCCACTCGTTGACCAGGGAATTGCCCTTGAGCACTTGAGCATGGTTACCACGACCTGGGCCGAATGGCTGCGGCGCCATCCGGATACCACTGTGTTGTCACTCAATACTGGACACCGCCGCGATTATGGAGAGGGGGTGGCCTATCAGCGTTATTTTGCCGGCGATCAGTTGATGTTTAACACGCCATTTGCAGACAACCGTTTGAAGAACAAACAGGAAGTGCTGGCCTTAATATTTCCTGGATCACCGGAAGAGCAACTGGCAATCGATACGGAATTTTTACACAAGAACCCGCTCTATAAAGACAGGATCGGCCAGCAAAAATTAGTCGTTCTCACCGATACCAGCGGTGCAAACCGGGTGTACGATCCTCAAGATTTTGATTTTGTCTCCTATGACCGCGATAGCACTGTCGTCGACAGTCAGGGAAATGAGTGGCTGTTAAGCGAAGAAGCGCTTGTCTCTGCCGATCAAGAAACGTTTCTTCCCCGACTTCCCCAGCGGAGAGCCTTCTGGTTTGGTTGGCATGCTGCTTTTCCTGATACTCGCCTCGTTTATTGAGTACTATGCATAACGACATAAGTTCAAGACGCCCTCTCAGGCAAGGCACGAGCGAGGAGCCGGCGGAGCAGCCTGGTAGTGCTGTGAGCAGGCACCACAGCGAGCTACGCAGCATGAGGGAATGGATTGGACTTATGTCGTTATGTATAATACGCTTACGCGAATCAAGGGAGGATAGTCATACCATAAAAAGAATCCTACCTTGTAAATCGCAGTGAACGGTCGAATATCGGCACGCATTTCAATAAAATCTGGTTGCCTCCAGATTTATGGTACTGGTTAGAGTATTTCTTCTGGGGATGATTTAGCGCTTGAACCGCAGGATATGGCCATCGAATTTCTTTTCCAGATAGTCATAGGTTTTAGGCGGCTTGTGATGGTTGGAACTAAAACCAAATTCCAGCATGCGAGAACTCAGTTGGTTTTTGCGGCCCCGGCCTGGATCGACCACGATAACTTCGCATACTGGTCTCGCATGTTGCTCTATAAAATTGGCGACTAATTTAACGTGATCGTCTTCATACAAAAGGTCGCTGCCGATTATTAGGTCAAACAGCCCAAGTGAATCATTTTTCTCACCCCAGGCCACTCGCTCGAAAGCTATAACCTTTCCTTCGTTGAGCAGGGTATTTCTTTGCAGAAACTTCTCCGCTTCCGGGTGGTAGTCCGTTGCCGTAATGTCAGCGTACTTTTTGTTGAGCAGTAAACTCGATAATGCCATTCCACAGCCAATTTCCAGTATCCGTTTTGTACCAGTGTCATAATCGTGCATGAAGTGCGCAAGGACCAGGCCTGAAGGCCAGAGTACTCCAAAAAAAGGCCAGGAAGCAGAGGATATTCCAAGTTTTTTGGCAATACCCTCTTGATCGTGAAATTGCTGTTTGTCACGTAGAGTACAGAGGTGGATATCTATATCTCCGAACTCTAACGTCTGATAGCTCAAGCGAACCTTGGTCATTACTACACCTATCTGTTGCTATCGCAATGCCAGCTATCTAGGATATATGACAGAACGAAGTTGATGCGGGAAAGAAGCGGCCCTGGTGAAAGCCTAAGACATCTGACAGACAAATCAATCCGCTGGGTAACTTGTCAACCACTCAGGAAATATGGAAATTTGCTCTGAGAAGAGGAATCTTCCAAAACTTTTGGCAAACCCCACGGTGGTATCAAAGGCTGCATCGAAGGCAGGACCGCTGACAAATGACCAGCCCTCTTCCCTTATTCTTTCCAGCGGCTCTTTGAGGAACGGAATCTTGTTACAGAAGGCCACCGCCTGGTCGACCATGGCGGTCAGGGTTGCTTTGATCTGAGCGATGTCGAGATCACCTGTCTTGTCATAAATCATGGAGATAAAATAGAGCAGCGGAACGAAAAGCATGACGAGAAAAAGGATCGTCAGAATAAGGGCGCCGATGGTGTCCATATTGCGTTGGCTAACGTCTTCTTTTTCCTGCCGCGAGGATCCCGGTGATTCCTTTGAACAGGTGGCTGGTGGCCAGAGCCAGGACCGCCGCGACCAGGATGTACTGCAGGTATGACTTGAAAATCCACAAGGAAGCCAGGATCAGCGCCAGAGTCAGCCAGGTGAGAAATTTCTTGTTGTCCACGTGAGTGGTCATGACTCTTTCCTTTTCTGCTTCAGGTAGTGTTGTGCTGGCGGTCGAACCTGCTTCTGCCAATCCTTGTGGTTGCAAACTTTTCACAAAGTAGCCCAAAAGAGTTAGACAATCAAATAGTTGTCAGAATTAGCAGCGGTAAATGTTCGATGGAGGATTTAAAGGTCCACCTCAACTGTCTGAACCTCTCCTTATCGGAAGATCCACAGGCTTCATCAATAGACTGCCGAGGAACAACCTGATCTAGCTCTCGACCATTTAGCTCGGAAATTGTTTGAACGACCAGTTTAAAATATGAAAAAAAATAGTACCATGCCGGGGTAGACCTTATCATTTCGAGTATAGTTTATGAGTTATCAGGCCAATGATCGACTGGCAGAGAATTATGCCAACCCTAAGACATAGCCGCAACCCAAAGGAGCAGAGACATGACAGCCGAACTTTCTTTCGAGGAACAGGTCGAACAACTCAAACAAAAGGTCAGAAACTTCAAGGATGAGCATGATCCAGCGCTTATCGAGGAAACAGCGCAGCGTCTCGAAAAACTGGATTATGCTCCCCCGCTTATCATTCCACTCGATAGATTTCTGAGGCTGACGAGGAGCTCGCTATTGGAGGAGATCGACCGGATTCTTGCTATGCCCGATGAAGAGGCCTGCGCTCTGGCACCTGATGAGCCTGAAAAATGCCAGGACATGCGGCTGCAGTTCATTTCCGTGCAGATTTTTTACTATGAAAAATTGTTGCTTCTTCGTGAAGGAGACATCGACACCTGGGATGAAATCGATGAATTGTACATACATGACTGATTCCACCCAGAAGTCTTCTCACAATACGGAGGTAAACATCCTGCTTGCCAGGGGTTCGAGCGGCGTGCATCCTTGATGATGAACTCTGGCCGCATTGTGACAGAGCAGAAAATTTTCTGTTACGACAATGCTCGGCGGCTAATTTTAATGATAATTTAACAACAGAGCAGAAGAACCCATTGCCTGGTAGAGCCCGATCAGGGTATCTGCTAACCTGAGATACCTACAACCACGATAAATATATATATCCACCTGGAGAATATGATGAGCAAACAACTCGCTCCAGCCCCTGAGCGAAAGATGTCGAGTCTTTTCGAACGCTACTTGACCGTCTGGGTTGGACTCTGCATCCTGGGCGGAATTCTGCTTGGCAGAATTGCTCCCGACCTGGCCCAGTCGCTCGATCGCATGTCCATCTCTGTCGATGGTGCTCCGGTGGTCTCCGTGCCTATTGCTATCTGTCTCTTTTTCATGATGTATCCGATCATGGTGAAAATAGATTTCGGTAGTGTGGTCAAAGCCTCCAAGAGCGGCAAGCCGGTTTTTTTGACGCTGTTTCTCAACTGGTGCCTGAAGCCCTTCACCATGTATGCGATAGCCCTCATTTTTCTGGGCTTCCTGTTCAAATCTTTTATCGGTGCCGAGGCGGTGGATCTCGTTAAAATGCCGTTCGGACTGGATCTGCCGGTTGGCGCCCAGCACGGAGCAGGAGTGGTAGTAATTCAGGAGGGGGTGAAGATGCTCCAGGTTCCGCTGTGGCGGAGCTACTTTGCCGGCTGCATTCTCCTCGGCATCGCTCCGTGTACTGCCATGGTACTGGTATGGGGTTATCTCGCTCGCGGCAATGATGGTCTCACCCTGGTCATGGTGGCCATCAACTCGTTGACCATGCTGCTGCTTTATGGCGTGCTCGGTGGCTTTCTACTTGGTGTGGGCAAACTGCCGATCCCCTGGCAGGCTTTGCTCCTGTCGGTGTCGATTTACGTGGCTCTGCCTCTGGTAACCGGATATTTCTCCCGAAAAATGATCATCAACGCCAAAGGGGAACAGTGGTTCAGAGAAAAATTTCTTGGGGTTTTGACTCCTGTCACGATTACTGCACTGCTTGCAACCCTCGTTCTGCTGTTCAGTTTCAAAGGGGAGGTGATCACCTCCAATCCCATGACCATCGTCTGGATTGCAGTGCCCCTGTTTATTCAGACCATTTTAATATTTGCCATCGGCTATGGGGCGGCAAAATTTCTCAGGCTCAAATATGAGGATGCGGCACCCGCAGCGATGATTGGCGCCTCCAATCATTTCGAGGTCGCCATTGCCACCGCCGTGATGCTTTTCGGCCTCTCTTCCGGTGCTGCTCTCGCCACGGTGGTGGGAGTACTGATAGAGGTTCCTGTTATGCTGATGCTGGTTGGCTTCTGCAGGCGGACCGTTTCCTGGTTCGAGCATTGATTTTACTGGTGCCCCCATATCTTTGTCCCGGGTCGAAATGAGCAGACTGAAAACGACTATCCTTTTTCTATGCACGGGCAACTCGTGTCGCAGTCAGATGGCGGAGGGCTGGGGCAGACATCTCAAGGGTGACGAGATCGAAGTGTATTCCGCCGGCATCGAGAAACAAGGACTCAATCCTCATGCGGTAGAGGTGATGGCGGAAGCGGGTGTCGATATCTCGAACCAGGAGTCTACCACCATCGATGAGCTGGCGGGCACCGAATTCGACTGGATAATCACCCTTTGCGGGCACGCCGATGAAACCTGCCCGCATTTCCCCGGCGCCAAGATTCACAGAGGGTTTGACGATCCCCCCAAACTGGCCGCGGAAATGAGCTCAAAAGAGCAGAGACTCATCCCTTATAGAAGAGTAAGGGATGAGATAAGGGAATATGTAGAGACCTTACCGCAGTCGCTGAAATTCTGAGTAGTGAAGAAACCTGGTTCTCCTCTTGAAAAATCATGCAACTGCAGGTAAGAATAGGGTCCCCGGAGGAGTGCCGGAGCGGCTGAACGGGGCGGTCTCGAAAACCGTTGTGGGAGGTGACTTCCACCCAGGGTTCGAATCCCTGCTCCTCCGCCGGGTTAAAATCCCGTAGTTTTCCATCCCTGTAGTGCCGCAGTTTTGGTTTTCCGCTTCAACATCTCTGGTGATAATCCTGAAGTCCAATGATTACATTGCACTAGTATGGTAGGGCGTACTCAGAAAATTATGATCTTGGAAGCAGAATTGATAACGATGAGCTAATCGGTGATCTTAGGCGAATCGATAGTAGAGGCTTGGGATGACGTTTCTTGTTTATATATCTTCATTCCTCTGGATAAATAATTCTGCAAGGCCCCCGGATGATCCAACGAGCAGGTGTGAACCCACACTCTTCGCACACTCTCCCAGTTCCAGGCGGCTCTGATTGCTTTTGTTAAAAGATAACCTCCGTGACCTTTGCCTATAAACTGTTCGGCGAGGCCAAAATATATAATTTCCACATCATTTTTGTCCCTCAATAGTTCGAAATAGCCAGCTATGGAGCCATCAAAATAGGCCACATAGGTGCGAAGATTGTCGTTCTCAACATAGTCTCTCCACTGCTGGTCGCTCCATGGGAGTTTGTCAGTCCACAGCCATTTTTCTCCGATGAATCTGTAGAGAAATTTATTGAATTCAAATTGTTTTATGGAACATTCGGAGACATCTAAACCTTTGGGATCATAGCTACTTTTTAGCAAAGAAGGTGATAACATTTCCAAATAATATGTCGTTACTTCGCTCATGGTTAAGTTTTCTTCACGTTCAAATTACAGAGGCCAGTAAAACTGCGAACCGCCATCACTCTTAACCCAGGCCAAAAAATTCCATGGTGGCTTTTGCCTGGCCCTTCAGTGCTTCATAGCCCCCCTGGATCTCACACCCCTTTTTCCTCGCTGCCAGCAGAAATGAGGTTATTTCGGGTTTCATAATCATTTCGGTGACCAGCTGGGCGGGATCGAGCAGCTCCGGATCGAGCGGGTAGGGGTCGGCGGGGTTCATGCCGACTGGAGTGGCGTTTGCCACTATATCGAATCCCCGGGGGACGGGCTGATCCACAGCAATTTCAATTTCGGGGTAGTGGTGGGCCACCCCGTCTGCAACCAGCTCGGCTTTTTCTCTTCTGATGTCGTGAATCAGCAGACGGGAGACCCCTTCCTCCGCCAGTGCATATGCCATTGAGCTGCCGGCCCCTCCGGCCCCGATCAAAAGTACCGATTTGCCCTTGGGTGATCTGTTGTTGGCCAGCAATCCGTTCACATAACCGACCCCATCGAAGATGTCTCCCACCCAACGCCCATCGTCTTCGCAGCGAATAGAATTCACTGCTCCAACCATCTGGGCTCGGGGAGAAAATTCGTCTACCGCGCTCATAAATCCGGGTTTATGGGGGATCGTTGGAATGATGCCCCCAAGATTTTTAAAAGAACGCAGACCGGCGATGGCTTTATCCGCATCTATTGCTGAAAAGTGCAGCGGTATAAAGACGACGTCCAGCCCTTTGTCGGCGGCAAGTTTGTTGTAGAGCTCGGTCGATCTGACCTGTTTGATCGGATCTCCCGCCACGACATAGAAACGGGTTTCTCCAGTGATGTTCATCGGGGCCGTCAATTCGTTTTTCATACAATATTATCTCCGTTTTTAGAGAGGAGTCCAGGCTCTCTCTATTGATACTATGAATGTGTATCGATTCAATCCAAAACTGAAAGCACTGCATATGACAATTTGAAGCCCAACAATTTCTTGGGGTGCATATTCGCACTGGTCCAAGAACCGGCCTCATGGCCTTTACTGGATGCCGACAAAAAAAGCGGCTGCTCCATCGATTAGATATCTGGTTCGGCGTATCAGCGGGTATCGGCGGCAGTGTCCAGCAAATATTACTGCCGCTGAAATCTGCAAAATTGATACAATAGTTAATTCCGATTGAATAATTATGGTTTCGGATCTATTATATAGTCATGTCAGTATAATGTATTGCTGCATAAAATTAAGCTTACTCAGATAGATAGGTCAAGCTAGCTCTTCCGTTTTAAGATTTAAAAAACGGTAAACTACCACAATGCAGTATCAGAGACTACACATCCGCGTACCCGTCACCGGCGAGGTGATTCTTAGGGTCGGCAATCAGGTGAGAATTGCAGCCCGGGTCATCAACATCAGCGCCGGCGGTATCTGTATTGCTGCACCTTCGCATGTACTTGGGGACACCGAATATCATATCGAAATCCTACCTGAGAGTGAGGGGAAGATTCGTTTCTCGGGCTTTCCTGTTTATCAGACAGAATCAAGCGTTGGCATTAAGATTACCTCGATCGGCAGGGTAGATCTCAAGGCCATTTATCGCCTCGTTGAAGGATTCCAACTCACTGAAGAGTTCATCAAGCATATAGACGAGCACGATATATTGAAAGACTGGCTGGTAGATGAGGCCGGCGACGATCTCTCGGTTACCTTCGACACCGGTTTGACTAAAGACAAATAATTTTTACCGCTGCTGAATTTTTGTCAGACAGCAGCTCTCAAACCAACCGTCGCTGTGCCTTGTTCTTAATAGACAGAGGCCTCTGGCTTTTTGTTCGTATTGACAGGGCAGGGGAGCACCTTTATCTTTTCTGACAGGCCGCCCAGTTTATTTTCCTGTCTAATCAATCATCAGGTTTCAGGCGGTAATCATTATTAAAAAATGGTTAATCAACCGATTAGCCAAGGAGGTTCCAGATGGCCCATACATGTCAAAACTGTGGGGCGACGGCCGAGAACCCTGGGCATTTGTGCAATCCTGTCCAGAGTACGCTGCACTGCGATTATTGTGGTGAGCACAATGTCCCCGCCACTCATGTCTGTAAAGGAAAACTTGCAGCTATGAAATTCTCATGCACTACATGCGGAAGAGTAGCCGAAGCGGAAAACGAGCTCTGCAATCCGTCGGAGATCCCATGACGATGTGCAGTTTCTATCGTTAGAACAGTCTTCTACATTCAACAGACCCGGTAGTTCAGCTACAGCCCTAAGCCCCGGAAGTTTTTCCGGGGCTGTCCTTTTTGTTCAGAGAAGGATCCGAGAGCTTATCTGGTTTAGGCCCCAAGGGCAGTGTTCTCAACCCTACCATTGGTTTTTCCAACATTTGCAACCAGGCCTGCGAACCTCGAGCCGATTCCCTTAAACAGCGAGGCACACGTCTCAAAAATGGCATCTGAGCGAAGTTTTCTGGCGTTTCTTCAAGCTGCCTGATTGCTTCAATAGATATGTGCCGTTTAATGCATTTTTTCGCCGCCCTATCGATTATCGATAATTAGTTTGTTTAGTTTTTTGTCCAACCTCACGACTGCGTAGAGTTACCTCAAATTTTCCCAGTAACCGCTGAGAATTTTGTAATGTCCCTTGAGCAACAGGGAAGCGCGTTCTCGGCTTTTGCTTCTGAAAGCATCCACGATCGGCGGGTGAAGCAGATAGATTTTATCAAGAGGCATGGAGGCTTTCAGCAGGGTGGCAATTACCTGAACCTGCATTTTAAGCGACTCCCACATGGAGAGCATGGTTTCATTGTCACAGTAGGAAACGATTGCTCGATGAAACTGATTATCGGCCTGGGTGAACGTTCTGATACTATTGTCCCTGATGGCAGCCTGCATCACCATGAGTTGCGCATCAAGCTCTTTGACCAATTCATTGATCGAATCACCGATCAAGGCCGTCGAATGAACTTCCAGTGCCTCGCGCACCTGGTATGCCTCTTCGATTTCACTTTGATTGAAGGTCTTGACCATTGCTCCCACATGAGGGATGTGTTCGACGTAGCCCAAAGTTTCCAGACAGCGAATGGCCTCGCGCACCGGTGCCTGCGAGGTTCCGAGTTCCTTGGCAACCTGGAGCTCTTTTATGCGGTCCCCGGGAGCAAGATCACCGTCAATCATTCGATCGATGAGGATCGACTTGACCTGATCTTTAAGACTCTGTCTGATAACTTTTTTCTTCATCTGCGCAGCTCTTTTCGATTATCGATAATATGAACATGCCTGCTGCTATTGTCAAGCAACTAGTGCTCAACAATCGCAGATGAGCTTAACGTGACCTTAGAACCGCCGACGATTTATTCAACGGCCGGAAAAATAGATAATCATCAGCAATATGACAGCCACAGCGACGACCACCCCCAACCTGATCACGCGCAACCGATTGTCGTCATGATCCTCGAGCCAGATGACCATGCCCAGTACCATATGGGCAATCAGCAGGATTACTGCAACGGTTTTAAGCATAGCGCTGGAAAAGGCGCACGTATCCCATTGAAATCTTTAGTCCAGCGGAATACTGCCTTTAAAAAAAGTGCTGGTTTAGATGGAATCCTTAAGTGTTTTCCCCGGCTTAAACCGCACGCTGTTGGAGGCCTTGATCTTGATGGCTTCGCCGGTTTGGGGATTTCTTCCTTTGCGGGCTTGTCTACGGACCTTGGTGAAGGTGCCAAAGCCTACCAGAGTGACTTTACCGTTTTTCTTCTTGAGTTCCTTGGTGATGTTTCCAAGAAAGGAGTTTACCGCCTCAGCCGCGGCAGCTTTGGAAGTACCCGTGTCTTTGGCAATCTTTTCAACAAGTTCGGTTTTAGTCATCTGTTCTCTCCCTGTTTGTTATCCTGAACTCCGGTCAATTTTTCTGACAATCTGTTTGACCATTGCAGCCTATCCCTATCTCTGTAACCGGCTGAGAAGAAATGGGCAACGAAATAATCAATCCAGAACAATTAAATTAGGCATATCTCACCCGGAGGGTTGAAATGCAATCTGTCCCAGGCTCATTCACAGAGGAGAAACTGTCCACCAGGAAGCTTTTACACGCACTCATATAACTGATCGCCACGAGGTCATTAACAGAACTTGAGAACATCGTAAAAAAGTTACTCTAACCACCTGAGATAAACGCAGTTTTATTTTCTTATCCGCCCGGCTTGACAAGGAAAATTGGGCTACTTATTGTGCGCACAGGTTTGAGGAAGCCGTCGCTGGAACAATGTGGTTCTGCGATGGTTTTGATTATGTGGTGATCGCAGACGATCACAATTTTTCGATCCGATTTTTTGGTGACTTTGGTGAGCAAAGAAAAGAACAGTGAAGAAATTGTAAACGATCAGGATCTCGGTGCACCTGAAGAAATCGGTAATCAAGAGGCCGAAATCGAAGAATCTGACAAAAGTCCTGAAGAATTGCTGGCGGAATCCCGGGCCGAGGTTGCCGAATGGCAGGACAAAGCCCTGCGGTCCGCTGCTGAATTCGAAAATTATAAAAAGAGAATGGAGCGTGAGCGGGCGGCAATGCTCAAATACTCGGGGGAACCGATCTTCCGGGAATTGCTGCCGGTGGTCGATAACCTGCAAAGGGCCGTGGATCAGGGCATCGTTGACGGCGTGGAGGCTGAACAGAACCTTATAGCGCTGCTCGAGGGGGTGGCATTGACGCTGAAGAGCCTCCAGACTACCCTGGAGAAATTCGAGGTCAAGCCCATTGAAACCATAGGTCAGCCTTTCGATCCCACCATTCAGGAAGCACTGAGTATGGAGGCCAGTGAAAGTATCCCTGGCAACCATGTGGTCAGTGAATTCGAGAAGGGATATTATTATAAGGACCGGCTGCTCAGGGCGGCCAGGGTGATTGTTTCTTCAGGTACTGGCGAGACTTGAGAGATATCTTGTTATATTGCCCGCAACGCTTGACAATCTGTGAGAAGTGAAAATTTTTTAATGGTGCCGCGAGCAGGCGGCGCACTCAATATTCTGGGAGGAATACGGAGTGAACTAAACCATCCGGTTTAAGTTACAAGGAGATTTAAAGATGGGAAAAATTATCGGAATTGATCTAGGAACCACCAACTCATGTGTGGCGGTGATGGAGGGCGGTGAGCCGAAAGTCATCGCCAATCTAGAAGGAAATAGGACCACTCCTTCCGTGGTGGCTTTTGCCGATAATAACGAGCGGCTTGTTGGACAGGTCGCCAAGCGACAAGCAGTGACCAATCCTACCAGAACGTTGTATGCGATAAAGCGTCTGATCGGTCGCAAATTCAAGGATGCCGAAGTACAGAAGTCCATCAGCATCAGCCCGTTCGAAATTGTCGAAGGCTCAAACGCCAGTGTTTCGATCAAGGTGGAGGACAAAGTCTATCGTCCCGCCGAGATTTCCGCCATGGTTCTTGGCAACATGAAGCAGACGGCGGAGGCGTATCTGGGTGAAGAGGTGACCGATGCAGTGATTACCGTACCGGCCTACTTCAACGACTCGCAGCGGCAGGCTACTAAGGATGCGGGTAAGATTGCCGGACTAAACGTCCAGCGCATCATCAACGAGCCGACAGCGGCTTCTCTTGCCTACGGGCTGGACAAGAAAACCGAGGAAAAGATTGCCGTGTTCGATCTGGGCGGCGGCACCTTCGACGTCTCCATTCTGGAGATCGGCGACGGGGTTTTCGAAGTCAAGTCGACCAACGGCGACACCTTTCTGGGCGGCGAGGACTTCGATATGCGTATCGTTTCCTGGCTTGCCGATGAATTCAAACGTGACCAGGGCGTCGATCTTCGCAATGACAAGATGGCTCTGCAGCGCTTGAAGGAGGAAGCTGAAAAGGCCAAGATGGCGCTCTCAACAACTGTTGAGACCGATATCAATTTGCCTTTCATCACTGCCGATGCCTCGGGTCCGAAACATTTGAATACCAAGCTGAGCAGAGCCAAATTCGAAGCACTGGTCGAGGATCTGGTGGAGCGCACAGTGCAACCGTGTCGCACGGCCCTAAAAGATGCGGGTCTGAATCCGTCCGATATCGATGAAGTTATTCTGGTCGGCGGTATGACCAGGATGCCCATGGTTCAGAAACAAGTGGAAGAGATCTTCGGAAAGGCTCCGAATAAAGGTGTCAACCCCGACGAGGTCGTTGCCATTGGGGCAGCCATCCAGGGCGGAGTGCTGCAGGGTGATGTCAAGGATGTCCTGCTGCTCGACGTGACGCCACTGTCTCTCGGCATTGAAACGCTGGGCAGTGTTACCACCAAACTGATCGAGAAGAACACCACCGTACCGACCAAAAAGAGTCAGGTCTTCTCGACAGCGGCGGACAATCAGCCGGCGGTGTCCATCCATGTGCTCCAGGGTGAGCGTGAGATGGCCCCGGACAACAAGACCATCGGTCGATTCGAATTGACTGACATACCCCCGGCTCCTCGCGGCGTACCGCAGATCGAAGTAACCTTTGATCTGGACGCCAACGGAATTCTGCACGTCTCTGCCAAGGATCTGGGTACCGGCAAAGAGCAGTCGATCCGGATTACCGCCTCTTCCGGTCTGACCGAGGAAGAGATCGAAAAGATGAAAAAAGACGCAGAAATCCACGCCGACGAGGACAAGAGGCGAAGGGAACTGGTCGAGACCAAGAATCAGGCCGATGCGCTGGTTCATTCCACCGGGAAGAGCCTTAAGGACCTGGGCGATAAGGTGGATGCCGAGACCAAAACCAACGTGGAGAACGAGATCGAAAACGTCAAGAAAGCCCTGGAGGGCGACGATGTCGATGCCATCAAGACGGCGGTTGAGGCTCTGACTGCAGCTTCGCATAAGCTGGCTGAACTGATGTATGCCCAGGCTTCTCAGAACAATCCGGATATGGGTGGCGGTTCAGACGGAGGTGATGACAGCGGACAGCAGAACCCCAAGAACGACAAGGGAGACGACGACGTGGTCGATGCCGATTTCGAGGAAGTCAAATAACTTCAAGCTTCATTAATCAATCCCTGCTTATTACAGCTCAATGGGAGAGGGGTTTTCCCTCTCCCATTTTTTTTTGTTTTGCAGTATGGTGTTCACCGTTTTGTCGGGAATGTGCTTATAAACTTTTTTCAACGATCGCATCATGAGAATTCTATCTGGCATCCAGCCCTCAGGAAAGCTTCATATCGGCAACTACTTCGGCATGATGAAAACGATGATTTCGCACATGGAGAATTCAGATCTCTATGTCTTCATTGTCGATCTTCATGCCTTAACCAGTGTTCACGACCGTGATCAACTCGCCCAGGGAACGGTGGAAGCTGCAGCCGATTTTCTGGCCCTCGGCCTCGATCCCGACAAATGTACTTTCTGGGTTCAGAGTGATGTACCTGAAGTCTGCGAGCTCACCTGGATTTTGTCGACCCTGGCCCCCATGGGACTGCTGGAACGCTGTCATTCCTATAAAGATAAGGTTGCCAAAGGGATCAGCCCCAGCCACGGTCTGTTCTCCTATCCCATCCTGATGGCCGCAGACATCCTGCTCTACCAGGCCCATCAGGTCCCGGTCGGCAAGGATCAGAAACAGCATCTGGAGGTGGCCCGCGACATCGCTCAGAAATTCAACAACGAGTATGGTGAAACCTTTGTCGTTCCGGAACCTGCAATCAACGAACAGACGGCGACGGTGCCAGGCCTTGACGGACAGAAGATGTCCAAATCCTACGGCAACACTATTCCGATCTTTATGGAAGGAAAAGGTTTGAAAAAGCAGGTCATGGCCATTCAGACCGATGCCACGCCGGTCGAAGAACCCAAGAATCCCGATACCTGTAATCTTTTCAAGATATTTGCGCTTTTTGCCGCACCACAGCGCCTGGAAGAGGTTCGCAACCTCTACATCAATGGGGGAGCTGCTTACGGATATCTGAAACTGGAACTGCTCGACCTGATCACCGACCACTTCAGCGAAGCCAGGGCCAGGAAAAAAGAGTTCCTTGCAGATCCGCAAGAGGTGCGAAACATCATGAGAAAAGGAGCCGAAAAAGCCAGGGAGAAAGCCATGCCAACGCTCGATCTGGTCAGGGACAGGGTTGGGCTCAACTATTAAGGGTGGTGCACATGGGATACGGAATCGAACGGGAAGAAGCATTGGAACTGGTGCATGAGCATCTGAGCAATCCCCACATGATCAATCATAGCCTTGCTTCTGAAGCAGTACTCGGAGCGCTTGCTGCAAAACTTGGCGAGGATGTCGAAAAATGGCGTCTGACGGGTCTTCTGCACGATCTCGATTCAGAAAGCCATAACGACCTTGATGTTCATACCAGGGAAACTGCCCGTATTCTTGCCGAGAGGGGAGTTGATCCTGAGATCGTCGAGGCTATCCGCCTTCATAATCTCCAGGCCCATCCAGGAGAACAGCGCAGTACACCGCTTCAGCATGGCCTGGCCGCAGGAGAGACCCTTACCGGGTTGATCGTTGCCGCAGCCCTGGTGAATCCAGCCAGGAAGCTGGCGGCGGTCAAACCAAAATCGGTGAAAAAAAGATTCAAGGAGAAGGCTTTTGCCCGGGGGGCCAATCGGGAAATCATCGCCGAATGTGAAAAGCTCGATATGACAGTGCCTGAGTTCTGTGAACTGGGACTTGCGGCAATGCAGGAGATAGCTGAAGAGATCGGCTTATAGCGGAGGGAAAAATTGTCTTTTTGTTCAAATTCTTCGTTGTGCGAAAAAATTGAATCCTCAGCGCAGTACTTATGCGCTTCCGGGTCACTCTTCTCACACGCCTCAACTTTGAATAAAAATCCTGATTTTTGCAAATCATGAGGGGACGCAATCCAATTGCGTCCCCTTTTTACGTTTCGTTAGTGCCTAGAAATCAACCAGTTCGACGTCAAAGACCATTACCGCATTGGCTGGGATCGGGCCTCTGCCCGAGGCGCCGTAGCCCAGTTCAGGTGGAATGATGAGGATGCGCTTCTCACCCTTTTTCATACCGAGGAAGGCCTCATCCCAGCCTTTGATCACCCGGCCGCTGCCCACCGGAAACTTGATCGGTTCCTTGCGGTCATAAGAGCTGTCGAACTTCTGTCCGTCCAGCAAGTTTGCCGGTATAATGGGCCGTAACGGTGGTTCCTTTGGCAGGGGTGGCGTCGCCGGTGCCTTCTTCAACCACCACATATTTAAGTCCGCTTGGGGTGGTGATTGCTTCCGGATAGAGGGCATCAATCTGAATGTTTTGAGCTTCCATTGCCGCCAGCTCTTTATCGCGCTGCCGCTCCTCCATGGTAGCCAGCAGCGCATCAAAAGCTGCCTGATCGGCCTGGAAGGCTTCAGCATCCTTGCCGACTCTGATAATCTCGATCGAGTCGATCACATCACCCTGCTTGATGGCATCAACAACCGATTGACCGGAGATAACGTAACCGAATACGGTGTGCTTGCCGTCCAGCCAGGGGGTGGGGACATGGGTGATGAAGAATTGTGATCCGTTGGTGCCCGGACCGGCATTGGCCATGGAGAGGATACCCGGGGAGTCGTGCTTGAGTTCCGGATCTATCTCATCGGGGAAGGTATAGCCGGGACCGCCGGTGCCGGTGCCGAGAGGACAGCCACCCTGAACCATAAAATCGGGGATAACCCGATGGAAGGTCAGACCGTCATAGTATCTGGTGCCGGATTTGCTGCCGCCTCCCAGTTCCTTGGTCCCTTCCGCCAGGCCCACGAAGTTGGCCACGGTCAGTGGTGTCTTCTCAAACTCGAGCAGACAGAGGATCTCTCCTCTGCTGGTGAAAAATTTTGCATATAGGCCATCTTTAAGTTTTGCCTCTGACATGTCTGTATCTCCATGGATATAAGTAAATATTGTAACCAGTACCAGTAGTAATCGGGCTGATCTGCTCATGCTTCCTCCTCTTGGATCAATTGAGGTTGGACGAAGTGTTCTGACTACACGATCCACCGGTTGTTGTCAAGCCGGTGAGGGGGAGACAATACCCATCTTGTCCCTTGCCAGCTGATTTTCGTATTTTGATGTGTCTGGAGTAAACGGGGAGACGATGGGTATTGTGTCCCCGAACTACCAATTACACGCAACTAGGAGTTGACGCAGCGTCCTTCTGAAGGTTAATTGAGTCAATCCGTGGCAACCAACGAAAGATTATAAACCATCTGCAGCAGCTTCATAGAACCAGGGAGAGCGGTGCTCGCACTATATAGTTTCATCGTCGGTTTTCTGTTTTGGATCAGTTTTCCGATTCTGCTCGTGGTCATTCTGCTCACCGGCTGGCACCGGCGTGGCCTGAAAGAGAGACTTGCCTTCTACGAACCCTCTTCGGTTGAGCCTCCAGCAGGGGGAAAAAAGCGCATCTGGATACACGCCGCCTCGATCGGAGAAGTTCGGGCGGCCGGGGTGATCATAGCTTGCCTTCAGTCTCGCCTTCAGCACTGCGATTTTCTGGTTACGACGATGACCATACATGGCCGGGATTTTGCCAGACAGCACCTGGGGCCCGAGGTCGCCTGCCACCTGGCTCCTCTGGATGTTCCCTACGCAGTCAACCGGGCAGTGTCTTTTTTGGCAGCAGATGTCTACGTCTGTCTGGAGACTGAGTTGTGGCCCGTGCTGATCAGCACCTTGCGAAGAAAAGGTGTGCCAGCCCTGTTGATCAACGGCAGGTTGTCTGCTCGCTCGATTTCCACGTATCGTCGGTTCAGTTTTCTTTTTGCACCGGTAGTGCAGAGTTTCCGGTCAATAGGAGCGATCAGCGAAGACGACCGGCAGCGTTTCATCGAGGTAGGCGCCGATCCTGATCTGGTGAAGGTAACCGGCAACATAAAAGACGATACCAGACTTCCGCAGGAACCCGGCCGCATTGCCGGGAAATGGTCTGAGATCCTTGGTCTGGCACCAGAAACCGATGTCTTTGTGGCGGGATCTACTCACAGCCCGGAAGAGGAACTGCTGCTGCCTTTGATCACCGATTTTATTGCTGACGGAGCTTTAGCGATCATCGCCCCGCGGCATCTGGACCGGTTGTCGTCGCTCGAATTACTGATGAACGAGCGAGGGCTTGCGTATGACCGGCTCAGCGAGCTCAAGCAGGGGCGGCCAAGAACCCGGGCGCTGATTGTTGTTGACACCTTTGGCGACCTTGGGGAGCTCTACAGCGTTGCCACCTTTGTCTTTGTCGGCGGCAGTTTGAGCGGCTCCGGTGGACACAATGTGATGGAGGCGGCCATTTGGGAGCGGGTGGTTTTCTTCGGACCCGATATGGCTGATTTCAGAGAAGCCGCAATCAGGCTTGAAAATTGCGGCGGCGGTTTTAAAGTCGATGATATCACCGATCTAGGGGCAAAGATATCCCTGCTGATGGCAGATCGGGATCATTTGCGGTACGCGCAGAAGCGAGCCGGAGAGGCTGCCCGTGAGCAGCAGGGTGCCGGTGAAAGGCAGGCTGCATTGATTAGTTGAGAGCCTGGACCAGATCAACCAAGCTAAAACGTAAATGGGAACAAATGAGAATTCTGTCCTGGAACGTCAACGGTCTGCGGGCCGCCTATAAAAAGGGGTTTGCCGATGCGGTGGTGCGGATGGACCCCGACATCCTCTGCCTGCAGGAGACCAAGCTGCAGGAAGATCAACGCAGCGAGGAGATGATCAGACTCGGACCCTACCGCTCCTACTGGGATTATGCCTCGACCAGGAAAGGTTACAGTGGCGTGGCAGTCTACACGAGGAGCAGGCCGAAGGTCGAGCGCTGCGGCTTCGGGATCGAGCGATTCGATGCCGAGGGGCGGGTTATCGAGCTTGATTATGGCCGCTTCGTGCTGTTCAACATCTATTTTCCCAACGGTCAGAAAGACGATGAACGGCTGCAGTACAAGCTTGACTTCTACCGGGATTTTTTTGCCTATGCCGATGATTTGAAAGCCCAGGGCAGAAGCCTTATTATCACTGGCGATTTCAATACCGCCCATAACGAAATCGATCTGAAGAATCCACAATCAAACAAGGATCGCTCCGGATTTTTAAGAATCGAGCGAGACGTGCTCGATGATATCCTCAGCCGCGGCTATGTCGATACCTTCAGGCATCTCTATCCCGATACCGTCAAATATTCATGGTGGAGCTACCGTTTTAATGCCAGAAAGAACAATGCGGGCTGGCGGATAGATTATTTCTTCGTAAGCGAGGATCTGATTGCTGAGGGCGCGGTAAAAGACGCCTTCATATTGAATGAAATAGAAGGGTCTGATCATTGTCCGGTTGGTATTGAACTGGATCTTTAGAAGAGGGACACAATACCCATGGTGTCCGCTAGTTCATTTTCTGATTGTACCAGTAAATTCAATTTTTTCGGTAGGCAATGAGCGGGACACCATGGGTATTGTGTCCCATCGCTATTTAAGAAAGAGATCTGTTCCTGGTCGCCCAGCGCAATACCGCATACCCAAATATCCCGGAGACCAGGGAGCCGCCGATAATACCTATCTTGGCATATTCCTGGAACACCGGCTCGGTAAACGACAGGGCGGAGATGAACAGTGACATGGTAAAACCGATACCGCCCAAAAATCCGACCCCGAAAATCATCGACCAGGTTGCCCCGGTGATCAGATTGACGCGCAGAATTTTCGTGGTCAGCCAGGTGAACAGGATTATCCCCACCGGTTTACCCAGGGCCAGCCCGAAGATAATGCCAAGCGTGACGGGGTGCAGCGCGGCGGTGCCGAGATCGAGCGCTCCGAGCACCACGCCGGCGTTGGCCAGGGCAAAGAGCGGTAAGATGAGGTAAGCAACCCACGGTTCCATGGCATGCTCCATCCTCTGCAGTGGGGTTTCCACCCTGGAGCAGGCGACGTTGATGGAATGCACCGCATCGAGGTGGGTTCTGTTGACCATGATGGTATAGCCGCAGTTATCGCCATCGCACTTGATCTGCTCCAACCGTTCACGCACCATCTTCATGAACAAATCCGTGTTGTAGCGGCTTCTGGCGGGAATGAACATGGAGACGATAACTCCGGTGATGGTGGCATGCAGACCCGAATGGGCAACCATATACCAGAGTATCAGTCCCATCACCAGGTAGCCCATCGGATTCCTGACCCAGAGGCGGTTCATCACGAACAGGACCGCACAGACGCCAATCCCTCCAAGCAGATAACTCAGGTGAATCTCGGGGGTGTAGAACAGGGCGATAACCAGAATGGCTCCGAGATCGTCGGCGATGGCAAAAGCAGTCAGAAATATTCGGATGCCAAAGGGTATGCGGCGGCCCAGGGTGGAGAGAATGGCCAGTGAAAAGGCAATATCGGTGGCAATCGGAATCCCCCAGCCAGACATCGAGCTGGCACCACCGTTGAACCACCAGTAGATAAGAGCCGGAAAAACCATACCGCCGATGGCGGCAGCGACGGGAAGTGCTGCACGACGGGGGTCGGAGAGCGCCCCGACCAGCATTTCTCTTTTTATTTCCAGGCCAACGGTGAAAAAGAACAGTGTCATCAGGCCGTCGTTGACCCAGTGGGCAAGAGAATGCGAGAGTGAGGCGTTGCCGATGTTCAGGCTGAATTCTTTATGCCAGAAATGGGCATAGCTCTCTGGGCTGATATTCGACCAGAAAAGTGCCGCTATGGAAGCGAATAAAAGGAGAAAACCACCATTGGCGATGGTGTTGAAAAAGTTTTGAAAAGCGGTCGTGGCAATAACCTTGGTGACCAGAGATTCCGGACTGATCTGATCTGTCCGGAACGTTGCCGTTATACATCGGTACACCAGCTCTTTCCATCTGCTTTTGTCTCCCGATTAGTTGGTTTTCGAAAGGGAATTATTTAACAGTATAAGTGCTCAGGGATGACCGGCGGGAGGAGCCGGATTGTAGAGCTTTACCTCCATATCGATCTGTTCCTCCGCGGTTTTACCACTCCTCAGCACCGTAATTCGTACGATCTCTCCCACCGCTTTTTCTAGCAGTGCCAAGCGGACATCGTCCATAGTATGGATAGCCAATTCATCGATAAAGATCAATATGTCATCTTTCTGCACCCCGGCGGCCGCGGCATTGGACTGCGGATTGACTTCGACAATCTCCATCCTGGTCCCGCCTTCGATCTCCTTTTCCAAAAGCACGACGCCAATTTTTCCCTGGGGGGCGAATTCGTAGGATTCGAGCAGGAATAGATAATCCGTGGTTTTCATCAGTTCTGTGGCCGATAGCCTGCTGGTCGCCAGATTCAGCACCGAAGCCTGGGAGACTTCCATTCGTGCCGCCACCCGCGGCGGTATACCGGAGTCTTTACGGGTGTGCTGGCTGCCGGCCAGAACAATCATCCTGGTATCTGGATGCTCTTTAAGGTAATTGCTGATCGACTCGGCCATGGTTTCATCCCACAAAGCCTGGGCCTGGATGAAACCGGTCAGGCTGCCGTCCGCGTGATTGCCCTGACCGTGCATCTGGTGGGTTAGCTTCAGACGTTCGACATAGCCTTCCAGATCCAACCTCATTTCGGCAGGCAGCTGGTCTTTCTGTTCAGCGGTCAACCCTTCGAGGCTGCCTGATTTGAATACCGAGCTGGTGATTTCACGGTCGATATTGAGCCCGATCACCGGTAGGCGATGTTCTCTGGCATAGGCAAAGATAGGCCTGAAAAAACGATAATCGTAACGCCACACTTCCCAATATCTGGATTCCCTGAGAAAGTCGGCCTCACTGAAGTCCGGATCGTTGATGAACCTGTCCAGGGCGGCCTGGCTTGAACGGGGAAACATCTCCATACCGATGGCCAGCGTTTTCATTGCGACGGTGCAGCGCCTCGATGAGCATCATCTGAAGCAAGTGATCGGGGCGTGAAGTATGCGTCTCGCCAACATAGACAACCCTTTTCTGGCTCAACTGGTCAACCAGTTCAGCAAATTCACTGAACTCGCTTACCTTATACCCGCTGGCCGGCTCGTCCAACTGCACCCGGATGCCGTTTACCGATTCAGGGGTTCGCTTGTCTACAACTCTTCCTTTTTCAAAGTGGAGAAAGGAGTATTTACCATAGTGGGAGAGGCGGTTGACAGCGGCTTCCGTCTCTTCGACTGAACTGGAACTGATCAGGGCGACGGCCAGGTCGCTGTTGAAGGGGTTTTTTCTGATATCAGCCGTGAAACCGGAATCGGGATGGTTGGGATCTCCGAAGCTCGTTTTCAGGTAGGTGTTCGAGGTGCCGAGAAATATCACGGTGTGTTCCTCGAGATCCTGCTGGTTGAATTCAGCACCGGCTTTGAGCTCGCAGCCATAACGCTGCGCAAGTTCGATAAATGACGTGTAACGGTCTTTCTGGTCTTCTTCGGAAAGCACCGTAAGACAATGCTCGGCACCCATAATAGAGGACCACACCTGCCGATCTTTCAGGGGGTGACAGTGTCCGCAGCAGGTCATAGTCAGGATCGATGAGAGATTTCCAGCGGGGTGGAGTCGACCTGGTAGCTCAGCTCGGTTTTGGCTCCCGAGATCAGACTATTAAAGTCGCTTGCTCCTGACAGTGTCCGGATTGAAACCGGCAGCAGCAATTCATACGGGGAGCTTTGTGTTTGTGCAATGGAGAAGGTGACGCTGGTGTTTTTACCGTTGTTGTCGATGCGGATATTATCCACACGCAGCGTCGGCAGATCGTTGCGGCTGAGACGCTCGGTGAAAAATGACTCAAGATCCTGGCCCGACTGCTGCTCGAAAACTGCTGCAGGTCTTGCCAGGATGCTGAGTCGCCTTTGAATTTCTGATAAAAGTCCTGCAGGCTGCGATAAAACGTTTCCTCACCCAGCCGTTTGGACAGCTCATGGAAGAGCATGGCTGATTTCTGATAACCGATTGCCCGACGGGCCTGATTTTCCCTGCGCTCATGACCTGCCCCGTAAAATTCATTTAAGGTGGGAGTTGTTTCATCGACGTAATGGTGATAACGCTGTATTGCCTCTTTTCTGGCCTGCACGCCCTCGCCAGCTTCACTGCGATACGCCATATCGGCAAGATAGGTGGTCAAGCCCTCAGACCAGTTTCCCGACCCGTCTGCAACGTCGACACTGTTGCCGAACCAGGAGTGCAGGATTTCGTGCCCCAGCGAGGTCTGCTTGATAAACGGCAGCCTGATGACCTGCTGCCCAAGCAGGGTGAAGGTCGGATAGCCGTATCCTGTCGGCATTATATTTTCGGCAATGACGTAATGATTGTAGGGGAACGGTCCGATAAGCCGTTCGTAGCGACGGACGTACTCTGCTGCCGCCTCCAGATATCCCTGGGCCAGGTCCTGATCCTCCTCGAAAAACAAGGTGTAGAGGTGCAGATCGTCGCGGATTGATTTGGCCGTTTTTACATAGGGCGCACTGACGAAGGTGAGCGCATAGAGCGGCTGCGAAAAGGAAAATTGGACCTGTCTGCGGGCGTCGGCCTGTCCCCACTGATCTGCCTGGCTCAGAGCGATGAAACCGTCGGGCAACTCGGCACTTAAAGAAAACAGGGCCTTGTGCTGAGGAAGCGGGTGCCAGTTCGAGGTCAGGATGATGGCCCTGTCCGAGATGGTGTTTGAGAAATTTGACTGAACACGTTTTTCATAGGAAATCAGCACTGTTCTTTGCTCATCGGAGACTGGCAGCTCAAGCGAGTTATTCTGGTCCAGGTCAATCGGCGCATTTTCCCTGCTGCCGGTGCTCATGAGGGCCGCAGTGATCTGCAGATCCGGAAAAAGCAGATGGAGTTTCTGGTTTTTTTCTATCTCGATTCTGGTCGTGCCGCGAAGCAGTTTCTTCTCAACCTCAAAAGAAATCGCCAGATCGATGTGAATGGGTGCTGAAGAAAGGCCAGCGCCTGAGACAGTGACATGCATTGACAAAGTGACTAGAACTATGATTGCCAGGTATTTGAAGATCGTGGTAAACAGGTTGCACATAAACTCCTCATCCTTGATTATTCGGGAGTTAATTATTTGGTTAAATACATATAACCAGCCTGGCACCAGATGCTAAGACTTTTTCGGTCGGTTTGGCGATTTCCAAGACCAGGTAAGCAGTAGTTAAGTGGTAAAATCAAAAATGAATAAAGCAACACCTTGAAGATCAAGCTGATCGGCATCAACGCCCGCTACTCGCATTCCTGCCTGGCGCTTTTCTATCTGCGAAACGAACTGGAAAGGCGGCTTTCCGGACTGGAAACAGAAATATGCCAGTTTACCATCAACGATCCCTACTATACCTTGCTCCAGCGTCTTGCCGATGATTCTGCAGAATATCTTTTTTTCTCAGCACTGATCTGGAACAGCGATCTGGTGGAGCGTTTGATTGAAGATTTGTTGATCGTCGATGAGCAGCTCAGAATTGTTGTCGGCGGCCCGCAGGCCGAAATCGTCGGGATCAACTGTGCGGGCTCCAGCCGGCTGACCATCTTTCAAGGTGATATTGAGGCCGCAGCCCCGGAATTCTTCGACGACCTCCAAAAGGGCACGCTGCAGAAATCTTATCAAGCTTCATTTCTGCAATCAACCAATAGAGCACTGAGCTATCCTTACAGAGATGAGGATTTCAAGCTCCATCTTAGAATCGGGCCGTCTATTACGAGTCATCGAGGGGGTGTCCTTTCTTCTGCTCCTATTGTCTCTCCTCTGCCGAAAAAGGCGTGTTTCACAAAGAGCTCGATCAGGTCTTTGGCGAGCTCGACAATATCCTGGCACACAACCCGGAAACGGTTCGCTTCGTCGACCGGACCTTCAACGACAATCCGGACCGGGCCCTGGCGATTTGGCGTTATTTGAAAGACAGAGATCCAGCAACGCTTTTTCATTTTGAAATTGCCCCGGATCGCTTTACCGAGCCAATGTTTGACTTTCTGGATACTCTCCGGCCGGGTCTGTTTCAGTTCGAAATCGGCATCCAGTCGACCAATCCCAAGACGCTCGAGACCATCCGCAGGCCGATGGACAGCCAGCGTGCCGCTGAGACGATCAGCAGGTTGCGTCGCAGGGAGAACATTCACCTGCATGCGGATCTGATTCTGGGGCTTCCTTTTGAAACAGAAGAAACCTTTGCTGCCTCGATAAACGGGATCTGGGCGATGCAGCCCCACTATATTCAGATGGGACTGCTGAAATTGCTGCCGGGGACCGAAATACGGCGACAGGCCCAATCCTGGGAGTACAAGGCGGCAGCGAAGCCGCCTTATCCGGTACTCGCCACCCGCTGGCTGGACCAGCAGACATTACGCCAGCTTTACTGGCTGGGCGAGTGCCTGGAGCAATGCGTCAACAACCGCTATTTTCCGACGCTCTGGCGCTACCTCCAGTCCCGGGGAGAGGATATGGCCGCCTTCTTCACCTCGCTGGCCAGGAGGTTCCATGGCCAGGGCTACTTCTGGAAAGCTGCTACCCAGAAAACCCTGGTCCGGCTGCTGGTGGAAGAGTGTGAGGGGCGTCGTGACCATGCTCTGATCCGGGAGCTGATCTGCTTTGACTGGCTGCGCTGTGGACACCGTTTTCTGCCGGAACAACTCTGCTGCCATGAGGATGCTGTCGGTACACTGCGCCGGGATCTCTACCACCGTCTGCCTCAGGAACTGGACGGCCTGTATAGTGCCGGGGAGCGGAAAAACTTCATCAAGACCAGCGTCTTCCAGCGCTTTTCCAACCGGTCCTTGCAGCAGGCCGGACTGAATCCTCAGACAGACCCTGCCCTCGTCTGTTTTCTCAAAGAACGGGAGAGCAGCGTCTACCGTTTAAATAAAATTTGTCTCATGCAAATCACCGATTGACCTCTCTGTAAGCCTGTATATAGTAGGTCCTTACACGGACCATTACTGATCTGATCGGACTCATCTACGGGAGTGTATCGTGAGCGCTTATCGCCTGCTGAAAAAAAATGTCATCGCCCGGGAAGGGCTCGATCTGCTTGGAAAACAGTTTTCAATATCTGAAGATGAACCGGACCCGCAGGGAATTCTAGTCCGCAGCGCCCGAGTCAACACTGATTCCTACGAGTCGCTGCTGGCCGTCGCCAGGGCCGGGGCCGGGGTCAACAACATCAGCGTCAACAAAGCCACGGAGCGGGGGATCTGCGTGTTCAACACCCCTGGCGCCAATGCCAACGCCGTCGTCGATCTGGTGTTTCCGATGATCGGTGTCTGGCAGCGCAACATCTACCGGGGAATAAAATTTTGTGAATCACTCGAGGAACTTGAAGGAGACCAGGTCGACGGTGAGGTGGAACGGCAGAAATCTGTCTTTCGGGGCGTGGAAATTGCCGGTAAGACCCTGGCAGTGGTCGGGCTTGGTCAGATCGGGGTCAGGCTGGCCAACGGCGGTATTCACCGGTTTATGAAGGTCAAGGGGTTCGACCCGAAGCCGGTGCTGGCCAATATTCATATGCTGCTGCCCGATGTCGAGCTTGTTCACTCCCTCGACCAGGCAATCGGGAAAGCCGATATAGTCAGCCTGCATGTTCCCCTGATCGACAAGACGAGAAATCTGGTCAACAATGAATTCATCGCCAGGATGAAGAAAGGGGCATTGCTGGTTAATTATGCCCGGGGCCCGATCGTTAACGAGGAGGCGGTGCTGGCCGCCCTGGACAGCCGCCGGCTGAGCGGTTATATCGCCGATTTCCCCACCGAGAAGCTGATCGGACACGACCGGGTCCTGCTCACTCCCCACCTCGGGGCTTCCACTTCCGAGTCTGAAGAAAACTGCGCCATGATGGCTGTCCGGGAACTATCGAATTACCTGCGCTACGGAAACATTACCAACAGCGTCAATTTCCCCAACGTCGAAATGATTCCGTCCGATCTGGTGCGGACCAGGCTGATAGTCATCAACCGGGACGTGCCCGGCATGATCGCCTTTATCACCAACGTGCTTGGCAATAACCAGATCAATATCGACTCATACAAGAACGAGTCCAACGGTACGATCGGCTACAATATTATAGATATGGAATCAGATGTACCGGACTCCATCCTCGATCTGATCGAATGCAACGACGATGTGATACGAACCCGGATAATCGCCTTCAACCGCTAACCTGACGTCCATGGAAAACAACAAAGTTTAAAAACACAAATACGTAGTGATTTATTTTGTATGCCTGTGGCTTTCCCTAAAATACGGTTTGTATTTTTAATCAAGGATGAAAAAACAAAATTTCCAACCTGCGCTCGAGTCGATACTACCTGCTATCCCGCGTCGCTTTTGGGGGAGGCATATTAGATCAACTCATGGCTGACAAGATCCCCATAGTAATTGGCAGAAGCCGTGGTTACGACATCGGCAGGATCAAGGAATTCTGTGACCAGGCGGCTCCGCACCTCGACTTGCCCGAGAGTCTGCATGGTACCGCCGTGCTGCTCAAACCGAACCTGATCAGCAGCAGGGCCTCGAGACTGGCCTGCAGTGAGGCCCGGTTCGTCAGGGGAGTAGCCGAGTGGTTTGTCGACCAGGGCGCCCGGCTGAGTATTGGAGATTCTCCATCATTCGGCAGTGCTGCTCAGGTGATAAAAAAAATGGGCATAGACGCCGAACTCGAGGGACTCGATGTTGCCATCGTGGAATTTAAAACCCCAAGAGAGCATCGGCTAACCCATGGGGTCAAAGTCGGCATAGCTGAGGAAGCGCTGGGCTGCGACCTGCTGGTCAATCTTCCCCGGATAAAGGCCCACAATCAGATGTATGTAACCATAGCGGTGAAAAATTTCTTTGGTATCGTCTGCGGCATGCGTAAGGCGATGTGCCACATGAAAAACGGTCTGTCGCACCGAAAATTTGGGGATTTGATGCTTGATCTGACCACCTTGTTGCCCCACAGCATAAGCCTGGTAGATGGTATTCGAACAATGAATAAACGGGGGCCGATCAACGGTGAACCGCTCGATCTGGGTTGTTTGTGCGGCGGCAAGGACCCTGTCGCGGTTGATACACTGCTGCTTTCACTGCTTGAACTCGATGAAAAAAAATGTCCGGTCTGGCGGGCAGCGGCAGCCAGAGCGTTTCCCGGTGCGCAGCTCGGCGCCATCGACTGCCTTGGGGTGCCGCCCGAATCTTTTGCGGGCAGCGGCTTTCGGGCACCGACCATATTGAACCCGGTGCCCTTCAACCCCTTCCGCTTTTTGAACAGCTCGCTGCGCCGGGCCATGGCATCGGCCAATGGTTGACCAGTGAAATTCTTCCATGAGGTCTTCTTATGTTTAATTTGACAGGCAAGGTCGCCCTGGTCACTGGCGGCTCCAGGGGTATCGGCAGGGCGATCTCCATCCGCCTGGCTGAGCACGGCATGGATATCGTGGTCAACTACGTTCGTCACAAGCAGGACGCACTGGCCACCGCCAAAGAAGTCGAGAAATTCGGGCAGCGCTGTCTACTGGTCAAGGCCAATGTCGCCAAAGAATCAGATGTCGACATCATGTTCGATCAGATTGCCGAAGAGTTTGGCTGCCTCGACGTGCTGGTGAGCAATGCCGCCTCGGGAGTCCTCAAACCGGTACTCGAGTTGACCGAACGCCATTGGAACTGGGCCATGGACATCAACGCCCGGGCCCTGCTCAGCCTGGTGCAGCACGCGCTGCCGTTGATGAAAGAGGGGGGCAGGGTGATTGCCGTGTCCAGCCTGGGGTCGGTGCGGGCCATCGAGAACTACACCACGGTCGGTGCCTCCAAAGCGGCAATGGAGTCACTGGTTCGTCATCTGGCTGTCGAGCTTGGACCCCGAGGCATACGGGTCAATACGGTCAGTGCCGGGGCGGTGGATACCGATGCCCTGAAAAAATTCCCCAACCGGGAAATAATTCTTGAAAATGCGCTGAAACGTACACCGCTGGGCCGACTGATCACCACTGACGATGTGGCTGATGTCACCCTTTTCCTGTGCAGTAATCTGTCCAGCATGATCCAGGGGCAGGTGGTAACCGTCGACGGCGGTTATGCGATCATGGGCTGATGCCTCCTCCCGAGGGTTACTGGCCCGCTGACCTGGGAAAAGAACACAGCCAGCGCTACCTGGCGGTGAGGGCATCAATACCCCTTCTACAGATCAGGGTCATTACCACTGCGGACAGAGCAATCATCGCGACGACCCAGAAAAATATAAGCAGCGCATCTGAAAGCGGCAGGCCGCCGCTTCTGAGCCAGGCCCGGATCAGCCGATAGGTCGGGGATACACCGCTGAACAGTACTACCAGCATGTAGGAAATGGCGCAAAAAAAATAAAACACCGAACCTGGTCCCATTGCCGTACTTCTATTCTCTGCGTGATAGTCAGCAAAGATCGCCCCGAAGCCAAGCGCCAGGGCCACCACAGTCCAGCAGATCAGCAGCGCACAAAACAGTGAAATCCACCACATCGGTCCGTCGATTTGCAGAAAGTGATTGGAGACGCTGACCAGTACAAGGATTAGCAGGGTAAAAGGGATCAGGTAGAAAAGATATTTATAGAAGAAGAATCTGGTCGCACTCATCGGCGAAGTCCTGATCAGGTAGAAGGCTCCTCCTTCGCCGCCGATGGAAGGGTAGACAAATCGGGCGGCCAGGGCAGCTGCCAGAAATCCGCTCAGGCCGATATTGCCAAAGGCAATCAGATTGGCCACGTAGGCGCTGCCGAAAGTCCTCTCCAGCGGTAACACCTTGAAATTGTATAGATAGACAATCACCAGGGCGCCGATCATGAAAAATTGCGACCATTCCTTGGAATCCCTCAAAAATGAGATGCTTTCTTTGCGAAAGACCCAGAGCAGACGCGAGCGGCCCCAGCCAGCCTCTTTGAATCGGTGCTGACCGCCAAACGACTCCTGTGATTTGGAAAAACCGGACACGAAAAAGCGGGCCATGAGGAATTCACCGCAGAACAACAGGACCGGTGGAGTCAATAGAATCAATCCGACCAGCAGTAAATCGATGTCCCTGTCCAGGAGATAGGAAGACAGCATGTTCGAGGTCCAACTTGCCGGCAGCCAGAAACCGGCCGGGTTGGATATGGCCGACATATACTCGACGAACTGGCCGTATTTTTCGGGGTTTACCAGGTCTTCGGGGCGCATCAGGCGAAAAATGAGATAGAGGAAGACGCCGAAGCAGATCGATAGATAGACGATGATATCCTTGGTTCGGCGGGCTGGAAACAGATAGACCAGCACAATCACGAAGATCATGGCCAAGCCACAGGCGGTGAAGGCTGTGGCCGGTACGGCCGCTGCCAGAAGCGGCCAGTAGAGAGGACCGGCGCCGAAAACCACGCCGAAAGCTCCGAAAATAGGCAGTGAAAAGAGGAGCATCATCCAGGAGGTATTGAGAAAGGTGGTAAACATGCGCATCCGGAAGAGTTCCTCGAGCGTTACCGGGGCGGCGACGATGATTTCGTTGTCGTGGGACAGGTAGAGGGTCGTGACACCGGCGATCATCGAGGAAAAGATCAGCATCGCAAAGATGGTGATCCAGGCCATCTGGAAGATTTTCATGGAAAGGATGATGCCCAGTTCGCTCTGGCTGTGGAAATAACTCACGCTCTTGTAGGTGAGCAGATAGAGGGCCGCACAGATAAGCGTTCCCAGAAGACCGAGCACGAGGAGCTTGAGCCGGGCCCGGGTGGCGAAAAAGCGATTGATCGCCGTTCTGAAAAAGGGAAGGTAGAGCCTCATCGTTATCTCATCGTTGACGCAGGGCGGCGACCACTTCCTGGAGTTCAAAGGCGCCGGTTAGCTGCAGGAAGAGATCCTCGAGATTTGCCGCGCCATGTTTTGCCTGGGCCTTCAGAGAGTCTACGCTGCCGCCGGCGATGATCCGACCGTCTCGGATGATGCAGACCCGGTGGCACAGTTCCTCGGCAATCTCCATAGAGTGGGTCGAGAGGAATATGGTGGTGCCGCTTTCAGCTTTCGATTTAAACAGCTCCTTGACGATTCTGGCACTTTTCGGGTCGAGCCCGATCATGGGTTCATCGACAACGATCAGGGGTTGATCGAGCATGAAAATCGAGGTCATGATCAACTTCTGCCGCATACCGTGGGAATAACTTTCAATCAGGTTATTGCGCCAGTCGTGGAGGTCAAAGAGTTTCAGGTAGCTCTCGCCCTGTTTAACCCAGGTCTTGCCATCGGGTGGGGGGTAGAGACTTGAGATAAAGCTCAGATACTCGGCACCGGTGAGCTTCTCATAGAGAAAGGGGCGGTCGGGAATATAACCGGTCAGTTCCCGGCAGCGTCTCGCCTCGCTTGCCATATCATGGCCGCAGATTGAAATGGCTCCGGAGCTGGGCTGCAGCAGTCCGGCAATCATCTTGATGGTGGTGGTTTTGCCCGCCCCATTGGGGCCGAGAAATCCGAGGATTTCACCTTTCTGCACCTGTAGATCAATTGTATCGACCGCAGTCAGCCGGTCGAATGTCTTGCTCAGTTTTTCAAGGGTTAGTATCGGCTCGCTCATATCAGTTAGCTGGACGGCTGTGTAGTGGTAATCATTGATGCAGTGGTTCGATCTGCAGATTGTTAATCAGGGCGCCGATCTTGATCTGTTCCTGGAGTTCTCCTTCGATAAATTTCAGGTGGCTGAGATCGGCGGGCAACTGATTGGTGGTTGTATCGAGGCTGATCCACTGACCACCGACACAGACCTCATTCCAGGCATGGTAATAAAATGCCTGCTTGTGGTAGACGACTCCCACCGCAATGGTGGTTGGAATTCCAGCAGCCCGGCTCAAGGCGGCGAAGAGTGAAGCATGTTCGTTGCAGTCCCCAATGCCCGCTTTCAGAGTGGTCAGGGCGTCCGGAATGCCTATCACCGGGCGTTTCTCAAGATTCGTGTAGACCCACTCCGCCAGTGTTTTTACCTTCTCCAGATCACCTGTCTGGTCCCGGGTGAGGGCCTGGCTCTGTTCGATGATTTCCGGGGCACCGGACTGGATGTAGGGAGAAGCGAGCAGCTGCTCCTGGGCCTCAGCACAGATGCCCGGCTCTGAACCCAGAGAGGAGAGATCCTCCTTGACGACCCTGAGGATCTGATCGTCGAAGCTCTGACGGCCGGAGTTGAGGGCGAATTCGATCTCCTCGGGAAGTTTAATCCGGTAACGGGCCTCGGTTTTGGAGGCAAGGTCGAACATCTCCCCGGTGACTTCGACGGCAACCGAGGCGAGCAGGTCGGAGCGGCCTTCCTCCGAGGTCGCCATCGATTTGGCTTTGAACTCTGGTTCTTTGATAAAGACGAAACCGGCCGGAGATTCCTCCTTGATTACCATACCGTCGTCGTCGAGCCAGGAATTCAGTCTGGCCCCGCCGAAATTCTCGGTGAAGCGGTGGAGGTTATAGACCCGGTCGTTGATCAGGACCTTCTCCTTGCCCCGATATTCTATCACCGATTCCTTGCCGGTCAGTGAAAATGGATCGAACCAGGGAATTTTTAGTTTTTCGCCCTCCCCTATATCCTGGTTCAACAGATAGGAGCGTCTGGAGGTGGACAGCCGAGGCGGACCGTCCAGCACAACCTGGTCCCTGACCACATTGTTGCCCGTGTCGAGTTCAAAGCTGACGGTGTTCCCGTTTACGGATCCATCGGCGTGCATCTGGTAAAAAGGAGAGTTAAAGGAAAACTTAAAACTGATCAGGTCGCTCTGGCTGCCCAGCAAGGCATCGAGATCTAGTTCAACCGGATGGTTTTGCCCCGAGATCATGAGCTCCATTCTGGCCTGCTGTTTGATCCTGAGGGTCTGGTCATCCTGGGGCAGAAATTGATGTTCCACATAGCCGATTTTATCGTCCTTGAAATATATCGACTGATATTCTACCCGTCTGTCGCGTTCCAGGGCCATAACTTCCCTGGTGTCCAGAGTGCGAACGAAGAAATCCCGGTGCAGCAGAAGTCCCAGCAGCAGGAACCAGATGATAAACAGGCTTGCCTTTACAAGACGCATGGCGCAAAAAGAGAAGTTAGGTAAGGAGCAGCAAAAAGATATTTCAAAGTAATGAATTTGTCCTTATGTTGAGGTGCCAAATAATCAAATCATTAAGATAAGAACCATCATAGCATGGGCAAAGCTGTTTTTAAAAGGAAGCGAGTTATTTTCGTCGTCTCTCAATATGGGGACACAATACTTAAGGTGACCCCGAACTTGGGACACTTTAAGTATTGTGTCCCCTCAATCACCCCCTCAATCACCACCCGTTTTAATATGGAGTCATGTTCCAAACCATAAAACCACTCATCCTCGCCTCCGGTTCGCCAAGAAGAAAAACATTGCTGGCAACCCTTGGGCTGGAGTTCTCAGTCGTTGTTCCCGAGGTCGATGAAAGCCCTTTCTCCGGGGAAATGGAGGAAACCTATACGCTGAGAATGGCGCAGTTGAAAGGAGAAGAGGTCAGCAGAACCAATCCGTCGGCCTGGGTAGTCTCGGCAGACACCGTGGTGGTTTTTGAAGACCGACTGCTCACCAAACCGGCGAACGCTGACCAGGCAATTGCAATGCTGCTTTTGCTTTCCGGCCGCGAACACCAGGTCAGAACCGGCTTCTGCCTCTGCTGCCTGGACCGGGATGTGAGTGTCGTTCGTTCGGTCCTCTCGCGGGTCCGTTTCAAACACTTTGATCTGGGCTGGGCCAAAGCCTATACCAGGACCGGCGAGCCCCTGGACAAGGCGGGCGGCTACGGTATTCAGGGCCGGGGAGGGGTATTGGTTGAGTCCGTACATGGTTCCTACTCAAATGTGGTCGGACTTCCGCTGGCTGAAGTGGTCGACTTGCTGAGCGAACATCGGGTAATTGTTCCTGCAGAAGAAAACCAGGCGGGTAAGGATAGAGTAAACAAAGGTTGATCCAAGCGCTGCCGGCAGGCTAGAATAGTTTTCGATGGGAAACGGCACTTTTGCCCGAATCTTCGTTGTGCTCGAAATTTTATCCTCGGACATTGAATAGACCTGCGGTAAAGTTTCACGGACGGTTCGATCTTGAAGCAAAAAGACTCGTTTCTCGATGAAGAACAGAATAGACGGGAATAGAGGGACCCCTGAGTGCAGACTATCTTCCCCACCTACAAGGCGAGCATCCGATGAGCGACTATGCCCAGGCTGTTTACGAGTTTTACAAAAAGAACCTGAATAACAGCCGTCTGGATAAAACGACGCTGCTGGCCGATTGTCCGTTCTGCCCGGAAAAGGGGTTGGACGGCGCTTCGAAACTGGTGGTGAGTGTCAATCCCGAGGGCTTTTTTCACGGTTTCTTTCGCTGTCTCAACCGCTGTGTGCCCGGTGGTTTTCCGCTCTGGTATACGTCTCTGGCCAAGCTCGATCCCGAGCTGACCCCCGGTTTTGATCCGGACCAGGAGTATTCGCTGCGCCAGACCGATTATCCCGTACAGTCGATCAATCAGGAAATCAAGTCGTTCGAAGACAACCTGACCGATAGCATCATCGACCACTTCGGACAGAGCACCATCAAGAAGCCGGTTCTCAGCGACATGTCCATTGGCTATAACGGCCGCTATATTGTCTATCCCTATTTCCAGGAGGACGGCAATTGCTATACGGCACGCTGTGTCAATCCCGACCGTAGCGAGGACTTCTTCTGGCACGGTGATGCGACCATGGCGGTCGAGCAGTTTCAGATCTTCAATGTCCTGGATATTCAGCGTTGTGAAAACGGTGCGCTGGTGCTCTGTGAGGGAGAGGAAAATCTGCTTCCGTTGAAACAGATGGGGCTGCCCGGTGTCGCCGTGCCCGACAGTCAGCTGTTCGAAACCATCGAATCGAGCCGTTTCGAGTTTATTCGTACCCTGTTCATCATCGCCGCCAACAATGGGGAATCGGAACTCAGGGCCCGGTCCCTCGCCAGCCGGCTTGGCCATAAGGTGCGGCTTTTGAACTGGCCCAAGGGTATGGCCAGAAATTATAATCTCTGGCAGCTGGCCAGAGACAAGGCCAGCGATTTTCCCGCCGCGGTCATCTCTATGGCCCGCAATTCCAAAGCCTTCTCACCCTTTGCCAGTCCCAGGCGGGAGCATGACCGCTTTTTCGAACAGATCAAGAGCCAGAGGGGTGATGACTACGCCAACCTGAAGTCGGGATTCACTGCTCTCGACGAGGCCTTGAACGGCGTGCACGGAATCAATGTGTATGGCGGGCCGCCCAAAGCCGGCAAATCCTGTTTCATGATTCAGGTCGGTACAGAAATGGCCCGCCGAGGGGTGCCGGTGATTTATTACGATTTTGAGAACGGTCGCCAGAAAATTTACCAGCGGACGATGATCAGGCTCAGTCGTATCGACGGGGCCACACTGGTTAGAGAGTCGTTTTCTGACGATGAGCAGCTCCGTTTTGATAGGGCCCATAGCGATTTCAAGAAAATGCTGCAGCATTTCAGGGTGGTAAACGATCGCGCCTTGAGTCCGGAAATCATGAAACGGCACATCGATTTCATCAGACACGAGACTCAGCAGGATTATTGCGTGGTCATTATCGACAGCTTACATAAGCTGCCGTTCAAGGATTTCAGCGAACGCCGCACCGGCATCGATGCCTGGCTCAGGCAGTTCGAGTCCATCAGAGATGAGCACAAGGTATCGTTTCTGATTATTTCAGAACTCACCAGAGGCGACCGGGGATCCTATGAAGAAACTCCGCATATGGGCATCTTCAAGGGCTCGGGAGATATTGAGTACAGTGCTGACAATGCTCTGGTATTGTATCCCGGGACAGAGGCCCAGAATATCACCTCAGTTTCCGACCGGACCGCCGATCTCTGGTTGGTTGCCAGCAGGGAGCACAGTCCCGGCCTGGTAGCCGCCTATCAACTGGAATATCCCTACTGGGGTTTCAGGGAACTGGAATAGTAACGCCGGGACAGATCATACATCGCAGAATAGCATGCAGTGGGGACACAAGTTATTGTGTCCCCGTCCTTCGTTAAATCCGGTTGCTCTTCGATCCACTGCTTTAGCGCTGCGCTGGACCGCTCTGCCCTGATCTGACCTCTGAGCCGTTTAGCGACCTTTTTCTCCCAGGCCGGAAAGAGGCCGAAATTGACATTTGACGGTTGAAAATGGTTTGGGTCAGTCGCAGTCAGGTGCTTGATGAGAGCTCCCAGGGCCGTCTCCGGTGGAGGAGTGAGCGGCTCTGAACTTTGCCGCAGCCGGCCTGCGTTGATGCCGGCCAGCAGTCCCATGGCGGTCGATTCGACGTACCCCTCGACCCCTGAGAGTTGACCGGCCACCAGCAGGTTGGGGTTCTTCTTAGCCTGCAGGGTGGGCCGCAGAATTTCCGGAGCACAGATGAAGGTGTTTCGATGAATCGACCCGTAGCGGGCAAATTCAGCCCGTTCAAGCCCGGGTATCCGCCGCAGGATCCGTTCCTGTTCGCCGCGGGTCAGTTTGGTCTGGAAGCCGACCATATTGTAGAGCGTTCCCTCTTTATTCTCTTTACGCAACTGTACTACCGCATAGGGCTGTACATTGGTTCGCGGGTTCTCCAGACCGACCGGTTTCATCGGACCGTAGCGCAGGGTGTCGATGCCCCTGGCGCTCATTACCTCGATCGGCAGGCAGCCCTCGAAATACTTTACCTCCTCGAAATCGTGCAGCGGCGCGCAGCGGGCCGTGTTGAGACTGTCGATGAAGTGCAGGTAGTCGTTCTCGGTCAATGGACAGTTGAGATAGTCTCCCGGTCCGTCGTCGTAGCGCGATTTCTGGTACATCACCTCCATATCAAGTGATTCGGTGTAGAGGATCGGCGCAATGGCATCGTAGAAATAGAGCCTTGTCTTACCGGTGAAGCAGGCCAGGCTCTCAGCCAGCGGCTCCGAGGTCAGGGGGCCGGTGGCCAAAATGGTGAGCGAGTTGGGTTCCTCGGGCAGGGATTCGATTTCTTCTCTGATAATGCTGACCAGGGGATGTTTGGTTAGTAGTGAAGTGATTTTCTCAGCAAATTTTTCCCGGTCGACGGCCAGGGCCTTTCCGGCCGGTACTGCGGTCTCGTCCGCTGCTTTCATGATCAGTGAATCGAGAGTCCGCATCTCGTCTTTCAAAAGACCCACGGCCGAGTGAGGGTCGGCTGAGCGCAGCGAATTCGAACAGACCAGCTCGGCCAGATTTTCGGACTCATGGGCCGGGCTGAATTTGCCCGGCTTCATGTCGAAGAGCTTTACCTGATGGCCGCGTCGGGCAAGTTGCCAGGCAGCTTCGCAGCCGGCCAGGCCGCCGCCGATGATAGTCACTTCAAGAGAATTCATAGGTTACGCTGGGAAAAATTTTCCGGCTGTCAGGGGTATTCGATGGTCACCTGGACTTTTTGCCGTCCCCATTGCAGGGCTTCGGTGTGGCTCTTGTAAAAGATATCTATCCGATCCGGTCCCTTGATTGCCCCGCCGCGGTCTTCGACGGTCCCCCAGCCGTAACCGGGCACATACATTCTGGTCCCGAACGGATAGTATTTGGTGTCGGCGGCAATGGTGCCGTCCTGGGGAACCAGGTACCAGGGAAAAAGGATGGTCCGGACGGGGATCATCCAGGGACGATAGAGGCTGTCGCTGGAGAACAGGCCGGGTTCCGGTTCGTGCGGATCGCTACCGCTGGCGGTGTTGCCGCTGTAAGGCAGTCCTTCCTGGGGGCCGGCACTGACATAGCGGTTCCAGAAATCGAGTTTCAGCCAGGTCCAGCTGCCCCGTTCCCAACTGCAGCAGGAGGAACAGCCGCAATAAGCAGTCACTTCCATCAATTTGCCCACCGGCTTCTTGGCGCAGCCGCCAGTGGCCAGCAGCAGGACAAAGAGACAAAACAGCAGCAACCTGAAGAACCTGGATTGACCACGCAAGTCGATCATGTGCGATGAAACCATTTCTTTATTTCGACAGGGTTGAACACCTTCACCACCGGTCTGCCGTGGGGGCAGTGGCTGAACAGGTCTGCTTTAACCATGCGTTCGAGCAGCGCTTTTATTTCAGAATCCGAGAGAGCATCGCCTGATTTGACCGCTGCTTTGCAGGCCATGGTTGCCAGCACCCCCTCGAGTCTGCCGCTTCCAGCAGTTCCCCCTTCACTTCCGAACCGTTCCAGAATATCGAGGAACAGATCCTGCGGCGAACAGCTTCCGGCAAGCGCCGGTACCGCGCTCAAGACCCAGGTCGTGGCGCCGAAATCCCGCACCGAAAAACCCATGTTCTCCAACTCCTCAAGGTTGGCTTCAACCACTTGCGACTGGTAGACGGTGAGTTCCAGAGTTACCGGAAAAAGAAGATTTTGAGAGGCGATCCGGCCCCGCAGATATTGCTTTTTAAGATCTTCATAGAGCAACCGTTCATGGGCAGCGTGCTGATCGATAACGATCAGGTTGTCTCCGTTTCGGCAGAAAATGTAGAGATCCTGGAAGCTGCCGACTACTGTCAGGTTTTCAACCTGGACAGTGGCCGTAACTGCGGCTGCCGGTAAATGGGCGGCTTCATCGGCCACTGCAGCCACCGACAGGTGGGGCTGCTCTTCTGCCAGGTCAAGAGACCTGGAGGCTCGCCGCGACAGCTCGTATATCGAGCCCTGGTCGAGCTGGGTAGTCGGGCGTGGAACAAACCCTTGGGAAGGGAGTGGCGCTGGAATGGGTCGTCTCTGCTCCTGCCCTGCCTCTGCGGGCGGAGCCGGCGAGAAGAGGTGCTCCCTTAACGGCTGCTGAGTCTTCAGCATGGCTTCCCGGATCGCGTTGCTGACGATCCTATGGATGGTTCGATTGTCTCTGAAGCGCACTTCATGTTTGGCCGGGTGGACATTGACATCGACGCTTTCCGGTGGCAGATCGACTTTAATGACGCCGGCGGGATAGCGGCCTTTGAGCATGAATGAGCGAAGTCCTTCATTGACTGCGTGCCCCAGAAGCCGGTCCTTGATTACCCGATTATTGACGAACAGCCTCAGTCTTCCGGCAACGGGCTGGGTCGATTCAGGTGGAACCAGCAGTCCCGTTACCCTGATGGACTCAGGGCCGGGCGGCCCGCTGTCGATTTCTATGAAGGGGCCGGAATATTTCAGCAGTCGGGACAAGCGCTGGGCCAGGCCTAGGTCCTGATCAAACTGAATCGTCTGTTTACCATTTACTCTCAACGAGAAGGCGACATCGGGTCTGGCCAGCGCGTAACTCTTTACCGTGTCGTCAATGTGGGCCAGTTCCGTGCGTGCGGTTCGCAGAAATTTCTTGCGCGCCGGGGTGTTGCCGAAAAGATTCTTGACCTCGATGATGGTGCCGGCTGCAGCACCCGTTTCGTGTACTTTTTTAATCGAGCCAAAGGAACTGAAGGCGGCCGTACCGAGCTCATCCTGCCGACGTCTGGAAACGATGTTCATGGTGGAGACCGAGGCGATGGAAGGAATGGCTTCGCCCCTGAATCCAAGGCTCCTCACTTCAAAAACGGTGTCGCCTTTGGTGAGTTTTGAAGTGCCGTGGCGTTCGAAGCTCATCAGCACATCATCTTCATCCATCCCTTCGCCGTTGTCGGCGATGCGGATCAGACGGGTACCGCTGCCCTCGATTTCCATCTCGATCCGGTCGGCCTCGGCGTCGAGGCTGTTTTCCAGCAACTCCTTGACTACCGAGGCGGGCCGTTCGACAACTTCTCCGGCGGCAATCTGATTGGCCAGATGTTCAGGCAGGATGCGGATCTTAGCCATTTAATCACTAGCTCCGGTCCTGCAGGTACGAGCCGACTGCACCGATCAGGCCAGCAAATTAAGCGCTGAACCAGCCTTGAACCACTCAACCTGGGCTTCATTGTAAGTGTGGTTCAAATTGAAGGTCTCCTTGGTGCCGTCCGCATGGGTGACAATGCAGTCCACCTGACGGCCGGGTGCCAGCTGGCCTAAATCGGGGAGGCTTATCCGATCGTCCTCCCTGATCCGATCATAGTCGTCAGGGTTGTCGAAGGTAAAGGCCAGAAGTCCCTGTTTCTTGAGGTTTGACTCGTGGATGCGGGCGAAGCTGCGGACAATAATAGCCGAGGCACCGAGCAGCCTCGGGCTGAGGGCGGCGTGTTCACGGCTGCTTCCCTCGCCGTAGTTCCAATCGCCAATCACCACCCATTTTACCTTCTTGGCCTTGTAGTCTCTGGCAATGGTCGAAAACGGCACACCCCGCTCGCCGCTGAGGACGTTGAGCCCTTTGCCGGCTTCGTCGTTGTAGGCGTTGATCGCCCCCATGAACATGTTATCGCTGAACTTGTCGAGGTGTCCCCGCAGTCGCAACCAGGGGCCGGCCGGCGAGATCGCATCGGTGGTGCACTTGCCTTTTGCCTTGAGAAGAATCGGGGCATCCACTAGATCATCTCCATCCCACTTGGGCCAGGGTTTGAGAAGTTGGAGCCGCTCGCTGTTGGGGGCCACTTTCAACTCGATATGGCTACCGTCCTCGGGTGGTGCGTGAAACTTCGATTCACCCTTGTCGAACCCCTTCTCAGGGACCTCCGGAGCCTCTTTGGGCGCCTCCAGCGTGAAAGACTGGCCGCTGCCGTCTGTGAGGGTATCGGTCAAAGGGTTGAATGACAGACTTCCAGACAGGGACAGAGCCACCGTTATTTCAGGGCTGGCGATGAAGTTCATGGTTGTGGGCTGACCGTCGTTGCGCCTGGGAAAATTACGGTTATAGGAGGTGACGATGGTATTGGGCTTGCCGGCAATCGACGCATCCCGTCGCCACTGACCGATACAAGGACCGCAGGCATTGGCCAGTACGGTGCCGCCAATGTCGGTAAGGGAGGCCATCTGGCCGTCGCGCTCGATGGTGGCCCTGATCTGCTCCGATCCCGGGGTTACCATCAGCGGTACCGCTGTTTTTATGCCGTGGGCTTTGGCCTGCTCGGCGATATCGGCGGCCCGGCTCATATCCTCATAGGATGAGTTGGTGCAGCTGCCGATCAGACAGGTCGATATTTCATCGATCATTTCACCGCCACTCTCCTCGATTTCCTTGGCCAGTTTGGAAAGTGGCCGGGCCCTGTCGGGTGAGTGGGGACCGACGATGTGGGGTTCCAGTGTGGAAAGATCGATTTCAATGACGCGGTCAAAATATTTCTCAGGCTCACGGGTAACCTCTTCGTCGAGGCAGAGCAATTCAGCATTCTCTGAGGCCAGCTTGGCCAGCTCGGCCCGTCCGGTGGCTTGGAGATATTTGGCGATGCTGTCATCGAACTCGAATATAGAGGTCGTGGCACCCAGTTCGGCACCCATGTTGGTGATGGTCGCCTTGCCGGTACAGCTCAAGGTTTTTGCGCCGGGTCCGAAATATTCGATGATCGAGTTGGTACCGCCGGAGACGGTCAATTCGCCTGCCAGGAACAGCACGATATCCTTGGGTGCAGTCCAGCCGTTGAGCTCACCTTTTAAGACCACACCGATATGTTTGGGGTGCAGTACTTCCCAGGTCAGACCGGCCATGGCATCAATGGCGTCGGCGCCGCCGACGCCGACCGCACAGGCGCCTATGCCGCCGCCGTTTGGCGTATGGGAGTCGGTGCCCAGGATGACGGCGCCCGGGAAGGCATAGTTCTCAATATTTACCTGGTGGATGATACCGGCTCCGGGTTCCCAGAATCCGGCGCCAAATTTCGCTGCCGCGGATTTCAAGAAGTCGTAGACCTCGTTGTTCTCAGCAATGGATGCAGGTAAATCGAGATTGCCAGCCACCCGGGCCTCGATTAAATGGTCGCAGTGGATCGTGGTCGGTACCGCCACTTTTTTCCGGCCGGTCATCATGAACTGCAGCATCGCCGACTGACCCAGGACATCCTGCAGAATCACCCGGTCAGGCCGAACGTGCAGATAGCTCTTGCCGGGGATCATCTCCTGGTTCTCGGGATCATCGAGGTGGCCGAGCAGCACTTTGTCGGCCAGGGTCAGGGGGCGGCCGAGTTTGCGACGGACAACCCGAAGGTTCCGGTGCATGGTTTTGTATACGTTGGCTACGAATTCCGGGGTCGAATCAAGACTTGCCATCAATATTTCCTCCAGTCTGAGAAAGAGATTTTAAAAGATTCCATTAACTAGTAAGATCATATGTGCTGCTTTTCAAACATTTTCTTGGATCATGTTCGATGCGTTTGCCTATGGTGAAACCGAGGTGTGTGTCTCCCGTTGCCCTGCAGAGACTGACAGCGCAGCTGCTGTTGTCGGCCATTGCCCTTTTGCTTGTGCTTTCCGGCTGTGCCAAGCTGCCTGACAACTCCGGCCGTTCTACTTCATTTGCAATCAAGCCCGACGAAACCACGAGATTATACCGGGAAGTCACCCAATTTCTGGGGTCTGACCCAGATGAAAATGGTTATCTGCTGCTGGGAAACGGCCTCGATGCCTTTGTCGCTCGCGCTGTGCTGGCCAATCTTGCCGAGAAGAGCATCGATGCCCAGTACTATCTGCTGCACGATGATACCGTTGGTCGACTGTTCGTCGATCAACTGCTCAAGGCAGCCGATCGGGGCGTGCGGGTAAGGCTTCTGGTTGATGATATGGACATGGAGGGGCGCGACCTCGGCAGCGCCGTGCTTGACGCCCATCCCAACATTGAAGTTCGCCTTTTCAATCCTCTAGGTAGAAACACCGGGCGAATATTCCAGTTCGTCACAGGCTTCGGCACCCTGACCCGCCGGTCACACAACAAGTCCTTCACCGTCGACTCCATGGCCACCATTGTTGGAGGCAGAAATATCGGCAATGAATATTTCGTAGCCGAATCGGACACGGCCTTTCTCGATCTTGATGTACTGGCGATGGGTCCTGCAGCACGGCTGGTGGCCGGTTCCTTTGATCTCTATTGGAATCATGAGCTCAGCTATCCCATTTCGATGCTCGTCGAGACGCCGCCGACACCGGTGCAGATGAAGGAGAAGAAGGCAGCCTTTGAAGAATATATCGAGCAGCAGAAGGATACAGTCTACTACCAGGAATTGACCGAGTCCAACCTGGCCAGCTCGCTGAAGGGATACAGAGTCGAGTTGGTCAAGGGCAAAGGCAAAGGGGAGGTGTTCTCGGATCATCCGGACAAGCTATTGAGCTACGACGAAGGGGCGGATAAGATGATTTCCGACCTGAAGCCCTACCTGGAAGGTACCAAAAAGGAACTGCTGATATTCTCACCCTACTTCATTCCTGGCAGTGGAGGCCTCGATGCTTTCAGAAAGCTCAGGGATAGGGGGGTGCGGGTGCTGGTGTTTACCAACTCGCTTTCATCTACCGACGTTTCTGTGGTCCACGCCGGATACGCCAAGTATCGCCACGAACTGTTGAAGATGGGAGTCGAACTTTATGAACTCAACCGCGACTTCAGTGGAGACGAGAGTATCAAGGGCTGGAAATTTTATCAGTCGAAAGCCAGTCTGCATGCGAAATGTTTTGTGATCGACCGATCCCTCGCCTTTATAGGCTCTTTGAACCTCGACCCGCGCTCGGTCATCCAGAATACTGAAATAGGCATGATCATCAAGTCCGATGTGATTGCCGGAAGATTAGCTTCGTTCCTCGACGACGAGATTGGCACGCTTGCCTTCAGGCTGGAATTGAAACCTGGCTACGATGGCACCAGTTTTATCGTCTGGCACGGCCTGGTTGACGATAAGCAGCGCACTTTCATCGTGGAGCCCTATACAAGTTTCTGGCAGCGCTTCATGGTCGGCATGATGCGTTTGCTGCCCATTGAGTCGCAGATATAACTGCCGGCCGATCCCTAGCTAAGCCGCACTGCAGCCCCTCGCCCCCAGATAAACCATGACGCGACAGATCCTGATAACCCTTCTGTTATCAGTGTTCATAGCCCTTCTTGGCATCGGCATCATCATTCCGGTGATGCCCGTTTTTGCCACCGAACTGGGAGCCAACGGGCTGGCCCTGGGAATGATCATTGCAGCTTTCTCAGTGAGCAGAGGGCTTCTGCAGCCGATTGTCGGCAATCTCTCAGACCGCTGGGGGCGCAAGGGCTTCCTGGTCACCGGACTGTTCGTTTACGGAATTGTCGGACTGCTCATTCCCCAGGCCGGCAGTATCATTAATCTCTTGTTGATCCGTGCCTTTCAGGGGGTGGGGTCGGCCATGATAGTGCCCATCGGTATGGCTTATATGTCAGTTCTTGCACCGCCCGGTCAGGAAGGCAGGTACCAGAGTTACCTGAATATCGCCATTTTCTGCGGTATTGGCTGCGGGCCGGTCATCGGCGGCATCGTCTCCGATCTGCTTGGCTTTGAGTCGGTCTTTTATGTGATGGCAGCGCTGAGCTTCGGGGCCTTCATTCTGGTAATGAAAAACATGCCGGCTCAACAGGCCCAGGTAAAAGCTTCGGCCACCGGGTTGCTGAAGAGTATTCAGATGATGATGCAGAGCCGGCTGACGCGGGGCATCCTTCTGGCCCGTATGGTCACCATGGTCATAATGGTACCCTCGATGGCGTTTCTACCACTTTTGATGACCCAGTCCATCGGGGCGAGCGGCCTGCAGATTGGTTTAGTGATTGCCTGCAGGACGCTGGTCAACGCCGTACTGCAGGTCCCGGCCGGCAAGGTTGCCGATAAATATGATAAATTGTTTCTGCTGGTCACCGGCTGTATCTGTTTGAGTGGGGTAATCATGCTGATTCCATTCATGAAAACCTTCGTCATGTTTCTACTTATCTATTGTCTGCTGGGCCTCGGTGAGGCGATTATCTGGCCGGTTCTGGGGGCCTATGCCTCGATCGAGGGCAGGAAAAGGTACGGTCATGGGACGATGATGGGGGTGTTCAGTCTGGCAATGAGCGGCGGGATCATGGCAGGAGCCATGCTGGCCGGCTTCAGCATGGATGTCTGGGGCATCGAGTTCGCCTATTTCGTGACGGCAGCTACCGTGTTGATCGGGACTTCAGTGGCGGCGCTGCTCATCCGCAGCGGGGAACGGGAGGATAAGGGACCATCCGGGCCAATAAAACCCTGAGGTGGACGATTCTCGGAGGGGCGAAAGTCAAAGGTAAGAAAATGGAAATTTCCTATAGTACGAGTTGCACAGATATAGACTGGAACCAGGTGGCAAAGATCCTGGAAACGGTGGGTATGAGTCACCACCGTCCGGACATCCACCGCCAGGCTTTCGAGGCCAGCCATACGACCATTTTCGCCCATTGCCGGGGCCGGCTCATTGGTTTCGGACGGGCGATATCCGACGGTCAATATCAGGCCGCCCTCTATGATTGTGCAGTACTTCCTGAATTTCAGGGCCAGGGGGTCGGCTCGGCTATTATCGGGCGTATTGTCGAGCACCTCTCTCACTGCAACATCATCCTCTATGCCTCTCCGGGCAAAGAGCAGTTCTATCAGGGTCATGGCTTTGCCAGGATGAAGACCGGTATGGCCCTGTTTCTTGAAATGGACCGCAAACGGGAGCATGGTTTCATCGAATGAGTCCACTCGTCTAAGGGGCACAGTAGAGATAAAAACGTGTTGACGGCCAGCACGCAGATTAGTGATAGTGTTTCACCGTCTCAATGGCAGCCAATAGACATGCTGCCGGAAATCACCAGCCAGGCCGAGGTAACCATTGTCGGAAATGCGGCAGGAGAGGTGCGGTGCTGGCGCTGCTGAATGAGGAACTCAGAGCAGAAATTCAACTGGCGGCCCACCACGGCCACCTTCTCGAGCTGGCCGCGGACCCTGATTTTGGTATGGAATTTGCCTTGCAAACCTCGTTTCCGAAGAGGCAGAAGTGAAAATGACAGCCCATCGAACGATTGCATCGATACCGTTGATATTTTACTGTAGGTAAATCGGCGAATTTGCAGATTACAATTTCAGCATCCCAGAGGGAGAGTCGAACTATGAAATCTTCAGGCTACCAACTGGTTATGTCGGCAATGTTTAAAGGGGAAAAGGGAGAGCGGCCGCCCACCGGAACCCCGACTTCCATTGCCTGTCATGACTTGATGGAGGCGACCGGCATTTCCTTTCCAGAGGCGCATCTGGATGCTGCGGCAATGGCTGAGCTGGCCCTCGGAGGGCATGAAATCATCGGTTTTGATACGGTCATGCCCGAATACAGCGTGGATCAGGAGGTCGCAGCATTGGGGGCCGATGTCGACTGGGGCGATAGAAACATGATGCCGGACACCAAGTCGTTTCTCTACGAAGATTTTTCTGACATATTTATCCCTGATGATTTTCTGGAGAAGCCGTCCATGAAGGTGCTGCTCGATGCCCTGTCGATTCTGCGCCGGCATGTGGGAGGTTCGGCCGCCATTATCGGCAAGGCGATGGGCCCCTGGACCTTGTCGTATCACATGGCGGGTACCCAGAACTTCCTGCTGCAGATCGGCCTCGGGGAAATCAGCAAAGTTAGAAAAATGGTCGAACAGCTGATACCGGTCACCATAGCCTCGGTAAACGCCCAGTTCCAGGCCGGTGCTGACCTCGTCGTCGTCGCCGATCATGCCACCGGCAACCTGATCAGCGCCGATCACTATGCGCAGCTGCTTCTGCCTTATCATCAGGAACTGACCAGCCAGATAGACGGGCCGACAATTCTTCATGTCTGCGGCAACTGCACCGACCGGCTTCATCATTTCGCCGAGGCCGGATTCAATGGCTATCATTTCGAATGGCAGGTGGACGCCAAAAACGCCGTGGAAATAGTCGCTGACAAGATGGTCCTCATTGGCAATGTCAACAATCCCCGGACCTTGCTGCAGGGAACCCCTGAAGATGTCTACCAGCAGGCACGTTATGCGATTGAGTCAGGGGTGGAAATCATCGGGCCGGAATGTGCAATTCCCTTGTCGACCCCGTTGGAGAATCTAAAAGCCATTGTTACCGCTGTTCAAGAAGGGTATTAATCGAACCTGTGGAAGCAGATTGCAGCACGGAGCCAATAACTAAAGAGGTCCATTAAAATGAGCGAACATTTAGATAAGATCAGAGAGGCAATTGTCGGCGGACTGCACAATGAAATCGAGGAGTTGGTCACCTCAGCCGTCGATGCAGCAATTGCGCCGGAGCAGATTGTCAACGAGGCGATGATTCCCGCCATGGATGTGGTGGGACAGAAATTCAGCACCAACGAAATTTTCGTGCCGGAAATGCTGGTGGCCGCTGTCACCATGAACAAGGGACTGGACCTCTTGAAGCCGCTGCTTCAGCAGGCCGGCAGTGTGTCGAAGGGTACCATTGTCATGTGCACCGTGAAAGGAGACCTGCATGATATCGGTAAGAATCTGGTCATCATGATGCTGGAAGGGGCCGGATTCGAGGTAATAGATATGGGCGTCGATATGAATGTAGAGGCCCTCATCGCCAAGGTGAAAGAGATCAACCCCGACATTCTCGGTCTCTCGGCTCTGTTGACAACTACCCTGCCTGAAATGGCGAAGGTCCTCGAATCTCTTGAGGCCAACGGCATTCGCGACCAGGTCAAGGTGATGATCGGGGGAGCCCCGGTCGATGCCGCCTACAGCGAGAAAATCGGGGCCGACGCTTATGGCGGGGATGCGGCTGAGGCGGTGCGGATTGCCCGGGAGTTGATTACTGGATGATGACCCCTCCCCAGGTCCGGTAGGTTTTGTGCTCCCTGCGCTTCCTGTCGATGTAGGCTTCTCGCTGCTGGAACTCCTGACGCTGCTTCTCCAGATCCTTGACGCAGGCCAGGGCGCTTCGGTAATCCTTGGAGTAAACCTGGATGTACTGCTTGCGGCAGGACTCCTTCAACTCCGGTGTCCAGTTCTGACTGTCCCAGAGGTCTCGGGCAGCGGCCTGCTCCTGGGCGCAGGCTTTGTCCTGGTTGCAGATGGTCATATGGACACGCCAGTCGCTCGCTGAGCAGAAACGGGCGGGGACAGCGCATAATAAGATCAGGATCAGGATTTTACAGGCCATCATGGTCTTCTCCAGAACTCGGATCGCAGTTTTACCGAGGGGGTGCTCAACCGGAGGCATCGGCCCGCTCGTCTTCCTGCTGGACGCCTTCCATCAGCAGCATCATGAACTCGCCGATCTCAGCGGCTTTCTGGTCGGCCGCTGAAAGGCCGGGTATGAATCGATAAGAGCCATTGTCTTTGCCCAGGATCGTGAAAATCGCCTCCTTGCCAGTGCTGTTCAGATAGGAGGCATTAACGATGCCGCCCTCCCTGAACGATACAGAGCCGTCTCCCCGATCGAGGTTAAGTTTCAATACCCCGGTCTTCTGGTGCAGATGGAAAACCTGGAAAAGCTCGGCCGGGGTAATATCTTCGAGACTGCCGCTCATGGTCGCCTTGGTGTCTATGAGTTTGACTGCGTTGAGGAGTTCCAGGCGGATGGCCAGCAGTTTGGCGATATAGATGAGCACCGTTGCCGAACTACTGAGCAGGTGACCGAATTCCTGGGCGGTGACATCGACCACCAGTCCGTCTTCCAGGGCCCGCACGTTCCATAGTGTCCGGACGGCGCCAAGGCAGCTCATCTCCCCGATTATTTCACCGGCATTGAGAATGGTAACCACCTCTTTGTTGCGCTCCATGGCAAAGCGTCCCGAGAGAATCAGATAGAGTTTCAGGCTGGGCCGGTTCTGTTTGAGCAGAACGGTCTGGGCCGGTACGGCCAGCGGCTCGAAGTTGTCCAGGATGTTATCGATTCTGTCGGCCTTGAGGGCCTCCAGGAAAGGGCAGTCCACCTGGCGTCCATTGAGCTCCTCCATTACCTGGAGCAGACGCGGAACCGCTTTTTCCGCTTCGGCATCCGGGCTATCGTTCTTATAGCGTTCAGTGAACTTGATAAGTCCGGTGCAGCCGCTGCAGTTGAAGGTTTCAGCACTCTTCAGGTTGTTCCAGTTCGGGTCGCTCTGCATCTTGATCAGCAGATTCATAAAATCCCGGGCCAGCACCAGACAGACCTCTTTGCCGTTGCCGCAGGAACAGGATTTCATCGTCAGCGACATGGTATCGCCTTTGACGTAGAGGGGGCAGTGTATGGATTCGGTGACTTCGTAAACGGTCTTGGTAATGCTCATAATAGAAAGGGTCGACCACTCTGACAGCAATGAGTGGTCCGCTGAAATTTAAAGTTAACAATCTAGGATTACATATATTCAGGTCTTCGGTCAAGGGTGAGAAGCGACTATTGCTCAACTACACAAATTAAGCTCGATAATGGACTGCTCAAAACGATTGCGATTCAACTCATAAAAAGCTAGTTTGTGTAGTGATCATCAGAAGAGATCGACAGAGGAGAAGCGCATCATCACACCGCCTGTCTCGGTGGATTTTTTAAAACAAGCGGAGGGTTGCCATGGCCTGCGGATATAGTGGAAACATTTTGAGAGTCGACCTGACCACCAGGGAGTTGAGCGTCGACACACCAGCTGAAGCATTTTACCGTACTTACATGGGCGGCAGCGCCCTTAATCTCTATTATCTGCTGAAAGAGATGGACGGCAATGTCGATCCCCTGTCGCCTGACAACATATTGGCCTTCAGTGTCGGGACTCTCACCGGCGCCAGGGTCTCCGGACAAAGTCGCTTGACCATTACCGCCAAATCCCCGCTCACCGGCGCCATCGGTGACTCCCAGAGCGGCGGTTTTTTTCCGGCCAAACTGAAATTTTCCGGTTTCGATGCGGTGATCGTCAAAGGCAGAGCCGAATCCCCGCTCTATCTGTTCATCGACGAAGGCCAGGCAGAGCTGCGTGAAGCCGGGCATCTGTGGGGCCAGACCACCGAAGCCGTCGAGGCGGCCATCAAGGACGAACTTGATGACCAGGAAAATCTCGAGATCCTGCAGATCGGCCCGGCCGGCGAGAAAGGCGTCAAGTATGCCAGTGTGCTGAGCATGTGCTGCCGTGCCAATGGCCGGACAGGTATGGGGGCGGTGATGGGCAGCAAGAATTTCAAAGCGATCGTGGTACGGGGCTTTGAAGAGCCTGAGATCGCCGACCGTGCACTTCTTAAAGAAGTCATTCGCACCGGCGCGCAACTTTTCAAAAATCCGGCCAACAGCGGTTTCGGCAAATATGGCACAGCCATTACCGTGGGCATCAATAACGGTATTGGCGGACTGCCGACCAACAACTGGCAGAGCGGCAGCTTCGACGACTACGAGGCCATCGACGGTCCCACCCTGTATGATGAAGCCCTGATGGGGGCCGAGGACGGCAGACAGGACAGTCAGGGACGCGACAGCTGTTTCAGCTGCATCGTTCGCTGTAAGCGGGTGGCGGAAATTAAGGAAGGGCCCTACCAGGTCGATCCGGTCTTTGGCGGACCCGAATACGAGACCCTCTCAACCCTCGGAAGCTATTGCGGGGTGGGTAACCTGGCGGCAGTCTGTAAAGCCAATGAGCTCTGCAATAAATACGGAGTTGACACGATTTCCTGCGGGGCGACGATTTCCTGGGCCATGGAGGCTTTTGAGGCCGGGCAGTTGACCACCGAGCATACGGGTGGTCTGGAAATCCGCTTCGGCGATGGGGACATAGTCGTCAAACTGGTCGAGATGATCGCCGCCCGTGAAGGTTTTGGCGATCTGCTGGCCGAGGGTTCGGCCCGGGCGGCTGATAAACTAGGTTTCGGTCAGGAGTTCCTGATCACCAGCAAAAAACAGGAAGCGCCGGCCCATATGCCACAGGTAAAGCGAGGGCTGGCCCTGCTCTATGCGATGAATCCGTTCGGGGCCGATCATATGGGCTGCGATCACGATCTATCCTACACCAAGGAGAACTACCCGGCTTTTAAAGAGCGGCTCAGTTACCTCGGCTTGACCGATCCCCTGCACGCCTACAGCCTCCAGCCGGCCAAGGTCGAGTGGGTCCGCAGAACCCAGTATCTGTTCAGTTTCATGGACAGCGCCAACCTCTGCCAGCTCTGCTGGGGTGCCTCCTGGACCCTCTATGGCCCGCAGGATATGGTCAAGCTGGTCAAGGCGGTCACCGGCTGGGATATGAGCATCGATGAAATTCTCGAAGTCGGCGAGCGGCGCCTGGTGATGATGCGCTTGTTCAACCGGAGAGAAGGGTTCGGAGCCAAGGATGATTCACTGCCTGAAAAATTCTTCAACCAGCCCTTGAGAGGAGGAGTCTCAGACCAGGTGGCCGTCGATCAGGCCGAGTTTGATGCTGCCATGGTCGAATACTACCGGCAGTCCGGCTGGGACGAAAGCAGCGGTCATCCGACCTCGGAGACCGTTGCCCGTCTGGGGCTGGAGGCGCTGTAGAGAAAATTTCTACGGATTGGCTCCGGTAACGCCCGCCATTTTCTGAGAGGAATTAAGGATCTTGATCCGATGAGTTCAACCTCGATTATTTCTGGATTCACCGACGAAGTGTCCGCTGATCTGGATGTGCAGATCAGGGCGCTTAAGGAACTTGGCTGGAAGTACATCGATCTGCGTACGGTGGGCGGCAAGAACGTGAGCAGTCTGACGGACGACGAATTCAAGCGTGTCCATCACAAGCTTCAGGAAAACGACATCCAGATCGCCTGCTTCGGATCCACTGTTGCCAACTGGGGACGGGAGGTGGGCGTCGATCTTGAACAGGATCTCCAGGAGCTGCGCACCTCAATCCGGCATATGCAGAATGCCGGGGTTCGCTACATCAGGATCATGAGCTACCAGGTTGCCGAACCCGACTTGATCGGAAGCACTATGGAATCGGCCATTATTAACAGTATAAAGAAGATTGTCGAGATCGCCGAAGACAGCGGTGTTGTCTGTCTGCACGAAAACTGCCTGACCTGGGGTGGGCAGAGTCATCTTCATTCTCTGAGACTGCTCGATGCCATAGATTCACCGGCCCTGCGGCTGGTCTTTGACACGGGCAATCCTGTGTCCATGAAAGATGTGCGTGGAAGTGAGCCTTATCACTATCAGGACCCCTATCTGTTTTTTGAACAGGTGGAAGAATACGTGGACTACATTCACATAAAGGATGCAGTGGTGGAAAACGAGGCGGTGCATTATGTCTTTCCCGGGCAGGGAGGGGGGAGGGTCAGAGAGATTATGAAGCGCCTCTCTGAGACCCGGCCGGGGCTTCCCATATCCATAGAGCCCCACGTTGCGGTAGTGTTTCACGATCCTTCGATCCAGGCTTCCTTCGAGGATCGCTGGACTAGTTTTATTGAGTATGGAAGGCAGGTTGTCAGTATGGCAGAGGAGGTTGGAATAACATTCAGCCCAAGTTCTACTTAACGGCATAGGTTCAAGGCCCTTAGCCTGCACGGGTCGATGGGGTAATGTCGCTAGGTAAAAAAACAAGTACGGGAGGAGTAGGTTATGAAAAACCTGATCACAACAGCAATTGTTCTGGTCGCAGCAGTGAGCGTTTCAATCGGGGTCTTCACCGTTCAGTCCGTTTCCGCGGAAAACAGCTGGAAACCTGAGAAGCCTATCAATCTGGTGGTTCCATGGGGTGCCGGCGGGGCCACCGATGGGGTATCCCGGCAGACCGCAATGGTGCTTGAAGGACATCTCGGCCAGAAAATAGTGGTGGTCAACCAGCCCGGAGCCTCGGGTTCGGTGGGAACCAAAAACGTCTTGGACAAGCCTAAAGAGGGGCTCTACTGGACGGCCGGTGCCGTTAAAGACCTTGGCGTCTATAAGGTGCAGGGTCTGCTTGATACGACACTGGATGACTGGCATCTGTTTCTCAATTTTGCCATTCCCAACGTGGTTGCGGTTAATGCGGACTCGCCTTATAAGGATTTCGGCGAGCTTCTCGAGGGCTTCAAGGCTAATCCCGGAAAAATCAAGGTGGCCACCGCCGGTGTCAATTCGGCCGGTCACACAGCCATCGAGATGATTAAATCCTACACCGACATCGACTACAAACACGTCTCCTACGAAGGTGGAAATCCGGCGGTAATTGCCACGGTTGCCGGCGAGTGTGATGTGGTGCCGCAGCTGGCCAAGGAAGAAGTAGATATGCTCAAGGCAGGCAAACTCAGAGCGCTGGCGGTACTGGCCGATGCTCCTCTGACCATCGAGGGCTACGACCAGGAAATTCCTTCGGTCAAGAAATGGATCCCCGATTTTGTCACGGCCCCGATCTATTTCGGTATCTTCGTACCCAAAGGAGTGCCCGAAGACGTGCTGGCAACCTTGACCGATATCTGGAATAAATCGCTTGTCAATGATGAAGGGCTGAAAACCTTTGCTTCCCAGAACGCAATGATTTTTGATCCTGCCACAGGCGACACTGCCATGAAGAAGGCCTTTCCCATGGTTCAGCTCGATGCCTGGTTGAAATTCGACAGCGGCGATGCGGCCGTCGATCCTTCTACCGTAGGCATCCCGCGTCCGTAGCTTCAGGTTATGAACACCCAGATGCCCGGACCGTGCCGTCCGGGCATCTGATTGATTCAGATCAGAGTCACCCTGTTTCGTTTTCACTATGGTAAAAAAGGACTTTATTACCTCTGTAGTCCTGATCGCCTTCAGTCTCTCCGTCATTGTTTCGTCCTCTACAATGCCGAGGCTTGAGCGCCGCGGCATCGACCCCTTTTCGGCGCCCGGCGTAGTACCCGGGATGATCGGTCTGATTCTGCTCTGTCTGGCACTCATCCTCTTCGTTCGTTCTGTGAAAAGCGGCGGCTATCTGCTTTTCAGCCCTGAGACAACGCAGCAGAGCGGACATCGAGGAGCTGCGCGGCGGGTGCTGCTTACCCTGGTAATTTCGTTGATCTATGCCATCGGTTTTCTAGGGCGCATCGATTACACCCTCGCTACAATTCTCTATGTGTTCTCGTTTATCGTGCTGTTCGAATATCGCTGGACTGAACCATTGAACAATCAGTTAAAGGTAATTGGCTATGCACTGCTCCAGGCACTGATTGCGGCACTGCTGATAACCCTGGTATTCAGAAAGTTGTTTCTGGTCGATCTTCCGTGAGGCGGCGATGTTCGAAGGGACTAAATATTTCATCGACGGCCTGCTCGGATTCCTGACCCTGAGGACCATTTTCGATATCTTCTGGAGCACCCAGCTTGGTATCATCGTCGGCATGCTGCCCGGGCTTACGGCGACCATGGGGGTTGCCCTGATGACCACATTGACCTTCTCGATGCCCCCGGAAAATGCCATCCTTATACTCGTCTGCATGTATATAGGGGCCATCTATGGCGGCGGTCGCAGTGCCATTCTTCTCAATATTCCCGGCACGCCGGCCAACGCGGCAACGGCCATGGACGGACATCCGCTGGCCCTGAAAGGGGAGGCCGGCCGGGCCATCGGTATCAGCACCACCGGCAGTTTTCTCGGTTCCATCATCGGCATGGCGCTGCTCGCCTTGTTCACTCCATTGCTTGGCAATTTCGCACTCAATTTTCAGTCGTTCGAGTTTTTCTGGCTGGCAATTTTCGGCATTGTCATTTCCGGTAACCTGACCGCACCGAAGGATCCGATCAAGGGCTGGATATCCGGTTTCCTGGGGATCTTCATTGCCCTCATCGGCATGGAGAGTATCCACGGATTCGTCCGTTTTTCTTTCGGCAACACCAATCTGGCCGGGGGCATAAATCTGATTCCGGCCATGGTTGGTGCCTTTGGCTTTGCCGAGATCCTGTCGATGATGAAATATCAGCAGGTCAACGTGGTGAAAACCAGAATAGAACGCATCATCCCCAGAGCATCCCAGATACTAAAGTACAAAAAGACCATCATCCGCTCGGGCCTGATCGGTACCCTGATCGGTGCCATTCCTGGGGTGGGGGAGGACATCGCCGCCTGGGTGAGTTATGACTTCGCCAAACGGGGCAGCAAAGAACCCGAAGAATTCGGCAAAGGCAGCATTGAGGGGCTGATTGCTTCGGAAACAGGCAACAACGCGGCGGTCGCCGGAGCCGTTATACCGGTGCTGTCCCTGGGCATACCCGGTTCAGCTCCGGCGGCGGTGCTGCTGGCAGCAATGTTCATCCACGGTGTCCGGCCCGGCCCGATGATCATGATCGAGTCACCCGATTTCGTCTATAAAGTGGTGGCCATGGTATTTCTGGCCACCTGCGCAATGTTCATCCTGGGGCTGTCCATGGTGAGATATGTGGTCAAAATCCTGCAGGTCCCGCGCACGAAATTGATGCCTATCATCTTTACCCTTTGCGTGGTCGGGTCTTTTGCCATCCAGAGCAGGATATTTGATGTCAGGGTCATGGTTTTTTTCGGTATCCTCGGTTTTCTGATGAACGAGATGGAGTACCCGGTGGCTCCGATGATCCTCGGCCTGATCCTTGGAACCATGCTGGATACCAATTTCAGACGGGCGTTGGTAATCGCCGAGGGCGAGATTTTACCATTCTTTTCACGGCCGATCTGCATGGTGCTGGTCTTTTTTATCGTTCTCACCCTGGTCAGTAAAACCAAGTGGTTTAACCGTATAGTATCAGGCCTGAAACAGGCAGTACAAAAACTATTTCACAAGAGAGGCAATCATGGCTGACTCCAATCCCACTATTCGTGCCGGTATTGTCGGCTCCGGCTTTGCCGCCCGCTTTCACCTGGAAGCAATGCGCAAAGTCTATGGCGTCAACGTCAAAATAGCCGGGGTATATTCGCCGACCGCAGAGCATTGTCGGGCTTTCGGTCAAACCAATGGCCTTCAAGTGTTTTCTGATCTTTCTGCCCTGATCGAGCAGAGCGATATTATTCATCTCTGCACCCCGCCCTCCACCCATGAACAGATCGGTGTTGAGGTGCTCAGAAAGGATAAGTACGTGATCATCGAAAAGCCTTTTACCGGTTATTTCGGTGGCGGTGAAGAGGGGTTCTCCGGGGATAGTTTTGATCGCCGGATAGGACTGGTGCAGGCCATGCAAAGTGTGAAAAATCTGCTGGCGGCTGAGGCGAAGAGCAAGGGACGAATCTGTTACGCTGAGAACTGGGTCTATGCTCCCGGGATCCAGAAAGAAAGGGAAATCCTCGAGAAAACCGGGGCGCAGATCATCTGGATGCACGGTGAGGAGGCGCATTCGGGTTCCCACTCTCCTTTTTATGGCATCTGGTCCCATTCGGGCGGCGGCTCGATCATGGGCAAGGCGGTACACCCCCTGGGGGCCGTACTCTATCTCAAACAGGTTGAAGGCATGGTCTCCCGGGGAAGACCTATCAGACCGGCGACGGTGTCAGCCAGGGTGCACACGGTCACCAGATCAGACACCTATAAAGATCTTGGTTTTATCAAGAAAGGGTACACCGATATCGAGGATTTCGGCGCCCTGCACATCGTCTTCGAGGACGGCATGTTCGCCGATGTCTTTGCCTCTGAACTGGTCCTCGGCGGCGTGCATAACTGGATTGAAATTACCGCCAACAACCATCGCACGGTGGTCAATATCAACCCCAATGACTCGATGAAAACTTTCAATCCCCGGGGCTCGCAATTTGACGACGTCTATGTGGTGGAGAAGATTGAGACCAAGGAGGGCTGGTCCAATATTTCCCCTGACGAGGACTGGTACACAGGGTATCAAAGTGAAATTCAGGACTTCTATGAATGTGGAGCTTCGGGAAATACCCCTCAGTGCGGCTCCACTCTGGCGGCGGACACCATCTTGACCGTCTATGCCGCCTATTGTTCAGCCGCCGAACAGGGCAAAGAAGTGAACATACCCAGTCTCGATTGAATTGTGGTATGGTGCCTATTGGACCCAGGTCAGCCAGGCGTTGACGTGGCATTCTCGGATTAACGAGAGGGGGTGGTAACAGATGCAGGTGCAGGGATGAAATTCGGTCACTACGATACCAAGGGATACTACGACGAGATGTTCACCGCCGAGGGTAGACCCCGGCCGGGCTATCTGCCTCTGATGGAGCGCATAGAGTCGCTGCCCGAGGGTGAGGTAAAGGCCCGCCAGGCCGCCGCTGAACAGCTCTTCTACGATATGGGCATCACCTTTACGGTCTACGGCCACTCAGAGGGAACCGAGAAAATCTTTCCGTTCGATATCATTCCGCGGATCATCGAGCGGAGCGACTGGGAGCATCTGGAGCGCGGGCTTAAACAGCGGATCTATGCCCTGAATCTGTTCATCGACGACATCTACCATGAGCAGAAAATTGTCAAGGACAGGGTCATTCCAGCCGAGTTGATCGAGTCGGCCGACGGTTATTTCCGGCAGTGCAAGGACATCGATCCGCCGCTGGGTGTCTGGTGCCACATCACCGGCACCGACCTGGTGCGCGACGAAAAAGGTGATTTCTATGTTCTCGAGGACAATCTTCGCTCCCCCTCCGGGGTTTCTTATGTCCTGGCCAACCGGAGAATTCTCAAGAGGACACTGCCGCTGGTTTTCGAACGGACAAACATCCGGCCCGTGGACGATTACCCGGCCATGCTTCTCGATATGCTGCACGAAGTCGCGCCACCATCCGTCGACCAGATCACTGCGGCGATTTTGACCCCCGGCATGTTCAATTCGGCCTATTACGAACATTCCTATCTCGCTTCTCAGACCGGTGTGGAACTGCTCGAAGGCAGGGATATGATCGTTCAGGACGGCTACGTAATGATGCGTACCACCCGGGGATTGCAGCGGGTCGATGTAATTTATCGGCGGGTCGGGGAGGATTTTCTTGATCCCTTGGCTTTCCGGCCCGATTCGCTGCTCGGGGTTCCCGGACTCATGGAGGTCTATAAAGCTGGCCGGGTGGCCCTGGCCAACGCCCCGGGAACAGGAGTGGCCGACGACAAAGTGATCTACGCCTACGTACCGCGCATTATCAAGTACTATCTCGACGAGGACCCGGTTCTTCCCAATGTCCCGACCTATCTCTGCTCTGAGAAAAAAGAACTCGATCACGTGCTGGACAATCTTGAACACCTCGTGGTGAAGGCTGCCAATGAGAGCGGCGGCTACGGCATGCTGGTCGGCCCCGCTTCCACCAGGGAGCAGCGGCAGGAATTCGCTGCCAGAATAAGGCAAGACCCGCGCAACTATATCGCCCAGCCGACCCTGAAACTGTCCCGGGCACCGGTCATTGTAGACGATCATTTCGAGGGCAGGCATATCGATCTGCGGCCCTATATACTCTACGGTAAAGAGATTAGAATTGTTCCGGGAGGATTGACCAGGGTGGCCCTGGTCAAGGACTCGCTGGTGGTAAATTCCTCCCAGGGCGGCGGCAGCAAGGACACCTGGGTGCTTGGTTGAGTAGACGAGAAGAGAGGTAGATAATGTTAAGCCGAGTTGCCGATTCCTTATACTGGATGGGCAGATACCTGGAGAGGGCCGAGAACATCGCTCGCTTTCTCGACGTCAACTGGCATCTGACCCTGGACATGGCGATGATGCAGCAGAGCCACTGGGCGGCACTGGTGTCGATCAGCGGTGACAAAAAGCTGTATGACAGCCTCTATGACGACGACACCAAGGACAACATAATCAGGTTTTTGACCATTGACTCCTCCTATTCCAACTCGATCTGGAGCTGTCTCAACATGGCCCGGGAAAACGCCCGGGCAGTGCGGGATCTGATCCCGCTGGAAATGTGGGAGCTGATCAACGTCTTCTTTCACCGCATGGACAGGGAGGCCAAAAATCCGGTAGAGGTCTTCGACAATCCCTATACCTTCTGCGACGAGGTGAAAAAAGCCAGTCAGGCGTTGAGTGGTGTGGTCGATGACTCAATGGATCACGATGAGGCCTGGCATTTCTTTAACCTCGGACGGATGCTGGAGCGGGCTGATAAAACTTCACGGATCCTCGACGTCAAATACTTCGTGCTCCTGCCCGACCTCCAGGATGTCGGTGCGGCGGTGGACGTTGTCCATTGGACGGCGCTGCTCAAAGCGACCTCGAGCTTCCAGGCGTACCGGCACCGGATCGGCAAGATTACTCCCTTGGGAGTGGCCGGCTTCATGCTGATGAGCCATAGTTTTCCCCGATCCGTGCTCTACAGCCTGACTGAAGCGCAAAGGATGCTGCACGGCATTACCGGAACCCGGATCGGATATTTTTCAAACGATGCCGAAAAACTGCTGGGGCAGCTTTGTGCCGAGCTCTCTTATCACTCCATAGAAGAAATAATGGAGCAGGGCCTGCACGAATTTACCGACCGCTTGCAGATGAAAATGAATGAGATTGACAACGCCGTATTCAAAACATTTTTTGCGCTAATGGAACCCATTGAATCCGGCCACGAGCAACAATAAGGAGACACAGAAATGACCTTTTGCCTGAGCATGTCGGTAGAGGAGGGACTGGTCGGCATTGCCGATACCATGATCACCTCGGGCAATGAAACCATAACGGCACGGAAGATAAAAGCGTATGCGACTGCCAACGGCCAGTTTTTTGTTATGACTTCGGGGCTTCGCTCGGTCCGTGACAAGACCCTTACCTATTTCGAAGAAAAGGTCGATGCCGAGGCGCTTAATAGCTGCGAACGGCTGTATAAGGTGGTCAATGAATTCTCCGCATCGATCCGTACCGTCGCCGCTGAAGATAAGGAGGCCCTGCAGCAGAGCGGCCTCGGCTTTGATATTCACGCCCTGGTTGGCGGCCGGATGTCGGGAGACAAAACGCACAAACTCTACATGGTCTACCCGGAGGGAAACTGGGTGGAAATCGGCCAGACTACACCCTATTATATTATCGGTGCCCGGGGTTATGGAAAACCGGTACTTGACCGGACGCTGGTGTGGTCCGATTCGCTGCTGTTTGCTCTCAAGGTCGGCTGTCTCGCCTTCGATTCGACCAGGATCAGCGCCACAGGGGTGGATTTTCCCATCGACGTGGTGATCTATTTCAACGCCACCGGCGAACTGGTGGAGCACCGTTATGAATATGAGGACTTCCAGGAAATTTCAACCTGGTGGCAGGAGCGTCTCAGAAGTTCCGTGCACGAACTGCCATCCGAGTGGATCGAGAACGTGGCCTCCAAGCTGGAACGTGTCCTGCGCAGTTAAGACTTTATGAAATATAGAATCAGACATTCAACCACCTACATCTATACCAGCCCGGTCTTCCTCGAACCGCACCTGATCAGGCTCTGTCCCAGGAGTGACCCGGGGCAACGCCTGCTCAGTTTTGAGCTGACATTGTCACCGCAGCCCACAGGGCTGGCCCACAACATTGATGCCGACAACAACCCCTTTCACCTGGCCTGGTTTGACGAGCTGACCTCAGAGTTTCGGGTAGAGTCCTCTTATCTCGTTGAAACCCTGAAAACCAACCCGTTCGACTCCTTTCTGACCTGCGGAGACAGACTGCCACTGCAGCTCACCCAAGGCGAACAAAAGGTGTTGGCCGCTTATCTGGACAGGAGCAGTCTGATTGGCCCGGGCGATGAAGAACTCATCGCCTCGCTGTGTCGGGAGGTCGAAGCCCAGGGCGGCGAGACCGTCTTGTCCCTGCTCCTGGCATTGAATCACTATTTGTACAGCCAGATAGAGAAGATATTGCGGTTTGACCAGGGGGTGCAGCCGGTCGGTACCACTTTGCTGACAGCACGGGGCGCCTGTCGCGATACCACAGTGGTGTTCATGGCGGCCTGCAGAGTTTGGGGAATACCGTCGCGTTTCGTCAGCGGCTGTCAGGAAGGCGATCCCGATCAGCCCGAAGGCGAGCTGCACGCCTGGCCGGAGGTTTACCTGCCAGGCTTCGGCTGGAAAGGTTACGACCCGACCCTCGGTCTGGTGGTGGCCGACCGGCATATCGCCTATGCGGCCTCGGCGCTGCCTGAACAGGCTGCTCCCGGTCTCTGGATCTTTCCGGGGCACCGGGGCAACCGCCAGCATGGCGCACCGGGTGGAGCTCGCCATCGAGCAGTAGCGAATCCTATCGAGGAGAATGCCATGAACGTAACCATCAACCGCTACCTGGACGCCGCCGTCCTTTATCCCGAACTGGAGCGCGCCGCTGCCAGACAGGCGATCCAGTTGATTATTGAGTACGGCTGCCGGACAGCCTGCATCAGACCCTGTGATATAGATATAGCGGTTGAGATGTGCCGGGACACCGAGACCGATGTCTGCGTCGTACTCGGGTTTCCGCACGGCTGCGGACTTAGCCGGGTCAAATCGCTGGAAGCGCAAGCCTATCTCGATGAAGGTGTAGACGAGATCGATATGGTGGTCAACTACGGTTTTATCCGCTCCGAGAGATGGGATTTGGTTGAGCAGGACATCAGGGGGGTGAGCGAGGTGACCAGGGACCGGTCCAGTCTGCTCAAGGTGATTCTTGAAACCTCCGAGTTGAGCACGGAACAGATCAAACGGGCCACCGAATGCGCGGTCGAAGCCCGGGCCGACTACGTCAAGACCTCCACCGGCTTTGGCGGCGGTGGTGCTACGGTCGAGGCGGTACAGGCCATGCTCGAGGCGGCTGACGGCAGAATCAAGGTTAAGGCCTCGGGCGGCATCCGCGACTATCAGCAGGCTCAACACTATATCGACCTGGGAGTGACGCGGCTGGGCGTCGGTTATCTGTCTGTACCTCTTATCTGTGCTGGTGCCCCTGCCCCTGAAGAAGCCAGTGACAGCGCTTATTAGCTTCCGGGTCTCCCGGAGCACTGCCGGGGTAGTGACACACCATCTTGATTCGGCTCACGGTTTTGAGATCACCCGTGAAAACTACGGTTTCAATGAGCGTAAAGAGAGCTATGGCTTTGCTTTTTTGCCTGCCAGCTTCACAACTCCTTGGCTCTGATGCCTTGCCAACCAAAGACGGCATCGCCAAGGCCCAGAGTACGGTGAAATTTTCACCCTATGCCGGCCGGTCCTATCCAACCAGGCCGCTCTTTGGCGATACTCATCTGCATACCGCGATCTCCGTCGACACCGGCACCATGAACAGGCTTGGCCAGGAGGGACATTCCGCTTTGCCCGCGGTGAGGAAGTGATCTCCCAGGGGGGCTGCCGCCGTCTCCATTGCCGATCTCCTTCTGGGGAAGAGTCCAGGTTAACCGAGGGTTTCTTCAAGCCGGTCTGTGGCCGGGGGGGGGGCCGGTGACAGAGCAGTGATTTCCTCCCGCCACTCTGGGGTCATGTCCAGCTCAACGGCGGCAAGCGATGCTTCAAGCTGATCCAGATTGCGGGCACCTATGATGGGTGCGGTAACAGCCGGGTGTGACATTACCCAGGCAACGCCGAGGGAGGCCGGACTCACGCCTCTTTCCCGGGCGTGGGCGACGAACCTGTCCGCTGTCTCATAATATTGTTCGAGGCTGTAGCGTTTGGAGTAGAAGCCCACGTCGACCAGTCTTCCCGCATCGGGCGTCTGCCCGACACCGTATTTGCCGGTCAGCAGACCGCCGCCAAGCGGGCTGTAGGGCGTCACTGCCATATTTTCAGCCTGGGCCAGCGGCAGCAGTTCCACCTCGGCCTGCCGTTTGGCCAGGTTGTACATCGGCTGGATGCACTGGAATTCAGCGATCCTTTCTTGTCTTGATATTCCCAGGGCAGTGGCGATCTGATAGGCCGCCCAGTTGCTTACTGCCGTGTAGATAATCTTGCCGGCGCGCACCAGATCCTCGAAAGCATAGAGGATCTGCTCCATATCGGTGCGGGCCTCGAATTTATGGGCAAAGTAGATATCGATCCGGTCGGTTTTTAGCCTCTTCAGGCTGGCTTCGACGGCGGACACGATATGGCGGCGCGACAGGCCTCCGGCATTGATGTCTCTACTCATTGCCTCGTGAACTTTGGTGGTCAGGACGATCTCATCCCGGCAGCCGTCAAGCAGTCGTCCAAGAATTGTTTCAGCAGCACCTTTGCCGTAGGCGTCGGCGCAGTCGAAGAAGTTGATGCCCGCCTCCCGGCAGCGCTGAAACATCCTGCCTGACATTTCTTCATCGGCCTCGGCTCCAAACGACATGGTTCCGAAGCATAACTGGCTTACCTTCACCCCGGTTTTACCGAGATTTACATAGTTCATGGAAGCCTCCTGATAAGAGATTGGGTGAATATTGGAGTTAAGCAGATCCCAGCGTCCAGAGCAATTGGTTTATGGTCGATCTTGAAGACAAAGTGGTTTATCACTACTGGACGAAACGGCGAATCTTTTCAGCATAGTGTACAATAGTAAGAAGGAAAGGGTGCTCATGATTCAATAATTTAGAGAACACGCCTAGCCACAGGGAGAAAGCACACAAGATATTTAGAGGAGGAAGAAACGGTGTTCGTTGTCACTGTAAATTTTCAAATAAAAAAAGAACACTTGGAGATGTTTATGGCAGCCATGATCCGGCAGGCACAAAACTCATTGACCCGGGAGAAGGATTGTCTGCAGTTTGATGTTTGTCAGGATCGGGAAAACCCTGAACGGGTCTTTCTCTACGAGATATACTCAGACCGAGCCGCCTTTGACGCCCACCTGCAGACCCCGCATTTTTTGGATTTCGACAAGACCGTGGCGCCGTGGACCGAGTCGAAGGTCGCAGAGCAGTGGGAGCTGGTGGAAAGCTGAGCGACGAGATAAGGGGAGGCGCGGATCGCCTTGGCCCCTTCGTTTCCTTACATGAATTCGCTCACTTTCTCCCAAGTGGATTTTAGGTGCTGCCGCAGAAGAGCACTTAGTCTCTCGGCATCTCTGTTTTCCAGTGCTTCCAGGATGTGGTCGTGTTCTGCCAGGGCGCTTCCCCAGGTTTCGTTTTTAAGGTTTGACTGGTAGCGGATGCGATACAATCTGGCATTGAGTCGATTGTGAAGAGAGAGCAGCGTTTCGCTTCGCGCCGCCATGACGATGGCCAGGTGGATTTTCTGATTCAACTTGAAATACTTTAGCCGATCCTGTCGGGCGTAAGCAGCCAGCATTTCGTATTGTAAAGCTTTTATCTCGGCCACCTCCTGGTCGCTGATGTGCTCGCAAACACGCTCACCGGCAAAGGCCTCGAGCACGCCGAGCACCTGCAGCATATCGGCAATCTCCTCGGCGCTTGGCCTGGTGATCACGGCCCCCCGGTTCGGAATCAATTCAATCAGGCCCTCCGTCGCTAGTTTATGCAGTGCTTCTCTGAGCGGCGTTCTCGAAACCTGCAGAATTTTGCATACTTCCCGTTCTCTGATTCTATCCCCCGGGGCCAGTTCGCTCTGGATAATCATATCCCTCAAACGATTGGCGATCTGATCCGAAAGGTTCAGTTTGGTGATCCCGTTGTCCTCAAAATCAAGATGTGCATCTAGCGACATAGCCTTACTCAAAATAGATGGGCAAATCGATGGTTTGAATCATTGGCCGGATTGCTCGGTGAGAAGCGAGAGTTCTATATAACCAAGAACTAATACTTTCCAAATAATGATTTATTGTATACCATTTTAATCTGACCTGCACTAATTAAATAAAGCTAATTAAACTAATGAAATAAATAATTAAAAATAATTAATTGCAAGGACCATTAAATAGCTAATTGACAGATGGTATACAATATGCCATATTCAGATCCAGGTTGGCAATGTGCCAAACAGCGCCGGTTGTGCAGCTGTGCATTTGTTGACTAAGATGCTCGGCATGACTCGGTTGAAAACATTACACTTATGGAGGAGCGTATGAAGGTTTCAATGAAAAAAATAGTGCTAGGAGCATGCGCAACGGCTCTCGCCCTTGGCACCATGGTTCAATCAGCATCAGCCCTGGAAATCGTCTTTGCGATCAGTGCCTCACCGGGTTCAACACAGTACATCACAGCGGAAGAGTTTACCAAACGTGCCAATGAGTTGCTCGGCGACAAAGCCCAGGTGACCTTTTATGGCGCCTCGCAGTTGGGCAAGGACAAGGACCTGATGCAGAAGCTGAAGCTTGGCACCGTACATCTGTCGATGCCTTCTTCCATCATGTCTTCGATCGCCTCTGAGGCCGGGTTGTTTGACATGCCGTTTCTGGTCAAGGATCGCGCTCATCTGAACCGGATCGAGCATGCCATTTTCTGGCCGATGATCGCCCCGGCAATTGAGGAGAAGGGCTACAAAGTCGTCGGTTTCTGGGAGAACGGTATTCGCCACATTACCAACAACGTGAAGCCGATCAACACTCCGGCTGACCTCGAAGGACTGAAGATCAGAACCCCAAAGTCCACTTGGCGTGTGAAAATGTTTAGCGCCTGGGGCGCCAACCCGACCCCGATGGCTTTTTCTGAGGTTTTCGTTGGTCTCCAGACCGGAGTTATTGACGGCCAGGAAAATCCCTACACCAACATCGCCGGAGCGAAACTCAATGAGGTACAAAAGTATCTGAGCGTCACCGGCCACGTCTATACACCATCCTATCTGACAGCAGGAGCTGGCCAGTGGGAAAAACTGCCGGCCGACGTGCGAGCCATTCTTGAGGATACTGCCCGCAACGTACAGGGCTGGATGTATGCCACTGGCACCAGCGATGAAATGAGCTTGCGTGAGAAACTGGGTGAGACCATGGAGGTCAACGTGGCTGACCGCGCCTCTTTTGTAGAAGCCAGCAAACCGATCTATGATGAGTTTGCCAACGAAGTCCCGACCGGCAAGCAGATGATCGATATGGCAATGCAGCTCGCCGATTAGCAGGACCCATTTACGAGTACTCGGGCTGAAACCCGGTCGGCTGACTTCAGTCGACCGGATCTTTTTGTCAATTTCACCGACCTGCGCTCAGCGCTATATCATGTTAGATGCAATCAAACGCTGGCTGGAGCGAATCCTGGAGGTTGTTTCGATCAGCCTGTTGGTCACCATGGCGGTTATCGTCGTGCTCGCGGTGGTGTTCAGGTTTATGGGAAAATCGCTGATCTGGTATGATGAGGTCGCCTCGGTTGTCCTGGCCTGGCTCACCTACTACGGCTCGGCGCTGGCGGTCCTGCACCGGGGGCATCTTGGTTTTCCGGGACTGTTCTTGAGTCTGCCGAAACCGCTGAGGGCGGCAGCCTTTATTGTCGCAGAATTCGTGGTCATCGGTTTTTTCCTGGTGATTGGCTATGCCGGCTGGTACCTGCTTGGCATTTTCGGGGAGGAAACCCTGGTCAGCCTGAGTTGGGTCCCTCTCAGTTTCACCCAGTCGGTGATTCCTGTCGGGGCCGCCCTGTTTATCATTGCCGAAATTTTGAGCATTCCGGATGCCTGGCGTAAAGCAATGGCCGGCATCGATTACGAGAAGGAAATGATCGATCAGGCAATCGAGGAGGCGAGCCAGTCATGAGTGCCATTCTCCTGATCCTGGGATTGTTTATACTGGTGATGATCAATGTTCCGATTGCCATCGCCCTTGGTGCGGTGGCTCTGGTTGGCATGGTCCTGTCCAAGGGTACCGACAGTATCTACAATGCGGCGTTGACCATGTTCGACGCGGCAACGAGCTTCCCGCTGCTGGCTATACCGCTATTTATTCTTGCCGGTGCCCTGATGAATACCACCAGTATTTCACGCCGGCTGATCAACCTCACCTCGGCATTGATCGGTTTTGTCAGGGGCGGGCTGGCCATGGTCAATGTCGGAGTTTCGATGTTCTTTGCCGAAATATCCGGTTCTGCGGTGGCCGATGTGGCGGCCATCGGCTCGGTGCTGATTCCGGCCATGAAAAACCGTAACTATTCGCCAGAGTTATCGGCCGCTGTAACTTCATCATCAGCTTCGATTGCAATCATTATTCCACCCTCTATCGCCATGATTCTCTACGGGGCACTATCTGATACTTCAATAGTTCAGTTGTTCGTGGCCGGAATTATACCAGGCGTTGTGGGTGGATTTTCGATGATGGGTCTTTGTTACTGGTATGCTGTGCGCTACGATTTGCCGCGTGAAGAGGCATTTTCTCTTCGCAGGTTGTGGGTTGCCTTCAAAGAGGCGGGCTGGGCCTTGACCCTGCCGGTGATCATTCTGGGAGGTATTTTCGGCGGGGTTGTCACCGCCACCGAAGGGGCCGGTTTAGCGGTTGTTGCGGCTCTCTTCATAGGAGGTGTCATTTACCGGGAGATCAACTGGCAGCATTTGCGCAAGGCCATGGTCGAAGGGGTTACCCAGACGGCGGTGGTTATGCTGTTGGTGGCCACCTCGGCGGTTCTCGGGCTCTACCTGACCGAGATACAGGTGCCGCAGAACTTTGCCAAGTGGGTTATCGGCTTTACCAGCAACAAATTGATGGTGCTGGCCCTGCTTAACGTAATGTTGTTTGTCGTTGGTATGTTCCTGCATGGAGCGGCGGCGATCATACTGATCGTACCGATCGTCATGCCGCTCGTCCAACAGATTGGCATCAATCCTGTCCAGTTTGGACTGATCATGACCCTGAATATCGCCATTGGCCAGCAGACGCCGCCGGTTGCGAGTGTTCTGGTTACTTCCTGTTCGATAGCTAAGACCGATATCTGGGAGACCACCAAGGTGAATATTCCTTTTATCGGGGTACTGGTGTTGGTGCTGCTGCTGGTGACCTATTTCCCACCGGTTTCTCTGACGCTGGTTAATTTGTTTTATGGATAGAACTTATGAATGCTGATAACAAACCGAAGGTTGCCTTGATTTTGGGTGATCCGAACGGCATTGGCCCGGAACTGACGGCCAAACTGGTTGCCGAGAAAGAGACGTCAGGCAAAGCCCATCTGGTAATCATTGCCGACAAGCAAGTGCTCGATGAAGGAATGAAAGTAGCTGGAGTAAACTTCGATTACAGAATCGCCGATACTGCCGACGCCGATATCTTTGCCGACGACGCTCCGGTGCTGCTCGGCAGACCGATATTCCAGGTTGATGGGACCCGGAGGGGACAGGTGTCCAAAGTATCGGGTAAATATCAGCTGGAATGTCTGACCCGGGGAATCGAACTGTGTGCACAGGGAGTGGTCGACTCCCTGTGCTTTGCCCCGCTCAACAAAGAGGCAATGCACCTCGCAGGCCTTGAGCATGAGGATGAGTCGGGGCTCTTTCTCGACCTTCTCGAACATAAAGGGGATTTTGGTCTTCTTAACACGCTTGGCAACCTCTGGACCTCACGAGCCACCTCGCATGTCTCCCACCGACAGGTGAGTGAGCTTTTGAGCGAGGAATCAATCCTGACGGCAACCAGGGTCCTTGATAAGGCATTGCGGGCAAGCGGCAACAGCAATCCTAAAATTGCCGTCGCCGGTCTCAATCCACACGCCGGTGACGGCGGCATGTTCGGCAGCGAGGAGATCGATATCATCGAGCCGGCAGTGAGGCTGGCCCAAAAGGAAGGCCTAAATGTCGCGGGACCGTTTCCCCCCGACACCATTTTTCTGATGGGGAGAGACGGAAAATATGACGCCATTGTGACCATGTATCACGATCAGGGCCAGATTGCCATGAAACTGATGGGCTTTGATCACGGGGTCACCGTGCATGCGGGACTGGATTATCCGGTTACCACCTCGGCGCACGGCTCAGCCTACGACATAGCCGGCCAGGGTATCGCCAATGTCCGGGCACTGAAAGAGGCGTTTCTGCTCGCCTGTTCAATGTCGTGACTAGAAAAACGGGGTTTCAGGGAGAGTGCATGAGAGAGAAGATCGGCTTTGTCGGACTGGGCATGATGGGCCACGGCATGGCCGCCAATATCCTGAAAGAAGGTTATCCTCTGAAAGGACTGGTCCACCGCAATAGAAAGCCTTTTGCTGATCTTGCCTCTCTAGGAGCTTCTGAGGCTGCCAGCATTGCCGAGCTTGCTGCAGACAGCGATATAGTTTTCTTCTGCGTCACCGGTGCAAAAGAGGTTGAAGATCTGGTCTATAGAAAAGAGGGAATCCTCGACAACTGCAGAGCTGGATTTATCCTGGTGGACTGCAGCACCAGTGATCCAACTTTAAGCAGAAGGATTTCAGCAGATCTGGGCGCCAGGGCGGCTCATTTTGTCGATGCGCCGGTTACCCGGGCCCCGAAAGATGCCGAGGCGGGCCGGCTCAACAGCCTGGTCGGAGCGGAGCAAGACATCTATCAGAAAATCGAGCCGATCCTATCCTGCTATTCCGAACAGATCGTCCATTTCGGTCCGCCCGGTGCCGGGCATAGCGCAAAACTGATCAATAATTTCATTTCCTGCGGCTATACGGCGCTGATTGCCGAAGGGTTAAGCATGTGTTTCAAGGCGGGTGTCGATGGTGAGGCGCTCTACCGGGTCATGTCAGCCGGCGGCGCCGACAGCGGGGTGCTGAGGAAAATGGTTCCACCTCTTCTACAGGGTGATTATACGGGCCACAAGTTTACTCTGCAAAACGCCTGCAAGGACGTGAGCTACTTCAAAGATTTCGTCGCCGGCTTCGGATTTCAGAGTTACCTGGTGGATTCGCTGCTTGCCACCTACCAGTCAGCGGTTGAGGCAGGGCTGGGTGAGAAGATGATGGCCTCGCTGCTGGAACTGCACGGTGAAGCTCCACCCCTAAAATAGCTGACGGAGGTAAGAATGAGCCTTGTAGGAGCAATCCACACAACCCGCCTGGTTATCGAACCGGTACATCAGTCGATCGCTGCATCCGGTCAGGGTTTGCAGATAAATCACGTGCTCGACGAGGGGATCCTGAGAAGCTTGGCTGCGCTGGGCAGAATCACCCCGGAAATCACCGACTGGCTGACCCGGATGGTGGCCTCCACCCAGGATATAGGCGCCGAGCTAGCCGTTGTCAGCTGCTCCTCTCTGTCGCCCTGTGTCAACGAGGTACGCGACCGGCTCAATATTCCGGTGCTCAAAGTGGACGAGCCGATGATGGAGTATGCCGTTCGTCAGGCTGACCGAATAGGTCTGGTAATGACCAACCCGACCACCGAGGCTCCCTCTCAAATGCTGTTTGCAGAAGTAACCCAGAAGTTGGGCAGCAGAGCCAGGCTGTTTCCCGAGTTGTGTCCGGGGGCATTCGCCAAGCTCGCCGGTGGAGATATCAAGGGACATGATACTGAAGTTGCAGAGGTTATCCAGAGTCTGCTCGAAGAGGTTGATCTGATTATGCTGGCTCAGATATCCATCGCCCGGGTCAGGCAGCTTTTACATCCCAGTTCAGCCGCCCGGGTCTTATCAAGCCTGGATTTCATCGGCGACAAGATAAACGAAATAATCGGAACTCCCGAAACCTAGGAGTTTGCTGTTAATCCTGCGCGAGGAATAAATAGATGAGCGAATCCCCCTTGCTGTTGGGAATCGATATAGGCGGAACCGGCGTCAAAGCCGGGGTGTTCGATCTTGACGGCAACCTGGTTGGGTCCGGTTACGGCGAATATCAGATGATCAGCACTGTACCCGGGCAGGCGGAACACGATGCGGAACTCTGGTGGCAGGCAACGATAGAAGCAGTAAAAGCCTCGATAGATGCTGTGGACCCTTCTCTTATCAGAGCGATCGGGGTGGGCTGCACCAATGGCCTGATCGCGGTCGATAGGCAGGCCAAACCCATTCGGCCGGCCATCATGCTCTGGGATCAGCGGGCCCTGCCGGAAGTTGAGCGCATCAGTGATCGTCTGGGCGCCGACAATGTTTTTTCAATAACCGGCAACCCCCTGGCACCCGGTGCCTACTCTCTGCCAACCCTGTTGTGGCTCAAACATCACGAGCCTCAAACCTATGAAGCGGCCCATAAGCTTATGGTTCCTGGGGGGTACCTGGTGGCCCGGCTGACCGGAGAATTCACCATCGACCACTCCCGCGCCTCCACCACGCTGCTCTTCGATATCCGCCAGCGTCAATGGCATAGGCCATTTTTAGCCGCACTCGACATCGACGAGGACAAACTGCCCAGACCAGTGTCATGCGACGAAGTCGTCGGCATGATCAACGAAGAAGCCGCCAGGCTCACCGGGCTAGAAGCCGGAACTCCGGTTGTCGGCGGCTGTATGGATACGATCGGCGCCTCTCTGGGTACTGGAGTCCTTGACGAGGGGCAATGCTTCATCATCATGGGAACGGCAGCCCGGGTTGCCGGCCCCCTGAAGAAGGACCGGTTCGATAAGCGGTTCATGAACTGCACCCATGTCAGCGACAACTGCTGGCAATACATAGGTGCGATCAACGGTGTCGGATCGGCCCTGCGCTGGGTTCGCGACAACTTTGGACAAATGGAGCAGCAGGAAGCGGATCGCAGCGCTGGCAACGTTTACGATCTGATCACTGCTCAGGCTGCAGAGTCGCCGCCCGGCTCCAAAGGGCTGCTCTTTCTGCCCTATCTCGCCGGAGAACGCACGCCCATCTGGGATCCTTACGCCCGGGGGGTATTCTTTGGGGTCACTCTGGGGCACAACCGGGGTGATTTTTTCAACTCGGTACTTGAGGGCGCAGCTTTCGCTATCAGGCATGTGGTCGAGCTGCTGGAGCAGGATATGGGAATCACCATCCATGATCTGCATATCGGCGGTGCGGCAGCGTCGAGCCGCGTCTGGAACCAGATTATCGCCAGCGTGGTGAACAAGAGAGTTGTCAGTCTTACCCAGAGTCATACCGAGGTGCTCGGGGCTGCATTGCTGGCCGGGGTCGGGCTCGGACTCTATGAGGGCTACCATGAGGCGGTGGCCAAGACGGTGGTTACCGGCGAAACCTTCGAGCCGGATTACAGTGCGCATCTGACCTACTCAAAACTTTTTCCCATGTACAAGCAGCTCTACCAGGACACCAAACATCATTTCCAGCAGCTCGTAAAACTGGATCTTCCCCAGGGCTGGGTGCGCAAAGGCGGCCTATAGTGACCAACGACGACGTCAACCAGATGCTGGTTGATTAGATCATCCCCCTCGCGAGGAACTGAGCTCCCCCATTGCCTGCCTTTCAGAAGTACTGACCAGTACACATTCGAAAACGGCGCCTTTACAGTAACTCTTCGCGCTCCCCGAGAGAGGAACTAGAGCCATCGTTTGGTGCAGGAACTAAATGCACTGGCTTAGACTGCGGTGACTTGTGAAGACCTCTGGGTGCGCGGCCGCAACAGATGTTCCACCACCACCAGACCAAGCACCGTAAACAGCCCGGCAAAAAGAATCTGGCCGATGCGTACATAGAAATGGCTGGCGGCAGCGTCGGTGCCTCCTGTCGAGCTTCCCAGAAGGAGCAGAAAGGTGGTGAATCCGGATTGAAATGCCGGCGCCAGTGACGAGTCGCTGTGGATGCGCTCGCTGAACAGCAGAGAAAACAGCAGTACCAGAAAAACCATGAACAGGTAGGTCGGGGACAGGACCAGCAGATTATAGGCGACTATAACCGCCACACCTCCAATCACGGTGGCCAGGGTGCTGTTTTTGATGAATTTGACCGAGGCGTTTTGATCCGGGGTGCCGGCCATGATGCAGATATACAGCATGGCCAGGGCATACTGGCTGAGGTTCAGGGCAAAGAAGACAATCACCGCCGTCGAAGCGACGATGGTGCTCACCAGTGCCAACCGAATCTTTTCTTTTTGGGTTACCTCGGCAATCTCTACAGGAGCAGCCCGCTGCACTGCAGTGGCGGTCTCCACCGCCAGTGAATCGGGCAGCAGGGAGTGAAACAGCCAGGCGAAAAAGAGCGCCATCGCCATGTCGACAAGCAAGGCCGCGGCGACCAGGTGGGATACCATCGCGCCGCTGAAACCGATGATTGGTATCATGGTGATGCCCATGGTCATGAACAGGGGAACCAGCGGCGAGGAGCCCGGGCTGGGGGTATAATAAATCATAAAGAACAGCAGGGCGTAAAGCGGCACACAGAGCAGCGGAAAATGCAGCGCGAATTCGCTGATCAGCACCCCAATCAACAGCCCCACAGCGAGCAGCACCATTATCTTCACTGCCGCCGGCCAGGTTATCCAGACGGGCAGGGCAAGAAAGAGCACGGTGAGGATGGGCATCACGTAGGCGAGCGGCCAGCCAATGCCGTAGGACACCGCAACCGCTGCGGTGATGCCAAGTGCCAGTCGCAAGGTGCGCAGGGTCTGCAGGCTCAAGATAATCCCTTTAGTAAAGATGCGACAGCAAGGCGACGATCCTGATCCATACTTTGCCGATGAACTTCATCAGGGGATGTCCGTTGGTATAGATCTGCACATTCACCTGGCCGCCGACCCTCATGGAGCCCCTGGCCTCGTCGTCGGAGAACTTGATCAACACCGGGATGTGCTGGGCCTGCCTGAGCCAGCCCTGGGTCGGCTTCACCGTGGCCAGGCCGCCCAGGTTGTCCCGGGCGCTGTCCGCTACCCCGTAGCCAACACTGAGCACTTCTCCCTGAAATACCCTGCCGGGCGCGGCGTCGAGTACCAGTTCGACCTGGTTTCCCGCTTTAATATTGGTGAGCGCGTTCTCCCGGATATCTGCCTGTACCCAGACGTTTCTGATCGAAATGAGGGTCATGATCGGTTTACCGGTGGCGGCGAAATGACCGATATCGACGAGCAGGTTGGTGATGATGCCGTCGGAAGGTGCCCTGACGGTACTCCGGTAGAGGTCAAGCTGAGCGCTGTTCAGTGCCACCAGAGCCTGCTGCACGTTGGCGTTGTCTTTACCGCTGCCGCCCAGTTTATTCTTGGCCTTCTCGAGTTCGGAGCGGGCGCTGGCCAACCTGGCTTTGCTGGCCGCGATTCTGGAGCGAGAATCGTCCGCCCGTGACTGGGAGGCAGCGCCCTGCTCGGCCAATCGTATGATGCGCTGGCCCTTTACCTGGGCATTACTTAGATTTGCTTCGGCTTCCGCTACCTTGGCCTGAGCGGTGGATATGGCGGAGACGTCCACTTCAGAGGTCTGAGTGGCGAGCTGCAGGCTGGCCTGGGCCTGTTCGACCGCGAGTGCATATTTGGAGGAGTCCACCACCGCGAGCACCTGCTCTTCCGTCACCACTTGATTGTTTTCGACATTTACTTCCGTCAAAGAACCGGACACCTGGGGGACAATCGGTACAATGAAGGCCTGGATGCGCGCATCGCCGGTGTAGGGGGTGAACTTGTCGAACAACACATGCAGAACGAGCAGTACTAGACAGGTGAGCAGTACTATCGCCGTCCATTTCTTGACGCCGCTTTTCGAATCGTCGGCAGTTGGTTGCTCCTCCGTTTTTTCTGTTTCTTCATTTTTTTCTGGAGGCGATGTCGTTTCAGGGGCCATGGGGTGTTCCTGACAGTAATGGTTATTTCGAGTGTTGTTGCTGTCTGTCGGCAATAAAGTTGCCCACCAGCCAGGCGACCACCACCGCAATATAGAACTGGCCGGTGATCGCTTCGATCTGGCAGAGCGCCGCGGCGGCATGGCTCTGCGGGGTGATGTCGCCGTAGCCCAGGGTGGTCAGGGTGACCATGCTAAAGTAGTTGAAGGTGGTGAGCAGCGATTCGTTCGGGGGGTCCAGAAGTGCTCCGGAGAAGCTTCCCGGACTCAGATCATGGAGCAGGCTGTAAAGCGCCCCCCAGAGCAGGCCGAGGATAAGGTAGAGACACAGGGTGCCGTAGATTACCTGCAGATCGATGCGCTTGGCCCGGATCAGTTGGCCGCCGAAAGAGATAATCAGCAGGATGTAGAACAGGGCGAGCAGCGCATAGGCGGAGAGCAGGTCAAACGGTATGAATTCGTAGAGGCCGAGCCAGTAAATTGCCAGTACCGGTATGAGCAGCAGCATTGCCATCGAGCGATAGGTTTGCTGCCTCTGTACGGCCCAGACCGAGAAAAAGAGGGTGAAAGAGAGCAGGCTGTGGGTGATAATGGCTATCGACGGGTAGTCAATCAGAAAGGGGCTGATAAATATATAGAGCAGCAGGAAGAACAACAGGTTCCTGAACCCGTGTCGGGTAAATTGCGCCCTCTTACTTATCATTGTCTTCATCGACATTCAGAAAATTTCCCCAGTCGGTGCGCTCCTTCATCTGGTCGAGCGTTTCTTCGGGCAGCAGAAGATCGTTTTGATAATCGACATCCCAGCCTCCGCCAAAGGCCTTATAGAGACTGATGGCATTGGTGGCAATTTTACCCTTGGTCTGGGCATACTCATCCTGCCGCAGAGTCAGTGATCTGATCGAATCCAGGACACGCTGGTAATCGATCAGCCCCTCCTCGTACTGCAGCAATGAGAGATCCGTGGAACGCTGAGAGGTTTCTACACTGGCCTCGACGAAGTGTGCTTCTGCGAAAGAGTTTACCAGGCTTTTCATCGCATCTTCGACTTCCCTGGCGGCATTCAGCACCGTATTCTGATAATTGAGAATGGTCTGCTGATAACGGGCATCCTGGATGCGCACCTCGTTTTTCAAGCGTCCGTAGTTGAACAGGTTCCACTTGAACGTGGGGCCGAAGGTATAGGAAAAACTGTTGGATTCGAAAATATCGGTAAGGCTGTTGTCGCCAATATCGCTTGCCGACCAGCCGATGGAGCCAAACAGCGAGAAACTTGGGTAGAGTTCGGTTCGGGCCACCCCGATCTGGGCACTCTGGGCGGCGGCCCTCATTTCCGCCCGACGGACATCGGGGCGTCGCCTCAGCAGTTGGGCCGGCAGCACGGTGGCAACCTGGCTGGTCACTTCGGGAATCGGCCGGTCCGGTTCGAGCATGGCATCGATTTCTTCAGGCAACATCCCAACCAGTACCGCCAGACCATACTTGGCGCTGGCCAGCGCCGCTTCGAAATTGGGTATCGCCGCCCGAGTTGTCGACAGCAGGGTTTTGGCCTGCAGCACGTCGAGCTCGGTCACCACGCCGGCCTCGAACTGCAGATTTACCAGATCCAGTGAATTCTGCTGCAGTTCTTCATTTTTTCTGGCCAGGGCGATGCGCTCCTGCAGTGTCCTGATATTTACATAGGTCCTTGCCACTTCCGCGGTCAGACTCACCAGAATATCTTCATAGTCGGCGATTGTGGCGAGAAGATTAGCGTCGGCCGATTCTATGGAGCGCCGGTATTTACCCCAGAAATCCATCTCCCAGTCCACATCGAAACCCAGTGAGGCGACGTTGTAATAGCGGTCGATGGTCACCTGGGTCTGCTCATCGCCGATGGTGAACAGATCGCCGTTCATCTCCTGCTTCTGCGGGTAGATTGTTCCCTGGACGAGGGCAAGCTGGGCCCGGGCTTCGAGAATACGCACCGCCGCGGTCTGCAGGTTGAGGTTCTGGGTGGAGAACAGCTTGATCAGCTTATCCAGGGTCGGATCGTTGAAGGTCGACCACCAGCCGATCGTTTCCTCCTCCGTGGGCTTGAGGAACAGATCATTGTCCTCCTCACTCCAGCTAACGGGTGATTTGCTGTCTGGGGTTTCAAAATCCGGACCAAGCATCGCGCAGCCGTTGAGCCACAAGAGGGCTGCACCAAGTGCCAGGCAGTACCGCAGAGTATTTTGCATCATAAGGGCTCCCGTCTATTTATTGATTAACATTGTCATCCTGCAGTTTGTCCGGCTTGGCCGACGCCGCAATCTTGTTTTTTGACTCTTGATGTTCGCCTTCCCTGACACCCACCAAATAGTTTCCGGCCTGAAGGGTTCTAAGATTGTAGTATAACTATTGATTGTTTTCGATAAACCAGATCGACACCCCTGTCAAGAGATCCCTCCGGAACGATGCGGGCCCGACTGACCCAAGAAGCGGTCCTGTCGAGAATTTATCCGCCCAGCTGTGGAGTTGTCGACCGCAGTGCGTGAGCCGGCGGAGCGGCCTTTTTCCTGGACCGCCGATCAAACGTCCACTATACACTGTTTCTGTCGAGAAAAAGTCAGGTTTTAGCCTTTTTATTGGTCAGGTAGACGCCTGACATCAGAATGATGCCTCCCACCAGCACAGAGAAGTTTATTGTTTCACCCAGAAATATCCAGGCCAGCAGTATCGAAAACAAAGGAACCAGATTGATGAAGACGCTCGATCGGGCCGAACCGATCACTCTGATTGCCTGGTAGTAGAGCGAGAATCCCGCTGCCGTTCCGAGAATACCGAGAAATAGAAGACTGAGCCAGTCAGCAGTTGTATAGGTGTGAATTTCTAGCGGTGCCTGACCCACGAGCGTTGCCGGAAACAGCATCAGTGCACCGAACAGCGCTGAATAGAAGACTGCAGAGAGCGGTGACATCGATTTCAAAACGTTCCTGCCAATCAACGAGTAAGCAGGCCCAGGAAATGACACAGCCGAGGATGGCAATCTCTCCCCAGCCGAAGCCTCCGGAAATTAGCACTGCCGGATTGCCGTTGCTGATAACCAGAAAGGCACCGAAGAGAGAAATCAGCAGGCCGGCACACTGCACCAGTGAAAGCCGTTCGCCAAACCATAACACGGCCCCGACGGTAATGGCCACCGGGTTGAGGGCGATGATCAGAGAAGCCCTGCCGGCTTCGATATACTTCAGCCCGTTGAAAAAACAAATGTTGTAGCAGAAAACACCGGTAAACCCGAGCAGCAGCAGACTGGTGAGCTGATCTCTGGGCGGCAGCCTCAGCCTGCCATCGATCAGCCGGGTCAACACGGCCAGGGTGGCAGCCGCCAGCACAAACCTCATGAAGGCGGCGTCGGCCGGCGCTACCGAATCGGCGAGAATCCGCCCGGCGATAAAGGTGCCGCCCCAAAACAGCATGGTAAGTATCAGAGTCAGGTAAATCACAATTAAGGTAAAAAGCGGTACTCTTATTTATGGTTGGGTCAGCATCTTTGCCACCAGTTCTTTCATCACTGTGGCGGCCACCATTGCCGTCATGTTGTGGATGTCCCGACAGGGATTGTACTCGACGATATCCGCACCTGCGGGTGTCCCTTGAACATTCTTAATCACCTGTGTTTTCTGCCTATCAGCAAATCCGGCTGATGAACTCGCGCAGGCGCGGCAGCACCAACTCAGGGCACTGGTGATGCGGCCTGTGACCGCAGCCGGGTATGAAGGCTGGGGCTACCTGTCCCGACACCTGTGAACAGATGGACTCGACCTGTTCGATCGTGCCGTATTCGTCGTCTTGGCCTTGTATGGCTAAAACCGGGCAGCTCACAGCCGGCAGCAGGGCCTCAATATTCCAGGTGCGAAACCCGTCGCTGAGCCAGGTTGCCGACCACCCCTTGAAGACGGCATGAGTTCTCGTACCGTGATATTTTGTCAAGCCTTTTGGACCGTACCGCTCATATTGCCGATCTGCAGCTTTGATCCCCCGGATCGTCTTCTCCTCGACCAGGACGTGAGCCGCCTCGGAGACGATTCCTCTGAGCAGGGGCCGCTCCCCCGCCCCGTAAATGAGTGCTATGCTCGCACCGTCGGAATGACCGATCAGAATATGGTCCTTATTGGGAATCAGTTTTTGCACCAGTGCTGCCAATTCCCTGCAGGCATAGTCGTGCACGTAATTGATAGTGCGCTCTCGGGACAGAGGTGAGGATCCGCCAAAGCCCTGGCGATCGTAGAGCAGACCCGAGCACCCGGTCAAGCGGCATAACTCAGCTGGAAAATCTTTCCACATCTCGATACACCCCAGTCCCTCGTGCAGAAAGACCAGTACCGGCTTTTCAGTATCACCCTCAATCCGCATAAACCGGATTCTGGCATCATCTATGGTGGTGTACTCGGTCACTTCAAATTCTCATGGGTCTCGTCAATGATCTGAGTTGTAACAAGAGAGTTTTAAATTAACTGCCGGATGCTGTGCGCCGAGGCAGACAGGCACCGATTTATGGTGATAGCATCTTTAGTCGATATTTTTAAGAACTATTGAGTTTGCCAGTGGTATCCCATGTTTATTTTTTTCTCACAAGTGGTATCGTTTGTTGCCAGACAACGCAATCATTTAAAACAAGAGCAATCATATAAAACAAGGACCGGATCAATGAAAATAAAGAGCTTCCTGCAGATCGACAGCCATGACAATCTAATCGTGGCGCTTCAGACCCTCAAGCAAGGAACCGTTCTGGAAGTTGGTAAGCAGATGGTTGAACTGCAGCACGATATACCTGCCAAGCACAAGTTCGCCCTTGAAGATCTCGATACTGGCGCCACTGCTGTGATGTATGGGGTGATCGTCGGCCGCGCCAACCAGCCTATTCGATCCGGCGAGCTGATTACCACCGCCAATCTTGAACATGCGACCACCGAGTTCAAAGAAAACCCCGTGCCTTTCCAGTGGCAGCCACCCCAGCCCTACCAGGGCTCACCAACTGAATTCATGGGGATTCGGCGGCCGGACGGCAAGGTCGGTACGGCGAACTACTGGATTTTCGTACCCCTGGTGTTCTGTTCCAACCAGGAGCTCTACGAACTCAAGAAAGTGCTGCCGCCGGCCCTTGGCTATGGATCCTCCTCACGCTACGTGCATTTCACCGATCAGTTGGTCACCCAGATAAAGACCAAAGGAGCGCCGGTTGATCCGGTCATTTCCCTTGATTCTTTTGATAAGCAGCCGGAACGCCTTTTTCCAAACGTTGACGGGCTCAGGTTCCTGACCCACCACATGGGCTGCGGTTCCACCCCTGACGAGGCCGAAGAGCTGGTAGCACTGCTGGCCAACTACATCACCCACCCCAACGTCGCCGGGGCGACCGTCGTCAGCCTGGGCTGTCAGAAGGCGGAAGTCAAGGCCCTGCAGGCGGAGATCGCCAGAAAGGACCCGGGGTCGACCAAACCAGTCTTCTACTATGACCGCCAGTCCTGGAACGAGCCGGTAGACATGCTCGAAGCCATCATCCGTCAGACCCTTGTCTCGCTGCAGCAGGCCAACGAGGTCGGCAGGCAGCCGGTGCCCGTGTCAGAACTGGTCATTGGGGTGGAGTGCGGCGGCTCAGACGGGTTTTCGGGCATCTCTGCCAACCCGGTGATCGGGCGGGCCATGGATCATGTGGTCGGCAAGGGCGGCAGTACGATTCTGGCCGAGTTTCCCGAACTCTGCGGCGTCGAGAACGAGCTTGTCTCCCGCTGCGCTGCCCCTGAACTCGGCAGCCGTTTTCTGGAGCTCATGAGAAGCTACAGGAAGAGAGTGCAGGCGGTCGGTTTCGATTTCGATCAGAACCCGTCTCCGGGCAATATAAGAGATGGCTTGATCACTGATGCGATGAAGTCCGCCGGGGCAGCCAAAAAGGGCGGCACCTCGCCGGTGGTGGACGTGCTGGATTATCCCGAGCATGCCCAGAAAAGGGGCCTCAATCTGCTCTGCACCCCAGGTGGAGATGTAGAGTCTACCACTGCTCTGGCGGGGGCCGGCGCCAATCTGATCATCTTCTCCACCGGTCTTGGCACGCCGACCGGCAACCCGGTCGTACCGGTCCTCAAAATTTCCTCTAATTCAGCTATGGCCCGCCGGCTCGAGTACATGATAGATCTTGACACCGGGCCGATAATCACTGGTGAAAAGACGCTCGATGAGCTTGGCGCCGAGTTGGAAAAACTCTGTGTGGAGACGGCCAGCGGCAGCTACCGGGCCAAGGCGGTGCGGCTCGATCAGGAGGATTTTATCCCCTGGAAGCGGGGCTTTTCCCTCTAATCGTTTCAAGGGGCTGCAACCCGCTTTTCTGTGCGGCCTTACTCTGCCTGATCGGTGCAGGTGAGTGCCGGAGATGGAGGAATAAATAGGCTTGATCTAATCATACGATGATAGTATGATTCCGGGGCGTCTCAGATCAACAGAACGGATCAGCTATGCCTCTACTCAGCAATGAACGCTTGTCCATAACGGTGGCGGATGACCTCCAGCGGAAGATCATCAGCAATAAGCTCGAAGTAGGGGACCAGCTGCCCACCGAACCCAAACTCATGGAAGAATACGGCGTCAGCCGTACGGTGATACGCGAGGCCGCCGCCTGTCTGGTCAGCCGCGGGGTGGTCGATGTGCGTCCCCGTCGGGGCATGACCGTTCGCGCACCGGATGGAAAAGGTCTGGCCGAATCGCTCATTGCCCAGCTCCAGATGAGCAAGGTCTCACTGCCCCAGCTCCTCCAGGTACGTACGGTCCTTGAGACTGCCATAGTAAAATTGGCCGCAGAGCAGCGAAGCGCTGAAGATCTGGAGAGACTCCGCCACAACCTCAAGCTCATGAAGGCTGACGATCTCGATCGACACCAGGCCATAAAGATCGACCTCGAGTTTCATGATCTGCTGGCCGCGGCCACCCACAACCCCTTTTTTACCCTGGTCAGCCGCCCGATTACCGAACTGCTCTATTCGATTTATATAAACAAATCCGGCTATATGTCGTTTCGGTCGCAGACCTCGTCGGAACACACATCAATAGTCGATGCCATAGAAGGAAAAGACGCTGAAGGCGCCGCTGCATCAATGCAGAAGCATCTTGACAGGGTCGGAACAACCGTTGAACAGCTGCTCGCAGAAAATGACGGGGAGACAGGCTGAGCCCTCTCTGGTGTGGGATAACTACCCGAACAGGGCTGAGCGACCTCATCAAACTCTAAACAAAGAGAAAGAACCATGTTCAAAATCAAAAAGAGCGACTGCACTCACTGCAGGTTGTGCATGCTGGCCTGCACCGCCGCCCATGAACCGGGCCTTCAGAGTGTCAAACAGGCAAGGATTCACATCGAGGATGACTGGCCGGAGGTAGGGGGGATTGAAGTCTGCATGGCCTGTAAGGAACAACTCTGCATCATGACCTGTCCGGAAGATGCGCTGTCCTGGAACGGCCATGTCGTTCTGGATCAGGATCGGTGTATCAAGTGTCATGAATGCGTGGATGCCTGCCCCTATAGAGGAGTTATGATTCATCCTTCGTCGAATTATCCGTTGTACTGCGATACCTGCGAAGGGCAGTTTTCATGTGTAAACGTCTGTCCCACCGGGGCAATAAAAAGGAGATAACCGGCCATGTGGAAAGGATACGCAGGGAACATCCTCGAGGTCGATCTGGGGTCGGGGAAAATTGATCGGGTTGCATTGGACAGGGACATTGTCGAAAAATATATCGGCGGCAAGGGCTTTGGCATTCATACCTTGTTTCACCGGCTGCCGGCCGGTGCCGAGCCGCTCTCAGCCGAGAATATACTGGTCTTCGCCACCGGGCCGCTGACCGGCTCGGCAGCACCGGCAAGCGGCCGGCTGGAGTTATGCACCAAAAGCCCGGCCACCGGTCTCTGGCTCGATTCCAACGCCGGCGGCAGTTTTGGGCCGGAACTCAAATATGCGGGTTACGACGCCTTGATAATCACCGGCGCCGCCAAGGCTCCGGTAGTTCTGCTGATCGAGGATGAGGAAGTAGCCATCATCGATGCTGACGATTACTGGGGGCTCGATACCATCACCACCCACAAAAAACTTAAAGAGCACTATTCGACGGATCACCGGATTGCCTGTATCGGCCAGAATGGTGAGCTCCTGTCGCCCCTGGCAAATGTCCAGACTGAATACCGCTCCTTCGGCCGCGGCGGGGCCGGGGCGGTGATGGGTTCGAAAAATCTCAAAGCTGTGGTTGTCAACGGCTCAGGCGGTCTGAAAACCGCCGACAGCGGTGAGTTCTCCCGGATGGTCAGGGAATCGGTCAACGAACTGGCCAACTCTCCCGATACCGGGGCCGCCAAACCTGAGTTCGGCACCAACGTCATCCTCTCTCTGATGGATCATACCGGGATTCACCCGACTATGAATTTTCATCGATCGACCCTGGATGAGCGTCCCATCGATGAGCATGATGTCCGCAAATTCTATAAACGAAACCGGGCCTGTTTTTCCTGCACCATCCGCTGCTCCAAGGTGGCACGGGTAGAGGAAGGACCTTTCCAGGGGGCCTATACGGAAGGGCCCGAGTACGAGACCGTCTGGTCGTTTGGCTCCCACTGCGGCAACACAGATGTAGCTTCGATCATCGAGGCCGAACATCTCTGCGACGCCTACGGTATGGACGCTATTTCGGTGGGCAATGTGGTCGGTTTTCTGATCGACTGTTTCGAAAAAGGACTGCTGACCACCGATGACACCCAGGGCCTTGAGCTGCGCTGGGGCAATAGCGAGGCAATCGTTGCTGCAACAAAGCTTATCGGACTGCGCCAGGGTCCCGGCGAAGCCTGGTCAAAAGGGGTCGCCTACCTCGAAAACAATATTGCTGGTGCCCATGGTCTCGGCGCCCAGGTCAAGGGGCTTGAGCTGCCGGCCTACGATCCGCGGGCTTCGAAGGGCATGGCCCTGGCCTACGCCACCAGTGACAGGGGTGGCTGCCATCTGCGCTCCTGGCCGATCGGAGAGGAGATCATGAATATGACCAACCCGCTTGGCCTGCATACCACCGAATTCAAGCCTGAGGTGGTGAAGAGCCAGCAGGATCTCTTCTGCCTGGTAAACTGCAGCGGACTCTGTCTTTTTGCCGCCTTCACCCTGACCCTTGAGCAGATTGCTCCGCTGTTTTCCTCTTTGACGGGTATTGACTCTCTGGGGAATGCCGAAAAGCTGCTGGAGGTCGGGGAACGGGTCAACAACCTGGTCCGGCTTTTCAACCTGCGCGAAGGCTTGACGGCCGAGCAGGATACCCTGCCGGCCCGCTTTACTGCCGAGCCGCTGCCGGATGGGCCGCGCTGTGGGGCAACCGTCGATGTCAGCGGGATGGTGCAGACCTACTATAAACTGCGCGGCTGGACCGAAGACGGAAAACCGACCAGGGAACTGCTCGACCGACTCGAAATAGCAGCCGAATCAAACTAATTCAGATTATCCACAATAGAGGAGACAAGCCAAAATGTTTCGTCCAGAAGGAATCTATCCCGCCCTGTTAACCCCATTCGAAGAAGATCAACGGGTCAATGAACCGGAACTCAGGAAGCTGCTCGATTTCGTCATCGACAGAGGACTCGACGGCATCTTCCCCATCAGTTCGGTGGGCGAGGGCATCCACATGGATTTTGACGAGAAATGCAGATGCATGGACATTGTCGTCGATCAGGTCAACGGCCGGGTACCGGTGATCCCGGGAGTGGTGGCTTCGGCTCCGGCTGAATGTGTGAAATTGGCGCAATTCGCGGCCTCCATCGGCTGCGCCGCAGTCCTTGTCACCCCGCCTTACTTCTACAAGCCCGGCGGGGCCATGGTCGAGCGCTTTTTCGAATCCATCATCGAAGAGTGCGGGCTGCCGGTCATTCTCTACAATATCCCCCTGTTCACCTCGCCGCTGGACTATGACATGGTAAAACGGCTGGTCCGCTATCCCAACGTCGTCGGCATGAAGGATTCAAGCGGTTCAATGGTCGACTTCATGCATTTCATGGACAAGATCGCCATTGCCGGCGAAGATATCTCCATGCTCACCGGCCGCGAGGAGACGCTGCTCTCCTGCCTGCTGATGGGGGCCGATGGCTGCATGACCGCCACGGCCGGCATCTTTCCGGAAATCATGGTCGGTATTTATCGGTCCTGGAAAGAGGGTGATCTGGAAACGGCGCTGAAACTGCAGAAAATGATTCTGGTGGTGATCAGAACCATGTTTGCCGCCCCGTTCCCGATTGGCTTCAAGCTGGCCCTGGAGCTGCGCGGTATCAAAATGGGTCCGCCGCTGATGCCGCCGTCGGCTGCTGACACCTATCAGATCAATACGGTGAAGTCACGGCTCAAGATGCTGATGGAGCCGATGATCGAGGAGTATTGTCAGAAACTGGAGGTTGCCTGACGTAAATGATGAGTTAAGGAAAAATCACTCGTTTAGACAGCAATGATAGGTTTGCTCAGGATGGTGCCGGGCTGGTAATATCTTGGCTCCCCTGAATTCATGCCTGAATAGTCAGGGCCTCCATAGACTCAAATGTTGTGAATCAGATAACCGCCATCCACCGGAATCGACACTCCGGTGACAAAGCCCGCCGCGCTGTCGCTGGCCAGAAAGACGGTGGCGCCCGCCAGTTCCCGGACATCGCCGAAGCGGCCGTAAGGCGTATGGGCGATGACCGCTTTGCCGCGTTCGGTGTATTCGCCGGTCTCCTGATCCACCAGCAGGGCACGGTTCTGCTTCCCTAAAAAGAATCCCGGGGCGATGGCATTGACCCTGATGGAGTGCTTGGCGAATTCGTTGGCCGAGGCCATGGTCAGGTTCAGCGTCGCCGCTTTGGCGGCATCGTAGGCCCAGACACCCGAAAGCGGGTTGTATGAGGCCATCGAGGTCAGGTTGATTATCGAGCCTTTGATCTTGTTTTCAATCCAGTATTTGCCAAATACCTTGGTAGGGATCATCAGTCCGGCCACCAGGTTCATGTGCAGGACCTTCTCAAACAGTTCCATATCCTGCTCGATCAGCGGATATTTGCCGATGTTGCCGCCGACCCCGTTGATGAGAATATCCGGGCTGTGAAATGCTGAAATGGTCTCCTGCAGCGCCTGCTGGACCTCCGATTCCTGGCCGGTATCGACCCGCAAACCCGCCACCCGTCCTTCGCTGCCGGGAACCTGATTGAGCTTCTCCAGGGCACTGTCCACCGACTCCTGGGAGCGGCTCCAGATCATCACGCTGGCTCCTGCTTTAAGCAGCGCTTCCGACATCACGGTACCGATCACCCCGGCACCGCCCGAGACCACGGCTGTCTTGCCGTGCAGTCCGAACATTTCATCAAGATAACTCATGCTCTACTCCACAAATATTAGGGTTATAAAATTGCACCTCTAGAGCCGCCTCAGCGCCTACCGCCCAATGCCCCGCTCCCTCTGGCAGCGGCACTGTTCTGTCAACCTATCGCGAATTCTAGCGGTAGATTAATGTGGGGAGCCACATCGAAAAAGTAGGTACAAAGGTGATCAGCGCAAGTACCACCAGCAGTGGAAATAAAAATGGCAGTGTCGCTGCGGAACAGCGTTCAAAACTGATGCCGGCAACCCGGGAGAGGACATAGAGCACCATCCCCACCGGCGGGGTCAGCAGGCCGATCATCAGATTAAGGACCATGATCACGCCGAAATGGACCGGGTCGACACCGACCCCTTCAGCGATCGGCAGCAGCACCGGCACCAGAATCGTAATCGCCGCCACTGTTTCCATAAAGCAGCCGACGATGAACAGGACCACGTTGAGCATAAGCAGAATGAGCAGCGGATTCTGGGTCATGCCCATTAAAATGTCGGCAAAATGCTCGGTAACCCGGTTGCTGGTGAGAATCCAGGCAAAAATGGAGGCTGCGGCAACGATAAATAATATTATCGCCGAGGTCTCGATGGTGTCCATGCTGACATTGAATAACCGCTTTGGCGTCAGGGTCCGGTAGACGAAGACCCCGAGAATGAGCGCGTAGACACTTGCCGAAATGGCCGCTTCGGTCGGTGTAAAGGCTCCGGTAAGGATGCCGCCGACGATGATAACCGGAGTCATCAACGACAGAAAAGCGCGTTTGAAGGTGGTGCCCAGCAGCCGGATGGAAAAACGCTTGTCGCGTGGGTAATTTCTCCGCTTCGCATACCAGGCCACCATCAGCATCAGGGCAATGGCCATAAGGATACCGGGTATAAAGCCGGCGGTGAAGAGCTGACCGACCGAGGCCGAAGCCATGACGCCGTAGACGACCATCGGCAGGCTTGGCGGGATGATCGGACCGATCGTCGATGAGGCGGCGGTAACGGCGACCGCAAAATCGTCGTCGTAGCCGGCGTCGCGCATGGCCTTTATCTCGATGGTACCGAGCCCGCCGGCGTCGGCCACGGCTGCTCCGGACATGCCGGCAAAAAGAACCGAAGCGATAATGTTCACATGCCCCAATCCTCCGCGCAGCCAGCCGATGCAGGCGGTGGCGAAAGCGAAGATACGATTGGTGATACCGGCGGAATTCATTAGATTCCCGGCCAGAATGAAGAAGGGAATGGCCAGCAGCGGAAAACTGTCCACTCCGTTGACCATCCGGTGGATGACCACGAAGTCGGGAACGGAGCCAGACATCAGCACCCAGACCATTGAACTGCCGGCCAGTGCAATACCGACCGGCACCCCGATAATTAACATCGAGAAGAGTAGCACCAACATTATGACTATCAGCATAACAAACGACTCAGACTGAGGTTAATTGGAAAAACATGTATGAAATTTCTATCAGGCAAGGGTGTTGGTATCCGGGGTGTAATCCAGTGAACTGTACCCCTGGCGCCAGTGTTTGATGCACACTTGTAAAGCCCGAAAAGTCATCAGTAGAAAACCAGCGAAAACCAGGCCGTAGATCCAGTTCATCGAAACATGAACGGCGGTCATATATTGCATTTTCATGATTTTCAGAATCTTGAAGGAGATCCATGAACCGTAGGCGAAAAACACGATTCGTATCAGATCAACCAGGGTGGAGAGCACCCGGCCGACCCTGGGATTGATGAAACGATAGAAAAACTCCACCTGGATGTGGGTATTCTTGCGAACGGCGATGGGAGCGCCCGCGAAAGCCACTGCAATCAGCAGGTAACGGGCTATTTCTTCGGTCCAGGCAATGGAGTCGTTGAGTACATAGCGGCTGAAAAACTGGGCGAAAACGACGGCCCCCAGAATCCAGAAAATCACAAATGACACATAGTCCTCGATGCTGTAGTCTTTAAAATTGACCTCGACATCCTCAAGGAATAGAGTCTCCTGGTCATCATTTTTCTCTTCAGGCTTCTGGGTCTGCTCAGTCATTTTCGCCCCTTGTATTGGTCGCTGTAAAACAACTAATTTTTACTTGATGGCCTGCAGCCGGTCATAGACTTCCTGGCTCCAGGTGGCATCAGGTCCGTTGTGCAGCTTCATGGTCGCCTCCCTGAACGGGGTGATATCAACTCGGTTTACCGTCACGCCCTGGGCCTCGAACCACTCGGCCAGAGAATTTTCGGCATCGACGATGTCCTGGCTGACTTTGACGGCGGACGCCTGCAATTCCTCAATGAAGATTGCCCGATCAGTGTCCGAGAGCTTGTTGTAGAGCGGGCCGCCGATAATGGTCAATAAACTATCGGTGATGTGTCCGGTAAGGTTGATGAACTTCTGCACTTCGTAGAATTTTTTTGCCTTGATGGTCGGCAGCGGATTCTCCTGGGCATCGACGACACCTTGCTGCAGGGCCAGATACACCTCGGCAAAGGCGATCGGGGTCGGGTTGGCCTCGCAGGCCTTCGGGAACATCATGTAGAGCGGTGCATTGGGCACGCGGATCTTCAGATTTTTCATGTCTGCGCAGGTGTTCAGCGGCTTGTTCGAGGTCGCATGGCGCCGTCCATAGTAGTTATGGGCGACGATATAGTTGCCGGTTGCCTTGGTATAGCCGGCCCCGAGCTCGTTGAACAGATCGCTGGTGGTATATTTGCGCCAATGATCGAGGTCCCGGAACATGTAAGGGGCTCCGGCGATGGCCAGCGGTCCATAGGATTTGCCGGCGAACAGGTTGCCGGTGTAGATAATGTCTACCGTGCCGAGCGCCAGTCCCTGGTTGATGTCAACTTCCTTGCCCAGTGAGGAGGCGGGGAACACCTCCATCTCATAACGGCCCTCGGTGCGCTGCTTGATTATCTCGGCAGCCTCGACCATCCTTTTGTGATAGGGTTCGCTCGTCTCGTACACATGGGCGAACTTGACCTTGGTCGCCGCCATGACGAGACCGGCGTTGACCATCATCAGGGCAACAGCGCAGGTGAACAACAGCATGAAACGCTTTTTCATTTTGGAACCTCCTCCATAATTGAATTACGTTCTGCCGTCCGACAAGCGGTATGGACCATGACGAACGAGCCCTCTACGGCCGGTCGGGCAGCACCAGAATTAAAAGACGAATGTCTTTTAAGGGATTGCCAAGTATTATCCTACTCACATCTTAGTGTCAACTTTTCATAAGTGTAATAACCTACCGACAACGCAAGATTTTCAAGTTTTTCGCAAGACCTGAAAAAGGGGCCGCCGAGGCGATGAAGTACCACCTTGATCAGGTTAAAGGGGGTGTTATAAAATTGTTCGATGACGGAACAATTGACTTTTTTGGTGGCGCCAGTTTTCCTGGCTGAGGATCACTCGCTCTTCAGATACTGGTAAAGCGATTCCAGTACGGGAACTCCATGTTCCCGGTTGTACCTCTCGTTCTGCCACTCTATCTCGCCCGGCACCAGCACACGCTCAAATCCCGGGGCCGGAGGCTGGGCGTGTAGGTCGTCGACCATGGCGTCCATCTTGTCGATGAAATGGTCAAACCCGGCATAGGTCTCCGGATCGATGGCGATCATCGTCGAGGCCAGTTTTCGCGGTTTGTCATAATCACCGTACATTGCGGTGATGTGCGGACCATATTCAGCTCCCATCAGAACACCGGTCAAAACATCGATGACCAAAGCGATGCCATAGCCCTTGTGAGACCCAAAGGGGGTTAATGCCGCAACCTTGTGCGGGTCGGTGGTCGGGTGGCCGTCTTCGTCGATGCCCCAATCGTCGGGAATCGATGTATTCTGTTCCTTGGCATGGAGAATTTTGCCAAAAGCCGTATTGGAGGTGGCCATGTCAAGGATGACCGGATCGTATTTACGGGTTGGGAAGCCAAAGGCAATCGGGTTGGTTCCGAAGAATGCCTTGGAGCCGCCGAAGGGGGCGACACACTTGTCGGTGTGGGTAACCCCGATACCGATCATGCCTTTGGTGATGGCCTGTATCATGAAGTAGGAGAGGGCGCCGCAATGGCTGCCGTTATAGACTCCGACCATGGCGATGCCCGATTCCTTAGCCAACTCGCAGGCCCGGTTCATGGCTTCGAGACAGGCGGAGTGGCCCATGCCGTCGTCCGCATCCAGGAGGCCGGCACCAGATCGAATTTTTTTGAAATCGAAAGTGGGATTTTTGTTCAAACTGCCGGCGCCCAGACGGGTTACGTAATGTTCGGTGCGGATAACCCCGTGCGACCGTACCCCTCTGAGATCGGCATGTACCAGCACATCTGAGACGATACCGGCATCGACCTCGTTGAGGCCTGCTTCGGTGAGCTTCCTTTTAACCAGAGATTTCAGTTCCTTCTCCTGCACTCGGATATCCTGCATAAGTACCACCTCTCAAACGGTTGTGTGAATTGGATTAAATGTGCGCGACTCCAGGAATTCAGCCCGGCCAGTCAGCCGAACGGCTCCCCTTGCCCTAACTGCTGCATTCGGCTATGTCCTTCCCGGTTATTACCATTTTTTCCAACGGAGCGACAGCACCTTTGTGACAAACCACATAAGCGGCGGTCTTGTGAGCCATTCTGGCTGCCGTCTCAGGTGCACAGCCGAATTTCCTAGCCACCAGATAGACGCCGCTGAAGGAATCTCCCGCAGCAGTGGTGTCAACGACTTTTTCTACCTGTTCGGCCGGAATTTCTATCAGCTCGCCCTCAGCCACAATGGTACAGGGCTGGTCACCGTCTTTGAGCACCGATTCCCTGCAGCCATAACTATGCAGGGTGTGATGGACCGTTTCCCCGGCAGTGCCGCCCAGCAGGATTTCGGCCTCTTCGGTGGTCAGGAACACGATGTCGCTGATCCCGTATAACTGTCGATAAAGCTCAATGGCTTCTTCTTTTGAGGACCAGAGATGCGGTCGATAATTGCAGTCAAAGTAGATCGAAATGCCACGGCCGGCAATCTCCTGGAGCCTGGCCAGCAGCCTTTTCCGACTTTCAGGTGTGAATATGGCCAGGCTGATGCCGCTCAGGTAGATACCGTTATAGCTCGAGAGAGCCTCGAGGACCCGGGCACTGTCCGGGTACTCGAAACACTTTTTGGCGGCGGCGGTGGAGCGCCAGTAATGAAAGATTCTTTCTCCCGACTCTTCGAGTTCGATGTAGTAAAGCCCGGGTGTTTCACCGGGCTGCCGGATGACCAGTGAACTGCCGACCCCATCCTGCTCCCAGAACTTGACCATTCGCTCACTGAAAGTGTCGGTGCCAAGCGCGGTTACGTAATCGATCTCCAAGGGGAGATCACGGGCCAGGCGGGCACAGTAAATTGCGGTGTTGAGTGTGTCGCCGCCGAAGGTCTGGTTGGTGACTCCGGGTGAAATCTCCTGGAGTTCGATCATGCACTCGCCGATAAGCGCTATTTTTACAGGTTTCATGTCTGGTCTAATAAAATATCGGTAAAGTCGTTTATATTAGGTGGAAAATCAGAAAACAATCATCGCCTTGAGAAAACCTGCCGGCTGTTCCACCGCCATCTTAAACGCCTCAGTTGCCTGGTCAACCGCGAAGCGGTGGGAGACCATGTGTTCGGGCTTCATCTGGCCGCTGGCAACCCGATCTAAGATGGTGGGGAACATGTTGGAGTTCATCCGGCTTCCCACCACCGTCATTTCTTTGCGGAAAATCTGCAGTTCGGTGACCTCGTTGGGCCTACCGTCCATGCCCAGCAGTACAACCGTACCGGTGGGGGCCACCAGGTCGATGCACTGCTCGAAGATTGCGGGGTGACCAACGGCGTCACAGGTGACGTGAGGACCCTCACCATCGGTCAGGGAAAGTATTTTGTCCTTGAGATCGGGCTCTGTCGCCGTGAAGGTGGCCAGAGCCCCCAGCTCAAATGCGCGCTGCAGCCTGTCTTCCTTCATATCGATCAGGATACACCTGGCCCCGAGACAGTGGGCATTGAGCATTACCGCAATACCTATGGGGCCTGCCCCAAAAACCAGGACAATCTGGTCTTTGGCTACGCTGCCGCGCCAGCATGCCTGGGCACCGATGGCCAGCGGTTCGACCACGGCGCCAAGCGCCAGGTCTTTGACCGAATCGGGCAGTTTGTGCACATCACACTCGCGGATCTTGAAATATTCCTGCATGGCCCCTTCGACATGGACGCCCCGGCAGCTTACATTGGCACAGGCATTTGCCCGTCCCGACCTGCAGGCCCGGCAGGAACCGCAACCGAGAACAGGATCGATGGCGACCCGGTCGGCCGGAGCGAAGCCGCTCACGCCGCTGCCGCATTCTACTATTTCGCCGCAGCATTCATGGCCGACCACCACCGGTGGTTTAACGAAAGGGTGTTCACCCTGAAATGTGTGTATGTCAGTACCGCAGATACTGACTGCCTTGACTTTTACGATCACCTCATCGGGGGCGGAGATGGCCGGTTCGGCTTTGTCGATGATGCTGATTTCTCTTGTTCCGGAAATTTCAATTGCTTTCATTTTGTTGACACCGTTTGAAGTTGCCGCTGGGGTTATTTTTAGAGGATACGGTTCCATCATTGGGTGAAACCGTGGGGTTCCATTTGTATAGCAACCCGGCGGACAGGTGTCAAGGCAGCTTAAACCGGTCTAAACTGGCTTAAAATTATTTAAAGATAGTTGTCCATACATCTTATGTAGATATAAATCAGCAGTGGGGTAGTTTGTTTTATTATACCGCAGCGGAGATAGTTCTCCACATTGTTCGGCACTAGTTGCTGGGCCATGGCTTGTCCTGGAATAACAGATTTCAGGTGGACACGGGATGAATTTGACCACATGTTAGAAGCAGCGGTTGAAGTTATGGATAGTCAGGCTTATAACCAGCAGGAGAGTTTTGTACTACAAAATTGAGGCACAACCGAAAACCATAGAAGGAGAGAAAATTATGAGTGAGCAGAAACCCAAAATTGGATTTATCGGCCTGGGATTGATGGGCTCGGCAATGGTTCAGCGGCTGCAGAGTGTCGGATATGAGCTGACCGTCATGGCCCACCGCAACAAAAAACCCATAGAGGAGGCGGTAGCCCGCGGCGCCGTTGAGGCGGCAGACCCGGCTGGGGTGGCTCAAAGCAGCGACATCGTCATGCTCTGTGTCGATACAACGGCGGCGGTCGAATCGGTAATGCGCGGTGACAGCGGAGTTCTGGCCGGGCTTAAAGAGAGAACTCTGGTTATCGATTTCGGCACCTCCATTCCCGGCTCCACCAGGGCACTCTACCAGGAATGCAAGGCGAAAGGCGCTTCGATGATGGATGCACCGCTGGGGCGGACTCCAGCCCAGGCGGTGGATGGACTGCTCAACATCATGGGGGCCGGCGACGAAGCCGATTTCGAGCGGGCCAAACCGGTACTGGACGATCTTGGAGAGAATGTCTTTCATGTCGGGCCGGTGGGCGCCGGGCATACCCTGAAACTGATCAACAACTTTTTTGCCATGACCACTGCCTGCGCCATGTCCGAAGCCTTCGCCATGGCCGACCTGGCCGGTCTGAAGCGCGCCACGCTCTATGACGTCATGTCTTCCGGACCACTGCGCTCGGGCATGATGGACTGGATCAAGACCAATGCGGTGGACCAGGACCCGTCGGCTCTGGCTTTTACGATCAGTAATGGTTTGAAGGATCTGGGCTACTATGCAAGCATGGCCGATGATTTCAAGGTGCCGAGTTTTATTTCGCCGGCCACCAAAAATGCACTGAATATTGCCAAGTCCACAGGGTGGGGCGAAAAATACGTCCCCGAGATGGTCGATTTTATCGCTGATTTATACTCAGAAAAATAAAAGATGCCCGCGTATGATGGGGACACAATACCTATCGTGTCCCCATTCATCCCGTCTGGGTGCGACAGAAGTAAGAACAGCATCGTCAGCCTCCAAACGACTAAACGCTCAGCCTCCAATTCATGTAAAAAACGCCGGCCTGCCGTGGCCTCACACAACTATTCTGGCGTCGGAATTAGCTCGGATTGAGCGACTATTACATTTGTGCAATTCTGATGGAAAAGCACGGAACAGTGATTAAAATAGACGCGTTATAAAGGAAATTTTTATTTAAAACATATCATTGGAGGTACTCTATGAGAATTCTATTGTATCTGGCCACCAACCTTTCGGTTCTGGTACTGCTTGGAATCGTCATGTCGGTGCTGGGCATCGACACCCGGCAGACGTCGGGATTGCTGTTCTTCGCAGCCCTTTTCGGGATGGGCGGGTCACTCATCTCACTGGCCATGTCAAAGTGGATCGCCAAGCGCTCAACCCGCGCTCGGGTCATCGACCAGCCCCAGAACCAGGCCGAGCAGTGGCTGGTGGACACGGTGCGCCGTCAGGCTGAGATGGCGGGCATCGGCATGCCTGAAGTGGCCATCTTCGACGCTCCGGAGATGAACGCCTTTGCCACCGGCATGAAGCGTGATGACGCCCTGGTTGCGGTCAGCAGCGGCCTGCTCTCGGGTATGGACAGAGGCGAAGTTGAAGCGGTGCTGGCCCACGAGGTGAGCCACGTCGCCAATGGTGACATGGTCACCCTGTCGCTGATTCAGGGGGTGCTCAACACCTTTGTGATTTTTCTCTCCCGGATGGCGGCGGGAATCATTGACAGTTTCCTCAGATCGGACAGGGACGGCGGCGGCCTTGGCTTCATGGGTTATATGGCTGTCACCATTGTCCTGGAAATCATGCTCGGTCTGTTTGCCTCCATTATCGTCATGTGGTTCTCCCGCAAACGCGAATTCCGGGCCGACAGCGGCGCCGCAGGACTGGCCGGTCGCCAGAAAATGATCGATGCGCTCAAAAGGCTGCAGGCTAATCACCAGCCTTCCAAACTGCCGGACCAGATGGCTGCTTTCGGCATCCGACCCAAAGAAGGGGGGCTCGCCTCCCTGTTCAGAAGCCATCCGCCTCTGGAAGCGCGCATCGCGGCCCTGCAGAGTTTCGAGGCCTAGAGTCAAACACAAAATACCGACAATACCTGGAAAAAAGACGGATCGGATCTATTCCGGTCCGTCTTTTTTTTAACGCGGAGCAGCCGTCATCCAGCCGGCCTCATTGGCCTAAAGATCAGGTCGAGCGTAGCACATTGAGGCAGGTTGCTAGCTTACCAAACGAGATCAGGCCGAGCAGCTGCGGAGACGATTCATCCATGTTCCTGCAGGTACGCGGGATTGAATAATTATCAAATAGTACCACTCAACCTTCAGGCGCCTTGTCATCTTCTGATTCCTCAGGCTGATCCAGCCGCAGACTGTCGGTCATCAGGCCAACTCGTTGGGCCCTGCGCTCCCATTGACGGCGGGCGATCTCCTGCATGTCTTCGACCCTGTCCACCTCATCAACGATTTCGAGCCCGAGCAGCGTTTCGATGAAATCTTCCATGGTCACCACCCCTTCGGTGCCGCCATATTCGTCAACCACCAGGGCGATATGGGTGGACTCGCTCATCATCTGCTCGAATAGATCGTGCAGGGTCAGCTTGTCGCGGACCACCACGATGGGACGGATCATTTCCTTCAGCGGTGTATCGGGCTTTTCTTGGGCTGCCTGGAAAATGTCAGTTTTGAGCACGAACCCTTTTATATCATCCAGATCATCACCGAAGACCGGGATGCGGGAGAAGTAGATGCGGCCGCTCTCGGCGATCACCTGCTCGGCGCTCATGACCTCGGGCAGGGCATAGACCACGGTCCTCGGCGTCATGATGTCCTTGGTCCTGATGTCTCGCAGAAAAAAAAGATTCTGCAGGACCCGTGACTCGTATTTATGAAAGATTCCCTCTCTGGTACCGAGTTCGGCGAGGGCGATGAATTCATCGCGGTGGACACTTTTTTCCGGCCGGTTTCTGGTCATCAGGTGGGTCAGGAGTTCGGCCATCTTGACCAGCGGCCACATGAGGATAGTGGTGATCTCCAGGGAAGCAGCCACAAAAGGGGTCAACTGCCGCCAGTGGGCAGCCCCGAGGGTTTTGGGGATTATTTCTGAGATCACCAGGATCAGTAAGGTGAGTACCGCGGATATCACCCCGATGTAGGCGTCACCGAACACCGATGCGGCTTGGGCGCCGGCACCGGCCGCCCCCACCGTATGAGCGATGGTATTGAGACTCAGGATCGCCGCCAGGGGGCGGTCGAGGTTATCCTTGAATTTTTTTAACCGGACGCCGAGACGAGGGCGATCCTGTTCCATCATCGACACATAGGAAGCCGAGATGGAAAGCAGAACGGCTTCCATGATCGAGCAGAGAAAAGAAACGCTGAGTGCCAGCACTACGTAAAAAAGAAGTAAGCCCATGCCTGCCGTGCTCCAGTTTCGAGAATTCGTTATAATACCGGATACCTGTTCATAACAGATATGCACTCGTAAGCCAACCGGCTAGTACTTTTGAACCTTCATCGGTCAGCCATTTGCCTAAATTCACTGAGATTAGCTGGCCAATATTTCATTTTTCACTTTATTTCAGTCAATTATGTAGGTATTTTCAATTTATTACCAGGTTGTTTGATTACTTTCAGATCGTTCTCTCAGGCAAAAATAAAATCCCTGGCCATCGCGTCAGGTGAATTTTAGCTCGGTAGATAGACAACTGCGCGAGGGCATGGAGGAGAAATAGCAAGAGGCTGGGCACAACTTTCCCCAGGACGGATTCATTAGAGATGCGAATCGTAAACGAACAAAATATCGCCAAAACCAGTTTCATCCTCACCATGGTTGTGATAAGCGTCATTACCTTCGGGGTTGGCGCTTATTTCGTGGTCACCAGGCATGAGCTCTCCTCCAGGGAGCTTGGCCGGCTGGAAACAGTGCTGATCGATCAGCAGAAGCAGGCTCTGCTGGCCGATGTGGAAAAGCTGCTGGTAAGGATAGAGTCGCTGAACAGGGCACTGCAGGAGGACAATGCAGAACCGCTGGAAAGCCTCACCGACGAAGATAGCGATGACGACAATGCAGAAACCCTGGAAAGCCCCACCGACGAAGATAGCGATGACGATGAATCCAAGGCCCGCTTGCTTCAGCAGAAGGTGATTGAGGCGCTGGGCCGGGCCGATGATCTGGCCGGCGACGGCTATTTCATCTATCAGCTCCATGATCTGGCTGGCGGCGAGAATTTTGCCTCCATGCTGTTTAATCCCGCCCGCCCTGATCTCGTCGACCAGAAGTTGTCAACCGATTTTCCGGACGCCCGGGGCTACGATTTCAGAAAGGTTTTCATGAAAGACATCCGTGACCGCGGCGAGTCGTTTGTCACCTACTGGTACAAGAAAGACTTCGCCGATGGTACTCGTGTTGATCAGGAACTCGGCCGGAAGCTGGCCTATTTTAAGCTCGATCCCGACTGGAACTGGATCGTCGCCAAGAGCGTCTACCTCGATTCGATAGACCTGTACATCGATCAGCAGCGGGCAGCCCGTAAGCAGGCTATGCTGATCGATATGGCGGTGCTGGCCGCCCTGTTCCTCTGCAGTGCGGTGCTGGCCTTCTTCCTGACCTATTCTTTTTCACTCGGGATCCATTCCCTGCTTCAAAAACTCCGGGACACCGAAGAGCAGCATGTTCGGGAAATCGAGAACCTGTCAAAAACCATTGACCAGCAGAACAAGAGTGACCGGCTGACCGGTGCCTACAACCGCTCCCATCTCACTGACGAGCTCGGCAAGGAGCAGGCCCGATCGGATCGTTACCAGACCCCTTTGGCATTGATTGTTTTTGATGTCGATCATTTTCGAGCCATAAACGATAAACAGGGGAGAACGGCGGGAGACTCGGTGCTCACCGAGCTGGCAGAGATGATCAAAGACAATATCAGAAAAACAGATATCTTTGCCCGCTGGGGCAGTGAGGAGTTTGCCATCCTGGCCCCGGGCGTCGATCTCGACCAGGGCAGGAAGTTCGCTGAAAAACTGAGGATGCTGGTCGAAGCATACAGCTTCTCGATAAGGGAGCGGGTGACCTGCAGCTTCGGAGTCAGTTTCTACCAGGCAACCGAGAATCCAGAAGATTTCGTCAACCGCGCCGATACCGCACTTCAGCGCGCCAAAGCAGAAGGCCGCAACCGTTGTGTGGCGCTGGAGTAGTGAGAGAATAAGGGGACAGGATAGGTATTGTGTCCCCTCCAATCATTCGAGCGGCTCGGTGACCTCATCCACCAGATAGAGAATAGACCGATAGGGGATGCCCGAGTGCAGGGACAACCCTATTTCACAGGTTTTCGAGGTTGAGTAACCGGTCTCGCAGGAACAGACGTGTTCTTCGAGCCCGTGCAGGGCCGATTCATTCAGTTCCGGATAATTGAATCCCCGGTCTCCGGCAAACCCGCAACAGTATATCTCTTCCGGCCAGATCACCCGGGTGGCGCAGCTCTCGGCCAGTTCCAGCAGTTTCCCTTCGAGCCCCATCTTGCGAGTGGAGCAGGTCGGGTGGACGGCGACGGTCGTTTCCTTGCGGTTGAACTTCAGTCGGTCCATCAGAAACTGGAGGACGAACTCAATGGGTTCATAAACCTCCAGGCGCTCGTCGGCGGTGGCTTTGATGCGCTGCAGACAGGGGCTGGTATCACAGAGCACAGGGATTTCGCCATTTTTCGAGGCTTTGAGGAAGCGCTCGGAGAGCTCAGCCGCCTTCTTGTCCGCCTCACCGAGGAACCCCTTGCTCTCGAAGGCCTGGCCGCAGCAGAGATTGTCGAGATTTTCGGGATAAATGATCTCATAGCCGCTCTTTTTCAGCAGCGAAGCAGTCTTGTCCGGCAGGTCGGTGCGCTCCTCATCGTAGCGTGACGGGCCGCCCATGGCCCTGGAGGCACAGCTCGGAAAATAGACTACCTTGAGCGGGTTAGACAGGTTGACCGGCCTGGGTTTAATCTTTTTCGAGCCGGTGGGCATCTCCCGGTTCCAGAGCGGCACTTTATTGAGAGTCGCCGTCCTGGCGATTTTCGAAGCACCCTCCATAAAGGAGGTTGAAGTGTGTTTGTGAATGCTGTCGACTCCGTTTAATACCGGGGCGATGGAACGGGCCACTTTGTCAAATTGGGAGCCTACCGTTCCGGCGATCTTTTCGGCCAGAGGGCCGTGGGCTTCATCCCGAAGGGCTTTGACCATCTTGCCGGTGTCGATGCCGACCGGGCAGCGGGTGGCGCAGAGGCCGTCGGCGGCGCAGGTGTCCATACCGGGATACTGATAGCGTCCGGCAAAGCGCTTTACTTCCCTGGTCGCCCCCTCCGAATCCATCCGGCGGCTGATCTCGCGTCTGCCGGCAATGCGCTGACGGGGCGTGAAACTCAGGTCCCTGGACGGGCAGGATGGTTCGCAGAAACCGCATTCGATGCATTTGTCGGCGATTTCATGGGTGGCGGGCAGCGGTTTGAGATTTTTGACATGGGTTTCCGCATCCTCATTCAAAATGACTCCGGGGTTGAGCAGACAATCCGGATCGAAGATGTCCTTGATCTCCTTCATCAGCTCGTAGGCGGCGCTGCCCCATTCCTTTTCGACGAATGGCGCCATGTTTCTGCCGGTGCCGTGTTCGGCCTTGAGCGAGCCGTCGTAGGTGTCGACCACCATGTCGACCACATCGGCCATGAAATCACGATAGCGGGCAACTTCGCTCTGGATCGAGAAATCCTGGGTAAAGACGAAGTGCAGGTTGCCCTCGAAGGCGTGACCGAAGATGATTGCTTCGTCGTAATGGTATTTGGCGAACAGTTTTTGCAGTTCGAGTGCCGCATCGGCCAGGTGTTCAGTGGCAAAGGCGACGTCCTCGATTATGACCGTCGTGCCGGTTTCGCGTACTGCGCCAACCGCGGTGAACAGCCCTTTGCGCACTTTCCAGAGCGCCTGGTATTCCTCAGCAATCGCAGTGAAGGTGATGGGCATCACCGTGTCGAAATCGGCCAGCGAACTGGTCACGGCCTCGACCTGACCGGCGAGTTCTTCTTCATTGTTGGTGCGGGTCTCGACCAGCAGGGCGGTGACGGTCTTGTCCAGCCCTTTCAGGTAATCTGGCATTCCCTCCTTGCCTTCGACCGAGGCCAGGCTGGCCCGATCCATCAGCTCGGCGGCGGCCACCGGCTGGCTGCGCAGAATGGGGATGGCCTTGCAGGCATCCTCGACATTCTTGAACAGGATCAGGGCCGAGGCCTTGTAGCGGTGTTCGATAACGGTCTTGAAGATCGAATCGGAGATAAAGGCCAGGGTTCCCTCAGAACCGACCATCAAATGGGTCATAATGTCGATCGGGTCTTCATAGTCGACCAGGGCATTGAGGCTGTAACCGGTGGTGTTCTTTATCTTGAATTTGTAGCGAATCCGATCGGCCAGATCGTCATCGGCCAGCACCCGGCTGCGAAGCTCGCTTAATTTGTCGAGCAGGTGAGAATGGGTCCTTTTGAATTTTTCAATGGACTTGTCGTCGCCGGTGTCGATCACGGTGCCGTCGACCAGCACCAGCCGCATCGAGGAAATCGTCCTGTAGCTGTTTTCTTCGACGCCGCAGCACATGCCGCTGGCGTTGTTGGCGAGAATTCCCCCAATCTTGGCGGTTTCGATCGAGGCAGGGTCCGGTCCGATCTTGCGGTCGAACGGGGCCAGTTCCCGATTGGCAAAACTGCCTATGATCCCGGGCTGAAGCTGAATAAGTCCGGCATTGTCATAGATCCGGTAGCGGCTCCATCCACGCCCCAGCCGGACCAGAATAGAATCGGTTATCGACTGGCCGGAGAGGCTGGTACCGGCCGCCCGAAAGGTGACCGGCAGTTTTCTTGAACGGGCTTCACGAAGGATGATCCTTACTTCGTCTTCACTCTCCACATCGATGATGATCTCCGGGATGAGCCGGTAAAAGCTGGCATCAACACCGATCGCCACCTTTTTCAGGGGATCGGTGATGATCCGCTCGCGGGGTATGGTCTTTTCTATTTGTTTCTGAAATTCGCGATAGACGTTTTTCACGCTGAAACCTCTGCCCTTAGAGATTCAGGGCTAAAAATTGGTGGTCTTTTATAAGAATCATTCCTGGTTGTATCTACCATCTTTGCCGCCAAATTAAAACCGAATCGTCTGTTTTCGACGTTACAGAACTGAGATCCGGCGCTGTTACCTTTTGATCGTCGGTCCATGTAAAGCTGCTTGCAAAGGGGCGCCGGATTGAATAGTGTTTCCAGATGAATTCAGGATTCCTCGATGCCAACATGTCCGCCTTCTCAGGCCTGCCCGAGCCCGAAGCTGCCGTCGGCATCATTGTCTGCAGTCGGCCGGAGGAGTCGGTCCTGCTGATTAAAAGAAACGAGAGCGAGCACGATCCCTGGTCCGGGCATTATGCCTTTCCAGGAGGCCGGCGAGAAAACGGTGATTCTACCATCTACCAGACCTGCGTGCGCGAGGTGCAGGAGGAGACCGGCATCAGCCTGGTACCCGAAGAGCTTCAGCAGACCTGGGCGCCCGCCCGGGCGGGCCGCAACGTAAAGGCGCCGATCCTGGTCCAGCCTTATGTTTTCAGGCTTGACGATCGTCCGGAGGTGACCATCGAGGAGAAAGAAATTGCCTGCCACGTGTGGCTTTCGGTCGCTTCATTCATGGACTTCACCAACCATCGTATCGTCGAGATCAGACCTGACATGATCAGACCGGTATTTCCGATGGACGACTACTATATCTGGGGATTCACCTACGGCCTTGTCTGCCGGCTGCTTAATTTCGACCAGACCCAGGTTCTCCGCTGAGATCTAGTTTCCCGGCACGCCCTGATACATTCAGCCTCAATGGGCTCTTGACCCACATCAAGCTGTTTCTAGATCAGCATAAAGGGATGGCAAACATATCTGCCGCAGGCATATAGCAGAAAAGAGAAGAATTGGTTCAAGACCAAGGCCAGAATTTAAAAATAATTGGAAATAAAAAGAGGAGATTTTAGCCAAGATGGAGGCATGAGAGAAATTTTCCCCGCTGGTGTAGAAATGCGAAAAAATGAAGATTTGGTTCAAGATCAAGGCGTGTGCTGGAATTCTACCGGAGGCGTATATGCAAATACGTCGAGGATAGAATTCCAGCGCACAACGCAGAGATTGACCCAATATTCCTTTTTAGAAATGGTAAGTGAGGAGAAGAGACGCCACCGGATACCACTGAAACCAACTCAACTCATCCTCAATCTCCTGCTGCTGTTCTGTCAGAAACAGCTGTACCTCTTCGATGTCGTTGACGTCCACCGGTGCATTTATCCGCAGGTTGGTGACCTCTGGAGCTCCCTGGAAGAGGACCCCCAGATCAAGAGCTATGCCCCAGCCCGTGTCGTTGCTGTTGGAGCGCCAGCCCAGGCCCAGGTAAGGGGCAACGGGGTTGAACTCCACGTCTCCGGTGATGGAGAGAAAATCGGAGAGAAAAGTGTATGATTGGAAGGCGGCCGGAAAATTTTCCGGGGGCAGGGAGCCTTCAACGCCGACATTGTTGTTGTTGAAGTAGACGCCGCCGCTGAGGAAGAAGGCTCCGCCAAAGGGGTGAATATCTAGCAGGGCCGAGAGCGAGTTGAATTGGGTTTCGAAGTTATAGTCGATATCATCGATGGTCGAATCGAACTCCCAGAGCAGATAATTTATCCCGCCTCTGAGTCTGGTGTGGGGAATCAGGGCGGCGCTGATTTCGGCGCCGACCCCCATGGTGCCGACTTTGACGTCGATGCCCAAGCCTTCGTTGGCCTTGGCGAGGGGGGTAAATCCGGACAACGGTGCCAGTAAAACTGCGGTTAGAATCAAGCGGTGTAGACGGCTCATGGGATCCTCATCTGATGGTTCATAAGTGATGTTTTAGAATGTCGTCTATAATACATAAATTCTCATGAAAGACAATCAGACAGTCTTTTGCAGTCGAGAGACGGGCGGAATAACGTCAGCGTATCAGAACAATTTGACCCGGAACCAGGTCTCCTGGAAACGCATGACGACACCGTCGGCAGTGATTTCGTGGAGGGTCAACGCTGTTCCGACAGGATCACCTTCCCGGACCACTGCATTGTTGATCATGATCAGACGCAGTCCCGGTTCGTCCGAATAGACATGGCCGCTGAATTTTAGCTCGGGCAGTCTTTGTTGAAATTCCGTATTCATATCTTCGAGGTAGGGAATCTCATCGGCTGGCTGAACCAATGGCACCGATGGCATCAGCGGCTGGGACGGCGAATTGCTGCCGCTGGCGGGCGCTGACGATGCTCTGGGTGAGATTATCGGGAGGGGTTCAGGTGGCGCCTCTGCGGTGGTTTCGGCGACGGTCTCAATGGGCGGCGCTGGTGTGCCGCTCACCTCGGAATCTCTCTGTTCTTTCAGCGACCACCACCAGCCTGCACCGAGGATCACCGCACTCACCAGCATGAAGCTGGTAAGAATCAGGCCGAAGGTGAATTTATTCTTTTTTGTTGTCTGACTGCCCTCGATGAAAGTGAAACCGGAACGGGCCGGCTGGGCTCCGCTTTTTGTCCGCTTTTCTTCAGATTTTCTCAGGGCATCGAGGATGTAGGACATGGTGTGGAGGAACGCTGGGCGGGAGGTTGATTCATCAGTCTGCTATTTCGATGGTGCCGATCACGATTCTGGTTTCAGGTTCCGTTTCAAGCCTGTCTGCTATTTCCACCGGGGCTATAAAAATATTGCTCTGCACCGGAACCTCTGGGAGCTCAGCAGCGTTTTGGGTGTCGTTGACAGGTTCTGCGAGCGCTGCTTCTTGGGCAGCCTCAGCAACGACAGCCTGGTCATCGACCTTCTCTGCTTCGATGGGTTGCTCCTCTGCTGCTTTTTCCGCCGCCCTATCTGCGATATTTGGAGCCTCCTGCTCCTGCACCTCTATCTCTTCCCGGAACGCTTTAGCGGTATCGGCCGGGGCCGGCTGATTCTGCTGTGCTGGGGGCAAGACCGAACGGAGGTTGAGGTGGAAGATGTCGCTGGTGCTGCCGACCCAGACGAGCACAATGGCCAGCATGGTCGTTGCCGCAATTACCAGGCTTCTGATCGGCACCTCGATGGTCTTCGAGGTGTGGTCAAAGCCGAAGATCTCCCGGCCGGCTGTCTTGACGATCGCTTCGTCGACCTGTTCTTTTTCCTCGGCGTAGGCACCGATCAGGGACCGGTCGCAGAGGCTGTTGATCAGCCGGGGAATGCCGCCGGTAAGCTGGTGGATCCGTTTCACCGCACCGTGGCTGAACAGTTGTTTCGGCGTGCCGCCGGCCACGGAAAGTCGGTGATTGATATATTCCGCGGTTTCGTCGGGCTGCAGCCCGGTGAGATGAAACCTTCCCGTGATCCTCTGGTTTACCTGGGTCATATCCGGGCTGGTCAGCACCGTGGACAACTCCGACTGTCCCAGCAAAAAAATCTTCAACAATTTATGCCGGTTGGTCTCGAGGTTGGTGAGCAGCCTGATCATCTCGAGTGCCTCTTTGTCGAGATTCTGGGCCTCGTCGATGACCAGCAGGGCAGGGTTGTTGTCAGCGTAGGCCTGGAGCAGAAACTCGTTGAGCGCGTCGATGTAATCTTTGGCGGTAAAGGCATGGTCGCCGACATTCACCATAAATTCATCACAGACGGCGGCCAGCAGTTCGAAGGCGCTGAGGCCCGGGTTAATGATCAGGGCGATATTGGCGGTGGGTTCGAGCTGTTCCAGAAAAAAACGGCAGAGCGTGGTTTTACCTGTGCCCACTTCTCCGGTCAGCAGAATGATGCAGCCTTCCGAGGAGAGCCCGTAATTCAGGTGGGCAAGCCCGTCCTGATGCATCTCGCTCAAATAGAGATAACGGGGATCCGGGGCGATAGAAAAGGGGTTTTCCCGGAAACCGAAATAGTCGTTGTACATAGGTGGGAGTTACCGTCATTGCCGGGCGAGCGGCCTACAAATTTTTATCACAGGGTACCGTCACCCGGTAATTATATGCCAATTCGGAATGGTTTGCTATTTTTCTTTATTTTCAGTTGTTTTTATAATTAAGAGTGCGTAGCATGAGTTCGAATTCAGAGCAAGTGAATAGTTCTTTCTGCAAACATTTCATTGAGCCGTATTTCCATGTTAAGACGCCTTCTAATCTTCCTTTTCTATGGTCTGTTCACCCTGGTTGTCGTGGTCGTCTGCCTGGTGTTGCTGTTTCCCCGGGATAAGTTTCTCGGCTGGGCCTCGTCTTACCTCGAACAGAAAATACCCGGCGTCGAAGTTTCCATGGGCGATATAAAATATGTGCACCCTCTCAAATTGCGGCTCTATGAATTGTCTCTAGCTGATGATCAGAAAGAGTGGGAGCTTCCCGTCGACACGCTGCTGGTGTCGGTCGAACCGCGCTTTCCGATCGATCATATCGGCGTCGTAGGCGTGCTCTTCGGCGGAGACCTGCGTTTCGACCTGGGACTGGACTCAAATAAAAGGCTGGAACTGCGGCACCTGCAGGTTTCGGAATTCCTGCTCACCGAGCTGAAGTTGATCGAGCAGACCATGGCTCGTCCCGTCCAGGGGATCGCCTCCCTTTCTGGCCGGGCCACGCTCGATCCCCGCCGGCCGAGCGATCTGCGATTCATCGGCAGCCTGCAGATTAGAGAGTTTGTCGCCCCTCTCAAAAGGCCTGTGCTGGACGAGACCGAGGTACGCTTCGACCTGGTGAGTGCCGATATCGTCATCAATGGCCCGGTGGTTGACTTTACCGGCGGCAGCGCAGCCGGCCCCCTGTTTGCAGGTGGCTTCTCGGGACAAATTTACGGTGCTTCTCCGCTGGGTCGGAGCCGGCTCGATTTTCGCGGCGACCTCACTCCGCAGCCGCCATTGCTGGAAAAACATCCCACCCTTGCCGAACCGCTCAGGGCCTACTTCAATCGTTACGGCAGAGAGTATATCCCTTACCGAATCGAGGGAACCTTTGCCGAGCCCCTCTTCAGTTTCGATAACCTTGACTGAGACGGAGGCCCTTTGAGCGACGCACTGGACATATTGCTGCTGGAGAAAAGCGCACTCACTGCTGAGGATCTGCAGCGGGCTCGCAGCGTCGCCGCCCAGAAAGATCTCAGTCTGGGCAAGGCGTTGTTGCAGCGCAAGGCAATTGCCGAGCTGGAGCTGCTCGAACTGCTGGCTGACTATTTCGGTCTTGAACTGATCAAGGCCCTTTCCCAGGGGACGGAAATCGATTTTACCGCCCGCCTGCCCATCGGTTTTCTAAAGAAGAATCTGCTGGTTCCGGTGCGTCTCGAAGGCGAACCCTGCATCGCCGTCAACGACCCCTTCGAATTTCAGGCCCTGGATGAGATCAGCAGGATTCTGGGGATCCCCGGCTGCCGGGTGGTGCTGAGTCCGGCCAGCGAGATCATCCGAACCATCAATTCCGCTTACGATCTGGTGCAGGGAAGTGCCGAACAGGTGATCCAGGACATCGACGACGAAGATGCCGACCTGCTCTTTTCGAAGATAGAAGCAGTCGAAGATCTGCTCGACGATACCAGTGATTCGCCGGTCATACGGCTGGTCAACCTGATGCTCTCCCAGGCGGTGCGCGGCAATATTTCGGATATCCATATCGAACCCCAGCAGACCAGTGTCAAGATCCGCCAGCGGCTCGACGGGGTGCTCTACGATATGTTTACGCCTCCCAAACACGTGCAGTCAGCCCTGATCTCCAGGATCAAGCTGATGGCCAGGATGAATATCGCTGAAAAACGGCTGCCCCAGGACGGCCGCATCGAAATCAAGGTGGGCAACAAGGACATCGACATCAGGGTCTCGACCCTGCCCACCGCCTTTGGCGAGCGGGTGGTGCTGCGCCTCCTCGACAAATCGACGATCAGGCTGTCGTTGACCGATCTGGGCATGTCGGCCGAGCGGCTCGAGTTGTTCTCGAAGTTGATCCGCTCTCCCAACGGCATCGTCCTGGTGACCGGCCCCACCGGATCGGGCAAAACGACGACGCTATATGCGGCGCTGTCGGAAATCAATACCACCGACATCAATATCATTACGGTGGAGGATCCCATCGAATACCGGCTCCCCGGTGTCGGTCAGGTGCAGGTCAACCCCAAGATAGAGCTGACCTTTGCCTCGGGACTGCGCTCCATCGTCCGCCAGGATCCCGATGTCATCCTGATCGGCGAGATACGGGATCTGGAGACCGCGGAAATCGCCATCCAGTCAGCCCTCACCGGGCATCTGGTGTTCTCCACCCTGCACACCAACGATGCCCCGAGCACCGTTACCAGGCTGCGTGATATGGGGCTGGAACCTTTTCTGATCGGTTCGTCGGTCAATGCAATACTGGCCCAGCGGCTGGTCAGGGTGATCTGCGCTGACTGCCGGGAGGAATATGGACCCTCGCCGGAAGAGCTGGTCCGCATCGGCTTGAGCGAGGATCAGCTGCCGTACGGTACCCTCAGCCGGGGCCGGGGCTGCGACAAGTGTTTGGGCACCGGCTATCGGGGGCGAACCGGAATCCATGAATTGCTAATCCTCGACGAGGAGATGAAGAAGATGATCCTGCAGACCTCGGATGCCAACCAGCTGCGCAGCCAGGCCAATTCCCAGGGCATGAAGACCCTTATCCAGGACGGCGCCGACAAGGTGGTCAGAGGCATCACCACCGTCGAGGAAGTCTATCGCGTCGCCCAGTCTTAACCGGGGACACAATACCCAAGGTGTCCCTCTCAATTAATTAGGGACACCTTGGGTATTGTGTCCCCCTTATTACTTCAGCAGAAAATCCTTGAACACCCGGTAGTGGTGCGGCAGGGTCCGCTTTTTCGGGGTTACCACAAAGAAGGTGCGCTTCATCGACAAACCATCGACCTCTATGATTTTGACCGTCCCGTGGGAAAGCTCGTCGCTGAGCGCGGTTTTGGAAATGAAGGCGATCCCCAGCCCCGTCTTGACCGCCTCCTTGATGGCGGTGCTCGAACCAAGTGTCGCTCGGATCTTCAGATAGGCTTGATCTATGCCAATCCTGTTCAGATGCTGTTCGACGGTTTTGCCGGTGCCGGATCCCCGCTCCCTGACCAGAAAATCACGGTTCATCAGATCTGCGGCGTCAATGGTCGAGGGGATGTTGGCATCTGCTGCGGCTGCCAGGACCAGTTCATCGCCTTCGAAGGGGGTGAAGTCCAGGTTGGCAGAGGGCAGCTCCGCCCCGACGACTCCGAGATAAATTTTATGGGCGGAGATATCGTCGGTAATCCGACCGGAATCCTTGATCAGGATCTCAAAGGAAACTTCGGGGTAGCGGCCGTTGAACTCGGCGGCCAGCTGGGGCAGCAGATACTCGCCGGGGATCGTACTGGCGCCGATGACCAGCTCTCCGGAGACTGTCTTGGCAGCAGAGGCGAGGGTGGTTTCGAGTTTGTGCAGTTCATCGAGGATCTCCACTGCCCGGGGGTAGAGCAGTTCGGCTTCGGGGGTGGGGGAGATCGAGCGGCCGAGCCGGTCGAACAGTTTGCAGCCCAGTCGATCCTCGAGGTTCTTCATGTGCTCGCTGATGGTCGGCTGGCTGGTGAACAGCTCTTCGGCAGCCTTGGTGAAGCTTTTCGTCCGGTAAACGGCGGTGAAGATCTGCAGATGTCTGGTTTCCATGGGAGACTCCGGGGGATAGAAAATATCAATAAGTGATATGGAGAAAACCAATATAACATCAAATCAGAAAGGGGACACGATAAGAGCGACAAGGGGACACAATTTTTTTATTGTGTCCCGCATATAAAAAGGGACAGCCGCTTAGGCGACCATCCCTTTTTACTTGGAAATTTTTAAAACAAATAAAAGTGAGGATTTTGGCTCAAGATCAAGGCGCGGGCGAAAAAATTACCGGAGGTATATGGATCAATATTCCGAGGATAATTTTTTCGTCCGCAACGCAGAGATTGAGCCAAAAAACAATTTTAATTGTCGATGAGGATACCCTGCACCCTCCTATTCTGCGCCCGGCCTGCAGAACTGTCGTTGCTGGTGACCGGATCGTCAAAGCCGAAGCCATTCAGGGTGATGCGGCCCGGATCGATTCCTTCCTTGGTGACCAGGTAATCCCGTACCGCTGAAGCTCTTTTATGGGAGAGCTTGATGTTGTATTCCCTGGTTCCCACGTTGTCGGTGTGGCCGGCCAGCACGATCCGCGCCTCGGGGTGGCTGCGCATGTACTCGGCGACCTTGGCAATCACTGCAAAGTACTGGGACTTGACCTCGAATTTGTCGAAATCAAATAAGATGTTCTCCCATTCCTGACCCATCTTGACTTCCTTGCCGCCCGTGGGGGCCTCATCGGAGATGTCGAACAGGGCTCCGGTCATCCACTCGGGGTTGCCAAGCAGATCGGCAAAACTGACCATATAGGAACAGTCGTTGACATTGGCGATTTTCTGCAGCTGTTTCAGTCCTTTATTCTCGGCTCCTGCATCCAGCACCGCGAAACAGACGTCGTACTCGGCGGCCAGCTCGGCGGCAATCAAGGAAGGAGTTTTATAACGGTCCATCGGGGTGTACTGGGCATCGGTAAACAAAAAGACCACCGTTCTGCCCTCGAGCGTCGGCAGCACCGTGTGGAGTTCATTGAGACCCTGCTGCAGCAGGGTGGGGCCTTTGGGGTCTCTCGGCATCTTGTCCAGTGTCCGATGGAACTTCTGCTTGTCGTAGGTCTGCATGGGGTAATAGACAGTCAGGTTATCGGTGCCGTGACCGGGGGTGAACGAGTAGATGCCTGCCATCCAGTTCATATCCGGCAGGGTGGCATTCTTATCCCTGAGAATCTTGCGCTCCGCCTCCAGCTTGGTGCTGCCCGTATCGAGAAACTGGCTGCCCATCGACTCGGAACGGTCGTAGAGAACGATGAAGTTGTCGGCAGTCCGGGCCATATAGACGGGTGAGCCGCCCCAGCTATATTCAACGGTTTCATGTTGCGCTGCCGACAGGAATGAAACTCCGCATACGAGCAGGCAGATCATTGTGAACAGAAACGATTTCAAATACATAACAACCTCCCTCAAGGTGACTGCAGGAAAAAGAGACTCTTCGGCACCTGCCGATGGTTTCCACAAATATCTTTTTAATTTTACACATAATTTCCGTTTTTACAAATATTTCATAAGAATTAAGGTGATGAGGGGACACAATACCCATCGTGTCCCAATTTCCAGAAAACCCCGAAAGGATACACAAATCATATTTGGGGACACGATGGGTATTGTGTCCCCTTTTTCCGGTAAATTAAGTATTGTGTCCCTCTGCATGGACCAATTGACACCACTGGATAAGGCGCTTGCCACGGTTATCGAAGACTGCACCGAATGCGGCGGCTGTGTGAGGCAGTGTGCGTTTCTGCGGCGCTACGATAATCCGCTGGTATTGGCACAACAGTACCAGGCCGGCTCCCTCGCCCCCGAGGTCATTTACTCGTGCAGCCTCTGTCGGCTGTGCGATGTGCACTGCCCCGAGGCCCTTAACATCTCGGAAATGCTCTGGCTCATGCGCTGCCGACTGGTTGAAGAGGGCAGGGGCCCGCTGCGCCAGCACCGGCGCATCCTGAGCTACGAAAAAATCGGTCTGTCCCCCTGGTTTCAGCTCAGCGCTATTCCTGAAAACTCCACTGCTGTCTTCTTTCCCGGCTGCGCCCTGGCTGGAATCATGCCTGGCCAGGTCCGGAAACTATTTGAGCTGCTCAACACCAGAATCGACCGTCTGGGCATCGTCCTGAGCTGCTGTGCCAAGCCGTCCCACGACCTCGGCCGGGCCGACTTCTTTGCGCGGACCTTCAATGCTCAGATCGACGAGTGGCAGGAACGGGGAATCACCACGGTGATTACTGCCTGCCCCAGCTGCCACCAGATCTTCACCAGGTACGGGGAGGGGATGAAGGTGAAAACCATCTACCAGATCCTGGATGTTCAGGAGCCTGGGCAGAGGGGCGAAACCGGCGAAGAACTCTGCATCCACGATCCCTGCTCCACCAGATTCGATGCGGAGGTGCATCAGAGTGTCAGGGCCATTGCCGCAAGCCTCGGACTCAAAGTCGGCGACCTGAAGCATCAGCGCAAACGGACACTGTGCTGTGGGGAAGGTGGTTCGGCCTGTTTCGTGGCGCCGGATATCACCGATCAGTGGGCAGAGAAACGGGCCGAGCAGGCCGCTGGGCGACCGGTGCTCACCTATTGCGCCGGCTGCGTCCACTTCCTCTCAGGGAAAATGACCACCATCCACCTGGTGGACCTGATGCTCGATCCTGAACAGGCATTGGCTGGTAAAGCTCCGGCCACCAGGTGGCCTTTTACCTACCTCAACCGGCTGCTGCTGAAATTCAAATTGAGGCGGGGACACGATAAGAAGTAAGAGTGGGGACACAATGTATATTGTGTCTCCTTACATCAAAGGGTAAGGAGAATAACGAGAAAAGGTACACCTTAGCATGTGTCTCCTTAGAACAATGGGAGAAGAAAAGTATAACAGAGATTTGCTCTTCAGGATAGCCGGGCTCCTCGGTGTCGGCCTGATCGGTCTAATTGTTATGGTCTGCGGCCTGGCGCTGGCCTTTGGCAGTTATCGGTTGAGCACGTTTCTCTTCGTTCCCGTGGTGGTCCTGCTGGTGATGATTAAAGTGGTGGCACGATCAAAATAGGAGTTACTCCTCGGTTTCGCTTGAGAAGTGATTCCCAGTCATGCTGGTTGACAATTTGTACACACGTTGTACAATTGTACAATACAAAGGGAAGCACCCATGGAAATCGTAATAGATACTTCAGCGATAATTGCTGTCATTGTCGATGAAGCTGAAAAGCAAAGGATAGTCGAGCTTACCAGAGGGAATGATCTTATTGGGCCTGGCTCCATTTCATGGGAAATCGGCAATGCTTTTTCAGCGATGTTCAAACAGAATAGGTTGGCATTGGATCAGGCAATTGAGGGTATGCAGATTTTTGAGTCAATCCCCATTCGTTATATACACCCTGACTTTAAAAAAGTTTTAGCGATCGCTAAAAACGCCAACATCTATGCGTATGATGCATACTTCTTGGATTGCGCTATAAGGCATAAAGCGCCGCTGCTGTCTTTAGATCAGAAGCTCACAGCTTCAGCTGGTGACCTCGGTATCGAAGTAATGGAGGTTTAAAATGCAAGTATATTCATATTCGGAAGCAAGACAGAATCTATCAACGGTTCTCAAACAGGCTGAAAAAAAAGGGCAGGTAATTATCAAGCGTAAGGACGGATCCACTTTTGCCGTCACTCCCCAGAAAATTACTACTTCCCCCTTGGACGTCCCTTCGATAAAAGTGAAAATTACAAAGGATGAGATAGTCGACATGGTAAGAAAAGGAAGAGAGAGACCTGGTGTGGAATTTGGGGTGAAAGAGGTTTAGATTATAGCTTTGACCGGGGACACAATGCGGGGAAATAGGGGTCAGACCACGGTTTTACTTAAAAACCGTGGTCTGACCCCTATTTCCCGGAATAAATCAGCACCAGGAGAATAGATAGTGAAAATTCCTTCCACGGCTAAGATTAGCATACCAGACGGGGTGCTAGTCCAGGAACTGCAGGGCGAATCAGTGCTGCTCAATGTCAATACCGAAAACTACTATGGCCTGGATGAGGTGGGCACCCGGATGTGGGCGGTGCTCAGCGAGGCGCCATCGATCGGGCAGGCCGTCGATACCCTGCTGGAAGAATATGAAGTTGAGCGTGCCACCTTGGAAAGCGATGTCGATGCACTCCTCACCGAGCTGATTGAAAAGAAACTGATTGAACTCGGTTGATGTCCCGCTTTAAAAAATTCTGGACGCTTTCCGGATCTGATAAAATCACCTTTATGGTTGCCTTGTGCGGCCTGCCAGGAGTTTATCTGAATTTACGACGCTTTGGGTTCAAGAATTATCTCGCACGCCTTCAGCACATCCCTCTGGCAGCAATACCTCCAGACATCGAAACATCATCAGTTCCAGCTCAGATCTCTTACCTGGTAAACGGTGCTGCCCGCCTGTTGTTCCGCCGAGAAGCCTGTCTTGAGCGCTCGATTCTGCTCTGGTCGTTGCTGCGGCGAAGAGGCATTGACAGTGAGCTGAAAATTGGAGTAGCTACTGAAGATAGCACCATGCGGGCCCACGCATGGGTGGAGATCGACGGCGAACCGATCAATGAACAGCCCCGATACAAATCAACGTTTCACTGCCTTCGAATCCTCGTTCACCCCAGATTACAGGGACTTTTCATGAGCGGCATTGTCGGCGTCTTCAATCGCAACGGTGAGCCGGTACGGCCCGAGACCATCATTTCGATGTGTGATGCCATCAATCACCGCGGCCCCCATGGCCGAGGAATCTGGACCGATGGCCCGGTCGGCTTCGGGCATGTGCTTGCTGCATACCACAGAAGAGTCGCTGCGCGAGGAGCAGCCGTTCAGCTTCGATAGCAAAGTCTGGATCACCGCAGATGCCCGGATAGATGACCGGGATGGCCTGATAGATCTTTTGAAAAGTCAGATTCACAGTGGTGTGGATTTACATGAGGAAGACACGATGTTGCTTTGCTGCTGCATGCCTATCACGCCTGGGGTGTTGACTGTGTCAACCATATAGTTGGAGTTTTCGCCGCTGCCATATGGGATGGCCGGGAACAGCAGCTCATCTGTCTGCGTGATCATATCGGAATCAAACCTTTTTATTACGCTCATACACCAGATCGTCTGGTCTTCGCTTCTGAGGTAAAGGGATCCTGGCTTCTGGCTTGATTCCACAGCAGGATTTATGAACCTCGCATAGCCGACTTTCTTATTGACGAACTGGAAGGGATTGACAAGACCTGCACTTTTTTTGAAGATGTCGTTCGGCTTCCTCCGGCCCATCGACTGGTTGTCAACCATAGCAGAATAAAAATAGAAAATTATTGGAGATTGGATCCATCCAAAGAATTACGCTTCAAACAGCAACGTGATTACGTGGATTCATTTAGAGTATTATTCGAAGATGTCATACGGTGACAATTGCGTGGAGTTAAACGGACTGCTTCGATGCTAAGCGGAGGCATCGATTCATCCTCAATTGTGGCTGTTGCGAGCGTATTCCTCCAAAGGATAGAACACTCTAATCTACACATATTTTCTGCTATCGATAGTTCTAATCCCGAATGCCGTGAAACCATTATATAAATAAGGTTTTACAATCATATAGGACTTTGTCCCCACTTGGTGGATGTGAAAGAAATTGAAAAATATATTGATGAAATCGGCGAAATCTCTGAAACGGTTGATGACTTGTTCGACCACTGTATGATAATACCTCAAATCATGTTGATACGGTCGCGTAGGGAACAATTTAATGTGATTCTAGATGTGTCATGGCGATCTAGTTTTAGGACAACCTGGCAATCACATTGGATATCTATTAAAGAACCATAAATACAAGGAGGCCATTCAAGCGTCAAAAGATAAACACTATTTTTACGAGAGTTTTTCGGGACTAGTTATTCATATTTTTATGGTGCTTTTAGGTCTGTCTATACTCCTGCATTCCTGCGTTTCTTAAGGAAGAAGTGGAGATTTTCGAAATGAGCTAACCCTTGAGAATGAAATTCAGGGCACAATAATAAATCTTGATTTTGCCCGAAAAATCAATTTGATGGATAGATTGGCAGAATTGCGGAATCACCCCGACTCTCATCATAACCAAATAAACTTACGAAGAGAGCAAGCAAAAGCTTTGAATCACCCCAAATTTGTTGGTAGCATTAGAGAGGTATGATCGCGTAGCTTCGAGGTACAATATAGTATCTCGGCATCCCATTATTGATAGAAGATTAGTAGAGTTCTGTTTGTCCTTACCTTGGGATCAAAAAATCTATGAGGGTTGGACAAAAATAATCGCTCGACGTGCAATGAGAGACCAGTTGCCCAAAGAAGTAGTTTGGAGACGAGGAAGAGAGCATTTGGAGGGGCTAGAGCGCTAAGCTATCGATTACGAAGCGATGCACAAAAGATTACATCAACAATCAATAATGATATTAAGTCCATTTCTCACTATGTGGATACTACTACCGTAATGAGTCTTGTAAAACAGTGCAACAGCAATATCTCAAATTGAGCTTGCTGCAAATTGAACAACTCTACGCTATCAATAACTTGATAAGTTGACTAAGTATTGGGATTGATCAATGAACTAATAATTTTAAACATTTAGCATTACTGCTGCATTATTGTTGATGAATTAGGAAAGAAGAAGTACACTTGTCTTTGAAATATTATAGATGGAGAGTGTTATGCAAAGTATTGACATAAAGAGATTGAATGCCAGAAGACGATACGGAAAATATACCAAAAACCAGTATTAATCTCATATGGCTCTTTGCAGAAGTCGACAACCAGCGGTTCAGGCTCAAAAAGAGAGACCATCCCGTATTCCCTCGTTCGTAAAATTCTAGCTAAAACGTTCTCAGTATTAGTAGGTGCATTTATTCAGTCACGAGGCATACAACCACACCATTCAAATTGATTTTCCTCTAAATCTTCACCCTACACGAAGTAGCAATCCAGATTTTAGTGTCTTTAAACTTAACAGGAAAATAACTGATAAGGATTATGTCAAAATTTGTAGCTATGAGGATTCTAACAACTCAGGGTTTTGTAGCCTTGGAAGAGTAGATTCTGATGACGCACTCCGTTTTGAAGGTCTTGTAGATTTTATTATTTCCGAGAGTGGAAATTCAATTAGATATTGTGCAGTAACAGGGATTAAAGCTCACACAATTGAGCATCTAGTCGTTAATCGTAGTGATCCCGAGAAGTTTAAGTCGAACAAATTTTCTAAGTCCTACACGCAGGTGCAGTTTATAGCAAATTCTGGGTACGAGTAGGATTTTAGGGCCTACTGGGAGTGGCAAGTCGACGCTAACCACCTATTTGGGCCAAAATGGCTAGCCCGGATATTCTCCGATGACTGCCTGGTACTAAATCCAAAGGAAGGGCATTTCCTCGTCTTTCCCAGTTACCCGGCGGTGAGATTAAATGTTGATATGGCAAAACTATTAGCCACAGATATGGGAACGACTGCGGTCGCTGAATATACAAATAAATTAAGATTGGACCTAAACAATAAACAATATTATAGCCTTGCCGAATCTTCTTGTCTTCGCACGGATATTTATACTTGAAAAACTAGATCACAAGCACACTTCAAGCTCAGTTGATATTGTCAGCTGTTCTGAGCAAGTAGCTTTTGCCGCAGTGATACAAAACAGTTTTCGCCTAGATCCAACCGACAAACAAATCATGAAGAAGGATTTCAAACAAATCTCCGAGATGGTTTCTAATGTTCCAACTTATCGGCTCCAATTTCCGCACCGTCATGTATTCTTTAAAACAAGCAATGCTGATTATAAATAGTTTCTTTTCTTGATTTCTGGGTAAGTATGAACACTGGAACACTTATAAAGTCTTTGGAAATATTAGACTTTATTGCGATTCTAACTTCTAGGCTAAATGAGTTCAGATGAGTCATCCTTTATCTGTTTCCCACAAAATCAAAAACGCCCTGCGCATCGACCGGTCCTCTCAGGCTCGTCTGGCAGGCGAGCCGTAAATGGACCATCATCAATGCGCTGCTGGTCCTGATCCAGGGACTCATCCCGCTTGCTGCCCTCTACCTGATCAAACTTATCATCGACACTATCAGCCAGGCGGTTCAGACCGGGTCCGCCGAAGGTGCCGTCTCACACGTGATTGTCCTGGTGGTGATTGCCGCCGGCGTTGCCGTCGTCCAGGTCGGGGTAGGGCGTCTGGCCGCCTATGCGACCGAGGCCCAGGCGGTCACTGTTACCGACTATGTGCACGACGTGATGCACAAGAAATCGATCGAGCTCGATCTGGCCTATTACGAAAACCCGGACTACTTCGACACCCTGCACCGGGCCCAGCGGGAGGGGCCCTACCGGCCCACCACCATCGTTAACGGCCTGAACATGCTCGGGCAGAACGGGGTTTCGCTCATCGTCATGGTCGGCCTGCTTTTCACCTTTCACTGGTCGGTGGGGCTGCTGCTCTTTGTTTCAACGCTGCCGGGCCTCTGGGTCCAAATCCATTTCGCCCGGAAGAACTTCAGGTGGCAGAAAGAAGTCACTCCGTCTGAGCGAAGAGCATCCTATTACAGCTGGGTGCTGACCAGTGACAAAAATGCCAAAGAGGTCCGCCTCTTCGAGCTGGGCGGGTTTTTCTCGGACGGCTTCAATACGCTGCGGGCAAAGATCCGGGGGGAAAAACTCACCCTGGTAAGCCAGCGAACCGGCGCCGAGTTTCTCTCCCAGGCCTTTGCCGCCCTCGTCCTGATGGCCTGTTTCCTGATGATCGGTATCCGCACTCTCAAGGGCATGATCACCATCGGCGATATGGTCATGTACTTCCAGGCCTTCCAGCGGGGCGTCACTCATCTGAGGGAACTGCTCCAGAACCTGGCCCGGCTTTACGAGGACAACCTTTTTGTGTCGCTGTTCTTTTCCTTTCTCGATGCCAAGAACCAGGTGGTGGAAAGTGCCACACCAAAACCATTACCGGCGACGAAGCCGCCCTCCGTCGAACTGCAACACGTCTCCTTCAGCTATCCGGGGACACGAGAAGCGGTGCTCAACGATGTCTCTTTTACCATCAACCCCGGCGAGGTGGTCGCCCTGGTCGGGCCCAATGGGGCAGGGAAGTCCACCATCGTCAAGCTCCTTTGCCGCCTCTACGATCCGTCGGCAGGAGTTCTGTCATACAATGACAGCCCGTACCCCGATCTTGCCCTGCAGGAGCTTAGGCAGCAGATCAGCGTGGTGTTCCAGGATTTCGTCCAGTACCACCTCACGCTGCGCGACAATATCAGGCTGGGAGACGTCGAAAAAGAAGAAGACAGTTCAGTCCCTGTTGCTCACGCAGCCGAGAAGGCCGGGATAACCCGCCTGGTCGAGAGCCTCCCGAAAGGCTACGAGACCATGCTCGGCAAGTGGTTCGAAGCCGGTGAGGAGCTGTCCATTGGCGAATGGCAGAAGCTGGTCATCGCCCGGGCTTTCTACCGGGACGCCCACTTCATTATCCTCGATGAACCCTCGAGTTCGCTCGACGCCGACTCGGAATACCAGCTCTTTTTGAACTTCAAGGATTTGATCGAAGGAAAATCGGCGCTGATCATCAGCCATCGCTTTTCCACCGTGAAGATGGCCGACCGCATCCTGGTGCTGGAGGGTGGCAGGATCATCGAAAACGGCAGCCACGAGCAGCTTATCGAGCTGGACGGCAGATACGCCGAAATGTATCGCAAGCAGCTGAGTTGGAGGTAGGGGACACAATTTCTTTATTGTGTCCCCGTTGTACTGTCAGGTATTGTCTTTCCGTAGATGAACCTATTTATTACCATCATAAAATTTCTCTTGCTGGTCTTTGCCACGGTCGCCGCCCTCCAGATCGGCGCCGTCTACCTGCTGCGCTTCCTGCAGCCCGAGCTGGCCCCAGCGGACCTGGTGGCGATTATGCCTTCTTCAAAGGAGCGTATCACTTACGGCTGCATGGTTGCAGCCAACCCCGGTGCCGCCCACCTGATGCTGATTAACAACTCTCCCAAAGCGCTGGCAAAACATGCCGCAAAGTATGGTGTCCCGGAATCCGTCATCCTGCTTCCAGGCGGTATAACCCGCTCTTCCTTTGAAGATATTCACATCACCGTGCAGACGGCTCTGGACAGAAACTTGAAATCCGTCATTCTTGTCTCCTCGGACTATCATCTGCCACGCGCACTGTTTCTCATGTATGCCTATAATCTTTCTATCGGCCGGGAATTACGTATCCAGTATATGGCCGCGCAGAAGCAGACAAGCCCTCTCAGCAGGCTGCGGCTGTTTTATTCAGAAATCGTCAAGTTCTGGGGAAGCGTTGCGGAACTATGCGGCTATCTGGCAACCAACCAGCTGCCTCTGGATTCAGAGAAGGTCATGGCGACGAGAAACACAATCAAGAAAGTATTTCTGCTTTAAAGCCTTTTCCCAATCCCCTGTAAAATCCGTTTCAGGAGTTAAATGGGGTCTGGCCCCGATTTACTCTCTAACGGGGTAAGGGAGCAAGTCGGAATCATTGGGAAAATTGTGTGTTTTTTGCTTGATTATATTTTTGTGGCACGTATACTCGTAAGTATATGTAATCATTAAATAGTTTGTACCACAATGTAATACAGTTAATTTAAATGGAGGTAGTTATGAAGAAAATTTGTGCGTTATTTCTCTCGTTGGTTTTTATTTTAGGTTTGGCGGTTTCTCCGGTGTTTGGCGGAGGGGACAAAGTCCGCGGCGAAAAAGGTAACGGAGGAGTAGTACAGGATCTCTGTGGACCTGATGACGAGTGCGAAGGCGATCCCTATTGGTGGTGATAGAAAATCTGTAGCTCGAGTTCCTAAACCAGTGAATTACTATAGGACCTTCATGAAAATACAGGATTAGCTTAGAGTCGCCTACATTATATCTCTTAGATTCATTAAGGCAGGGTCAGAAATGGCTCTGCCTTTTCTTTTATCGAGTTAACAGCATTTTCCTGTTTATCTTCTGATCTTAAATGACCAGGGTTGCGACTCGATTAACTATTTCAGCCACTCCCCCTTTACTCTACCGTGGTTATATTCTGATTGTATCAATTGAATCTTACAATCATTTGACTACTACTGAGCGAGTGATGAGAAAATGTCCGATTTTTAAGGCACTCATATAATGATCTGAAAGCTGTTTTATAACAAAATAGTTGTGGTTGGTTCTTAATTTCCTGATTTATTGGACAGAGGAAGGAGCAAACAAATGGAAAATGACACTATTAATGATGGGGCAAAAAACCTAACGGTTTCTGATGACATTTCTAAGCAAGTGAAAGAGCTTGAAAATCGTATTGCAGCTCTTGAAAAAAAAGATGATCACCTGACCCTGGTATTGTTCAGTGGTGATTTCGACAAAGCCATGGCGGCCTTTATCATTGCAAACGGTGGTATAGCTATGGATATGAAGGTCACTATTTATGCAACCTTTTGGGGGTTGGATGTCTTGAAAAAATCGTCTTTCAATACAGCAGGAAGAGGATTTCTTGAAAAAATGGTGCTTGCAATGCGACCGAAAGGTGCTGGAAAACTGGGTACTTCGAAAATGAATTTCGGCGGTATCGGGCCCAAGCTGTTTAAGTTTATGATGAAGAACAAGAACATAGAACAGCTTGAGTCACTTATTAAAATGGCTCAGGAGTATGGTGTAAGGATTATTGCATGCCAGATGACTGTTGATCTTATGGGGCTAAAATCATCGGATTTGATAGATGGTGTAGAGCCTGGAGGTGTGGCAGCCTTTCTTGCGAGCTCTTCTCATTCGAACACAACTCTGTTTATATAGCTCCTTTTTCCAACGCTTAAATAACGGCTCTATCTGAGATTTTAACCGGCACTCTTAAATTGTAGACTGATCCTCAACTCGAAGGCTCTTCCTGTATCCACGAAACCTAGAAGTCAATTTCTAATTTCCTTGTGTTGGCCTATGATGGCCTCCCAGCCTCTGTTATTCTGCAGGGGCGCCGATGATTTATCTCAAGACGACAGGGAGGTCACTCATGAAAGTTTCTCAAACAATCGAATAGCACTTGCACTATCACCGAAGCAACTCCAAAAAAAAACACCGTCAAGACCTGTCAGTATGTCCTGGCTCATTTCAACAAGAGATTTGGCCACAAGGATCTTAGGAGCATTACATATGAAGAAGTTCTTTCGTTTTTGGTCTCGCTAACCAAGAACAACACACAAGCAACCAAGCCTAAATAGTTTCCATCCGGAAACCAAATAGCAGTTCGGGTGTTGCTCAGGTGATGCGCTTTGTTAGCACTTTGGCCTTTATCACTTCTACTGTTAGCTTCCCGGGATGGACCCGGTCCGCTGTTCTGCCTCGCTATTTGACCAGCAGTATTATAAGTTAGCTTATACCTTTTTACTTTTTCAGTGAGAGCGCATGAGCACACAAAGGATTGTCACGCTGGCATTGATGGTCACGATAATGTTGGTGATAGTGTATACTGGCAGAAGTGTTTATAGAGGTTTAAAGATACAAGTTGAGGATCATTACGCGGTTTATGACGAAATAGATGATGTTCGGGTAAACGTTCATACAATCCCCAGAAAGCTGCATGAAGAACTTTAATCTTTTACTGGTATTCAGGAAGTTCGGTTGGAATGCTGTAGATTCAAGACTCTTCCTGTTTCTCTAAAAATCTGCACGCCACACATTTAGTAGTCTGATTGTAAGCCACACAACAGATACACTCAACAAGCACAATACCCATGAGCATGCGTGATAAACGCCCCTGGCCAGTTGGATTTTAAGACGCTCAGATAAACGCTGTTGCTGGTCAGGCTTCGGTGGGACGTAAGGAAAAATGGATAGCAGAAGTGAACAGACCAGCGACCACAGCACAACAACTACACTTGGAATGATATACACATCTTTGTCTGCGCCTTCCTCGATGAGCACCACGTAACCAAAGACAATGAATGCAGCGGCAGTGGTAATGAAAAACAATGGCTTTAACCAAACAACCTTTTTTGAAAACGCACTTAAGTGGTCAATCATGAACTGAGTTTTTCATTGAGGCATAAAATGTATGAGAAGGTAGAGGTTTTTTGGGGGCCTTCTTGCTGCTATCAACACAGATCATACTCACAACATAACAATTGGCAATCATAACGGCAGTGCATTTATGCCATCATTAAAATCTTTCTGTGTATCGCCAGCAAGATCAACCTAGACAGTACCACTACTTACTGAGTCTTATGCGACCCAAACGAGGCCAGAATCTGCCAATGAATTTCTCGACAAGCTCTTAAAACAGAAAAAAAATGACACAGCCAAGTGAAGGTTGACGAACCGAATCTCTCCCATTGCAATGAAATCCCTTCTCGGAACTTAACAGTGAAAATTTTATGTTAGGCATCTGGGATGTTGATCATCGCAGAAGGCCTACCCCCAGCAAGCGGCCTGGGCAGGAATGGTGTTGCAATTATCGCGCTAACTCCCCAAAATAAATAAAAATACTTATAAGGATAAATGATCGCGAACGCCAGGAAGTTAACCGCCACATGAAACAGAATAGCTGGAATTACACTGCCTTCAGATTTGCCGACAAATACAGCCATCGTGATAGACCAACAGGTAAGCAAGTAAATGAAAAGAAGAAGAGAATGACCGTATTGAGATGATCCCTCCATGAAAAACAGAGGCAAGTGCCAAAGCGCCCAGAACAAACCGTTTGCGATACTGCCTCCAAGTGACCCTAGAATCTCTTGAAATCTCGGCAGCGCAAATCCACGCCAACCTATCTCTTCGCCCAGTCCAATATATAATAATAAGAAGGTCATGAATCCTAATGGCATGGATGGTGAAAACCAATTTTCAGCCATTTTAATTCCATCAATCCAACGTGCCGCTGCCCCGCAAGCGAAGGCTACCAGCAAAGGTGTCAGAAATGCGGATAAATACCATTTCGGGCTGAAACGCCACTTTAATGAATGGCTAAACAGTTGCCGCAAACCGCCTCTTCCATGACTTATTAGGATTACAAAGCTCGACGCAAACAGGGAGGCTGGGACACCGAGAAGGACAAGAATTCCTCCCGGTTCTTTTATATCGTAGGAAAACGGTATCTCAAACAGTATTCCAATGCCAAACAAGAGCCACAAATGAGCATAAGAAATCGCCACAAATAAAATGAGCTGTGATCTTCTGGAATTGATATTCATGGCTCATTCACAGGACTCGCCATCTCCGATATTTTCATTACCGTTGATAAATCCGGTGAAAAAATAGGCAATACAGAGAAAAGAAAACGATGCTGAAATGGTGAAGTAAGCGACACTCATACCAATTTCTCCCTCTTGCCAATTAACTTGAACCCCTGAAAAGAAATTTAGAACCAGCATTGAGAATATCACTGTGAGGATCATGTATCCAATTGCTCCAAATAGAAAAAACCGGGTTTTGTTGCTCCAGATCTTAAAGGAGAGAAGGGAAAAGATCAGACAACAGCAAAAAAGCATGACAGCACCTAACCATGGGCTCAATACAGCAATCAACTGGCTCTTCTTTATTAATTTGAAGGAGAAGTAGAATTGAAGCAGAGCCGCTAGTGCGAGTATCTTGGGCAGTATATTGATTAATGCCCCTATCACCCCCGTCCAACCTGCAATATTAGTGAAAATACCACTATTTGATGTTGAAGATTTTAATTTGTAGAAGAACAAGAATTGAGCAATTCCTGCAAAAATATTCAAACTGACAACCACAAAAGCAACACCAGGATTAGCAAAAATACCATGCCAATAAGTATCTGTAAGTTTTACGATATATACGTAGCTTAATCCCATTAAAGCGAGTCTTGCCGAAGAAGCAAGAGATAAGCTGGAAGCCATAATTACCCCCAACAAGTGTATAATGTGATGTTTGATTCGTTGAAAAATATATCACTCTACTATTTTGTTGTGTAGATGTTTCGGCTGGCGATTCAAAAATATTGCTGTGGGGGAAAAATTAACCTTCTTCCTCTGAATACGGAACATATGACATTGCGGAACATATGACATTGACGTTTCAGGTTTGAAAAGACAGCCTGGATCAATGATATTGGACTGAGTTTGACAGTGCGCTACCAGATGCGTACCCGGCCAGTGTCGATGTGGATGAAATCGGAATCGGCGTAGTAGCCTACACCACCGCTTTTAAGGGAGCGAGCCAGGTCCCTGAGCTGAATGGTTTTGAGATCATTGAGCCGAATATCGATGGCGCGGCCGCTCATATGGAGACTTTTCTTTGCTACTTTCGAGCTGGATTTGCGCAATTTAGCGTTGGTTGCCTGCGATCGATACCCAGAAATAATCTCATAAGTCCCGTTACTTCCCCCCGCTTGCTGGATTGCACAGAGCATAACTAAAAGCTTTGTGTCGATTGGGTGCACCTCACCAGTTCGAAAATCGCGGAGGAAATGATTAATACGATTCAGAGTAGGCGGATTGCACAAACGCGGGTGGAAGTCTATTTCAAGACATTCACCGGTATGGGTGTGGTAGAGAGACAGCGGGTGCGGACCCTCAGTCATGGCCAGAGTGCGCGTAGGACCAAATAGCGCATATGAAGTGGCGAAGCTAGCAGCGGCAGCGAGAAAAGATCGCCGAGTCAATTTGTAATCTGGCATGCACAATAATGGGATCGGTTAATAAATAACCAGGATTACTGGGACAACAATACTTCCAGCAGCCTGGCATCTCGATTATACAAGTCGCCATTAAAATGGATGATCCCTTGATTGTCAAGCCATACAGTCTGATAAGTGATATGGATAGGCAGCGGGTTTGAAAGGCTTATGACCTTGCGCTCGCCGGAAGTGACGATGGTGTCGATTTTTTTACTGGTCCAGAGCGGGTCTTCCATCTCCAGGGCGAACAGGGCCAGGGCCAGCGGGCGGCTGACCCTGATGCAGCCATGACTGAAGGACCTGAAGGAATGATTGAACAGTTCCCGCGTCGGCGTGTCGTGCAGGTAGACCGAATGATGGTTGGGAAAAACGAACTTCACCCGTCCCAGGGCATTCCAGGGACCCGGGTCTTGGCGCAACTTGTAGCGTGACATCTGGGCCCGGGAAATATTATTCCACTCAATAGTTGTTGAGTCTAACTCAATTGCATCCTCTTGCCAGCTGGAAAACAGCCTGATATTGCGCTCTGCCAGATGATTCGGGTTTTCCCGCAGGGCCGGCAACTCTTCATTACGGGCGATGCTGGTTGTGACATTCCAGAATGGGTTGAAATCCAGGTACCTGATGTTATCTGAGAAGACCGGTGTCTGGTGCTGACTCTTGCCCACAATGACCGGCATCTCCAATATTGTTTCATTGTTCTTTACCGCAGTGAGAGAAAAACCGGCAATATTGACCATGACATAGTTTTCTCCGAGTTCATGAGCCTGCCAGCGCCAGCGTGCCATATTTGCGCGGATGATATTTATCTTTTCCTCTCTCGAGATATTCAGGACGGCCAGGGTTTGAGGACCGATGATACTATCGGTTTTCAGACCGTGTCGCAGCTGAAACAGGGAGATCGCCTCGACGAGTTCCTCATCGTAGAATAATTTGTCATGAGCCTCGGTCACCAGACCATGTTCCTCAGCCAATCGCTTCCGGATGACAGGTAGACGGGGGTCGCTGTTGCCCGGCTTGATAAGCGGACCGCCCTTGATCTCGACCCATCCGCCGTTCTCGGGTGCGGCTTTTATCTTGATCAGTGCATTTTTGAGATCTCTATAATACCGGTGTGCTGGTGCCAGGCCATTGAGGTACGAAGTCAAATCGACTGCTGAACGTGCTGCTTCCACCGCCTTTAATGGGTCAAAATCTGTATTGCCGGCTTCGGCGAATAAAGCCGGCTCTGTTGTGCGGAACTTCAGTTGGCCATAGCTCATGTCGTGGATGTACTTGACCACGTTGTACGTTAATAGAGTGTCAAGCCGGGCCAAATCGTCAGGTCTGTCCGACTGCCGGAGTTCCAGGATTTCAGAGATTTCGTAATCGGCAGGATCAAGCCCTTCTTCATCTACTCGTTTAAGGAAGTCGACGATTACTCGTGCCTTGCTGCCGGGACCATCCGCTGTAACCCAGAGCGGCTGGACACCTTTTTCGTGATAGATGGTTGCCAGACAGAACTCTTTCGATTCAAGCAAAGGCTTCTGTTTGTGAAAATCAATCAGCTCCATCGGGTAACAATTAAGATGAGCCAACATAGCCTGTTGCAGTTCCTGTGCTTTATCCGCTCCATTCGAATTACGAGTAAGCAGGATAAATATTATTAACAGACATGAGATAGTGGCAGAAAGGTGCCGGGATGTGGAGTTTGGCAAAGATAAAAGAATATGCATAGATCGCTTATTATTTGTTGAAGATGTTCTCTTACCACAAACAGGTAATCATGATCGCACAGGAAAAAATCAAGCCAGCGTTTTTCGCCTGTCTCGCTTACCAGATCCAACAAAGGACGCCGATGTAATTCTCTCTCTGAAACTGATGCATCGGCGATTTGGTCGCGCCCAGAAACAGGCCTATCCGTTAACTCGCGATATTCTCGACAAACTGTTCAAGGAGAAATGGTCCTCGGGGCATTAGGACCAACCGCTAAGTTTTAGTATGATGAAGAGATGTTTCTTGGAAATGTAAATATTTTAGCAAACCTGCAACTTAGTGCTTTTCCTGATGCTCTTTCTTCGGATCAATCCCCAAATAATTGATACTGCCAGAGGGAACTTCTGAGCCGGGCAATTCATCGGTGCTCATATAGATTCAGGAACTCCGCGTAACATATTCTGTTTTATCTTTTTATATTAACATGTTACCTGGTTGTATTTTGGTCTTTGTTTACCCTTAAGTCAAGGTTTTTCTTTGCACAGCGCCCACCAGGAACTAGTTCCTGGTGGGCGGCACGTCTGCTGCCGGATCTCGCTCCTCGATTCCTGTGATCTTCTCCATTGCCTGGTAATAATCGTTCCGGGCCTTCAGGCCGGACAGCTTGCTGTATCGCATGGTCAGCTCGATCTTTGAATGACCAAGCAACTCCTGAATGGCAACGATATCAGCGCCATTATTGAGCAGTTGGGTGGCCATCGTATGCCGAAGCTGATGACAGGTGATCTGAACACCGCTCTTCTTTGAGTAATACTCCATCCGTTTCTGGATGCCCCGGACCGAAAGCGGTTTGCCTTTGTATGTACCTTTCTCCACAAGAAAGATTTTCTGCTCTCGTGTCGGTGGCCGTATCCGCAGATAGGCAGCCAAAGCAGATCCAGCATCACTGTTGAAATAAGTCGTACGGTCCTTACCTCCTTTACCGCCTCGCACCACGATCTGGCTGTACTGGTAATCAATGTCGTCAAGACTCAGATTGGCAACCTCCTCAACCCTGAGCCCGCAGCGCAGCATCAGCATGAACATGGCCCGGTCACGTTTCTTGGTGATGACGCTGAAGAACAGATCCAGGTCGCTCTGCCTGATGTTCCTTGGAAGCGGTTTGGCCATCCGCAATGCCATTCCGCTTACCGCAGGATTGTCGATATCGAGGTTCTCTTCTTCACGCAGGTAACGGTAGAAGCTGCGTATGGCAACCAGACGTTCATTAATGGTCTTGGCTGCCAGCTTCTTCTCAAGAAGCAGATCCAGATATCGTTTCACGTAGGCAGGGGTTGCCTCTTCAACCGGAACGGGAAGCCAGAGAAGAAAGTATTTCAACCGATACAGGTAGCTACTTACGCTTTGAGCGGTGTAGTTTTTTCTCTTCAAATACCTTCTGTAATTCAGTATGGACTCGGCGAGATTCATGGCGCTCTCCCTGTTCTATGCGATCCATTGCTTTGAAGTACTCGTTCTCTCTGGTCAGATCGGTCATTTTTGCATAGCGCATGGTCATCTCGATTTCCTGGTGCCCCAGGATCTGCTGCAGTACTTCCAACCTCATACCGGCATTGAGCATGTCGGTGGCAAAGGTATGGCGCAGGTTGTGCAGGCTGTAGCCTTTATCGGATAGACCGGCACGTTCAAGGCACCTTCGCATAGCATTGTAGGCCGTGACATAGCTGATGGTCCCTGGTCCCGATCTGCCGGGGAAGAGATAATCGGATTCCCTATCTCTTTCTCTGAGCCAGTGCTGTAGGGCTTGTGCTGCATCATCGTTGTAATACACAACTCGGCCCTGGAAGTTCTTTTCTCCCACGTAGATCAGGATCTTCCGCTCGGTAAGGTTGATGTCAGATACTTTTACTTCCAGTAGCTCACCGATTCGCATTCCCGTTCGCAGCAGAAGCAGGATCAAAGCTCTGTCCCGAACGGTGGTAATCGCTTCAAGCAGACGTTGTACATCTTCGGCAGGGATTGCCCTGGGCAGTGCTTCCGGCAGTTTTATTTTGATCTTGGGCTGCATAATCGTGTAAGGCAGTACACCTTGGTCGACCAGGAAGACGATGAAGGCATAGATTGCCCGTAAGTGGTTGGCAACTGATTGCGTTGCTTGAGTCCACGGTCCTGTTCGTATTGTACAAAAGCGCTGATATCTTGGCGAGTCAGGGTATAGATAGTTGTTCCCTGTCGTTCAAGAAAACCCAGAAAGTACAAGATGATACGTCCTGATTGCTTAATTGTACTTACCGACAGGTTTTTGATGTATTTACCGTAGAGGTATTCAACAGCCAGGTCGGTCCCCGGCAGGCCACTTGCTGCCAGACGAGCACACCAGCGGTGGGTGATGTGTCGCTTATAACCGGCACGATTATGGCGAAAAGTTGTATTTTGGGGCCTGAAATGGACCTCTGGGGGTGATTTTGGGTCAAAAACAGATGTTTTTGATACAGCGAATTCTTCGGTCATCTTCGTCTCCTTTTTCTTTTGTAGAAAAAACAGAACGTTAATGACCTTAGTATAACATTTATACGGTCATGATTTTGTTACGTGGAGTCAGGAAGAATCTACTATTACCCTTGTTGTTGACGTTCAGAAGGTTTGCAAGGGGAATTTCGTTTAAAGCCGATTGTATTATGAACTGCAGTGACTGGTCGAGCTATGCAGTAACAGGTATGACCATTTTGTCACCTACATGATCACATGAGGACGGGATGCCTTCCATTCTCTTAATCGCTTGGATAGCCACCCCTCCAAATCTGGTGACAAGTAAAAATGAGGATAAAGTAAGTTCGTCTGGGGGCTGATTATCCCTTGATTTATTGAAGTATCAGCCAGTGCAGTGTCCGGATAAATGCGAATGCCTGCCGTAACTCGCAAAGCGTCGAGTTTTAACGTATCTGTAAAAGCAAGGCTTTCCTCTACTGACTGCCTTGTTTCCCCAGGACCTCCCAGTAACAGGAATCCCATCTGTTCAATTCCTTCCTCGGCAAAAATCTCAGATACAGCACGAACATCATCCAAAGTAAACTGCTTGTTAAGATTCTTAAGCATCTGTTCTGAGCCGCTTTCAAATCCTAGGCTTATTTGTCTACAGCCTGCTGCAACCATCAAGTCAACTAATTCCTTGTCAACTCTATCGGGATAAATAATGCATCGCCAATTCATACGCAGTTTTCTCTCCAGGATTTGGCGGCAGAGAGCTTTGGCATAAGCAGGTGGAAGGTTGAACGTGTTATCAACGAAAAAGAAATTCGCATATCCGGCATTCACCCAACTTTCAAGCCAGGCAGAGATCATTTCCGGTGATCTTTTCCGCAGAATAGCACCTTCAATAGTCGAGGTTGAGCAATAACTGCATCTGAGTGCGCAACCTCGCCTGGTCTGCACAGGAATCCATGGTTCGTTACTTTGTGATGCTGAAGCGGAAAGAATACTGGTTTCTGGCAGAGAAAACTTGTCTAGATTCTTGCACAATATTTTTGACTCTTTGGAACCTTTACCTTTTATGTAGAGACCCGGTATGCCTGAAGGATCTTCATTGTTGTGCAAATGGGTTAATAGATCATTAAAGGCCGTTTCCCCTTCACCGGCCACTCCATAGTCTGCGTCAAGATACGCGAGAGCACTTTCTGGAAACATGCTGTATCCAGCACCCCCCAGGACAATTGGAGAATTTGAGAGGGTTCGGCAAACGGTTACCACCTGCTTCACCTTTTCTATAAGAAATTGTGGGCTTTCACTACATTGATCATCGATGTTCCGTACTGAAATGCCTATACATTCGGGTTGAGCCTCGGAGATCGCTTCTTTAAGCGTGGAACTGACGTCTGCCTGAAACATCAAATCCAGTACAAGAACCTCGTGCCCCGCCCTTTTGGCGGCCTCTGCCACGCAGGCCAGTCCCAGCGGCATGGCTGGCATATTGAACTGTTCAGTGTTGGCTGAAATGAGTAGAACTCTCATTTGCTTGTCTTAGGCGCCCAGGTTTTGTTACTTCGTTGTATCTTTTTCTGGACAGCTGTCCAAGTTGGGGTTGTTAAAAATGACTCTGAAAAGCGTTCAATCATTTCAATGAACATCTCATAAGGGACAGTAAAGATCAGTTCATCTGTACTGAAGAACTTGCGTGCAGAAGGGTCCCAGCCGCCTAATACTGCTCTCTTCTCACCATTTGCCAAATATTTATATGGCCAGGTAATCATATTAGTACAAGCAGCTCCCCACGGAGATGCGACCACTTCAGGATCATTGGTGACAAAAGTCGCTAGCTGATGCAAGCCGCAGAGTGTCTCCGGTCTGGCGAAGAAGACGACCAGTTCAGGTTGTTCATCAGCCGTAAAAAGATTGAGGGGTTTGGCGACACAATATTTACCCGGAGCTGGTTCAGGGTCGATGTCGTTTTGGATGCGCCTCAGTTCATCAGGCGAGTCGCAGTAGAGTTCGCCCTCCATGTAGTTTGGTATACCGGTGGAAACATAATGAATAATAGTTTCTGCTTGAGGCTTCATAAATCCGAGCCAAAAAGCACACCCAGGGCAACCAAATTGCTCGGCACTGAAAAAGGCTGGCTTCTTCACTTTCCTGGCACGCAGAACGTGGCCCATAACACAGGAGAATTGATCGAAGGTAGCTTGCCAATCGATTTCGTTCTTTATTTCTCTTTCACGGGTAGGCAAGGGCATAGGTTTTGGAGAAAAACCCTCTGCCGGCTCATTATCGGTATAGAAAATACCAACCGGTTCTTCGTTTAAGCCAAGGATATCGAGAAATTTTTCTAATTCATTGTAGCGTTGATTACTCATCAAGTTCCTCCCTGATTATGATTTGTATCACATCACATATTGATGGGATTTATTTATGTCTGGATAAGAGATCCTCTCTACCAACAATTATACCATAATAAGGTGGTTCCTGATTACTCCCTGCA